>NZ_BAAAHV010000001.1:0-9689 GCF_039525725.1 Amycolatopsis albidoflavus
ACCATCACCACCACGCCCACGCGGCATGAAACCCGGTGTCCGGTCCCCGGGGGAAACCTCAGACAAACAGGCCGCACAGAACCTGATCACCGAATCACAACAGTTGTGGGACGCCGGCAAGCACAAGGAAGCAGCGGAAAAAGCCCTCGAAGGCCTCGGAATCGCGCGCGAGATCGCCAGAATAGACCCGTCTTACCGGAGGCAGTTGGCGGAGTGGCTGGCGTATCCGTCATCTAATTTTCTGGCTTCGGCGGGTCGGTTCGAGGAGGCAATCAGGGTCGGCGACGAGTCGATCGCGTTGTACAAGCAGTTGTCGGCGGAGAATCCCGGGGATGATGAGCTAGTGCGCCGTATGGCGGGTGCGGCGATGAATTTGGCGCAGTCGCTCGGTATTAGCCGGGAGATGATGCCCAGCGCGGCGGACTACGCGATGAAGGGCCTGGACATCCTGCGGCCGCTGGCCGCACGGAACCCGGCCTACCGGAGGCAGTTGGCCGACTGGGCGTTGTGGCCGACCCCGAACTTCCTCGCATCGGCCGGTCGTTTCGACGACGCCATCAAGATCGGAGACGAAGCCATCCGACTATCGGCCCAGCTATCGGCGGAGAATCCGAATGACGACGAGTTGAGGTATCAGTCCGCCAGGGCCAACCTGAATACGGGTGTGGCTATCGGCCTGAAGCAGGAGATGATGCCCAGGGCGGCGGAGTATGCGGTGAAGGGCCTGGACATCCTGCGGCCGCTGGCCGCACGGAATCCGGCCTACCGGAGGCAGTTGGCCGACTGGGCGTTGTGGCCGACTCCGAACTTCCTCGCGTCGGCTGGTCGTTTCGACGAGGCGATCAAGGTGGGGGACGAGGCGATCGGGTTGTCGGCGCAGTTGTCGGCGGAGAATCCGAATGATGACGAGTTGAGGTATCAGTCCGCCAGGGCCAACCTGAATACGGGTGTGGCTATCGGCCTGAAGCAGGAGATGATGCCGAAGGCGGCGGAGTATGCGGTGAAGGGCCTGGACATCCTGCGGCCGCTGGCCGCACGGAACCCGGCCTACCGGCCGCAACTGGGCGAGTGGATCATGTACCCCGCTATCGACTTCCAGCTCAGCGTCGGCCGGAAACCCGAAGCGGTGCATCTCGCTCAGGAAGCGGTCAACATCTTCACCGTGCTCAATCAAACCGACCCCGCAACCTACGGCCCGAAACTCGCCGCCGCGAAAAAGCGGCTCGACGAACTTCAACACTAGCCGAGTGAGACGGAGTGCGGGCCGCCCGGAAAGGGCGGCCCGCACTCCGCAATGTGCGCAGCGACCGGTCGGCACGACGTTGACGAATGCATGCCCTCCGGGGAACCGACCCGCTGGCGTTCGTCGCCGAGCCACGGCCAACACGGCGGCGACGACACGACGGCTCCACCGCCCGCAGCAGTCGCGGCATGTCCGCCTAGACCCGACGCTAGCGGGAAGTGCCGCCCAGCCCGCGCTGGGCTGCGAAGCCTGGCTCCGCACCGCCGCAACCTCTCCCGACCTGCCCAGGAGGGCCGATGAGCCTACGACTGCACACTGAGGTCGTCACCGCCGACACCCCCGAGGGCACCGTGCTCCTGCAGATGAACACCGGCCGCTACTGGCAACTCAACCCCACCGGGGCCGGCATCCTGCACAGGCTGCTCGAGGGCCGCACCCCGACCGCGATCGGCCGCGAACTCGCCGACCGCCACCGCATCGGCGCCGACCAGGCCGAACGCGACGTGACCGCCGTGATCGGCCAACTGCGCTCCGCCGGCCTGGTCGTGCCCGCATGAGCGGGCCCGTCGCCCTGCCCCCGCGCCCCCGGCTGCCCCCGCACCGGAGAGCGCTGCCGCTGCTGGCCGTCGCGCTCGCCCGCCCCCTCGCGGCCACCACGCCCGCCCGGCTCCACCGGATCCTCGCCTTCGCCCGCCGCGGCGCCCCGCCGGCCACCGCCCGCCAGGCATCAGCGGCCCGGCAGGCCAGCGGCGCGAGCACGGTGCTCGCCGGCCCTGCGGCCGGAGCGAGGGCGGTGAGTGCCTGACGCTGCCAGCGACCCCAGGCCTTTCAAGATCATTCAGTGCAGATTTGCCGCCTTGGCCACTGGCCCAAGGGGTCAGGTCGGGCAGGCGTCGCGACACCGCGACCGATCGTCGCCTGGCTGTGCCTCGATCGAGGCACAGCCAGGGCCAGATCGGGTGAGCACGACCCGTTCGCTCCGCGGCAGCCGCTAGGTTGCGCTCGTGCTTAAACCATCACGCATCACAACCGCGGTCCTCGCCGGGACCGGCGCGGTGCTCATCACAACCGCGCCCGCGCTGGCCGACAGCGCCCCGCTCGTCGCAGTTGGCCCCCACGCCGCCGACAACTGGAACTTCGCCGTGTGCGCCTGTCCCGTCCCGCTCACAGGCGGCCAGGAGATCGCGGCCGTCCCAGTTCTCGCCCCCTACGCGGGCAAGCACCACAACGCCGTGTCCGTTGACGGCAACGTGCTCGAACACGCCGCCTTGCCATGACGCCGACTTCCCCGTTGCCGCACCACTTCGACGTAGTGACCGATACGGCGCACAGTCGGTGACAACTATCCCGCGCAACCGCGCCCTGGCTCCCCAATCGCGGGTCGCTCCGGTGACAACTAGCGCTCACAGTCACAGCCAGTGACGTGTGAATGATCAGCACCTGTGGATGGTTCTCGGCGAGGTCGCGCGGGCGGGCACCTTCTCTCGGGGGTGATCTGCAAGGTCCGGAGTCCTGATCAGGGCCGGCGTTCGCCGGCGGGGATTGTCGTTGCCGCACTCCGCCCTTCCCCTCCGGCGAGATGGGAGCCTCGTGGCGTACCCCGGTGGGCCGACGGCTTCGGCCGGCTCACCGGGGTACGGTGTCGTTCGAGGACGGTTCGGTCAGTTCAGCCCGCTGACGGTGCCGCCGAAGAGCCCGTCCTTGGCGGAGATGGCGTACCCGTCGCCGTTGGACAGGTACCAGTGGGCGAAGGTGCCGTAGGCGTTGCCGAATCGGAGGACGACTTGGCTGTCGTTCCACGACAGCGGGATGATGCCGATGCAGTTGGCGCTGCCGTCGGGGTTGCTGGCCCCGGCCTCGAAGTTGTTGTCGTCGAGGAAGTGGAACTGGTTGCCGAAGACGAAGCCGTTGTTGGTGTACGTGCCGCAGCTGGTGACGTTGTCCGGGGTGCTGGGCGGCGGGGCGGCCCCGAAACCGGAGCCGGTGAGCGTGATCGTGGGCGAGGCGACACCGGATCCGCCGCTCCCGCTGAACGAAACCGACGCGATCGAAGGCCGTGTCGCCGCGGAGGCTGCGCTGGGGGCAGCGACTGCCGTTGACGTTGCCAGTCCCGTCGTCAGCGTCAACGCCGACGCGACCATCCCGGCTTTCTGTGACAATCTCATGCGCGTTTTCCCCTCTATTCTTCGCCGTTAATTCCGGTTTCCGTATCAGATGAGCCGACAGTTCCCGGCCGGATGTCCGGATCTGCCCAGCGCTGTGCCGATGCGCCCGTTTGCCCTTGCGGGTAAAGCAGAAGTGCCTGCCCGGCAACAATGGTGCCGCCCCGGCCGGACCGCGGTAATCCCATGACCGAGGGGGTTGACAGCGACTAGGATTGAGCGATGGCACCGACGATCGACGCGGTCTCCCGCACGACACTGGGCGCCGCAGGCGAAGCGGACACGCTCCACGAACTGGCCGCGGAATTCTCCCGGATCCTCGGCCCAGGCCTGCCCCACGACGGATACGCCTGCTTGATGGGCGGGGTCGATCCGGCCACCGGCACAGTCGTCATGCGAGCGGGCAAGACCGGATACGGCCTACGGGCAGGCTTTCGGATGGCGCACCACTGTCGTACCAACCGTTATCTGAACCCCGCGCTGGGCGGCAGCCTGGCCGCGATGCTCGACTCCGGCCGGCCCGCGACCCGCGCCACCGAGGCAGTGAACGAACTCATGGCCGCGGAGGGGATCGGCATCGATCTGCGCATCGCGCTCACCGTGCGCGGCCGGACCTGGGGCGCGTTCGGGCTGACGCGCGAGCACGGAGCGAACCCGTTCACTGCCGACGAGATCCGGTACGCCGAGCGGCTCAGCGGGCCGTTGACCGCCGCGGTGCGGCGCTTCGCCGCGGGCATCCCAACGAGCCCGGCCCGCGGATCAGTGCCGGGCACGCTCGTCCTCGACCGCGACGACCGGATCACCGCGGCGACCCCGGCCGGTCGCGAGTGGCTGCGCGACCTCGCCGCCAACCCCGCACGCGGCGGCGAACCCGGCCCCGAAATCGTTCTGGTGAATCCGGTGGTCGCCGCTCGCCGGGGCGGCCCGCCTGCGGTCAGCACGGTGCCCACCTCCCGCGGCTGGGCAAGCATTCACGCACAACCGCTCCACGGCGCCAGGCCCGGCGACGTGGCAGTCACCGTCCAGACCGCCTCCGCCGCCGACCTGCTTTCCGCGGTCGCCACCTGCCGCGGCATCACCGACAGGGAGAAAGCTGTCGTCGAGCAGGCGCTCGGCGGCTTGCCCATCAAGCAGATCGCCCGCAGGCTCGATCTCTCCGCACACACCGTCAACGACTACTTCAAAGCCATCTACCGGAAATTCGGCGTGACAAGCCGCGAAGAACTCTTCACCGTGCTGACCCGCTGACCCCGCCGCGAAGCCCAGCACCCGCGGCGGCGACGCCTCTCGGGCTCGGTCGGCTCCTGGTCATCCTCCTAGCGCTGGCCTGTCACTCGCTGACCCTCGCAACCGGAAGCATGCGATCCGGCAGCGCAACCCGAACGTCGCCGGGCGGACCGGCATCCGAAGGTTTCGGCGGCCGGTTGCAGACGACCAGTCGGGCGTCCTCGGCTAGCTGGGCCACCGCCGACAGCCTCGGCTCCTCACAGGGAAGGTTCACCGCACCGGTGACAGAAACCTCTTACATCACACGACAACAAATATGCACAACCGAGCACGGGAGCCCATGTAGCGGCCGCATCTGGTGACAACTAGCGCGCACAGTCACACCAGGTGTGCCTGTGCGCCGTAGTCGTCGCTTGTGATGGATTTCTGTCACAAGTGCCGATCTGGTCGGGGCTTTCAGCTTGGGGGCAGGCGGCACCGGTTTCCGGAACGAGGATCGGCCGTGGGCCGCGAACGGCAAGCGAACGACAAGCCGTCGTCATGGAGTTCCCACTCGAGGGCGGAGAGGATGTTGTGCAGCGGCAGGGGCGGGAAAGCACGGGACCGCCTTCTGCCGGTCGAGGAAGACAGCCTCGGTACAACGTCTTGTCGGACTATGCGGCGATCGCCATGCGACGTCGCCATTCGCTCAGGAGGAAAAGCTTATGCGCATCGGAAAGAAGCTGGCCGCGACCGCTGCAGCCATCGGCATGGCGGCGCTGGGCGGGATGGCCGCCGCGCCGGCGCACGCGGCCCCGATGGATGTCGGAATCCACTTGAACACCTCGCACAACGCGGGGGTGTACAACACTGCTTACGTATTCCCCGTCGAGGCCAACAAGGTCGCCCCGAACCTCCACACCAGGCCGAACCCGGCCACCACCGACGGTATCGACGCTGACTGCTATACCAGCCGCGGATACGCCGCGAACGGCCACGACAAACGCTGGTACCACGCGACGCACCTGTACTACAACGACCCCGACGACCACCCCGGGTCCATCGAGATGTACGCGTGGGTCTACGCGCCCTACGTGGACAACAGCACCACAGCCAACGAACACCTCATTCCGGACTGCCAGTACTAGCGCCAAAGGGAGTCCGGAACGGCGGCGGGACTGGCGCGATGGCCTGCATCGTCTAGTTCCTGCCGCCGAAAGGACCACGCCCGCCGGGCCCGATCCGTCTCTTCGCTCGCCGCGGCACCGTTGAAACGCACAGCCAGTTGGCCGATAATAGGTTGACTGGCTTGTGCCGTTTCGGCGGCTGACCGTTTCCAGGGGGAGGAAATGGGCGGTAGTGCCTTCGGCGAGCTTCTGCGCAGCTGTCGGCTCTCGGCCGGCTGGACGCAAGACGAACTGGCGGGCCGATCAGGGGTGTCGGTCCACTCGATCAGCGTGCTGGAGACAGGGAGACGACAGCCGCGGCTGTCGTCGGTGAGCCGGCTCGCCGACGCACTCGGACTCGATCCGCGCCGCTGCGAACAACTGCTCGCGGCCGCGCGCGACGGCCTTGCCCCGGTCCCGGCCCGGCCGAGCGCCCCAGTGCCGCGGCAGTTGCCGGGCGCGGTGCCGGGTTTCACCGGCCGGGAGGCCCAGCTCAAGGAACTCGACGGCCTGCTGGACCGGCGGGACAGCGTCGCTGTCGCGGTGGTCACCGGCACCGCGGGCGTGGGCAAGACAGCTCTCGCGGTGCACTGGTCGCACCAGGTCGCGGACCGGTTTGCTGACGGGCAGCTCTACGTCAACCTCCGAGGCTTCGACCCCAGCGGCGAGCCGGTCGCGCCCGCCGAGGCGGTTGGGAGTTTCCTCGACGCACTCGGAGTGCCGGCGGACCGGATACCTGCGAGTCTCGCCGACCGGTCGGCGCTCTACCGGTCCCGGCTGGCCGGTCGCCGGATCCTCGTGATGCTGGACAATGCCCGCGACACCGGTCAGGTCCGGCCGCTGCTTCCCGGCTCGGACGAATGCCTGACCGTCGTCACCAGTCGCGACCGGCTCGGCGGCCTGATCGTCAGCCAGCGTGCGCGCGCCGTGTCCCTGGACCTGATGACCGCAGCCGAAGCCCGTGACTTGCTGGCGAACCGACTCGGCCCGGAATGCTTGGCCGCCGAACCAAAGGCGGCCGGCGACCTGATCGAGTTGTCCGCGCATCTGCCGCTGGCGTTGAGCCTCGTCGCCGCGCGGGCGACCCTAGCCCCGACGCTGTCGCTGGCCGAGCTGGTGGGCCAGGTGCGCGAGGTCCGCGATCGCCTGCGGGGCATGGACATCGGCGACGCCTGCGTCGACCTCAGCGCCGTGTTCTCCTGGTCGTACCGGACGCTGGGCACCGCGGCGGCGCGCATGTTCCGGCTGTTGAGCCTGCATCCCGGCCCGGACATTTCGCTGCCGGCCGCGGCCAGTCTCGCTGGAACCGGACGCGAGCAGGCCCGGATGGCCCTGTCCGAGCTGGCCCGAGCACAGTTGCTCGCCGAAACCGGCAGCGACCGGTTCGCCTGCCACGATCTGCTGCGCGCGTATTCGGCGGAAACGGCGCACCAGGACGAGAACGAGCACGCGCGGCATGCCGCCCTGCGCCGCATGCTCGATCACTACCTCCATACCGCGCACGCTGCGGCGCTGCTGCTCGACCCGTTCAACGACCAGCTGTCCCTGGCCGCGCCTCAGCCCCGTGCCGTGGTCGGCGAGTTCGCCGACGGCGAGCGGGCGTGGCAGTGGTTCGCAGCCGAACGACCGGTGTTTCCCGGCGTCGTCGACCGCGCCACCGACGCCGGTTTCGACACGCACGTTTGGCAGTTCGCCTGCAGCGTGGCGGAGTTCTGCATCCGCGACGGGCACTGGACCCAGACGGTCGCCGCTCAGCTCGCCGCGATCGCCGCGGCCGAACACGCGGGCGACCCGCACGGGCAGGCACGGTCGCTGCGCGAACTCGGCCGCGCATACATCCGGCTCGGCCGTTATCCCGACGCCCGCGCCAGCGCGGTCCGCGCGCTCGCCCTCGACGAGTCGCTCGGCGACCCGCTCGGCCAGGCACGCAGTCACACCGTCCTCGGCGTCGCCGCCTACTTGCAAGACGACTACCAGAACGCGATCGAGCACGACGAAATCGCCTACGAACTGTTCGGCGCGGTCGGACACCGGGCAGGCCAAGCCGATGCACTGAACGGGATCGGCTGGATGCAGACCAAACTCGGCCGGCACGCCGAAGCGCTGCGCTACTGCACCAGAGCGCTCGAACTGCAGCAAACCGCCGGCAACAGCTACGGCGAGGCGCACACCTGGGACAGCCTCGGCTGCATCCACCACAACCTCGGCGAGCACCAGCGCGCCGTCGCTTGCTACCACGCCGCACTGGACCTGTACCGGAAAGTGGGCACCCGCCATCCGCAGGCGTACACGGTCATCCGCCTCGGCGACACGCACCAGGCCGCGGGCGACACCCACGCCGCGCACCACTCCTGGCACCAGGCACTGGCGATCCTCGACGACCTGCACCACCCCGACGCCGACGACCTCCGCGCCCGGCTGATCGACCACCCACCTGCCTCGTAAACCCGAACGGCCGGCAGAGGAAACCGGCCGGGTGCTGGGCGTCGTGAAGGTCGGAACCCGATGCGGCGGTGATGCCCTGGCGCAGCCGATCGCTGATCGCCCAGTCGGATGGCAGAGTCGTTGTGCAGCAGGCCGTCGATGATGTAGACCGCCGCCCGCGCGAAAGCCACCGCGTCAGCCTTGCACTGAACAGCTTCGCCGGCCAGCGCATCACCGGCGTCCGCGAACGCATCGTCCAACGCGACGGCATCTGGCACGACCCTGTCTTCCTCGAACGCCGCAGCCCCGTCAACTCACCCCGCTGGAAACCCGTAGTTCCGCAGGATCGCGCGCAGGCTAAGCCGGTAACGAACCAGCCGTCTGGCACGACGCTGACTTCCCCGTCGCCGCACCGCTTCAACGGGGTGACAAATACGGTGCACAGCAGGTGACAACTATCCCTCACAACCGCGACCTGGCTCCCAGATCGCGCACTGCTTCGGTGACAACTAGCGCGCACAGTCACAGTGGTTGTGACCACAGGCGATAGTTGTCGCTTGCAGACGCCAGTTGTCGCTGCACGGGTCTGACGCATGGTTGCCGACCAGGGCGGATGAGCTTGCGGTTGGATGGGCGGCACGTCCGTACGTCCCGGCTGCCCGACCGCAGACCGCCGCAGCGGTCGGCGGTGACGGCGGGGGGTGTGGCAGGAGCTGGCCGGAGGCCCAACGCGGTTGTGGGTTTGATGTTGACGACGGTCGGAGGTCCGACGGTGGGCTGGCCCGTTCGTCATGGGTTGAGTGCGGCGATGAGTTCGTTCCGGCCGTGCGCGCCGGTCTTGCCGTAGATGGATCTGAGATGGTCGTTGACTGTGTGGACGGACAGGTCGAGGAGCCGGGCGACCTGTTTAGGGGCCAGGCCGGTGCTGAGGTGGCGGATGACGGCTGACGCGCGGAATCGGCGTTCCGGCGCGGTCGGAGTAGGTCGGGCTGTCGGACACAGGCAACAGTCTGGCACCGGAACGTCTGAATCGGTGTGTGGCCAGGCGTGTTGTCCGCAGCCGGTGTCCGTTCTCCGAGAGGTTTGCCACGCTCTCGAATCCTGCCGCCGCCGCATCAGTGCGGCGCGTTGGCCCGTCCCGTTCGGCCAACGTCCGAGGCGGCACTTCGATCACCCGATTCACACCAGGCGTCAATCGCCCCGCACAACGAAGCGTTGATTCGGACGTCACGTCATCGCTCCGGCGACACGAAGCGCTCATGGTCACAGCTGGCCGGGTGCACAGTGCGGTCGCTGCGGGCAGGCGGTGCGGCTATCGGGGTACGGGCAGTCCGCGTTGCACGAGGGCTTGACGGAGCTCGCGGCTCAGTTTCCCGTTTCTTGGCTGCCTGGTATTGCTTGTGGACCCAGTCGCCGAGGGGCAGGCCGTCGGGCGGGGGTGTGCGGTAGAGGCTGGGGATGGGGCCGTCGCCGACGGTGGCGCGGTAG
>NZ_BAAAHV010000002.1:0-173106 GCF_039525725.1 Amycolatopsis albidoflavus
CGAGATCTCCAAGCGCTTCGACAACGCCGTCGCCGGCGGCAACGGCCTCCTGCTCGGCTGAGCCCGACGCACTGAGGCACCGGAAACGGGGTCCGGCCCACGCGGCCGGGCTCCGTTTCGCATTCCGTGGCGGAAATAGTCGCCCGGGTGGGGGAAATCGCTGCGGCAAATGTCGGGAACTGCTGGTCCATCGGCACTCCGCCGCGGCGCGCTAACCGGGCAGGCAGGCCGCGCAGTCCGGATCCGGCGGCCTCCGCGCGGGCACGGCGCGCGTCCGGTGAATGCGCACGCCCGATCGGCGAGACGATTTGTCTCGCTTTCGCGGTCGCGCCGTGAACTGTCTGTAGACGGACCACCTGATTCAGCGAGATTCGCTCGCATTCGGTGGGTTCTTTCCCCGAACGGAAAACGCGCCTGGACAGCGGCGGATCGGCGCGGCACTCTGGAAGCGCAACCATGTCGGGGGGCAGGGGGAGCACATGGCGTTGCGCATTCATTTCACCGACGACGATTTCGGCCGGACGAGGCGGCGCACCGGCCCCGATCCGCTGTGGGAACTGGTGCTGAGCCTCACGGCGCTGCAGAGCCGCCGTCCGGCGAGCGGGCTGCGGGTCTGGTCCGCCCGCGCCCGCAAGCAACTTCGCAGAGAGAGCCTGCTTCCGCAACCCCGTCCGGGGTCCGCGCTGGAGATCCGCGCCCGGGCGGTGAAGGCGCTGCCGCCCGGCGGGGGCCGCGGCGAACCGGCCGTCCGGCGTGCGGCCGCGCTGGGACGGCCGGAGCGGCGGCAGATCGGCCCGGTCGCGGGAGACGGCCTCGTGCACGTCCCGAAAACGAGGCTGCGCGCGGATCTCCAGACGTTTTTCGTGCACGGGGTCGCGCCCTCGTGGGTGGGGGAGCTGGCCGACGGGGCCCGCGCTCTGCTCGGGTCGGCGCTCACGTCGTACGGCACGGCCCGGCAGGCTCCGATGTGGCCGTCCGCCGGCGACACCCGCGCCGCGGCGCCGATCCGCTGGGAGGGCCCGGAGCCGTCCGCGGACCGCAGTGTCTACTTCGGAGGCTTGCTCGTGATCCCGGCCTATTTCCGGGTCGTGGAACCGGATCCGGCGACCGGACCAGAGCCGCCGGTGGTCTGGGGCCTGCCCGGCGAGCGCGCGATTCCGGCGGACGGCGCCGTGCCGGACCCGCTGCCGGACCTGCTCGGCGCCACCCGGGCCCGCGCGCTGCACGCGCTGGCCGTTCCGCGGTCGACGGCCGAACTGGCCGGGGAGATCGGCGTGACGCCGGTGGCGGCGGGCAAGCACGCGGGAGTTCTGCGTCGCGCGGGATTGGTGGAGAGCCAACAAGACGGGAACACGGTTCGGCACGCGGTGACGTCCACCGGGCAGGCATTGCTGAGCGCGTCCGGCGGGTGACGGGGAATGATCGCGCGCCCGGAGGAATCTCACGTACTGCCGGAAGACAGCGGCGAGAAACCACGCGGCGCGGGCGATCGGGAATGGAACACCGCGGCGCGGCGGTGAACCGGTGCTCGAGAGTCGCTGTTCGCGTCCGGGTTGCTTCCGTGTGGCGTTACCCACGAATGAGTGAAAAGAACGGGTGAAACCGGGCGTCGCTTGCCCGTCGCGGGCGCCTTTTCCTGCGACTTGGGCACATTTGTCCGCAAACACTGCCGTGCTCCCGGTTTTCCCGGCATTCTCTAGGGCATGGCTGCTGGTGGTTTCCGCGCGTCCGCGCCGCGCGGTCGCGTGTTCCTCCTTCCCGTCCTGGCCGCGGCCGTCGCGGTCTCGGCGGTGGCCGGGGTCTGGCTGGGCCTGTGGATCCACCGCCAGGGCACCGGGGCGATCGACCGCGCGCCCGGCCGGTCCGTCATGGCCGCCGTCGCACCCGAGTCCGGCGCGCTGCGCGGGACCGAGGGCGCCGCGATGCCCGACACCCGGCGCGTCACGTGGACCGCCCCGGACGGCGGCACCGAGGAAGCCAACATCCCGCTGCGCTCGGACCCGGCGGCGCGCGGCCTGACGCGGGTCCGCGTCGATGCGCGGGGGCAGCTGCGGTCGTCGTCTCCGGACCGGATCGACGTGCTGTCGGTTTCGGTGATCACGACGGTCGCTTGGGAGCTGGTCACGGCGATCGCGGGGTTCGCGCTGTTCCGTCGTTTCGGGCGCGGGCGCGGGCGCGTCGCCGCCTGAGGGCGCTTTCCCCGCCGCGCCAGCAGTTTCAGGCCGGGGCGGGCGTCAGCGCCAGTGGCAGCGGTAGAACCAGATGATCGCCAGCGGGATCGCCGTCGTGAGCACCGCGCCCACCGCGATCGGCGGGGCGGAATCCATGCCGAAGCCGACCACGAGCGTGACCAGGCCGGTGAGGAACACGCTGAGCACGCCGAGCGCGGCCGCGGCGAAGGTCATCACCGGCATCGGGCGGAACTTCTCGAACCGGCGGGCAAGGCGCGGACTTTCCTGGGCGAGGCATCGTTCGATCTCGTCCAGCTGATGTTGTTCGTGGTCGCGCAGCGCCATCGTCCGCTCCGCCCGTCGACCTGGCCGAAACTTCTCCGCTGATTCTGCCACGAAAAACGGCCGGAAACCGGGGTCGCGTTCAACTCGAGGCCTCGCGGGGGATCCGGGGCGCGCCGGCCGAGGGGCGCGAAATCCGTTCGGAATCCGCTGAGCGGGGGCGGCCCGCCGCGTCCGGCGAGCGGGCCGCCCCCGGGGATCAGTCTCGGCGCCGGCCGCCCACGATGAGCCGGTAGCCGGTCAGGATGACCAGCGCGCCGAGCACCGCGAGACCCCACGTGCGCAGGTCGAAGAACGTCCCGAGCTGGGTGTGGAACAGCGTTTTGCCGATCCAGCCGCCCACGAACGCGCCTCCGATCCCGAGCAGGATGGTGATGATGCAGCCGCCCGGGTCCTTGCCCGGCATGAGGGCCTTCGCGATCAACCCGGCGATCAGGCCCAGCACGATCCAGCTGACAACGCCCACGTCGGTCCTCTCCTCGGTACGGCGGCGGCCCGTCGGGCCGCCCCTGGCGGGACCAGGATGGCATGGTCCGTACGGGTGGCGCGCGCCAGAGCCAGGGCTACTGTGCGTAGCCTCACCGGGAGTCAGCGGCGGAGCGCGGTTTCCGAGTCCATGTGCGACAGCTTCGCCGGATTCCGCACCGCGTACAGGCCGGTGATCTTGCCGTCGTCGATGCGCAGCGTGAGCACGGTGTCGACCTCGCCGTCGAGCGTCAGCACCAGCGCCGGGTGCCCGTTGACCTGCGTCGGACGCAGCGGCGCGGGGAGCCGGACGTGCCCGGCGGTCAGCAGGCGCGCGACCTTGTCCGCGCCGACGATCGGCCGCGGCACCGCCTGCTTCACTCCGCCGCCGTCGCCGAGGAAGACGACGTCCGGCGCGAGCAGGTCGAGCAGTCCCTGCAGATCGCCGGTCTCGACGGCCTGCTGGAACGCGGTGAGCGCGCCGCGGGTCTCGGCGGGCGTGACGTCGCCGCGCGGACGGCGGGCGGACACGTGCGACCGCGCCCGGTGCCCGATCTGGCGCACCGCGGCCGGGGTTTTGCCGACCGCTTCGGCGATTTCGTCGTAAGGCACGTCGAAGACCTCGCGCAGCACGAACACCGCGCGCTCGGTCGGCTTCAGCGTTTCGAGCACCAGCAGCATCGCCATCGACACGCTGTCGGCCAGTTCGACGTCTTCGGCGACGTCCGGCGCGGTGAGCAGCGGCTCGGGCAGCCAGGTCCCGATGTAGGACTCCTTGCGCCTGCCGAGTGTGCGCAGCCGGGTCAGCGCCTGGCGGGTCGTGATCCGGACCAGGTACGCGCGGTGTTCGCGGATCTCGCCGAGGTTGACGCCCGCCCATTTCAGCCAGGTTTCCTGCAGCACGTCCTCGGCGTCGGCGGCCGAGCCGAGCATTTCGTAGGCCACGGTGAACAGCAGGTTCCGGTGGGCGAGGAAGGTCTCGGTGGCGAGGTCCGGGCTCGCTTCGCCGGGCGCTGTCATGGGTGGCTCCTTCGCGTTCTGGGGACGATCGCCCATAGGACGCCGGCCGCCGGGAGTTTGTGACATCACGTCCGGCGCGCGGTGACGAGCCACGCCCGGGCGTCGAACCAGACTCCGTCGCGGCCGTGGTGCTCCGTCATTTCGCCGCGCAGCCGGGCGAGGGCTCGGTCTTTGTCGCCGGCAGCACGGGCGGCGATCAGGTCGCTCGCTTCGCGGAGCTGGAGCACCGCGTCGAGCGCCGCGGCGGGATCGGGGCCGTACCAGAGCGGTTCGCGCACGTCGGCCAGTTCGACGTCGGCGAATCTGTTCGCGGTGAGGACACTTCGGACAGTCGCGGGATCGGCGAGGGAGAAGGCGTCGCCGGGCGCGGTGCTGTCCGGCGGATCGGCCTCGGCGAGCGAGCGGTGGATCGCGGTGACCCATTCCTGGCGGCGCCGCTCCTGCCAGACCAGTTGCACGAGCCGCCCGCCGGGCCGCAGCGCGCGGGCGATGTTGGCGAACGCGGCGGCCGGATCCTCGAAGAACATCGTGCCGAACCGGCTCAGCCCGAGCGTGAACGCGGCCGGCGGGAACGGATGGACCTGCGCGTCCGCCCGGGCGAACCGGAGGTTGGGCACGTCCGCGGCCGCTCGCTCGGCGCGGGCGAGCATCGGGGCGGACAGGTCGACTCCCAGCGCGCTGCCGCGAATCGCGAGCCGAGCGGCGGCGCGGGTGGTCTGCCCGGCGCCGCAGCCGAGGTCGAGGACGTGGTCGTCCGGCTGGACGTCGGCGGCCTCGCGCAGGTGCCGGTCGTAGCGGCGCAGTTCCGCGTCGTAGTCGAAGTCCCCCATGGGATGCGAGGGTACTGGGAAGGACCACGGACGGAGAGGAGTTCGCGACGATGGCGGAGCGGGGAACGGACTGGCTGCGGCGGACGTGGGACAAGGCCGCGCCGCGGTACGACCGCGACATCGCGTGGGTCGAGCGGGCACTGCTCGCCGACGGCCGCGAGTGGGTGTGCGGGCAGGCTTCGGGGGAGGTGCTGGAGGTCGCCGTCGGGACCGGCCGGAATCTGCCGTTGTACCCGCCGGACGTGCGCCTGACCGGGATCGACCTCAGCCCGTCGATGCTGGATCTCGCGCGAAGCCGGGCCGCTTCGCTCGGGCGCGAGGCGACGCTGACCGAGGCCGACGCGCAGTCCCTTCCGTTCCCGGACGGCTCGTTCGACACGGTCGTCTGCACGCTGGGCCTGTGCGGCGTCCCGGACGAACGCGCCGCGATCGCGGAGATGCACCGGGTGCTGCGGGCGGACGGGCGGCTGTTGCTGCTGGACCACGTCGGCAGCGACCGGTGGTTCGTTCTTGCCGTGCAGCGGCTGGCGGAGAAGCTGACGGTGTGGCAGCTGGGGGATTACCTGACCCGCCGGCCGCTGCCGTTGCTCTCGGCGGCCGGGTTCGCGGTGGAGCGGGCGGAGCGGAGCAAGGCCGGGATTGTCGAGCGATTGGCGGCACGGAAGGCCGCTTAGTCCTGTACGGTCGTATTGTACGTTCGTATAGGAGGGTTCGGATGAACGGCAAATGGGGGCACGTCGTGGTCGGCGTGCTGATGGTGGTCGTCGGCGCGGTGCTGTACTTCGTGTTCCACGACGTCGAGACGCCGGTGGTCGGGCTGCGGCAGGTCGGCGTCGTGGTGGGAGTGATCGGGATTCTCGATTTGATCGCCGTCGCGTGGCGGGCGCGCGCGGGGGCGTCTCGGCGGTGAAGCGGGCTGCCCATGTGCTCGATGCTGTGCTGGAGGTGTTGGCAGAGCAGGGAATCGGCGCGCTGAGCGTGCGGACGGTCGCCGCGGCGGCGGGCGTTTCTCCGGCGCAGGTGCAGTACTACTACCGGACGAAGAGTGATCTCGTGCGCGCCGGTTTCGAGTACGCGGGGGAGCAGTTCCTGGCGGAAATCGAAGCGGCGCAACCGAAATCGATCGCCGGGTATGTCGAACTGTGGCTGCCGCTGGACGAACCGCGCTCCCGGCGGGCCCGGGTGTGGCTCGCGTACGCGGCGGCGGCTGTGGTGGATCCGGTGCTGCGGAAGGAAAACGCGAAGCTCGATCGTGAGCTGCGGCAGTGGTATGTCCACGCCGGACTGTCCGAGGACGTGGCGGCGCAGGTGTTCGCGATGATCGACGGCGTGACGCTGCAGTGTCTCTCGCTGCCGCTGGCGGACCGTCGCGTGCTGGCGGACCGGACGGTCGGCGCGTTCCTCGCTTCGCTACCTCACTCGATGTAACACGTGATACATTCGCCGCTGTGGCAGACGACAAGTGGCTGGTGCTGGTGGTGCGCGTGCCGTCCGGACCGTCGCGGCACCGGGTCGCCGTGTGGCGCGAGCTGCGGCGGGTCGGCGCGTTGTCGCTCGGACAGGGCGCCTGGGCGGTGCCGGACGTGCCCGGGTTCGCCGGCGGCGTCGCGCGGGTCACCGAGCTGGCCGAACGCGGCGAGGGCGAGGTGATCACGCTCGACGCCGCCGAACGGGACGGTTCGCGGCTGGTGGAGCTGTTCACTGCCGATCGGGAAGAGGAGTGGACGGAATTCCTGGCCGACTGCGGGAAGTTCGACGCCGAGATCGACAAGGAAATCCGGATCGTCAAGTTCACGATGGCCGAGCTGGAGGAGGAAGAGCAAAGCCTCGAGCGGTTGCGGCGCTGGTATCGGGATTTGAAGGCCCGGGACGTGTTCGGCGCGCCTTCGGCCGGGGAGGCGGAGCAGCGGTTGAAGCACTGTGCGGAGCGGCTTGCCGAGTACACCGAGCGGGTTTTCGAAGCCCTGCACCAGATGTGAGGGCTTCGGGTGGATGCGCACGCGGCTGGGGCCGGTGCGGTTGTTCGCCGACCGCGTCGGGCGGGTTTGGCTGGTCGCGCCGCGGTGGTGAGGGTTCGGACGGGTCGTGGTGAGTTGAGCGTGGCTCGGGATGGCGTGCGGCTGTTCGCCGACTGCTCCGGGCGGATTTTCCAGTCCCCGCGACAGAGGTGAGAGTTTCGCATGAGTTCCGCTGAGCTGCGTCCGCTGTACGCCGCCGGGTTCGTCACCGCCTTCGGGGCACACAGCATCGCCGCCAGCCTGGGCGCGTACACGCACGGCGATTCCCTGCTGACCTTGGGACTGCTGCTCGCGGTCTACGACGGCGCCGAGGTCGTGCTCAAGCCGGTGTTCGGGTCGCTGGCGGACCGCATCGGGCCGCGGCCGGTGCTGCTCGGCGGGTTGCTGGCGTTCGCGCTGGCGTCGGCGGCCTTTGTCGTCGCGGGGAATCCGGCGGCGGTCGGGCTGGCCCGGTTCGGTCAGGGAGCGGCCGCGGCGGCCTTCTCGCCTGCGGCCGGGGCGCTGGTCGCGCGGTTGTCGCCGGAGAAACGGCAGGGGCGGGCGTTCGGCGGTTACGGTGCTTGGAAGAGCGTCGGGTACACGCTCGGCCCGTTGCTCGGCGGCGTGCTGATCATGCTGGGCGGGTTTTCCTTGCTGTTCGGCACTCTCGCGGTGCTGGCCTTCGCCGTCGCGGGGTGGGCGGCGCTAGTGGTGCCCGCGCCGGAGCCATTGCCGCGCCAGCGGCAGACCGTGCTCGACCTCGCCCGCCGGCTGGCCGAGCCCGGGTTCGTGCGGCCGACCGCGGTGCTGGCCGGGACGACCGCGGCGCTCGCGGTCGGCATCGGATTCCTGCCGGTGACCGGGGCGGCGAGCGGGCTCGGCACGGTCGCGACCGGTGCGGTGGTGTCGGTGCTGGCGTTGTGTTCCGCGCTGGTGCAGCCGTGGGCTGGCCGGCTCCGCGACGCCGGCCGGATTCCCGACGGGCCGGGGATGGCCGGCGGGTTGCTGCTGACCGCGGCCGGATTGGCGTTGGGGGCGCTGATCCCGGGGATCGCGGGGGTGCTGGCCGCGGCGGTCGCGATCGGAGCCGGGGTCGGGGTGGCGACGCCGATCGGGTTCGCGCATCTGGCCGGCGCCGCGCCCAAGGAACGGCTCGGCCAGACGATGGGCGCGGCTGAGGTCGGCCGCGAACTGGGCGACGCGGGCGGACCGTTGCTGGTCGGCGCGATCGCCTCGGCGGCGACACTGGGCGCGGGCTTCGGCGGGCTGGCCGTGGTGCTGGCGGTGATTGGTCTGGTGGTGGCTGGCTTCCGAAAGCCGTGAAGGGAACCCTGCGGGACTCTGAGTCCCTCAGGGTTCCCCTCACGGACCGCTCAGCTGGTGGCGATGGCCGGGTCGCTGGTCGAGGCTTGGCCGGTTTCCGCGTGGCCCGCGAAACGCCGGACGTACTGGCCGTCGTGATCCGCCTTCACCGTGATGTCGTACCAGCCGTTCGCCACGCCCCACTTCGGCACCGCTCGTGAAGTGCCCGGGGCGAGCGTGTACTGGTAAGCCTCGGTAGGCGCGTAGGCGTCGATGCCGGTGAAGGTGACCGTTCGGTTGCTCGGGTTCGTGAACGTGACTGTCACATAGCCAGCGTCGTGCCGGGCAGTCACCTCCGGGCCCAGGCCGCCGATTGTTCCGGCTTGTTCGCGGAGCCAGCCGTTCGGGCCGAAAACCGAGTACTGGTACCAATCTCCCGCGCCGCTGGGCAGATGCCAGCTGTCGCTGACCGACTTGTGACCCTCGACGGTGTACGGCCACGGTCCGTCGGAACGCATCTTCGACGTCACGTGGAATCCGGCTCCGGCGTCGCCGAAGTTGGTGAAGGTGAAGTACATCCGGCCGTCGCGGGCTTCGGTGTCCGCGGCGAGGTCGTACGGCAGCGCGCGTGCTTTGCGGGTGCCGGGTTCCTGCTTCGGGAGCGAACCGTTCGAGGGCGGCACCGGGTGATAGGTCGGCGGGGTGCTGTGGTCGGCGGGCGGCTGGTAGTCGCCGGTGCCGGGCAGGGACGGGACGCCGCTGTTGGCGCCGGTGAAGTCGAACGCCGACGTTAGGTCGCCGCAGACCGCGCGGCGCCACGGCGAAATGTTCGGGTTGTGCACGCCGAAACGCTTTTCCACGAACTGGATCAGCGACGTGTGGTCGAAAGTCTGCGAACAGACCCAGCCGCCGGTGCTCCACGGCGAGACGGCCAGCAGCGGCACGCGCGGGCCGAGTCCGTACGGCATTCCGGTCAGATACGACGCGGCCGCACCGCCTTCGTACCATTCGCCGGCGACGCTCGCCGTCGACTTGCCCCAGTTCGCGTCGCGCGGCGGATACGGCGGGACTACGTGGTCGAAGAAACCGTCGTTCTCGTCGTAAGTGATCAGCAGGACGGTTTTGCTCCACACGTCCGGATTCGACGTGAGCGCGTCGAGGACTCCGGAGACATACCAGGCGCCGTAATTGGCGGGCCACGCCGGATGTTCGCAGTACGCCTCCGGGGCCACGATCCAGGAAACCTGCGGCAGCCGGTTCGCTTTGACGTCCGCGGTGAGGTGGTCGAAGAAACCGTCGCCCGCGGCGGCGTGGGTGCCGGTGCGGGCCTTGTCGTAGAGCGGCGTGCCCTGAGCGGATTTCTGGTACTGGGTCAGGTAAAGCAGCGAGTTGTCGCCGTAATTGCCGATGTAGGCGTCATCGGTCCAGCCCCACTTGTGCTCCTTGTCGAGACCGTTGCCGATGTCCTGGTAGATCTTCCACGAAACCCCGGCCTTTTCCAGGATTTCCGGGAAACTGGTCCAGCCGTAGCCGGATTCTTCATTGCCCAGCACCGGTCCGTTGCCGGAACCGTCATTTCCGGTCCAGCCGGTGTACATGTAGTACCGGTTCGGGTCGGTCGAGGACAGCATCGAGCAGTGGTAGCCGTCGCAGATGGTGAACGCGTCGGCGAGCGCGTAGTGGAACGGGATGTCCTTGCGCGTCAGATACGCCATCGTGGTGCGGGTTTTCGCCGGGATCCACTTGTCCCACCGGCCGGTGCTCCACGCGGTGTGCGTGCCGTTCCAGTCGTGGTTGAGGTCCTCGATGAAGGTGAGGCCCAGATTGTCCTCGGCGGGCCGGAACGGCAGGGTTTCGGCGCCGCTCGCGTCGGCCTGGTTCCACACGGATTTCCCGCTCGGCAGGGAAACCGGGCGCGGGTCGCCGAAGCCGCGGACGCCGTTGAGGGTCCCGAAATAATGGTCGAACGACCGGTTTTCCTGCATCAGCACGACCACGTGCTCGACGTCCGCGAGGGTGCCGGAGCGCACGGCGGCCGGCACCGAAGCCGCCCGCGCGATGCTCGCGGGCAAGGCCGTGCCGGCGGCGGTGGCGGCGGCGAGTTGCATGAATCTGCGGCGGCTGACCGATGACATCGATGTCTCCTCGAAAACTCGGGGACAGTTCGCGGACGCGTACGGGAATTTCCCACCGGGGAAAGCCGAACGAATCATTGACGGACCACCGCCGCGCTGTCAACCGCTGACCGGGAGGGCGCCCGTTCGTACTGCGTCACAGCCGGTTCGCTACCCGTTTGACCGTCTTGATCACCGGTGCGGTTTCCACGTGGGTGACCGCGGGGAGCGCGGCGACGCTGGTGGTGAGGTAGCGGTACAGCTCGTGCTGGCTGCCGCACACCGCTGTCGCGTACAGATTGGTGGGGCCGGTGGTCGCGGCGGCGAACGCGACTTCCGGGTGCGCGGCCAGCGCGGCCCCGGCCTCCTCCAGCGCCGCCGGGGCGACCGAAAGCCACAGCAGCGTCCGGATTCCCTTGCCGTGCAACCGCCAATCGAGATCGAGGTCGAAGTACAGCACGTCTCGTTCGCGCAGTTCCGCCATGCGGCGGCGGACGGTGGTGGGGGACCAGCCGGTCTCGGCGGCGAGCTGTTCGAACCCGGCGCGGCCGTCGGCGGCCAGCGCGGCGAGGAGTTCGCGGTCGCCGTCGTCGAGGGTTGCCGGGCCTGGCCGGAGAGGGATCGGCGGCGGGCGCAACCGAGCGACGGTGGCGTCGTCCAGCACGCCGAGCTTGGCGACCAGGCTGTCCGGCCCGCCGTAGAACGCGTGCAGCACCGAATGCGCGGTGACGCCCTCGACCCGTGGCGTGCGGGGAAGTTTGGCCAGCAGCAACGCTTCGCTGTCGGCCTCGTTTTCGGTGCGGACCGTGCAGGTGATTTCGGTGCCGCCGGACGTCAGGCTCACCCAGGCGGTGTCCGGCCGCCGCGCGAGTGCCTCAGCGACCGCCACCGCCGCGGCGGGCGCGCACCGGATGCGCAGGAACCATTGCACCGCACCGGAAGTCTCGTTGACGCCGCCTACGACCCGGACCGCTCCCGTCGACCGGAGCCGGGCGTAGCGGCGCGCGATGGTGCGATCCGACACGCCGAGCGCGTCGGCGATCGTGCTGAACGGGGCCCTCGGATCGAGCTGCAGGGCGTGCACCAGCTGGCGGTCGAGGTCGTCGTAGTCGGAATCCACCGGTTCGAGACTACTCAGGTCGGAATCCGCCGCAATCGTCTCGCTTTCTGGCTCGCGGGCCGTCGCCGGGCCGAGAGTCGGTTCCGAACACACCGACCCAGGAGGGGAGAGATCATGACTGTCGAGGTGCTCGTCGTCGGCGCCGGGCCGACCGGGATGACGGCGGCGAACGAACTGCGGCTCGCCGGAGTGTCCTGCGTGCTGGCGGACCGGCTGCCGAAGGCCAGCGAACTGTCCAAGGCAGGCGGGCTGCAGTCTCGCACGCAGGAGGCGTTCGACCAGCGCGGCCTGCTCGAACCGTTGCTGGCCACCGGCGACTATCCGGTCACCACCGCGCATTTCGCCGGCAATCTGCTGCCGCTGGTCCGCAAGCGCCACCGGTTCCCGTGGCGGTCGGTCCCGCAGGTGGTGATCGAGGGATTTCTGGAGAAACACCTTGCCGCGGAGGGAATCCAGGTCCGTCGGGATCACGAACTGGCCGGGCTGGAGCAAGACGCGGACGGCGTCACCGCGACCTTCGCCGACGGCACCGCGATCCGGTCCCAGTACCTGGTCGCCGCCGACGGCGGGCGCAGCACGGTCCGGAAGCTGCTGGGCGCGGAGTTCTCCGGCCGTCCCGGGACCGAGACCATGGTGGCCGCCGACGTGCGGCTGAGCGCCGAGGTTCCGATGACCACGATCACCCGGGAGGGCTATCGCGCGCAGGTGTTCCCGCTCGGCGTCGACGCCGAAGGCCGCCCGCTCCGCCGTCTGACTTTTGGCGGACCCGGCTGGTCGCGGGAACGGGACATCCCGGTCACCGAGGACGAGATCCGCACCGGACTGAAAACGGTCTTCGGCGATCGCGTGGAACTGGTCGAACTTCGTTACGCACGCCGGATTACGAACGCCGCGCTGCAGGCCGCGCAGTATCGGCACGGCCGCGTCTTCCTCGCCGGCGACGCCGCGCATGTGCACCTTCCCTTTGGCGCGCAAGGCATGAACGCCGGAATCCAGGACGCGATGAACCTCGGCTGGAAGCTCGGTGCGGCGGTTCGCGGCACCGCGCCCGAGGGACTGCTGGACAGCTATCACGCGGAACGGCATCCGGTCGGCGCGGCGGTGCTGCGCAACGTCCAGGCGCAGTCGCTGCTCCTGGACGACGGTCCCGATTCGGCCGCGGTCCGGTCGTTGTTCACGGAGCTGGTGCGCTTGCCCGAGGTCCAGTACCTGCTGGACGACATGTTGTCCGGCATGGGTTTCCGTTATGCGATTCCGGGCAGCGAGGACCATCCGCTGGTCGGGTTGCCCGCGCACGATCTCGGTGCGGAACTGCGGACCGGACGCGGCGTTCTCGTGGATCCCGAAGGACAGTTCCGCGATCTCGCGACACGGTGGGCGGATCGGGTGCACAGCGTTGAGACGGGTGCCGAGGCGAAGCTGGTCCGGCCGGACGGATATGTGGCGTGGGCTGGTGATCCGGACGGGCTAGAGCCCGCGCTTCGCCGCTGGTTCGGCGCGCCGGTGAGCTAGCGTGGCCGTCGTGCAGACCTGGCTGACCGACACCCGGACTTCGTACGACACCGTCGCCGACAGCTATGCCGACCGGTTGCGCGACTCGATCGCCAGAAGTCCTTCGCTGCGCATGACCTTGGGCTTGTTCGCCTCGCTGGTGCACGGAACCGGCCCGGTCGCCGACGTCGGCTGCGGCACCGGGCACGTCACCGCGCACCTGAAAAGCCTTGGTCTCGACGCGTTCGGACTGGACCTTTCTCCCGGCATGATCGAGGTGGCCCGGCGGGATCACCCGGGGCTGCGGTTCGCGGTCGGTTCGATGACCGCGCTCCCGCTGCCCGACGCTTCGGCGGCCGGGGTGCTGTCGTGGTGGGCCCTGATCCACGTCCCGGACGAGGAGGTGCCCACGGCGATCGCGGAGTTCTATCGGGTGCTGAAGCCCGGGGCGCCGGTCGCGATCGGCTTCCACGTCGGCGACGTCGCCCGGTTGAAGACACAGGGTTACGGCGGGCATGCGATGCAGCTGTACGTCCACCGTCGGCAGCCCGTGCAGGTGTCGGAGTGGTTGCGCGGGGCCGGGTTCACGGTCGAGGCGGAATGGGTGGAAGAGCTGGACAGCGAGGTGCCGCAAGCGGTGGTCTACGCTCGCCGTCCGGCCTGAGAGGGTCAGCCGAGGTCCAGCTTCGCCAGCCGCGGCAGGACGCCGTCGCGCCAGCCGGGGCCCATCCGCTCGCACGCGTCCGCCTGGCGTTTGTCGTCCAGGTCGAAGCCGGAGTGGTTCAGCAGGAGCCGGGTGCCCTGGCCCTCGGCGACAAGCGTCCAGGTGAGGGTCCAGTCGCCGTTGAAGGTGTAGACGAACTTCGACGGCGGCTCGGATTCGATGACGCGGCAAGGGATCGAGCCGAAGCCGGGCATCTCCAGCCGGAACTCGCGGCCGACGTCCGGGCCGATGTCGCCGGGCGCCCACCACTTCGCGTGCAGTTCGGGATCGGTGAGCGCGCGCCAGACCTTTTCCGGGGCGGCGGCGATGAACTGGTCGACCGAGATGCTGCCGATGCGGGCGTACGTCACGGGGTTTCCTCCTCGTTTTCCAGCAGGTCGGCCATGCTGCGCAAGCGGCTGCGCCAGAACCGCTCGAACGGGTGCAGCCATTCGCCGACCTGCTCCAGCGGGTCGCTTTCCAGGTGGTAAAAACGTTGCCGCCCCACGGCTTCGTCGCGGACCAGCGCGGCGTCTCGCAGCACTTTGAGGTGCTCGGCCACCGCCGGACGGCTCAGCTCGAACCGCGCCGCGAGGTCGCCCGCCGTGTGCGGGCCGTCCGCGAGGATCTCGAGCAGCCGCCGGCGGACGGGGCTGGCGAGAGCGAGGAAGACGTCGTCGGGCATGACGCTACGTTACGTCGGAAGTTTCCGACATGTCAACCGGCGGGACTGCGGCCGATGCTCGGTAACGTCCGCTGGCCTGGGGGATATCCACCCGGTATGAAGCTTATGTCGAATTGCTGAGTTCGGAGACTGGCGGCCGCGGTTGTCCTCGCCGCGATGACCGTGGCGGCCGGGGTCGTCGCTCCGGCTTTCGCGACTGCGGCTCAGCGATCTACCTGGCCGCGCAACGACAGGGAGACGTTGCTGAGGGAGTCCGGTACGAGGCCTACGCGGACACCGTCGGCTCGACGTCGTACTTCCTTGAAACCGCGATTTATGTTGCACACCAGCGGGATCTGGACTCGCTCGACGCCCAACAGT
The DNA here is from genome assembly GCF_039525725.1 of Amycolatopsis albidoflavus. Lineage (NCBI taxonomy): Bacteria > Bacillati > Actinomycetota > Actinomycetes > Pseudonocardiales > Pseudonocardiaceae > Amycolatopsis > Amycolatopsis albidoflavus. The sequence goes on from NZ_BAAAHV010000002.1 coordinate 14,601, forward strand.
CAGGTCCAGGCAGCTGCTCGCCGAGCGATGGACAGTCAGTCTCCGGCTGAGTGACGGGCATTCCTGGAGGCGGGGATTTTCGTGGCTCAGGCTGCGGACAAGTCCTGAATCCGGATGCCTCGTGAGCGGCGATTCCGGAATCGCCGCTCACGAGGCGCAACCAGTCGCCAGCTGCCGCGTCTTGATGTTGTAACGCCAGCTGCCGAAGGGATGTCCTGATCATGCTGCTCCGCCGGTTGGCTGTCCTGGCCCCAGCCGCCGCCCTGGCCGCCGTCGCCGTGGCGACCCCGGCGTCGGCCGTGATCGGTGGTTCGGTCTCCGGCTACGGCCCGTGGGCGGTGCGGATGCTGGTCGACGGCAAGCCCGAGTGCACCGCCACCGCGATCAGCCGCGAATGGATCATCGGCGCCGACCATTGCTTCGCCGAGGCCGCCGAGCCCATCGCGGACTCCCGGATCGAGTTCCGCGTCGGCAATCTCGACCAGCGGCTCGGCACCGTGGTCCGGCCGGTGCCGGGCAGCCGCAACAACCACACGCTGGCCGACCTCATGCTGATCAAAGTCACCCCGATGAACATCACCCCGGCGAAGCTGCCGACCGCCGGGCCGGTGCGGCCGGGCGAGACGGTTCGCCAGCTCGGTTGGGGCGCGACCTGCACCGGAGACGAGAACAGCTGCCAGTCCGACGTGCTCAAGCAGGTGGACGCGAAGGTCATCGACCCCGACGACCAGCGTTGCGAGGGCATGACCATCTCCGGCGGCACCGATTTCTGCGCGCTGACCACGGACGGCGTCACGGCGGGCGGCGACTCCGGCGGCCCGGTCATGTCGACCACGGATCGCGACACGATTGTGGGAGTCACCAGCAAATCCGACCGCAGCAGTGTCGCGGCCGACGGGGACGTCTTCGGTCAGCTGGAGTGGATCAAGAAGACCATCAAGGGCTGAGAACGGCGCTCCGCAGGGCGCGCACGGCTTCGTCGCGCGCGCCGGTGAGGGCGGGGGAATCCGTGGCGTGCGGGGCGCGAAGCGGGACATTGCGCGGCAGCTGCGCGAAGCGGGCCGACACTGCGTCGAGCACGGCGGGGCCCCACGGTCCGCCCAGGATGATGAGTTCCGGGTCGGACACCGTCACCAAAGCGAGGAGCACGCCGCAGATCGCCTCGGCGAGGGTGTCGAGGACGTCGTCGGATTTGATCGCACACAACAGAGCGTCGACGTCGATTGTGGTCGAATCCGGTTGGCGCACCCCGAGATCCGCGAAGACGTCGATGAACGCGAGCGCCTGACCGTCCGCGCCGCGGGTGAGGACGTGCGCGATTTCCCCGGCGAAACCGGCGTGTCCGCGCCGCACGTCGCCGTCGGCGACCACTGCGCAGCCCAGTCCTTCGCCGAGGAAGAGGTAGGCGAAATCGTCGGCGGCCTGTTCGGTGCGGGCGGCCCAGTTCACGTCGTTGTCGACGGTGACCGGGCCGGCGACGAACGGCGCGAGGACGTCGGCGGGGGAGAGTTCCCCGAGCAGGAACGGGGAATCGGGCAGATGGACCAGTTTCCCGGTCGCGCGGTCGACGGGATCGGCGGCGCTGACGACCGCGAGCCGGAGCGGTCCGGCGTCGTCGGCGACCTGAGACGCGGCCTTGCGCAATGCCTGAGCGACCTTCCGCGGACGCACCGGGCGGCCGAGGTCTTCGACGTGCCGGGCGAGCACCTCGCCGAAAACGTCGACGGCTTCGGCGACCGCGCCCTCGTGGGCGATGCTCACGACCAAAGCCGTGCCGAGGTCGTCGGCCAGTGCGTAATAGGTGCCGACGCGGCCGCGGCCGGTGGTGCGCTCGCCGGTGTCGCGCAGCAGCCCGGCCTCGGCGAGCCGGGCGACGCTGTCGCCGACGGCGGGCTTGGAAATGCCGGTGTGAGCGGCGATTTGCGCGCGCGTGAGCTGGCGCTGCGCGAGCAGTGCCCGCAGGACGTGCTCGTCGGTCAGCGACCGGAGCAGGTCGAGGGAGGGCTTGGCCGGGGTCACCGGCGGGAGTGTAGCCGATTTAGTCAGGAGTGTTGCCTGAATCGGCGCGGGCGCCCTACCGTCGGTTCAGTAAGGAGCCCTTCCTGAATGGAGCGAGCGCTATGCAGCTTCCCCCGTTGCCGCACTGGGAGACGACGCCGGACGACCTTCCGGCCGCGATTCGCGAGATCAAAGCCGCGCTGCGGGCGCGGATCGAGGCGTCCGGGCGCACTGTGGAAGAGGTTTTCGCGGTGATCGAGGCGCGCGTCGCCGCCGCGGTCGAGGAGATCGAGGCGGCGAAGGCGCGCGGCGAGGCGATCTGGCCGGAGCTGGACTACGCCGACATCGAGGCGGGCAGGGTCTCCGAGGAAGACCTGGCTCGGCTGAGGCGGCGCGGCTGCCTGGTCGTGCGCGGTCACTTCCCGCGCGAGCAGGCGCTGGACTGGGACGCGGGGATCGTCGGCTACCTCGAGGGCAACCGGTTCTCCGAGAGCTACCGCGGCCCCGGCGACAACTTCTTCGGCAGCCTCGTCTCGAAGGCGGGGATCTACCCGATCTACTGGTCGCCGACGCAAATGGAAGCACGGCAAAGCGACCGGATGGCGCGCGTGCAGGCGTTCCTCAACGCGCGGTGGCGCTCGGAATCCGACGGCGTCCGCTGGTTCGACCCCGGCCGGGATTCGCTGTACCCGGACCGCATCCGCCGCCGTCCGCCCGGCGCGGATTCCGGCGGTCTTCGTCCCCATCTCGACCCGGGCACGCTGGACCTTTGGATGACCGAGGCGTACCAGCGGGCGTTCCGGCATCTGTTCGACGGCACCGTCGAGTCCTACGACCCGTGGGACGCCGCGCATCGCACGGCCGGGCCGCAGTTCGAGGGCTCGACGATGTGCTCGGCGTTCCGCACCTTCCAGGGCTGGACCGCGCTGTCCGACATGGAGCACGACCAGGGCGTGCTGCACGCGGTGCCGATCCCGGAGGCGATGGGCTACCTGATGCTGCGGCCGCTGCTGGCCGACGTGCCCGTGGACGACATGTGCGGCGTCACGGTGAACAAGATGTACGCGGCCAGCGAGAAATGGCATTCCTTGCTGCTGCGGGCTTCCAGCGGCATCCCGGACGTGCGAGCGGGCGATTCCGTGTGGTGGCACTGCGATCTGATCCACAGTGTCGCGCCAGTGGAGAACCAGCGGGGCTGGGGCAACGTCATGTACATCCCGGCCGCGCCGTGGTGCCCGCGCAACGAGGCGTACGCCGAGTCGGTGCGCGAGGCGTTCGAGTCCGGGTCCAGTCCGACGGACTTCCCTGCTGAGCATTACGAGCGTTCCTGGCCGGATCGGTTCGCGCCCGGGCAGCTGAACGCGACCGGGCGGCGCGGGCTCGGGATCGGCTGACAGTGGTCTAGTCCATTCGGGGCAGCGGAGCGGGCGGGTCCGGTACTGCGAGGTAAAGCTGTTGGTACGCACGGGAACTCCCGCCTGTCGCGGCCGGGCGGCGCGTGCCAGTGTCGGGGACGGCGGTCGCAGCGGCTGCCGGAGCCGAACATCGGAGGCATCATGGACGTTCAGGACAAGCAGGTTCGCGAACTGCCCGAATACACGCCGCCCGCGCTGGTCGAGGTCGGCGAGTTCAGCGACGACACCCTCGGCTTCGGGGGCTACCTGTCGGACACGATGGGCTTCTTCGCCTCCTGAGCCGGGATCGCAGCCGATGAGCAGGCCGGGATTCGTGGTGCTGCCGGATCTTCCCGCCGCGGCGGGGATCCGGCGGCCGTGGCCGGGCGCGCAGGTGCACGCCCACGCGTCCGGGCGGCCGTGGCTCGTCGGGCGATGGCGTCGCGCCGAGGTGGCGGTGGGGACAGCCGGGCCGGTGCGGCTGGCGGTGATCGGGTCTTCCCCGGTCACCGCCGTCCGGCTCGGCGAACTCGCGGCGCGGGTGTCGTCGCTGTCGGACGTCGGCCGGGTCGCCGCCGCGCTGACCGGGTCGTTCCATCTGGTGGCCACTGTGGACGGTGCGGTGCGGGTCCAAGGAACCGCAACGGGATTGCGGCGGGTGTTCTATTGCCGGACGGACGGCGTGCCGGTCGCCGCGGATCGCGCTGATCTGCTCGCCGATTTGCTTGAGTCCTCAGTGGACGAGGAAGTGCTTGCCGCACGGGTGGCGTGCGGGCTGCAGCTTCCGCCGCCGTTGAACGAACGACCGTTGTATGCCAAGGTTTCCGCTGTGCCGCCGGGCGACTGTCTGGTATGGACGGACGGACGAGCACAGGTGAAGCCGTGGTGGCGGCCGCCAGCCGCTCGCGAGTCGCTGGCCCGCGGCGCGGAGGGAGTGCGGGCCGCGCTGGCCGAGACTGTCCACTCGGGACAAGTGTCCGCTGACCTGTCCGGCGGCCTGGATTCGACCTCGCTGTGTTTCCTTGCCGCCCGGGAGAACCCGGAGTTGCTGACCTTCCGCTGGGCCGAGGCGGAGACGGGCAACGACGACGCGGAGTTCGCCGCCCGGTCCATCGCCGCGCTGGACCGGGCCGAGCACCTGATCGTCCCGCAGCACGAACTGCCCGCCGTCTTCGCCGATCCGGACCGGCCGGTCGACGCCGACGAGCCGTACGCGTTCACCCGGTCCGCGGCCAGGATCCGGTACAGCGCCGAAACCCTGGCCGCGCGCGGGTCGGAACTGCACCTGGCCGGACACGGCGGGGACGAGTTGTTCAGCCCGCTGCCCGGGTACCTGCATCAGTTGCTGCGCCGTCGGCCGGTTACCGCGTTGAGCCACGTCCGGGCGCACGCCGCGCTCCGGCGCTGGCCGCTCTTCGGGACGATGGCGGGACTTCTCCGGCCGGGCACCGTGGCGGGCTGGTGGCGACAGCAGGCCGAGCACCTCTCGGATCCGGTCGGCTCGGCACGCCGCCCGGTGCTCGGCTGGGGTGTCGCACCGCTGCGAGCCCAGCCGTGGGTCACCGCCGACGGCCGCGACATGGCCCGGAAAGTCTTGCACCGCACCGCGAACGAAGCCCAGCCGCTCGGCCGCGATCCCGGCGAACATCAAGCGATGCTTGTCCTGCGCTCCGCGGCCGCGCAGTACCGCTTGACAGCCGGGCTCTACGCCGACGCCGGGGTCGAGCTGCGGCTGCCGTTCTTCGACGACCGGGTGGTGGAAGCCGTCCTGCGCGTCCGGCGACATGAACACGCGGACGCACGCCGCTACAAACCGTTGCTGGCCGAGGCGATGCGGGGGATCGTGCCGGACGTCGTGCTCGGCCGGGCCACGAAGGGCGAGTTCGGCGCCGACATCCGGGAAGGCCTGCGCCGCAACCAGACCGCGATCCTGCGCCTGTTCGAGGATTCCGCACTCGCCGCGCGCGGGCTCCTCGACCCGGACCGGCTGCGGGCCGCAGTCCGTTCGCCGCAGCGGGATTACCGCGTGGTCGCCGCCCTGGAACCGCTCATCGGATGTGAGAGGTGGCTGCGCGCCGCCGACCGCCCAGCCCCGAGGAGGCTCGATGCGCTTGCACCCTGACGTCACCACCACCGACACCCCGGACGGCACCGTCCTGCTGCACCTGACGACCGGCCGGTACTGGCAGCTCAACGCCACCGGAAGCACGGTCCTGCAAGGGCTTCTCGACGGCAGCGACCCAGAAGGCATCGCGGCGGAACTGGCCTCGCTGCACGGGGTCGACGAGGCCGCGACGCGGAAGGACGTGACGGCGGTGCTCGATCAGTTGCAGTCCGCCGGTTTGGTGACGGCATGACCGCCCCGGTCGCGCTCGCGGCGCGTGCCCGCCTGCCGCTGCACCGGCGTCCGTTGCCGCTGCTCGCCGTCGCACTGGCCCGCCCGCTGGCTCGGCTCCGTCCGGCGAGGCTACGCCGCGTCCTGGAATTCGCCCGCCGGGGCGCACGGCCGGCCGCCGCCGACGAAGCCCTAGCTGCTCGGACAAACGTCGTCTCGGTGAGCCTTCGTTGTGCTGGACAAGGCTGTCTCCAACGCTCGATCGCCGCCGCACTCTTGTGCCGCCTCAGGGGTTCTTGGCCGACCTGGTGCACCGGAGTGCGGACGAGCCCGTTCGCCGCGCACGCGTGGATCGAAGCGGACGGCCGCGCGGTGGGGGAGCCGTATCCGGACGGCCACTACGCGCCGCTGCTGTCCGTCCCGCCTGAAGCGAGGGTGATGTCTACAAAGGCCTGAGTCGCGGCGGTAATCGGCCCGGACCGATGGATCAACCACTGCGGAAGCGTCTCCGGCGGCGCGAACCGGAGCACCTCGGCACCGGCCCGGCGGGCCAGGTCCGCCCAGCCGTCCGGCATCAGGCTCGCGCCGATCCCGCGCAGCACCATCGGCAGCACGACGCTCCGGTCGCCTACTTCGGCCGCGATCGACAGGTCCGGAACGCTTGCCGCCAGCCGGTCGAAGAACCCGCGCACCGCCGTCGGCGACGTGGTGACGACGAACTGCATGCCGCTGAGTTCAGCCCGCTCGACGACCCCGTCCGAACCGATCTCCGTGCCCGGCGGGGCGACCAGCAGCAGTTCCTCGTCCCGCAGGTGATGCGCGACCAGACCCGGCCCGACCGGGCGCTCCGCACTCCCGCACACCCCGGCCTCGCAGCGCCCCTGCACCACCATCGCGACCACCTCGGCCGCCGACAACGCCGCCGACGTGCTCACCAAAACGCCGGGATACCGCGTGCGCATCTCGGCGATGATGCTGATCACCGGCTCCAGCGCGGACGACGACGTAGCCGCGACGTCGATCCGCCCTGCTGGTCCGTCGCCCGCCATCCGCGCGGCGGCGCGCAGGGCGTCGAGGTCGCGCAGCACCAGGCGGGCGCGTCCGGCGAGGAGTTCGCCGGCGTTCGACAGCACCGCGTTGCGCCCGACCCGGTGGAACAGTTCGACGCCCAGGTCCTGTTCCAGCTTCGAAATCGCCCGTGACAACGACGGCTGCGCCACCCGCAAAGCCCGCGCCGCGTGCGTGAACCCGCCGTGCTCGGCGATCGCGACGAAGTACTCCAGCTGACGGCGTTCCATAGCGATACGCTATCGGATTGGTGTCTCAGATGTCTTTGACGTACTGCCAGCCCGCGCGCGACGATAAGGCCATGGTCCAGACGCGCCCGACGTTGCAGGGCACCTTCGGCATGGTGTCGTCCACCCACTGGCTCGCCTCGGCGGCCGCGATGGCGGTCCTCGAGGACGGCGGCAACGCCTACGACGCCGCCGTCGCGGGCGCGTTCGTGCTGCACGTCGTCGAGCCGCACCTCAACGGCCCCGGCGGCGAGGTGCCGATGATCCTCGCCCCGGCGGGCGGCGCGCCGAAGGTGCTGTGCGGGCAGGGACCCGCGCCGGCCGGCGCGACGATCGAGCACTACACCTCGCTCGGCCTCGACCTCGTTCCCGGCACCGGCCCGCTCGCCGCCGCGGTGCCCGGCGCGGTCGAGGCGTGGCTGCTCCTGCTGCACGACCACGGCACGAAGTCGCTGCGCGAAGTCCTCAAGTACGCCATCACCTACGCGGCGGACGGCCATCCCGCGGTCGAACGCGTCGGCGCGACGGTGGAGACCGTCCGCGAGCTGTTCGAGAACGAATGGACGACGTCGGCCGAGCTGTACCTGCCCGGCGGAGTCGCACCGAAACCCGGTGGGCTGCTGAAGAATCCCGCGCTCGCCGAGACCTGGCGCCGGCTGGTCGCGGAAGCGGAGGCGGCCGGGAGCGATCGGGAAGCGCAGATCGAGGCGGCGCGGAAGGCGTGGCGCGAGGGATTTGTCGCCGAAGCACTCGCCGCCTTCGCCGCGAAGCCGGCGATGGACTCGTCCGGCGAACGGCACGCGGGCACGCTCACCGCCGACGACCTCGCCGCGTTCCGGCCGACGTACGAGGATCCGGTCACCCACACTTGGAACGGCTGGACCGTCGCGAAAGTCGGCCTGTGGAGCCAAGGCCCGGCGTTTCTGCAGCAGCTCGCGCTCCTGCCGGACGAGCTGGAGTACGCGACGCCGGAGTACTACCACCGGCTCATCGAGGGCACGAAGCTCGCGATGGCCGACCGCGAAGCCTGGTACGGCGACAGCACGGAAGTGCCCATCGAGGCGCTGCTTTCGCCGGAGTACACCGAGATCCGGCGCAAGCTGATCGGTGAGCGGGCGTCGTTCGACCTGCGTCCAGGCAGCCCGGAAGGCCGTGAGCCCCGGTTGAGCCGGCACGCGCGGTACGTCGCGGACGGCGGGGTCACCGCGTCGGCGATCGGGGCGGGGGAGCCGACCGTCGCGAAGGACGGGCTGACCCGCGGCGACACCTGCCACCTCGACGTCGTCGACCGCTGGGGCAACATGATCGCCGCGACGCCGAGCGGCGGCTGGCTGCAGTCCAACCCGGTGGTGCCGGAGCTGGGCTTCCCGCTGGGCACCCGGCTGCAGATGGCGTGGCTCGACCCGGGCCTGCCCAACTCGCTCGCGCCGGGCAAACGGCCGCGCACCACGCTTTCGCCGTCGCTCGCGCTGCGCGACGGCGTGCCGGTGATGGCGTTCGGCACGCCCGGCGGCGACCAGCAGGACCAGTGGAACTTCCACTTCTTCCTCGGCACGGCCCTGCGCGAGAAGGTCCGCGGCGGGCTCGACCTGCAGGGCGCGATCGACGCGCCGAACTGGCACACCGACAGCTTCCCGAGTTCGTTCTACCCGCGCGGCATGGCGGCCGGGAGCGTGACGGTGGAATCGCGAATCGGCGCGGACGTCATTGCCGCGCTGGAGAGCCGGGGCCACGACGTGACGGTGGGGGAGCCGTGGTCGGAGGGGCGGTTGTGCGCGGTGGCGAAGGATCCTGAGACCGGGGTGCTTTCGGCGGCGGCGAATTCGCGCGGCGAGCAGGGGTACGCCGCCGGGCGATAGGCGGGAATGACAAGCGCTGTCTGGAAACGGACAGCGCGTGTCAGTGCTTTCGGCAGATTTACAACGTTGTATCGCGGTGCCACACTGAGGTCGCTCGGTTTCTTCTTTCCCGTGTCCGGCATCTGACCGAAAGAAGCTGTCGATGTCCTCCTCCGAACGTCCCCGCGAAGTCAGCCGCCGCGACGCCCTGCGCTGGGCGGGCACCGGCGCGGCCGCGGCCGCCGCGCTCTGGTGCGCTCCGGAACTGGTCCAGTCCACCGCCTCGGCGGCTCCGGCGGGCACGCTGAACCCGCTGCGCCCGCCCGCGACGCCGCTGGTCGTGCGTTCGCCGTACCTCTCGACCTGGCAGGCCGCGGACAACCTGCCCGGAACCTGGTCGACGTTCTGGACCGGGCACATCACCGCGCTGTGCGGGATCGCCCGGATCGACGGCACGGCGTACGTCTTCGCCGGTGCGCCGCAGCTGCCTTCGGGCCCGAGCCTGACGCCGATGTCGCAGAACTCCTTGCAGGTCACCGCGACCCGCTCGATCTACGAATTCTCCGGCGGCGGCGTGACCCTCACCGTCACCTTCTTCTCGCCGGTCGACCCCGGCAACCTCCAGCGGCAGTGCGTGCCGTTCGGCTATGTCACGATCGCCGCCGCGAGCACCGACGGGCGGGCGCATGCCGTTTCGCTGCATTTCGACACGTCCGCCGAGTGGCTGCAATGGGATTCGGCCACACCAGTCGGCTGGCAGCGGCAGGAATCGGGCGGCATCACGTCGCTGAGCGTCCAGGCCGCTTCGCCGGGCGTGCTGGCCGAGGACGGGCATGACCAGCCGCGCTGGGGTTCGCTCGTGGTCGCGGCGCCTTCGTCCGGCGTGACCTGGCAAATCGGGCAGGACACGGTCGTACGCGCGACGTCGGCGAACGGGGGAGCGCTGCCTGGGACCAGCGATCCCGACCAGCCGCGCGCGATCAGCGACCGCTGGCCCGTCCTCGCGTTCGCCAAAGACCTGGGCGTTGTCGGGCCTGGGGCAGCGGCAGATCCGCTGGTGGTGGCGATCGGGCACGTCCGCACGCCCGCGGTCAGCTACCTCGGCGCGCAACTGGCGCCGTGGTGGACGCATTACTGGTCGTCGTGGCAGGACATGGTCGCCTGGTTCCACGCCGACTACCCGGCCGCGCTGGCCGCCGGGATCGCGCTGGACCAGCGGATCGACAGCGAAGCCTCCGCCGCCGGCGGAGAGCACTACGCGGCGGTCTGTGCGCTCGCATTGCGCCAAGCGTTCGGCGGCACCGAACTGGTCGACCGGAACGGCTCGCCGTGGGCGTTCCTGAAAGAGATCTCGTCGAGCGGCAATGTGTCCACAGTGGACGTAATCTATCCGGCTTTGCCCGGCTATCTCCATCTCTCACCGGAGTTCGTGCGGCTGCTGCTGGAACCGGTGCTCGACTACGCCGAACACGGCGGCTGGCCGATGACGTTCTCGGAACACGACATCGGCGCGTCCTATCCGAACGCGGCCGGGCACAACGACGGCAACGAGGAAAGCATGCCGGTCGAGGAATCGGCCAACATGCTGATCATGTCCGCCGCCGTGGTGCAACGCCTGGACTCCGCGGCCGCGAAGGCTTTCGTCAACGCGCACTACGGAATCCTGCGGCAGTGGGCGGAATATCTGGTCGGGAACACTCTCGATCCGGGCAACCAGAACCAGACCGACGACTTCACCGGCTGGATCGCGCACAGCGCCAACCTCGCGTTGAAGGGCATCATCGGCGTCGGTGCGATGGCCGTTCTCGCCGACGTCACCGGCAATTCCGCCGACGCGTTGCGGTACCGGTCGATTTCGCGTTCTTACATCAGCCAGTGGACGACGTTGGCCAACGACGGTTCGCACCTGCGGATGGCGTATGACCAGCCCGGCACCTGGAGCCTGAAGTACAACGGTTTCGCGGACCGACTGCTGGGCCTCGACCTGGTGCCGCTCGGCACCGCCGCACGAGAAGCTGCTTGGTACCAGTCAAAACGAGGCGCGAATGGCGTCCCATTGGACCTGCGCCACGACTACACGAAGGCCGATTGGGAGCTGTGGACGGCCGCCTGGCTGACCGACCACGCTGACATCCGCACGACGCTCATCGAAGGCGTCTACAGCTTCGCCAACACCACCGGTTCGCGGGTTCCGTTCTCGGATTGGTACTTCGTCGCCGATGCCCGGCAGTCCGGCTTCCAAGCACGCCCGGTCGCCGCTGGGTATTTGGCGTTGCTGCCGCGTCCGGCCGCCTCGACGACTTCGTGGCGGCGGATCCAGAACCAGCGGTCCGGCAAACTGCTGGCGGTGCAGGATATGTCGCTTTCGGACATTGCCGATGTGACGCAGTGGCAGGACAACGGCACGGTCGATCACGTGTGGACAGTCGTTGACAGCGGCGACGGGACCGTCCGGATCATGAACCGCAACAGCGGCAAGGTGCTGGCGGTGCACGACCAGAGCCTCGACAACGGCGCGCACGTGCAGCAGTTCCAGGACAACGGAACGCCGGATCACCTGTGGCGCATCGTGGACGCGGGCGGCGGGTGGTGGAAGCTGCAGAATGTCCACAGTGGAAAGGTGATGGCAGTCGATCAGCAGTCCACTGCGGACGGTGCACAGGTGACGCAGTGGGACGACAACGGGACGCCGGACCACCTGTGGCGGTTCATCTGATCCTGGCGACGTGCCGTGAGGGGAACCCTGAGGGAATCAGAGTCCCTCAGGGTTCCCCTCACGTCCCTACCGGGAGACCGATGCGGCGGAGTCGGTGTAGCGGGCGCGGAGTTCGCGTTTCAGCAGCTTTCCCGTGGCATTGCGAGGAAGCTCGGCGACCACCTCGACCCGGCGCGGGCACTTGAAAGCGGCGATCCGTTCCCGGCAATAGGCGATCACCGCGTCCCCGTCGAGCGAGTCGTCGGCGGGGACGACCACCGCGACCACCGTTTCTCCCCACTGCGGATCCGGCGCGCCGATCACCGCGACGTCGGCGATGCCCGGATGCCGGTGCAGCACCTGCTCGACCTCGATCGGATAGACATTCTCGCCGCCGGAAATGATCATGTCCTTCTTGCGGTCCACCAAAGTCACGAAGCCGTCCGCGTCGCAGCGGGCGAGGTCGCCGGAGTGGAACCAGCCGCCGCGCATGGTTTCGGCGCTCGCTTCGGGCAGGCCCCAGTAGCCGGCGAAGACGTTCGGGCCGCGCAGCACCAGTTCGCCGACCGTTCCGGTGGGGACGTCGTCGTCGCGTTCGTCCACGATCCGCGCCTCGACGTGCAGGAAGGGCCGTCCGACGGACCCGGCGTGCGAGCGCACGAACGCCGATTCCAGCACCAGGGCGGCGGGGGAGAGTTCGGTCATCCCGAAACCCTCCACAAAGGTCAGTCCCTTGCCCTCGTAGAACTCGATCACCGGCAACGGGCAGGGCGCGCCGCCGCACAGCAGGTAGCGCAGGCGCGTCAGGTCGTAGGAATCGAAGTCCGGGACCTGCGTCATCGCCGCCCACATCGCGGGCACCATGAAATGGACGGTGACCTTCTCCCGCTGGATCAGCGCGAGTGTCTCTTGTGGATCGAACTTCCCCGCGACCACCACGGTGCCGCCCGCGTACAGCAACGGCAGGGTGAACAGCGCCAGCCCGCCGATGTGGAAGAGCGGGGCGACGGTCAGCGTGATGTCGGAGGGGAGCAGGCCCTCTCCGGAGGTGAGCACGTTGATCGCGTTCGCCTCCAGGTTGCCGTGGGTGAGCATGGCGCCCTTGGGCCGTCCGGTGGTGCCGGAGGTGTACATCAGCACCGCGACCTCGTCCGGCCCAGTCGGTTCCAGTTCGACGCGGTCCTCTTGGACGAGTTCGCTGTTGTTGACCAGCGTCCGCGCGCCGGAAGCCACCTTCGCGAGCGCGGCAAACGTGTCGTCGTGCACCACGACCACCGGCCGCGCGTCTTCGAGGAGGTACTCGACTTCGGCTGCCGCGAGCCGGAAATTGATCGGCAGCGTGATCGCGCCGAGCCAGGCGACCGCGAAGAGCGTTTCGAGATAGCCGGTGGAATTCAGGCCCAGCAACGCCACCCGGTCGCCCTTGCGCACGCCCAGCCCGCGCAATGCCGCCGCCCGCCGCGCGACCCGCTGTTCGAGGTCGGCATACGTGATCCGCTCGCCGGTCTCCGCGGCCACGAGCGCGACCGACTCCGGGGTGACGGTGCCGCGCCGGGCAATCCACTGCGCCAAGCTCGATGCCATGCCGAGACTCCTTCGTCGCCGGGGACCACGACGAAGGTAACCGTACGGACGGTCAGTGGTCAAACTTTCGGCTACAGTGGGCCGATGCCACCCAAAGGCCGCGCCGGGGACATCCTGGCGACGTTCACCCGCTACGTCGCCGAACGCGGCTACGACGCCGCGAACTTCTCCGACATCGCCGGCGAGCTGGGGCTGTCGAAGGGCACCATCGTGCACCACTTCGGCACGAAGGAACGGCTGCTGGCGGCACTGCACGAGTCGTACATGCGCCGCAGGCTCGCCGAGGCCGCGCTGATCCGCGAGCGCCTCGCGACGCCGACCCAGCAACTCGCCGGGCTGCTGTACGCGTTCGTGCTGTACCAGGTGGTGGACCGGGAGGCGACCGTCGCGTTCCAGCGCGAGATCGTCCGGCTGGCGGACAGCGAGGCGATGGCGCAGGGCCGCCGGATGCGCGCGGAATATCTCGACCTAGTGCGGGCGGTGTTGTCCGACGGGGTCGCGTCGGGGGAGTTCCGCTCGTGCGACGTCGAGGTGCAGAGCCTGCTGATCTTCGGCTCGGCACAATGGGCGTGGACGTGGTTCGACCCGGACGGCCCGGTATCCGCGGAGGAGGTGGGCGCGCAACTGGTCGATTTGGTCCTGGGCGGACTGTTGGTGCGGCGGACCCGGCTCAGCGGACTGACCGAAGCGGACGGAAAGGTGGTCCACGCCGTCCGTCAGTCCATTGCGGACATCACCGGATCCTGAGCCGCCGCATCATCTTCAGCCCGGACAGCATTCCTTCCACATACTTCTCGTACTTCTGTCCAGGCCGAGGACTCATCACGGGCTTCTTCAACACCGCCAGGTTCTGCACGTCGGTGTACTTCAACAGCCCCTGATCACCGTGCCGGGCACCGACTCCGGACGTCTTCACCCCGCCGGAAGGCGTCCCCTTGGCGGCATAAGCCGTCGCCAGGCTGTCGTTCACGTTGACGTTGCCCGTCTCCAATCGAGCGGCCACCGCGGAGGCCGCACGAAGGTCCTTGCCCCACACCGAAGCGTTCAGCCCATAGTCGGTGTCGTTGGCCAGTTCGACGGCCTCGTCCACCGTCCGGTACCGATGCAACGCCACCACCGGCCCGAAGGTTTCGGTGACCCCGCACAGCATGTCCTTCGTGACGCCTTCCAGAATGGTCGGCTCGAAGAACGCCGGGCCGAGATCCGGTCGGGCACGCCCGCCGCACAGGACGGTGGCTCCCTTGGCGACCGCATCGTCCACATGGGACTTGACCCGGTTCATGTGGTCCACCGAAACCAGCGAACCCATTTCCGGGCCGAAATCGTAAGCCGCCCGGACATCCAGCGAAGAAGCCTTGGCGACAAAGGCTTCCTTGAATTCCTCGTAACGCGACTCCGGCAGGTAGATCCGCTCGATGTGCATGCAGATCTGCCCGGTGTTGCCGAACGCGCCGAACACCGCGCCCGGCACCGCGTCGGCGAAATCGGCGTCCGGGAGCACGATCATCGGGTTCTTGCCGCCGAGTTCGAGGCAGCAGCCGATCAGGTTCCGGCCGGCCTGCTCGCCGATCACCTTGCCGGTGGCGGTGGAGCCGGTGAACATCACGTAGTTGGCCTGGTCGATGAGCGTGGGGCCGACGTCTGGCCCCTCGCCGCACACCACTTGGAACAAACCGCGAGGCAGCCCGGCTTCTTCCAGCAGTCGCACGCCGTACAGCGGTGAAAGCGCGGTCTTGTTGTCCGGCTTCAACACCACCGCATTGCCCGCCATCAGTGCCGGAATCGCGTCGGAAATGCCGGTGGCGAACGGGAAATTCCACGGCGCGATGACGCCGACGACGCCCTTGGGCACCCGGATCTCGGTCGACGACGACACCAGCGGCACCGGTCCGCCGCGCCGGGTCGGAGCGAGCAGTTTGGGCGCCCGCCGCAGGTAATGGCTCATGATCATCGGCGGATCGCACGTTTCCTCGATCGCCATCCGCCGGTTCTTGCCGCTTTCGACCTGGATCAGGTCGGCGATCGTCCGCGCGCGGTCGATGAAGAGCGAATGCGCCCGCCGGAACACCGCGAGCCGCTGCTTGAGCGGCGTCGCGGCCCATTTCGCCTGCGCCGCCCGAGCGGTGGCGAACGCCTGCTCGATGTCCGCGGGCGTCGACTGCGGCAGCTCCACCAGGACGTCGCCGGTGTAGACCTCGGTCAGCGGCCACACCGCGCCTCCCGAGCCCGGCACGCGCGCGACGAGCTGCCGGAGGAACTCGTCGGTCGCCGAGGCCGGGCGAGTGGGCCGGACCGGGGTGACGGTCATGGTCTTCCGCTCCTTCTCAGTTGCCGGAAAGAACCAGCTGCGCGCCCATTTCGCCGATCATGATGCAGGGCGCGTTGGTGTTGCCGCCGGTGATCGACGGCATGATCGAGGCGTCGCAGACCCGGAGCCCGTCCACGCCGCGCACCTTGAGGTCCGGCCCGACGACAGCCAGGTCGTCCACGCCCATCCGGCAGGTGCCGACGCCGTGGTACACCGACGTCGCGCGGTTGAGGATCGCGTCGCGCAGCTCCTGGCCGCGCACCTGCTTGCCGGGGTGGATCTCCTCGTTGATCGAGCCCTTGAACGCCTTCGACGCGAAGATCTCGCGCACCATCTCCGACCCCTCGCCGAGCACTTCGAGGTCGGCCGGGTCGGAGAGGTACTGCGGGTCGATGAGCGGCGTCGCGGACGGATCGGCCGAGGCGAGCCGGATCGTGCCGCGGCTCTTCGGGTAGATCAGCGTGGTGAGCACGGTGAGCGCCGGCCGCTTGTCGACTGGATGCCGGATCGGCGCGTCCTGGTTCGGCGACACGTACGCCCACGGCAGCAGGTGCAGCTGCAGGTCCGGCACTTCCGAGGCCTGCGACGTCTTGAGGAACGCCAGCGCCTCGAACACCGAGTTCGCCAGGAAGGTCGAACCCGGCTTCAGCAGTTCGCGCGCCATCCCGCGGGCGAAATACGGCGCGGTGCCCTTGTTCTTGCACGACGAGACCTGGAACGTCAGCGCGTGGAACATGTGGTCGTGCAGGTTGTCGCCGACCGGCAGGTCCGCGAGCACGTCGATGCCGTGCTCCTTGAGGTGCTCGGCGTGCCCGATCCCGGACAGCATCAGCAGCTGCGGCGAACCGACGAACCCGGCGGCGAGGATGACCTCCTTGCCCGCGCGGATCGTGCGGTGCTTGCCGCCCGCGTCGGTCACCTCCACGCCGGTCGCGCGGCCGTTCTCGATCACCACTTTCCGCACGAACACGCGGGACTGGATCTCGAGCGTCCGGGGCGCGAGGTGGTGCAGATAGCCGCGCGAGGCGCTGTAGCGGAGGCCGTCGGCAGCGTTCTGCTGCATCCGGCTGACGCCTTCCTGCGACTCGCCGTTGTAGTCGTCGATGATGTCGCAGCCGATCGCGTCGGCCGTCGCGTCGAGAAACTGCAGCGTGCCTTCCTGCGGGATCTTGTTGCGGGTGATCTTGATCGGCCCGCCCGCGCCGCGGAAGGCGTTCTCGCCGTCCTCGAAGTCCTCCATGCGCTTGTACGCGGCGTTGACGCTGTCGGCGTCCCAGCCGGTGTTGCCCTCGGCCGCCCAGGAGTCGAAATTCGCCCGGTTGCCGCGGACGTAGACCATCCCGTTGACCGAACTGGAGCCGCCGAGCACCTTCCCGCGCGGCACCGGCATGCGCCGATCGAGAACATGTTTCTGCGGGACGGAGTAGAACCCCCAGTCGCTCATCTTCTTCAGCTGGGGCACCGCGTGCAGCGGGGCCACCAGCCCCGGCTTGCGCAACAGCAGCTGCTCGTCGCTCTTGCCCGCTTCGAGCACGATCACGCTGGCCCCGGACTCCGCGAGCCGTCCGGCGACGGCAGCTCCCGAGCTGCCCGACCCGACGACCACGTAGTCGGCTTCGTTGCTCCGGGCCACCCTGGCTGCCATGTCCGCTCCTCGTCCCGCGCACCGCCGAAACTATAACCTGTTCTAGTTCAGGCACGGTATAGCTTTCCCGCTCGCCGCGCAACGCTTGGCGCGCGAACCTGATTGACTTGCCGCATGGGGACCGAGGAAGCGAACCGCCGCATCGACGCCGCGCTCGCCGCCGGGGAGACGACGCTGGATCTGCGGGGGCTGCACCTGACCGAGGTCCCGGCCCGGGTGGCGGAGCTGGGCGGTCTCGAGAAGCTGGTGCTGGAAGGCAACTTCCTGCGGGAGTTGCCGGAATGGCTGACAGACCTGCCGCTGCGGGCGGTGAACGCCCGCCGGAACCGCCTCGTGCGGCTGCCGGAACGGCTGGGGGAGATGACCGGCCTCCGGAGCCTGGAAATCGACCGGAACCGGCTCGTTGAACTGCCGCCGGCGCTGGCCGGCCTCGAACTCGCCGAGTTGTGCGTCGCGTCGAACCTGCTGGCAGAACTGCCGGAGTGGATCGGCGGGATGACCAGCCTGGAGATCCTGGACCTCGGCACCTGCCGGTTGGCGGCAGTCCCGGAGTGGGTGCGCGGCCTGCCGAACCTGGTCCGGCTCGACCTGGACGGCAACCGGATCGAAAACCTCCCCGACTGGCTCGGCGAGATCTCCGGGCTGGCGAAGCTGTACCTGCACGACAACCTCCTGACCGAACTGCCGCCGTGGCTGCGCGGCCTGCCGCTGGCCGAACTGCACCTCGACGACAATCCGCTGGCCGGGCTGCCCGCCTGGCTGGGCGAAGCGGCCGGGCTGAGGGAACTCGGCCTGGCCCGTTTGCGCCTGACGGAGGTCCCGGAGTGGATCGCCGGGCTGGACCGCCTCGCCGAACTCGACCTGGACGGCAACCGGATCGCCGAACTGCCGGGCTGGACCGTCGGCCTGGAGAACCTGACCATGCTGGACGTCGCGCGAAACCGGCTGCGCACGGTGCCGCCGCTGCCGTCCGGACTCCGGGAACTGCGGCTCGGGTCGAATCCCATCCCGGAGCTGCCCGCCCATCTGGCGACTCTGCGCGGCCTGACGACCCTGACGCTCAGCGACCTCGCCCTGGACGCGGTGCCCGGGTGGGTCCGCGGCTGCACTGGCTTGACGCGGCTGTACGTCGACCAGAACGAGCTGACCGAACTGCCGGAGTGGCTCGGCGAGCTGACCGCGCTGGAAGCATTGTGGGCCAACGACAACCGGCTGACCGAGCTGCCGGAGTCACTGCGCGGCCTGCGCGACCTTCGGCGGCTGTACCTGGGCAACAACCTGCTGCGCGGCCTTCCCTCGTGGCTAGGCGAGCTGACCGGGCTGACCACACTCGGCGTCGGCGCGTGCGGCCTGACTGGGCTGCCGCAGTGGCTGAGTGGGTTGCGCGGGCTCGAAATCCTGTGGCTGAACAACAATCCGCTGCGTGAGCTGCCGGACTGGTTCGCCCGGCTCGAGAATCTCGTCCAGCTCCGGCTCGACAAGACCCAGCTCGCCGAACTGCCGGACTGGCTGGGCGATCTGGCCCAGCTCACCACGCTGTACCTCGACTCCTTGCCGCTGCGCGAGCTGCCGCCATGGCTGCGGAGAACCGAGCTGACTGACCTGAGCATCACCAATTGCGGCCTGGAAGCGCTGCCCGAGTGGCTCGGGGACCTGACGTCGCTGCAAGTCCTCCAAACATCCGCGAACTGCCTGGCGGACCTGCCCGGTTCGCTCGGCCGCCTGACCGAGCTGACCGAACTGCGGACGGACAACAACCGGCTCGCTGAGCTGCCTGGCCCGCTCGGCAACCTGTGCGTTCTCTCCGCGCGAGGAAACCTGATCGCGCGGGTGCCGGATTGGGTGCGCCGGTGCTCTGACCTTCGCGAGCTGTCGCTGGGGGACAACCGGCTCAGCGGAGTGCCGGAATGGCTGGGCGATTTCCCCGCGCTGACGAGGCTGGACCTGGCTCGCTGCGACCTCGGCGCGGTGCCCGGCTGCGTGCGCGGCTTGCGTCAGCTCGACGGGCTGGACCTGAGCGACAACCGGATCGCGGAGCTTCCCGGCTGGTTCCCGGAACTCGCGAACCTGACCGACGTGCGGCTGGACCGCAACAAGCTGGCCGTCCTTCCCGCGGAGCTTGCCGAGCTGAAGCGCCTGGGGTCGCTTTCCGTGCGGAACAACCAGCTCGCCGAACTGCCGCGATGGCTCGGCTCGTGCCGCTCGCTGACCGAGCTGTACATCAGCACGAATCCGCTGGGCCGTCTGCCGGACGTGGTGGGCGATCTGAGCGGCCTCGCGATGCTCGAGTTCGACGACATCGGGGCGACCGAGCTGCCCGCGTGGCTGGCGGGCCTCACCGGGTTGTTCTATCTCTCGGCGGACGGGAACCCGCTGGAGCGGACAGACTTCGACTTCGGCGGGCTGACCGGGCTGCGCACGCTGTACCTGGCTCGATGTTCGCTGCTTGAGCTGCCGGAGACACTGGCGCGACTCACCGGATTGAAAACTCTCGTTCTCAGCAACAACGTGCTTTTCACGATGCCCGAATGGCTGACCTGCTTGACGGGTCTCACCAGTTTATCCTGGGACGGCAACGAACTCGCGGGCTTTCCGGAGAACATCGGCGATCTCGTCAAACTCAGGTCGTTGCGAGCGGGGCGGAACGATCTCCCGAGCGTGCCGGGAAGCCTGGTCGACCTCGCCGCCCTCGAAACGCTCGATCTGTCGGTCAATAACCTGCTGAACCTCCCTGAACCTCTCGACAAGCTCGTGAAGCTCGAAACGTTGTCTTTGGCGGAGAACTCGCTGAACGAACTCCCGGAGTCCCTGGGACACGTCGCTGGTCTCCGCAGCCTGGACGTCCGGGGCAATCAACTCACTGCCCTCCCGGAAAGCTTCCCCCGCCTGGAACGCCTCACCACCCTCCTGCTCTCCGACAACCGCCTCCGCAGTCTCCCCGCCGCCCTCATCGAACTCCCGAACCTCACCACCCTCAGCGTCTCCGGAAACCCCTTCATCAGCCCACCTCCGGAAATCACCGCCAGCGGTTCCGAGTCCATTCTCGAATTCCTCCGCGAACGCGAACGCGGCAGCACCGCCCAATGGGTCTCCAAACTCCTCGTAGTAGGCGAAGGCGGAGTAGGCAAAACCTCCCTCGTCCGAGCCCTCGCCGAAGACGAGCACGACCCCGACGAACCCTCCACGCACGGCCTCCTCGTCCGGGACCTCGAACTCGCCCATCCGGGCCGCGACGTCCGGATGCGGCTCAGCACCTGGGATTTCGGCGGCCAGCAGATCTACCACGCCACGCACCAGTTCTTCCTCACCAACCGTTCCCTCTTCGTCCTCCTGTGGAATTCGCGGCTCGGCTGGGAACAGGGAAAACTCCATTACTGGCTCGACATCATCACCGCCCGCGCGCCGGAATCGCCGATCGTTCTCGTGGCCACGCACATTCACGGCCGTCCGGTGGATCTGCCGCTGGCCGAACTGCGGGCGAAATACCCGAGAATCGTCGCGAGTGTGCACGTGGACAACGCGACCAGGGACGGCGTCGGCGAACTCCGCGACCTTCTCGCGCAGCACGCCGCGGAACTGCCGCTCATGGGTTCGGAATGGCCGACGTCCTGGCTGGCCGCCGCGGACGCGGTGCGGCAGACCCAGGAGAACCACATCACGGTCGGCCGGATGTGGCGGATCATGGCCGAAGCCGGGGTCACCGGCGCGGAGCCGAGCCGGTTCATTGCGCGGGCGTTGCACGAACTCGGCGACATCCTCTACTACCCGGACGACCCCGAACTGCAGGAAACGGTCGTGCTGCGGCCCTCGTGGGTCAACGACTACATCAGCCGCGTCCTCGACAGCGACGAGGTGGCCGAGCGGCACGGGCTGCTCACCAGGGAACACCTGACCGGGCTGTGGCACGACCTCGACAAGGGGATTCGCGACCATTTCCTCGGGATGATGGACAAATACGACCTGTCCTACCGCGTCGAGTCGAACGGCGGGGGAGACCTCAGCCTGGTCGTCGAGCGGCTGCAGTGGAATCCGCCGGAATACGAAGCGCCATGGGCGGCCGCGCGGGAGAATTCGCAGCAGATCAAGGTCATCTACCAGCTCAACACCATGCCGCCGGGCATTCCGACCTGGTTCATCGCGCGGTCGCACCGGTTCAGCCGCGACGTGCACTGGCGCACCGGCGCGCTGCTCGGCCATCGCGACGGCCGCCACCTCGCGCTCGTCAGCGCGGACCGGCAGCACAGCACCGTCGAGCTGACCGTGCGCGGGCCGTCGCCGGTCGGGTTCTTCATGGTGCTCGACGAGGGCCTCAACCTGACCCTGGAACGATTTCCCGGCCTGGACATCACGCGCCGCGTGCCGTGCCGGTGCGAGCCGGACTGCCCGGAGCTGTTCGACTACGAGAACCTCCGCGCCCGGCTGGAGCGCACGCCGCCGAAGCACGAGATCGAATGCCATCGCTCCGGCGAGCAGGTCTCGGTGCCGGAGCTGCTGTTCGGCCTCGCGCCGGCCGAGCGCGATTCGACGCGCGCGTCCATGGAGCAGCTGACCCGGACCGTCGAGCAGTTCGGCGAGCGGCTGGAGGAACAGAGCGACTACCACCAGCGGATGTTCCTTCGCCTGCAACGGCTCGCACAGCTTCAGCAGGAAGCCCGCTGCCCCAGCGTGTTCGCGGTCGTCCCGGCCGGGCGGCGGCGGATCACCGGCTCGCCGTACGAGATCCACCTCTACTGCGAGGAACCCGGCGCCTGGCATCGGCTGGACGGCGGCAAGGGCGTCTACCCGGTTTCGCAGCCGCACGAGTGGTTCGTGAAGCTCGGGCCGTACCTGGAGCACCTCATCCGGGTCCTGAAACACGCCGCGCCGCTCGCCGGGCCGGTGCTCGGGGTGACCGCAGGCGTGCTGAACGAGCAGCTGAAGTCGGACACCGGCCTGATGAAGGAGCTGGCCGCGCAGCTGCCGAAGGATCTGCACCGCGAGCGCGTGCTGCCCGGCGCGGACCGGCCCGACGACGACCTCCCGGAGCCGCACGCGAAGACCGACGCGGACTTCCGCGCGCTGAAGGCCATGCTCGGCAAACTCGACCCGGACGAGGAATGGGGCGGCCTGTCGCGCTACGACACGCCGGAGGGACTCACGCTCTATCTGTGCCCGGAGCATCTGGCCTTCTATCGCAACCCCGCGTGAGCGGCCTTGCTCCGTTCGGTGCGACCCCGCGCACACCGGCTGCGCAAACCAGGCGATAAGCGACACGTCGGACCCTCGGGCGATTGACGACCGGCCGGACGCCGCCGTACGGTGCTGCTCGCGCGACGGCTTCCCGAAGCCGGTGAGATTCCGGCACGGTCGCGCCACTGTGTGCCCATCCCGGGCGAGTCAGGTCGAGGAGCCGTCGTCAGGTCCACCCGCAAGGGACGCGTCATCCCGAAGGAGAGCCATGGCCACCATTCCGGCCGACCGGTCCACGCCGGTCGTCTTGCCCGTGTCGAAAGCCGCTTTGCTGCTCGGCGCGACCATCGTCGGCGCGCTGCTGCTGTACTACTTCATCGGCGTCGACCAGGGCGCGGTCTCGATCTTCGGCAGCGACACGCACGTGCACGAGTTCGTCCACGACGCGCGGCACTTCCTCGGCTTCCCCTGCCACTGACGCGCCCGGAACGGACAACCGAACAATGCAGAACAAGCTGATTCTGCGCGGCCTCCTCGCCGGAGCGCTGGGCGGATTGCTGGCGTTCGTCTTCGCGCGGATCTTCGCCGAACCGCTGACGCAGGATGCCATTGACTACGAATCCGGCCGCGACGAGGCGCAGATGGCGCTCGACAAGGCAGCCGGGATGGCGAGCGAACACGAGGGCCACGAGATTTTCAGCCGTGCGGTGCAGGGCAACCTCGGCATCGGGCTCGGCATGGTGCTCTTCGGAGTCGCCATGGGCCTGCTGTTCGCGGTGACCTACACCGTGCTGCTGGGCCGCGTCGGCCGGATCCGCGCGCGGGTGCTGGCGGTGCTCGTGGCCGGAGCCGGATTCCTGTCGCTGTACCTCGTGCCGTTCCTGAAATACCCGGCCAACCCGCCGGCGATCGGGCACGAGGCCACCATCGGCGCGCGCACCGGGCTGTACCTGACGATGGTCGTCGCGTCGGTGCTCTTCCTGGTCGCGGCCGTCGTCGCGGGCAAACGGCTCGCGCCGCGGCTGGGCAACTGGAACGCGACGCTCGTCGCGGGCGCCGGGTTCGTCGTGCTGTCCGCGCTCCTGATGGCGCTGCTGCCGTCGCTCGGGTCGCTGGCCAGCAACGTCGCCGAATACGGCCCGCAGACCAGCGAAACCCCGCTGCCGCTCAAAGCGCCCGACGGCCAGATCGTGTATCCCGGATTCCCCGCCGACACGCTCGTCGGGTTCCGGCTGTACTCGGTGCTGGCGCAGGTCATCCTCTGGGCGACCATCGCGCTCGTCTTCGGCCCGCTCGCCGAACGCGTGCTGGACCGCGGGCGCGCGGTTACCGTCGAGGCGTGAACCCGCTGACCGGACTGGGCCCGTTCTTCGCCGTCGACACGCATGCGGCCGAGGAACCAGCCTCGCCGTGGCGTCCGCTCGCTGAAGTCCTCGATGACGGCCCGGTGCTGCGGAGGCGAATCGCGCAGAACCGGGCCGTGCTCGGCGGCGATTTCGTGGAATTGCGGGTCGCGGCGTCGATCGCGCATCTCGGGCTGGCGGCGCGGCTCATCTCGCCCGCGCTGGGGCTGGCTGTCGGGGCGGGAGCGGTTCCGGATTACTCGAAGGCTTGGTGGCAGCCGAAGCTCGGCGGTGCGTTTCCGTTGTCCTTGACGGAAGATTCGCCGGTTGAGTCCGATGTGGTCGCTGCCTTCGCGGAACGGGTGCTGCGCGGTCCGTTGGCGCGGCTGGACAAGGCGATGGCGGCATTCTCGCTTGCGGAGAATGTCCGGCGGGGGAATGTGGCGTCGGCGCTGAACGGCGCGGTGACGGTGCTGCGGTCCGAGCGTCCAGAGTGGACGGATCGGGTCGCCGGAATCGTTGCCGCGCTGGAGGAATTACCGGAGCTCGTCGGTACTGCGACGCGGGAGAACGGTCGGTTCCGGCGCCGCAGCTGCTGCCTGTTTTATCGGGCGACGCCGGATCGCAACGGTCCGAAGTGCGGGGACTGCGTGCTGGCCTGATCGGTCAGGGCGCTCGGTTGGCTTGGTAGGCGATCATGATTCCGGCGAAACGGTCGGCCTCGTAACAAGGATCGGCGTACGCGTCCAGCTTAGGATCGGTCGCCGTGACGGTGACGTTGAGAAGCGTGTCGGCGGCGACGCCGGTTTCGACAGTGCAGTGGCCGTCGCGGCTGTCCCGGTGAACGCCGGGGTAGCTGTGGACGAGGACCGGAGCGAAGCCCGGAACCGCGGACCGGCGGTGGTACAGCGCTTCCAGCCCGCCTGAGGTGGTGTCGACGGAGGCGACGTACGTCAGGGCCTTCGTGTCGCGGGGGATCCATGTGCAGGCGGTTTCCCCGGCGGCTGGAGTGGCCGTTCCCTGGTTGCTGACGAAGAACATGGCCAATTGGTGCGAGGTCATCAGATCGCAGGGTTTGGTCGTGAATTGCGTGAGATCAAGCGGGGCGTCGGGCAGTGGCGGCGATAGCCGCGGCGGAGGCGGCGGCGCGGACGAGCAACCTGCGACGCCAAGGACGAGCGCGAGCAGCAGGGCAGCCCGGCGACTGCCGTCCGGAGGCACAATTTTGTTCGGCGCCACGGAATTGAGCATAGCGGTATTTCGGCGCTCTCGGTTTTCGGCTGAATGGCAGCGAAAGACCGTTTTGTGCGGCTGAATGCCGAAATCTCTCAGTGCGGTTTTCTCAGTAGTGGGCCTTGGGGAGGTCCGTGAAGGACGTCTGCGGGAGCGGCGTGGCGAGGGCCGGCCGCACGCCGCATGCCATCGCGCAGCCCTGCGGGGAGGGCCCGGCTGGCCAGGCGGTGCTTCGCATCCCTGGCAAGCCACCGCTGCAACGAACCCGCCACACACCGCACCACGGAGAAAACCTCACTGCGGTTTCGCGGCCCGGCGAGCAGCCAGAGCAAGCCGGGGAGCCCGGTTTTGTCGGTGCTCGGACCTACGATGCGGAGCATGACGCGATATGTCGACGAAGACCTGCACGACGCGGAGTTCCGCGAGTGCGATTTGACCGGGGCGCGCCTGATCGGCGTCGTCCTGCAGGACGCCGTGATCGACGGGCTCGTCTCCAACCTCGTGGTGAACGGGGTCGAGGTCAGCGAGTACGTCGAGGCGGAGCTGGACCGGCGGCATCCGGTGCGGGTGCTGCTCCGCTCCGAGGACCCGGCCGATCTGCGCGAAGCAGCGCGGCAGCTCCGGGCTGCCTGGGACGCCACGGTCGAGCGCCTCCGGCGTGCGCCCGGCATCGAGCGCCGCGGCGTGAACGACGAGTGGTCGGCGGTGCAGACGATGCGCCACCTGGTCTTCGTTCACGATTCGTGGTTCCGCCGTTGCTGTCTTGGCTCGGCGGAGCAGTTCACGCCGATGGGCATCGGGCCGGAGGTCGAGCCGTACCGGGACGCGCACGGGCTGGACCGCTCGCTCGATCCGCCCCTGGACGAGATCGTGCGCGTGCGCGACGCGCAGTCCGCCGAGCTTGAGGCCTGGCTCGACGAGGTCACCGCCGCGCAGCTCGCGGCGCCGGCACCGGTGCCCGAGGACGATGTCTGGCCGCCGTACGCGCGGGGCCGCTCGGTGCGGCAGTGCCTGCGCACGGTGCTCAACGAAACCTTCGAGCACCACGGGTTCTGCGTCCGCGACCTCGACCTGATCGAAGCTCAGGAGTAGAGCCGGATCTCAATTGTGCCGGAACCGCCTCAGCGGACCTGCGATCGAGATCCGCGCGGGGAACACTGGTGAAGGAGAGCGTTCGGGAGGTTGCCATGCGGAGGAACTACTGGACCTACAGTGCCGGGCTGCTCGTCGCGTGGGCGCTGGTCTTCCTGCTCGTCGGCCTGCTCCGCGGCGGGCACGAGGTGCAGGTCGTGCTGCCGGTGTTCGGCGGCTTCTGCATCGGCTGGGTGAGCACCACTATCGCGCGGTACGTGTACCCGCCGCCGAAGCAGTGGCTGAGCTGAACCCGTCCCGGTCGCCGAGACGATCGCCGCCGCGGCGGTGCCGTTGTTCGTACGCTCGGCGCGGTGTTCTCCGAACGAGCGTTCTTCTCTTTCGTCGCATTGGCCGACCCTGCGCGGAAACGCGAGTACAACGAGTGGCATCAGCTCGACCACCTGCCGGAGAACCTGCGCCTCCCCGGCGTCGCGCACGGCGATCGCTGGTCCTGGACCGGCGACGGCGCCGCGAGCCCGGAGCTGGCGGGTGTCGACTACGTCGCGATGTACTGGTTCCGCCCGCCGTACGAGCACAGCGTGGCCGAGTGGCGCAAGCTCGGCGAAGACTCGTTCCAATGGGGGCGCGGGCCGCTGATCCCGGGCGTGCGGCGGCCGTTGCTGGGGTTCTTCACGCCGGTGCTCGGCTACGTCGCGCCGCGCGTGCGGCTGTCCGCGGACGCGTTGCCGTTCCGGCCGAACCGCGGCCTGCACGTCACGGTCACCGAACTGGCCGAACCGCACAGCGGCGAAGCGCACGCGCAATTCGCCTGGCAGGACCGGACGCGCATCCTCGACCTGCTGACCTGCCCGGGCGTCGCCGGAGCCTGGACGTTCTCGTTTCTCGGCAGGCAGCAGCATTCGACGCTGAAGATCGGCTCCGACGGAGAACGCGAGCCGGGTTCGCTGCGGGTCCGGCTGCTGTACCTGGACGAGGACCCGGTGGAAGTGAGCCGCGAAATGGCCGAGCGAGAGCGCCGCTGGGAGCCCGCACCGCATCCCGAGGCCGAGCGGGTGCTGCTGTCCGGACCGGTTCGCACGATCGTCCCGTGGCAGGACTGGTGATCCCCGTCGAGGAGTGGGCCGCGCTGCACGATCTCGTGCACCGTTACGCCGCCCGCGTCGACGAGCGCGATTTCGCCGGAGTCGCCCGGTTGTTCGGCGAACCCGGCGACCCTGGCGAACCCGGTGTGCTCGTGCTGCCAGATCCGCCTCGCGAGTTCGGCCCGGTCCACGAGCATCGCGGTCCCGAAGCCGTCGCAGCGGCCCTGTCAGTGCTGGACGAGGTGCCGCTGACCGCGCACGGCATCACCGGTGCCGTCTTCGACCCCGGCGACGACCCCGCGACCGCCCGCGGACGGATCACCTGCGTCGCCCACCACGTCACCCGGCGCGACGGAAGATTCGCCGACGCGGTGTGGCATCTGCGCTACCTCGACCGCTACGCGAAGATCGGCGGCGAATGGCGGTTCGCGCGCCGCGAGGTGCACCTCGATCTGATCGGCACGAGGGAGGTCCGCGCGTCCCGCCTCGGCCGGTGACCTGCGCCGCGTCACCCGAACGGGCGGACCCGTCCGGGGCGGCGGCGCGACGGGTTTGCCCGGAAACTGCGTAAAGTCGAGTCCATGCCAGGGGACGACGGCCTGCTCACGCAGGACAGCACGCGCGGGCTCACCGCGGCCGAGGTGGCCGAGCGGGTCGCCGCGGGACGGACCAACGACGTGCCCTCGCGCACGAGCCGCAGCGCGTGGGAGATCGTCCGGTCGAACGTCTTCACCCGGATCAACGCGATCTTCGCGGTGCTCGCGGTCATCATCTTCTCCACCGGTTTCCTGCTGGACGGGCTGTTCGCCGGGGTGATCGTGGCGAACAGCGTCGTCGGCATCGTGCAGGAGCTGCGGGCCAAGCGGACGCTGGACCGGCTCGCGATCGTCGGGCAGGTGCGCCCGCGCGTGCGCCGCGACGGGACGAGCAGCGAGCTGGCCCCGGAAGAGGTCGTCGCGGACGACGTGATCGAGATCGGCGCGGGCGACCAGGTGGTGGTCGACGGCGAGGTGCTGTCCGCGGACGCGCTCGAGGTCGACGAATCGCTGCTCACCGGCGAATCGGACCCGGTGGTGAAACGCGCGGGCGACCCGATCATGTCCGGCAGTTTCGTGGTGGCCGGGAACGGCGCGTACCGGGCGACGAAGGTCGGCTCGGAGGCGTACGCGGCCAAGCTGGCCGAGGAGGCCGGCCGGTTCACGCTGGTCGATTCGGAGCTGCGGAACGGGATCAACAAGATCCTGAAGGTCATCACGTACCTGCTGATCCCGGCCGGCGCGCTGTCGATCTACAACGCGCTTTCCGGTTCGCAGGAGCTGCCCGCCGCGCTGCGCGGGATGGTCGCGGCGCTCGTCCCGATGGTCCCGGAGGGGCTGATCCTGCTGACGTCGGTGGCGTTCGCGGTGGGCGTGATCCGGCTGGGCCGCAGGCAATGCCTGGTCAACGAGCTGCCCGCGATCGAGGGGCTGGCCCGCGTGGACGTCGTGTGCGCGGACAAGACCGGCACGCTCACCGAGAACACGATGCGGCTGTCGGAGCTGCGGCGGCTGCACGAGGCGGGCGAGGCTCCGGAGACGGTGCTGGCCGCGCTCGCCGCCGCCGACCCGCGGCCGAACGCCAGCCTGGTCGCGATCGCCGAGGGCTGCCCGGCCGCGCCGGACTGGACGCCGACCGCCGTGGTGCCGTTCTCGTCGGCGCGGAAATGGAGCGGCGCGGCGTTCGGCGAGCACGGCGACTGGGTGCTCGGCGCGCCGGACGTGCTGCTGCCCGCCGAATCGGAGGAGCGCGCGGAAGCCGAACGGATCGGCGCGCAGGGCCTGCGGGTGCTGCTGCTCGGCCGCGCGGCGAACGCCGTCGACGCGCCCGACGGGCCAGGCGAGGTCACGCCGGTCGCGCTGGCCGTGCTGGAGCAGAAAATCCGCGGCGACGCCCGCGAGACGCTGGACTACTTCGCCGCCCAAGGCGTTGCGGTGAAACTGATTTCGGGCGACAACGCGGTGTCGGTCGGCGGCGTGGCCCGCGCGCTGGCGCTGCCCGGCGGCGAGGCCCCGGTGGACGCGCGGACGCTGTCCGAGGATCCCGGCAAACTGGCTGAGGAGCTGGAAGGCACCGCGGTGTTCGGCCGCGCGACGCCCGCGCAGAAGCGGTCGATGGTGGCGGCGCTGCAGGCTCGCGGACACACGGTCGCGATGACCGGCGACGGCGTCAACGACGTCCTCGCGCTGAAGGACGCCGACGTCGGCGTCGCGATGGGCGCGGGCAGCCCGGCGACCCGGTCGGTCGCGCAGATCGTGTTGCTGGACAACGCTTTCGCGACCCTGCCGTACGTCGTCGGCGAAGGCCGCCGGGTGATCGGCAACATCGAACGCGTCGCGAACCTGTTCCTCACCAAGACGGTGTACTCGGTGCTGCTGGCGCTGATCGTCGGCGTGCCCGGGCTGATCGGCCTCGACTCGATGCCGTACCCGTTCCTGCCCCGGCACGTGACGATCGTCGGCTGGTTCACCATCGGCCTGCCCGCGTTCGTGCTGTCGCTGGCTCCCAACAACGACCGCGCGCGCGGCGGATTCGTCGGCCGCGTGCTGCGGATGGCCATCCCGGCCGGGGTGGTGATCGGGGCCGCGTCGTTCGTCTCGTACCTCCTGGTCCATCCCGGCAATGCGACCACCGATGCCGCGCAGGTCCAGGCGAGCACCACGGCGCTGATGACGTTGATGGCACTCGCATTGTGGGTGCTGGCGGTCGTCGCGCGGCCCTACACCTGGTGGAAAGCCGCGCTGGTGGCGACGATGGCGGTGGTCTCGGCGCTGATGTTCCTGCTGCCGTGGACGCGCGATACTTTCGAACTCGACCCGAGCAACACGACGTACACGCTGACCGCGGTGTGCTGCGCCGCGGCGGGAGTGGTGCTGATCGAGATCGGGCGATGGATCGGGAACCGGATCGGGCATGACGGTCCGTGAGGGGAACCCTGAGGGACTCTGAGTCCCTCAGGGTTCCCCTCACGGACCACTGGCGGCGCTATCGCCGGGCGCGTGCGTCCTGGGCGGCCAGCTCGGCGTCGGTCAGGACGATCGCGTCCGGCCCCGGGAAGACGGTCGACTCGTGGTCCGCGCCGAGCCAGCGGACGGTGAACGGCGGGCCGCCGTCCGGTGACCCCACGGCCACGATGCGGCCCCGGTGCTCCGGCACGTCCACGTGGATTCCCTTCACGACCAGCCAATCTCCGCGCTGTGCGTGCATGGTTCCTCCTCTGACGGGTGACGACGCCCGGAGCGATACCTCGCCGCGCACGGCGCGAAACCTCGAAGTAGTCCGATCAGGGGTAAGCAAGTGACTTTTCGTGTTCCGTTCGGCGTGACCACGGCGTTCGCGCGGCGGCATCGGACGCCTCCGCTGGCGGCGGTCCCGCACGACGTCGTCCGCGAGCATCTGAGCGAACCGGCGGCGTGGCTAATCGCGCACCACGCCCCGGCGAAACGCATTCCGGCCGCGACGGATGCTGCTCACGCCCGCCGCTGAACGTCCTGAGTCTGCATCAGCTTCGTCAGCAACCCCACCAACTGACCCCGCTCCTCAGCCGTCAACGTCGCCGCCCAATGCTGTTCCCCCGCGTTGTACGCCGCGAAGCACCGGGCGAACGTCTCCTGCCCCTCCGGAGTCAGCTGCAGCAGCACCGTCCGCCGGTCCTCCTGCGACGGTTCCTTCCCGACCAACCCGTTCGCGGCCAGGTTCTCCACCGCCGCCGACACCGCCGCCCGGCTCATCCCCGACAGCGCCGCCACTCTGCGCAGCTCCAGCGGGCCAGCCGCCGACAGCACCAGCAGCAGCCGCAAACCGGTGCTGCTCAGCTGAGCTGATTCGTTCAGCTTGATCTCGCCGAGCCGGGCATGCAGGTCGTAGGACAGCAGGTCGGTGGCCCGGTGCAGGGTCATCACCAGCCGCATCGCGTCCGGGTCGACCTCGGGCAGGGTTTCGCTCACCGAGCGGACCGCGTGGTCGACAAAGGTCCAGTAATCCGGTTCGGCGGCTTCGGGCTCCCTCACGCCTCTCGATCATGCCAGGTTCCACGAGATTGTCAAAGGTTGAACGTCAAAGCCTTGACAATGTTCCGGACCGGCTTCTAGCGTTCCCGGCGTCCGAGAGAGCAATGGAGGTCTCGATGCGACACCGAACCCGAGGGCGCGTTGCCGCCGCCGTGTGTGCGGCGCTCGTGGTGGTGAGCGGTTGTGCCGCTCCGCGGGAGCCCGCGCCGGAAGGCGCGCAGAAGAAAGGGGCCGGGGCGGAGGCGGCGGTCCAGGTCGACGCAGGGCTCAGTGCGCTCGTGCCGCAGCGGTACCGGGACAAGAAAACGATCACCGTCGCGACCAGTGCGAGCGTTCCGCCGCTCGCGTTTGTCAATAGCGGCAACAACAACGAGATCACCGGCGTGGTCGTCGACCTGACGAAGGCGTGGACGAAACTGCTCGGCCTGGACGTGCAGGTGGTGCGCACCGAGGGCGGCAACGTCATGCCGGGTGTCCTTTCCGGACGGTTCGACGCCGTGATGTCGGTGGGGGACTTCAAATCCCGGCAGCCCACGATGGATTTCGTCGACTTCCTGCGCGGCGGCACCGCGCTGATGGTCCGTTCCGGGAATCCGCACGGCGTCAAAGGGATCGACGATCTGTGCGGCCGTTCGCTGGCCATCGGGCGCGGGTCGATCGAGGAGACCGACGCGCAGCGGGTCAGCAAGGAATGCGTCGGCAACGGCAAGCCCGCGGTGAACATCAACGCGTTCGCCGACGGGCAGGCGATGGTGCTGGCCCTGCAGAGCGACCGCGTCGAGACCGCGTGGAACGACATCGCGCCGGCGAACTACCTGATCAAGCAGAATCCCGGCCAGTTCGAGCTGACCGGCGACGGCGTGCACTGGCTCGCGCCGTACGCGGCCGGGTTCCGCAAGGACGACACGCAGTTGCGCGACGCCGCGCAGCGTGCGCTGCAGAAGCTCGTCGAGGACGGCACCTACCGCAAGATCCTCGACGAATGGGGGCAGGGCTCGATCGCCGTCGACCGGGTCGTGGTCAACGGTTCCCAGTTCTGAGCCGCCCGGTCCAACGAAGAAGGAGAAACACATGGACTACCGTCGCATCGGCCGCGAAGGGCCCACCGTTTCCGCGCTGTCGCTCGGGTCGTGGAACACCTACAGCCGGATGACGTTCGAGGCGGGCGTCGCGCTCGTCCGGCGCGCGTTCGACCTCGGCATCGATTTCCTCGACGTCGCTTACTACCGCGACAAACCGCACACCGAGGTGCTGCTCGGCCGGATCCTCGACGTCGTCGGGAAACCTCGCGAGGACTACGCGATCGCCGAAAAGGTCTGGTATTTCGACTATCCGCGGCAGCCGCTCGCCGAACAGCTCGACGAATCGCTGGTCCGGCTCGGCACCGATTACGTCGACGTCATCATCACCGAGCACCCGCGGCCCGGGATGGACGTCGCGGCGATCACCGAGGAACTCGCCGGTCTGGTCACCAGCGGCCGTGCCCGCAGCTGGGGCGCGCTGAACTGGTCGGCCGCCGACCTCCGCACCGCTTACGACCACGCCGCGGCGCAAGGAATTCCGACCCCGCAGCTGGTCCAGCTCAAGTACAGTGTCGCGCGCAGGTCCGTTGTGGACAGTGCGGAGTACCAGAAGCTGTTCGCCGACACGGGAATCTCGCTGCACGCCTCCGACACCATGGAGGGCGGAATCCTCGCCGGAAAGCTCGACCCCGAACGCAAGATCGGCATCGACACCGGCGGCATCCGCGAGCGCATCAAGGCACTCGTGCCTCGCTTGACGGAGATCGCGGCCTCGTTCGACGCGAGCCCGTCGCAGCTCGCGCTCGCGTTCTGCCTGGCGCAGCCCGCGACGGCGTCGGTGCTATTCGGTTCCACCCGGATCGCGCAGATCGAGGACAACGTCCGCGCGGTCGAATTGGCCGGCGCGCGCGGCGCGGAGATCGTGGCCGCGCTGGCCGGTCTCGGCGTGGCGGGGCACGAGAACGACGCGCCCTATCCGCACACCGAACGGACGCTCGGCGAGTTCGTCACCGTCTGACCCCCGCGGCGGCCGTCCCCGCGACGGCCGCCGTCCGGGCCGCTCTGAAGGAGCCCTGATGCCGACCTCCACCTCCACCCGCGCGCCCGTCGAGGCTCCGGCGAGCGTCCGGTTCGCCCGGCGACGGCAGCCGGCGCGCTGGCTCACCGCGGGCGCCGCGCTCGTGCTGGCCGCGATGTTCGCGCACTTCCTGATCACCAACCCGCGCTGGGACTGGCGTCTCGTCGGCGGGTACCTGTTCTCGGCCGACATCCTGCGCGGCCTGCTGAACACCGTGCTGCTGACCTTGATCAGCAGCGCGGCCGGGCTCGTGGCGGGCGTGGTCGTCGCGCTGATGCGGCTGTCCGACGACCCGGTCCTGCGCTGGGTCGCGACCGCCTACATCTGGTTCATCCGCGCCATCCCGGCGCTGGTGCTGCTCTTGCTGATCTTCTTCCTCGGCGCGCTGCTGCCGAAGCTGTCGCTCGGCGTCCCGTTCGGCCCGGAGTTCCTCAGCGTGCCGACGAACCGGCTGATCTCGCAGTTCTCCGCCGCGGTCGTCGGGCTCGCGCTGGTGCTCGGCGCGTACAGCGCGGAGATCTTCCGCGCCGGGATCCTGTCCGTGCCCGCCGGGCAGCTGGAAGCCGCGACCGCGCTCGCGATGACGCGGCGGCAGCGATTGCGCAGAGTCGTTCTGCCGCAGGCGATCCGCGTGATCATCCCGCCGCTGAGCAACGAGCTCGTGACCATGTTCAAGAACACCTCGCTGGTGTCGGTGGTCGGCTACACCGAACTGCTCACCACCGTGCAGCTCATCTACGGCCGCACCTACCAGACCATTCCGCTGCTGCTGGTCGCCTGCCTGTGGTACCTCGTGCTGACCAGCCTCGCGATGATCGGCCAGCGCTGCCTCGAACGCCGTTTCGGCCGCGGGTTCGCCGCGGGCCGCCCGGGAAAGGAGTACTCGCGATGACGTTCCTGCGGCTGTCCGGCGTGCGCAAGAGCTTCGGCCCGCTCGAAGTGCTGCGGGGCGTGGACCTCGACGTCGGCCGGGGCGAGGTGGTGTGCCTGATCGGACCGTCCGGTTCGGGCAAGAGCACCCTGCTGCGCTGTGTCAATCATCTGGAAACGGTGGACGGCGGCGAGATCCGGCTCGAAGACGAGCTGATCGGCTACACGCGCAAAGGCGACACGTACTACCCGCTCGGCGACCGTGCGGCGGCCCGGCAGCGGCGTCGGTTCGGGATGGTGTTCCAGGGCTTCCATCTGTTCCAGCACCTCACTGTGCTGGAAAACGTCGTCGAAGCGCCCACTCGGGTACTGCGCCGGTCCAGGGGCGAGTGCACTGAGCAGGCGCACGAGCTGCTCGCGTCGGTCGGGCTGGCCGAGAAGCACGCGGCGTATCCGCGCGAGTTGTCCGGCGGACAGCAGCAGCGGGTCGCGATCGCGCGGGCGCTGGCGATGGAGCCGGACGTGATGCTGTTCGACGAGCCGACGTCGGCGCTCGACCCGGAACTGGTCGGCGAGGTCCTCGGCGTGATGCGGCGGCTCGCGCAGCGGACGATGACGATGATCGTGGTGACGCACGAGATCGGCTTCGCGCGGCAGGTTTCGGACCGGGTCGCGGTGATGGACGGCGGGACGATCGTGGAGCTGGGCACGCCGTCGGAGGTGCTGGGCGCGCCGAAACACCGGACGACACAAGTGTTCGTGCGGTCGCTGGGGGAGCGGACCTGAGGGAGGGCCGGACCGGCCCTCCCTCGCCCTAACCGTCTAAATGAGCCACGAACTCGTCGTTGAACCGCTGCCCGATCCGCTGCACCGCGTGCGGACTGCCGGGGAACAGAACCCGCTTGGCGGACAACCCTTCCGCCAGCGCGTCGGCGACATCCTCGAACCCCGGAGTCCCGCCGCCAGTCACCACCAGCTTCGGGAACGGCGTGCGGGCCAGCGCCTCCACCGGCACATCCGTCTCCCACGGCCGTTCCGTCATCAGGTTGCGGGCAGCCTCTGCCATCGGCGGCGGAAGCGGCGACGGCAGATCGACGTTCAGCACCCGGAGAAACCCAGCCACGAACGTCGCGGGATCGCTGTCCGCGTTGGCAGCCCAGTAGTCGCGGAGGGCTGTGGCGAGCTGGTCGGCGGCGGGACGGCCGGAGCCGTTCGGCAGGGCGGGCGGCTCGACCACGGTGAGCGACCAGACCTTGTCCGGTGCGAGAGCGGCGGCCCGCATGGCGACCACGCCGCCCATCGAGGTGCCGAGCAAATGCGCGCCGTCGCCGAGGAGTTCGGCTACGTCGGCGGCGTCGCGGTCCGGGTCGATCCGGGCGGCCGGCGGGCTGGGCTGGTATCCCCGGCGGTACGG
The DNA here is from genome assembly GCF_039525725.1 of Amycolatopsis albidoflavus. Taxonomy (NCBI): domain Bacteria; kingdom Bacillati; phylum Actinomycetota; class Actinomycetes; order Pseudonocardiales; family Pseudonocardiaceae; genus Amycolatopsis; species Amycolatopsis albidoflavus. The sequence continues at coordinate 50,045 of NZ_BAAAHV010000002.1, forward strand.
GGCGATGATCCGGAATCGGTCCGCGAGCGCTTTCTGCTCGCCGACAGCGGCGGCGGCCGAGCTCAGGCTGCCGTGCACCATGACGATCGGCGGGCCGGATTCTCCCCACCGTTCGGCGGCCAGGTCCGTCATCGGGCGGCCGCCTCGGCGCGGGCGAAGACGCCGCGGTCGATGTCCAGGCGGCGGGATTCGAAGCGCCAGCCGTCGGCGGTGCGGACTGCGACGTCCTGGTAGACGCCGGTCGCGATGATGAAGGGCGGCGCTTCTACCTGAAGTTTGGTGACCAGGCAGGTGACGGTCGCGCGGTCGGCGTCGCCGGTGACGACGTAGTTCGTCAGGAGGTGGCGGGCACCGTCCTCTTTGCCCGCGGCGATGTGTCCCTTGATGAACTCGGTCCGTTCGGTGCGGCCGGTGAAGGTGCCGTAGGTGGAAATGAACTGTCCATCCGGGACCCAGGCATCGACCCAGCCGTCGACGTCGTGGTTGTCGAGGGCGCGCATTTGTGTGTTCGAAAGCTCGACGATCGCGAGCTTGTCCTCAAGGGATAGTGGCATGACGGCGGTCTCCTCAGGCGGTGCGGAGTTGCGATGCGCAGAGTCTGCGCAGCCCGCCGTCCCGGGACTATCGCCTGCGCGAACCGCCGTCATCGGTTTTGCGCAGCACCGCGGACGGCGATTCGCCGAACCGGCGCTTGAACTGGGCGGCGAAATCGCCGAGGTGCACGAAGCCGCAAGCGGTTGCGGTCGCCGTGACCGTGGTGCTGGCCGGATCCGCTGCGGCCAGCAGCGCGCGGGCTCGGTCGAGACGCTGTTCGCGGAGCCATTCGCTGAGGGTGCGGCCGGTTTCGCGGCGGAAGCCGAGTTGCAGGCTGCGCAGCGACACCCCGGAATGCCGGGCCACCGCCGCCATCGAGAACGACTCCGGCAGGTGTGCCAGCAGGTAGTCCATCGCGCGCCGGACCCGCGCTGACGACGGCGGTTTCGCTTCGGCGGCAAGAGCTTCGCTGAGACTGTTCGGATGGCCGAGCAGCAACGTCTCGGCCAGCAGCGCTTCGAGGTGCCCGGTCCGTGCGCCACCGCCGGACAGATGGATCGCGGCCTCGACCAGTGCCAGCACGCCGGGTGAGACGGCGTTCGCTCGAAGATCGAACTGCACCGCGATCGTGCCGGGCACCCCGGCGAGCAGCGCGGCGGTCCGCTCGACCAGCGGCCGGTCGAGGCGCAGCACGACCTGGTCGAACTCGCCGTCGAGGTCCAGCCGGAACGCGCGGTACGGGCTCACGACCGACGCCGCTCCCGGCCGCAGCACCGCGTTGGTCGCACCGTAGGCGAACCGCGCCCGGCCGCCCACCGGCAGCGAAAGCAGGAACTCGTCCTGTTCGGGAGCCAGTTCCGAGATGCTCACGGCCGCGCCGTACCGCAGCCGGTTCAGCGAGACCGAACCGGCGGCGAGGTGGTCGAGCCGCGCGGAAAGCCGGCGCTCGCGGACCCGCAGCGTGTGCGGGCGCAGGGCGGAACTGCACGCGCCGACGACCTCGTCCACGTCGTCGTCGGCGTGCACCATCCGTTCCCCGCGCTCCCGCACGAGCGAGGCGATCCCGGCCAAGCGGCTCATCGGGGGAGCGTACGTCGGCTGCGGCTGTGGTCAAGAGCGCCGGTACCACACGACGGCACAACCGCTCGCCCGCCCGGCTTGTTCGATCGCGTTCTGGTCAAGATCTTGCCCGTCCGCAGTCGCTTCCGGCAGCCAGGCCGCGCAGTACTCATGCCCGTACCGCTCCAGGAACCCGACCACCTCCCGCGTGGTCACCGCCGGAAACCCAAGCCGCGGCCGGAGTTTCGCCAGCCGCCGAGCCGGGCGCAGCCCGTGCGCGGACAGCACCTGCGCGGCTGCTTCCGCGACGGCGATGTCGCATTCGGACAACACGAGCAAACCCAGCCGGACTCCGGCGGGACGGAACCGTTCGGCGAAAAACCGGGACGCGGGATCGGCTGCCATGCCCGGTACCGTACGCGGTTAATAGACATCGCAGTAGGCTGTCATGTAGATTACCGCGCTACCCGGGCAGCGCGGCCTCGGCCGCCGCCCACCACACCACGTCAGCGAAGACGACCGGGCGCACAGGAGGTGCGGGGTGGCGGACAACTCTCGCGAAATCACCATCGACCCACGGAAAAATCCGGCGACCGAACACGCGAGGGGGAACTCCGCGTTCCTCGTGGCGGCGGGCGCGACAGCCCTCGAGTACTACGATTTCATGCTGTTCGGCATCGCCGCGTCGATCATGTTCGGCCCGGTGTTCTTCCCGGTGGCCAACCCGCTGACCGCCACCCTGCTCGCGCTCGCGAGTTTCGGCGTCGGCTTCGTGGCGCGCCCGCTCGGCGGGATCCTGTCCGGGCATTTCGGCGACCGCTACGGCCGCCGTCCCGTGCTGCTCGCTTCGCTGGTCGCGATGGGCACGGCGACGACGCTCGTCGGCCTGCTGCCCGGGTACCGCCAGATCGGCTGGTGGGCTCCGGTTCTCCTGGTGGTGCTGCGGCTGGTGCAGGGACTGGCGACCGGAGGCGAGAGCGGCGGCGCGATCGTCTACGGCGTCGAGAACGCGCCGGCGGGCAAACGCGGCGTGTTCGGCAGCTACTCCGGCATGGGCCAGAGTCTCGGCGCGCTGCTCGCGATCGGCGCGTTCACGGCCGTTTCGGCGGCGATGCCGGAAAGCGCGCTGCTCAGCTGGGGCTGGCGCGTCCCGTTCCTGGCGGGCGGGATCGTCACGCTGATCGGCATTCTGGCGTTGGCGCGCACCCGCGACACCAAGGACTTCGTCTCCGAGGTCGGCGCCGGGAAAGCCGGCCGGACGCCGTTGCGGGTGCTGTTTCGTGAACATCCGCGTGCGCTCCTGCTGGCGACTGGCCTGAGCGTCGGCACGAACGGCCTCATCTACATCCTGCTCACCTTCGCGATCACCTACAGCAAGGACAACGGCTGGTCCGGTTCGCAGGCGCTGGCCGGGCAGGTCCTGCTGGTCGCGGCGGTCGCCGCCGCGGTGATCTTCGCCGGCGCGCTCGCCGACCGGATCGGCGCGCACAAAGCGGTGGTGCTCGGCGCGGTGCTGACCGCGGTGTTCAACTTCGTCCTCTTCGGCGTGATCGCGGGACACAGCCAGGTCGCGTTCTTCGCGGCGTTCGCCGTCGCCGGGGTGATCAACGCGCTGATCACCGGGCCGACGCCGGTCTATTTCGCGAGCCTGTTCCCGACCAAGGTCCGCTACAGCGGCGTTTCGCTCGCGTACCAGACCGGTGCGGCCATCAGCGGATTCGCGCCCGCGGCGGCGGTGTTCTTCTTCGACGTCTCCGGACAGGCGGTGTGGTCGGTTCCGTTGTTCGGCGTGGTGCTCGCGGGGATCCTCGCGGTCTGCACGCTGCTGCTGCGAAACAGCGCGCGGGAATTCGAGACGGAAGGGGAGCGGCGATGACGGCGAACCGGCTGGGTTCCGGCGTGGTGGCGCACGAGACCGATCCGGTGGACCCGGGCAGCTTGCGCGCGGTGATGCGCGGGTTCGCGACCGGAGTGACCGTCGTGGCCACTGCCGACGAGGACCGGACGTTCGCCGCGGTGGTCAACTCGTTCACTTCGGTTTCCCTTGCCCCGCCGCTGATCCTGGTGTGCTTGAAGACCGGTTCGCGGACCTGCGCCGCGATCGAGCGGCGAGGGTTCTTCAGCGTCTGCGTGCTGGCTGACGACCACCAGCGGCATTCCGAGCGGCTGGCCCGGTCCCAGCCCGCTGTGGACGATGAAGCTTTCGAGTTCGCGCATGGGCTTCCGGTGATCCGGGACGCTCCGGCCGGGCTGCTGTGCCGAGTGGACTCGACGCTGGTGAAGGGCGACCACGTGATCGTGATCGGCTGCGTCGTGGCGACCAAGCTGGCCGAGCGGGACCCGTTGCTGTTCTACAACGGACAGTACCGGGTGCTGCCCGGTCAGGGGGTCGCGGACGCGGGGTCGACCGCCTCGGCGAAGTAGGCGGCCGCGCGCGGCCGGAGCGCGTCGAGGACCTCGTGGTACACCGCGAGCGCCTTCGCCCGCGCTCCGGCGTGCGGTGTCCACAGTGGAGGGAGCTCCGGGTCGAGGTTCGCGAAGGACCGGAACGTGTGCAGCATCGTGGTGCACGCGAGGAACGCGTCTTCCGGCGCCGATTCCGGTTCGGTCGCGAGCGCGGCGTAGCGCCGGGCGAACCGTTCGTACTGCCCGGCGAGGTCGTCGAGCTGCCACAGATGGCTCAGCAGCGCGGCGGGCACGGTCTCCTCGTCCAGCCGGCATTGGAAAATCGCGACCTCGTCTGAGATGCCGAGCAGTTTCGCGTAGTCCTTCACCTCGCGCAGATAGTCCTTCGGCGAGGCCCACACGGCTTCCTGCAGCTGCCCGAACCCGTGGAACCGCAGCTGCTTGACGAAATTCGACCGGTCGGCCTTGCGGCTGTCGCCGAGGTTGTGCCACACGACGGTCCAGGTCTTGGGCGTGTCGTCGGCCGCCGCGAGCGTGGCGAGCCGGTTGTCGCCGTCCTCGAGCAGATGCAGCGCGCGCGGGCTGAGCGTGTAGGAGATCGCGCGGCCGCGGCGGTGCCGTTCGGCGAGCCCGCGGTGCACCATCCGGTTGAGTGTGATCCGGCCGGTAGCGGTGGTGACGCCGAACTTTTCGAGCAGCACGACGAGCCCGCCGGACCACATGGGCGCCGTCCTCGGGTGCAGGTAGGCGCCGAACATGCTGAAGAGCAGGCCCTGCGGTTTCGGGTCGAACAGCGGGTCGTCGGTCGAGGTGCGCAAGCCGCCAGCATAGCCCAGCCGCCGCGGCGGCTGACCGGTCCCGAATAGTTGACAGTGCGCTCCGGTGCGATGAAGAATACCGGCTATGACGTCGACCTACGCAACGCCCGGCGAGGTCCGGGGGAACGAATGGCAGGCCCCGTTGTCGAGCGCGGCGGTGCGGGCCAACGCCGTCGCGCTGGGCCCGCTGGTCCGCGCCGAAGCTGACCGATGCGAGTCCGAAGCCCGGCTTTCCGGCACTCTGATGCGCGCGTTCCGCGAAGCGGGCCTGTTCCAGATGGGGTTCCCGGCGAGCCGCGGCGGCCTCGAAATGCCGCTCGCGGACCAGCTCGCGGTCGTCACGGAGATCGCGCGCCACGACGCGGGCGCCGGCTGGAATGTCGCGGTGCTCAACGCGTCGGGCTACTACGCCGGACGGCTGGGGCAGGCCGCGTACGACGAGCTGTACCCGACGCGAGACCTGCCGACCGGCGGCTCGTTCCACCCGCCCGGCCGAGCGGAGATCGTCGACGGCGGCTATCTGGTGAGCGGCCGCTGGGACTGGGGGAGCGGCACCCCGACGGCCGAGCGCATCGTCGGCGGCTGTCTCGTCTACCGCGAAGGCGAACCGGTGCGACGTGCCGACGGCCGTCAGATCCTGCTGGGCGTCTGGCTTCCGCGCGCCGCGGTCCGGCACGCCGGGAACTGGCAGGCGCTGGGAATCCGGGGCTCCGGCAGCGGATCGTACGAGATCGCCGAGCCGGTTTTCGTTCCGGAGACGCATGTTTTCGACCGGGAGGCTCCGCCGGACCCGGACGCGGATCCGCTCAACAAGCACGTCGGCCTGTTGTTCTTCCCGCTGACCGGGGTGTGCCTCGGGCTGGCTCGGCACGTGGTCGAACTGACGCTGGGCGCCGTCCGCACGCGCTGCCGCGGCGAGGTGTCCACACTGGACACCGCGACGAAGCAGCAGCTCGGGCAGGCGGCGGCCGAGACGGACCTGGTGTACCGCGGCATCGAGGAAGTCGCCCGCCGCGCCGACGAGGCGATCTTCACGCCGGGGCGCGTGCTGGATCCGGTCGAGGAGGCTCGGCTGCGGGTCGCCAACAGCCAAGCGGGCGAGACCCTGCGGCGCGTCCTCGACCTGTGCGTCGATCTCTACGGTTCGCGCTACATCTACCAGTCCGATCCGCTGGAACGGGTCATCCGGGACGCGTGGGGCGCGCTCGCGCACTTCGGCGCGAAGAAGTTCCACTGGGCTGGGTACGCCGAAGAACTGCTGGGAGCTGCTTCGTGACGACCGTGCGCGTGGTGGTCGAAGAGGGTGCTTCGCCGCGTTGCGGTCTCGCGACGGACGACGCGTTCGAGGTGACCGGCCCGGTGTTGCGGATTCCGTCCGGCAAGCCGTTCTGCCTTCAGGCGATGCTGGCCGCGGTCCCGCTCGTGATGTCCAAAATGGATTCTCGGCCGCCGGAGGATTGGCTGGAGCGCAAGCCGTTCGTGTGCTGCCCCGACCCGGACGACGACGTCCTGCTCCGGCTCGAACGGGTCGGGCCGTGACCGCGCGCCTGCGGTGCACGGTCGAATCGATGAACTACTCGGCCTGCGAACTGGCTGTCGGGGACAGCTTCGACCTCGGCGACCGCGGCGTCGAACTGCCGGAGGGGCGCGGGTTCTGCATGTTCGCGATCTCCGCCGTCGCGTCCGCGCTCGCCGGACGGGCCGGGCCGGAACCCCTGTCGGCGTGGCTGGCCCGCGAACCGCTCGTCGCCTGCCCCGATCCGCCGGAGAACTTGGTCATGCGGGTGCGCGCACTGCCGGAGAAAGGACGGTGAACATGGAACGCGACCTCGTAGTGAGCGTGCGGGTCGGCGCGGCGGGCCACGGGACGCGCGGCCTGACCGCGGCGGCGGTCAACGCCGAGGAGGCCGGATTCGACCAGGTCTGGGCGGGCAACGACATCTTCGGGCCGCCGGGCATCGCCGGGCTCGCTTCGATGCTGCTGGGGACCAGCCGGATCTCGGTGGGCGCCGGCGTGCTCGACCCGGTGTCGATCCATCCCGCGCAGATCGCGCAGCTGGCGAGCGGTTTCCAGGAAATGTCCGGCGACCGGTTCCTGCTCGGCCTCGGCGCGGGTTCGGACCTGTTCCTGGGCTGGGCCGGGCTGAAGCCGGCGAAACCGGTGGTGCGCACGCGGGAAGCGATCGTCGCGATCCGCGAGCTGACCTGCGGCCGCAGTCCCGCGGGCGTGCCCGGGGCAGGGGATTTCTGGTCTGGGCAAGCACGGATCCAGCAGCCGCGCCCAGTGCCGATCTACGTCGGTGCGATGGGACCCAGGATGCTGGAAATGACCGGCCGGTACGCCGACGGCGCGCTGCCGCTCTGCCTGCCGCCGCGCCAGGTTTACCGCGCGATGGAGCAGATCGGCGCCGGTGCCGCGAAGGCGGGACGCGCGATGGCCGAGCTCGATGTCGCCGCGTGCCTGTGGTGCTCGATCGACACCGACGCGGCCGCGGCGCGACGATTGCTCGCCCGGCACATCGCGCACTACAGCGGCTCGCTGAGCACCGACGCACTGGTCGCGAACGGCCTCGATCCGGAGGAATTCGCGCGGACCCAGCAGTTGGTGCTCGACGGTGACGAGGACGCCGCGATCGACACGGTGCTCACGTCCTCGACGATGCTCGGCCTGGGGATCGCGGGCGGGGCGGCCGAGGTGATCGAGCAGTGCGGGACGTTGATCGAGGCGGGGGCGCGGCATTTGTCGTTCGGCCCGCCGATGGGCCCGGACGCGCTGGCCGCGGTGGCATTGCTGGGCAAAGAGGTTTTGCCGGTGCTGCGCTCTGAGTTCGGCTCGTGAACGGCGGCCGGCGATGAACCCGGCAGCGCTCGGAGCGGCGGGATCGCAGGTGCGCTCGGAGCTCGCGCCGTGCTCGGCGTAATCGTGATCGGCGGCCGTCGCGCGAGGATCCGCGGCGACGTCGGCTGTCCGGAGACCTACTCGGAACCCGTCGTCTTCGAAACGGCGGCGGGCACCTCGATGCAGCAGGTCTTCGACGGCCGCGAGCGCGAAATGCTGCCGTCCCTCGCCGAGGCCGGGCAGGCGTTGATCGAGCGCGGCGCGACGATCCTCACCACCACCTGCGGCCTCCTGACCACCCTCCAGCACGACCTGGCCGCACGGTTCGCCGCTCCGGTGGCGGTCTCCCCACTGCTGCAGGCACCGCCGCTGCTGAAGGCCGTCGCGCCCCGGAAAATCGGGGTGATCACGGCGATCGCGGACCTTCTCACCCCCGCCAGACTGGCCGCGGCGGGGATTGCCCCGGAGCGCGTCGAGGTGCTGGATCTGTCCGGGACGCGGCATTTCCTCCCGGCGCTGCGGAACGGCCTTGCCATCGACCCTCGGCTCGCGGAACGAGATATCCGCGAGTCCGTGCGGGCGGTCGGTCCAGAGGTTGGCGCGCTCGTAGTCGAATGCGCCAACCTCCCGCCCTACAGCGCCGCTTTGCGGGCTGCTACCGGCCTGCCGGTATGGGACGCGCTCGACCAGCTTCGGTGGCTTACCCGAGCGTGGCGGTGACCACCGGACGCTCGGTCGGTCCACTGTTGACATTGGTGCGACGGTGCCAGCGCAACTGGCCGTCGCCGAACTCGATGGTGACGGTGTCGTGGAACGGCGATTCCACGAAATACCACTCCAGCACCAATTCGCGCGGAGCACGCCACTGAGCCGCGGCGAGGACGCGGGTCGATTCGGCCTGGTACGAGTGGTGCAGCTGCCAAGTGCTGATGCCGGTGTCCGACTCGACCCACGTGGACAGTCCACAGCGGACCGAATGGCGGCCGCGGGCGTCGTCCAAGGTCACCACGAGAACATCTTCGTCCACTGTGAACGAGATCTCCGAGAGTCCGTCCTCATTGGACTCGCACTCGTACCGCTGGCCGTCCAGCGCAACGGACGTCGGCGAAAGTGCAGGGGCGGCGACGTCGGACAGATCAGCAGCCAGTGAAGAATCGGCCACAGTGGACGGTTCGCCGTCGAACGCGGGCACCAGCAGATCGTGCACCAATCCGGACAGCAGCCGGTGCTTTCCGTGCGTGATGCTGCCGGTCGTGACGACCACCGCGTCGTGCTGGGGGAGCACGAAGACGTCCTGGCCGAACATGCCGGACGCCCGGTAGCCGCCGTCGGCGTCGAGCCACAGCTGGTAGCCGTAGCCTTCCGGCCGTTCGTCCGCCTCGGCGCCGGAAACCGGGACGAATTCGGTGCCGTTCCAGGTTCCGGCGTCGGCGTTCTGGACGTGCCACGCGGTGGCCTCGCGCACCCAGCCCGCGGGCAGGATCCGCTCGCCCTGCCAGAGTCCGTCGTGCAGGTGCAGGACGCCCCACTTCAGGAAGTCGATGCTGCGCAGGCTGAGGCCGTTCCCGCCGGAGCAGATGCCTTCCGGGTCGGTGTCCCAGCTGTGCCCGGCGAAACCGAGCGGTTCGAACAGCCTTGGCCGCAGATAGTCGAAGACCGAGTGGCCGGACGTCCGCTGCACGATGGCGGACAGCATGTGCGAGGTCGCGCTGGAATACGTGAACGCCTTGCCCGGAGGGAGGTCCACGGGAGTGCGCAGGTACTCCCGCACCCAGCTGGTCTTCAGCAGCCGCCAGGTTTTGCCGGACAGGCCGACGCGGTGGCCGGTCCGCATGGTCAGCAGGTCTTCGACGGTGATCGCGCGCAGATGCTCCGACGCGTCGGACGGCACGAGTTCCGGGAAGAACGAAACCAGATGATCGTCCAGGCGCAGCAATCCTTCGTCCAGCGCGAGCCCGATCGCCGTGCCGACAAAGGACTTCGTCGCCGAATGTGTCGTATGTGGACGGTCCGCGCGATACGGCCACCAGTAGTGCTCGAACGCCAGCTTGCCCGACCGGTACACCAGGAGACTGTCGAGCGAGATCCCGTCGGCGGTCAGCCGCTCCAGGAAACCGCGCACGCCTTGGGCGTCGAGGCCCGCTTCGGACGGGGCGGCGGAGGGGAAAGCAGAGGTCACGAAGGCTCCCGGACGAGTGTTTTCTTGCGGTTCGCGAGCCGTTCGGCGACCCGCGAAAGAAGGATGTTGACGACGATGTAGAGCAGCCCGGCCCCGACGTACGCCTGGATGAAATCGCCGCTGAACTCGCCGAGCACCTTGCCGTTGTTCAGCAGTTCGGCGATGCCGACGACGTAGCCGAGGCTGGATTCCTTGATCACCCGCACGGTCTGGCTGATCAGCGCGGGCGCGAGCGCGCGGGCCGCCTGCGGGAGCACGACGAACGCCATGGTCTCCCAGTGCCGCAGGCCGATCGCGTGCCCGGCCTCGCTCTGCCCGCGGCCCACCGCGAGGATCCCGGCCCGCACGATCTCGGCGAAGATCGCGCCGGCGTGCGCGACGATCGCCAGCACCAGCTGCCAGAAGATCGGCACCCGGACGCCGAGCAGCGGCAGCCCGAACATGAAGAAGAACAGGATCAGCAACAGCGGCATCGCACGGAAGAACTCGATCACGGTGGCGGACGGCCAGCTCAGCCACCGTTTCCGGCTCAACCGGCCGAGCGCGAGCAGCACCCCGACCGCGACCGACAGAACGGTGGACACCAGGCCGACCAGCAGCGTCATCGCCAAGCCCTGCAACAGAAACCGCAGCATCGCGCCGTCGACCAGGATCGCCCACCGGGCCGGGTCGAGCTGGCCGGAGGCGCCGAGCCGCACGAGGACCAGTGCCAGCAGCCCGAGCAATACGAGTCCGCAAAGGATCGATACGGTGCGCAGCCGGGCTTTGGCCTTCGGGCCGAGCGCGTCGAAGAGGATGTCGTCGTTCACCGGAGCACCCGGACCTTTCGCTCGACGAGCCGCACGACCCCGCTGACGGCCAGGTTGATGACGAGATAACCGCAGGCCGCGACGGCGAAGGCCAGGATCGGCTCGGCGGTCTCGAGGTTGAACGAGCGGGTTTCGAGGGTTAGTTCGTCCACGCCGACGGCCGCGCCGAGTGCCGACCCGAGCGCGACGTTGATCAGGATCGTGCCCAGCGGCTGCACCATCGCCCGAAACGCTTGCGGCAGAAGGACATCCAGTACGACGCGGCGGAACGGCAGCCCGATCGCCCTGGCCGCCTCGACCTGCCCGCGATCCACCGCGCGGATGCCCGAGCGAATGGTTTCGCAGACGTACGCGGCGAAGTAGACGCCGAGCGCGAGCACCAGACACCAGAACAACGGAATCAGGACGCCCGCGTCGGGCAGCCCGAAGATGAGCAGCACGGCGATCAGCAGCAACGGCGAGTTGCGGACGAGATCGACGTAAAGCCGGCCGGCGATGCGCAGCGGCCGGACCGGGCTGATCCGGCAGATCGCGACGACGCAGCCGAGGACGAGCGCGAGCGGAAAGGCGCACGCGGTGAGCAGCAGAGTGGTGGTGAAACCGCCGAGGATTTCCCCAGCATGACCGGAAAGCACGGGCGATCTCCCTTCAGGAGCCGGGGACTGAGCCGGGCCGGGGCGGCTCGGGGGCGGGACCGGACACGAGCGGGCCGACGGTCTGTTCCCACAGCCGCCGCCAGCTTCCGTCGGCGGTGATGCGTTGCAGGAAACCGACGACGATCTGCTTGAACGCGGGATCGTCCTTCGGCAGCCCGATGCCGAACGGGCTGCTGCCGTACGTCGCGAGCGTCATCCGCAGCCGCGCGTCGACCGCTGCCTTGCCGAGCAGGATCGCGGTGTTCGCCGACCACGCCTGGACCCGGCCCTGCCGCACCGCGGCGGCGCACTGGCTCGATTCCTCGAACACCACCGCACGCGCTTGCGGACACGCCTTCTGCAGCGCTTCTTGCGCCGCGCCAGGCTGGACCGCGACGTCTTTGCCCGCCAGATCCCGCACGGCGGTGACCTGCGGACCGTCCGCGCCGACGACGATGCCGGAGCGCGCGACGTAGTACGGCCCGGCGAAGGAGACGAGCCGCGCCCGGCTTTTGCTGATCGTGTAAGTACAGACGGCGACATCGACGGATTGGTTCTGCAGGATCGCTTCGCGCGTGTCGGCGCCGCCGGTGATGGTGTCCACCTCAGGCGTGCCGAGCAGGTATTTGGCCAGCAGTTGCGCGATTCCGATGTCGAAGCCGGTGATCTTGCCGGTCGCCGGGTTCATCATGCCGAACCCGGGTGTGGTCACCGAACCGGACTGCCGCAGCACGCCTTGGCCGCGGATCCGGCGCAGCGTCGGCGTTTCCGGCAGGTCCACGCCGACCGGGCCGCGTGCGACGGCGTCGGCTTGGTCGAGCGTGGCGTAGGCGGGATTGCCCGCGGTACGGGTGGTTCCGCCGCTGCAGGACGCGAGCAACGGGACCGCGCCGGCGGCGAACAGACCGGCGCGCAACGCGGTCCGGCGGGGGAGGGGAGCGGGCATCAGGGTCCTCCAGGCAGGCGTTCGAACACCTCAGTGGCTGAGCACGCGGGCGAGGAAATCGCGCGCGCGTTCGGTTTGCGGCGAGCCGAAGAAGACGTCCGGCGCGGCGGATTCGGCGATCCGGCCCTCAGCCATGAACACGACGCGGTCGGCGGCCTTGCGGGCGAAGCCCATCTCGTGGGTCACCACGATCATGGTCATGCCGTCGGCGGCGAGCGCGGTCATCACGTCGAGCACCTCGTGGATCATCTCCGGGTCGAGCGCGCTGGTCGGTTCGTCGAACAGCAGCACGCGCGGCTCCATCGCCAGTGCGCGGGCTATCGCGACCCGCTGCTGCTGCCCGCCGGACAGCTGTGCCGGGTACTTGTCGCCGTGCGCGCCGACGCCGACCCGTTCCAGCAGTTCGTCGGCGCGTTCGTGCGCCGCGGCGCGGCTCAGCCCGCGCACGCGGACCGGGCCGAGCATCACGTTGTCCCGCACGGTTTTGTGCGCGAAGAGATTGAAGGACTGGAACACCATGCCGACGTCCGCGCGCAGCCGTGCCAGCTCCGCGCCCTCGGCGGGCAGCGGGCGGCCCTCGATCTCGATCGAGCCCTCGTCCGCGGTCTCGAGCCGGTTGACGCAGCGGCACAGCGTCGATTTCCCGGACCCGGACGGGCCGATGACCACGACGACCTCGCCGCGCCGGACGTCGAGGTCGATCCCGGTCAGCACCCGGGCCGATCCGAACGACTTGCCGACGCCGCGCAGCCGTACCAGGGGCTGATCTGTCCTCATGAGTGCTCCTCGTCGAGCCGGCAGGTAGGGTTCACTACACAACGGAGAACCTTCCGGCATCTTGTAGTAGCCACTACGTCCAGTCAAGGGTGTCATGTCCACTACTTATCTCGGCGGCGACCACTTCGACGACCACGTCCGCGCCCGGCTCGACGACCTCAAGCCCGCGGAACGCCAGGTCGCCCGGTTCATGCTGGCCAACCCGAACGAGGTCCTGTTCTCCTCGGCGGGCGATCTCGGCGCGGCGGCCGGGACCAGCGACGCGACCGTCGTCCGCACGGCGAAAGCGCTCGGCTATTCCGGTCTGCCGGAGCTGAAGCGCCACCTCGGCCAGACGTTCACCGCGCGCACCGAGCCGACCGTCCGGCTGAGCGCGGCGATCGAGAACCTCGGGTCCACCGGGTCGCGCCAGATCGACCGGGTGATGGCCGACAGCGCGGAGCGGTTGCAGGAAATGCAGCGGCAGCTCGCGCCGGAGGCGGTCGAGGAAGCGGCGCAACTGCTGCTCGACGCGCGGATGGTGTTCACCTGGGGGCTCGGGCTGTCGTCGGTGTGCGCCGAGTACGCCGCGTTCCGGCTCGCCCGCCGCGGGCTGGTGACGCGGCACTGCGACGACACGGGGTTCCGGCTCGCGGACGCATTGCTCCCGCTGGGCGCCGACGACGCGGTGCTCGTGTACGTCCCGGCTCGGCAGAACCGCGATGTCGAGCTGATCCTGCGTTACGCGGAGGAAGTCGGCGCGGCGGTAGTGCTCGTGACGAGCGACCTGTCGGCGGACCTCGAATCCCGGGTCCGCGTGGTGCTGCCGGCCCCGGATTCCCCGACGAAATTCACCGGCGAAACCCTGACCGCGTCGATCGTCACCGACATCCTCGCGCACACCATCGCGAGCCGGGAGCCGGACCGCGCGAAGACGACCGCGGACCTGCTGACGCGCCTCCGGGCGGACCTCGGCGAGCGGAAGTAGCGGCTCCCGCCGACGCGCCGCTAGAAACTCCCTGACCTGCCCTGATGCACTACTCTGCGGTGGTATACACGGCGCGTATACCCGTGTTGTATAGTGATCTTCACCCCCGGGATTCCGGGGTCAAGGGAGGAACAGGGGAATGTCGGTTTCACATACCTTGCTCGGGTTGCTCGAGTCGGGGCCGAGACACGGGTACGACCTGAAACGGGCGTACGACGAGCAGTTCGGGCACGACCGCCCGCTCGCGTACGGCCAGGTCTACTCGACGCTGTCGCGCCTGTTGCGCAACGGCATGGTCGAGGTCGCGGGGGTCGAGAGCGGAGAAGGACCCGAGCGCAAGCGCTACACGATCACCGACGCCGGGGTCACCGACGTCGAGACCTGGCTGGGCACTCCGGAAAACCCGGAGCCGTACCTGCAGAACACGCTGTACACGAAGGTGGTCCTCGCGCTGCTGTCCGGCCGCGACGCCACCGACGTGCTCGACGTCCAGCGCAGCGAGCACCTCAAGGTGATGCGCTCGCTCACGAAGCGGAAGTACGAGGGCGACCTCGCCGATCAGCTGATCTGCGACCACGCGCTCTTCCATCTTGAGGCGGACCTGCGGTGGCTCGAGCTCACCGCGGCCCGGCTCGGCGAACTCGAGAAGGCGGTGCGCTGATGACCAGGCCGGGAACTCCGTTGCTCGTGGGCAACGGGCTGCACAAATCGTTCGGCCAGACGCGGGCGCTCGACGGGGCGGCGCTGGCCGTCTCGGCGGGGGAAGTGCTCGCGATCATGGGCTCGTCCGGTTCGGGGAAATCGACGCTGCTGCACTGTCTCGCCGGGATCGTCCGGCCGGACTCGGGCGTCATCCAGTACGGCGGCCAGGACCTGGTCGCGATGGACGACAAGGGCCGGAGTGCGTTGCGGCGCACCGAATTCGGCTTCGTGTTCCAGTTCGGCCAGCTCGTTCCGGAGCTGACCTGCCTGGAGAACGTCGCGCTTCCGCTGCGGCTGACCGGGGCGAAGCGCGGGCCGGCCGAGGCCAAGGCGACGGAATGGCTCGCCCGGCTCGAGGTCGACAACCTGGCGAAGCGCCGCCCGGGCGACGTTTCCGGCGGGCAGGCGCAGCGCGTCGCGGTGGCGCGGGCGCTGGTGACCGGGCCGAAGGTCGTCTTCGCCGACGAGCCGACCGGCGCGCTCGATTCGCTCAACGGCGAGAAGGTCATGCAGATGCTCACCCAGGCGGCGCGGGAAACGCACGCCGCGGTGGTGCTGGTGACGCACGAACCGCGGGTCGCGGCGTACTCCGACCGCGAGATCGTGGTGCGGGACGGGCGCACGGTCGACCGGGAGCTGGTCGCATGACGCGGGATCTGCTGCTGGGACTCCGGCTGGCCGTCGGGGGCGGCCGGATGTCCGGCTCGGCGCTCCTGCGGCTCGCGATGACCGCGTTCGGGATCGCGCTCGCGGTCGCCGTGCTCCTGCCCGCCGCTTCGGTGAGCCACCTGGTGAACGCGCGGGCGGACCGCGCGGCGGCGATCAAGCAGGACACGGCGCCGCGCGAGGGGATCGCGCCGCTGGCGACGTATCGCTGGTACCCGTCGGTCGGCGCGGACTTCCTCCAGCTGACCGCGGTGGCGCCGACCGGGCCGAATTCGCCGGTGCCGCCGGGGCTCGACCGGCTGCCCGCGCCGGGCGAGGTGATCGTGTCGCCGGCGCTGGCGGAGAAGCTGAACTCGGCCGACGGCGCGTCGGTCAAGGCGCGGCTGCCGGGGAACGTGGTCGGCCAGATCGCCGAACCGGGCGTCAGCGACGCCGCCGACCTGACGGCGTACTACGGGTCGACCCCCGCGGAAATCAAGGCCGAGGGCGAAAACGCCAGCAGCGTTTACGCCTACGGCAAGCCCGCGGAAGGGTTCACCCTGCCGTTGGTGATGTGGATGGTCATCGCGCCGATCGCCGCGGTGCTGCTGCTGCCGTTGCTGATCTTCGTGACCACCGCGTCGCGAATGGGCGCGGCGCAACGCGAACGGCGGCTCGCCGCGCTCCGGCTGATCGGGGTGGACGCCCGGTCGATCAAGCGGGTCGCGGCGGCGGAATCGCTGGTCGGCGCGGTGATCGGGCTGGTGGCGGGCGGTGCGCTGTTCTACGCGCTGCGGCCGTTCATCGGGGACTGGCTGCCGTTCGGCCTGCGCGTGTTCGCGGACGACTTCACGCCGTCGTGGATTTCGTTGCTCGTGATCGTGCTGCTGGTGCCCGGGCTCGCGGTCGGCTCGGCGCTGTTCGGGCTGCGCCGGACGATCGTCGAACCGCTCGGCGTGGTCCGCCAAGGCAAACCGGTGCGGCGGCGGATGTGGTGGCGCTGGACGATCACCGGGATCGGCGTGGTGTTCCTGCTCGGGACGCTTGTCGTGGCGCCGGGGTCGGGGGACCAGGGCGCGGCGATGGCGCTCGCGGTGGGCAGCGTGTTCCTGCTCATCGGCGTCGCGGCGCTGCTGCCGTGGCTGGTCGAACGGATCGTGGAGCGGCTGCAGGGCGGGCCGCCGTCGTGGCAGCTCGCGGTGCGCCGGCTGCAGCTCGACAGCGGCACCGCCAGCCGGGTGGTGTCCGGGCTGGTCGTGGTGCTGGCGGGGACGATCCTGGTCCAGGGCGTGCTCACGTCGATGACCAACCGCACCTCGAGGGCGTACCACACGCCGGACGGCGTCGCGGCCGCGCCGGTGCGAGTGGACACGACGACCGCGCACGAGGCCGAGGTCCGGCAGCGGCTGTCCGGGGTGGCCGGGGTGACTGGTGTGCACAGCGCCAAATCCGTGCAGTTCAAGTCCGGTGAACAGCACGTCTTCGGCACTCTCGGGGACTGCGTGGCGCTGAAGACGCAGGCGAACATCGGCGACTGTGCGGACGGCGACGTCTTCTATGTCACGGGCTCGTCGGCCCAGCCCGCCCCGAAGGGCGAGTTGCGGATGACCGACTACCGCAAGGACGTCGAGGTCGACGGTCCGAAGTGGACGGTTCCGGACAACATCCGGGTGGTGTCCTCGGCCAACGACGCGAAGGGCGTGTCCGGCGACCTGATGATCACGCCCGGCGCGCTCGGCGGCATCCAGGCGCCGGGGGAACGCCTGCAACTGCTGGTCGCGGGCGCCGGCGGAGCCGATGCGCTGATCGACCGGGTCGCGACGGAATTGCGCCCGCTGGCGTGGAAGGCAGAAGTCGGCAAGACGGACTACATGGCCGACTTCTCCGGCCGCGACGAGCGGATGATGGCGAGCTTCCGCGCGGTGCTGCTGACCGCGTCGCTCTTCGTGCTGGCGGTGGCCGCGATGAGCCTGCTGATGCTGTCGATCGAGCAGATCAGCGAGCGGCGTCGTCCGCTGGCGGCGCTGTCCGCGTCCGGCGTGCCGATCGGCGTGCTGGCCCGCGGATCGCTGTGGCAGACGGCGGTTCCGGTGGTGGTCGGGGTGGTGCTGGCCGTCGGGGCCGGGCTCGGCTTGACCGCGCCGATCCTGCGGCTGGCGAAGATGCCGATGATGGTGGACGGCGGAGTCCTGGCCGGGCTGGCCGGGGCCGCGGTGGCCGCGGTGCTGCTGGTGACGGCGCTGACGTTGCCGCTGCTGCGCCAGGTGACGCGGCTGGACACGTTGCGCTCGGAATAGACCCGGGGGTGCGGGGCAAGTCCGTGAGGGGCTTCTTGAGGAGGTGGGATTCCTTCAAGAAGCCCTTCACGGCTTTCGCGGGTGGCTGATCGTGTCCGTGAGGGGAACCTTCACGGACTCTGAGTCCCTCAGGGTTCCCCTCACGGCTTTTGCCGCAGCGACGACACCTCGCCGACCGTGGCGGCTCAAGGTTCCTGCTGCACCAAGCCGAGTTCCGCGCACCCGTCCCGGAGCGGGTCCAGGCCGAACGCGTCCACCGGTCCCACCACTCCGGGCTTCACCGGTCCCTCGGCGCTCAGCCGGATCGCCGCCCACGCCAGCAAATCGCCGGTGAGCGTGTACGCGTTCGGCCCCTCGAGCCGCACCTCGACGCGGGAATCGGCGACCGCGACGACCTGTGCGCCGGTTTTCGCGCGCTCGGCGGCGTCCGGTCCACCGGACGGCCCCTTGATCAGCCCGCTCGCCGCCCGCATCACTGGCCCGGCGACCGCGGTCAGCGCGGACACCGCGGGCATCACCCGGCTCAAGGCCGGGAACCATCCATTGTAGACAGTCACCTCGTCGAGCGACGGGTAGTTCCCCGGCAGGAACAGCACTTCGGTGCCGGAAACGAGAAACGCCGCCTTGGACCGTCCGCGGACCGGGAACGCGCGCACCCGGCTGCCGGTTCGTTCCTCGATCAGGCGTCGGCCCCGCCAGCGCAGCGACGGCAGGGTCAAGCCGTCACGCATGGTCTCGCGGGTGCCTTGGCTCAATCCGCGATAGAGCGGTCCGGTCGCGAAGTATCCGATCTCCAGCGTGCGCACGGCATCGCCGGCTTCCCGCGCGGCGAGCGCGCCGGCCAGGATCCCGGGAACGTAGTCGTAGCCGAAGGCCGGGACCATCGCCGCGCCGGTTTCCACGGCTCGCTCATGGTGTCGTTCCCGGAGGGTGCGAACGAAACCGACCTCGCCGGTGGAGTCGAGATAGTGCGCCCCGGAGTCGGCGGCGGCTTGCGCGGCCGCGTGGCCGATCCGGTCGAACGGGCCGACGGTGGCGATCAGAACGTCCCCGGGCCCGGCCAGCGAGCGAAGGCTCGCGGGGTCCCCGACGTCCGCGACCGCGATCTCCAGATCGCCGTGTTCGGAAGCAAGAGCCTCCAGCGCGGTCCGGTCGCGTCCGGCGAGAACTGGCCGTATTCCGCGCCGCACCAGTGATTCCAGGACCAGGCCGCCGGTGTAGCCGGTCGCGCCGAAGACCACGATCCGCCCGGTCATGCCGTCACCGGAACGTGCCGGCGGAGGAAGTCGACCTGGTCGGCGACTACCCGTTCGAAAGGATCTCCTTGGTAGATCGCGAAATGCCCGTCCGGATAGGTGTGCACCTCGCCGCGCGGCGCACGGGCGGCATACCGCAGCGTGGGTCCAGCAGGAGCGACGGAATCCTTCTCGCACACCGCGAACAACGTGGGCACTTCGATCCTCCCTACACCTCGACCCGGGCGATACCGCAGAATGTCGAACACCGCCCGGGCCGCGACCTCGTTGCGGAAATCGCTGCCCGGCGGCACGAGCGCAAGATACCCCGGCTCGGCGTCCGGCGCAGTCATCAGCGCGGTGCCTCGCTGCGGACCGGCAGTGGCGATCAGGTGCGGCGGCCGTCCGAGCCACTGGCCGACGACATCGCGGGCGGCGGCGACGGTGGCCTTCGCCGAGCTGGCCGGGTGCATGGCCAGCGCGGAGGAGATGCCGTCGGTGAACGGGCATTGCGCGATCGCGGCGACGAGCCCGGCCGGGCGGCTCGCGGCGGTGGCGAGCACGTGCCCGCCGCCGAACGACGTGCCCCACGCGATGACGCGGTCGCCGTCGACCTGGGGGAGTGTGCGCGCGTAAGCGAGCGCGGCGGTCCAGTCGGCGAGTTGTTTCCGCGGGGACAGCAGGTGGCGCGGGGTGCCTTCGCTGCCGCCGAAATGCCGGTAATCGAAGACAAGACACGCATATCCGGCGGCGGTGAAGCGTTCGGCGTAGGCGGCGAGCCCCATTTCGCGGACCGCGCCGAGACCGTGCGCCATCACGATCACTGGCGGGTTTTCGTTCGCTGGCAGGTAAAGCGTGGCCGCGCAGTGGTCGCCGCCGACCGGGAAGGACACGTTCATGCCGGGATCTCCTCTCGGGCGGCGGCACTGGCCACCGGACGGTCGGCGGGAGTGCGACCAGCCGGGCGACGGGCGCCGCGACGCCGTTCGAGCCGAAGGTCGCGCATGTAATCGTCGTAGTCAACCTGGATGGTGTGCCGTTTGGACGCGACGTAACGCCGCGAAATCCGCCGCCGGTGCGTGTCGATTTCGCGCTCCATCGCGGCCGCGCCGGGCAGGTGGTAGCGGCCTTGCAGATGGTCGGCGATCAGCAGCGCCTGCCGTTCCGCGATCGGCATGATCGCACCGAGCGGCTGCACCAGTCCCACGAAATACAACCCGGGCACGGCCGGATGGAAAACCCGCCGGTACAGCCGGATTTCGTTGTCGCCGGAAGGATCGAGGAAATCCCGGTCGAAGAACGGGAAACTGATCTTGTACCCGGTGCAGAACACCACGAGGTCGGCCGCGACCCGGCGGCCGTCGGCGAACACGACGTCGTCCCCGTCGAAGCGTTCGATGTTCGGCACCGGCGTGATCGCGCCGTGCGCGAGCCGGTCGAGGATGCGGCTGGACATCGTCGGATGCGCCTGCGCGAACTTGTGGTCCGGCGCGGGCAGCCCGTACCGCGTCATCGGACCCGTCGCGGCGGCCATCAACCGGCGCGCGACCGGCCAGCGCAACGCGGAGGGCAGCCATTCCTTCCCGGCGATCTGGTCGTACGGCTTGCCCCACACGTATTTCGGGATCACGTGCACCCCGCGCCGCGCGGAAAGATACGTCTCGGCGGCGTGGTACGACGCATCGACAGCGATGTCCATCGCGGAATTGCCCATGCCGACCACCACGACGCGCCGTCCGGCCAACTGGGATTCCTCGGTGTAGGAGTGCGAATGCATCACCTCGCCGCGGAATCCTTCGACGCCGGGGAACATCGGCTCCGGCAGCCGCGGATCCCAATGGTGGCCGTTCGCGACGAGCACCGCGTCGTACCGTTCGGTGTCCCCTGTGGACAGTGTCACCGCGAAGCTGCCGTCCGGTTGTGGCTCGACGTGCGTCACGCCGGTGCCGAACCGGATGCGGTCGCCGAAGCCGAAATGCTCCGTATACGCCGCGAAGTAGTCGGCGATCTGGTCGTGCCGGGCGAAATCGGGCAGATTCGCGGGCATCGGGAAATCGCTGAATTCCATCCGCTGCCGCGAGGTGTTGATGTGCAGGGACCGGTAGGCGGCGGAGACCCCGTTGCGGTTGCCCCACACCCAGTTCCCGCCGACCCGGTCGGACAGTTCGCAGCAGTCCACGTCGATGCCGCGTTCGGCGAGCACCTTGACGGCGGCGATCCCGGACGAGCCCGCGCCGACGACGCAGACCCGGAAGCTGTTCGCGGACATGCGCTCTCCTCCTTATGACCGGTGGTCATATGACCGGCGGTCATAGAGTACGATCGAAGGGCGGGGAGAGTCAAGAAGAGGAGGTCGGCGGTGCCGACGGGAACGTGGGAGCGGCTGCCGGAGAAACGGCGGGCGGCCGTGCTGGCGGCGGCGGAGGCGGAGTTCGCGGCGCGCGGCTTCAGCGGCGGCAGTCTCAACACGATCTGCCGCGAGGCCGGCGTGTCGAAGGGCAGCCTTTTCCAGTACTTCACCGACAAGGCCGACATGTACGTCCACCTCGCCGAGCTGGCGAGCGTGCGGATCCGCGCGGCCATGGAGGCCGAGATCGCGAAGCTCCCGTGGGACAAGGACTTCACCGGTTCGCTCGACCAGTTGCTCGACGCGTGGGTGCGGTATTTCTACGACCATCCGCTCGAGCGC
Organism: Amycolatopsis albidoflavus; assembly: GCF_039525725.1. Lineage (NCBI taxonomy): Bacteria > Bacillati > Actinomycetota > Actinomycetes > Pseudonocardiales > Pseudonocardiaceae > Amycolatopsis > Amycolatopsis albidoflavus. The sequence goes on from NZ_BAAAHV010000002.1 coordinate 71,582, forward strand.
GCGATGACCGCGGCGGCCAACCTCGAGCCCGATCCGGTCGCCCGCACGCCGGTGCGCGAGGCGGTCAACAGCCACTACCTGGCGGTGCTGCGGCCGCTGGTCGAACGCGCGGTGGCGGCGGGGCAGCTGCGCGCGGACACCGACGTCGAGATCGTGTTGTCGTTGCTGCTGCTGGTGTTGCCGCACCTGGCGCTGGCCCCGCACGTCGAGGGGCTGGACCCGCTGCTCGGCCTGGTCGAGGGCGATGCCGCGCACGCGGCGGCGACTGCGCGCCGGATGACCGGGGCGATGCTGGCGCCGTATCTCCGCTGAGCGATACCGGGCGCGCGGAGGCGGGAAATGCGGTTCGCCGCGTCCCCGCCGGAAATCCGCCGTGGTATAGACTGGCGCGGCCCACGTGATTACCGATTCGCCGCACGCGCACCGACAGGGGTCGACCGATGACCAGCAAGAAGAACGCCACGCCGGCCGGGGAAAAAGGCGGCAATCGGCGGCTGGCGGAAAAGGTGTCGGAGCGGATCGAAAAAGACATCATCGACGACGGGTGGCGCGTCGGATCGGTGCTCGGCTCGGAAACGGAGCTGATCGAGCGGTACGGGGTCAGCCGGGCGGTGTTCCGCGAGGCGGTGCGGCTGGTCGAGCACCAGCAGATGGCGGCGATGCGCCGCGGTCCCGGCGGCGGACTCGTGGTGACAGAACCGGATCCGGGCGTCGTGCGCAACGCGGCGCGGGTGTACCTGCGGCACGCGGAGGTGAGCCGCCGGCAGCTGATGGAGGCGCGGACCGCGCTCGAGGTGGCGGGCATCGCGCTGGCCGCGGAGAATCTGACGGAATCGGGAATCGTCCGGCTGAAAGAAGCGCTCGAATCCGAACGCGAACTCATCGAACAGGGATTCACCCGCGGGCACGCGCGCAATCTGCACCGCGTTATCGCCGAACTCGCCGGAAACCCGGCGATCACATTGTTCGTGGAAGTGCTCGCGCAACTCGATCAGGACATCGTGCAGCGGGAATGGGACGCCGAATCCTCCGGCGGCGAACACCGCGACGCGGCCCGCGAATCGCACGAGGCGCACGAAGCGATCGTGGCGGCCCTCGTCGCCGGGGACGCTCCGCTGGGCCAGCACCGGATGCGTCGGCACCTGCAGGCCATCGCCGCGTTGCTGCGGCCGGAAGCCTGACCTTCAGAGTACACTCTTTCGACTCCTCTCGGCAGCGCGTCAAGATTCTGGCTTCAGGTCCGGTAAAAGAGTATCCTGTATTGATGCTGACCACTATGGGCTTTGAAGCCGGAAGCTGTGTCCTGGTCACCGGCGCGGGCAGCGGGATCGGCCGCGCGATCGCGCTCGGGGCGGCCGATCTGGGGGTCGCGGTGGCCGCGTGGGACCTCGACCTCGCCGCGGTGACCAGTCTCGCCCGGGAGTCGGACGGCGACGTGCTGCCAGTCGAGGCAGACGCCGGGGACCCAGCGTCGGTCGCCGCAGCACTCGACCGCACGCTCGCGTGGCGCATTCCGGGAATGCTGGTCAACAACGCCGGTCCGTCGAGCCAGCGTCCGCGGCCGTTCGCGGACGGGGTGGTCGGCGTGCTCGGGCTCGTCGAGCTGGTCACGACTTCCTGGCTCGACCGGGTGCGGGAGCGGGCGGAAGCGATCGTGAACGTCGCGTCGATCGCGGGCACGGTGATCGGCGGCGGCGTGAGCTGGTACTCCGCGGCGAAGGCGGGCGTGCTCGGCTACACCAGGTATCTCGCCGCGGAAGCGCCGTTCGGCGTGCGGGTGAACGCGATCGCGCCCGGCCTGGTGGAAACGCCGCGGATGAAGGAGTTCTTGCCCTCGGAGACCGGCAAGCGCATGGTGGGCCGCACGCCGCGCGGGCGGGCGGTGCAACCCGCCGAGGTCGCCGCCGCCGTGTTGTTCCTGGCTTCCCCGGCGGCGGCGGGGATCACCGGCGCGGTAGTCCCGGTGGACGCCGGACTGTCCGTCACGGTCTGAAACCCCTCTGACCACAAGGAAGTGTTCATGAGTTCCCGAAGCACCCCGCCCGACGCCGACCTCGTGCGCAGCCTCGGCCTGCCCGCGACCGGCTCCGTGTACGACTTGTCGACCGGCTGGTGGCGGCACATGCCGACGTTCGCGGGCAACCCGCAGCTGGAAGTCGTCACCTACAACTCCCCGCAGGGCCAGCGCGCCGAAGGCCGGTTCCCGTTCGACTCGCCCGGCACGAACGACGTCGAGTTCGGCTATGTGTCCGAACTGGTCTCCGGCAGCCTGCACACCGGAACGCACATCGACGCGCTCTGTCACGTCACGTGCGGCAGCGAGGACGAGTGGCACGGCGGAACCTCGGCGAACGGCGCGCTGGGAGACTACGGCGCGCTCCGCGGCGACGCGTCCGAGCTGGGTCCGATCATCGGCCGCGGCGTGCTGCTGGACATCCCGAAGGTGCTTGGCCTCGACGTCCTGCCGCCGCATTTCTCGGTCGGGGAAGACCACCTCCGGCAGGCGGCCGAGGCGGGCGGGGTCGAGATCACCGGGTCGGACATCGTGCTCGTGCGGACCGGGCAGATGAAGTTCTGGCCGGACACCGCGCGGATCGCCGAGGAGAGCGGCGGCAGCGGCGTCGGCGTGGACGGGGCGCAGTGGCTGGTGTCGAAGGGCGTGCGGTACGTCGGCGCGGACACGATGTCGTTCGAGGTCCGGCCGTCGCCGGTGCCGGGCAATCCGCTGCCGGTGCATGTGCTTTTGCTGCAGCAGCACGGGATTCACATCATGGAATGGGTGAACTGTGAGGACCTGGCGGCGGACGGCGTCGTCACGTTCCTCTTCGTCGCGCTGCCGCTGACGCTGCGCGGCGGGACCGGTTCGCCGCTGCGCCCGATCGCTGTCGTGTGAAGGGAGCCGGGATGGAATTCGCCAACGACGTGCCGCTCAGCCCGCTGAGTTTCCTGCGGCGCATGGTCGACCTCGACGGCGACGGGATCGGCGTGGTCACCGACACCGGGGAACGCGTGACGTGGGCGCGGCTCGCGGACCGGGCGGAGCGGCTGGCCGGACGCCTGCGGGAGCTGGGGCTCGGCGAGGGCGACCGGGTCGCCGTGCTGGCGCCGAACGGTGTGCCGTTGCTGGAAGCGCATTACGGCGTGCCTGGGGCCGGATGTGCTTTGGTAGCGCTGAATACGCGTCTCGCACCGGATGAATACACGCAGCTGTTGCGGCTTTCCGGCGCGAAAGTGCTCATCGTCGACCAGTCGCTGGTCGCCCAGGTCGCCGAGGCGGGGTCCGGGCTGTGCGCGGTCGTGGTGATCGGCGAGGACTACGAGGATTGGCTGCGCACCTCGGATCCGGTGCCGTTGCGGCTGCCGAGCGACGAACGTCAGCCGTTGGCGGTCAACTTCACCTCGGGCACCACGGCCGGTCCGAAAGGCGTGGTCTACACGCATCGCGGCGCGTATCTGAACGCGCTCGGGCAGGTCGTTTCCACTGGCCTGCAAGCAAGTTCGCGCTATCTGTGGACGCTGCCGATGTTCCACTGCAACGGCTGGTGCTACACCTGGGCGGTCACCGCGGCGGGCGCGCGGCACATCACGCTCCGGAAGGTGGACGCGGCGCGGGCGTTCGAGCTCATTGAGCAGGAAGCCGTGACGCATCTCAGCGGTGCGCCGGTCGTGCTCGACCTGCTGGTGCAGGCGAGCGGCGGCGCGCGGTTCGCGCAGCGGGTGCAGTTCGCGGTCGGGGGAGCGCCGCCGTCGCCCGCCGCGATCGCGGCGATGGCCGGGATCGGGATCGAGGTGACGCACCTGTACGGGATGACGGAGACGTACGGCCCTTCGCTGATGTGCGTTCCACGGCCGGAGTGGCCGGAACTTGGACCGGAGAAGCGGGCGAAACTGATGGCCCGGCAAGGGGTCCGGACGGTGAACGTCGAGTCGGCGCGGGTGGTGACTCCGGAGTTCGAGGACGTTCCCCCGGACGGGGAGACCCTGGGCGAGCTGGTGATCCGCTCGAACACGGTGATGGCGGGGTACCTCGACAATCCGGCGGCGACCGAGGCGGCGTTCGCCGGCGGCTGGTTGCACACCGGGGACGTGGCGGTGCGGCATCCGGACGGGTATGTGGAGGTCCGCGACCGGCTCAAGGACGTGATCATCAGCGGCGGGGAGAACATCGCGTCGATCGAGGTCGAGAACGCGCTGCTGGACCACGAGGCGGTCGCGGAGGCGGCAGTGGTCGCGAAGGCCGATTCGAAGTGGGGCGAGGTGCCGGTGGCGTTCGTCCGCCTCCGCGCGGGGGCGGAAGTGTCCGATGTGGACCTGATCAGCTGGCTGCGGGGGCGGCTCGCGCATTTCAAGGTGCCCAGGGACATCCGGTTTGCGGAACTGCCCAAGACCTCGACCGGCAAGATCCGCAAGGCGGAACTGCGCAAGCTGGCGGAATGACGGGTGGTCCGTGAGGGGAACCCTGAGGGACTCTGAGTCCGTGAGGGTTCCCCTCACGGAAGTCGAGGCGGGGACCGGCGGCGGAATGCGGAGCTTCAGCCCCGCGCGGCGAGAGCGTCGGCCCGAGCCCGGCGGCGGTCCGGTTTGTTGTTCGCGGTGAGCGGCACCGCGGCGATCAGCCGGACCGTCTTCGGGATCTTGTACCCCGCCAGTTCCGCGCGGCAATACTCGCGCAGCGCGGCGGGTTCCACCGTCCGGCCCGCCACCGCGACCACGCTCGCCTCGACCCGTTCTCCCCAGCGTTCGTCCGGCATCCCGTACACGATCGCGTCGGCGACGTCCGGGTGCCGGAGCACGACCTCCTCCACCTCGCGCGGGTAGACGTTCTCCCCGCCGCTGATGATCATTTCCTTGCGGCGGCCCGCGATGGTCACCCAGCCGTCCTCGCTGCGCGACGCGAGGTCTCCGATGTGGACACCGTCAGCCTGGAACGTCGACGCCGTTTCGCCGGCAAGGCCGTAGTAGCCGTGCGTCTGCCACGGGCACGAAACCACCAGGTCGCCGACGACGCCCGGCGCGGCTTCGCGGCCGTCGGCGTCGAGGATCCGCACGGTCGCGCCCGGCAGCGGCCTTCCGACTCCGGCGAACCGTCCGGCCAGCAGGTCGTCGTGGTCGAATCCCAGGACCGAGCCGAATTCGGTCGCGCCGAAACCGGCGCGGACGCGGGCGTTCGGGAAGTCGCACAGCAGGTCCCGCACGAAATCGCCGGTGGACGGGGCGGAGCCGAAGCGGATCGCGGTGACGTTCTCCCGCCGGGTCGACGCGTACTCGGGCCGGGCGCGCAGGGCGGCGAACATCGTCGGCGCGCCCATGAGCCTGCTGGCGCCCTGGTCGATCGCGGCGAGCGCGGCGGCGGGATCGAAGCGCCGGTGGATCCAGACCTCGCCGCCGGCGAACAGCGGCGTCAGCAGGTTCGTGCCGAGCGTGATGTGGAAGAACGGCGAGAAGAACAGCTCGACGTCCGAGGGGACGCGCGGATTGCCGTGCGCGCAGGTGTTCAGCCAGAGCCACAGGCTGCGGTGGGTGTGCACCGCGCCTTTCGGGCTGCCGGTGGTGCCGCCGGTGCCGAAGATGATCGCGAAGCCGTCCTCGTCCGGAGCGGCCGGTTCACCGCTCGGATCATGCAGCGGGGCCAGCCGTTCGGCGATCGGCGCGGATTGATTCGCCGAGGGAAGTTCGATCACGCGGTACCCGGTTTCCCGGGCGAGCGGAGCATAGGCGGGGTCGGCGACCAGCGCGGCGGGTTCGAGCGCGCTGAGGTACGCGCGAGCTTCCGGCGCGGTCAGCCGGATGTTCAGCGGCGCGGCTACCATCCCGGCGGCCAGCGCGCCGAGGATCGCGACGGTGTGCGGGACCGACGGTTCCATCGCAGTGACGATCCGGTCGCCCGGCTTGGCCCCGGACGCGCGCAGCCCGGCGGCGGTCGCGTCCATGGCGGCGACCAGTTCGGCGAAGGTGAGTTCGCCGTGCTCGTCGGCCAGGGCGCGACGGTGCGCGCCGTGCGGCTGGCCGCCGATCGTGCGCAGCCAGCTCGGCAGCGTCAGGTCGTTGCCCACGGTCGTTCCTCCTTCTCACAGCTCCGCCCGGAAGACCGGGGCGGGCTCCTCGTATAGTGCCTCGTCCAACGCGGACAGCTCGGTTGCCCAGCCGGGGTAGTCCGCTTCGAGCTGGGCGATCTCGGCCGGAGCCGGGGACAGTCCGGCCGCGGCGAGCAGAGCCGCGACGGTCATCGGACGCTCTCCCACGGCGTCCGGCGGTGCCAGCTGGTCCGTTGCTGGTAGGCGTGTCCGGCGGCGAGCACGGTGGCGTCGTCGAACGGCCGTCCGGCGATCTGCAGTCCGAGTGGCAGGCCGTCGGCGGTGAAACCCATCGGGACGGACAGCGCCGGGTTGCCGACGGCGTTCCAATAGGAGGTGAGCGCGGTTTCGGCCATCCCGGAGGTGCTCAGCTCAGCGATCTTGGGGGCACCGCCGGTGGCGGTCGGCATCACCACCAGATCGACTTCGGCGAACAGTTGCGAGAGCTTCCGCTGCCCGGCCCGTCGGACTCGCTGGAGCTGCACGTAATCAGCGGCGGAGACCAGCGCGCCCTTCGCGATCGCCATCCGCGTGGAAGCACCGTAATCGGACCACCGGCCCTGGAGATTCGTTCGGTGCCAAGCGAAAGCCTCCGCCGCGAGACCGAACTTGGTCACCGTCTTCAGTTCCGCGTAGTACGGCAGTTCGACCGGTGTCGTGTGTGCGCCCGCGTCGCGCAGAACAGCCACTGTCTGCTCGAAAACCCGATCCTCGGCGTGCGGCACCACCCCGATCCGCAGACCGGCCAGCGACTCGGTCAGCCCGTGGCGGTAGTCCTCGAAAGGCCGGTCGACCGAGGAAGGATCGCCGCGATCGGCCCCGGCGAGCGCGGTCAGCAGGATCGCGCAGTCCTCGGCGCTGCGGGCGAGCGGGCCGATGTGGTCGAAGCCGGGCGCGAGCGGGACGCAGCCGTTCTTCGGCACCCGGCCGTACGTCGGCTTGAGCCCGGTGACCCCGCACAGCGCGGCCGGGTACCGGATGCTGCCCGCGGTGTCGGTGCCGAGACTGCCGAACACCAGGCCCGCGGCGACCGCGCTCGCGCTGCCGGAGCTGGATCCGCCGGGGTAGTGCGTGGGACGCCACGGGTTGCGCGGGAACGGGAACGGCTTCGTCCGGTCCGGCGCGCCGATCCCGAACTCCATGGTGGTCGTCTTTCCGGTGAGCACCGCGCCCGCGGCGCGCAACCGGGCGACCGCCGGACCGTCGCCGCGCCGGCCCCAGGCGCGGTCGAGCACCTGGCTCTGCGCGGTCGTCTCGCCGTCGTCGGTGGCGAGAAGATCCTTGATTGCCAACGGAATCCCGTGCAAAGACCCGCGATCGAGGCCAGCCGCCAGCTCGGCGTCCGCCCGTTCCGCAGCAGCCCGCGCCGGTCCGTCGAACCGGGAGAGGTAGATGCCCAGCTCGGCGTCGTGCTTGTCGGCGGCGGCAAACGCCGATTCGGCCAACGCCACCGCGGTGGTCCTCCCGGTCCGGAGGGCCACCGCGGCTTCGGCGATCGTCAGGACCATCGAGCGGCCGGTTCGGCGGCGGGGGAGTCCGCCTCGGACGACGCGGTGAGGTCGCTGCCGCGGGTTTCCGAGATCCGCCAGATCGCCACGATGGTGACCACCGCCCCGACGCCCGCGATGGCGCTCAGCGGCAGGCTCGACCCGCCGAACCCGGCGACCAGGCTGCTCGCGATCAGCGGCGTGAACCCGGCGCCGATCAGGCTCGCCAGCTGGTATCCCAGCGAAACCCCGGTGTAGCGCACCTCGGTGCCGAACATCTCCGACAGCATCGGCGCGAGCGGCGCGTACATCAGATTCTGCAGCACCTGCGCACCCATGAGGCCGACCGTCAGCCACAGCACCGAGCCGCTGGTGACCATGGCGTACAACGGAATCGCGTAGATGATCGTGCCGACGGCGCCGATCAGGCTCACGGTCCGCCGCCCGATCCGGTCCGACCACGCGGAGAAGGTCGGGATGCAGATGATCCCGACGCCCGCGACGAACAGGAGCGCGCGGGCGACGTCGGACACGTCGTAGCCGAGGGTTTTGGCGTAGGCGATGCTGTGCGAGCTGACCAGGGCGGTCAGCGCGAACGGCCCGATCCCGGCCGCGCAGGCGAGGATGAGCGCACGCGGGCGGCGCAGCACCTGCAGCACCGGGACGGCCGGCTTCTTGTCGCCGGACTTGGCCGCCTGCTCGCGGAAGACCGGGCTCTCCGACACCCGCAGCCGCACGTACAGCCCGATCATCAGCAGCAGCGCGCTCAGCAGGAACGGCAGCCGCCAGCCCCACGAGAACAGCGCGGGTTTCGGCAGCAGGCTCACCAGCGCGAACACGAGCGTCGCCAGGAACGACCCCAGCGGCGACCCGAGCTGCATGATGCCCGCCCACAGACCGCGCCGGCGCGCGCTCGCGTGCTCGACGACCATCAGCGCCGCGCCGCCCCATTCGCCGCCGACCGCGATCCCTTGCACCACGCGGAGGAACACGAGCAGCAGCGGCGCGGCGATGCCGATCGAGCTGTAGGTCGGCAGCACGCCGATGAGGAAGCTGGCCGCGCCCATCAGCGTCATGGTCACCATCAGCATCGACTTGCGGCCGAGCTTGTCGCCGAAGTGGCCGAACACGAGCCCGCCGAGCGGACGCGCGACGTACCCGGCGGCGAGGGTGCCGAACGCGGCGATGGTGGAGGTCGAGGAGTTCAGCGACGGGAAGAACAGCGGCCCGAACACGAGCGCGGCGATCGAGCTGTAGATCAGGAAGTCGTAGTACTCGATCACGGTGCCCAGCAGGCTGGACATCGTCACCTTGCGCAGTTCGGGGGACGCGGCGCCGCCGGGGGCGGGCGGCTGGGGTGCTGGCGAGACCATCGGGACCTCCGGGGAATGGGGGCGGTGGGCGACCGAGTTGAGGATACTGATAGGTCGCCGGAGTGCAAGAGGTGCGCGCTCCGGATGCGATTCCGTTACCACCGCTGTGACCGGTGATTTTGCGACGGAGCAGGACCTTCAGGTTCCGCGCATGGTTGCGCAGTGGAGCTAATTGAGTATCCTTTATTCATCGAACGAGGTGGAAGGAGTCGGCGACGTGCACCGACTGGACGAAAGCCTGGGCCGCCGCGGGCCGGAGGGACGCTGATGGAGTTCGCGTGGGATCGGGCCGACGTCGCGTTCCGGCGCGAGCTGGGGGACTTCCTCGACCGCGAGCTGGCGGGATGGGACCGGTCCGAGACCGGCCTCGGCAGCGCCGTCTACAGCGATTTTTCGCGTGGGTTCGTCGGCAGGCTGGCCGAAAAGGGCTGGCTGACGCCGCACTGGCCGCGCGAGTACGGCGGCGGCGGGCAGGGCGCGTGGCAGCATTTCGTGCTCGGCGAGGAGATGTGGCGGCGCGGGGAGCCGCGCGGGCCGCAGTACATGAACGTCAACTGGGTCGGGCCGGCGATCATCAAGTACGGCACCGAGGACCAGCGGCGGAAGCTGCTGCCGCCGATCGCGCGCGGCGAGGTCTTCTGGTGCCAGGGCTTCTCCGAACCCGAAGCAGGCACGGACCTGGCCGCGCTGCGGACGAAGGCGGTGCGCGACGGCGACAGCTACGTCCTCAACGGACAGAAGATCTGGACGTCCTACGCCAACGTCGCCGACTACTGCTTCCTGCTCGCGCGCACCGGATCGGCCGCCGACGGCCGCGACGGCATCTCGGTCTTCCTGCTCCCGCTGAACACCCCGGGGGCGCAGGTCCGGCGCATCCCGGGGTTCGTGGGCGATCATTCCTTCAACGAGCTCTTCCTGACCGACGCCCGGATTCCGGCCGATTGCCTGCTCGGGGAGGAGAACAAGGGATGGGAGATCGTCCGGCGCACGCTCGCCTACGAACGCGTCGGCGCGCCCCGGTACGCGCGGGCGGCGCTGGTGCTGGACCGGCTGGCCGCCGAGGTCCGCGCGTCCGGACGGCTCGCCGACCCGGGGATCCAGGAGCAGTTCGGCCGCGCGCGGGCAGCGTGCGAGGCGGCGCGCGTGCTGGTGTACCGGGTGATCGACGAGCGGGCGAAAGCGAAGGAGCCCTCGCCGATGGCGTATCAGGCTCGCGCCGCGATGGTGCAGGCCGAACGCGCGGTGGGCGACCTCGCGCTGGACGTGCTGGGCAGCGAAGCGCTCGTCGAAGGGGCGCTGGGCGACGCGCAGTTCCGCAACTCGCTCGGCGCGGGCATCGCCGCGGGCAGCTACGAGGTGCAGCTCAACCTGATCAGCCGTCTCATCCTCGAACTGCCGAAGGACTAGCCGTGGATTTCGAACCGACCTCGACCCAGCGCGCGGTGCTCGACGCGCTGGGCGCCCTGCTGGCCCGGCACGCCGGACCGGAACGCAGCCGTGCGCTGGCGGCTCGCGGCGAATACGACTGGAACCTCGAAGAAGCGTTGCAGCGCGACGGTTTTCTCGACCTGTTCGCCGCGGAGGACGCCGGTCCGCTCGACGCGGCCTTGGCGGTGGAGGCGATCGCCGCCGAACTCGGTGCGGTCAGCGCGGTGCCGCATCTGCTGGTGCTGCCCGCACTTGGCCTCGACCGTCCGGCCGGGCCGGTGGTGCTCGCGGCGGGCGAGCCGGGTCCGGTGCGTTACGGCGACGAGGCGACGCGGATGCTTCTCGCCGACGGCGATCGGTGTTTCGCCGTTGACCTCGATTCCGTTGCTGCTGAACGGGTTCCGTCGGCTTACGGTTATCCGCTCGCCCGAGTGGTCGCTGCTGGCCGGGAGGAACTGGCTCCCGGGAGCGCCGCGACGATGGTGAACTGGTGGCGGGTCGGCGTGTCCGCGGAGGCGGTCGGCATGATGCGCCGGGCCGCTGACATCGCGGTCGCCTACGCCAAGGACCGCAAGGTGTTCCGCCGCTCGCTCGGCTCGTTCCAGGCGCTGCAGCATCGGCTGGCCGAGGTGAACGTGCTGGTGGAAGGCGCGCGCTGGCTGGTGTACGAGGCCGCGTTCGCCGGGGCTCCGGCCGAAGCCGCCGCGGTCGCCGCGACGCACACGATGTCCGCGCTCGGCCGCGTGACCAGGGAAACCCACCAGATCATGGGTGCGATCGGGCTGACCGCGGAGCACGACCTGCACCTCTGGACGCTGAGGTTGCAGGCGTTGCGCGCGGAACTGGGCAGCTGGCGGACGCCGAGCCGGGCCGCCGTCGAAGCACGGTGGGCGACAGCATGAGCGTCGCGTTGACGCCGACCGAGGAGCAGCGGGCGCTGGCTGAGGTGGTCCGGAGTTTCTGCCGGACACACTGTCCGGACGAGGTCTGGCGTTCCGGCGTGTTCCCGGCGGAATTCTGGCGCGGGCTGGCCTCGCTCGGAGTGCTTTCGCTGGCGGTGCCGGGCGAAGGCGGCGGAGCAGGTGACATCGCCGCTGCCTTCGCGGAGCTGGGCCGGGCTGCCGCGCCCGGGCCGTTGGCGGAGACGGTGTTCGCGACCCACGTGCTGCCGCCGGAGCTTGCTGCCCAGGTCGCGGACGGGAATTGGGTGGCCTCGGTGGGCGCGCCGCCCTTGATGCCGTGGGCTCCGGTCGCTGGTGTTTTCGTTGAAACGGACGGTGCCGGTGCCTGGCTTGCCGAGGCTGGTCCAGTCGAGCCGGTCGAGGTGCTGGGCGGAGAACAGTGGGGCCGGGTTGCGCTGACGCGAGGTCAGCCGTTGGAACGCGTCGAGGCGGCGACGGCGCTCTCGGACATCGCGGCGGCGGCGTATTTGAGCGGTGCGGGACGGCGGTTGCTGGACCTCGCCGTCGAACACGCGCGCACGCGAGTCCAATTCGGACGTCCAATCGGGACATTTCAGGCGGTCGCGCATCCCCTCGTGAATGCCGGACTTTCGCTTACTGCGGCGGAGAAACTCACTACGATGGCGGCGCTCGCGCTCGACGACGAGCATCCCGACGGAACCGCGTTGGCGGCCGCGGCGCGGTGTTCGGGAGGACGGGCGGCGGTCGAGGCGGCGGAAGTCGCGCATCAGACGTTAGGCGCGATCGGGTACTCGGTGGAGGGACCGATCGGGCCGCTTTCGCAGCGGATCAGGCACCAGGCACTACGGCCGGGGTGCGCGGACAAGATAGCGGCGAAGTACCGCCGGAAAGGCCAGGAACGATGAGCGACGCGCCCGAGGTGCTGTTCGAAAAGCGCGACCACGTCGCCTGCCTCACGCTCAACCGCCCGCACCGGGGCAACTCGCTGACCGGGTCGATGATGCCGGTGATCCGCGAGATGTGGGCCGAGGTCCGCGACGACCCGTGGATCCGCGCGGCGATCGTGATCGGCGCGGGGGAGCGGCATTTCTGCACCGGGGCCGACGTGCACGCGGTCGCCGGGCGCGGCGGGATGAGCACCGGGAACGGGCCGCTGACCGACGAGGTGTTCTGGTCGCCGCGGCAGAACCGGGTGTGGAAACCGGTGATCAGCGCGGTCAACGGGCTGGTCGCCGGGGCCGGGCTGCACTTCGTGGTCGACGCGGACATCGTGCTGGCGGCCGACCACGCGGCCTTCATGGACACGCACGTGAACGTCGGTCTCGTCGGCGCGATGGAGAACATCGGCCTGGCGAAACGGCTTCCGCTCGGGTCGGCGCTGCGGATGACGTTGATGGGCAAGAGCTACCGGATGCCCGCCCAGCGCGCGTACCAGCTCGGGCTCGTCGACGAACTGTCCACTTCGGAGGATCTGATGGCCGACGCCGAGGAGATGGCGCAGGCGATCGCGCGGAACTCGCCGGAGGCGGTGTCGCTGTCGAAGCAGGCGGTCTGGAATTCGCTGGAGATGGGGTACGGGCAGGCGTGCGAGTACGGCTGGTCGCTGCTGCGCATGCATTGGGCCCACCCGGACGCGAAGGAAGGCCCGCGCGCGTTCGCCGAGGGCCGCGAGCCCAACTGGACGACCGGGGAGCAGTGAGAGATGGATTTCGGCTTCACCGCTGAGGAAGAGGCGTTCCGGGCGGAGGTCCTCGAATTCCTCTGGGAATACCGGGACACCGACGGATACTTCCACCGCGGCAAGGACACCGCCGACGGCGTCCGCCGGGTCTACCGTGCGCTGGGCGACCGGGGCTGGCTGTCGCTGTCGTGGCCGACCGAGTTCGGCGGCGGCGGACGGTCGCCCGCGTACGAGTTCATCCTCTGGGACGAGATGGCCTACGCGCGGGTGGCGCGCCCGCCGATGGGCCCGGGTCTCGTGGCCAAAGCGCTGATGACGCACGGCACCGACGCGCAACGCGAGCGGTACCTCGCCGACCTGCGACGCGGCCGGCTCAACTTCTGCCTCGGCTACTCCGAACCCGACGCTGGCTCGGACCTCGCCGCCGTGCGCACGAAGGCTCGTCGCGAGGGTGACCACTACGTGGTCGACGGGGCGAAGTGCTGGACGTCCAATGCGCACTGGTCGGACTCCATGTGGCTGCTGTGCCGGACCGGGGCTGCGGACAGCCGGTCACGGGGGTTGAGCGTGCTGATCGTCCCGCTGGACAGCCCCGGAATCACCGTGTCGCCGATCCCGACCCTGGACGGCGGACGGCTGAACGAGGTCCGGTTCGACGGCGTGCGGGTCCCGGTTGCCGATCGGGTGGGCGCGGAGAACGAGGGGTGGCAGGTCGTCGCTTCGGCGCTCGCGGTGGAGCGGCACGTGCAGTTCCCGCCGAAGCGGTTGCGCCGGGATCTGCATGACCTGATGGCGGCGCTGGAATCGGCCGGGGTCGCCGAAGATCCGGTGGTGCGGCGGCAGGTCGGCGAGCTGGCGGTGCGGCTCGCGGAGGTGGACGCGCTGGCGCTGGCTTTGCTGGGCGAGGTGATCCGGGGAGAACCGGCTGCCGTTCCGGCGGCGTATCACAAGCTGGCGGGCACGGTGCTGGCCCAGGACATCGCCCGCGCGGGGGTGGAGTTCGGCGGGGCGGAAGCGGTGGTCGCGGGGACGGATACGGAGTTTCTGTGGCGGCAGTCGATCTTGGAGACGATCGGCGGCGGGACTACGGAGGTGATGCGGGGGTTGATCGCGCGGCAGGAGTTCGGGCTGTCAGCTTGAGGGGAGGGGCTCGTGAATGGCTACGCCGGTTCTAACCGGCATCGCCACTCACGAGACTCAGCTCAAAACGCGCGCCCCGCGCAGGTAGGACGCCAGCCGGATCCGCAGCCCCCGCAGATCCCGCAGCGCGAGCGGCAAGTGATACGCCGGGCGATACCCCACCGCGACACCCCCGTCCCCGCACGGTCCCGCGAAGTACACGAACCCGTCGTCCTGGTCGCGGCGCGCCGGGGACCACGGCTGATCCTGCCAAGCGCGCGCCGCGGCGTGGCTGGCGATCCAGTAGCTCGGGGCCTTCATCGTCTCGGCGATCGCGGCGGCGAAACCCGCGGCGTCGGTGTCGCTGACGCCTAGTCCGCGGCCCGGCCACACACGCGGCAGCACCCGGTCGGCAGTGTGGTCTTCGAGCCATGGCGCGCAGGCGAAGATCGCGCTGGTCCCGTCGACCGAGACCGACCAGCGTTGCATGGCCGCAGTGGGCGGGATTTCGTACATGGCGACCACCTGCCGGGAAAACGACGATTTGGCGAAGCATAAATGAACGGTGCGGGGCCTTGCAGATCGCGGTTCAGCGAGGGGCGCCGAGGGCGGCGGAAATCCGGTCGGCGACGGTGCGGGTGAACCGGCCCGCCGCGGGCAGTCGTCCGCCGAGACGCGATTTCGGCGCGGACACGTTGACTGCCGCGACAATGTCGCCGCGAAAGCCGTACACCGGTGCCGAGACGCCGACCAATCCCGGCTCGAACTCCTCGTCCACGGTTTCGTAGCCGCGTTTCCGGATCCCCGCCAGCTTCGCGGTCAGCGCTTCGAGGGTGAGCGGCGGCGGTTCCTCCGCGGCGCCGGGGAGGTCCGGAAGCGGGTGCGCGGCGGCGCCGGCGAAGGTCTGCCACCATTGCCCGACGGTTTCCTCGTCCCATTCGCTCAATAACACCCGTCCGGGTGAGGTCGTGAACGGGTCGACGCCGACGCCTTCCCAGCCGAGTCCGCGAAAAGCGTGGGACGCGAGTTCGCTCCGGAGGGTGAACACCTGGCCGGCGCGCAGGACGCACAAATGCGTCGTTTCGTTCAGCCGCGCCACAATCGTGCGCAAAAAAGGCGCGGCCAGGTGCGCGAGGTGCGTTTCGGTGGCGTGCGTGGCCAACGCGAACAGCCGCCAGCCCGGCCGGTACGCGCGGGTGTGTTCGTCGCGCGACACCAGGCCGGCGTCGGCGAGCGTCGCGAGGGCTCGCGAGACCTGTGCCTTGTCCCGGCCGGACAGTTCGGCGACGCGGGACACGCCGAGTCCGTCGCGCGCTTCCGGCAGTGCGAGGACTTCGAGCAGGTCGACGTCGCGGACCAGACCCGAACCGTAGGTGCGCTGGTTCGCCATGTTGAGGACTGTGCAACAACGATTGGGCGAGCGTCAATCCGGAGTTACCGTCCGGAGAGTGAAGATCGCCGACATCCAGCTGCTGCCCGGGACGCTGCCGCTCGATCCGCCGTTCGACGCCGCCTGGGATCCGGTTCCGCGCACGCGGTTCGACGCGACGGTGGTCAAGGTCGTGACGGACGAGGGCGTGGTCGGCTACGGCTCCGGCGACACGATGGCCGGCTTCGAGCCGTACGCGGAGCTGTTCCTCGGCCAGGATCCGATGGCGATCAGCAGGCACGTGCGGGCGCTGGAGACCGTGGCGTTCCACGCCGGGCGCTACTGGCCGCTGGAGATCGCGCTGTGGGACGTCATCGGCAAGGTGCTCGGCGTCCCGGTCGCGACGCTGTTCGGCGGCGCGGCGGACGCGATCCCGGCGTACGCGTCGACCGGCCGGATCCTGCCCGCCGACCAGCGGGCCGAGGTGATGGCCGGGATCCGCGGCCAAGGGTTCCGGGCGGCGAAGATCCGGCTGGCCGCGGACGATTTCGCCGGCGGAATCGCCACCATGCGGGCGGTCCGCGAGGCGGTCGGGCCGGAGATGACGCTGATGGCCGACTTGAACCAGGCGTGGCGGATGCCGGGCGACGTGCGGCCTTCCCTCGACCCGGCGGCGGTCCGGAGGTTCGCGGAGGCGCTGCGCGAGCTCGACGTGTTCTGGCTCGAAGAACCGCTGCCGCTGGACGACCCGCCCGGCCTGCGCGCGGTGCGGGACACCGGGATCCGCGTCGCCGGGGGAGAAATGGTCCGGACCTTCCGTGAGCTGCTGGACCTGGTGGAATCCGACGCCCTCGACGTCTACCAGCCGGACGTCGCGCTCGCCGCCGGCATGTTGCGCGGCCGGACTCTCGCCGAACTGGTGCTGGCGCGCAACCGCCTCTTCACGCCGCACACCTGGTCGAACGGCCTCGGCCTGCTCGCGAACCTGCACGTGACAGCGGGCGTCGGCGGGGGACCGTACCTCGAATTCCCTTACGACCCACCGGTGTGGACGCCGCAGCGGCGCGATTTCCTGCTCGCCGCGCCGCTGGACATCGACGCGGAAGGCCTGCTGCACGTGCCGTCCGCGCCGGGGCTGGGCGTCGCTGTCGACGAGGAACGGTTCGGGAGGAAGTCATGACCGAGATCCCGGCCATCGAAATCGGGCCTTATCCGGCCGCCACCTTCGCCGCCGGTGCGGTCGAGCAGTTGCCGCGATTGGTCCGGACGATCGGTGTGCGGAAAGTTGTGCTGGTCAGTGATCGCGGATTGGCCGCGACCCCGCTGCCGGAGCAGACGTCGGAGTTATTGCGGCGAGACGGTTTGGCGGTCGAGGTTTTCTCCGAGGTGCACCCGAATCCGACCATCGACGACGTCGACACGGGCGGTGCCTTCGTGCGTGCTGCTGGTGCACAAGCGGTGATCTCACTGGGCGGCGGGTCTGCTTTGGACGCTGCGAAGGCGATCGCGCTCGCCGCGGTCAACGACCGTCCCGCCACTGAATTGGGCTGGAGCACCGAGGATTCGACGGATTTAGCACCCGCGTTGCCGATCGTGGCGATCCCGACCACGTCCGGCACCGGTTCGGAATGCAACGACCTCGGCGTCATCACGGACCCAGCGCGGCAGCGGAAGTGCTACCTCGGCGGCCCGACTTGCCTTGCCCGGTATGCACTTCTCGACCCGGCGCTCACGCTGAGCCTGCCGCCGCGCGCGACTGCCGCCGCGGGAATCGACTGCCTGACCCATGCGGTGGAGTCATTTCTTTCCGCCCGGCCGAATCCGTGGGCGGATGGTCTGGACCTGCAAGCCGTCCGTTTGGTCGCGGAGAATCTCCGTCGCGCGGTCTCCGATGGCGGAGATCTGGCGGCGCGGGCGAATCTGATGCTGGCCGCGCACACCGCGGGCCTGGCGATGCGGACGACCGGACTCGGCGTGGTGCACGGCGTCGGGCACTCGCTCGGCGGCCGGTTCGACCTGCCGCACGGCCAGGCTTTGGCTTTGGTGCTCGGTGAATGCCTGCGGTTCAACCGCGCGGTGCGGGAGGAACGCTTGGCGCGGCTGGCGGAACCGCTGGGCGTGGCCGACGCGCGGAAATCGTTCGCACACAACGCGGACGCGGCGATTTCCGCGATCGAACGGCTGGTCGCCGACGTCGAACTGTCCGGCCGGCTCCGCGAATTCGGTATCGGCGAAGGAGATCTGCCGGACCTGGTGGCCGACACCCTGGCGGACGGGGTGCTGGCGAACACCCCGCGCGAGGTCTCGGCGGACGACGTGACCGGGATTCTCCGCGCGACCTGGTAGTCCGCGGCGGGAAACCGGCGATGCCGGACATAGTTCGCGAATACCGTTGTGCGGCAACGGAAAACCGAGCAGGATCGCGGCCCTGCGCCGAACCGGTGCACCAGGTAACGATCTCATGTCCGCTTGTTCTGCGCGCGCCGCCGCGGGAGGACAGTGGAAGCGGACCGCCGACCCGGCAGGAGGCCGCGCCATGGACAAAGCCGGAACGACCGAACAGCCGTCCCCGGCGCTCGTCGCGGGGGACGACAAGCGGCTCAAGAAGCATTTCGGCCCGATCGGGCTGCTGTTCACCGCGGTGGGGTCGATCATCGGGTCCGGATGGCTCTTCGGCGCGCTCAACGCGGCGCAGCTCGCCGGGCCCGCGGCGATCGTGTCGTGGGGGATCGGCGCGGTGATGTTCGTGCTGATCGGGATGACGTACGCCGAATTGGGCACGATGTTCCCGCATTCGGGCGGCGTCGCGCGGTTCCCGCACTATTCGTACGGTTCGTTCGCGAGCTTTTCGATGGGCTGGGTCACCTGGGTCGCCGCGGCCGCGGTGTCGCCGATCGAGGTGCTCGCGGTCGTCCAGTATTCCACGAATTACCTTCCCTGGCTGGAGAAACTCGACGCGGACCGCAACGCCGTGCTCACCCCGGCGGGCACCGGGATTTCGGTCCTGCTGCTGGCGTTCTTCGTGCTGGTGAATTTCTTCGGCGTGCGCTGGTTCTCCCGGATCAACAATGTGCTCGTGTGGTGGAAACTCGCGGTCATCGCGGTGGTGATCGTGGTTTTCCTGGTGACCGCTTTCAACACTGATCATTTCGCGGGGTTCGGCGGGTTCGCTCCGTACGGGACGCACGGGATCTTCTCCGCGGTCGCGAGCGCCGGGATCGCGTTCTCCTTTTTCGGCTTCCGGCAAGGCGTCGAACTGGCGGGGGAGACGGCCAACCCGAGACGCAACGTGCCGCTCACCCTCATCGGTTCGGTGGTGCTCACCGGGATTTTGTACGTGCTCCTGCAGATCGCGTTCATCGGCGCGGCCCCGTCCGACGCGATCGCCAAACAGGGCTGGGAACACGTCGGCGCGAACTTCACCGCGGGCAGCGACGTGCTCGCCACCTTCGGTCCGCTCGCCGCGATCTCGAGCGTGCTCGGCCTCGGCTGGCTGGCCACCCTGCTGTACGCGGACGCGATCATCTCGCCCGGCGACACGGGTTTGATCTACACCGGCGTCACCGCGCGCATCTCGTATGCCATGGGGCGCAACGGAAACGCGCCGTCCGGCCTCGCGAAGGTGAATTCCGCGGGCGTGCCGTGGCTCAGCCTGATCCTCGCGTTCGTCGTCGGCTGTTTCTTCTTCCTGCCGTTCCCCGGATGGAACAAACTGGTTTCGTTCGTCACGAACAGCACGGTGCTGTCGTTCGGCTCGGGGCCGCTGGTGCTGCTCGCGATGCGCAGCCAGCTCCCGCGCCACGACCGCCCGTTCCGCCTCGGCCGCGGCTTCACGTGGGCGGTAGCTTTCCTCGCGATGTTCTCCACCAACCTGATCATCTACTGGACCGGCTGGGACACGAACTGGAAACTGTTCGTGGTGATCGTCTTCGGATACCTCCTGCTCGCGGCGCACCAGGCCTTCGCGAAGACCGCTCCGAAGCTGGACTTCCGGCACGGCTGGTGGGTGCTGGTGTGGTTCGCGGGCCTCGCGGTGATCAGCTATCTCGGCACGTATCCGGAGGCGTCGAAGCATGCCGGGAACCTGGGGGTGCTCGACTTTTCGCTGGGTGCGGCGGCGTCGCTGGTGCTGACCGCGGTGGTGATCGCGCTGGCGCTGCGGAGTGCGTTGCCCAGCGAGCGGGTGACGGAGATCTTGGCTGAGCGGCGGGAGCCGAACGAAACCCCGGCGTGAGGCTCGGGGATGATTCGAGCGGTGGCCACGCTTCGCTTCGAGTTCCCTCCGCCCGGCGAACTGGGCGGTCCGGTCGTAGTGCCGTATGTCGACGACGTCGCGCTGACCGAGCTGATCGACCGGTTCGAACTCGCCGAAGGCATGTCCCCGGCCGGGGTGCTTACGGCGGCCTGATTCCGGACTGTTTCGCTGGCGCGCCGACCGAGCACTTCCACGGCCTCGACTTCGAGGAAGGCGAAACGCCGCTGCTCGCCTGTGCGTGCGGGGTCTGGGGCTGCTGGCCGCTGCTGGCGCGCATCACGGTGACCTGGCGACGAGGTCGTCTGGGATTCGTTCGCGCAACCGCACCGGCGGAAGCGGGACTACCGCGGGTTCGGGCCGTTCCGGTTCGCCCGCGCCCAGTACGACGCGGCAGTGCTCCGGTTCGCGTCCGCCTGACGGTCTGCCATGCTGGGCCCCGGAGGTCGGATCATGGGCGCGAGCGTGGTTTTCGTCGTGTTCGACGGCGTGAAGATGCTCGACGTGACCGGGCCCGCCGAGGTGTTCGCCGAGGCGAATCTGGCCGGGGCCGGGTATTCGATCAGCTACCGGTCGCCGTCGGGGGCTCCCGTGGCGACCTCGGTGGGCGTCCGGCTGCCCGTCGACGGGCCGGTCGCCGAGACGCCGGACCCGGATCTCGTCGTGGTGGCCGGCGGCGACGGGCTGGTGGAGCACGGCGTTCCCGTGGATCTGGTCGCCGCGATCCGGGAAATCGCGCCGCGTGCTGGTCGGCTGGTGTCGATCTGCACCGGGTCCTTCGCGCTGGCCGCCGCGGGCGTGCTGTCCGGACGGCGCGCCACCACGCATTGGCGGCACGCGGCCCGGCTCGCCCGCGCGTACCGGGACGTCGAGGTGCTTCCCGACGCGCTTTTCGTGCGGGACGGCGACATTTTCACCTCGGCCGGAGTGTCCGCGGGCATCGACCTGGCGCTCGCTCTGGTCGAACAGGACCACGGCCCCGATCTCGCGCGCACCGTCGCGCGCGGTCTCGTGATGTTCATGCAACGGCCCGGCGGCCAGTCGCAGTTCTCCGCGCCGCTGCGGATGCCGCGGCCGAGCACCCCGACGTTGCGCGAGGTGACCGACCTGGTTTCGGCGCAGCCCGCGCTCGACCACAATGCGTCCGCGATGGCCTCGCGGGCGGGCGTCAGCGCCCGGCATCTCGCGCGGCTGTTCGCGAGCGAACTGGACACGACGCCGGCGAAGTACGTCGAGCAGGTGCGGCTGGACCACGCGAAAGCCCTCCTCGGCGCGGGGCACGGCGT
This sequence comes from Amycolatopsis albidoflavus, assembly GCF_039525725.1. Taxonomy (NCBI): domain Bacteria; kingdom Bacillati; phylum Actinomycetota; class Actinomycetes; order Pseudonocardiales; family Pseudonocardiaceae; genus Amycolatopsis; species Amycolatopsis albidoflavus. The sequence goes on from NZ_BAAAHV010000002.1 coordinate 92,574, forward strand.
CGCGGAGACCGCCCGCGCCTCCGGATTCGGCAGCTCCGAGACGATGCGCCGCGTCTTCGTGGCCCGCCTGGGGATTTCGCCGAGCCAGTACCGCGCGCGCTTCGAGACCACGGCCTCCTGACTCCTGTCCGGATCTGTGGGCACGCGGTCGGTTTTCGCAGTGGGACCGCGGACTTCGCCGGGCGAGACTCGGGCTGAGCCCAATTTTTCCCGAGGAGGTCTGTGGTGCCCGAGGTGATCGCCGGGATCGAGATTCCGGATACCGCGCTGGTGCGCGAGGCGACGGCGCTGGTGCGCGACGTCGCCGACGAGACGTTGTTCCACCATTCGCGGCGCGTGTTCCTGTGGGGTTCGCTGAAAGCCGCCGCGCGCGGGCTGACGGTGGATCCGGAACTCGCGTACGTCGGCGGGCTGTTCCACGACCTGGGGCTCACCGACGGCTACGCGACCTCCGACCGCCGTTTCGAACTCGACGGCGCCGAGGCGGCCCGGACGTTCCTGCTCGACCACGGCCGTTCGGAGGAAGACGCCCGGAACGTCTGGCTCGCGATCGCCCTGCACACGACGCCGGACGTCCCGCTGCGGCTGGCCCCGGAGGTGGCGGTGGTGACGCTGGGCGTGGAAACCGACGTGCTGGGCCTCGGCCTGGCCGAAATCGCCGGCGACCGGCGCGCGGAGGTCGTCGCGGCGCATCCTCGGCCGGACTTCAAGAACCGCATCCTGCGCGCGTTCCGGGACGGGATGGCCGGCCGTCCGGAGACGACGTTCGGCACGATGAACGACGACGTGCTCGCCTATTTCGATCCGGCGTTCGAGCGGACGGACTTCGTGGAGCTGATCAAGGGGAGCGCTTGGCCGGAGTGAGGGGCCGCGCGGCTCGGGCTTGCCAGTTAGTCTGCGCGCAGATAGTCTCTGCGCAGACTAACTGGGAGGACCGATCATGTGGACCACTGACTACAGCGCGGAGACTTCGGCGCGTCCGGACGCGGTGTGGGCGGCGTTGCGGGCCCTGCACAGCGGGACGCCGCTGAGCGAGCGCAGCGACCGATTCGAACTGCACGGACCGTTCGAGAAGGGGACCGAGCTGTCGGTCACCCCGCAGGGGCAGGACACGTTCCGTTCGCGCATCACGGAGTTGACCGAGAACGAGGTCTACGAGGACGAAACGCGCTTCGGCGAGGTCGTGCTGCGGTTCCGGCACACGCTCGCCCCGCTCGCGGGCGGCGGCACGCGCGTCACGCATCGCTTGGAAATCGAGGGGGACGCGGGTCCGGAACTCGGGCCGCAGATCAGCGAGGACTTCCCGGTCGCCATGAGCGATTTGCTGACCAGCGCGGAGCGGTCCGCGCGATGACGCGGTTCGCGGGTCCGGGGGACAGCCCGGGTTTCCTGCTGTGGCACGTGACTTTGGCGTGGCAGCGGCGGATCCGGCAGACGCTCGAACCGCTGGGCCTCACGCACGTCCAGTTCGTGCTGCTCGCGTGCTGCTGGTGGATGGAAACGCACGGCGCGCCGCCGCGGCAGCAGGAACTGGCCGCGCGGGCGGGCACCGACATCAAGATGACGTCCCAGGTGATCGCCCGGCTGGAGGCGGCCGGACTGGTGACGAGGACGGTCGACTCCGGCGACACGCGCGCGAAACTGGTGCGGCTGACCGAAAACGGCCGCGACCTGGCCGGGCGGGCGGTGACCGCGGTGGAGCGGGTGGACGTGGAGATGTTCGGCGCCGAGGCCGCGCCGTTGCTGCGGACCTTGCGGTCGGTGCTCGACGCGGAGTGATCCGCTGGGGCGGCTTGGCCGTCGCCTGGGTGGGTCCGAGCTCTTGCACGCTCCGGGTGCAAGAGCTCGGAGACCGTGCCGACCGGGTGGTGGCGCTACGGGCGGTCGGGTCAGCGGTGTCTGCGTGGCCCGTCGGACCGTGTGCCCGTCCCGGTCAGCGCTGGTGCGGTCCGTCGCAGGTGCCGGATTCGGCGGCGGCCTTGAGGTCGGCGAGCCAGGTTTCGAGGCCCATGTCGGAGGTCGGGTCGGCTTGCGGGCCGGAATGGCTTTCCTCGGTGCGGACGAGGATGCCGCCGCGGACGGGAGTGAAGGTCCAGACGTGTGTGCCGTCGATGTGGTAGCCGGTGCTGTCGGCGGGGCCGGTCCAGCGAAGGCATTTGCCGCGCTGGAGTTGCTGGACGGTGGAGCTGATGACCACGGTGCTCGGGGTAGTCGTGGGCACGTGGACGGTGGCTTGGAACCGCGAGTGCTTGCGCAGCGGGCCGGAGTCCAGGCGTCGCACGGTCATCGGGGCGGCGGGTTTTTGCCAGGACGTCCAGGCTTCCACGTCGGTCTGCAAGTCCCAGATGGTGTGCAGCGGCGCGTGGATGAGGATTTCGGCCCGGTGACGGGCTTTCGCGGCCGGTTCGACGCCTTTGCCTTGGCAGGTCAGCGAGCCGGGGCCGGGAGTGGCGGCTTCGGCGGGGGCGGCTCCGAGGGTGGCGGCGACAGTCAGCGGGACTGCGAGCAGGGCGGTCCCGAGGCTGCGGCGGCGAGGTGTTCGCGAGGTGGCCGGGTCGGTGCTGCGCATGGGTGTCTCCTCTTGTCGAGTGGCTGTTAATGCCATTAACTGTGGTGAAACCCTATAGCTCGGCGCTGGTGAAGGTCAATAGGAAAAGTGAAGGGCATTAACCTCGTCTCGGCACGGCGGAGACGGGGTGCGCGGACGGCGCGACCGCTGGCGTGCTCCACCGGTCCGGATGCTTGACTTCGCCGAGCAGTTCAGGCAAATGGGCTCAGCGGAAGAACTGCCGGGCAAGGCGGGCCAGGACCCGGTGCCGGAGTCAGGTCTGGAGGAGGACGTCCGTCAGGGCGAAGGTCGGTCGAAACCGCACAGCCGTCCTGCCTCGGAAGCCGTTCGCGTGATACTCCGCCACGACCACGGGCCCGGTGTCGCGGACCTCGATCGTCAGCAAGGTCGCGTGCTCGCGGTAGACATCGACGACGATGTCCGACTCCCGCCGGTGCCGGAAGCGGACGCTCCGGTGCGTCGCGTCCCAGCTGAGGTGGAGTTCCTCGGTCTCGGAGACGGGAATCCTGACTTCCCGCACGAAGTCGTCGCCCGTCGCCTCCTCTGTCCGCGGGAGGACGTCGAAAACGGAGAACCACACCTCGTCCTCGGCAACCACGAACTCCACGCGGGGCAACCTACCGGACCTCGGGAGGCGGACCGGAGGCAAATTCGGGCGTTGCCGCGGAAGCGAAGCGCGCCTAATGCGGAGAAGTCCCTGGCGCGCAAAGTGCCCGCCGCACCGCGGCGCGGAGCCAGCGGTGCGCCCCGTCGGCCGACTGGCGCGGATGCCACGCCATGCCGATCGTCAAGGGAGGCAACGGAACCGGGATGTCGAGCAGCCGCAGGCCGAGCGCGGTGGCGTCGGCGGTGAGCGGCGACGGGGGTTCGCCGGGGAGCGACGCGGGGATCAGGCAGACGACATCGCTGCGCGCGGCGAGGGTCATCGCGGCCAAATGGCTCGGCAGGACGATCGCGACGCGGCGGCGGAGGCCGTGTTCGGCCAGTGCGGTGTCGAGAGGGCCGGTGAACCGGCCGCGGCGGCTGACGGCGACGTGGTCGGCCGCCGCGAGCCGGGCTGGGGTCAAGGGGGCCGAAGCGAGCGGGTGGCCGGGGCGGACGGCGGCGGCCATGCGCAGGGTGAGCAGTTCTTCGACCTGCGTTTCCGGGTCGACGTGGTCGATGGAGCCGACCTCGAGGTCGAGCCGTCCGTCGCGGAGGGCGGAACCGGCTTCCCATTCCTCGGCTCGGACTCGCAGGGAGACGCCGGGGGCTTCCTCTCCGGTCAACTGAAGGAGGCCGACGGCCAGGGCGGCGCCGACCAGGTCGGCGGCTTGGATCGTGAAGGTCGAGCGCAGGGTCGCGGGGTCGACGACGGTGCCGGGGCTCAGCAGCGCGCCCAGGCTGTGCACCACTGCGGCGGCCTCCTCGCGCAGGGACTGCGCGCGCGGCGTGGGGACCATCGCTTGCCCGGCCCGGACCAGCAGCGGGTCTTGCAGGATGCGCCGCAGCCGGGCGAGCGTGCGGCTCATCGCGGCCGGCGAGGTGTGCAGGCGCGCGGCGGCCTTGGTGACGCTCTGCTCGGTCAGCAGGGCGTCCAAGGCGACGGCGAGGTTGGCGTCGAGTGCCGGGTTCAGGCTGTTCACCAGGGTAATTCCACTTCAGGCAAGGATTGCGTGCCGAAGTTCCCATTGTGGCAGCACCGCCGCGCTCAGCAGGATCGAGGGCGTACCCATCGGTCCTAATCCACGAGGTTTTCATGATCGTCATCACTGCCCCCACCGGGAACATCGGCAGCCGGGTGCTGCGCTTGCTGTTCGACGCGGGCGAGGACCTGCGGGTGATCGTCCGCGACCCCGCCCGGCTCCCGGATTCGGTGCGCGAGCGCGTCGAGGTCGTCGTCGGCTCGCACGGCGACGCCGAAGTCGTCGACCGGGCCTTCGCGGGCGCGGACGCCGTTTTCTGGGTGGTCCCACCGGATTCGTCGCGTACTCCGGCGGACGGCTGGAGCGGTTTCACCGGCCCGGCCGCGAAAGCGCTTGCCGCGCACGGCGTCGGGCATGTCGTCGGGGTTTCGGCGCTCGGCCGCGGCACCGCGGTCGCCGATCGGGCGGGGCTGGTCACCGCGTCGCTCGCGATGGACGAGCTGATCGCGGGAACCGGGGTCGCGTACCGGGCGCTGGCCAACCCGTCCTTCTTCGAGAATCTGCTGGAGGAAGTCGACTCGATCCGGGAGAAGGGCGTCTACGCCGACGTACTGGACCCGGACCGCAAGGCCCCGCTCGTCGCCGTCGCGGACATCGCCGCGGTCGCCGCCCGGCTGCTGCGGGACCGGTCCTGGACCGGGTTCGCGGACGTCCCGGTGCTGGGGCCGGAAGACCTGTCTCCCAACGAGGTCGCCCGGATCATGACCGAGCAGCTGGGCCGTCCGGTCCGCTACGAGCGCGAGTCGCTGGACGACCTGCGCAGCACGCTCATCGGCTACGGGCTGAACGAAACCTTCGTCCACGGCATCGCGGACATGAAGCACGCCAAGGACAACGGCCTCGACGCCGGTGTCACGCGCACCGCGGAAACGGCGTCTCCGACCACTTTCGAACAGTGGTGCGCCGAAACCCTCAAGCCCGCCTTCGAAGCCTGACCTCCAAGGAGCCGCAATGTCCGCGAAGGAAACACCGGTCACCGCGTTCCTGCTCGTCAAGACCACGCCGGAATGGCTCGCCCTGACCCCGCCGGAACGGGCCGAGGCCTTCGCCACCCAGGTCGTGCCCGCGATCGAGGCGAAAACCGCCGGCGTCCGGTCGCGCTTCTACGACACCGAGTTCTACTCCGCGCGCGTCACCGACGTCTGGGTCTGGGAAGCCGATGATCACCACGCCTACCAGCTGTTGATCGACGCGCTGCGGGAAACTCCGTTCTGGGACCGGTATTTCGAGGTCGTCGACCTGCTCGTCGGCACCGAGAACGGTTACGCCCGCACGTACGGACTGGACCCGTTGGCCACCATCGCCACCTGAGCACGCGAGAGGGCCCCGTCTCCCGGAAAGCGGAGACGGGGCCCTGACACCGCAAGAGATCAGTGCGCCGAGGCGAGCGCCGCCGTGGCGGGCGGCATCAGCTTCGGGTATTCCTTCTGGAACTTCTCGATCATCTTCGCCGACGGGATGATCCGGTTCGGGTTGTTCTGGCTCACGGCCTGCTTCTCGCCCCACGCGCCGGCGGCCTTGCGCTGGTCGGGGGTGCCGTGGCTGTGGAAGCAGTCGCCGATGGAGGCGTCGAGGTAGGTGACCTCCTGCTGGGTGCGGGCATTCCACGCCTCGCCCTTGGCGTGCGCGACGAAGTAGCCGCCGTACGCGTCCGGGCCCATTTCGGCGGATTCGTCGCGCGGGTAGTTGTTGTGCGCGAAGTCGACCTGGTGGCCGTACTCGTGGCCGACGACCGCTTCCACCGACACGTCGTCGAAGCCGAGGTGGTTGACCACGTCGAGCAGGCCGTCGCCGAGCATGACGCGCTTGCCGCCGAGGCTGTCGGCCGGGGCGGAGAACGCGTTCAGGGTCAGCAGCGGGTTGCGGCCGCCCTGCAGGGCGGGGACCTCGTAGAGCACCTTGGTCGCGAGCGCGCCCGCCGCGGCGGCCCGCTTCGGGTCGAGGCCGAGCTTGAACGTCTGCGTCGTGCGGTCCTGGCTGCCGAGGTCGGTGCCCTTCCAGGCGACCAGCTGGATGTTCCAGCTCTCGATGTCCCAGAACCCGCGCAGCTTGTCGATCGTCGAGCCTGCCCGCGGCGTGTACTGGCCGTCGGTGCCGAAGACCTGCGGGGTCTTGTCGCTGGCGACGGCCTGGGTGTAGAGCTGGCCGATCGCGCTCAGCGCGCTGAGCGCCTGGCCCTCGGTCGGGGTCAGCTTGGACGCGAGGTTGTTCGCGTATGTCAGCAGCGATCCTTCGGTGCAGCCCGGGATCGGGCCCTGCGCGGCGTGCGCCTGCTGGCCCGGCCGCTTCACCGGCGAGTCGAACAGCGGGTCGACGCCGCGCAGCGCGTTCGCGGGCAGCCCGTTGTAGAGGTCTTCGACGTCCTGGTACAGCTGCGCGATGTCCTGCTCGACCGACGTCGGCTCGGCCGCTTTCGCCTGCGGCGTCGCGATCGCCGGGACGGCCGTGGCCACCGTCAGCGCGGCGAGGGTGCCTGCCGCCGCGAGCGTTCTGCCGAGAATTCTGGTCCGTTTCCGCATGGGCCCCTCATTCCGGTTTCAAGATCACGAATACGCCCAACCCTAAGACGATCTTGGGCGGCGAAACCGGGGCGAGGGAAAGACCCCCGGGATGGCCCACGCCTTTCGGCGGGTTTTCGCCCTGCGGACATCGGCCGAAAGTACTATCGGGCAACGCGTGGCCCGCCCCGGGAAAACGGGCATTCGGGAAAACCGGACGAAATGGCTCAGGCCTTGACCCGGAACCGCATCCGGCAGACGACCGCGTCGGAACGGCGGCGCAGCACCCGGGCGAGCACCGCGCCGCGGCGGTTCTGCAGGACGCGCTGCCAGAAATGCTCGGGCTCGACCTCGGCGACCAGGACGAAAACGTGGCATCCGTCGTGTCGCCGGAGGTGTTCCGCGATCGGCTCGCCGAGGCGGCGGCGTTCGTCGTGCAGCTGGACGAGCGTGACCTCCGGGTGCCAGCGTTCCCACGTTTCGACGAACTCGCGCGCGGCCGCCTCCTCCTCGGGATGCGTCACGTGCACGGCCTCGACGTGCTCGCCGAGCGACAGCGCGGCGGAGAGCGCGTCGCGGGTCAGTCGCGACACCGTGTGGACCGGGACGACCACCAGCGACCGGTTGAGCCGCGGCGGAGGGGGGATGCGCCCGAGTTCGAGACGGTCGCCGATGCGGCGGTAGTTGCGGTGGACCCATTCCATCATCAGCACGAGCACCGGCAGCGCGACGACGATCAGCCAGCCGCCTTCGCCGAATTTCGTCGCGGTGACCACGATCGCCGCGATTCCGGTGAGCAGCGCGCCGAAACCGTTGAGCGCGGCCTTTCCTCGCCAGCCGCGCGGGCGGGCGCCGAACCAATGCCGCACCATTCCGACCTGCGAAAGGGTGAAGCCGACGAACACGCCGATCGCGAACAGCGGCACCAGGGTGTTCATGTCGCCATTCGCGAGAATCAGCAGCAAAGCGGAAGCGAGAGCGAGGAAACCGACGCCGTAGCGGTACACCTGACGTTCGGCGCGCAAGGCGAAAACGTGCGGGAGGTTGTTGTGTTTCGCGAGCAGTTGCGCCAGCACCGGAAGCCCGCCGAAGGAAGTGTTCGCAGCCAGTGCCAGCAGGACCACGGTGGAGAATTGCACTACGTAGTAACCGAAACCGTTCCCGAGCGACGCGGCGGTGACCTGCGACAGCACGGTCACGCCGTCGACCGGGTGGATCGAGAACTTCCCGATCAGCACGGCGATCCCGAGCAGCATCACCGCGAGCAGCCCGCCGAGCGCGACCTCCGCCCGCTGAGCCCGGCGCACGCGCGGTTTGCGGAAGGACGGGACGGCGTTGGCGATCGCCTCGACGCCGGTCAGCGCCGCGCAGCCGTTGGCGAAAGCCTTGAGCAGCAAAAGGATTCCGACGGTCTGAAGGCTGGGGAGGTGCCCGCTGGCGACGCTCGCGGCCGGAGCGGTGCGGAAGAGGCCGACTACGACGACGGTGAGGATCGAGCCGACGAACACCGCGGTCGGCACGATGAACGCCCGCGCGCTCTCGGCGATGCCGCGGAGGTTGATGCCGGTGATCAGCACGAGCACGCCGAGACAGAGGGGGAGCTTGTACGGCAGCAACTCGGGAAACGCCGACGTCAGCGCGGCGACCCCGGCGGCGACGGAGACCGCGACGTTCAGCACGTAGTCGACGATCAGCGACGCGGCGGCGACCAGCGAGGCGCGGCGGCCGAGGTGGGTGCGGCTGACGCCGTAGGCCCCGCCGCCGTCCGGGAACGCGGCGATGACCTGCCGATACGACAGGGTCAGCACGGCGAGCAAGACGGCGATCGCGAGCGTGACGGGCAGCGTGAAGCCGAGTCCCGTTCCGCCGGCGACGGCCAGCACGAGCACGATCGCCTCGGGTCCGTAGGCGACCGACGCCATCGCGTCGAGGGACAGCGCGGCGAGTCCGCCGACGACGGAAAGGCGGTGCCGGTCGGCGGCCGGCGGCGTTTCCGGGCGGGACAGAGTTGCGGTCACCCGGTCAGGCTGGACCCCGGCGAGCGCTCAAGGGACGGTCGTTGACGGTTTCCTGACAGTGATCTAGCGAACTGATCTAGCGAACTGATCTGGCGAACGCCCGGCGGGTCAGCGCCAGGATCCGGCTTTCCAGTGCCGCACCGCGAACGGCCCGCCGACGAGCACCGCGAGCCCGACCACCCCGGCCACGATCATGCCCGGCCGCGTGTCGAACGCGCCGGTCGCGATCAGCACGACGCTGGTGATCGTCGCCAGGATCTCCAGCGCGGAGCGGCGACGGCGCGGACGGCCGGATCCGCGGTCCAGCTTCGCGCTGAGCCGCGGATCCGTCTCGCCCAAACCGCGTTCGATTTCGTTCAGCACACGCTGTTCCCGGTCGGTCAGCATGCGCCGCCCTGCTTCCGGTGCGCGGACCGGCGGCGGATCAGGAACCGGAGCACGAACACGCCGCCGAAAACCGCCGCGAACAGCGGGAGCGGGTTGCTCCGGACGGCCTCCGCACCGGCGCGGACCTTCTCCGCGGCCGGGGCCGAGACGGTCTTCTCCACCTGCGCGGCCGCCCGGTCGATCGTCTCGTCCACCTTCTCGGCGGCGCGGGTGCGGACGTCCAGCTTGTGGCCCAGCGCGTCCAGCGTTTCGGCCAGTTCCTCGCGGGTGACGTCCCGGTCCGCGCGGGCCTCTTCCACCTTGCGTTCGGTCATGACCGCACCTGCTTCATCGTCTCGACGTCCTCGCGCACCCTGTCCACGGACTCCTCCGGCACCGGCCCGCCGGCGCGGCTCGCCTCCTTGCCCCCGATCAGCGCGGCAAGCCCCGCGACCAGCAGCAACGCGCCGCCGACGATCAGCGCGGCCAGCCAGCCGGGCACCACGAGCGCGAGACCGAGCACCGCCGCGGCGATCAGGGTCGCGCCGCCGAGAAGCGCGAGCACGCCGGCGAACCCGACGAGCCCGGCCCCGACGCCGAAGCGCTTGCCCTTCGTCTGGAATTCGGCCAGCGCCAACCGGAACTCGTCTTGGAGCAGGCGTTTGATGGAAGTGGTCAGATCGGCCGCGAGGTCCGCGGTGGACTTCTCCTCCGCGGGCGTCCGGTTCATCTCCTCCAGCACGGTTGTCCTCCCTTCTTGTTCGAGGCGTACCCGGCTTGGGGGCGGCGAAACGGATCAGCGCCGTGCTGATCCGAGCGTGGCCAGTGCTTCGCGGAGTGCGTCGACGCCGGACTCGCGCAAAGCGGCGATTCCGGGATCGTGCCGGACCAGCAGGCCTCGTCGGCGAAGCCGTGCGTGCGAGAGTCGGACACCGGCGTGCTGGTCGAGGCGCTGTCGCACGATTACTGATCGTCCCCGGGTTTGCCGGCCGCGCAGCGGGGTAATCGCCGCGCATCCACAGGGCGGGCCAGGGGGCGAGGGGCCGCGCAACCGTCGCAGGGGGACGGTTGCGCGGCCGTTCGGGTGATTGAACCGCGGCGCAGCGGGTAGCCGGAAAGCGACGGCACCGACTTTTCGGGGAGGACTCTCGCATGGCAGACCGCATCCGACCGCCGCAGCAGCAGGAACCGCCGGGCGCCACGGCGGAAATGGATCCGCAGCCGCGCGATTCGATGACCGGCTACGAGGGCCGGGGCCTGCTCGCCGGGCAACGCGCGCTGATCACCGGCGGCGACTCCGGGATCGGCCGCGCGGTCGCGATCGCCTTCGCGAAAGAAGGCGCGGACGTCGCGATCTCCTATCTCAGCGAGCACGAAGACGCCGAGTACACCGCCGATCGCGTGCGCGCCGAGGGCCGGGAATGCTTGCTGCTTCCCGGCGATCTCGCCGACGCGAGCCACTGCCGGGAGATCGTCGACCACACGCTGTCCGAATTGGACGGTCTCGACATCCTGGTCAACAACGCCGCGACGCAATGGCCGGTCGACCGTCCCGAGGACCTGACCGAAGAGCAGTGGATGCACACGTTCGACGTGAACCTGCACAGCTGCTTCCGGGTGACCGCCGCCGCGCTGCCGCATCTCGGCGACGGCGACGTCATCATCAACACCGGTTCGGTGAACGGCTTGCGCGGCAACAAAACCCTCATCGACTACTCGGCGACGAAGGGCGCGATCCACGCCTGGACGTACGCGATGGCGCAGGCGCTGGCCGACCGGGGGATCCGGGTGAACTGCGTCGCGCCGGGTCCGGTGTGGACACCGCTCATCCCGTCGACGTTCCCGCCGGAGAAGGTGGAGAAATTCGGCCTGCAGGCACCGTTCCAGCGGGCCGCGCATCCGGACGACATCGCGCCGTCGTATGTGTTTCTCGCGTCGAATCGCCTTTCGTCGTACTACAGCGGCGAGGTGCTGGCCGCGCTGGGCGGCGAGACGGTCCCGGGCGGATAGCGCTCCTCGGCAAGCTCGGCGGCCAGCAGTTCGGCGCTGGTGTCGGCGCATGCGGACAACGGGATTCAGGAGTTCAGCGCTGGCTCATCGGCCCTCGACCGCGTACTCGGCGGCCGCGTCGGCATGCAGGCGCAGCCCGTGCCCGGCGACGGACATCGACGGGGCGACCCGGCCGCCGCTGGGGTCGAGGCCGCCGTAGAAGAGTTCCCGTTCGATGCGGTCGTGGTCGGCGAACCATTCGAGGTGCCGGAAATTCGGGGTCGCCGCGGCCGCGTGCGCGGACAGATTCGGTGCGCAGTGCGCGGAAACCTCGCGGTTCGCGGCAGCGGCCAAAGCGGCGACGCGACGCCATTCCGTGTAGCCGCCGCATCGCGTCACGTCGACCTGGAGGCAATCGACCGCGGGCAGCATCCGGGCGAAGTACGGCAGGTCGCAGCCGTACTCGCCGGCCGCGATGTCCGGGCCGTCCGGCGTGCGCAGCTGGGCCAGGCCGGGCAGATCGTCGCTGGACACCGGTTCCTCGAACCAGGTCACGCCGAACTCGCGCAACGTGTCGGCGATCCGGCGAGCGCGGCCGACCGAGTAGCCGCCGTTCGCGTCGACGTACAGCGCGGCGTCGTCCCCGATCGTCTCGCGCGCCAGCCGGACCCGGCCGATGTCGCGGGCGACCGCGTTGCCCCAAGCTTCGCCGATCTTGATTTTCACGCGCGGAATGCGTTGCTTCCGCACCCAGTATTCCAGCTGTGCGGCCAGTTCGTCGTCATCCTGCGAGGTGAAACCGCCGCTGCCGTAGACTTCGACCTCGTCGTGCACCCGCCCGAGCAACCGGCTCAGCGGAACGTCGAGCAGCCGCGCGGCGGCGTCCCAGATCGCGATGTCCACAGCGGACAGTGCACAAGAGACCAGTCCGGCGCGCCCGAGGTTCCGGATCGCGTGCTGCATCGCGCTCCAGCACGCGGGCGGATCCAGGACCGGCATTCCGGCGATCGCGGAGGCGAGTTTTCCTTCGATCAGCGGGGCGCAGGAGAAATCGGCATACGTCCAGCCGAGTCCGTCGGTGCCGCCCGCGCGCACCCTGGCCACGACGAGCGTCGTGGAGTCCCAGGCGAGCGTGCCGTCGGCTTCCGGCGAAGGGGTCGGCACCCGGTAGGCGCGCGCGTCGATCCGTTCGATGTGCGGGGCGGCGACCGTCACCGCGACCGCCCGGGCAAGAACTCCTGCAGCTTCGTCTTCGCGCCCTGGAACATCAGGTGGAACGCTTCCGGATCGCCCTTGAGCACGGACTCGGTCACCGATTTCATCTGCTCGAACGTCGCGTGCGGCGGAATCGGCGGAACCTCGGCGTCGCACCGCACGTCCAGCACGGTCGGCCGGTCCGCGGCGAACGCGGTCTCCCAAGCCGAAGCGAGGTCGCGCGGGTCCTCGACATTGATCCCTTCGAGGCCGACGCTGCGCGCGAAACCGGCGTAGTCGACGTCCGGCAGCGACTGCGATTCCTCGAACTTCGGCGCGCCGCCCATCGCGCGCAGTTCCCAGGTGACCTGGTTGAGGTCGTTGTTGTGGAACACGCAGACGACGCACCGCGGATCGGTCCACAATCCCTGGTAGCGGGCGATGGTGATCAGCTCGGCCAATCCGTTCATCTGCATCGCGCCGTCGCCGACCAGCGCGATCGCCGGCCGGTCGGGATGCGCGAACTTCGCCCCGATCGCGTAAGGCACGGCGGGGCCCATCGTCGCGAGCGTGCCGGACAGGGTGGTGCGGACGCCGTCGCGGATCCGGAGATTGCGCGCGTACCAGTTGGTCGACGAACCGGAATCGGCGGTGACCATCGCGTTGTCCGGGATTTGCTTCGACAGCTCGTGCACGATCCGCATCGGGTTGACCGGCTTCGCGTCGACCGCCGCCTGCTGGTCCATTGTGGTCCACCAGTCGGCGACGTTCTTCTCGATTTTCTCGCGCCACGAACGGTTTTCGGTCCGGTTCAGCTTCGGCAGCAGCGCGCGCAGCGTCGCGGCGGCGTCGCCGACGAGGTTGACCTCGGTGGGGTAGCGCATGCCGATGAACCGGCCGTCGAGGTCGATCTGCACCGCGCGGGCCTGGCCGTACTCCGGCAGGAACTGGCTGTAGGGGAAGTTCGACCCGACGATCAGCAGCGTGTCGCAGTCGCGCATCATCTCGTAGCTCGGCCGCGTGCCGAGCAGTCCGATCGCACCGGTCACATAGGACAGATCGTCAGCCAGAACATCCTTGCCCAGCAACGCTTTCGCCACTCCCGCCCCGGTGAGGTCGGCGACTTCGCGGACTTCCGCAGCCGCGCGGCGAGCGCCCTGCCCGACGAGGATCGCGACCCTCTCGCCGGCGTTGAGCACGTCGGCCGCCTCGGTGATGGCGGGTTCGGGCGGCACCGGATTCGGCCACGCGGTCCCGGGCGGGCTCGACGGCATCTGCTTGAACGCGTGCTGCGGCGGCTCGTAGGGCGCTTCCTGCAGGTCCGCCGGGATGATCAGCGCGGTCGGCGTGCGGGACGCCTGCGCCACCCGGAACGCGCGGTCGAGCGCGTTGGGCAGCTGCTCGGCGACGTTCACCTCGATGCAGTACTCGTTCGCGACATCCCGGTACAGCGCCTGGAGTTCGACCTCCTGCTGGTAGCTGCCGCCCATCGCGGTGCGCGCGGTCTGCCCGACGATCGCGACGACCGGGACGTGGTCGAGTTTCGCGTCGTAGAGCCCGTTCAGCAGGTGGATCGCACCGGGCCCGGACGTCGCCATGCAGACGCCGACGGCCCCGCTGAACTTCGCGTAGCCGACCGCGGAGAAGGCGGCCATCTCCTCGTGCCGGGCCTGCACGAAGCGCGGCTGGTTGTCCGCCTTGCCGAAGGCGGCGACGAGACCGTTGATCCCGTCCCCGGGGTAGGCGAACACCTGCTCCACGCCCCAATCGCGCAGCCGCGAAAGCAGGTAGTCGCCGACGGTCTCGGTCATGGCAATCCTCTCGTGCGTCGATGTCGTGCAGGGCATCGGCGAACCGGAAACCGCACGGCAGGAAGGCGTCTTCGCCGCCGCGCAATTCGCCGGGGCCATTGTCTGCGTCCGGGTCGTAACGATGGGCGAAACCGTCTCGCGACAGTTCTTTCCGCACGGCGTCGACAATGCGGATCCAAGGCCGGACCGCGCCGGTCGGGCGCTGGTTCACCGCGGCGGAATCAGCCCCGGCCCAGCGCGTTGGCCAGTTCCTTCTTCGTCATCGTGGACCGGCCGTGGATGTTGCGCTGCTTGGCCTCGTTGTACAACTGGTCGCGCGTCGGACCGCCGGGCCCGAGTCCCTTGCCGGAGCGGTGCCCGCCGCGCTGCTGCGGCGATTTGTCGCGCACCGAGGTCTTGCTCGCGCGGTCCGATTCGCCCGACTGCGCCCGGTTCTTGTTCACCGTGCGCGCGGCGATCTCCTTCGCGCGCTTCTTGCTCGCGCCGCGGTCCTCCTGCGACTCCTCGATGTGCTGGTACTGCCGTTCGCGTTTCGAACTCCAAGCCTGCTGCGGCATCCCAGTCTCCTTCCGCCGTTCTTGATCCCCGGATTGCCGGTGCGGGCGGGCCGGAAACATGGCGGTTCGCCGCGCCGGAAACGGGTATCCGCCCGGGCGTGGGACGCGAACAGACTCTCGCCGGGCGGCTGCTGGCCGAGCACCTGGTCGCCGGCCGGCTCGAACCAGGGACCGAGATCGGCCTGCGGGCCGATCAAACGCTGACCCAGGACGCCACGGGCACGCTCGTGATGCAGGAACTCGAGGCGCTCGGGCTCGACCGCGCGCGGACCGAGCTGAGCGTCCAGTACGTCGATCACAACCTGCTGCAGGCCGACGAGAAGAACGCCGAGGACCACGCCTACCTGCGCTCGGCCTGCCGCAGGTTCGGGCTGTGGTTCTCCAAAGCGGGCAACGGGGTCTCGCATCCGACGCACATGGAGCGGTTCGGCGCGCCGGGCAAGAGCCTCGCCGGGTCCGATTCGCACACCTGCGCGGCCGGGGCGCTGGGCATGCTCGCGGTGGGTGTCGGCGGCCTCGAAGTGGCGCTGGCCATCGCCGGGGAGCCGCTCTACCTGCGGATGCCGGAGATCTGGGGTGTCCGGCTGAGCGGCGAGCTGCCGCCGTGGGTGTCGGCGAAGGACGTCGTGCTGGAGATGCTGCGAAGGCACGGCGTGAGCGGCGGGCGGCACCGGATCATCGAGTACCACGGGCCGGGGCTGGCCTGCCTGAGCGCGATGGACCGGCACGTGATCGCGAACATGGGCGCCGAACTGGGCGCGACCGCGACGGTCTTCCCGGCCGACGAAGCGATCCGCGCGTTCCTGCGCGCGGAGGGGCGCGAGCACGACTTCCGCGACCTGCGCGCCGGCCGCGACGCTTCTTACGACATCGAAGACGAGATCGATCTGTCCACGGTGGAGCCGCTGGTCGCGAAACCCTCTTCGCCCGGCAACGTGGTTCCGGTGCGGGAGGTGTCGGGCACTCCGGTTGGGCAGGTGGTGATCGGTTCGTCGGCCAACCCCGGGTTCCGGGACTTCGCGGTCGCCGCGGCCACCGTCCGGGGCAGGCAGACGGCCGATTCGGTCAGCTTCGACGTCAACCCGACGTCGCGGCAGATCCTCGTCGAACTGGCCCGCAGCGGACACCTCACCGACCTCGTCGCGGCCGGGGCCCGGGTGCACCAGGCGGGCTGCCTCGGCTGCATCGGGATGGGCCAGGCGCCCGCGCCCGGCACGAACTCGCTGCGCACGTTCCCGCGGAATTTCCCCGGCCGGTCCGGCACCTCGGACGATTCGGTCTGGCTGTGCTCGCCGGAGACCGCCGCGGTGTCGGCGCTGACCGGCGTGCTGACCGATCCGCGCGACTACGCCACCGTCCACCACCTCGCCCACCCGCGGGTTTCCGGACCGGCCCGCTCGGCGGCTGACCCGCGCGTCTTCACCGCTCCGCTGCCCGAGGACGAGGCGATGCGGGAGGAGCTGGTGAAGGGCCCGAACGTCGCCGGGCTGCCGGACTTCGAGCCGTTGCCGGACGAGATCGAGGGCCCGGTGCTGCTGAAGGCCGGGGACGACGTGTCGACCGACGAGATCTCGCCCGCCGGGGCACGCGCGCTGCCGTACCGCTCGAACATCCCGAAGCTGGCCGAGTTCACGTTCACTCGGCTCGACGAGGACTACCCGAAGCGCGCGGCCGACAGCCCGGAACATTTCGTGGTGGCGGGGGAGAACTACGGCCAGGGTTCGTCGCGCGAGCACGCCGCGATCACTGCCCGGTACCTGGGCCTGCGAGTGGTTCTGGCCCGGTCGTTCGCCCGGATCCACTGGCAGAACCTGGTGAACTTCGGGGTGCTGCCGCTGGAATTCGCCGATCCGGAGGACGGCGAGAAGATCCGGCGCGACGACGTGCTGTGCGTGTCCGGCCTGCATCGGCTGGCTGAGACCGCGGAGTTCGTGGTGCGGAATCAGACGCGGGACGAGGAGTACCGGGCGAGGCATCAGCTGTCGCCGCGCCAGGTGGACGTGCTGCTGGCCGGCGGGCGGATTCCGCAGTTGGCGCGGGCGCTGCGCTGACCCTTACGACGCCTTCAGCGCAGCCTCCAAATCAGCGCGCGACATCTTCGAGCGCCCCTTGACGTCCCGCTCCTTCGCCAGCTTCTGCAGCTCCGTCTTGGACAGCCCGGACAGATCCGGCGTACGCGGCCGACGGCTGCCCCGCACGCTCTTGGCCAGCGCCTCCATCAGGTCGACCACCTTGGTCGGCTGCTCCGGCTCCGCGGCGGGCGTGACGGTGTTCCCCGCCTTCTTCGCCTCGATCAGTTCCTCCACCCGCTCGCGGTAGGTGTCGCGGAACTCCTCCGGCCGCCACGGCTCGGACATCGCGTCGATCAGCTTCACCGCGAGGTCCAGCTCTTTCTGGTTGGTCTTGGCCTTGGCGGGCAGCTGCGGCACGTCGTCCGCGCTGCGCACCTCGGCGGCGTAATGCAGCGTGTTGAGCACGATCACGCCGTCTCCGGCTCGGGCGAGCGCGAGGTGCTCCCGGCCGTGGAAGACGAACTTCGCGACGGCCGCCTTGTCCCGGCGGGAGAGCGCGTCGAGCAGCAGCACGTACGGGCGTTGCGCCTCCTCCTTGGCGGGGGCGAGCCAGTAGGCGCGGTCGAAGTACACCGGGTCGACCTCCTCGAGGTCCACGAAGCTCTCCACCTCGAGCGACCGCGACCGGCCAGGCGCGATCTCGTCCAGTTCCTCCTGCTCGACCAGCACGTACTCGTCGTCGCCGACCTCCCGGCCGCGCACGATGTCGTCGTAGGGCACCTCGTCGCCGGTCCGCTCGTTCACCCGCCGGTAGCGGATGCGGTCCCGCGTCCCGCGCTGGAACTGCGTGAAGTGCACCGCGTGGTCCTCGACCGCCTTGTACATCCGCACCGGGACGTTCACCAGCCCGAACGACAGCGCACCCTGCCAGACCGGACGCATCGGCAGCTCCTTCCTCCCTGATTGCCCGGTGGGTACCCGATGCGGGCGTTCGGCACACCGCGCCGGTGTAACCGCGGGGCATTCGGGGTAACTGATCTTCCGATGCGCATAAAACCTCGCGGAAGCCAGTTCTTCCAGCTGCTCGCGGACGCGGCGGCCAACCTCGTCACCGCCACCGCTTTGCTGCGCGATCTCACCGAGGCGCCGCCCGGAGAGCGGGAGGCCATCGCGGCCCGCCTGCACGAGGTCGAGCACGCGGGAGACGACCTGACGCACACCGTCATGGTCGAGCTGAACAGCACGTTCGTCACGCCGTTCGACCGCGAGGACATCCAGGCGCTGGCCGCGCGGATCGACGACGTCCTTGACTTTTTGGACACTGCGGCCGACCTCGCCGTGCTGTACCGGCTGGCGGAGTTTCCGCCGGGCACCAAGGGGATGCTGCGCGTGTTGTCCCGCGCCGCGGAGCTGACCGCGGAGGCGATGCCGGGGCTGGCGAAGGTCGGCGAGCTCTCGCCGTACTGGATCGAGATCAACGCCCTGGAGAACGAGGCGGACCACACCTACCGGCGGATGCTCGCCGACCTCTTCCAGCCGGGGGCCGACGCGCTCGAAGTGCTCAAGGCGAAGGAAGTCGTCGAACAGTTCGAACTGGCCGCGGACGGATTCGAGCACGTCGCGGACGTGGTGCAGACGATCGCGGTCAAGGAGTCCTGAGTGGACGGCACCGCCGCGCTGATCGCGGTCGTGGCGCTGACGATTTTCTTCGACTACACCAACGGCTTCCACGACGCGGCCAACGCGATCGCCAGCGCGGTGTCGACGCGGGCGCTCCCGCTGCGCACCGCGCTCGTGCTGGCCGCGGTGATGAACCTGGCCGGAGCGCTGCTGTCGACCGGGATCGCCGCGACTGTCGCGAAAGGAATCATCGACGTCCCGGCCGGCCCGGGCGCGCTGACCGTGGTGCTCGCCGCGCTGGTCGGCGCGATCGCGTGGAACCTGGTGACCTGGTATTTCGGGCTGCCGTCCTCGTCGTCGCATTCGCTGATCGGCGGCATGGTCGGGGCCGCGCTGGCCGCGGCGAGCACGGTGCACTGGACCGGCATCGTCGAAAAGGTGCTGGTGCCGATGGTCGCTTCGCCGCTGCTCGGGCTCGTGCTCGGCTATGCGGCGATGGTGGCGGTGCTGTGGTTGCTGAGGCGGGCGAATCCGCACCGCAGCGGCCGGGTGTTCCGGCGGCTGCAGATCGTGTCGGCCTCGGCGCTGGCGCTCGGGCACGGATTGCAGGACGCGCAGAAGGGGATGGGCGTGCTCGTCCTGGCGCTGATCGCGGCGGGAAAGCAGAACACGTTTTCGGTGCCCCTGTGGGTGACACTGGTGTGCGCCGGGGCGTTGTCGCTCGGTACCTGCTCGGGCGGTCTGCGGATCATGCGGACGTTGGGCCGCCGGGTGTTCCCGCTCGACCCGCCGCACGGGTTTGTCGCGGAATCCGTTGGCGCGTCGGTGTTGTACCTGACTGCTTTCGCGGTGAAGGCGCCGATTTCGACCACGCACGTGATCACGGCGGCGGTGATGGGGGTCGGCGCGACGCGGCGGCTTTCGGCGGTGCGGTGGGGGATCGCGCGCGACATCGTGCTGGGGTGGGTGCTCACGTTCCCGGCCGCGGCGGGGGTCGCGGCGCTGGTTTTCTGGCTGTTGTCGGCGTTCGGCTGATCACCGGGGAACGAGGGCGAGGACTTCGTCGTCGCTGGTCGGGCTGAAGTCCGAATAGAACTCGCCGACCGCGCGGAAGCCCTCCGGCTCGCGGAGGCACACCACCTCGTCCGCCTCCCGGGCGAGCTTCTCCACCGCGGACGGCGCGCCGACCGGAGCGGCGAAGACCAGCCGCAACGGTGCGGACGAGCGAAGGGCTCGCAGCGCGGCGATCGCGGTCCCGCCGGTGGCCACGCCGTCGTCGACCACCACCACGTCGCGCCCGGCCGGCGAGCGCGGGACGCGACTGCCCAGGTAGCGGCGGACCTGGTCGCGGGCTTCGGTGCGGGCGTGGTCGACGAGAGGGGCGACGTCGTCGACCGTCAGCCCGAGCGCGCGGAGCCCGGCGCGGTCGAAGAACGGCGGCCCGTCCGCCGCGACGGCGCCGAGGCCGAGCTCCGGCCGTCCCGGCGCGCCGATCTTGCGGGCGACCAGGAGTTCCAGCGGTGCGTCCAGTTCAAGGGCGACAGGTGCGGCGACCGGCAGGCCGCCGCGGGCGAGCCCGAAGACGACCGGGTCGGCCCACTCCCGCCAGGCCAGCGCGGCGGCGAGCCGGGCGCCCGCGTCGGCGCGGTTCCGGAACGGTCTCACCAGCGGACTTTCCTTGCCCAGCAGCGGAATCGACAGTCCTTTTCGGACTTGACGATGCGGTGCAGCAGCTGTCCGGTCACCGCGCCGTGACGACGGTTCAGCACCGGCTGGACGGCGTGCCCTTTCGCCTGCTGGTCGAACCCGCGCGGGCCGTCCGCCGGTTCCCCCAGGTTCGCGGGCTGGTCCGGCGGCTGAGGCCGGTCGGTTTGCCCGAAACCGAGATAGGCCACTTCGGTGACGCGCCGGTATTCCTCGGGCCGGAGGTCGGCGAACCGCGAGCCGAACGCGACATTGGCCCAGACGTCGATCGGCCCCGGCTCACGTTCGGCCCGGCGCACTCCGGTGCCGGCCCCGGTCACGACTGCGACGGGCGGCATGGAAATCCTTTTCCCGGACCGGGAGTCCGGCGGGCCGGCGGACGCAGGCACTCCTGGCGGGCGACGTGCCCGCACACCGCGACCGCGGCCAGCACGAAGCCGAGCAGCGCGAGCGGCACCTCCGGCGGAAAGGCGATCCCGCAGGCCACGAGCCCGGCGGCGATCGCGGTGAGAGCCCAGCACGCCACGGGCCACGCCCTGCGCAGCGGCCACGCCTTCTCGCCGAAGGCACGGCGCACCCACAGCGCGTCGGTGGCGAGAAGATCCCGTTCCATCGACCGCAGCGCCCGGCGGGGATCCGGCTGCCGGTGTGGCCCCATCGCCTGCTCCCTTCCGCCTGACCGACGGCTTACCCGCTTCCGGCCAGGGCAAACCGGAAGGGCGGAAGCGTCCGGTTTGCCCGGGAAGACGACGGGTAACCGGGCGGGCGGGCGCACTCGCCGGAGAACCTATGGAGGGAGCACGAGATGAGCAGGCTGCTGGTGGACCCGGAAAGCGCGACCGTCCCTTGTGGACAGTGCGGACGCGAGGCGGTGCACGTGGGAAGGCTGGTCCAGGAGGACGGGACTCCGGTCAGCCACGCCGTGGTGTGCACGGTGTGCCGCGCGCACCGGCCGGGGCCGGGCCTGGGGGACACGCGACGCCCACGGCTGGCTGTGCTTTCCCGGCCCGCCGAACGCTGAGGGCCCTGTCGCGGGACCGTGAAGGGCTCCTCGAGGGAATCAGATTCCCTCGAGGAGCCCTTCACGGACATTGCGGTTTCGGGCCTAGGCAAGGGCCCGGAAGCTGAAACCCCAGATCAGTCGATGCCCAGCACGGATTCCGCGGTGGTCCAGTTGGTCAGCATCGCGTGCTGCGCGTCGGCCAGCGTTGCCTTCCCCGCGCACACCGCCTTCTTCACCGCGTTCTCGACGGAATCCTTGCTGTAGGAGTTCTGGTCGCCGTCGTGCGGTTCGGGCCAGAGGTTCTTCGGGTCCTTCGGCGCGCCGCCCAGTTCGAGCGGCAGGAAGTGGTCCTCCTCGTACGAGCTGAGCGACGTGTCGGAGTAGCCGTAGTCGATGATGCCCTGCTTCTTGAGCTGGTTGGTGTAGGACGTCGGCGGGCGGATGGTGGCCGTCCAGCCGGAGACGCAGATCGTGTCGTCGATGGTGTCCTGGGTGACGTCCGGGTTGGTCGCGCCGGGCGTGCAGGCCGGGTCGGGCAGCGGAAGGTAGGACTGCGAGCACTTCGCGGCCAGCGAGTGCTGGACGTCGGCGTGCGCGGCCGGCGCGACCAAAGCGAGCGAACCGGCCAGAATGACGGCAGGCGCGGCGAAACGGGCAAGTCGGGACATGGAAATCTCCTCCTCGGGCACGGTCGCGCCAGCGTCCGCCGTGACCGGGTTATCGCGGTACCTACCTTCGAAGGAATGAGTGAAGAATTAACCGGGCGCTCAACTTGTCGGGCGACAAAATGCACAAGGTGGACGTAAGCGCGGGGTTGCGAAGCGGCTTTCGCGCGAGATGATCAGCGAGTGCGGCGCAACCCGGTCAAGTACGGGTCAACGGCCCAAAACAGCTTGATCCGCCAGTATTCGGGCGTACGGGGCAGGGGGCGGGCCGAGGGCTCCCGGCGCTTGGAAAGGTTCTTGGAAACTGTTTTCGGTCGGTTTTTATGCGCCTTCGTCGGGAGTCGGGGAAAAAATGGTGCAATCGATTTCCGCTGCGCCGTTCGGCTGAAGGTTGCGGGGCTCCGGTATCCGTTCTCGGCTCTTGTGCGACCTTTTTCGTGAACGCCGCCGAAATGGATCTTTTCGGGCGGATTTCCCGGGGGTGGGCGATGGGCGAACGGTCCGGTGCGGGACGCGCCGAGGGCGCGGAAAGCGGCCCGGCGAACGAAAACGCGCCCGCCGAACCGGAACCGGGGTACGAGATTCCGATCGGGATGCCGGTTCCGGCCGCCGAGATGGAACGGCTGAAAGCGGCGGCGCGGCGGCACCGCGATCGGGAGGAGGAGGCCGACGCCCCGGCACGGGCCGGCGACGAGGCCGCGGAGGAAGAGGGTGATCACCGTGATGCCTGAAGCACAGGTGCTCGAGGGCCAAGCCGGAGAAACGGCCGGCGGCGCGTCGCGGGAAATGGCGGATCTGACGGTCGGCGAACTGCTCGCCGAACCGCCGTCGCCGGACCGGTCTCCGTTGTTCGCGCAACGGTTCCCGGTTCCGGTCGAGGAGTACGACCAGCTCAAGACCGGGGCGCGGGAGCACGGCGCGGAAGCGCTGGCGCCCGGGGACGCGCTCGACGCGCAGCTCGACGAGGAGGCGGCGGCGGAACTGTCGGAGGAGAATCCGCCGGAGGACGAGATCGTCGAGGGGCTGGCCCCGGCGGCGTCGGCGAGTTTCGAGGGGATCTCGCAGACCGCGTTCCGGCCGCCGGACTGCACGGTCGCGGTCGGCCCGAAGCAGGTGATGGCGGCGGTCAACGTCGACCTGGTCGGCTACGACAAGACCGGCCTGCAGCAGTTCCGGTGGGCGAATTTCACCGCGATGTTCAACCCGGTGCTGCCTGCCGGGGCGCAGCTTTTCGACCCGAAACTGGCCTATGACCACTACAGCGGCCGGTGGATCGTCTGCATCGCCGCCCGGCGCGCCAACCCGCAGGGCTCCTGGATCATGCTCGGCGTCTCGCAGACCGGCGACCCCGCGGGCGGGTACTGGATCTGGAGCACCGACGCGACCGCGAACGGGTCCACCGCCACCGCGAACTGGTCGGACTACCCGATGCTGGGCTTCGACTCCCAGGCGATTTACGTGTCCGCCAACCAATTCGCGTTCGGCGGCGGGTTCGCCTACGCGAAACTGCGGATCTTCAACAAGGCGGAGCTGTACGGCGGCGGCGCGGGCGGCGGCCACACCATCCGCTGGTGGGACTTCTGGGGCCTGAAGAACCCGGACCGCAGCGCCGCGTTCTCCGTGCAGCCGTGCAGCCATTTTCAAGGCGTGGGCGGGAATCCGCGGGCTTACCTGGTGAATTCGCTGTTCCCGTCGGGGTCGAGCCTGACCCTGTGGACGCTCTCGAACCCGCTCGGCCTGTGGTCCGGCGGCGCGCCGGCGCTCACCTCGACCGCGGTGAACTGCCGCAGCTACAACCTGCCGCCCGGCGCGGTGCAAAAGGACGGCGGGACAACGAGAATCGCCACGAACGACACCCGGCTGCTCAACGCGGTCTTCCAAGCGGCGGGCCGAACGCAGCGTCTGTGGACCACGCACACCTCCGCGTACAGCTGGCCGGGCGACTCCGAGGCGCGGTCAGTGGTGCAGTGGTACGAGATCGACGTGCCCAGCCACTCGATCACGCAGCAAGGAGCGTTCGGCGCGCCGCGCAGGCACTACTTCTTCCCGGTGGTCCAGACCGACATTTCCCGCAACGCCCACGTCGCGTTCGGCCGGTCCGCGGACGACGAATACGGCCACTTCCGCCAGACCGGCCGCCTCGCCACCGACCCGCCGGGAACGCTGCAGGGCAGCGCTTCGGTGATCGCCGGGCAGAGCGCCTACACCGGCGGCAGATGGGGCGACTACTTCGGCATCGGCCGGGACCCGTCGGATTCCCGGACGGTGTGGAGCTACGGCGAATACGCCGGCGCGGGCAACACCTGGCGGACGCGCCTCAACGCGGCGAAGTACTGAGGGAGGCTCTCATGAACACTGCACAAAAGCTCCGAATCTCGGCCGAGGCGGCGCTCGCCGCGCTTAGCGCCGTCGCGCTGGTGCTGACGTTGACGGTTCCGGATTGGATCGAGCGCACGACCGGCGCGTCCCCGGACGGCGGGGGCGGGGAAGCCGAGTGGCTGCTGACGGCTGTCGCTTGCGTGGCGACGGTGTTGTTCGCCGGGCTGGCCGCGTGGGAGTGGCGGCGGTTGCGGACCGTGTGAGCGGTTGAGCGGGTACCGGCTTTCGGGCCGGTGCCCGTTTCAGCGCGGAAAGCCAGACGGGAATCTCGCGCCGCCCTAGGCTGGTCCGGTGACTGTCTTCGAGCCGTCGTCCGAGATTCGCCGATCAGACCTTCCGATGTATCTGGTGGAAGACCCGCGCGCTCCAGCCGGACCCAGTTCGCGGAATACCTTCGGCGGCAGGCCGATCCTGCCTGCGGGCGAGGACTGGCCGGAGTGCTACTGCGGCGCGCGGATGGTGCTCTTCTTCCAGCTGGACGTCCCGCCGGACATCCCGCGCTTCGGCGGCGACCACCTGCTCGTGTTCCAGTGCCCGGTGCACAACGACGCGGCCTGTCTACGGGAAGACCCGCAGCAGTTTCCGGAGCGCTACTGGGAAAAACCGCGGATTTGGGGGCACCCCGGCGCGTTCTGGCGGATCCTGCTGCACCGGGACCCGACCGGCCCGGCCGACGAGGAGGAACCGCACCTCCTCAGCCGTGCGCTGGTGCTCCGTCCGGAGCTCGAGACGGAAACCGTATGGCGGGCCGCCCTCCCCGGAAACACGAACACCGAAACGCACCCTGAACTGAGCGTCGGCCGGAGCGGGTTCAAGGTCGGCGGCCTGCCGCGCTGGCAGCAGGATCCGGAAAGCCACCGTTGCGCGTGCGGCGCCGAGATGCTGTTCTTGTGCGGCCTGCCGGAGGATGTCGGCTTCCAGAGCCGCCCCGGTCAGCCTGAACAGCCGGACAGCTCCTATTCCTACGCCTACGTGCTCTTTCTCGGCAACGCGCTGTACTTGCTCGCGTGTCCTGAGCACTGTCATCCGGCGGCGGTCTGGCCGGTGCTGCAGCACTGACCCTCTTGCGCGGCCTCATTCCTCGTAGGTGATCGAGTACTGAGCCGCCACCGGATTGATCTTCACCGGGTCCACCGCGCCGTCCGTCAGCACCGCGGGCCCGGCCTCGAACAGATCCTCCAGATAATGCTCCCACCCGCCCGGCGAGGAGATCTGCAGCAACCGCGGCGCGGGATCCGACACCGCCCGCAGCGCGTGCGGGACCCCGTGCGGCAGCAGCACGAACATCCCCTTCGTCGCGACATGCGTCTCGTCGGCGAAGTCGATGCCCAGTTCGCCTTCCAGGACGTAGATGCACTCGTCGGCCTCGTGGTGGACGTGGCGCGGGATGTCGCGCGCCAGCGTCACCTCCAGCAGCGAGAACCGGGTCTCGGTGTCGCCTGTCATCGCCTTCACCGCGAACGCGGGCGGCAGCGGCACCCGGCCCGGGCGCGCCTCGCCGGGCTGCAAGAGCAGGAAGCGGTCCTTCGTCATGGGGTATCCTCTCAATTATCGGAAGCGGAGTCCGTTTCCAGATTAACCAGAGGAGGGCGTCGGTTGTCAACGGAGCGCAAGCCGAGGGCGGACGCGGAACGTAACCGGGCGCGGGTGCTGGAGGCGGCCCGCGCGCTGCTCGCCGAGCACGACGACGTCCAGCTGCCGGAGATCGCGCGGGTCGCCGGGGTGGGCGTCGGGACGGTGTACCGGAATTTCCCGGATCGGCGGGCGCTGGTGGAAGCATTGGCGGAGCAGCGGTTCGCCGAGATCGCGGAGTACGCGCGGAAGCGGTGCCTCGACGGGAAGTCCGGGGTCAAACGCTATCTGCGGCACGTCGGCGAGGTGCTGTCGGGCGACCGGGCGCTGTCGTCCGCGATCGAGACGGCGCGCGGTTCGGCGGGGAGCGAACCGCGCGGCGACGCACTGGCAGAGCTGGAAACGGTGCTGGCGCAAGCGATCGCGGCGGACCAGGCGGCGGGGGTGCTCCGCGCGGACTGCACGGTCGGCGACGTGTACCTGCTGGTCGGCTGCTTGTCGTCGGTGGTCCGAACGGGGAGCGGGGACTGGCGGCGGTTTCTGGAGCTGGCGCTGGAGGGCCTGCTGCCCCGGGACTAGTCGTCCAAGCGCATCAGGTGAGACGTGAGTTCGCCGCAGTCGTGCATCGCGATCAGCACGGCGGTCATCTTGCGCACGCCGGGTTCGCGGACGATCACCTCATCGACACCGGCGAAATAACTGCCACCGGCACACTCGCCGGTGCTTTCCCAGCGGCGCATGATCCGGTCGACCTCGTCGAGGGTGAACATCGTCGCGCTCCACCGGGATCCGTCGGGATAGCGGACCTCGACGTCGACGTTGTCCACCTCCTCGGGGGCCTCTCCGCCGCCGACTAGGAACATCGCGTCGAACGCCGAGGTGCGGAAGACGCAGTACGGAGAGTCCCAGCCGTCGGAAAGAATTTCGGTCCCCACGGCGAAAAGCCTAGCGGGCCGCCCCGGACGCGGAGCGGCCCGCGGGCACGGAAATCAGGCGAGGTCCTCCAGCGCGACCCCGGGGTCGGCCAGCCGCTCCGGGTCCACCGCCTTGCCGGAGCGGATGAGCGCCTTGATCGGGTCCGTGACGTCCCAGACGTTGACGTTCATCCCGGCCAGCACGCGGTTTTCCTTGAGCCAGAAGGCGATGAACTCGCGCCCGGCCACGTCGCCGCGGAACACGACGCGGTCGTGGCCCTCGATGGCGCCGAGGTATTCCATGCCGAGGTCGTACTGGTCGGTGAAGAAGTACGGCAGCTCGTCGTACGACTCCTCCTTGCCGAGCATCCCGGCCGCGGCCACGGCGGGCTGGTTGAGCGCGTTCGCCCAGTGTTCGACGCGCACGTGCTTGCCCAGGAACGGGTGGTAGGCGTTCGCGACGTCGCCCGCGGCGAAGATGTCCGGGTCGCTCGTGCGCAGGCTCGCGTCGGTCACCACGCCGTTGTCGACGCGGAGGCCGGCCGCCTCGGCCAGTTCGACGTTCGGCTTCGCGCCGATCCCGGCCAGCACGGCGTCCGCTTCGAGGACGCTGCCGTCGCCGAGGCGGATCCGCTTGCTCTGGCCGCCGTTGGAGATGTGCTCGACCTGGACGCCGAGCCGCAGGTCGACGCCGTGCGCGCGGTGCAGGTCGGCGAACACCGGCGCGACCTCCGGGCCGAGTGCGGTGATCAGCGGCAGTTCGAGCGCCTCGACGACGGTGACCTCCACCCCGGCCTGGCGCGCGGCGGCGGTCGCTTCGAGGCCGATCCAGCCGCCGCCGACGACGACCAGCTTGGCCGCGGTGCCGAACAGCTCGCGGAGCCGGTCGGAGTCCTCGATGCGGCGCAGGTAATGGATCCCCGCCGTGTCGGGCAGCACGCGCGGGCTCGCGCCGGTGGCCAGCAGGAGCTTGTCGTAGCCGAGGCTGGTGCCGTCGTCGAGCGTCACCTGCTTCTCGTCCCGCACGATCGCCGTCGCCTTGACGCCCTGGCGCAGCTCGACGTTCTTCTCGGCGTACCACGCGGCGTCGTGCACCTGGAAGCTCTCGGCCTCGGCGTTGCCCGCGAGGTAGTCCTTCGACAGCGGCGGACGCTCGTAGGGCAGGTGCCGCTCGTCGCCGACGATGGTGATTTTCCCGTCGAAACCCTTGTCGCGCAACGCTTCGGCGGCTTTCGCTCCGGCCAGCCCGGCTCCGATGATGACGAACGACGAGGTCACGGACGAACTCCTTCGATGCGGGGACGACGGGGGTACTTATATCACTAGCGAAGTTTGGTCTTATTCGGCCGCTCGGTCAAGTTCGCCTGATCAGAGGTACCCCATTGAGACTGCGCCTACCCGGAAGGGCGTTACCTCGCTGCTCAGCCGTACCCGCCGCCGGTGTAGCCGCCCCCGCTGTACCCGCCGGTGCTCGACGGCGCGGTGCTGGGCGCGGCGGGCGCTGCCGCGTTGGTGATCGCGGTGCCGTCCGGCGCGACCATCCACCACAGCCCGCCGCTGAGGTTCAGGCCCTGGCCGTTGGTCTGGCCTGCGGAGTGGTCGCCGAGGTACCGGTACAGCGGATGGCCGCCGAGCGTCTCCTGCTTGGACCCGTCCTGCCGGGTGATCGAGCCGATGCTGCCCTGCGCGGGTCCGGTGAGCTGGGTGCCCGCCGCGACCGGGGGCCAGTAGCTCGCGCAGCTGGCGGTGCAGGCGGATTGGCCGTCGTGGTCCGCGGCGAACACGTAGATCGTGTCGCCCTTGCTGTCGGTCAAATGCGTCGGAGCGGCGGGCGGTGCGGCCGTGCTCCCGCCAGTGCCGCTGGTGCCGCCGCCGCATGCTGCGGCGAACAAGCCCGCCCCGGCCAGCGCGGCCAAGAGTCCGAAAGTTCTTGGGGTTGCCCGAATTTTGACCTTCATCCCAGCCTCCAACAGTGCGTGGGCGACGTCCTTCCCTCGACACGCGGCTGGCGGCGGAACGGTTCAGTTCGATTTAGCGAGCGTCACAGCGTCTGGACGGGAGGGACTCCGCCCCGTACGGTATGGCAAGCCTTACCTTAGTCACTCTCCGAGGAGGACCCATGCCAGAGCGTGTGCTCGACCGGGCCGTCCCGTTCGTGCTCGGCCTGTTCCGGATCGTCGTCGGCCTGCTCTTCGCGGCCCACGGCGCGGCGGCGCTGTTCGGGATTTTCGGCGGCGGCCCGAAGGGCGGAACGGTCGCGGCCGGCGTGTGGCCGTCCTGGTACGCGGCGGTGATCCAGCTCGTGGGCGGCCTTCTGGTGGCCTTCGGCGTGGGCACCCGGATCGCGGCGCTGGTCGCGTCGGGCTCGATGGCGTATGCGTACTTCGTGGTCCACCAGCCGGACGGGCTGCTCCCGCTGCAGAACCACGGCGAGCCCGCGGCGATGTTCTGCTGGGCGTTTCTGTTGCTGGCCTTCACTGGGCCGGGTGCGCTGGCGCTCGATGCGTTGTTCCGGAAGGGGTCGGGTGAGGCTCGCGACGCGCGACCGCTGGGTGTCGTGGTGGGCGGCACGGTTCCGGCCAATCCCGGTGCGGGCGACTAGGGCGTCGCACGTGGAGTTCACGACCTTGGCGTCGGCCGGTGCGAGATCGAAGCTAAGAGCTGCCGTCCTAGATCCGTTCCCTGAGCGCGGGCGAGCCGGTCAGACGATGCTCGCGGCGCGCGACCACCGGGCAGCGAGCCGCGCGGCCTCCTGCGCACGGTCCAAGTCAACACCGGCGCGCGCGACCAGCCGGAGCCGCGAAATGCCGTCGGGGACGCTCGGCGGGCGGAAGCAGCCGACGACGATGTCCTTTTCGTACAGCAGGTTCGCGGCGGCCACAGCCTGCTCCGGCGAGTCCGCGGGAATCGACTGGACCGCACCAGGCGCCCGCGAAACCCCTGCGGCGTCGGCGATCGCGACTGCGGCGCGGTGCAGCTCCTCCACGCGCGAAGGCTCGGCCGCGATGATCCGGCACGCTTCCGCCGCGCTGGCGGCAGCAGCGGGGGCGAGACCGGTGTCGAAGATGAACGTCCGCGCGGTGTTCACCAAGTGCTCGCGCAGCAACGGCGATCCCAGCACCGCACCGCCCTGTGCGCCCAATGCCTTCGACAAAGTGGCAGTCACCGCGACGTGCGGCGCGCCCGCGAGACCGGCCGCGTGCACCGCGCCCCGGCCGTTGCCCGCGACGCCGATGCCGTGTGCTTCGTCCACCACCAGGAACGCGTCGTATTCAGCGCACAATGCCGCGGTGCGAACAAGATCCGTGGCATCGCCGAGCACCGAATAGATCGACTCGACCACCACGATCGCCCGTTCCTGCGACCGGTCGCGCAGCAGGTGCGCGAGCGCGTCCAGGTCGCCGTGCGGGCAGATCGCGACAGGGGAGCGGGACAGCCGCGCGCCGTCGATCAGCGACGCGTGGATGTGCGCGTCGGTGATCAGCAGCGTGTCCGGCGAACCGAGTGCGGTGATGATGCCGATGTTGGCCGTATAGCCGCTGGAAAACCCGAGCGCGGCCGGTTGACCGGTGAGGTCGGCCAGCTCGCGTTCCAGTTCCGTGTGACACGGCGTGGTGCCGGTGACGACTCGCGACGCGCCCGCGCCCGCGCCGTACTTCTCGACGGCTTGGACGGCGGCCGCGCGCAATCGCGGATCAGTGCTGAGGCTCAGATAATCGTTCGACGCGAGGTCCAATGTGGACGCTCGCGGATGCCGCCGGTCATCGGTCCGCCGGACGAGGCCGGCGACGTGCCGGTCCCGCTCGGCGGAGGTCAGCCAGTCGTGCATCGACACCATGGCGGTCACGCGTTGGGTGCGGCGGCGGTGCCCGCGCCGCGTTCCCGCAGGGCGGGGGAGGAGTGCTCGGCCTGCTGCTGTTCGCCCGCGCCGAGGACCTCGAACCCGGCGTCGGCGATCATCTCCAGGTCGGCTTTCGCGGCCTGGCCTTCGCTGGTGAGGTAGTCGCCGAGGAACAGCGAGTTGACCACGTGTAGCGCGACCGGCTGCAGCGAACGCAGGTGCATCTCGCGCCCGCCGGCCATCCGGACTTCCTTTGTCGGGCAAGCGAATCGCGCCAGCGCGAGGATGCGCAGCGCGCGCAGCGGGTTCAGCTCCCAGGTTCCGGCGAGCGGCGTGCCCTCGAACGGCATCAGGAAGTTGACCGGGATCGAATCGCTGTCGATGTCGCGCAGCGCGAAGATCGCGTCGATCAGCTCGTCGTCGGTCTCGCCCATGCCGACGATCAGGCCGGAGCACGCGGAAAGCCCGGCGGACTTGGCCTTTTCGACGGTGTCCACCCGGTCGTCGTACCCGTGCGTCGTGCAGATCTCGGAGTACCGAGACTCGCTCGTGTTGAGGTTGTGGTTATACGCGTCGACGCCGGCTTCGCGCAGCTTCTCGGCCTGACCGTCCTTGAGCAGCCCGAGGCACGCGCACACCTCTACGTCGGCGTGGGCGGATTTCACCGCCTCGACGGCCTGCGCGACGCGGTCGACGTCGCGGTCGCTCGGCCCGCGCCCGCTCGCGACCAGGCACACCCGCGACGCGCCGCCTTGGACGCCCGCGCTCGCCTGGCGCGCCGTTTCCTCGGCGGACAGCCACGAGTACTTGAGGATCTGCGCGGACGACCCGAGCCGCTGCGAGCAGTACCCGCAGTCCTCGGGGCACAGGCCCGATTTCAGGTTGACGAGGTAGTTGACCTTGACCCGGTTGCCGAAGTGCGCGCGCCGCAGCCGCCCGGCCGCCGCGACCAGGCCGAGCACGTCCTCGTCCGGCGCTTCCAGCACCGCGCGGGCGTCAGTTCGGTCGAGTACGCCGCCGGCCAGCTGCCGGTCGGCCAGGTCGTCGAAGGTTTTGAACACCTATCAAATCCTAGGCGGCCGCTCGGCCGGAAGCAAGCGGCAGGCAGAATGAGAGGGGTGAAGGTGACGCGAGACCAGATCGTCGACCGGGCGTACGAGCTGCTGCGGGAAGCGGGGCTGAGCAGCCTGTCGATGCGGCGGGTGGCCCTCGACCTGGGGGTCCAGCCGGGCGCGCTGTACTACCACGTCGCCAACAAACAGGAGCTGCTCGCCGTCGTCGCCGCGCGGATCCTGAAGGGCCTGCCGGGGGTGGCGAAGGACCCGCGCGACGCGGCTGAGGGCTTCCGCTCGGCGCTGCTGCAAGTCCGCGACGGCGCCGAGGTGGTGTCGTTCGTGCAGGCCTACCGGCCGGACCTGCTGGTGCCCACGCACGCGCTGCGCCGGCTGTTCACCGGGAAGTTCGACGAGCGGCGCGCGGAATGGGCGGCGCGGACGGTCGTCCACTATGTACTCGGCTTCGTCTCCGAGGAGCAGAACCACGCCGAGCTGGTGCGTGCCGGGATCGTCGAGGAGGATCCGGCGCACAGCGGGGACTCGGACGAGGCGTTCGGGTTCGGGATCGATGCGATCCTCAGCGGGCTGGCCTCGTGAGTGCGCATGCCGGTTCTCACCGGCGCCAACACTCACGACCCTGACCGGTCTTCCTCCTCTTCGCTGGCGGCTTCGAGGATGTGGCAGACCGGATCGCGGATGACCAGCGGCGTTCCCTCGGCGACTCGGCCGGTCACGCGCACCACCTGGCCGGGTTCGAGATCGGGATGCGCCTGGGTGAACTCCAGCGCGACCGTCGCGGTGTCGTCGGTGAGCTGTGCCGTAAGAACCGGACCGCGAGTGTCCTCTTCGGACACTGTCAGTTCCTGAAGCCTCCCATCGATGCTGACGTCAGTACCGGGCCGCAGTTCGGCAAGGGCGCTGGGTGTCAGCTCCTCCTTCGGGGTGGAACCGATCCGGGTGAGCAGCCGTTCGACTGCCGCGGTGGCGCGTTCCTCGGGCAGGTGCGGCATGAGCGTGCGGATGCGGGTCTGCACGTCGTACGGCACGATCGTCGCGGCGGCTTGCGGGATGCGGCTGACGATGCGGGCGATCCGGTCGGCGGTGCGGTCGTGCAGCAGCCGTCCGAGCAAAGGCGCGTAGCTTCGACGCGGCAGGAGCACGGTCACGCTGGTCCGTTCCGCGTCGGCGATCGCCTTCTGCACCAACGTGTAAGCGGCGCGGGCGATTCGCCGGTCGGGCACGTCGATCAGCCGCAGGCCGGTTTTCATGCCGAGTTCTTCCCAGCGGGCGCGCAGGCGTTCGGCGGCTTGGGCGTCGATCACGAAGTGCACGGCGGTGATCTTGTCCGGCCGGAGGCTCTTGCCGTACCGCAATGCTTCGAGGACGGCCAGGTCGATCGTATTGACCAGCACGAAAACCTGGTGGCGCGCGTATCGCGTCGGGTTGGCGCGGTTGGCGGTGATGCGTTCGAGCACGGCGGCTTCGGCGCGGTACTCGCGGTTGAGCCGGATGAGGACGAACACGAGGATCGGGAAGACCACCACGACCAGCCACGCGCCCTCGGTGAACTTGGCGATGGCGAAGATGCCGACGACCACAGTGGACAGAATCCCGGCGGCGAGGTTGACCGAGAGCTTGAACCGCCAGCCCTGTTCGCGCAGGCGCAGATGGTGTTTGGTCATGCCGTACCCGGCCATGGCGAAGCCGGTGAAGACACCGATCGCGTAGAACGGCACCAGCGCGGTCACCGTGCCGCCGGAGAAGAACAGCAGTGCGACGGCGAGCACGGTCAGTACCAGGATGCCGTTGGAGAACACCAGCCGGTGCCCGCGCGTCGTCAGCTGGCGGGGCAGGAAACGGTCGCTGGCAACGAAACTGGCGAGGAACGGGAAGCCGTTGAAGCTGGTGTTGGCCCCGGTGTAGAGGATGAGCGCGGTCGCGGTCTGGATCGCGACGAACATCGCTTGCCCGAACCAGCCGTCGCCGAACACCGCGCGGGCTTCCTGGGAGACCACTGACGGGTAGCCGCTGGCGTACGGAGTCGCGTGGGTGAAGAAGGCGAGCAGCGACACGCCGCCGACCAGGACGCCGAGGATGACGGCCATCGTGACCAGGACCTTGCGGGCGTTGAGGCCGCGCGGGCTGCGGAACGCGGACACCGTGTTGGAGATGGCTTCCACGCCGGTCAGCGACGAGCCGCCGTTCGCGAAAGCGCGCAGCAGCACCAGAACTGTCGCGCCGGCGATGAGGCCGTCCCCGTGCTGGACCGGCACCGCTCCGGGCAGGTGGGCGGCGTCGTAGGCCGGGAGCCCGACGGTCATCGCCTTGACCAGGCCGACCACGATCATCACCAGCATCAGCGCGGAGAACAGATAGGTCGGGATCGCGAACGGGCGGCCGGCTTCGCGCAGGCCGCGCAGGTTGGCGTAACAGAGCAGGATGACGATCGCAATGGTGATTTCCAGGCTGTACGGCCCGAGCGCCGGGATCGCGGACACCACGGCGACCGTGCCGGCCGAGGTCTGCACGGCGACAGTCACGATGTAGTCGATCAGCAACGCCGCCGCGGCGACCTGCGCGACGCGCGGCCCGAAGTTCTCCCGCGCGACGACGTACGACCCGCCCGCGCGCGTGTAGGCCATCACGACCTGCCGGTACGAGGCGGCGACGAGCACCAGGATGACCAGGATCACGCCGGTGATCGGCAGCACCAGGCTGAACGCGGCGAGCCCGGCGTAGGGGAGCAATTCGACCAGGATCTGCTCCGTGCCGTAGGCCGACGACGAGATCGCGTCCGGGGAAAGCACGCCCAACGCGGTCGTGTTGGAAAGGCGTTCGTGCGTTAATTGCGCGTTGATGAGCGGTTTGCCGAGAAACAGCCGCTTCACCGCGTACCCGAACGCGCCCGGTTCCAGGCGGCGCTGGGGTTCTTCCGTGTCTGTCACGGGCTCAGCATGCACGCGCGACCCGCCTGGCACGCGCTGTGCGGCGAGATCAACCCCATTCTGAAATGCGTTAAGAAATGGGTTCTTCTCTTGCGTCAGGAGTGCATTAAAACGTCTCTCGCGAGCGTTAGGATTTCGTCAAGACGGTGGCTTTCCGCGGGCTGCCGGGTCGATCGCTAGCCTGGTCCGGTACCTGGCATTCGTGAAGGAGCGCGCCCGTTGTCGCAATCATCCGGTCCGGCGTCGCGGATGGAACGGCACCAGGTCGCCGTCTACCTCGGCGCGCTGGCCGCCGGGGCGCTGCTCGGCCGGCTCGCCCCGGCGGCCGGGCCGGGCCTGGAACCGGCGATCAACCCGATCCTGGCGGCGCTGCTGTACGTCACGTTCCTGCAGGTGCCCGCCGCCGAACTGGGCCGCTCCCTGCGCGACGCCCGGTTCCTCGGCGCAGCGCTGGCGGTGAACTTCGTCGTCGTGCCGCTGGTCGTCGCGGCGATGTTCGCCTTCTTCCCGGCCGGACCGGCGCTGCGGCTGGGCATGCTGCTCGTGCTGCTGGCCCCGTGCGTCGACTACGTGATCGTCTTCAGCGGCCTGGCCGGAGGCAGCAGTCGCCGCCTGCTCGCCGCGACCCCGGTGCTGCTGCTCGCGCAGATGATCCTGCTGCCGGGGTTCTTGTATTTGTTCCTGGGTGCGGACCTGGCGCGGGTCGTGCGGGTCGGGCCGTTTCTTCGGGCGTTTCTGGTGCTGATCGTGGTCCCGCTGGTGCTGGCTTGGCTCACTCAGGCGTGGGCTGCGCGGTACGCGAGTGGACGGCGGTTCGCTGATGCGGGCGGGAGCGCGATGGTGCCGTTGATGGCTGTGGCGTTGGCGACTGTTGTCGCGTCGCAGGCTCCGAAGGTCCACGGGGTTGGGGTGGTTGCGGTGGTGCCGGTTTATGTGGTTTTTCTGGTGGTGATGGCGTTCGCCGGGCTTGGGGTCGTGCGGCTGTTTCGGTTGGATGTTTCGGGTGGGCGGGCGATTGTGTTTACGGGGGCTGCGCGGAATTCGTTGGTGGTGCTTCCGGTGGTGTTGGCGTTGCCCGGTGAGTTTGCTGTTGCGGCAGTGGGGGTGGTGGCGCAGACGTTGGTGGAGGTGGTGGGGATGGTTTGTTATGTGAGGTGGGTGCCTCGGTTGTTGTCTTAGGTCGGGGTGGGTTTGTTGTGGTGAGGTTGGTGGATTAGCTCACCAGCTGTGTTTTTGGCGCCGACTTCGTCGTCGCGTGCGGGATCGCTTTTAAGCCGGCGTTTGGGGGCTGCCCGGCGTGAGGGGCCTTCGGCCTGTCACGCCGGGCAGCCCCCAAACGCCGGCGCGATCCCGCGTGGTGGGCAAGTTGGGAGAAGGGGGGAAGGGGAGGGGGGCTTGAGGTGGTGGGGGAGTGGTGTGGGGTGTGGGGCTGGGGGGTTAGCGGCCGGTGGAGTGGTCGATTTGTTCTCGGAGGATGTCGGCGTGGCCGGCGTGGCGGGCGGTTTCTTCGATCATGTGGGTCAGGGCCCAGCGGATGGTCGGGCCGTTGTGGGGTGGTATGGGGGCGGAGAGGTCTGGGCAGTTGTCTAGGAGTTTGTTGGCGCGCTTGACCGTTTTTCGGTAGCGGGCTACGACTTCGGCGACGTTGTCGGTGGTGCGGAAAGTGGATTGCCAGTTTGTCACTGTTTCGCCGAGAAATAGGGACTGCTCTACGAAGGTCAGGTGGTGGAGCAGGCCGATCAGGTTTGTTCCGGAGGGTACTGCGGCGGCGTGGGCTTCGGGTTCTGGTGCGCCGTCTACTTTGGCGGCGATCGAGGTGCGGAGATAGTCCAGAAAACCGCGCAGGACTTCGGATTCGCTGCTTCCGGTGCGGGGCGGCGGGGTGTCGCGACGGCGAGGCACGGGGGGTCTCCTTGAGGGTCAGGCGGCGCGGCGGATCAGCAGGACGTGGTCGACGACCTCGGCGGTCTGGCCGGCCGGGCCGGTCGCGATGCGGGTGGGGGAGTCAGCGCGTTCGAGGGGCCACTCGGCCGGGTCCAGGGCTAGGTCTGCGGCGATTTCCGCGGGGCCGGGGAAATGCGCGTCCGGGTCTTGGTTCCACGACCACGGTGCGCTCGAACCGTGGTCTACGACCAGCAGTCGGCCGCCCGGGCGCAGGGCGTGCGCGGCGGTGCGCAGGACTCCTGTCCGGTCCAGCTCAAAAGGGGTTTGCAGGTAGTGCGCCGTCACTAGGTCGAAGTCGCCGGGCGGGAAGCTCGCCCGCAGGTCGTGCCGGACCGCGGTGATCCGGGTTCCGGCGAGGCGGTTGACCGCGACCGACGAGATGTCGGTGGCGGTCACGGTCCAGCCGCGAGCGGCGAGCCAGCGCGCGTCGCCGCCGTTGCCGCAGCCCAGGTCGAGTGCGTCGCCGGGCGGGAGGTCGGAGACGCACTCCACGAGCCGGGCGTTCGGCTGCGGGTCCGCGGGAGGCCGGGCGGCGTGCACTTCGTCCCAGAACAGGGACGCGTCGGTGGTCATCGGTCGGCTCCTCGGGGGTCGGTGTGCGTCCAGGGTCGCCGCTGCCGGACGCGGAGGGCGAGCGATCTTGCCGGAACGGCAACTCCCACATGCTGGACTGCGCCGGGCAAGATCGTTTCGCCGGTACTGTCGGACGCGCACGGCCGGAAAGCGAGGAGCTGGAATGAAAATCGGCGCCATCGACATCGTCCCGATCCTCGACGGCATCGCCCGGCTGCCGCTGGCCGGCACGGTGGTCCACGCCAGGGGCGCGCGGTGGGAATGCCGCCACCAGCCGGTGGACGCCGACGGCCGGATCCGGATGGACGTCGGCTCGTTCCTCCTCCGGCTGGGCGGCGCCACGGTGCTGGTCGACGCCGGGACCGGGCCGGGCTTCGAGCACGACGGCTTCGCCACCGGCGGCCTGCTCGACAACCTGCGCCGCGCCGGAGTCGCGCCCGAGGACGTCACCGAAGTGGTCTTCACCCACTTGCACGTGGACCACATCGGCTGGTCGACCGTCCGCGGCGAAGCCGTTTTCCCGAGGGCGACCTTCCGCATGCACGCTGCCGACTGGGCGCACTTCACGACCGGCGACACCGCGGATCCGGCTGTGCGGCGGACGTTCGCGCCGATCGCCGAACGGATCGAGACCTTCGACGAGGAAACCGAACTGGTCCCCGGGCTGATCGCGCGCCCCGCGCCCGGCCACACGCCCGGCTCGACGGTGTTCGTGGTCAGCGACGCCGGCGAACGCGCCCTGCTGCTCGGCGACGTCCTGCACACCGTGGGCGAGCTGACCGACCCCGAATGGGAGGGCATGTTCGATGTGGACCGGCCCGCGGCGACCGCGATGCGGCAGCGGCTCGCGGCGGAACTCGAAGCGTCCGGCGACGTTTTCGCGCCCGCGCACTTCCCGGAGCTGGCTTTCGGACGGCTGATCAGCGCGGACGGGATCCGGCGGTTCGCTTGGGCTTGACCGGGAAGGCGGTCACCCGCTGTGGCGCCGCGGCGGCGTTTCCCGCGACCAGGCGCACGGCTGCCGCGTCCCGCCCAGCAGGACCAGCACGTCCGGGCTCACGCCCGCGCGCACCCGGGAGGCGAGCTCGGGCGAGGTTCGGCCCAGTGCCGAATAGACCGCGCTGACCAGGCATCTCGCCGCCCGCGGAGAACGCCTGGTGCGCAACGAGATTTCCATCAGGAGGGCCTCGCGGTCGCACGTGCGGCCCCGGTTCGGCGCGACGATGCCCAGCCGGGTTTGCTCGGCCAGAGGGAGACATCGCAGCAGGCTGTCGACGACGCAGTCGATCGCGAGCCGGTTTCGTTCCGTGCTGATTCGGCGAGGCCCGGGCAGAATTTCCTTCCGCACCACCATGGGACCATCAACTCCTGGGCGCAGAGTAGCCGATCCGCGCCGCGGCGTGACCGTCCCGTTCCGTGCGACGGAAAACGATCCGGTGGTGTCCATTGTGGACTCGGGAGAGGGCTCAGCCGGGCGAGCCGGACAAAACGGCGAGCCGGTCGAGGGAGGCGCGCAGATCCGCGAGCACATCGTCGCCGCGCCGACCGGCCGGAACCGACAGGTGCAGCGTCGCGTGGCTCGTGCCCGCGTCGCCGGACGCGACCTGGAGCCAGCCGCCGCTCCATTCCAGCCGGAGCCGGTCGCCGCGTCCGGCGGGGGACGCGACGACCTGGCCGGGCAGCCATTCGTTCAGGTGCGCGGAATCGGCGGCGACGGCGTACACGTGTTCCGCCGTCGCGGGCATCCGCCGCTCGGCTTCGAACTCGGTCATGATCTTGGCTACCCGGTTCGCGGCAACGCGAAACGGGAGAGTCCACAGTGGACGATCAGGGTCGGCGAAGATGCCTGGCGCGACGGTCAAACCACCTCGCTGAGGACGGCGTCGAGATCGGCCGGGGTGCCAAGGGCTCGGAGTTTGGGCGGCGCGAGGCAGCCGATCCGGTGGTCGTCGTCGCGCACCGCGGCGGTGAACTCGGCGACGCGCGGCGCGGACGGGGCGACCGAAGGCCCGCCCAGGTAACGGATGACGATGAGGTCCTCGCCGGAATGCGTTTCGACGGCCGCGGCCCAGCCGTGGATTTCGTCCCACAGCAGGGCGACGTCGCGGTCGGGGTAGGCGGGGAGACGGCCGTCGAGGGCGACGTACGCCGACACCGGGGTGTCGTGGTCGACGGTGCAGGACTCGAGGCCGACGCCCAGTGCGCCGGTGACGTCGGCGAGGTAGTTCCACAGCCGCGCCAGCGCGGGGTGCGACGGACCGGTCTGGGCGGTGTGCAGCGGCATGGACACGGGGACAACGCCTTTCTCGCGCGAAGGACTCGCGCGGAACGGGGATCGCCCGCTCCGCGCGACGGACCGCGTGGGTTCTCCGGCCGGCGGCCGGGACGCGCCCTGGCGGGCGGTCCGGACCTGATTCCCGGTGAAGGGGCACGGGAAACCTGCGGAACGCGGCGAATCGGCCCGCGCGTCCGGCCGGTCGTCCGGAGTCTCCTCCGCGGTTCGACAGGGACTCTTCTTTCTTCTAGCATGTCGTCGAAGTGATGACAACTGCCTAGTCGTCAGGAGGATGACGCGATGGCGGAGGTGGATCCCGCGATGCTGGTCGAAGGCGTCCGCGAGGCGGTGCTGGCCGCCCGGGACGGCGGCGCGCCGGCCGAACGGTCGCTGGCCGCGCTGTCCGCGTTGCGGGCGCTGCGCGACCAGCTCGGCGAGTGGGAGCCGGAACTGATCGCGGGCGCGCGGGAGGCGGGCGCGAGCTGGGCCGCGCTGGCCCCGGCGCTCGGCGTGGCGAGCAGGCAGGCCGCGGAACGCCGGTACCTGCGGCTGCGGCCGTCGGCGACCGGGGAGACCACCGGGGAAGCCCGCGTCGACGCTGAACGCGGCCGCCGCGCGGGAGACCGGGCGGTGGCGGAGTGGGCCCGGCGCAACGCGGCGGTGCTGCGACGGCTGGCCGCCGAGGTCAGCTCCGCGCCGGATCTGGACGCCGCCGGACAGGAAAGCGCCGACCGGCTCGGCGTAGCGCTGGGAGAGGACGATGTCACGCACCTGCTGCTGCCGCTGGCGGACGTGCGCGCGCATCTCGAATCACGGCATGCCGCGCTGGCGGATCGGGTCGGGGAGGTCGGCGAGCACGCGAACCGGTTGCGCGCGGACGCGGCTGGGCAGCGGCGGGGTCGTGTGCAATGAGCCCGGTCGGAGGCGCTTTCGTCGTCGGAGAAGGACGGACGCGCCGATCAGGTCGGCAAGCATGCGCCCCGGATCGCGGCCGGGCGCCGTCGCAAGCCTCAGGAATCGGAGGTCCCCGGCACCACGCTGGCGGATCAGGTCGGCGGGCGCACCGACCCGCCAGCGCGAGACCGCGCCCGCTCGCAGTGAGCCGAACGTCGCATCCCGGGCGCCCCCGCGCTGCCGGCCCTCCGGCGATCCGAGATCATTTCCCGCGACGGCATTCGTGCGTGGCCGCCGTCGTAAGGCATGCTATTCGCGGTTGAGCAGCCAGCCGCGTACTTTTCCTGCCCGGACGCGAGCGCGCCGGGCTTCCTGAGGAGGGAAAGAGCGATGAGTGAGCTGACCGACCCGGTGATCGACCCGCCGGGTTCGCTGTCGATCGACCGGGCCGACCGCGCTCCCGCGGCGGTGCTGGCCCTGAACGGGGACCTGGACCTCGGGACCGCCCCGAAATTGACGGCAGCGGTCGCCGAAACCGTGTCCGGGAAGCCCTCGGTGCTGGTGCTGGACCTGACAGGGGTCGATTTCCTCGCCTCGGCGGGGCTGACCGTGCTGCTGGCCGCGTGCCGGGAGGCCCCGGAAGGGACCGAGGTGCGGATCGTGGCGTCCGGCCGGGCGACCCTGCGGCCGATCCAGCTGACCGGGCTGGAGCAGAGCCTGCCGCTGTACCGCACGCTCGAAGAGGCGCTGGCCGGCAAGTGATCAGGGCGTTCCGGCCCCGGCGGTGCGGTGGAGCACGACGAGTGCGACGTCGTCCTGCGGGGGCCGGGACCCGACCATCGCGGCCATGATCCGGGCGCAGGCCCGTTCCGGGTCCTCCGGCCGGACCAGCGCGGTGAGCTGGTCCATGCCCGCGTCGACGAGCCGGTCGCGCCGCTCGACGAGACCGTCGGTGTAGAAGACGGCGACGGCTTCCGGCGGCAGTTCGACGTGGGTGGTGCGCCGCTCGACGGTGGCCCCGACAGTCAAGCCGACGGGCGGATCCGGCGGAGCCGCCACGAGTTCCGCGGGTTTGCCCGGCGACGCGACGACCGGCGGCAGGTGCCCGGCGAGCGAGAGCGCGATGCTGTCGTGGCCGGGTCTGAGAATGCCGTACGCGACCGTCGCCATCACGCCGTGCTCGAAGTGGTTGGCCTTGCGGTCGAGCTTGGCGAGGACTTCGGCGGGATCGTCGCAGTCGAGCGCATACGCGCGCAGTGCGCTGCGAAGCCGTCCCATGATGACCGCGGCTTCGAGGCCGTGCCCGGACACGTCGCCCATCACGATGCCGGTCTGGCCCTCGGGAAGCCGGAAGACGTCGTACCAGTCTCCGCCGAGCCCGGCCTCCGCGCCCGGCACGTAGCGGGCGGCCAGGCGCAGGCCGTCGATGACGGGCAGGACGCCGGGCAGCAGGCTGCGCTGCAGGGCGATGGTCGCGGCCTGGTTCTGGTGCATGATCTCCGCCTGCAGCACGGCGGCGAGCCGGTCGGCGAGCAGCCGCAAGGTTTCGATGTCGTCGGTGGTGAACCTGCGCTCCCGCACGGCTCCGATGTGCAGCACGCCGACCAGTTCGGCGCCGGCCAGCATCGGGACGCCGAGCATGGTGTGCAGCCCGCGGTCGGACAGCAGCGCGTTGAGCACCGTGGTCTTGTCGACCTGGTCGATGACCACCGGCTCCCGGCGCGCCGCGACGGCTCCGGCGAACCCCGCGCCGACCGGGACCTGAACGCCCTGGTAGACCTCCTCCTCGAGCCCCGCGGCCGCGATGGCGACGAGACGCTGCCAGCGCGCGTCGTGCCGCAGCACGGTCGCGGTGTCGACGTCGAGGACGGTGCAAGCGCGGGCGAGGATCTTCGCGAGCTCCTCGCCGAGGTCTGCGTCGGTCGCCCCGGCGCCGAGGATTTCGGCGAGACGAGTGCGCGATTCGGGCTCCGGCGCGTGAGGCGGCATGCAGCGACAGTAACCGAACCGGTGCCGGGGTCCAGAGATGTGCGGGAACAGGTGTGAAGTCGGCCCTGTCCGGGTACGCCCGAATGGGCACCGGCGAAGTCGAGAACGAAAAGGGGACTGCCCCACGTGATGTCAAGCGGCTGCGGCGAGGGGCGGGCAAGCGCGGCGGCGTTTACCGGCACGGACAGGTCCTCGCGCCCCGTCGCGCCGTCGGCCGGAGAGGGGGCTTTTTGTCCCGGCCTGTGGAAGAGGGACCGGCTGTGACCGGCCCGGACGACGAACCCTGGGTACTGGACCTGCGCGGCACCGGAGTCTCGGCGCTGCCGCGGGTGCGCGCCTGGGCGGGCAAGTCGCTGGGCCACCTGTCGGCGGAGCACCTCGCGGACGTCCTGATGGTGATCGAGGAACTCGCCTCCAACGCCTACGAGCACACCTCGGGCCCGTCCTATGCGCGATTGACCGTGCTGTCCCGGCCGTGCGTCGTGGTGATCGAGGTGGACGACCCGGAGCCGGGCCGCCCGCGGGTCCGCCCGCCGGACTTCGAGCGGGCGCGCGGGCGGGGAATGCTGCTCGTCGACCGGCTCGCCGACGACTGGGGCGTGCACGAGCATTCCGGCGGCAAGACGGTCTGGGCCCGGCTCGGCTGCGGGGTGCCGGCGCGCGAGGCCTGCGAGTCTTCCGGCTGACAGCGCGGTTCGCCGGGGCTGCGTCGTCGTGGCACAGCGGCCGTCGGCAGGGGCGGCGCGGCGGCATTCTTCAGCGGTGCCGCAGGCAAGCACGTCCATCGGAAGCTCCCGGGCCGGAATGCCGACGGCGCCGCGAGGCAGCCGGGGGGAGTCCTTTCCGGACAGTGCACCCGAGGCCCGGCGTGCGGCTCAGCCGTGGAACCGGGTGGTCTCCGCGAGCGGCGCCCGTCCGACCGCGAACCGGTTGACCGGCGCGGCGCGATCGGCGTAGCCGAACGAGATCCCGAACAGCAGTTTCCCGCTTTCGAGGCCGAGCGTTTCCCGGACCGTGTCCGCGTAGAAGCTCAGCAACCCTTGCGGACAGCTGGAAACTCCGTGTGCCTGCATGGCCAGCAGCAGGGTCTGGCCGTACATCCCGACGTCCGCCGCGAGCCGGGCTTCGGCGGTGTCCGGGGCGAACAGCAGCGCGACGTGCGGGGCGCCGTAGAAGCGCAGACTTTGGGCGTCGTAGGCGGCACGCGCTTTGTGGTCGTCGAAGCCGATCTGCAGTGCGCCGTACAACGCGCCGCCCGCCGCGGCCCGGCGCTCTTGGTGCACGGCTTCGTAAATCGCTTCGCTGTAAGGGAAATCGACCGACCGGCGACCTTCTTCGTGCGCGGTGACCAGTGCGTCGGCGAGCTGGTCCCGCGTTGCCCCGCTGACGACTTCGACCTGCCACGGCTGCGCGTTGGAATTGGACGGCGCGGCGGCAGCGAGGCCGAAAATCTCGCGGAGGGTGCGGTCCGGCACGGGATCGGGCCGGAACGACCGGGTCGCCCGCCGCCCGCGGATCAGGGTCGCGGCCGCGTCGGCGAGTTCGGTGGGGGCCATCGGGAGCGCTCCTTAGGTAAACTATCTCGTATACCTAAGGACGGTAGCAGGCTCGGGCGGCTTAAGTAAACGTTTCTGTACACTTGGGCGCATGGTCGAGGAGAAGGCGCGCCGGGCCGGGCGCGGTGGACGCGAGCGCGTACTGGCCGCCGCCGCGGACCTGTTCGCCCGCCACGGCATCACCGGCACGACGATGGAGCAGGTCGCCGCCGCGGCCCCGGTGTCGAAACGGACGCTGTACCTGCATTTCCCGGTCAAGGACGATCTGGTCGTCGCCTACCTGCGGGAGCTGGTCCGCTCGGGCGGCACCCTGCACGACGTGCTGACCCGCGCGGATCTCCCGCCGCGGCAACGGCTTCTGGCGATGTTCGAGCTGCCGGAGTCCGAGCCGGTGCGCGGCTGCCTCTTCGTGGACGCGGCGGCGGAGTACCCCGACCCGGACAGCGCGGTGCACGCCTACGCGCGGGAACAGAAACTGCTGATGCTCCAGCTGGTCACTGATCTTGTCGCGGAGCTGGGGGCCGCCGATCCCGCCGCGCTCGCCGAGCAGCTGGTCACGCTGGCCGACGGAGCCGCGAGCCGGGCGATGGTTCTCGGCGATCCTGGCTACGGCC
The DNA here is from genome assembly GCF_039525725.1 of Amycolatopsis albidoflavus. Classification (NCBI taxonomy): domain Bacteria; kingdom Bacillati; phylum Actinomycetota; class Actinomycetes; order Pseudonocardiales; family Pseudonocardiaceae; genus Amycolatopsis; species Amycolatopsis albidoflavus. The sequence continues at coordinate 136,816 of NZ_BAAAHV010000002.1, forward strand.
GTCATGCGCGAGCGGCGGCTGAGGTGTTGCTGGAGTGCGCTCTGCCGCCGAGCTAGATCGTCCATAATGGACGTCAGCGCGGCAAGCGGTCAGTAAGCGGGATCTCGCGGACGAAGCACGCCGCGGTCAGCGAGAGCGCCGCCACGACGAGCGTCGCGGCGGCAACCGCGTGCAACCCGTCGGTCACCGCGGCCGGTCCGGTTCCGCCGCGGGTTAGTGCGCCGACGTAAAGCGAGCCGAACAGGGCCGCGCCGATGCCGCTGCCGAGCGTCCGGGTCAGGGAGCCCATGCCCAGTGCCGCGCCGAGGTCGCGGGGTTCGACGCTGATCCGGATGATCAGGATCGTGTTCTGGATCAGGCAGCCGAGCCCGGCCCCGAGCGGCAGCCCGACCAGCGATGCGACCAGCGGATGAGTCTCCGGCCCGAGCAGCCAGACCCCGGCCATGCCGACGCCGACGCACGCGCTGCCGATGATCGGCAGGATCCGGAAACGGCCGGTGCGGCGGATGTACTTCGAGCTTCCGTTCATCACCGCGACCATCCCGGCGGTCATCGGGATCAGCAGCAACCCGCTGAGCGACGGCGGCACCCCCCGCGCGTTTTGGAAGTACAGCGGGAGAAAGGCGACCGTCGCTACCATGGTGACGTTGAACGCGAAGCCGAGCACCTGCGCCAGGGCGAAATTGCGGGTGCGGAACATCCGGGACGGCACGAGCGGCTCGGGACAGCGGCGTTCCACGAAGGCGAACGCCGTCAGTGCGCCGACTGCCACCGCGCACAATCCGAGGATCGTCGGCGAACTCCAGGCATAGCGCGTGCCTGCCCAACTGGTGGCCAGGGTAAAGCTGACGACCGCGACGACCAGCAAAACCGTTCCGCCGTAATCGATTCGCGCTTTCCCGCTCTTCGGTGGCGCCTGGACCCCGATGATTGTCCCGGCGAGACAGAGCAGCCCGAACGGCACGTTGACGTAGAAGATCCAGCGCCAGCCGAGCGCGTCGGCGAGGAAGCCGCCGACCAGCGGGCCGCCGACGAGCGAGAGGCCCAGCAGCAGTCCGGTCCAGCTCGAGATCCGCGTGGATTCCTTGGGCGGCACCAGAACCTGGACCATCGCCATCGCGCCGACGAGCAGCCCGCCGGCCCCGATCCCTTGCAGCGCGCGGAAACCGATCAGCGCGCCCATGTCCGGGGCGAGCCCGCACAGCATCGAACCGGCCAGGAAGACCGCCACTGACAGCAGGAACACCGCTTTGCGGTCGAACTGGTCGCTGAGCTTGCCCCAGACCTGGGTGGACGCCGCGATCGCCAGCGCGTACGCGGTGATGATCCAGGTCATCGACCCCGGACCGCCGAGATCCGCGGCGATGCTCGGCAGCGCGGTGGCCACGACATAGCTGTCCAGCATGCCCAGCGCCATGCCGGACAACGCCCCGGCGACGCCGATCTTGACGCGCCGGGTGAACGGATCGGTTTCCTCCGGCGCGACGGTTCTCGGCATGGCTCGACGTCCTTCCCCCAGGAGTGCTGCTCCCAAGGTAGCCACAAAAGTGCCCACTGGGCAACATTGCTCAGCGGGCACCTTGCCCTCGCGGACGTCTGAAGCGGGAGCGGCCGGACTACCCGAGCTTCAGCAGCAGTTCGCTCAGCTCGACCGGCATCGTGACCATGCAGTCGTGCCCGGTCGGCAGCTCCCACACCTGCGACGGCGTCCCGTTGGGCTGGATCGCCGGGACCGGGCGGCGGGTGATGCCCTCCGGGGTCGCGCCGACGCAGCGGATGTGCGTGCGCGGGATCGCGCGCACGGCCGGGTTGTCGAGCCGCACTGGCTCTTGCAGACAGCGAACTGGCTGGTCGGAGAGCATTTCGCGCACCCACGCGACGTCGTCCGGATCGGTGACGCCGAACAGCCCGAACGGCGCGGGCTGCTCCGGCAGCGGCGGGACGCGCCAGCCGTCGCCGTGCTGTGCGGCCAGGTCGATGAGGGTTTGGCTGATCGGCTGGACGTCGACCGCGGTTTCGCCGTCCTCGGGGACCATCGCGTCGAGATAGACCAGCTCGGCGACCCGGTCCGGCATCTCGTTGGCGGCGGAGGAGATGACCAGCCCGGCATAGCTGTGGCCGACCAGGACCACGTCTTCCTCGTCGCGGAGCAGGTCCACGATGTCCTGGACATGGGTGTCGAGCCCGATTTCCGGGCTGAGCAGGTGCTTCTTGTCGCCGTAGCCGGTCAGCGAGGGCGCGAGCACCCGGTGCCCGGCCGATTCCAGCAGCGGGACCACCCGGTCCCAGGCCCGGCCGCTGTGCCAAGCGCCGTGGACCAGCAGAAACGTCGTCATTCTAGGGTTCCTCATCACGGGATTCACGGTTACCGGAAGTAACTCGGTACTGTTCGAGAACCATCGTGATCGTCCGCGCCGAGGCGGGCAATAAGGCACTAATTAGTGCCCCGGTTCTCCGGAGGTAACCATGGCCGACGACGTGTGCCGGACCCGAGCGGTCCTGGCGATCGTGGGCGACAAGTGGGCGCTGCTGATCGTCCGCATGCTGCGCGACGGACCGCGGCGGTTCACCGAACTCAAAAGGGAAATCGAGGGGATCAGCCAGCGGATGCTGACCGTCACGCTGCGAGATCTGGAACGCGACGGGATTCTCACCCGGACTGTCCACAATGTCATGCCGCCGCACGTTTCCTACGAGCTGACCGCGATGGGCCGGACCCTGCGGGAAGCGACCGCGCCGTTGCTGGAATGGAGCGTCGAGCATTTGGCGAAGATCGAAAAGTCCCGCGCGGACTACGACGCTCGCTGAACCGAATGCGCCAGTTCGCTGAACCGGCGCAGCAACGGGTCGCTTGACCGGCGCGCCGGCCACAGCAGGCGCAGCGCCACCCGGGGCGCGTTCCGCAGCGGGAGATGCGCGACTCGCGCGTGGGTGTGTGCCTCGGCGGCGGAGGTGGTGGTCGACCCGACGGCCCGGCCGGACGCGATGATCGTGAGCCATTCGTCGTAGCTGCCGCACTGGATCACCTGCGCGGGCCGGTTTTCCGGCGGCCAGTCGAGCGGACTGGTCGCGCCGCTGACCGTGTTCACGACCACCGGATGCGCGGCCAGCTCCGCCCAGTCCACTTCCGCGCGCGCCGCCAGTTCCGAACTCGCGGAGACGGCGGCGAGCCGGTCTTCCTCGAACAGCAACGTCCCGCTGATCCCGGACGCGTCGACGTCCCCGCGGACCAATGCGGCGTCGACGTCCCCGGAATGCAGGGCTGCCACGATGTCGTCGCGGCGCAGGAGAGTGGCAGTCGCGCCGGTCGCGGTTTCGAAGGCGGACAGCAGATCGCTCGCCCACGGATCCGGCAGCGCCCACTGGAACCCGATCCGCAGCCCGGCATTTCCGCCCGCCGCGGCGAGGGCGGCGTCGAGATCGCGCAACACGACGCGAAGCCGTCCGAGCAGTTCGCCGCCTGCCTCGGTCGGTTCGACGCCGTGCGGCGTGCGTTCCAGCAGCCGAGTTCCGACCGACTCCTCGATCTGCTGAATCGTGCGCGTGAGCGCCGGCTGGGTGATCAGCAGCTCGCGGCTCGCGGCCGTGAACGTGCCGCACGTCGCGACCGTCACGAACGCGCGCAGATGCCGCAGCTCGACCTCCATGTCCGGCAGCCTACCCAGCTATGCCCGCCGCGCATGGCGTCGCTGTGACGGGCATTTCCCTGCCAGGCTCCGGATTTCTACCGTGGAAAGCATGGACCAGGAGATCACCGCCTTCCCCGGCTGGATCGCGCGCGACGGTGTGACGCTCGAGCAGCTCGACCCGGCCATGCTGGACGACCTCGACACCGTCGTCCGCGTGCGCTATTCCAGCATCAACTACAAAGACGCGCTCGCGCTGCACGGCCGCCCCGGCGTGATCCGGCGGCATCCGCTGATCGCCGGGATCGACCTGACCGGCGAGGTGCTCGCGTCTCGACATCCTCGGTGGCAGGCGGGCGACCTGGTCACGCTGAACGGCGCGGGCCTCGGCGAAGACCTGCACGGCGGTCTGGCAGGCCTCGCCGCGGTCAACGGCGACGACCTCGTCCGCGTCCCCTCGGAACTCGGCCCGCTCCGCGCGGCGGCCATCGGCACCGCCGGATTCACCGCCGCGCTGAGCCTGCTCGCCTTGGAACGCCACGGCCTGGCCCCGGAAACCGGCCCGATCCTGGTCACCGGCGCGGGCGGCGGCGTCGGTTCGATCGCGGTAGCGCTGCTGGCTGCGGCTCGATACGAGGTCATCGCCGCCACCGGCCGCCCTTCCGAACTGTCCTCGCAACTCACCGCATTGGGCGCCGCGCATGTCCTGGACCGTGCCGAACTGACGTCTTCCGGCAAACCATTGGGCAAACAGCGCTGGGCAGGCGTGGTCGACGCGGTCGGCGGTCCGGTCCTCGCCGGTGCACTGGCCGGTCTCCAGCATTCGGGCGTCGCGACGACCTGCGGACTTGCCGGCGGCGCCGAGTATCCCGGCACTGTCCTGCCGTTCATCCTGCGCGGCGTTTCCCTGCTCGGGATCGACTCGGTCCGCACGCCGCCGCTCCGCCGCGAGGCCGCTTGGCAGCGCCTCGCTCAGTTGCTCGACCCGGCGCTCCTGGACTCGGTGACGCGCGTCGTCCCGCTCTCCGACGCCAAGGACGCCGCCGCTTCGCTCCTGGCCGGTGCTGGTACCGGCCGCATCGTGGTCGACGTCGCTTCGGCCTGAAAGGAAAGAGAATGCCCGCCTTCGACGAACTGATGACCTTGCGCGACGCCCCGCGCCCGGCGGCCGACGAGGTCACCATTACCGGCGCGGACCCGCTTTTCGCGTCGCCGTTCCGGATCGGCGAAACCCTCGCCGACGCACTCGCCGCCCGCGCTGTCGCCGCGAACGACCTGTGGGAACTGCGGACCGGACGTCGGCAGAAGATCGACGTCGACGTCCGCGCCGCCGCGGCCACCGCTCTCGGCGGCGAAGACATGACGCTCATCCGCGCCGCGGACGGCGAATACCGTCCCGCGCCGCTTTCGCCCGCTGTCGAGCACATGGTCGCGCTCACCCAGCCCTGGCCGACCGCCGACGGACGCTGGTTTCTGCCGCATTTCAACCTGCCGCACCTGGAACGCCGGGTCCTGGACGTCCTCGGCTGCGAGCCGACGCCGTCCTCAGTCGCCGCCGCGGTCGCCAAGTGGAAGGCCGACGACCTCGAGGACGCCATCGCCGCCGCCGGCGCGTGCGGGGGAGTGGTTCGCACGCCGGACGAATGGCTCGCGCACCCGCACGGTTCCTACCTGGCCTCGCGCCCGGTTGTCGAGATCGCCAAAATCGCTGACAGCGCCCCTTCTCCGCTGCCCGACGGCGGTGCTTCGCCTCTTTCCGACGTCCGGGTCCTGGACCTGACCCGTATTCTCGCTGGCCCGACCGCCGCGCTGAGCCTGGCCGAACACGGCGCGAACGTGCTGATGGTGACCGCTCCGCACTTGCCTCAAGTCGCGCCGTTCGTCCGGGATACCAGCCACGGCAAGCGAAGCGCCTACCTCGATTACTCCACAGTGGACGATGCGGCCCGGTTGCGGTCATTGGCCGGCGCCGCTGATGTGTTCGTCGAAGGCTATCGCCCGGGCCGGATGTCCGCCCACGGCTTCGGCCCGGAGGATCTCGCGGCACTGCGACCGGGAATCGTCTACGTGAGCGTGAACTGCTTCGGCTCCGGCGGTCCGTTCGGAATGCGTGCCGGATGGGACCAGGTCGCGCAAGCCGTGACCGGCGCCTGCGTTGTTCAGGGCGGCGACCGTCCACAGTTGACTCCGGTGTACCTGTGCGACTTCCTGACCGGCTTCCTCGGGAGTTACGGCGCGATGCTGGCGCTGGCTCGGAGGGCCAGGGAAGGCGGGTCTTATCACGTGCGGGTTTCGCTGTGCCAATCGTCGATGTTGTTGCAGCGGCAGGGGTTGCTGACTGATTACGCGGATGCTCCCGGCCGTCTTTCGCCGGCGGAATTCGAGCGTTATGCGGTTTCGGATGACGACACGATCTACGGCGATCTGAAGAGCCTCGGTCCGGTGATCCGGATGAGCGAGACCCCGCCGCGCTGGGCTGGGACGACTCCTCGACTGGGGAGTTCGCGGCCGGAGTGGTGATGCGTCGTGCCCGCATTTCCGGCCCTCAGGCTGAGCCCCGGCTGTCGACGACTGCCTGGAAATGCGGGCACGACGCGAGATCGTCGTGGCCGCAGCCGAGGGCGCATTCGACCAGGTCGAGCGATGCTTGAACTTCGGCGATCCGGGCGGCGAGTTCGGCCCGGCGGCGGCGCAGGAGGTGTGTGCGCTGCCCGGGTTCGCGGGCGGTCAGCAGCGCGCCGATGTCCTCCAAACTGAACCCGGCTTCTTTGGCTCGCAGGATGACCGCGATCCGGCGGAGGTCGTCCTCGCCGTAGCGGCGGCGGGATCCGGTGACTCGCGCCGGGGTCAGCAGGCCGACCGATTCCCAGTGCCGCAGGACGTGCGTCGCCAGCCCGAAGCGGTCGGCTGCCGCGCCGATGGTCAGCTCGCTTGACTTCATGTCGTCATTAAGTCGCAGCATGGCGGACATGTCCACCGAGACCCTCATCCGCCTGCTCGACGCCGCCGACGCTCTGCCCGGCGCGGCCGACTTGCGCGCACGTACCTACGACCTGCTGCACCTCGATCCCGGACAGGCGGTGGTAGATGTCGGCTGCGGCTCCGGCCGGGCCGTCGCCGAACTCGCCGGCCTCGGCGCGAACGCGGTGGGCGTCGACCCCGACCCGGTGATGCTCGACGCCGCCCGACAGCGCTGGCCGCGGCTGGACTTCCAGACCGGGACCGCGGAAGCGCTGCCGCTCGCCGACGGTGCTGTGGCTGGGTATCGCGCGGACAAGGTGTTCCATGACGTTCGCGATGTGCCGGCAGCCTTCGCCGAGGCTCGCCGCGTGCTGGCACCGGGCGGACGGATCGTGCTGGCGGGCCAGGACTGGGACACCGTCGTGATCGACTCCGACGACCCGTTGCTGACCCGCACGATCGTCCACGCCCGCGCGGACCTGGTGACCAACCCCACGGTCGCCCGCTCCTATCGGACTCTGCTGCTGGACAACGGGTTCACCGACGTTGCGGTCGAGATGCCCACCGCGGTCTTCACCGCCGCCGCGATGCTGCCGATGGCGACCGGCCTAGCCGAAGCGGCTCGTGCGGCCGGAACGATCGAGCGCGAACTCGCCGACGGGTGGATCGCCGAACAAACCACCCGCGCCCGCGACGGCCGGTTCTTCGCGGCGGTGCCGCTGTTCGTCGCTGCGGCTACCCGACCTTGAACCCTCTGGCGCTACGGGGTTTGCCCCTGCTTCGGATGGTGTGTCTCGCAGTCGGGGTTCGGGCAGTTCGCCAGCGTCCTCTAGTACCGGGCCTCGAACCCGGCGTCGCGGCAGGCTCGCCACGGAGATACGGCCAGCCGCCGAGCCACCAGGGCGTCGCTGGACTCCGTCCGCGCGGCTTCGAGCCCGCCCTCGGTGAGGACCGCGCGCATCGCCTCGGCCATCAGTGCGTCGCTGAGCTGGCTGCTCGTGTACCAGTGGACGACTACGCCGCGATGGTCCGCTCTGCCGACGCTGACTGCCGCGCCAGCGTCCGTCCCGGCGTGCTTCAGGGACAGCCCGGCCGCCAGAACTCCGTCTCGGACTATGTCGGCGAGGATGCGATTTTCGGGATGAATTCGTTCGATTGCGGGGTATTCATCCGTTGCTGGTTGCCATGTCGTGTGAATCGCTTGTCGGTGCCCGAATCGGGTGTTGGGCGACCTCGTGTGCTGCTCGGTTGCTCCCGGTTTTTGCCTATGCTGCAAGGGAAGGGGATCGGAGAAGACGTGAACGGGGAGGTCTGATGGCAGACGCTGAGTACGAAGGCGAAATGGACCGGGGCCGGGCGGCGTTGGCGGTGCGGGATTACCGCGCGGCTTACCGGCATTTCGGGCGTGCGCACAATCTTGGCCACGACGTGCTGGCCGATCATCTGGCCGCGCATCGAGGGTTGCTGGCCACCGCGTGGCGGCAGCGACGGCTGGATCGGGTGGTCGCGCAGTTGTTCCTGATGGGCGGCGCGGCCCTGTTCGACCGGAATCAGCAGAAATCGGCCGGTGTTGCCTGAGCGGCCTGTGCCCGGGCCGCACTTTGTCCGGGGACGTACTATTGTGGGCGGACAGGGATGCGGGGACAGGCTCCGGCGGACCGGACGGGCTGCTGGGGCGCGGGTGCGTAGTTAAGGTCGAGGGATGTCGACAGCAGTAGGTGGGTCAGCGAAGGGCGGCCCGCGGGCGGGGCGGCGGGTCAGCCTGGAGGCGCCCACAGATCTTGCCGCGGCGCCCGGGTACGGGGCTCGGCGGCTGTATCAGGCGTATTTGGCGGCTTGGAATCGGCATGTCGATTCGGTGCTGACCGGACCGCAGTTCGCGGTGTTGTCGGCGGTGCGGGCTTATCCCGGGTTCGACCAGACCGCGTTGGCCAAGGCGGTCGCGCTGGACACTTCGACGATGGCGGATGTCTGCCGGCGGCTGGAGAACCGGGGACTGATCGCCCGGGGGCCCGCGCCGCATGACGCCCGGGCGAAGGTGCTGACGTTGACCGACGACGGAGCGGCCGCGTTCCGCGAGGTGACTCGGCGGACGCGGAAGCTGGACCAGGCGTTGCTCGCGGACTGCCCGGAGGACCGGCGGGCGGAGATTGCGGGGATGTTGAACGATCTGGGCGCGTTGTGGGAGGCGGTTGCTGAGCGGTCGGAGATTTGACGCTTGGTGTCGGGGTTCGGGGTTCGGCTCGTCGCCTGGCGGCGACATCGCTGGTGGTTGCGTGGGGCACCCCGAAGCTTGATTGTGCTGACGGTTCGGGGGTGCTTGTCAAGGCGGGAAAGATGCCTTGACAAGCACCCCCGAACCGCAGGGAGGCTTCGTATCGGGGTGCGGGGGAGGGGCCGGGTGCTTCGAACCTTGGGTGCACCGGTGCGGTTTCGGGGCTGGGTGCCTCGATAGTCGGGTGCATCGGCTGCGGGTGGACGCGCGGCTTGGGTGACTGGGTGAGCGGCGTTCGCGGGTGCGGTTGGGCAGGCTGGCCGTGAGGGTCCCCTTGAGGGACTCAGAGTCCGTGAAGGTTCCCCTCACGAACCACGATCCCAACGGGCACCAGTGCACCCAACGTTTGAGGCACCCAGCCCCTCCCGTCTACCAATCCGCGCCGCTGCACCCACGATCGAGGCACCCGGCCCCTCTCCCGCACCGATGCACCCAAAGTTCGAGGCACCCGGCCCTGCCCCAACCCCGATACGAAGCCTTCTCTGCGGTCTGGGGGTGCTTGTCAAGGCATCTTTCCCGCCTTGACAAGCACCCCCAGACCGTCAGGACAATCAAACTTCGGGGTGCCCCACGCAACCACGGTTTCGCGAGCCGAACCCTCAAGAACCGCCGCGCACGGCCAACCCGACCGGAGCCGCTCCACAACGCCAGTCCAGCCGAAACTTCCCCTCAACGCGGTCCAACCGGAACGCCCCTCCGCGTCGTCCGAAGTATCCGCCGCGAATCCACAACGCCACCTCACCCGGTAACCACCCCACCACCCAACGCACCCAACCCACCCCCGCCCAACAAAACTTCCCCGCCGACTATTGCGTGTTCGGATAATCCGTGTTCGGATTAACCGCATCCAGGCGAGGACATCCAGGCGAGGATCTGCCGGAAGCGGCTAGCGGTAGGAGGTCAGGTGGCGGCAAGTCAGTCGTTCGAGGTAGTGGTCGCCGGCGGCGGGTTGGGCGGGCTGTGTGCCGCCTTGTCGTTGCGGCAGCGCGGGTTGCGGGTCACCGTGGTCGAAGCGGCACCGCAGCTGGGCGAAATCGGGGCCGGGATCCAGACGGCGCCCAATGCCAGCCGGATTCTCATCGGGCTGGGGTTGCGGGCCGAGCTCCAAAAAGTCAGGTGCGAACCGCAGGACCAGGTCCGGCGACGCTGGGCTGACGGCAGCATCATCGCGCAGCTCCCGCTCGGCCAGCGGGTCGTCGAGCAGTACGGGGCACCGTATTGGCATTACCACCGGGCGGATCTGCATTCCGTTCTCCTGCGGGCGTGTATCGACCCCGAAGGTGCGGGGCCGGTCGTGAAGGTGGCGACTGCGGCGAAGGTGGTCGAGCTTGATCGCGGCAATCCGGAGCGGCCCGCCGTGATCACCGAGGACGGGCGGCGGTTCGAGGGCGACGTCGTCGTGGGAGCGGACGGAATCCGTTCTGCGGTAAGGGATCTAGCCGGATTCGACGACACCCTCGCGTTCTCCGGCGAGATGGCGTACCGGGCGTTGATCCCTGGGGATTCGATCGCAGCGGATCCGGCGACGAGGTTCCTGGTCGACCGCTATCACTCCACGATCTGGTACGGCCCGGACAAACACCTCGTCCATTACATGATCCGAGGCGGCGAATACCTGAACGTGGTGGCGATTGTGCCGTGCACGGAGGAAGTCGAGAAAAACTGGAGTGCGCCGGCCAGCGCGGAGCAGTTCGCGGCCGAGTATTCCGATTGGGACGATCGCGTGCCTGCGATGCTGTCGAAGGCCAAGGACGACGTCTCGGTCTGGGCGATGTACCGGCGGCGTCGCGATCCGGTGTGGGTGGACGGGCGCGTCGCGTTGCTCGGGGATGCTTGTCACGCAATGCTTCCGTACCAGGCGCAAGGGGCGTCGCAGGCGATGGAGGACGGGGCGGTTCTCGCGGAGGAGCTGGGGCAGGCGACCCGCGACGGGATCGACAACGCGTTGACCCGGTACGTGCACCGGCGCGCGAAACATGCTGGGATGGTTCAGGACGCGTCCTTGCGGAACATGAGTTTCTACCACCTTCCGGACGGTCCGGAGCAGCGCGAGCGAGACGAAAAGCTGCGCAGTTTCGACGGCGAGTCCGACGTGTCCTACGACTGGCTGTGGAACGGTACTCCGCTGGGCGACCCCGACAACGAATCCATTCACTACCAGTTCGCCCGATAGCACGAACGGCACACGCAGACTTCGCAAAGGAGCAAAGGCTATGCGTACCGGAGACCAGGTGGTCCAAGACTTGCCGTGGCGCTGGCGCGTCCAGGGCAAGATCTTCCTCATCGGCGGGCTCGGCTACATGTTCGACGCCTGGGACGTGGCCCTGAACGGATTCCTCACCCCGTTGGTGGGCACGGAATTCGGGCTGTCGGCCACGCAGCGGGGGTTCGTCGCGACCGCCAATTTGATCGGCATGGCGGTGGGCGCGGTCGCCTGGGGGACGGTCGCGGACCGGATCGGGCGCAAGCGGGCGTTCAGCATTACGTTGCTGTTGTTTGCTTTCTTCTCGGTATTCGCGGCGTTGTCGCCGAATATCGAGGTGTTCCTGCTGCTGCGATTCCTCGCCGGAGTCGGGCTCGGCGGGTGTATTCCGGTGGATTACGCCATTGTCAGCGAGTTTTCGCCGCGCAAGCAACGCGGGCGGGTGCTGTCCGCGATGGACGGTTGGTGGCCGGTCGGCACGACGTTGGCGGGGGCGTCGGCGACGTTGCTGGTTCCGGTTTCCGGGAACTGGCGGTGGATGCTGGTCCTGATGATCCTGCCCGCGGTGCTGTTGTTCTGGGCGCGGCGCGGGGTTCCGGAATCGCCGCTGTACCTGGTGCGCATGGGACGCGAGGCGGAAGCCCGGCTGGTCATCGACGATCTCGTCGAGCGCACGGGCGCGCCGAAGGAGCAGTACCGGATTCCGCCGGCGATCGAGGAGGACAAGCGCGGCGGCGGGCTGTTCGCGGCGGTCGATCAGTTGCGCCGGGTGTGGGCGTACAACCCGAAGGTCACGGGGGTCGCGTGGGCGTTGTTCATCACCGTGATGCTGGTGTACTACGCCGCGCTGAGCTGGATGCCCTCGATCCTCAAGGCACAGGGCTTCGGGGAGATCGCCGCGTTCGCTTCGACCACTTTGATGAACGCGCTCGGTATCGTCGGCGTCGTGGTGGCGGTGTTGCTCGTGGACCGCATCGGCCGCAAGCGGGTGATCGCCGCGGCCGGGCCGCTCGCCGCGGTCACGCTGGTGATTTTCTCGCTGGTGCTCGGCTCGGCCGGGGCCGCGGTGGTGGCGATCGGCGCGTTCGGGCTGTTCTCGCTCATCGTGATCCCGGTGATGTACGCCTTCGTGTCCGAGCTGTACCCGACGGAGCTGCGCGCGTCGGGCTTCGGCTGGGCCTCGTCGTCCAGCCGGGCGGTCACCGGGTTCGCTCCGCTGCTGTTCGGCAGTGTGCTGTGGCCGGTGCTCGGGTTGCCGCTGACGTTCACGTTGCTCGGCCTGCTCGTCGTCGGGGCCGTGGTGTTCATGGTCTTCTGCGCGCCGGAAACGCGGGGCCGGGAGCTGGACCACCTCGACAGCGAGACCGCGCCCGCGCCGCACCAGTCCGAAATGGACGCAGTCTGATTCTCGGCAGCAGAAAGGGAATTGCATGAAGCCCGCCGCGTTCGCCTACCACCGGGCGCACGACGTCGCCGACGCCGTCGGCCTGCTTTCCGACCTCGCCGCGCGAGGCCGGGAGCCGAAAGCGATCGCGGGCGGGCAGAGTCTGATGCCGATGATGAGCTTCCGCCTGGCCCGCCCGAGCGACCTGGTCGACCTCGGACGGCTGCGGGACCAGCCGGGGATGACCGAGATCGCGCACACTGGTTCGACGCTCCGCCTCGGCGCGATGACGACGCACCGCCAGGTCGAGCTAGCCCGGCTCGGCCCGGATTTCGCGGTGCTGGCGGAGGCGATGCGGTACGTCGGGCACCTGCCGATCCGGTCGCGCGGCACGGTCGGCGGCAGTCTCGTGCACGGCGACGCCACCGCCGAGTGGTGCATGCTCGCGCTGCTGCTGGACGCGGTGATCGTCGCCGAAGGCCCGAACGGCCGCCGCGAGATCCCGGCGGGGGAGATGTTCTACGGCTTCTACGCGACCGCGGTGGAGGCGGACGAGGTGGTCACCGAGGTCCGGTTCACCCGGGCGGCGCCGAAGGCCGCGTTGACCGAGTTTTCCCGGCGGGCTGGGGATTTCGCGACGGTCGCGGCGGCGGTGACGCTGGAACCTCGCGCGGACGGTTCGCTGGAAGGCGGCCGGGTGGTGCTCGGCGGGGTCGCGCCCGCGCCGTTGCGGGTGCCGGAGGCCGAGGCGGTGCTGGCGGGCGGGGCGCCGGGGCCGGAGTTGTTCGCGGCTTGCGGCCGGGCGGCTGCGGAGGCGATCGATCCGCGGGGAGACGCGCAGGGCAGCGCGGATTACCGGCGTGCGCTGACGCGGACGTTGGTGGCGCGGAGTTTGGGTCAGGCGTGGGAGAGGGGAGACCGGTAATGGCGAGCACGCCAGAAGAACCCCGGTTCGACGGCCGGGGCGGCAAGTGGATCGGCGCGTCCGTGCGCCGCCGCGAGGATCCTCGGCTGGTCACCGGCCGCGGACGGTTCGTGGACGACATCCACCTCCACGGCATGCTGCACGCCGGGTTCGTGCGCGCGACCGTCGCGCACGGCAAGATCACCGAACTCGACCTCAGCGCCGCCCGCGAGGTGGACGGCGTCGTAGCCGCGTATTCGGCGGAAGACCTGCAGCTCGGCGACATGGTCGCACTGCTGGACCGTCCGCCCGAGGAGTTCACGCCGACGACGATGCCGATCCTCGCGCGCGGCAAGGTGCGGTTCGTCGGCGAGCCGGTCGCGCTGGTCATCGCGAAGGATCCGTACGCGGTCGAGGACGGCATCGAGGCCGCGCAGGTCAGCTACGAGGTCCTCGACGCCGTCGTGTCCGAGGAGACCGCGCTCGCCGAGGACGCGCCGTTAGTGCATGAGGACGCGCCGAGCAATGTGCTGCTGGATGTCACGTCGTTCGACACTCCGGGCGTGGACGAAGCGTTCGCGGAAGGGTGCGTGATCGAGCTCGTCACCCGCAGCGGGCGGCAGAACGCGTTGCCGCTGGAGACGCGCGGCGCAGTGGCGTCCTGGGACGACCGCGACGAGCAGCTTCTCGTTCAGACCTGCAGCCAGGTGCCGCACCAGGTCCGTACCGTGCTGGCGCGTTCGCTGCGGATTCCGGAGCGTTCGGTGCGCGTGGTGGTCCCGGACATGGGCGGCGGCTTCGGGCAGAAGTGCGTGGTCGGGCGGGAGGAAATCGCGGTCGCGGCGGCGGCGAAACTGTTGCGGCGTCCGGTGAAGTGGATCGAGGACCGCAGCGAAGCTCTCGCGTCCGGGTTCCTCGCCCGCGAGCAGCGGTACCGCACGCGCGCCGCGTTCACTCCGGACGGCCAGCTGACCGCGCTGGAGTCCGACATCGTGTGCGACATGGGCGCGTACTCGTGCTATCCGTTCACCGTCGGCATCGAACCGCTGATGGCGGCGGCGGAAATGCCGTCGGTGTACCGGGTTCCGGCGTATCGCGTCCGGGCGAGGGCGATCACCAGCAACAAGGCGCCGACCGCGCCGTATCGCGGGGTCAGCCGTCCGCAGTACGTCATGGTGATGGAGCGGATCATGGACCTGGCCGCGCGCCGGCTCGGCCTCGACCCGGTGGAGATCCGGCGGCGCAACGTGATCACCGAATTTCCGTATACGGGCATCAACAAGGTGACTTACGACCCGGGCAGCTACCTCGAATCGCTGGAGCTGGGCGAAAAGATCCTCCGCGACGAGGGCTGGTACGAGCTGCGCGAGAAGAACCCGCACCTCGGCATCGGCTTCAGCTGCTTCTCCGAGCGCACCGGCTACGGCTCGGAGGCGTTCGCGAAGCGGAAGATGACCGTCGTCCCCGGGTTCGACGTGAGCGAGATCCGGATGGACCTCACCGGCTCCGTCGTGGTCACCAGCGGCACGATCAACCACGGGCAGTCCCACGAAACGACGTTCGCGCAGATCGTCGCGGAACGGCTCGGCGTCGACCTCGCCAAGGTCAAGCTGCGCCAAGGCGACACCGAGCGGATTTCCTACGGCTGGGGCACTTTCGCCTCGCGATCGGTCACCATCGGCGGCTCCGCGGTGGCGACGGCGGCGACCCGGCTGGGCGAGCAGCTCTGCGTCATCGCGGCGCACCTGCTGGACACCCGCGTCGAGAACGTCGGCCTCGACGGCGACGGCGGCGTCATCCAGCTCGACGACCCCAACCGGCGGCTGTCGTTCGAGGAGATCGCCGACGTCGCGTACCTGCGCAGCCACCTGCTGCCCAAGGAGGCCGAGCCGACGCTCACCGCCACCGCCGCGTTCGACGTTCCCGGCGACGGCACGTTCTCGAACGCCACGCACGCGGTCGTGGTGGAAGCCGATCCGGGCACTGGCCAAGTGAAGATCCTCCGCTACGCCTGTGTCGAGGACTGCGGTGTGGTGATCAACCCGAAGGTGGTCGACGGACAGGCGCGCGGCGGTATCGCGCAGGGCATCGCCGGCGCGCTGTTCGAGGAGGTCACCTATGCCGAGAACGGCGAACCGTCGGCGGCGAGCTTCATCGACTACCTCGTGCCGACCGCCGCGGAGATCCCCGACATCACCGTCGACCACCTCGAAACCCCTTGCGCCTTCACCGAAAGCGGTGCGAAGGGAGCCGGGGAGGGCGGCACGATCGGCGCGCCCGCGGCGGTGCTGAACGCGGTCAACGACCTCCTCTGGCGCACCGGGGTCCAGCTGGAGCAGACCCCGATCCACCCCGAAGCCGTCCTCGCCGCGCTCGCCGCGGCCGACCGGGAGAAAGCGGGAACCGGCGCATGACCGACAAACAGCTGATCGTCCTGACCGTGAACGGCGAGGAGCACGAACTGCTCGTCGAACCCCGGTGGACGCTGCTCGATGTGCTGCGGCACAACGTGGGCCTCACCGGCACGCACGTCGGCTGCGAGCACGGGGTCTGCGGGGCATGCACGATCCTGGTCGACGGCGAGCCGGTGCGCGCCTGCCTGATGTACGCCGTGCAGGCGGAAGGCTGCGCGATCCGGACCGTCGAAGACCTTGGCACGCCTGAGGAACCGAACGATTTGCAGCAGGCGTTTTCGGAACACCACGGGTTGCAGTGCGGTTTCTGCACGCCCGGATTCCTGATGCTCGCCGAAGGATTCCTCGCGCAGGAACCGTCGCCGACGCGGGAGGCGATCCGGGAGACGGTGTCGTCGAATCTGTGCCGCTGCACCGGGTATCAGACCATTGTGGACGCGATCGAGGCGACCGCCGCCCAGCGGTCCGCGGAATCCGGCAAGAAAGAGGACGCTGTCCGATGATTCTCGAGAACACCCTTGACCTTCCCGGCGACCCGGACACGGTGTTCGCACTGCTCAACGACGTCGAGCGGGTCGCGGGCTGCCTGCCCGGCGCGGTGCTGGAGGGCCGGGACGGCGAGTCTTACCTCGGCAAGGTCAAGTTCAAGGTCGGCCCGGTCAGCGCCGCGTACGCGGGCAAGGTGCGGTTCACCGAGATCGCCGAGGGCGAGCGGCGGCTGCGGCTGTCGGCGCGGGGCGCGGACAGCCACGGCAACGGCGACGCGGAAGCGGACGTCACGCTGACCCTGGTGCCCGGGCCGAAGGGATCGTCGCTGAATCTGCACACGGATCTCGTGGTGCGGGGCAAGATCGCGCAATTCGGCAAGGGCGCGATCAGCACGGTGTCGAACCGGATTCTGCAGCAGTTCGCGCAGAATCTCGGCCAGCTGCTGGAAAACGGCGGCACCGCACCCGCTCCGGCCCGCGCCACGACGGCCGCTGCGCCTGCGTCGGATTCGCTCGATGGCCTCGCGATGCTGCTCCCTCCGAGCGCGAAGCGCTACCTCCCGGTCGTCGCGGCGGGCGCGCTCGGGCTGTTCCAGGGCTGGTTGCTGGGCCGGGTCTGGTCGCAGCACAAACTGATCAAGGAGTTGCTGCGTGAACGCGCCTGAAAACGGACTGCACGGCTCCGAGACCGACCAGACTTACGCCCGCGCGGGTTTCGGCGCCGCGGTGCCGAGGGGAACCGCGCCGGTGCTGGTCGTGGTCGACCTGACTCGTGGCTTCACTGAACCGGATTTCCCGTCCGGCGCAGACCTTTCCGCCGAGGTCGAGGCCGCCGGCGCGCTGGTCCGGGCCGCGCACGAGAGCGGTGCCCCGGTCGTTTACACCGCGATCAGCTACACCGCCGCGGAAGCGGACGGCGACGCCATCGCGTGGCTGCGCAAGGCTCCCGGCATGCGCAGCCTCCGCGACGGAAGCGCCGAAGTCGCGCTCGATCCGCGGTTGGAACGACGCGACACCGACCACCTGATCGTCAAGAAGGGCGCGTCCGCTTTCCACGGAACAAGCCTCGCTGCATTGCTGACCGGTCTGGGCGCGGACACCGTGCTGGTCTGCGGCGCGACGACCTCGGGCTGCGTACGGGCCACCGCCGTCGACGCCGTCCAATCCGGCTTCAACACGCTCGTCGTCCGTGAAGCCTGCGGCGACCGTGCGCGCGGACCGCACGACGCCGCTCTCTTTGACCTGCAAGCCAAATACGCCGACGTGATCGGCCTGAGCGAGGGCGTCGAGCTGCTCGCCAAAGCCCGCTAGGAGTTGCCGTATGTCTTCAGTTTCCGACCGGGTGCTGACCCAGCCCGCGCTCGCCGAACTGGCGAACGTCCCGGCCAAGAGCGTCTGGGTACGGTCTGGTGCAGTCCGGCTGCACGTCCTCGACTACGGCCCAGCCGACGGCGTCCCGCTCGTGATCCTGCCGGGGATCACCAGCCCGGCGATCACCATGGACTTCGTCGCCCGCGAGCTGACCGACCTGGTCCGCCCGCTGGTGCTCGACATCCGCGGACGGGGCCTGTCCGACGACGGGCCCGGCTACGACCTCGACGCCTACGCTGC
Source organism: Amycolatopsis albidoflavus (assembly GCF_039525725.1). Classification (NCBI taxonomy): domain Bacteria; kingdom Bacillati; phylum Actinomycetota; class Actinomycetes; order Pseudonocardiales; family Pseudonocardiaceae; genus Amycolatopsis; species Amycolatopsis albidoflavus. Next base: position 154,682 of record NZ_BAAAHV010000002.1, read on the forward strand.
GGACGTCGAAGCGGTCATCGACCAGCTTCAGCTGGCGAAGCCGCTGCTGTTCGGCCACTCGATGGGCGCGCGGATCGCGGCCAAGGCCGCGCTGTCCGGCCGTGTCGCGGGCACGGTCCTCGCTGACCCGCCGATGAGCGGTCCCGGACGCCCGTACCCGACTTCGCTGGCGGTCTTCGAGTCCCAATTGGACCAAGCGCGGCGGGGAACCGACGCGGACGAGGTCGCCGCCTCGTGGCCGCGATGGCCGCGCCGGGAACAGGAACTGCGCGCCGGATGGCTCGCGTCGTGCTCCCGTACCGCCATCGCGGCTACCCACGCGGGCTTCGAAGCCGAGGGATTCCTTCCGCTGTGGGAAAACCTGCCCGGGCCCGCCGTGCTGCTCTACGGCGCGGAGAGCCCGGTGGTGACTTCAGCGGACGTCGCGGTGCTGGAGAAATCGCCGCATCCGCTGGCGGCCGTGGCGGGAGCCGGGCACATGATCTTCTGGGACGAACCCGGGCCCGCCCTCGACGCCCTTCGCTCGACCTTGAAAGACCTGCTCGCCGCTCGCACCTGATCCGCCGTCCGTGAGGGGAACCCTCAGGGACTCTGATTCCCTCAGGGTTCCCCTCACGGACTTTCCCCGATTCTGCGTACTCGGATAATCCGTATTCGGACAATAAAGGAGGTCGCCATGGACCAGAACCTGTTCAACGACATCTGCTTGCGCCAGCTGACTTTTTCCGGCGTGCACGAGGGGGAGACGGTCGTCGTGCTGACTCGCGGCGCCGAGCGCGCGGAGTACGCGGACGCCTTCCTCTGGGCCGCCCAGCAGCTCGGCGCGGCGACCTATCACATGCGGCTGCCGTCGCCGGCGAGCGCGTCCGGCGCGTGGGCGGTCGGGCAGTCCGGCCTCGACCAGCTGCCGCTCGCGGTGGACGCGCTGAAGGCCGCCGACATGGTCGTGGACTGCACGTTCCTGCTGTTCAGCGAGGAGCAGTTCGCGATCCAGGCGGCCGGCACGCGGATCCTGACCGCCGTCGAGCCGCCCGAGCTGCTGGCCCGGCTGATGCCGACGAAGGAGCTGCGCGAGCGCGTCGAGATCGGCGCGGAACTGCTGGCCAAGGCCAAGACCATGCGGATCACCAGTCCACACGGGACGGACGTCACCTACCAGCTGGGCGTGTACCCGACGATGAGCGAGTACGGCTACACCGACCAGGCCGGCCGCTGGGACCACTGGCCCGCCGCGTTCGTCTTCACCGGCGGTTCGGACGACGGCGTGGACGGCAAGATCGTGCTCGCGCCCGGCGACGTGCTGCTGCCGTTCAACACCTACGTGCAGACGCCGGTGGAGCTGACCATCGAAAAGGGCTTCATCCAGGACATCCGCGGCGGCGCTGGCTCGTCCGGCCTCGACGCCGACCTGCTGCGCAGCTACATCGAATCGTTCCACGACCCGCGCGGCTACGGCATGTCGCACGTCGGCTGGGGCCTCGACGAGCGGGCGCACTGGCACGGCCTGACCCAGTTCCCCGGCGGCATGGGCATGGAGCTGCGCAGCTTCTACGGCAACGTGATGTTCTCGATCGGCCCGAACAACGAACTCGGCGGCCCGAACGACACGGCCTGCCACTTCGACATCCCGATGCGCGGCAACAGCCTGTACCTCGACGACGAGCTGATCGTCGACGCGGGCGAGCTGGCCGTGAAGGACATGCGCCCGGCGGCGAAGCGATGACCGACCACCACATCGGGATGATCGTCCCGAGCTCCAACCTGACCATGGAAACCGAGCTGCCGCGGATGCTGCGCGCCCGCGAGGAGCAGTACCCGGAGGACCGGTTCGTCTTCCACTCCGCCCGCGCGCGAATGCAACACGTGACGCCGGAGCAGTTGCGCGCCATGAACGCCCAGGCCGAACGCGCGGCCACCGAACTGGCGGACGCGCGGCCCGACGTCGTGGCGACTGCGTGCCTGGTCGCGATCATGGCGCAGGGGCCGGGTTATCACTGCACCGCCGAGGATTCGATCACGTCGGCGTTGCGCGCGGAAGGCTCCGACGCGCCGGTCGTTTCGTCGGCGGGCGCGCTGCTGTCCGGGATCGCCGCGCTGGAGGCGAAGCGGGTCGCGATCGTGACGCCGTATATGAAGCCGCTGACCCAGGCGGTGATCGAGTACCTGGAAGACGCGGGCGTCGAGGTGGTCGATTCGCTCTCGCTGGAGGTGCCCGACAACCTCGCGGTGGCGCGGCTGGACCCGGCGGATCTGCTTGCGCACTACCGGAAACTGGACCTTTCGCGGGCGGACGCGCTGGTGCTGTCGGCTTGTGTGCAGATGCCGTCGCTGCCGTCGATCCAGCCGGTTCAGGACGCGGTGGGGATTCCGGTGCTTTCTGCGGCTACGGCTACGACGTTCCGGATTCTCTCCGAACTGGGGGTTGCGCCGGAGGTGCCGAACGCGGGGCATCTGCTGAGCGGGAAGGTTCCGGCGGCCGGTTAGCGGCCCGCAGGGGCAGACTTCGGCCTGCCCCTGCGGGTTTTCACGCGTGGCATTGGTAGAGCGTCTGAGCTCCGCCCATCGGCCCGGCCTCCGGCTGTGCGGAGGCCGGTTTTCCGCCGTAAGCGGCCGGATCGACCGCGGTGCAGTGCTGCTTGATCCACTCCTGCCGCTTTTCCCCGGCTCCGCCGCGCATTCCCGGCATGCGCATGCCGCCGGCGCCGCCGAGGACGAACTTGAGCTTGCCTTCGGCGGTCCACTGCTGGAGCTGGCCGACCGACGGCGAATCGTCGCTGCCGAGGAAGCCGCCCATGCCGATCACGGTCTCGTCGGAGCCGATGATGAAGTTCGACGACATCATCGCCGAGCCGTCCACCGCGAGGGTGATCTCCGCGCCGCCGCTGTGCTGCTTGGCGTAGTCGAGGACGCGCCGCTGGTCGTCGGTGAGCTTGCCGTTCATGAAATCGGCCATTCCGCCAGGCTTCCGCGCGCCGCCGGGGGCTCCCGGCATTCCGCCCGGACCGCCGGGGAACTCAGCGGCGTCCGGCATCCCGGGCATTCCGGCCTCGCGCCCGCCGCCCGGCATCCGCATCCCGCCGAATCCGCCGGGGAAACCGAGGCCGCCCGGTCCGGCCGAAGGCATGCCGCCCATGCTCTCGCCGGTGGCGGCTGTCGCGGTGGACCACACGGCAGGCACGAACAGCACCGTGACGACCGCCAGCACCAGCGACGCCCGGGTCAGGATCGCCTTCCGCGCCGCGGTCAGCTTCCCCAGCACGAGCGCGAGGACGGCGACCACGCCGACCGCCAGCACGGTCCACCGGGTCCAGCCGTGCCACGAGGGATCGCGGTTGGCGAGGACGAAAGCCCAGCCCGCGGTGAGCGCGACGGCCGCGGGCAGCAGCACCCAGCCGTAGCCGGAGTCCTGCCGGTACTCGCGCCAGAACCCGGTGAGCCCGGCCGCGCAGATCGCGGCGATCGCCGGGGCCAGCATGGTCGTGTAGTAGGGATGCCAGATCCCCTGCGCGTAGCTGAAGACCACGCCGGTCACCAGGAGCCAGCTGCCCCAAGCGAACCAGCCTGCCCGCCGGGCCGGGTCGCCCGGCTGCTTCCGCCGGATGCCGCGTACCGCGACGACGACCAGGACCAGCAGCGCCAGCGGCAGCAGCCAGGAGATCTGCCCGCCGACCGAACTGCTGAACATCCGGCCGAGACCGGTCTCGCCGCCGAACATGCCGCCGGCGCCGCCCGGCGGCGGGGTCATGCCCGCGGGCAGTTCCAGGCCGCCGGGCAGGTCTCCGCCGCGCGGGCCGCCTCCTCCGGGGCCGAAGTTGCCCTCGCCGCCGAAGATCCGGCCGAAACCGTTGTAGCCGAAGATCAGGTTCAGCGCGGTGCCGTCGGTGCTGCCGCCCATGTAGGGTTTCGAGCCCGGCCACAGGTCGTGCAGCGCCGTCCACCAGAACGAGGACACGATCAGCACCCCGGCCGCGCCGAGCAGGTCCAGCAGCCGCCGCTTGACCGGTGCCGAGGTGCCGACGAAATACGCGAGCGCGAAGCCGGGCAGGACGATCCACGCCTGCATCATCTTGGTGACGAACCCGCAGCCGACGAAGAACGCGCACCACAGCAGCCACCGGGTGCGCGCGCGGCTCGCGTCCGCCCGCACCGAGCGCGTGAACGCGTAGGCCGCGGCGACGAGCAGCAGCACGAGCAGCGTGTCCGGGTTGTTGTCCCGGTTGATCGCCACGGTGATCGGCGTGAGGGCGAGGATCGACGCGGCCAGCAGCGCGGCGTTTTCCCCGGCCCACAGCCGCACGGTGCGGTGCAGCAGGAAAACCGCCGCGATGCCTTCGAGCACCTGCGGAAGCAGCAGCGACCAGCCGTGGAAACCGAAGATCAACGCCGAAATCGCTTGCGGCCACAGGGACATCGGCGGTTTGTCCACAGTGAACACGCCGTAGGGGTCGAACGAACCGAAAAGGAAGTTCGAGAAGCTGCCGGTCATGGACTTCACAGCCGCGGAGTAGTAGCTGTTGCCCAGTTGCCCGCCGCCGATCCGCCAGGCGTAGAGCGCGCCGGCGGCCGCGCAGATCACGGCGAGCGCCCACGGCCGCCATCGCGAGCGGTTCGCCGGGGCGGCGGTTTCGGCCGGCGCCGCTGAAGGGGCGTCGACTGTCATTCTTCGTCCTTTCCGTTGTCCTGTCGGAAGACCCAGGTGCGCAGCAGCACGAACCGGCCCGCGGTGCCGAGCACCGAGGCCGCGAGCAGCACGGTCAGTTCCAGCGCCCGGCCCGGCTCGGCGACCAGCGCGTGCAGCAGGAGCAGCGCGGCCGAGGTGAAGGCGTAGTAGAGGCCGAACACCACGAATCCTTGCAGGTGCGCTTTGCGGCGCGGGGTGCCCGCACCGGCGAAGGTGAAGCGGCGGTTGGCCTCGGTGTTGAACAGCGTGGTGAGCACGAGCGCGGCGAGGTTGGCCGCGAGCACCGGCCACCACAGGCGGAAAAGCCCGTACAGCGCGAGATTCGCGACCGTGGAGAGCACGCCGATCACCGCGAACGACAGGATTTCCCAGAACCGGCCGCCGCCCGGCGGACTCAGCACGGCGTCCGGGTGCGCGGCCCTCGGCGCGGGACGGCGGGGCAGGTCCGGCACCTTCGCCGTGCCCGCCGCCTTGGCCCGGGCGACCCGGATCAGCCCGCGGATGTCGTCGAGCGCGGTCTTGGCGACGTCGACGCGGCTGTCGGCGTCTTCGACCCAGTCGACCGGCACCTCGTGCACGCGCAGCCCGTTGTGCTCGGCCAGCAGCAGGAGTTCGGTGTCGAAGAACCACGCGTCGTCCCGCACACGGTCCAGCAGCGGACGCAGCACGTCGGTGCGCGCGGCCTTGAACCCGCACTGCGCGTCGGAGAACCGAGCACCGTGGCTCAGCCGGATCATCTTGTTGTAGCACCGGGAAACGAACTCGCGTTTCGGCCCGCGCACGGTGCGCGCCCCCGGTGCCAGCCGCGAGCCGATGGCCAGGTCCGAATGGCCGTTCACCAGGGGAGCCACCAGCGGGAGCAGGGCGTCGAGGCCCGTGGAGAGGTCGACGTCCATGTAGACCACGACGTCGGCGGTGCTCGCCCGCCAGGTTTCGCGCAGCGCCAGCCCGCGGCCTTTCCGGTCGAGGTGGCGCACCCGCAGCGCCTTGTCGTCGCGGGCGAGCGCCTCGGCGACCTCCAGCGTCCGGTCCGTGCTCGCGTTGTCCGCGATCACGACGGTCCACTCGAAGGGGAACTCGCGGCGCAGGAACTCGCGCAGGACCTGAACGCAGCCGGGCAGGGCGCGTTCCTCGTTGTAGACCGGGATGACGATGTCCACGGTCGCGGTCGCCGCCCCCGGTTCGGGGGACGTGGTCAACCCTCTGGTCGCGCCGACCGACATGCTTCCTCCGTTCGGGGATGGTTTCCGGCCGTGCACGACGCTGTGTGACCGCTTCGGGTCTCACCGTGGCGCGGTCGTCGTGAGAAAGACCTGCAAAAAACCTGAGAGGATTGTGAGAAGCTGATCTTTCCCCGGTCGTGGGACGAACAGGTTCCGCACAGGCTGACCGCGTAGCCTCGGCCCGATTCGGGAGGCTCACGACGCGGAAGGGACCGGGCGGATGCGGCTGCTGGTGGTGGACGACGACCCCGACGTGCGGGAAAGCCTCCAGCGCAGCCTCGCCTTCGAGGGCTACGACGTCGCCGTGGCCGCGGGCGGCGCGGCGGCGGTGGCGGCGCTCGCCGGGGCGGCCAGGCCCGATCTGGTGATCCTGGACGTGATGATGCCCGAGATCGACGGGCTGGAGACGTGCCGGCGGATCCGGGCGGCGGGGGAGCGGCTGCCGGTGCTCATGCTGACCGCGCGGGACGCGCTGGGCGACCGTGTCACCGGCCTCGACTCCGGCGCCGACGACTATCTCGTGAAGCCGTTCGCGCTGGAGGAACTGCTCGCGCGGGTACGGGCGCTGCTGAAGCAGAATCGCGCCGCGCCGGGTTCGGCGGTGCACCGGTTCGCGGATCTGGAACTCGACCCGGAAACGCGCGAGGTGACCCGCGCCGGGCGGCGGCTGGAGCTCACGCCGACCGAATTCGATCTGCTCGCGGTGTTCCTGCAGGCGCCGGAGAAGGTGCTCACCAAGAACCGGCTGCGGCAGGCAGTGTGGGGGCGGGAACCGAGCCGTACCAACAATCTCGACGTCTACGTCGGGTATCTGCGGCGCAAGACCGAGGCGGGCGGGGCGGACCGGCTGCTGCACACCGTGCGCGGTGTCGGATTCGTGCTGCGGGCGCCGTGAGGCGGCCTCGAGAGCCCCGGATGCTGCTGCGCAGCCGGGTCGCGCTGATCACCGCGGCGATCGTCGCGGTCGCGATCGCGGCGATCAGCACCGTCACTTATCTGTCCACAGAGCACAGTCTCCGCACACAGCTGGACGAAACACTGCTCGGCGGCTGGCCGCCGCCCGGCGAGGGCGATCCTTCGGCGCCGAAGCCGGGATTGGAGGATCTCTGCCGCCGCGGCACCCCCGGCAGGCCGCTGCAGCGGTTCCTGGAGGGCGTCCAGCTGCTGAAAGCGGACGGCTCGGTCTGCGCGCCGCCCGGCGTGGACTCGGTCGTCGTCGACCCGGCCGACCTCGCCGCGCGCACGGTGACGCTGCGGGACGGCCACACGCGGTCCGGCACTCCGGTCCGGGTCCTGCTCGGCCCGTTCAGCGACGGGAACGTGCTGGTCATCTCGCGCAGCCTCGCCGAGGTCGACAGCACGCTCGCCGGCCTGCGCACCGTCCTGATCGCGGTTTCGGTGCTGGGCGCGCTGCTCGCCGCCGCGGCCGGGCTGCTGCTGACCCGCCGCACGCTGCGGCCGATGGCGCGGCTGACCGGCGCCGCCGAGGAAATCGCCCGCACCCACGACCTCGACCTTCCGGTCACCGTGTCCGGCCGCGACGAGGTGGGCCGGCTCGGCCGCGCGTTCGCCGCGATGACCGGCGCGCTGGCCGATTCGCGCAGGCGGCAGCGCGCGCTGGTCACCGACGCCGCGCACGAGCTGCGGACGCCGCTGACCAGCCTGCGCACCAACATCGACCTGCTGGCGCGCAGCGAGCACACCGGCCGCGCGCTCGCCGACGGCGACCGCGGCCGGTTGCTCGACCGGCTCCAGGCGCAGGCGGGCGAACTCGGCGACCTCGTCACCGAACTGGTCGTGCTCGCCCGCGACGAGCACGAGTTCGACCACGCCGACGTAGCCATGGGCACGGTTGTCCGGCACGCCGTCCGCAGGGCGTCGAGCCGCGCGCGCAAGCACACCTTCGACGTGCGGAGCGCCGAATGGCACGTCTGCGGCGACGAGGGCGCGCTGGAACGGATGGTGCTGAACCTGCTGGACAACGCGATCAAGTTCTCGCCCGCCGGTTCGGCCGTGACGGTGCGTTCGGAACCGGGGCTGGTGGCGGTGGCCGACGAGGGCCCGGGCGTCGCCGCGGCGGACCGGACCTCGGCGTTCGACCGCTTCTGGCGCGCGCCGGAGGCCCGGTCGCTGCCGGGATCGGGACTGGGCTTGGCGATCGTCGCGGACATCGCGGCCGCGCACGGCGGATACGTGCGCTTCGAGGACCCGCCGTCCGGGCGGGGAGCGCTGGCGGTGGTTCGGGTGCCACCCGCGGTCGTGGCGGGTTCGCCGCTGCCGCCCGGGATCCGCGGCTGACTACCGGCGCGCGGCCACCAGTTCACGGACCCGCGGCGCGACCTCCCGCGCGAACAACCGAACGGCGTCGGCCGAGTCCACGGCCAGGAGAAATGCGCTCATCCCGTGTGTGAGCGCCAGTTCGGCGAGCTGCTCGGCCCATCCGGCGGTGCTGCCGGACGGAATCCCGGGGAGGTTGTACAGCCGCCGGATCTCGGCAGGGGAGCGCCTCGCTTTCCGGGCGGCGTCGTCGATGAGCGCGTTCGCGGCGGGCAGCCGGTCCGGCGGGATGCGGGTCATGCTCGGCAGCCAGCCGTCCGCAACCCGGCCGATCAGGCGCAGCATGCGCGGGCCGAGCGCGCCGAGCCAGATTTCCATCCGGTGCGCCGGGAACGGGCCCGGCGGAGTGCCGGTGAGCCGGTGATGAGTGCCGGACACGGTGGCAGGCGGCCCGGGTGTCCACAATGCACGGACGACTTCGATCGCTTCGGTGAGCGCGTCGAAGGCTTCGCCGGGCGTGTACCGCGGACCGCCCTGTGCCGCGATGTCGTCCCAGTACGCACCGGCGCCGAGCGCGAGTTCGGCGCGGCCGCCGGTGAGCAGGTCGAGACTCGCCGCCGAGCGCGCGAGCACGGCGGGCGGGCGCAGGGGCAGGTTGGCGACGTTGGGGAACACGCGCAGCCGTTCGGTGCGCGCCGCGACGACGCTCAGGACGGTCCACGCGTCGAGCAGGTCCGGACGATACGGGTGGTCCGGCACGCTGAGCAGGTCGAGCCCGGCGGCGTCGGCGGCTTCGGCGAGCCTGATCGCGGTGTCGGGGGCGGCGGCTTCCGGCAGGAGGATGACGCCGAACTGGAGGTCGTGGCCGTAGTCAGGCATGGGTCGGCCGAAATCGTGTCATGACGACATGATTACACGACGGAACAAATGACGTCCAGCAGGTAGGATCCCGGAATGGACGAACTGCGCCCGCCGACCCTGCTCGCGCTGCCGTCGTACCTCGCCGGGCACGTCGCGCGGATCGGACGCCGGGAACTGGCGGGCGCGCTCGAGAAACGCGGTCTCCGGCTGCCGCATTTCGCCGTGCTGGCCGGGCTTTCCGACTTCGGCCCGCTGGCACAGCACGCGCTCGCCGACCGGCTCGGGCTCAACCGCAGCCACCTCGTCGGCTATCTGGACGAATTGGAACGCCGGGACCTCGTCGGCCGCGAACGCGATCCGGACGACCGGAGGCGGCAGCGCGTCACGCTCACCGAAGCCGGGAAGGCGCTGACGGGGGAGCTGAAACGGGAGGCCGGCCGGTCGCAGGACGTGTTGCTCGCCGAACTGTCGGCGAAGGAACGCGAGACGCTGATTTCCTTGCTGCGGCGGGTGGTGGTCGCGGACGACCGGGCACAGGCGGGGACCGAGTAGTTCCGTTTCCGGTGATTGCCCTGCGGCGCAACGGGTAACCGGAGCCTTCCCGACACCGAGGAGGCAGCATGACCGGATCCACCCGAACCGACCTCATCACCGTGATCACCGACGACCACCGCGACGTGGAGCGGGTGTTCGCCGAACTTGAGGGCGAACCCGCGGCGGGCAACCGGAAAGACGTGGTCGACCACGTGATCGCCGAGCTGGTCCGGCATTCGGTCGCGGAGGAGCAGCTGATGTACCCGGCCGCGCGCAAATACCTCGACGACGGCGACGAGATCGCCGACCACGAGATCGAGGAGCACGCCGAAGCCGAGAAGGTCATGAAGCAGCTGGAGCGCAAGAACCCCGGCGAACCGGAGTTCGAAGAGCTGCTCGGCAAGCTGATCGCGGACGTCCGTCATCACATCAAGGAGGAGGAAACCGACCTCTTGCCGAGGCTGCGGGAAGCCTGTTCCGCCGAGGAACTCGACCGGCTCGGCGAGCGGGTGCTGGCGGCGAAGAAGATCGCGCCGACCAGGCCGCATCCGGGTGCGCCGAGCACCCCGCCGGCCAATCTGGTCCTCGCGCCGGGCGCGGCGTTCGTCGACAAGATCCGCGACGCGCTGACCGGGCGGAAGAGCTGACCGGCCGTGGCGTGCGCGAGTGTTTCGCTCGACGGAAACCGTTGCGGGTACCCGATAGCGAGCCTGGTTTAACGTCGCTTCCGCGCGGCTAACCAGGCCCATGCCCCGACGCCGTCTTGGCGCGCCTGCCTGCCGAGACCGTCCCGCCGCGGAAGGAGCCCGATGAGGATCGCGATGGTGGCCGAACACGCCAGCCCGCTCGCCGCGCCGGGGGAGGACGACGCGGGCGGCCAGAACGTCCACGTGGCGGGCCTTTCCGCGGCGCTGGTCCGCAGCGGGCACGACGTGACTGTCTACACGCGACGCGACGACCCGGAAGCACCCGCTTCGGTGGACGCTCCGGCCGGTTACCGCGTCGTGCCCGTCCCGGCAGGCCCGGCTCGCCGGTTGCCGAAGGCCGAAATCGTGCCGTATCTGGGGGAATTCGGGAGCTGGCTGCGCGACCGGTGGACGGAGGAGCCGCCGGACGTGGCGCACGCGCACTTCTGGACGTCCGGGGTGGCGACCGTCCTCGCCGCGCGCGAGGCCGGGGTGCCGACAGTGCAGACGTTTCACACGCTGGGGGTGGTGAAGCGGCGGAATCTGGGGGACGGCGACACGAGCCCGCCGGACCGGATGCGACTGGAGCGGATGGTCGGCAAACAGGCCGGCCGGATCGTCGCGGGCTGCTCGGACGAGGTGTTCGAACTGGCCCGCCAAGGGGTGCCGCGGCAGCGGATCTCGGTGGTGCCGTGCGGGGTCGACCTCGACCGGTTCGGCACCGGCGGCCCGGTGGCTTCGCGGACCGCGCCGAAGCGGCTGGTGTCGGTGGGGAGATTGGTGCCGCGCAAGGGATTCGACCTGGCTATCGCCGCCTTGCCGCGGGTGCCGGACACCGAACTGGTGATCGCGGGCGGACCGCCTTCCGAGGCGCTCTCGCGGCATCCGGAGGCGCAGCGGCTGCGGCGGCTGGCGGAACGGCTCGGGGTCGCTGATCGGGTGCAGCTGGCAGGTCAGGTGAGCCGTGCCGAGATGCCAGCGTTGTTGCGTTCGGCGGACGCGGTGCTGTGCACGCCCTGGTACGAGTCGTTCGGGATCGTCCCGCTGGAGGCGATGGCGTGCGGAGTGCCGGTGGTGGCCGCCGCAGTGGGCGGCTTGGCCGACACGGTGGTGGACGGCATCACCGGACGCCTGGTGCCGCCGCGCGATCCGGCCCGGCTTTCGGCTCGGTTGCGGGCTTTGCTGGACGAACCCGCCGAGCTGGAGGCCATGGGGACGGCGGGCCTGGAGCGGGTTCGGGCGCGGTATTCGTGGGACCGGATCGCGGCGGAAACCGTGCGGGTGTACGAGAAGGCCATGCCGATGGAAGAGTCCGGATGGGCTGCTGCGGTGCAGTGAATTCCGTGCCCGTCACGCTCGTTCTTCCGGAAAGCTTGCGTGCGGCCAAAATTCCGAGTAGGCCCAGTGCCGTGTGGACGATGTTCAGCACCGCGCTGGAGCTGAACATCCACACGACGCGCGTGGTTTCCGGGACGAAGAACCTGGCGGTGCCGAGGCCCAGGTAAACCAGCCCGAGCACAGCGACGACCGGACGGGCGTGGTGACCGTCCGCATGGGAAATCCTCTCCGGCACGGCCCGCGGCGGGTTACTCCTCGCGAAGCGATTTCGCGACGGAACCGCCTGCTTCGTCCGCCTGTTCGCCGGGATCCGGATCCGCCCGGCGCTGCGGGAGATCCTCGTCCGGGGCGACGGCGCGGGCCGCTTCCGCCCGCGCGAGGGTCTCGTCGTCAGGCGGGTTCTGTTCGGGTTGGACGTCCGGCCGTTCCTCGGCGAGCCTGCGGCCGAGCGGTGCGCCTTCGCGCGCCTCGGCGGGCGTCGTGGCCTGCCGGGTCGCCGGGCTCCAGCGTTCGGCGGGTTCGACGCCGTCCTCCAGCGGGTCGACCCGCAGTTCGTCCTCGTCGAGGGCCTCGGACGGATCGAGCGTTTCGGGCTCTGCCGGATCGCGGTCGGCCATCGTGCTCCCTTCTCCGTGCAACGCTTTCCTGGCCGGGTACCCGCGTGGAACGGGACAAAACGGCGTCAGGCGGCGGCGAGGTCGCGGATCGCGGTCTGCGCCTTCTGGATTTCCTGCCCGACCAGCAGCGCGGTGAAGCGGGCGACCGAAATGCTGTGCGCGGCCGAGGCGACGGCGTCGCAGGCTTCCTGCGCGTCGGCCGCGCGATGCCGCACGCGTCCGGCGAGCAAGGCGCCCTCGAGCTGGCCGCACAGGTCGGGGAGCAGTTCGGAGAGGTCGTCGGCGAGAAGGCTCAGCGAGCCGAGCGTCCGGTACAGCTCCGCGGGGGATTCGTAGCCGCCGGCGCCGGCTTCGCGACGGAGCCGGCGCAGCGCGGCCTGCGCCTGCTCGGCTGGTGCGGGAGACGTCGCTGAATGGTCCATGTATCGCTGATACCCGGTGGTGGCACGGCTAACCGGACGGTTGCGGACCGCTGCCGCGGGTATCCGGGAACGATGAACGAGATCGTCGAACTGATCCGCAGACGGGCCTGCCTCGCGGAATCCCGTGACGCCGAACTGGTCGCGCACGCGGTGCTGCGGACGCTGTCCGAACGGATTTCCCCGGAAGCGGCGGCGAGCCTGGCCGCGCAGCTGCCGTCCGAACTGGCGGAAGACCTGCGCCCGGGCGGCGGTCCGGTCGAGGGAGGCTTCGAGCTGGCGGATTTCGTGGAGCGGATCGCCGAGCGCGGGAACTTGACGGATCCCGAGGCCCTCCATCGGGCAGGTGTGGTGCTGGACGTGCTGAGCCGGGAGACGGTGCACGTCGCGGACGAGGTGTGGGACGTGCTGCCGGAACCGTTGCGGCAGCTGGTGGAAGCGGAGCGGCTGCGGGTCGCGTGACTCAGGTGTTCCGCATCCGCGGCCGGTGCGGCTGGGCGTGGCCGCCGGGCTCGCTCGGGATGTCGCGGTCCACGTGGTCGGCGTGGTGCAGCGCTTGGGCGAGCAGCCCGCGGACGTGCTCGTCCGCGGCGGAGTAGTACACGAACGTCCCCTCGCGGCGGCCCTTGACCAGGCCCGCGAGCCGGAGCTTGGCCAGATGCTGGCTGACCGCGGTCGGCGCGGCCCCGGCCAGCTCGGCGAGGCAGGCCACCGACGATTCTCCCTGCAGGAGCGCCCAGAGCACCTTGATCCGCGTCGGGTCCGACAGCAGGCGGAAGCTTTCCGCGGCCAGGTGGACCTGCTCGTCGGAAGGCATGTCGAAGTCCGGCAGGGAGGAGTGCATGTCCCGCATGCTACCGTCCCTTCTCGACTACCTGCGCATCTGCGCAGGTATGCTGGTAGCCGACCGGTCCGTTCGCCCGGTCGCGAGAGGCGTTCGAGGATCCCGGGAGTTGCTGATGGCAGAGCTGCGCGATGATCGTCCGCGGCCGGAGGACGGCCGCGGTCCCGCGCACGAGCGGGCTTCCGATCGCGACCGCGCTCCTGGTCACGGGCACGGACATGCGCACGGGCACGGTCAGCCTTCCGGCCACGGGCATGATCACGGTCACGGGACCTGGCGGCACCGCGTCAAGCACTTCCTCACCCCGCACAGCCACGACAGCGCCGACCGCCTCGACACCGCCCTCGAAACCAGCCAACGCGGCATCCGGGCGCTGACCTGGTCGTTCGCCGCCCTGTTCGGTACCGCCGTCATCCAGCTGGCCCTGGTGGCCGTCACCGGTTCGGTAGCCCTTCTGGGCGACACGATCCACAACTTCGCCGACGCCCTGACCGCCCTGCCCCTGGGCATCGCCTTCGCCCTCGGCCGCCGCGCGGCGACCCGCCGCTACACCTACGGCCTCGGCCGCGCCGAGGATCTGGCCGGAGTCGTGGTGGTGCTGATCATCGCCGGATCGGCGGCACTGGCGGCCTACGAAGCGATCGACCGCCTGCTGCACCCGCACCCGGTCCAGCAGCTCTGGGTGCTCGCCGCAGCAGGCGTGGTCGGATTCGCCGGAAACGAACTCGTCGCCCGGTACCGAATCACTGTCGGCCGCGAAATCGGCTCCGCCGCCTTGGTCGCCGACGGCCTGCACGCCCGCACCGACGGCTTCACCTCGCTGGCGGTGGTGCTGGGCGCGATCGGCGTCGCCCTCGGTTTCCCGGCGGCCGACCCGGTGATCGGATTGCTGATCACGGTCGCGATCCTGTTCGTTTTGCGCGACGCGGCCAAGGAAGTCTTCCGGCGGCTGATGGACGCGGTCGATCCGGCGACCGTCGAACTGGCCGAGCGGACCGCCGCGACGGTGCCCGGAGTGGAGGGCGTTCGCGAGGTCCGGATGCGCTGGATCGGCCACAGCCTGCGCGCCGAACTTTCCGTCCAGGTCGCCAATACGCTCACCGTCGAGCAAGCGCACGAACTGGCGCACAGCCTGGAACACCGGCTGATCGCCGCGGTGCCCCGGCTGACCGCGGCGGCAGTGCACGTCGAACCGGCTGTCGGCGCGGAGGCCGTCCATCTCGGGTGACTGCGCATCGACCGATCGGTTGATCCGCCGCTCCGCCCCGGCTGGCCGGAAAGTCTGGCCACGCAGTCGATTCGCCGCGCCGGCCCCGCCCGGCACGGTTGAAGCATGGCAATCATCGAGGTGGACAGCCTCGTCAAGCGGTACGGCGGGCAAGCCGTGGTGGACGGAGTCAGCTTCGCCGTCGAACCGGGCGAGATTTTCGGCATTCTCGGCCCGAACGGAGCCGGCAAGACCACGACAGTCGAGTGCGTCGAAGGGCTGCGCCGGCCGGACGGCGGGACGATCCGCGTCTGCGGTCTCGACCCGCAGCGCGATGACGGCGAACTGCGTCAGGTGCTCGGCGGGCAGCTCCAGGAAAGCGAACTGCCGGACAAACTGAAAGTCGGCGAGGCGCTCCAGCTGTACAGCTCGTTCTACCGCGACCCGGCCGATTGGCGCGAGCTGGCCGAAATCCTCACTCTCGACGGCAAACTCGGCACCCAGTTCCGCCGCCTGTCCGGAGGTCAGAAACAGCGGCTTTCCATCGCGCTCGCGCTGCTCGGCAACCCGAAGGTCGCGGTGCTCGACGAGCTCACCACCGGACTCGACCCGCAAGCTCGCCGGGACGTCTGGGGCCTGGTCGAGCGCATCCGCGCGCGCGGCGTCACGATCCTGCTGGTCACGCACTTCATGGAGGAAGCCGAGCGGCTGTGCGACCGGCTGGCGGTCATCGACGCTGGTCAGGTCGTCGCGGTGGACAGCCCGGCCGGGTTGGTGTCGCGGGTCGACGATCGGCAGCGAATCCGGTTTCGCGCGTCCGCGCCGCTGGACGACGCGGTGCTGACCGGGCTGCCGGAGGTCGCCGCTGTCGAGCGGGCGGGCAGTCAGATCGTCGTCACCGGGACCGGAAACCTGCTGCTGGCGGTGACCGCCACGCTCGCCCGCCACGAGCTCGCCGTCGTGGACCTGCGGGTGGACCAGACCACGCTGGACGACGCGTTCGTCGCGCTCACCGGCCGTTCCATCGAATCCTGAGGAGATCCCGGTGCCCGCTTTGGTCCGGCTCGCCGCCGCCGAGACGAAACTATTCTTCCGCGAACCGATCGTCGTGTTCTTCGCGCTCGCTTTCTCGCCGATCCTGTTCGGCGTCCTCGGCCTGATCCCGGCTCTGCGCGAACCCGGCCCGGACGGGGTCCGGATGATCAGCCGGTACCTGCCGGTCGTGGTCGCGATGGGGGTTGCGCTGTTCTCGCTCAGCGGGCTGTCGCAGCTGTTCGCTTCGTACCGGGAGAAGGGCGTGTTGCGGCGAATGCGGCTCACGCCAGTGAAACCGACGGTCATGCTTGGCGCGCAACTGCTGATGGCCGTGGTGCTTTCGGCGGCCTCGACGCTGGTCATCGTCGTGACGGGACGGCTGGCGTTCGACGTCGGCCTGCCTCGGCAACTGTCCGCGTACGTGCTCAGCTTCGCGTTGCTGGCGCTGGCGTTGTTCGCGATCGGCCTGCTGGTCGCGGCGCTGGCGCCCTCGGCCAAGAGCGCCAGCGCAGTCGGGTCGCTGGTGTTCTTCCCGCTCGTGTTCTTCGCCGGGCTCTGGGTGCCGCGGGCGAGCATGAACCAGGTGCTGCTGACGATCAGCGACCTGACACCGCTCGGCGCGGGCGTACAAGCGTTGCAGGACACAGCTTCCGGGAATTGGCCGCAGCTGCTGCACCTCGGGGTCATGCTAGGGTGGCTCGTCGCGGCCGGGGGCTTGGCCGCACGATATTTCCGCTGGGAGTGACTGGTGGGCATCGAGGGGGATCTGCGCGAAGAGTTCGACCGCTGGGAACAAGCACAGGCGGCGACCTTCACCGCGCTGCCCTATGTTCTTCTCGCGATCAGCGTGACCATTACTTTGCTGCAACTGCCCGAGCACCTTCCGGTTGTTCTCGAACTTTCCGCCGCGGCGGTGCTTTTGCTGCTGTGGTTTCACTCGTTTCATTCGGAATGGCACCGGAATCGTTCGCTGATGGCGGGGTATTACACCGGTCTGCTGGCGATCGCAGCAGGTTTGGCCGCTCTCGCGCCGTGGTACTGCCTCTTCGCTTTCGTCGGCTACCCGCAGGCTTTCGAATACCTGACGGGACGCTGGCGTTACGCTGGCGCAGCCGCCACCGCGGTGATCTCGGCGATGGCATTCCTCGGCGGAATCTCCAAAATCAGCGCCGAGAAGCTGTGGTGGGTGTGGCTGGGCGTCAGCGTGCTTTCGGTCGCGCTGGCGGGAGCCGTGTTTTATTTCGTGGAAATGGCTTACCGGCGGAATGAACTGCAGAAGCAGGCGCTGGCGGAAGTGCACGAGGTGAATCTCAAACTGGAGGCCGCGCTGGCCGAGAACGCCGGGCTGCACGCGCGATTGCTGGTCCAGGCCCGCGAGGCCGGGGTGCTGGACGAACGGCAGCGGATGGCGCGGGAAATCCACGACACCCTCGCCCAGGGCCTGGCCGGAATCCTGACCCAGCTCCAGGCCGCGGAGCAAACAGCGGCCGAGCCGGCGGTGCTGGGCCGCCACCTGGCGACCGCGACGAACCTGGCGAGGGAAAGCCTGGTCGAAGCCCGCCGGACGGTCCAGTCCGTGGAGCCGTCGGTGCTCGCCGAAGCCCGGCTCCCGGAGGCGATCGGCGAGGTGACCAGGAATTGGTCGGCCGCCAACGACGTCGACGCCGTGCTCACCACCACCGGTGACGCGCGGCCGATGCACACCGACGTCGAGGTGGCGTTGCTGCGGACCGCGCAGGAAGCGCTGTCGAACGTCGCGAAGCACGCGCGGGCGAACCGAGTCGGCCTGACCCTGTCGTACATGCCGGATTTGGTGACGTTGGATGTCCGCGACGACGGTGTCGGCTTCGAACCGAATGCCAAGCGCGCCAACGGTTCCACGAACGGCGGCTTCGGACTGGCCGGGATGCGGCAGCGAGTGCAGCGCCTCGCGGGCCGCCTGGACGTCGAATCGGAACCGGGCCGAGGCACGGCGATCTCGGCGACCGTTCCCGCCATTCCCGCCGGCGGTGAGCGATGATCTCGCTGCTGATCGTCGACGACCATCCGGTGGTGCGCGACGGCCTGCGCGGCATGTTCGGCGCCGACCCGCGCTTCGAGGTGGTCGGCGAGGCAGCCGACGGAGCGGCCGCGATCACCGCCGGTGAGCAGCTTCGCCCGGACGTCATCCTGATGGACCTGCGGATGCCGGGGACGGACGGCGTGACGGCGATCAAGGAACTGGCGAAACGCGGTGTCCCCGCGCGGATCCTGGTGCTGACGACGTACGACACCGACAGCGACGTCCTTCCCGCCATCGAAGCCGGAGCGACCGGGTATCTGCTGAAGGAAGCGCCCCGGGAGGAGCTTTTCCGCGCGGTCGAGGCCGCGGCGCAAGGGCAGGCGGTGCTGTCGCCGACCGTCGCGACGCGGCTGATGGGACAGCTGAGGCAACCGGCGGCGGATCCGTTGTCAGAGCGTGAGGTCGAGGTCCTGCAGCTGATCGCGAAGGGCGCGACGAACCGCCGGGCGGCGGAGCAGCTGTTCATCAGCCAGGCGACGGTGAAGACGCATTTGCTGCACGTCTATGCGAAACTCGGCGTAAACGACCGCGCGGCGGCGGTGGCCGCGGGGTTCGCGCAGGGGTATTTGACGCTGGAGGGCTAGTGTCCTGCGCCTGAAATTCGTCGGCAATATCGTGCAAGCGAGTCGATGATTTCTTCG
>NZ_BAAAHV010000003.1:0-291239 GCF_039525725.1 Amycolatopsis albidoflavus
CGAGATCTCCAAGCGCTTCGACAACGCCGTCGCCGGCGGCAACGGCCTCCTGCTCGGCTGAGGCCCGCTGCGCCCCAGGGGCCCGGCCTCGCCACGGCCGGGCCCCCTTTATTTCGCTTGACCTGGAGTGCACTGGAGGTGTGAGAGTGGAACCCATGGACGTCGACGCCTATCTCGCTCGCCTGGACCTGCCGGTGCCTCCGGCGGCAGACCTGGCCGCGCTGCGCCAGCTGCAGGAACGACACCTGATGCACGTCCCGTTCGAGAACCTGAGCGTGCACCTCGGGGAACCCGTCGAACTCACCGAAGAAGCACTCTTCGACAAGCTCGTGCGCCGCCGTCGCGGCGGATTCTGCTACGAGCTGAACGGTCTTTTCGTCGCCCTGCTGCGAGAGCTGGGCTTCGCCGCGACGCTGCACGCGGCTCGCGTCTTCAACGACGCCGGCGTGCCCGGCCCGCCGCTGGACCACGCCGCCATCCTCGTCCAGCTCGACGACGAGCAGTACCTGGTGGACGTCGGCTTCGGCAAGTTCAGCCGGCAGCCGCTGGCGCTGTCCGCGGTCGAGCCGCAGAGCGACCCAGAGGGCGACTACCTCATCCTGGACGCTCCGTACGGCGACGTGGACGTCCTGCGCGACGGCAAGCCCGAGTACCGCTTGGAGCGCCGCCCGCGGCAGCTGTCGGACTTCGGGCCGATGGCGTGGTGGCAGTCGACGTCGCCGCAATCGCACTTCACGCAGACCCTGACCTGCTCCCGGCCGACCGCCCAAGGCCGGGTGACGCTGTCCGGAGACCGGCTGATCGAGACGGTGGACGGCGTGCGGCACGAGGTGCTGCTGCCGAACGACGAGGCCGTGCGGCTGGCGTATCACGTGTACTTCGGCCTGCGGCTGCGCCGGTTGCCGGTGCGGCCGGGCGAGCACCCGCTCGGGGCCTCTGGCGACGCGCTGACTACGTCGTGAGTGTTCAAGCCGGTTAGAACCGGCCTAGCCACTCACGAGAACCCAGCCACTGGACCCCCTTGCCCCATCCGCCCGGTCCCCCGACCATGAACAGAGCCCCGCCTCCCGGGGTTCCCAGGTTGCGGGGCTCTGTCCGTTCCCGAACTGACTGCCGCTCCCACCACGAAGCGGACATGCATGAGGTTAGCCTAACCTCACCAATGGAAGCAAGACCGTCCCAGCGGAGACCTCAGTCTCACCCGCCCGAGTGACAACTTTCGGCGGCCTCCGCCCTCTTTGACAGCCATTACCGCAGGTCAGACCCGTTCCCGGGGCAGGATCCGCAGGCCGTTGCCGAGCCGTCGGGGCAGCCGCACGCCGCCGCGCCGGATCAGCACCACCGCGCACACCACCGCCGCGATCGCCGAGACCGCGCCGCCGATGTAGAACGGCGACCGGCCGCCGAACGCGTCCGCCATCCAGCCGGTCATCGGCCCGCCGATCGGGTTCCCGCCGATCAGCACCAGCACGTAAATGCCCATCACCCGGCCGCGCATCTCCGGCGACACCGATGTCTGAACCAGCGCGTTCGCCGTGTTCAGAAAGGTGATCGTGGCGAAGCCGAGCGGGATCAGCCCGATCCCGAACGCCAGGTACGTCGGCATGAACGCGGTGGCGAACTCGAACACCCCGAGCAGCGCCGCGGACACCAGCATCAGCCGAACCCTCGGCTGGCTCTTCACCCCACGTCTCGCCGACGCCAGCGCACCGGTGAAGGTGCCGACCGCGACGAGGGTGGACAGCAGGCCGTAGCCGTCGGCTTGGGTGTGGAAGACGTTCGCGGCCACGATCGGCAGCGACGTGAAGTAGGTGATGCCGAACGTGCTGACGAAGAACATCAGCACCATCACGGTCACCAGATCCGGCCGCCCACGCACGTAGCGCAGGCCCTCCATCAGCTGGCCCTTGGCACGCGGGATCGCCGGACCGCGGAACAGCTTCGCCGGGTTCATCAGCGCGACCCCGGTGATCACCGCGAGCGTGCTCGCCGCGTTCGCGATGAACAGCCAGCCGGTGCCGACCCAGGTGATCGCGAACCCGGCGATGGCCGGTCCGACGATGCGCGCCATGTTGAAGATCGACGAGTTCAGCGCGACGGCGTTCGCCACCTGGTCGCGGCCGACCATCTCGGCGACGAACGACTGGCGCGTCGGCACCTCGATCGCCGAGGTCGTCCCGAGCATCACGCAGAGCAGGTACACGTGCCACAGCTGGGCCACGCCGGTCAGGTCGAGCACGCCGAGCAGCACGGCCTGCAGGCAGTTCACCGCCTGGATGAGCATCAGCAGCTTGCGCTTGTCGACGCGGTCGGCGAGCACGCCCGCCCACAGCGACAGCAGCAGCGTCGGGATGAACTGCAGCGCGACCGCGACGCCGAGCGCCACCGGGTCGTTGCCCGACAGCGTGAACACCAGCCAGTCCTGGGCGATGCGCTGCATCCAGGTGCCGATGTTCGAGATGACCTGGCCGCTGAAGAACAGCCGGTAGTTCCGCACGCGCAGCGACGAAAACATCGTGCGGCGGGTCTTGGTTCCCGATGGGCCGCTAGCTTCCGGGGCGGTCTCAGCCGCGGAAGACGATTTCCCGGCCGGTGCGGAGGTGCCGGGTGGAGCGGAGCCGGACGGCGGCGGTGCCGTGTCCCGGGTAGCAGTGGATTGGGCCGGACATCCTGTTTCGCTAC
The DNA here is from genome assembly GCF_039525725.1 of Amycolatopsis albidoflavus. Lineage (NCBI taxonomy): Bacteria > Bacillati > Actinomycetota > Actinomycetes > Pseudonocardiales > Pseudonocardiaceae > Amycolatopsis > Amycolatopsis albidoflavus. The sequence continues at coordinate 2,683 of NZ_BAAAHV010000003.1, forward strand.
CCGTGGTGGTCACCTGTGCTAGTTCCCCGCCATCCTGTCGATGATCTCCGCGGCTCGGGAGAGCACTTCGAGCTCTTCCTCGCCGAGTTCGGCCAATTGCCGGTCCAGCCACGCCTCCCGCACCGAGATGGCCTTGCGCACGAACGTGAGCCCGTCGTCGGACAGCTCGACGATGGCCTGGCGGCCATCGGTCGGGTGCGGCCTGCGCTCGACGAACCCCATCTCCTCGAGCGCGGCGATGACCCTCGTCATCGAGGGCGGCTGGACGCCTTCCTTCGCGGCGAGCTGACCTGGGGTCAGCGGGCCGCACTTGTGCAGGGTGGACAACGCCGCGATCTGCGTGAGCGACACGTCGTCAGCCACCCGCTGTGCCCGGAGCCTGCGGTTGAGCCGCACCACCGCGAGACGCAAGCGGCTCGCCAAGGAACGCTCGTGCGGGTCGCCGGACATATAGTTAGCATACCTCACGACCTGGGCGGTCGGTTTACGCCGGTCAGCTGAGTGCGGCCTCGATCGGGCCAACGGCGAAGTACGCGATGAACGCCACCGCGATCACCCACATCAGCGGATGCACCTTCCTGGCCTTGCCGGTGACCGCCTGGATCACGACGTAGCTGACGAATCCGGCGCCGATGCCGTTGGCGATCGAGTAGGTGAACGGCATGACCACGATGGTGAGGAACGCGGGCAGCGCGATCTTGAAATCGGTGAAGTCGATGTCGCGGACCTGCGCCATCATCAGCGCGCCGACCACGACCAGCGCCGGAGCGGCCGCCTCGACCGGCACCACCTGATACAGCGGGGTCAGGAACATCGCGGCGATGAACAGCAGGCCGGTGACGACGTTCGCCAAGCCGGTCCGCGCGCCCTCCGCGATGCCGGACGCGGATTCCACGAACACCGTGTTCGAGCTGGCCGAGCCGAACCCGCCGGCCGCGCCCGCGAGGCCTTCGACGAACAGCGCCTTGCCGACGTTCGGCAACTGGCCGTCCTTGCCGACCAGTCCCGCTTCCTTGCCGAGGCCGGTCATCGTGCCCATGGCGTCGAAGAAGTCCGCGAGGACGAGGGTGAAGACCAGCAGCACCACGGTGATGATCGGCAGCCGGGTCCACGCGCCGAACGACACGTCGCCGACCAGCGACAGGTCCGGGAGTCCGATGACCTTGCTCGGCAGCGCCGGATAGCCGAGGTTCCAGCCCTTCGGGTCGGTGCCGTTGGACGGCCCGGCCTTCACGATCGCCTCGACCACGATCGCCAGCACGGTCGAACCGAGCACGCCGATCAGGATCGCGCCCTTGACGCGCTTGGCCACGAGAACCGCGGTGAGCAGCAACCCGACGACGAACACCGCGGTCGGCCACGAGGCGATGGAGCCGCCGATGCCGAGCCCGACCGGCACCGTGGTGTGCGCGTCGTCCGGCAGCCGGCGCACGAACCCGGCGTCGACCAGGCCGATCAGGCAGATGAACAGCCCGATGCCGACCGCGATCGCCGATTTCAGCGCGGGCGGCACGGCGCGGAACACCGCGGTGCGGAACCCGGTGAGCACGAGCAGGACGATGATCACGCCCTCGATGACCACCAGGCCCATCGCCTCCGGCCAGCTCATCTGCGGCGCGATGGTGACCGCGAGCAGGCTGTTGATGCCGAGCCCGGTGGCGATGCCGAACGGATAGTTCGCGACGAGCCCCATCAGGATCGTCAGCACGCCGGCGACCAGCGCGGTCACCGCGGCGACCTGCGGCACCGGGAGGATGTGGCCGAGCACGTCCTTGTGCGCGGACGGGGTGTCCGCCGCGAAACTGCCGATGATCAGCGGGTTGAGGACCACGATGTAGGCCATCGTCACGAACGTGACCACGCCGCCGCGGATCTCCCGCCCGGTGCTCGACCCGCGTTCGCTGATCCGGAAGAAGCGGTCCAGAGTGGACCCCGCCCGTTCGCGCTGCTCCGCCATTTCCCCGCCTGTCTCGCTGTTTCCGTCCGGGTAAACTCTGGCTCGTGGACGAACCGACCAGTGCCCCGGACGCTCCGGCCGCCTTGCGGCACACGCCGGACCTGCCGAAGCGGCTCACCGACCTGACGCCGGTGGTGATCGTAGGTACTGCGCTCTGGCTTGTCGCGCTCGTGGTGCTTTTCTTCACCAGCGGGGGCGTGTGGTTACAGACGTGTGTCGCCGGGATCGCGCTCGGGTTCATCGGGTTCGGGATCATTTTCTGGCAGCGCGCGGCGGCCCGGCGCGGGTCCAAATCGGCGCAGCGGCTTTAGGGCTCGTGCGTGGCTACGCCGGTTCTCACCGGCTTTGCCACTCACGACCTCAGTTCAGCAGGGTGCGCGGCGCGGGGTCTTCCAGCAGCGCGGTGATGCGGTAGCGCTCGCCCCAGTGGTCGCTCGCCCAGGCGAAGGCGCGCGCCAGCCCCTCGGACGTGTCCGCCGCGTGCAGCCGGTCGTCGGACCACCACGGCACCTCAGTCGTTTCGCCGTCGACCGTCACGGTGAGCGGATCGTGCAGCAGCACGCCACCGTCCGGCAGCGGGATGCCGAGCTGATCCGCCGCGAGCGCGAGGGCAGGCAGGTCCGCCCACGCGACGTACTCGCCGGTGCTCTCGACCTCGGCCTTGAGACTGCTCGCGACCGGGACGTCGAGGAGTTCCGCCAACCGCTCCGGCTCGACCGGCGCGACCAGGATCCTCGCCGGTTCGAGTGCCGCCGCGACCCACGGCACGTCCAGCACCACGGCTTCCTCGACGACGCTCCCGTCCGCCGCGCGGACTCGTGCCGGCGCGTCGACGTCGGACACCGCTATCGGCGCGGCCACCAACGCCGCGTGCGCACGGGCGACAAGCCCCGGCGTCGGCGTGCGCTGCGGATCGCCGAGCCGTTCGAGCAGATCGGTGACGTCTTCCGCGGTCTCCAGATCCAGCCCGGTCCGGACACCGACGGCGCGGAGCAGATCGTCGCTCAGCTCAAGATCCGGCACCGGGTCGTACAGCCCCGCCAGCGCGGTCGCCGAAGCGAGCCGCCACGCGCCGGGCGCTTCCCCGGCCAGCAGGGCGTAGCGCGCGAGCCACCAGCCCGCGTGACCGTCCGGGCTGTGCAGCGCCTGCCACGTTTCCGGCCGCGCCGCGATCAGCCGCAGCGCGTCGGGCCAAGCGTCGTCCGCGACAAGGTCGAGGTCCCGAATGGACACCACCGTCGTCGGCGGCTGCTCGAACGAGTCCCACCACTGCTCCTCGTCCGGCAGGTGATGATCGGGTTCGTGCGGCTCCTCGTCCAGCACAACCGCGAACGAGTCGAGCACCTTCGCCGCGACGAGGGTCTCGGCCAGCCAATCCTCGGCGAATTCCTCGTCCAGCACGGAAAGCGCGCCACCGGGCTCGAAAACCTCGGGGTCGATCACTTCCAGCAACGGCGACGTCGGCAGCATCAACTCGTCCGCGCGCCGCCAGCCGTCCTCCGAAGGAAGGGCGAGTGCGCCGATCCACTCCGGCGCCTGGTTCCCGCAATCCGCGACCAGCCGGAGTACCGCACCGGCGAGGTTCATTCCGTCCAAACCGGACTGAACGTCGGTGACACTGTGCTCCACCGCGTACTGCAGCTGTTCCGCTTCGAGCAACTGCTGCGCGTCAGCGTGCTTGGCCCCCAGCAGTTCCAGCAATTGGTGCGCCGCGCCCGGATGCACCAACCTCAGCCCCGGAACGTCCACATCGGACAGAAGCTCGCGAAGCTCGCTGCTTCCGTCGACCAGCAGCGCGCCCTTGACGCCCGGCAACGTCCGCCCGTCCGACAACGGAACCGGCAGGCCGTCCAGCTGATTCGCGCTGAGCGCGTGACTTTCGACGGCGACCGCCAGCGCGGCGTACAGCCTCTGCCACCAACCGGGTTCGCGGTCGATGCCAGTCAGGACTTCAAGAACGTCGCCGATACTGAGAATGTTCGCGGAGACTGGCTTGAGCAGTCGCGGATTCGCCTGCACCAGACCCGGGATGACGTCCGCGAGCAACGGAGCCAGCCCGTCGATGTCGAGCACCCGAGCCTGCTGTCCGGAGACTTCCTGACCGTCCACTGTGGCCAGCCAAGGTTTCCGCGCAAGCTCGGCATACACCAGTTCTTTCAGCTTCGCGTCCACAGTGGACTGCGGAAAGCCCGCTGCGGGAACCAGCGCTGGTCGGTGTTCTGCCTTTACCGCCCGAACCAGCTCGACATACTCGCTCGCTGCTTTCTCCAGCGCACGAGTGAGCTCTTCCCCGGGAAGCACCCGCCGCCGAGACGGCTCCAGCGGCACTTCCGCGATCAACCGAGCCGGGAGCGAAAGCCCTTCGTCGGTCGGCGTGGGCGCGTGCAGCAAATCTTCCTCAAGCGGCTGCGGAACCTCGTCGGCGTCGACCGGAACCGCCCAGGACCCGTGCTTCAGCCAACGCTTGTGCCCGCTCGGCGAAGTGATCTCGACGATCTCCTCGCCGCTTCGAGTCCACTTGCGACCGTCCACTTCGGCCTCGGCGAGCCACGGGAGCGCCAGCAGGAGATCCTCGATCTCGTTCGCCAGCCCGTCGAGCAGCTCTTGCCCGGATTCCCTGAGCGGCAACCGCACTTCGGTGACAAACCCGTCGGCCGGCTGTTCCTCGATGGGAAACGGCAGCCGCAGCACCGGAACGTCGCCGTCCCGCCCGGATTCCTCCCGCGTGCGCTGCGCCGAAAACGCGACCCCGCCGGTAGCAGAGACGACTCGCGGCTCGTCCGTGACAGTGAGAACGGCCGCGAAGCCGACCCCGAACCGCCCGACAGTCCCTTCTTTAGCCGACGCCCGCAACGACGCCAGCGATTCGACCCCTCGGTTGTCCAACGGCGCGCCGGTGTTCGCGAACCGCAACTCACCGTCCACAACGGACACCCGAATCCGCCCCGGCTCACCGGCGATCTGCGCGGCGTCGGCGGCGTTCTGCGCGAGTTCGACGAACAGCCGATCACGGTAGGCGCCGACGCGAAGGTCGCGCTCGGAGTTGGTGTCCTCGATGAAGCGGGTGGGCGAGTCGCGCCAGGCGCTCAGGACCGCTTCCCGCAGGCGAGCTGTCCCGAAAGGATCAGCCGCTCCCCCAGCGACTTCGCTCACCGGAGGACATCGCTCCCGTCGGAGTCGTCGCCGTGCTGCTGCGCGGAGTTCTCTTCGCCGCCGGCCGGAGCAGCGACCGACTCGACGACAACGTCCGCGGCAGTACCCGCCGCCGAAGCCTCGACAACACCCTCGACCGGCTCGGGAGCAGCGCTCGCCGCCGGTTCTTCAGTGACGACCGGCTCGGCAACCGCACCAGTCTCCGGCTCTCCGGGCTCGGCCGGCGTCTCCGCGGTCTCCGGTTCCGCGGCAGTGTCTGCCGTCGAAGACTCAGCGGCGACCGGCTCGGCAGCATCCGCAGCCGGCTCCTCAGCAACCACCGGCTCGGCCACCGCATTCTCAACCGGCTTCTCTCCCGCCGCCTCCGGCGCAACCTCCGCCGCAACCGGCTCGCTCGCCGCCGTCTCCTCGGTCGCAGTCTCCGCCGCAACCGGCTCAACCGCGTCCGAAACCTCAGCCGCCTCCGAAGCCGCAGCCTCCTCAACAGCCACTTCCGCGGCCGCCTCCGGCTCCACCGCCGCGACCGCCGCGGTCTCCTCAGCCGCAGCAGCCGCCGCTTCCTCCACCACGACTGGGTCCGCGACGACCTCCGGCTCCGGGGCAGGCTCCGGGACCGGCGTGAAGTCGATCAGCGAATCGTCGTAAACCAGCTCCGCGACCGGGACCGAGGAAGTCACCTCGACCCGCACCTCCGAGTGCGCCCCGCACCCGTAGGCCACGTCCACGACATGCCCGTCCGCGGGCGCGATGTCGTTCGTGCACGCACCGAACGCGCCGCGCAGCGACCCCGCCAGCGGCACGAAGAAACCGCAGGTCCCGCAGGTCGCGGGGGCGCTTCGGGCCATGTCCGAGCGCGGGCCGAACTCTCCGCCGTGCCAGCGGGCGGCCGCGTCGGACCTGCCGTAGCGCGAGAGGACCTGCACCCGGCCGAGGCCGACCTCGTGGGCCGCTTCCTCGACGGCCGGGTCGTCCGACTGGAGGTACGCGGGCGAGAGGCGCGGGTCGTCCTTGTCCGCGGGGAACAGGTCGCCGACGCCGAGGTCGCCGGCGCGCACCCGCTGCTCCCACGGCACCCAGGCGGGCGCGACCAAGGCCTCCGGGCCCGGCTGCAGCACCAGCTCGCTCACCGTGACCGGCTCGTCCGGTCCGGCCACCGCGACGGTGACCGACCAGCGCCAGCCCCGGTAGCCGGGCACCGACGCTTCGAAGAGGTGGCTCGCGGAAACCGCGTCCTCGCGCCCCACCCCGACGTGCTCGCCGACCTGTTCAGCGGGGGCTTCCGCCAGTACGGCCTCCCGCGCGACCGCCACGGCGTCCGCGAGCTTCCGGTGGAGAGAGCCGTCGTCCAGGGTCAACAGCAGCGTCATACCCCCAATTGTGCCGCACGCATCCGCGCCGCCCGTGCCAGGCTGTTCCTCGTGCGAACCCGGATCGTCTGGCCCCTGGTGGCCGCTGCCCTGCTCGGCGGATGCGCGGGCACTCAAGCCACGCCCGCCCAGCCCGAACGGCTCACCGTCCAGGTGCTCGGGACGCTGCCGCACGACTCGACCGCCTTCACCGAAGGGCTCGAGTACTCGGGCAGCACGCTCTACGAGAGCCGCGGCCTCGAAGGGCAGTCCGCACTCACCGCTGGCCCGGCCGGCGGAACACCAGCCAAACAGGTGACAGTCGCTTCGCCGTTGTTCGCCGAGGGCATCACCGTGCTCGGGCCGAAGCTGTGGCAGCTGACCTGGCGGGACGGAATCGCCATCGAACGCGACTCCCAGACGCTCGCCGAGCTGCGGCGCGTGCATTACGACGGCGAGGGCTGGGGCCTTTGTCACCAGCCCAACGGGCGGCTGGTGATGAGCAATGGGTCGTCACAGCTCACGTTCCGTGACCCGCAAACGTTTGCGGTTACCGGTTCCGTCGAGGTCGGCCAGGATCAGCTGAACGAACTGGAGTGCGTCGGCGACACCGTCTACGCGAACGTTTGGCAGACCGGCACCATTCTGCGCATCGACGCCAATACCGGACGGATCACCGCGAAGATCGACGCGGGCAGGCTCCGCACGCCGACCCGGCCCGGCGAGGACGTGCTGAACGGCATCGCCGCGATCCCCGGCACGGACGAATTCCTCCTCACCGGGAAGCTGTGGCCGTCGTCGTTCCGCGTGAAGTTCGTCCCGGAAAATCAGCGAACCGGCACGTGAGCGGGCGGGGCGGGACCCCGATGAGGCAGGATTGAACCGTGGCACTCTTCAGCTCGCGCTCCGGTTCCGACAGCCCCCTCGGCGGGCAGTCGGGCAAAGGCCGTGGGAAGAAGAAGCGCCGCTGGACTCCCGAGCCCGGCGCGGCGCAGGCCCGGTCCTGGCGCGACACCCCGCCGACCCGGGTCGATCAGTCCGTTGACCAGCGCGTTCGCCAGGCTCCGCCGCAGTACGCGCCGGAGCCGCCACGGGCCCGGCCGGAGCGCATCCCGCCCGAACCGCCCCGCGGCCGCCCGGCCGAACCGCGGACCGAGCACGTCGATCAGCGTCCTCCGCGCGCTTACCCCGGGCGGCCGGAGCCGCGCAGCGCGTTCTACGACGACGCGCCGCCGTTCCCGCCGAACGCAGAGGAAGCACCCACTGGCGCGGTCCCGATGGGACACCGTCCGCCGCCGCCCCCGCGCGGCGCGCGGCCGTACCCGCCTCGCGAGCACCGCACCGAGCCCGTCCACCCGCGGCCGTACGACGACCGTCCCGGCAGCGCCGGTTACGAGCACTACGACACCGGCGGTTACGCGGGCGAGCCCCGCGTCGAGGACGAGCAGGACGAGGCTTTCAACACCACCGCGGTCGCCGGCGCGGGGTCGGTTCCGAAGCTGCCGAAGAAGCTCACCGTCACGCGGGTCGCCGCGCTGCGCAGCCGTCAGCTGAGCGGGAAGGCGGTCGGCGCGTTCCAGCGCGCCACCAAGGCAGACGGCGCGGACAAGTCCGGTCTCACCTCGCTGATGTACGCGGTGATGCTGAACTACGCCAGCGACGCGGCGATGGCGATCGCGCTGGCCAACACGCTGTTCTTCGCCGCGACCAGCGGCGAGAGCAAGGGCAAGGTCGCGCTGTACCTGCTGATCACGATCGCGCCGTTCGCGCTCGTCGCGCCGGTGATCGGCCCGGCGCTGGACCGGATCCAGCGCGGCCGCCGGCTGGCGATGTGCGTCTCGTCGGTCGGACAGGGCCTGATGGCCGTGGTGATGGCGCTGCACTTCGACGACTGGCTGCTGTACCCGGCGGCGCTCGGGATGATGGTGCTCTCGAAGTCGTTCACCGTGCTGAAGGCGGCGGTCACGCCGCGCGTGGTGCCGCCGGAGATCACGCTGTCGAAGACCAACGCGCGGATCACCGTGTTCGGCCTGATCGCGGGCGGCGCGTTCGGCGCGCTGGCCAGCGGCGTGAGCGGCCTCACCAACTCCTCCGGCGCGCTGTGGTTCACCGCCGCGATCTGCGTGGCCGCGGCCGTGCAGTCGATGCGGATCCCGGCGTGGGTCGAGGTGACCGAGGGCGAGGTCCCGACGTCGCTGTCCGCGCGGCCGGAGCCGAAACAGAAGCGGCAGCGCCAGCCGATGGGACGGCACATCGTCGTTGCCTTGTGGGGCAACGGTTCCGTCCGCGTGCTGACCGGGTTCCTGATGATGTTCGCCGCCTTCGCGGTGAAGGCGCAGACCGAGCACGCCGGGCACAGTCCGTTCGTGCAGCTGCTGTTGCTGGGCATCATCGGCGCGGCGGCGGGCGTCGGCGGATTCGTCGGCAACGCGCTGGGGTCGCGGCTGCACTTCGGTTCGGCGGACCAGGTGATCGTGGCCTGCGTGGCGGCGTGTGTCGTGACGACGTTGATCGCGACGCTGCTGCCCGGCCTCGCCACGGCGGCGATCGTGGGTCTCATCGGCGCGACGGCCAGTGCGCTGGCGAAGATCAGCCTCGACGCGGTGATCCAGGAGGATCTGCCGGAACAGTCCCGCGCGTCGGCGTTCGGACGTTCGGAGACGGTGCTGCAGCTGTCGTGGTGCTTCGGCGGCGCGGTCGGGCTGCTGCTGCCTCCGACGTACTGGATCGGCTTCCTCACCGTGACGCTGCTGCTGGCAGTCGGCCTGGCGCAGACCTTCCTGGTGCAGCGCGGCGGTTCGCTCCTGCCCGGCCTCGGCGGCAATCGCCCATTGCGCCCAGAGCCGACGGGCAGCTTCCCCGCTCCCGGCCCGGCGCGAGGCCGCCGGTAATCTCGGGCCATGCGACGTTCCCGGGTGGTGGCCGTGCTCGCGGCCGGTGGTTTCGCGGTGGCCGGCTGTTCCGCGCCCGGCCCGGCCGAGGTGACTTTCTACGCCGACGGGCACACGATCACCGCCGCCCCGATCGGCAACTGCGACATCAAATCCGGCGTCTGCGCGGCCAACCCCGGCGCGACGGGCAAGCTCAAGGTGCGCCCTGGCCGGTCGGTGCAGATCTCGGTGCCGAAGGAAATCGCCGAGACGCCGTGGAAAGTCACCGTGCAGTTCGTGAACAGCAAGGGCGAGCCGCAACCGCTCAAGGAGGAGATCATCACCTCCCGCGACCGCTACGCCTACACCGCGACCCCGCCCGCGAAGGACGACCAGATCGTGGTGGTCGAGATCGCGCAGGCCTCGGTGATCAGCCGCACCGGCGACCCGAACGACGCCGAAGCGGTCACGACGGCGCTGTGGTCGCTGCAGGTCCAGCCTGCCTGATTTCTTCGCAAAGCAGTGAAGGGCTCCGCGCCGGGATTCCCGCGCGGAGCCCTTCACCGTTTTTCAAGCGGTGGCGTGGCCGATCACGGGTCGAGGTCGCGCGCGACCGCGCGCATGATCTCCGCGATCTGCTTCGTGTTCTTGCGATCCGGGTACCGGTTGCGCCGCAGATCCGGCTGGACCTTCAGCTCCAGCAGCTTGATCATGTCCTCGACGAGGCCGTGCAATTCCTCCGCGGGACGGCGGCGCGCCTCGGCGACCGACGGCGGCGGGTCCAGCAGCCGGACGGAGAGCGCCTGCGGCCCGCGCCTGCCGTCGGCCACGCCGAACTCGAGCCGCTGGCCGGCTTTCAGGCCTTCCACGCCCTGCGGCAGCGCGGCCTTGCGGATGTAGACGTCGGCGCCGCCGTCTTGCGTGACGAAGCCGAACCCCTTCTCCGCGTCGTACCACTTGACCTTGCCGGTCGGCACTTCCCTCACCAGTCCTTCTGCTGTGCAGGTCACGACGAACGCGCCCCGAGCGATCTCGAGGCGCGCGTCCGACAAGCGTATCTCGCCACAGGCGCTGGGGAGAAGCGGATAGTCCCGTTACTCTCACCCCATGGAGAACGCAGCGAAGCAGACCGGCAAACCGATCCTCATGCGGCTCGGCATCGGCCTGTTCGCCATCGGCATGCTCGCCGTGGCGACGGTGTTCGTGCTGTTCGCCGCCGGACTCGAAAACCTGCCGGTGTGGCTCAGCGCGGCCGCCGGGGTGATCACCCCGCTCGGCCTGTTGCTCGGGCTCATCGCCCTGATCCAGGAAGCCCGCGCCGGGAAGCACGGCTGAGCTGGGGTTACACCGCGGTCTCCACGAACGTCCTGGCGAACCACTCCGGAAATTCGACCAGCGAATCGAACACCACGTCCGCGCCCTCGGCGGTCAGTTCTTCCCGGGTGCACGGCCCGGTCGCCACGCCCACCGACACCGCGTTGGCCGCTCGCGCGCCCCGCACGTCGCCCAGGTGATCGCCGACGTACGCCCGCGCCCCGTGTTCCAGCAGGGCCGCCGCCTTCTGCGTGGACCACAGCTCGCCCACCAGGTCGTCGACCTTCATCCCCAGCGCGTCGAGGTGCATCTGCGCGTTGGGCCCGTACTTGCCGGTGACCACGAGCGTCCGCCCGCCCGCCGCCCGGACCGCCTCCAGCGCCTCGGCCGCGCCCGGCAGGGCGACCGTGCTCGGCACGACCGTCTCCGGATACAGCTCGCGGAACTGCCAGATCAGCTCGGGGATCCGGTCCTCCGGCGCGCCGAACTCGCGCAGCGCCTGGTCGAGCGGCGGCCCGAGGTTGGCGGCGAACGCCTCTCCGTCGAACGGCAGCCCGGACTTCTTTCCCAGCGCGTTCATCGCCGCGACCATGCCCGGCCGCGGGTCGATCAATGTCATGTCGAGGTCGAACCCCACCGTGATGCCCACGTCCCACACGGTAGCCGTCCGCACCGACAATTCCGGCGCGCATGTGTACACGTGCACCATCCAGGTAAAGGTTCTTGACACAGATTCAGTCTGTGTCAAGCTGGCGGTGTGACCAGCTTCACCGAGCGGACCAAGGCGACGCTTCGCGAGACGCTGCTGGACGCGGCCGCGGATCTTCTCCCGGACCGCGGCCACCAGGGCCTGCGAATGGCCGACGTGGCCGCGAAAGCCGGGGTCAGCAGGCAGACGGTCTACAACGAGTTCGGCAGCAAGGCGGCGCTCACGCAGGCCGTCGCGCTGCGCGTCGCGGCGGAATTCCTCGACGGCATCCGCTGCCGGTTCGAGGACGCCGAGAGTTTGCTCACGGGCATCCGCGGCGCAGTCGTCTACACGATCGAACACGCCAGGGAGAACCGGCTGATCGCCGCCGCGCTCGGCACCGAGGCCGGCGAGGATCTGCTGCCCCTGCTGACTTCGCGCGGCGAGCCGATCCTCACCGCGTCGGCCGAACTCGCGACGCAGCAGTACCTCGCGCTCGAACCCCGGCTCACGGCCGACGCCGCCGCGCTGCTCGCCGAAACGGTGGTCCGGCTGTCGCTGAGCCATCTGGTGCTGCCGACGCACACCGCGTCCGAGGCCGCCGAGTCGGTCCTCGCGGTGCTCGCCCCCGCCATCGACCAATTCGTCCACAATGGAGTGAAACGAGAGGGCCAGTCATGACCGAGACGCTTCCGGAGCTGCGCAGCGGATTCTCGTCCCTGCGCAAGGGCGGGCTGAACTGGGACTCGTTCCCGTTGCGGCTGTTCGTCAAGGGCAACAAGAAGTTCTGGAACCCGGCGGACCTCGACTTCAGCCAGGAACGCGCGGGCTGGGAAAGCCTGACACCCGAACAGCAGCGCTCCACCACCTACCTCGTGGCGCAGTTCATCGCGGGCGAGGAGGCGGTGACCGAGGACATCCAGCCGTTCATGCGCGCGATGTCGTCCACCGGCCGGTTCGGCGACGAGATGTACCTGACGCAGTTCTGCTTCGAGGAGGCCAAGCACGTCGAGGTCTTCCGGCGCTGGATGGACGCCGTCGGGCTGGACGACGACCTGCACCCCTACGTCGCGGAAAACCCGCACTACCGCAAGCTTTTCTACGAGGAGCTGCCGCAGTCGCTGCGCGCGCTGGAGGCCGATCCCAGTCCGCTCAACCAGATTCGTGCGAGCGTGACGTACAACCATGTGATCGAAGGCAGCCTCGCGCTCACCGGGTACTACTCGTGGCAGCTGATCTGCACGCAGAACCAGATCCTGCCGGGAATGCAAGAATTGGTGCGCCGCATCGGCGACGACGAACGCAGGCACATGGCGTGGGGCACGTTCACCTGCCGCCGGCACGTCGCGGCGGACGACGCGATGTGGGACGCCGTGCAGGAACGCATGGGCGAACTGCTGCCGCACGCGCTCGGCATGATCCAGTGGGTGCAGGACCAGTTCGAGGAAGTCCCGTTCGACAACGACCCCGAGGAACTGATCCAGTACGCCGCCGACCGCGCCCAGCGCCGCCTCGGCGCGATCGAATCCGCGCGGGGCACGCCGGTCGAGCAGATCGACCTCGACTACTCGCCTGAGCAGCTCGAGGACACCTTCGGCGAGGAAGACGAAAAGGCCCTCGCTGAGGCCGCCGCGGCCGCTTCCGCCTGACCCTCTTGTGAGTGTTTATGCCGGTTCTAACCGGCATAAACACTCACAAGGCCGCGGTGCTTTGCGGGTTCGGGTGGTGCGCGGTCTTGCGCCCCAATGTGGCATTGGGTGCGCTGGACGCACCGAACGCCACATTGGGTGCGTCTGACGCACCCAATGCCACATTGGGGTTTTCTCAGCAGCGGGCCTTGGGGAGGTCCGTGAAGGACGCCTGCGGGCGCGGAGAGCGGCGCGTCGTGGCGAGGGTCGGCCGCCGCCGCAGCTGTCAGCCGCCCCGCGCCGCATGCCACCGCGCAGCCTTGCGGGAGACCCCGGTTTGCGCGGGGTTCTCGCGTCGTGCGGCCGGCCTGACGCGTGATGCAGAGGTCCGTGAGGGGAACCCTGAGGGAATCAGAGTCCCTCAGGGTTCCCCTCACGGACTTTCGGCAGGAGCAGAGCCACGCGACCCGGCTGGCCAGGCGGTGCTCCGCATCCCCTGGCCAGCCACCGCTACAACGAACCCGCCGCACACCGCACCACTGAGAAAACCTCATTGGGTCGCTACCGCAGGCAGCCAGCCCGGGTATCCGCGCTAACCGGCCTAAACACTCATCAGGGTCACGCGTGCTTCTGCGACGCCGCCTGCTCCAGCCCGAGCAAGGTCACCGACTGCTGGCGCATTTCCACCTTCCGTACCTTCCCGGTCACCGTCATCGGGAATTCCTCCACCACGTGGATATAACGCGGGATCTTGTAATGCGCCAGCTTGCCCTGGCAGAACTCGCGCACCGCCTCCGCGGTCAGCGCTTCCGCGCCCTCGCGCATGCGGATCCAGGCCATCAATTCCTCGCCGTACTTGACGTCCGGCACGCCGATCACCTGTGCGTCCAGCACATCCGGGTGCGTGTAGAGGAATTCCTCGATCTCGCGCGGGTAAATGTTCTCGCCGCCGCGGATCACCATGTCCTTGATCCGGCCGGTGATGTTGAGGTAGCCCTCGTCGTCCATGATCGCGAGGTCGCCGGTGTGCATCCAGCGCGCCTCGTCGATCGCCTCGGCGGTCTTTTCCGGTTCCTCCCAATAGCCGAGCATCACCGAATAGCCGCGGGTGCACAGTTCGCCCGGAGTGCCGCGCGGCACGGTCAGCCCGGTTTCCGGATCGACCACTTTGGACTCCAGATGCGGGCCCACGCGGCCCACAGTGGACACCCGGCGCTCCACCGAATCGTCGGCGCGGGTCTGCGTGGACACCGGCGACGTCTCGGTCATGCCGTAGCAAATGGACACTTCAGTCATCCCCATCCGGTCGATGACCTGCTTCATCACCTCGACCGGGCAAGGCGATCCGGCCATGATGCCGGTGCGCAGCGAGCCGAGGTCGAACGTCTCGAACTCCGGATGGTTCAGCTCGGCGATGAACATCGTCGGCACGCCGTAGAGCGACGTGCAGCGTTCGGCGGCGACCGCGGCGAGCGTCGCCTTCGGGTCGAACGCCGGGGCCGGGATGACCATGCACGAACCGTGGCTGGTGCACGCGAGATTGCCCATCACCATGCCGAAGCAGTGATAGAAGGGCACCGGAATGCAGACCCGGTCCTGCTCGGTGTAATTGCACAACTCGCCGACGAAATAGCCGTTGTTGAGGATGTTGTGGTGGCTGAGCGTCGCGCCCTTGGGGAATCCGGTGGTGCCGCTCGTGTACTGGATGTTGATCGGATCGTCCGCGGACAGCCCGGCCTGCAGTTGCGCGAGCCTCGCCGGGTCGCCGCCGCGGCCGGAATCCATCAGTGCGGTCCACGAGGAAGTGCCCAGCAGCACGACGGCCTCGACGCCGGGGCAGTTCGGCCGCACCTCCTCGATCATCGCGGCGTAGTCAGACGTCTTGAACTTGTCCGCCGCCACGAGCATCCGGATGCCCGCCTGGTTGAGCACGTACTGCAATTCGTGCGAACGGTAGGCCGGGTTGATGTTGACCAGGATCGCGCCGATTTTCGCCGTCGCGTATTGGAGGAACGTCCATTCCGCCCGGTTCGGCGACCAGATGCCGACCCGGTCGCCCTTGCCGATGCCGGACGCGAGCAGCCCGTGCGCGAGAGTGTCGACCTCGGCGGCGAGTTCGCGGTAGGTCCAGCGGGCGCCTGCCTCACGGTCGACGAGCGCGTCCCGGTCGCCGAACGCGGCCACGGTGCGGTCGAAATTGTCCCCGATCGTGTCGCCGAGCAGGGGGACGCTGGAGGTCCCGGAGGCGTAACTCGGCAGTGCAGGCGCGTCAGGCATGGGTGCCTCCCGATGGCGGTCTTCGTCGACGAGCCTGAGTCTAAGCTTGATTTCGGACCTTTCCGCCACCCTCGTTATGGGGTGCGCTCGCACGAACGACCGGACGCCGTGCGCGTTCCGCTACCCTCGGTGCGGGTTGTTTCGTGCACGAGGGGACTGGGACGTTGCCAGAGGAATTTTCCCTGGGCTGGACCGAGACCGACGTGGCGGTGCGGCGCACCGGGCTGCCCGCGTCGTGGCATCCGTTCGAGATCCGCAGCGCGGGCGCGACGATGACCGAGCACAACCGGCTGACCGAGGAAGCGTGGACCGCGCTGCGCGGCCGGGGCCTCGCCGACGCGGAGAAACTCGACCGGGACGTCGAAGCGACCCTGCGCGCCTGGACGAGGCCGGACGTGCTGATCATCGTGCGCGCGGCCGAACTGCCGTCCGAGACGGTGTTGTACCGCGCGTGCATCGGCGAGGGTCTCGGCGTGTTCTCGGAGCAGGTCGACGACGGGCTCCGCTTCCGGCAGGTCCGGCCGGAGCGGCTGGTGGATCTGGTGCTGAGCATGTTCCCGCCGTATCCGGCGCTGCCCGTTTCCCCGGTCGCGATCACCCAAGCCCCGGCGCCGAAACGCAACGCCCCGGTGCCGGCCCCCTCGCGCCAGGACCGCGACGCGCTGGCGGGGTACTCGCAGTGGCCGCTGCACCGGCACGGAACCGTGGAACTTTCGCTGCGGCCAGGACAAGGCACGCTGCGCCCGATCTCGACGGCGACGTTCGTGGACACCGACGGCGGGCGGTACCTGACGTTTTCGGAACCATTGGCCGACGGCGGCTTCCGGCTGCACTTCACGCCTTCTACGGGCACACACCTGCGGAAATGGCTGCTGGAGACCATCGAAGAGGGCGTGCGCTGAGAATTCAGGGCTAATCCCCGATGCCTTCGCCCGCTCAGCGGAGCAGGATCGGTGCCATGGACCCGAGTGCCCAGAACGAATTCCACCTCGTCGACGCCTTCACCGACCAAGCCTTCGCCGGCAATCCGGCGGGCGTCGTCGTGCTCGAACAGCCCGCGGACGCCAGGTGGATGCAGCAGGTCGCGGCGGAGATGAAGCACTCCGAGACCGCCTTCGTCGTCAACACCGGCGAAGGAGCGAAATCGCTCCGCTGGTTCACGCCGACCGACGAGGTCTCGCTCTGCGGGCACGCCACCATCGCCGTCACGCATGTCCTTGGCGGGCATCAGGTTTACGACACTCTCAGCGGCCAGCTGACCTGCACCAAGGCCGACGGCTGGATCGAGCTGGACTTCCCCGCCGACCCGCCCGTCGAGACCGGCGAAGACCTCACCCACATCCTCGACCTGCCCGCGAAATTCACCGGGCGAGCGCGCGAGAACCTCTTCGTGGTGCTCGAAAGCGCCGAAGCGGTCCGGGACGCCGCGCCGGACCTCGACGCCCTGCGCGCCACCTGGACCGGACGGCTCATCATCACCGCACAGGGCGACGACTTCGTCAGCCGGTTCTTCGGCCCCGGCGTAGGCGTCGACGAGGACCCCGTCACCGGGTCCGCGCACTGCTCGCTGGCCCCGTACTGGGCCGGGCAGCTGGGCAAGAACACTCTCGTCGGACAGCAGATCTCCGCGCGGGGCGGAACCGTGCGCACCGAAGTCCGAGGCGACCGCGTGCTGCTGCGCGGACAGGCCGTCACCGTAGCGAGCGGGGAGCTGTACGTCTGATGCGACTGATTCTGAACGTGATCTGGCTGGTCCTCGCCGGTTTCTGGATGGCGCTGGGCTACCTGCTGGCCGGAGTCATCTGCTGCGTCCTGATCGTCACGATCCCGTTCGGCATCGCGTCGTTCCGGATCGCGAACTACGCGCTGTGGCCGTTCGGCCGCACGGTGGTCGACCGGCGCGAGGCCGGGGTCGGCTCGTTCGTCGGCAACGTGATCTGGTTCCTGGTCGCCGGGCTGTGGCTCAGCATCGGCCACCTGGTCACCGGGGTGCTGCAGTGCATCACGATCATCGGCATCCCGCTGGGACTGGCCAACTTCAAGATGATCCCGATCTCGCTGATGCCGCTGGGCAAGGAGATCGTGGACGCGTGAGGTCCTGATCCGCCCGAGGTCAACCGGACACCCGGTTCACCTCGCGGCGGATCAGCACTTCCAACCGAAAAATAATTTTGTCTTGACAACTCAAATCATCGGCAGCAAGCTGAGCCGCATGACAACGACACGCAAGCTGGTCCTGGGTTTCTACGTCTCGCTCGACGGCAAGAGCGCCGACGCCGACAACGGCATCCGCGACGTCATGACGGCCACCGACGACCCCGAACAGGAGGAATACTTCGTCGACCAGCTCTGGGACGCCGGGGCTTTCCTCATGGGCCGCAACACTTACGAGGCCATGGCGGCCTTCTGGCCCACCTCGGACCATCCGTCGGCCAAGGCCATGAACACGATCCCCAAGGTCGTCTTCTCCCGAACCCTGGCCACCGCCGACTGGCCCGAGACCCGCATCGCCAGCGGTGACCTCGCGGTGGAGATCGCCAAGCTCAAGGCCGAGCCCGGCAAGGATCTCGTCGCCGCCGGCGGCACCGAGTTCCTGCACTCGCTGATCAAGCTCGGCTTGGTCGACGAGTACCGGCTGTGGGTGCTCCCAGCCGTCACCGGCAAGGGCGCTGCCCTCTTCCCGGAACTGGACGAGGCCCGACGGCTGCGGCTGGTGAAAAGCACGGCCTTCCCGTCCGGAATCCTCGAACTGCGGTACGCCCCGGCGGACTAATCCTCCGGCTCGAAGGGCAGCTTCACCACGAGGCA
Source organism: Amycolatopsis albidoflavus (assembly GCF_039525725.1). Classification (NCBI taxonomy): domain Bacteria; kingdom Bacillati; phylum Actinomycetota; class Actinomycetes; order Pseudonocardiales; family Pseudonocardiaceae; genus Amycolatopsis; species Amycolatopsis albidoflavus. Next base: position 20,724 of record NZ_BAAAHV010000003.1, read on the forward strand.
CGGCCCGCCGACGAACAGGCCGCCGTCGATGCCCAGCGCTTTCCCGCCGGCGTAGAGGTACGGGCCTTCGATCTGGGTCGGGTGGATGCCCAGCTGGTCGGCGATCACGCTGTGGCCGTGGACGATCCGCGAACCGCCCAGCGCGTCGAGGAGGCGGTCCGCGTTCTCCTCGCCGTCCGGGCCGCGGAAGGCGTACCGGGTGGTCATCCGGCGCCACACGTCCCACCAGGCCTCGATGTTGCTGCCGGAGAGAATGTCGCGCGCGGTCGCGTTGATGGCGTCGAGGTCCTCGCCCCAGTCGAGGTACTCGAGGGTGTCCGAGTGCAGCAGCAGATGGTCCTCGTCGACCGCGACCAGCGGCCGTTCGGTGAGCCATTCGATGTGCTCGGGGGTGAGCCGGTCCTGGTCCGACAGCAGGCCGCCGTTGATCTCCCAGCTGCGCGCGAAACTGCGCGGCCCGAAGTCGGACGGCACCGGGCGGTCGCCGAAGTGGTACATCCCGAGCAGCAGGATCTCGTGGTTGCCGAGCAGCATCTGCACCGAGCCGCCCGACTCCTCCGCCTGCTCCTGGAGTTCGCGCACGAGATCGATCACCCCGACGCCGTCCGGGCCGCGGTCGGTGAAGTCGCCGAGGAACCACAACCGGTCGTCGACGCCGGCCCACTTGCCGTCGCTGTCGACAAGGCCCTCGGCGCGCAGTGCGTCAACCAGGGCGTCCCGGTGCCCGTGGACGTCGCCCACCACATAGACGCTCATCGCTCGACGATATGCCCTGATCCCGGGCGGTGGGCGGTCAGCCTTCGCCGAACGGGTCGAGCGTTCGCCCGATCAGGTCGGCGACCGAGCCGATCACCTTCGTCGGCCGGTACGGGTAATTCTCCACCGACTCCTCGTTCGAGATGCCGGTGAGCACCAGGATGGTCTGCAGCCCGGCCTCGATCCCGGAGTGCACGTCGGTGTCCATCCGGTCGCCGATCATGAGCGTCGACTCCGAATGCGCGCCCAGCCTGCGCAGCGCCGAGCGCATCATCAGCGGGTTCGGCTTGCCGACGTAATACGGCGAGCGGCCGGTCGCCCGCTCGATCAGCGCCGCGACCGAACCGGTGGCGGGCATCGAGCCCTCGACGCTCGGGCCGGTCGCGTCCGGGTTGGTCGCGATGAACTTCGCGCCGCCCTCGATCAGCCGGATCGCGCGGGTGATCGCGCTGAAGCTGTACGTGCGGGTCTCGCCGAGCACGACGTAGTCCGGGTCGCGTTCGGTCAGCACGTAGCCGACCTCGTGCAGCGCGGTGGTGAGCCCGGCCTCGCCGATCACGAACGCCGAGCCGTTCGGCCGCTGCGAGGCGAGGAACTTCGAGGTGGCCAGCGCCGAGGTCCAGATGGACTCCTCCGGAATGTCCAATCCGGTGCGCAACAACCGCGCGCGCAAGTCGCGCGGGGTGTAGATCGAGTTATTGGTGAGCACTAAAAAGTCGATATCGTTGTCCCGCAGTTCGGCGAGGAACTCGTCCGCCCCCGGGACGAGGTGTTCCTCCCTGACCAGCACACCGTCCATGTCGGAGAGATACGTCCACCGGCCTTCGCTCATGCGCGAAAATCTATCACGCGCGCGAGACGTCTGCGGCATACGAGGAAAACGGCTACAGTGGAAATTGCCGGGCAACGCGAGGGGAGTCGCGCTCCCGGTCACCGAGGGGGTTCGGGGGAATCTTTTCCGTAAGCATCGGCTTAATGGTCGTTGCGCAATTCTTCCTGCCCCTTGCTTTGAAGGGGAGAAAGCACATGACAGAAATTGCCGAACGTCCGGCAACCGTGGGCCCGATCACCGGGCCCACCTGGGGGTTGACCAAGTTCCTCGACCCGCTTCCGGTTCCGCCGGTGCTGCGGCCGCCGTGGTGGGGACAGGACATGATCACCATTCCGATGACGGCGAAGCAGCAGCAGCTGCACTCGCAATTGCCGCCGACGACATTGTGGACTTATGCGGGACATTTCCCGGGTCCGACAATCGAAGTGCGCAGCGGCAAACAGCTGCGGATATCGTGGTCGAACGAAATAGAAGGCAAGATCCCGCTGGTCGCCGTGCAGGGTCCGGTGACCGACGGGCCGACCACCCGCCCCGGCCGCGAACTCGACCGGCCCGGCTACTCGATCGTCGACGGCGTCGCGGACCTGCCCGCCTGGACCGTCGTCCACCTGCACGGAGCCCGCACCAACGCGGGCAACGACGGCTGGGCGCACAACGCCGGTCTCCAGGGCACTTCGCAGCTCGTCGAGTACCAGAACCGGCAGCAGGCGATGCCGCTTTGGTACCACGACCACGCCATGGCGATCACGCGCTTCAACGTCCACACGGGCCTGGCCGGGATGTACCTGATCCGCGACGACGAGGAGGACGAACTCGACCTGCCGCGCGGCGATCGGGAGCTCCCGCTGATCCTCGCCGACCGCAACCTCGACATCGATCCGGCGACCGGCCAGCTCACCGGGCAGCTGCTGTACAAGTTCCCGTACGTGCCGAACGGGCCGATGATCCCGTTCTCCGGCCCGTTCACTCTGGTCAACGGCGTGATCTGGCCGCATCTCGAGGTCAGCGCGCGGTGGTACCGCTTCCGGGTGCTGAACGCGGCCAACGACCGGTTCTTCACGCTCAACCTGGTCGACGAGAACAACGTGCCGCAGAACGACGCCGTCCGCCTGATCGGCACCGACGGCGGGTTGCTGCCCGCGCCCGCGCCGCTGCCGTCCGGCGGCTTGACCGTCGCGCCCGCCGAGCGGTTCGACGTGCTGATCGACTTCAGCCGGTTCAAGGGGCGGAAAGTCAAGCTGCGCAACGCCAAACCGGGCGGGGTCGAGCCGGACGTGATGGAGTTCCGGGTGGACAGCCGCCCGAAGCACGATTCGTTCGAACTGCCGGAAAAGCTCTCGACGTCCTACGTCCGGATCAAGCACGGTTCGACGCTGCCGGAGGACCACGACCACGTCTGGGTCGCGCTGCTGCTCAACGCGAGCGGGCATCCGGAGATGTGGGACCTCGAACAGGTCGACGCCGATCCGGGCGGCAAGGGGATCATCCAGATCAAGGACCCGGCGGGCGGGCTCAAGACGTTCCGGATGATCGGGCGGCTCTTCGACGACACCACCGGCATCTTCATCAACCACGACAAGTGGGCGGTGTGGAACATCGTGCACGTCGCGAACGGCGGGCCCGCGCATCCGTTCCACATTCACCTGACCGAATTCCAGGCGCTCTTCCGGCGCGGCTTCACCACGACGTTCGACCCGGCTTCGGAGCGCACCACCAAGCCGATCGACGGGTTCGCCGACGTCCCGCTGGAAAAGTACGAGGAAGGCTGGAAGGACACGATCATCGTGAACCCCGGCCAGTGGGTGAGCGTCGCCGGCCAGTTCGGCGGCGGCACCGGCGAGTTCATGTACCACTGCCACATCCTCGACCACGAGGACGAGGGAATGATGCGGCCGTTCGTCGTGCACCCGCCCGAGGTGGCGAAGTTCCACGTCCACCCGGGCGGCGGCCACCACCACGGCGGCTGACCCGGGAGCCGAGCGCACGTGGGGGGCGCTCGGCTCAGGAGGCCGCGGCCGGGCGCACCGTCACGGTCGCGGCCTCCACCGACTGTGCCGCCTTCAACGGAGGCACCGCGCGCACTCGATGCGGCGTTCGGCGCGTCCCGGGACCACAACTCCACCTCGGCGTGTCTCCGCAGCGGGCGCAGTGCCGCCTGAACGCGGCGTTTTCCCCAGCCGCTCAACGCAATCCGCCACCGCTGCGGCTGCGCAGTGTGCTGTCCGTGAGGGGAACCCTGAGGGACTCTGAGTCCCTCAGGGTTCCCCTCACGGACCTCTGCCGGAGCAGGGCCGCGCACAGCGGCTGCGGAGAAAACCTCAGGAGGCCGCGGCCGGATGCACCGCTACGGTCGCGGCCTTCACCGACAGCGTCACCGCCGAGCCGGGCTCCAGCGCGAGTTCGGCGACCGCGGCCGGGGTGAGGTCGGCGGTCAGGCCGTGTGCCCAGCCGTCGCCCTCGGTCCGGACGCGGATGACCGGGCCGTGCGGTTCCAGCGCCGCGACGAGGGCGTCGGCCGTGTTGCGCGGGCTGCCGCGATGTTCGCCGTCGTGCGGGTAGACAGCGACGGCGTTCGGCTCGAACACCGCGACCGCCGCCTCGCCGACCACCGTGTCCGGCGTCAGCAAACCCGTCACCACCTCGCCCGAGGGCGTGCGCAATCCTTCCGTCACCGCCACTCCGGACACCAGGTTCAGCCCGGCGATCCGCGCGGTGAAAGGCGTCCGAGGCGCCGCGAGCACCTCCCGCGTCGGCCCGCGTTCCACGATCCGGCCGCCGTTCATCACCGCGACGTGGTCGGCCAAGGCCAGCGCGTCCAGCGGATCGTGCGTGACCAGCACGGTGGTCGGGCCATCGCGCAGCACCCGGCGCAGCAGGCCGCGGATCGCCGGTGCCGAGTCCACGTCGAGCGCGGCGAACGGTTCGTCCAGCAACAGCAGATCCGGCGCGGACGCCAAGGCCCGCGCGATCGCCACCCGCTGCTGCTGCCCGCCGGACAGCTGGCTCGGCCGCCGGTTCGCGAACTCCGCCGCGTCCACTTCGGACAGCCATCGCGAGGCGATCGCCCGCGCGTCCGCCCGGCCGGTACCGGTCGAGCGCGGCGAGAACGCGACGTTGTCCATTGCGGACAGATGCGGGAAAAGCAGCGCGTCCTGGGACAGCAGGCCGATCCGCCGTTCGTGCGGCGGCAAGTCGACCCCGTCCCCGGCGAGGCGCCGATCGGCGAGCGTGACGTCGGCCGAGGTCACCGGCAGCAGACCGGCGAGGCTGCCGAGCACAGTGGACTTCCCGGAGCCGTTGGGTCCGAGCAGCGCGAGCACGGACCCGCCGGGCACGGTGAACTCGACGTCGAGCGAGAACTCGCCGCGGGTGAGCGCCAGCCTCGCCGAAAGCGTCACCGCAGCCCGCCTTCCCACGACCGCGGCCGCGCGACCGCGATGACCAGGACCGCGACCGCGATGAGCAGCAACGCGAGCGCGACCGCGCTGTCGATGTCCACTTCGGCCTGCGTGTAGACCTCGAGCGGCAGCGTCCGGGTGACGCCTTCCAGGCTGCCCGCGAACGTGATGGTCGCGCCGAACTCCCCGAGCGCGCGGGCGAAGCTCAGCACCACGCCGGAACCCAGCGCCGGAAGCAGCAACGGCAGCGTCACCCGGCGGAACACCGTCCACGGGCGTGCGCCGAGCGTCGAAGCGACCTGCTCGTAGCGGTCGCCGGAGCCGCGCAGCGCGCCTTCCAGGCTGACGACGAGGAACGGCATCGCCACGAACGTCTGCGCGATCACCACCGCGGCCGTCGTGAACGGCACCTGCTCGCCGGTCAGCCAGTTGATCAAGATGCCGAGGAAACCCTTGCGGCCCAGCAGGTACAGCAGGGCCAGGCCGCCGACCACCGGCGGCAGCACGAGCGGCAGCAAGACGATCGACCGCAGCATCCGCACGCCCGGCACCCGGGAGCGGGCCAGCACGATCGCCAGCGGGACGCCGAGCAGCACACAGGCCACTGTGGACAGTGCGGCGGTCACCAGCGACAGCCGGAGCGCGTTCAGCGACGAGGACGTGACCAGCAGCGACGGCAGCCGGGTGAGATCGGACCGCACCAGCAGGCCGACGACCGGCAGCACCACGAGCGCGAGCGCGGCGACGGCGGGGAACCAGAGGATCAGCGGAACCCGGGCGTGCGGCGGCCGGGTCTCGGCCGCCGCGCCCGCCTTACTTGCCAGGGCCGAACCCGATCTTGGCCAGTTCGGCCTTGCCCTCGGCGCCAAGGATGAAGTCGTTGAACTGCTTCGCCAGCGCCGCCTGCGGGGCGTTCTTGACCACCGCGATCGGGTACTGGTTCACCGCGCCCGAGGACTCCGGGAAGTCGACCTTGTCCACCTTGCCGGCGGCCGACGTCGCGTCGGTGACGTACACCAGGCCCGCGTCGGCGTCGCCCGACTGGACCTTGGCCAGCACCTGCTTGACGTTCGTCTCCTCGCTCACCGGCTTGAGCGACTTGCCGGTGCTCTGCTCGACCTTCCGCGTGGCCGCGCCGCACGGCACCTGCTGCGCGCACACCACCACGTTCAGGCCGGGCTTGGTCAGGTCGGCGAAGGTCTTGATGCCCTTCGGATTCCCCTTGGCCACGGCGATCGCGAGCTTGTTGGTGGCGAACACCGTCGGCTGGCCGTCGATCACGCCGTCCTGCACGGCCTTGTCCATGTTCTTCTGGTCCGCCGAGGCGAACACGTCGGCCTTGGCCCCGTTGTCCAGCTTCTGCACGAGCGCGGAGGAACCCTCGTAGTCGAAGGTGACCTTGACGCCCGGGTGCGCGGCCTCGAACTGCTTGCCCAGCACGTTGAAGGATTCGGTGAGCGAGGCCGCGGCGAACACGGTCAGCGTGCCGCCTCCCGGAGCGGGGGCGGACGCGGAACCCGCACCCTGGCTGGAGCTGGGCTGGTCGCCGGAGCTGCAGGCGCCGGCGAACAACGCGATCGCCGCGGTTCCGGCGACGGCGAGAGCGAGCTTCTTCATCTGGATCCTTCCGGGGTTTCCACCACGACGGTGGTCGCCTTGACCACGGCGACCGCGAGCACGCCCGGGCGCAGCCCGAGTTCGCGGACCGCCTCGGTGCTCATCAGTGACACCACTCGGTGCGCCCCGCACTGCAGTTCGACCTGCGCCATCACCTTGTCGGCGACGACCTCGGTGACGAGCCCGACGAAGCGGTTGCGGGCGGAGCGGCCGACCGCCGACGGGTCGTCCGGTTCGGACGCTTGCGCGCGGGCGAACCCGGCGAGCTGAGCGCCGTCGACGACCTTGCGGCCCGCGGCGTCGTCCGTCGCGGTCAGCTGACCCGCGCGGACCCACCGGCGGACGGTGTCGTCGCTTACGCCGAGCAGCCGAGCGGCCTCGGACAACCGAAATTGCGGCATGGCCGGAACATTATCCCCGCAGATGCGGAAAAGCTATGCGGGATGCGCATTTTCGCGTAACGCTTCGAGCATTGCGAACTGATAACGCCCGAGGACTTTCCGTTCTGCGGAAGTGAACTCCGCGAGCACCTCGGCAAGCCGCGCCAGCTCCCGCCCGGAGATCGCGTCGAGCCGTTCGCGACCGGCCCCGGTGATCGTCACGAGCACCTTCCGGCGATCGGCCCGGTCGCGTTCGCGCAGCACCAGTCCGGCCTTCTCCAGCCGGTCCAGCACGCCGGTCACCGCACCCGTCGACAAGCCGGTGAGCTGCCCGATTCGGCCTGGGGTAAGGAAATCCGCGGCCTGCCCGGCGAGTTCGAGAGCCTGCAGCTCGGTCGCCGAGAGCCCTTCGAGAGCGGCGTCGCGCGCGTGCCGGAGGACGGTGTGCGTGCGCAGTCTCGCCGCCCGCGCCGCGAAGTGAGTCAGCTCACTATTCGTCTCGCCGGTGCTCACCGAGTGCCTCCACATCGGAACCGAGGGTGGTTTCCAGGTTTTTCGCAAGACTGCCTTTTCCGACGCCGCAAGCTATCCTGAGAGTAATGACAGCAGTACATCTCGGGTTTCCTCGCGTCCCCGGCAACCGAGGCCCGTCCGGCACGCCCCGGCCCGAGCACCCCGGTCTCGTCGATTCCTTCGGCCGTGTCGCGACCGACCTGCGGGTCTCGCTCACCGACCGGTGCAATCTCCGCTGCACGTACTGCATGCCCGCCGAGGGTCTCGACTGGATGCCCGCCGACCAGGTGCTCTCCGACGACGAACTGGTCCGGCTCATGCGGATCGCGGTGGAGATGCTCGGCGTCACCGACATCCGGCTCACCGGCGGCGAACCGCTGCTGCGCCCGGGCCTGGAGCAGATCGTCGAGCGGATCACCGCGCTCGAACCGCGCCCCCGGGTCTCCATGACCACCAACGGGATCGGGCTGGCCAAGCGCGCCCCCGGCCTCGTCTCGGCCGGGCTCGACCGGATCAACGTGTCGCTGGACACCATCGACCGCGAGCGCTTCGCCGAGCTGACCCGCCGCGACCGGCTGCCGCACGTGCTGGCCGGCCTCGCCGCCGCCCGCGACGCCGGGCTGTCGCCGGTGAAGATCAACTCGGTGCTGATGCGCGGGTACAACGAGCACGAAGCGGTCCCGCTGCTGAAGTTCTGCCTCGAAGAGGGCTACCACCTGCGGTTCATCGAGCAGATGCCGCTCGACGCGCAGCACGGCTGGAACCGCCGCGACATGATCACCGCCGAGGAGATCCTCGCGATGCTCGGCGAGGCTTTCACCCTCAGCCCGTTCCCCGCTCCCCGCGGCGGTGCGCCCGCTGAGCGCTGGCTGGTTGACGGCGGCCCCGGCGACGTGGGCGTGATCGCGTCGGTGACCAGGCCGTTCTGCTCCGCCTGCGAGCGCACCCGGCTGACCGCCGACGGAGCCGTCCGCTCCTGCCTGTTCTCGAACGACGAGACGGACCTGCGTTCCCTCGTGCGCGCGGGCGCGCGCGATGAAGAGGTGGCGGACGCGTGGCGCGACACGATGTGGCGCAAGCTCGCGGGCCACGAGATCAACGAGGCCGGTTTCGCGCAGCCGATCCGGCCGATGAGCGCGATCGGCGGCTGAGCCCATGACCTCTCCTTCTCTGTCCCCTTCCCCGGTGACGGTCGTCGTCCGGTACTTCGCCTCGGCGCGGGCCGCGGCGGGCACCGAAGAGGAGAAGGTGGAGCTGGCGGCGGGCGCGACGGTGGCGGACGCCGTCCAGGCGCTGCGCGAGCTGCACCCCGGGCAACTTTCCCGCGTTCTCGACGCGGCGAGCTTCCTGGTCAACGAGGTGGCGGTCCGCGATCGCGGCCGTGCGCTCGGTGACGGCTCCCACCTGGACGTCCTCCCGCCGTTCGCCGGCGGGTGAACTCCCGGAAAGCCCCCGTGCACCCGGCTGAGCGCCGCACTGACCGGCGGAGCCGCCGTTCCCGGCCGATTGGTCCGAACCACGGTGAATGGCGGCACTGGCGCGCTGAGCGGTCGGCACGCTTTATCCCTACGCTCCGAAGTGTTTCGCTCACGGCGTATTTGCGCAGCTCAAAGAACCACTCGGCGGGCAGTGGCCGACGGTTGACGAGTGGTTTAGAGTGCCCGCACTTATCTGCTGCGAATGGCCCCTTGACGCGTTATCGACGTGACCCAAGCCTCACGATCCGTGAAATATCTCGGCAAGAAAACGGCCAGATAACGGCGCTCTGAACTGCGAAAACAGGCGGATCGAGCGAGGTTGCATGCCGTTACTGTGACGTAGGTCACACCTCGAATGATTTCCGATCACGCTCGGAATTACGTACCGTCGCTTTTCGGTTGGCCCCGACCGACCAAGCAACACCGGGAATCCGTAGCGCCCAGCTCTGTCCAACGGATCCCCGGACCCATACCCCGAGCGAAAGCATTTCCGGACAGAGACGAGGGGACGAAGACGGCGCGTCGTGCGACGTCCGCGTCAGCCGCCCGGCAACGGGCGGACGGGCTCCCAACCCGACCCGCAGCAGCAAGCTCGTAGGCGCAGGAATCGAGAAGTTCTCAAATGTCGTACCGAGGCAAGCACCGCAAGATGTCCGCTGCCACCCGCACCATCGCCCGTGTCGCAGTCGCGGGTATCGCGGTCGGCGCCCCTCTCGCGATCGCCGCGACCCCCGCGTCGGCGACCAACTGGGACGCCATCGCGCAGTGCGAGAGCGGCGGCAACTGGAACACCAACACCGGAAACGGCTACTACGGTGGTCTCCAGTTCACCCAGAGCACGTGGAAGGCCTACGGCGGCACCGGCAGCCCGCAGGGCGCGTCGCGCGACCAGCAGATCGCTGTCGCCGAGCGCGTGATGCAGGGCCAGGGCCCCGGCGCGTGGCCGGTGTGCAGCAAGAAGGCCGGCAGCTCGGCCTCCGCGCACAAGGCGACCCCGAAGAAGAGCACCGCCACCAAGAAGGCGGCTCCGAAGAGCGTTGCCCCGAAGAAGGTTGCCGAGCCGGTCGCCGCGCTGGTGGCGAACTCCAACCCGAACGGTGACTACACCGTCAAGGCTGGCGACACGCTCTCGAAGATCGCCAAGGAGCACGGCGTCCAGGGCGGCTACCAGAAGCTGCAGGACCTGAACAAGCAGTACGTGTCGAACGCGAACTTCATCGTGGTCGGCCAGAAGCTCGCCACCAAGTGAACCCTGGCCTCCTCGTGAGGCTGGTTCCGGCGCAGCGACTGCTGTGACAGAACGTCCGAAGGGCCCCACCGCGTCAAATCCCCTGGCGGTGGGGCCCTTCGTCATGTCCGGGCTCGTGAGTGTTCCTGCCGGTTAGAACCGGCTTCGCCACTCACGAAGGGGTCAAGGCGAGTTGACCCATTCGTCGGTGCCGTCGGTGAAGTGCTGGTGCTTCCACACCGGAAGCCGCGCCTTCACCTCGTCCACCAGTTCCGCGCACGCGGTGAACGCCTGGCCGCGGTGCTCGGCGGCGACCGCGCAGGCGAGCGCGACGTCGCCGATCGCCAGCGCGCCGACGCGATGGCTCACCGCCACCGCCCGCACGCCCTTCCAGCGCGCCGCGAGGTCGTTGACCACCTCGGCGAGCACCTCGCCCGCCGTCGGGTGGCCCTCGTAGGTCAGATCGCGCACGCCCTTGCCGCCGTCGTGGTCGCGGACCACGCCGGAGAACGTGACCACCGCGCCCGCCGCGTCGTCCTCCACCAGTTGCGCGTGCTCCTCGACCGACAGCGGCTGGTCGCTCACGTCCGCCCGCAGGATCCGGACCGCGGGGCCGGCCTTCGCCGTCTCGCGCGGATGGTCGCCGCCGGCGAGCTGGTCCACCGCGTGGTCGAGGATGTCCTCCAGGACCCGCAGACCGTCCTTCACGCCGCCGCTCGACCCCGGAAGGTTCACGACGAGGGTTCGGCCCGCGACGCCGGCCACGCCGCGCGAGAGCACCGCGGTGGGCACCTTCGGCAGCCCGGCCGCGCGGATCGCGTCCGCGACGCCGGGCAGCTCGTAATCCAGCACGCCGCGGGTGACGTCCGGGGTCCGGTCGGTCGGTGAGATGCCGGTGCCGCCGGTCGTGAGGATCACCTGGACGCCGTCGGCCACCGCGGCCCGCAGCGCGACGCCCACCGGGTCGCCGTCCTCGACGACGACCGGCGGCGGCACGTCGTAGCCGCGGCCGGCCAGCCAGGCGACGAGCACCGGGCCGGTCTTGTCCTCGTAGACGCCTCGGGCGGCGCGGTTGGACGCGACGATGACGCGCGCGGTGCTCATGGCCGCTCCCAGGTTCCGGTCTTGCCGCCGTCCTTGCGCAGCAGCCGCACGTTGTCGAGCGTCGCGGCCGGGTCGACAGCCTTGATCATGTCGTGCAGCGTCAGCCCGGCGACCGCGACGGCGGTGAGCGCCTCCATCTCGACGCCGGTGACGTCCTTGGTCTTGGCCGTCGCGCTGATGTGGACCGCGGCGCCGTCCAATTCGAACTCCACCTTGACCCCGGACAGCGCGATCTGGTGGCACAACGGGATCAGCTCGGGCACCCGCTTGGCGCCCATGATCCCGGCGATCCGCGCGGTCGCCAGCGCGTCGCCCTTGGGAAGGCCGTTGGCCGAAAGCAGGCCGACGACCTCCGCCGTGGTGTGGACGGTCCCGCCGGCGAGCGCGGTGCGCGCGGACGCCGTCTTGCCGGAAACGTCGACCATCCGGGCAGCGCCGGACTCGTCGACATGGCTGAGTTCACTCACGTCCGCGAGGCTACTGCGCAACTTCGCCCAAAGTCCGTGAAGGGCTCCTTGAGGGAATCTGATTCCCTCAAGGAGCCCTTCACGGACGGAACGAGGCTGGGTCAGCTGGCGCGTTCGGCGCGGACGGCGTTGCGCACCGCTTCCGCCACCGCAGGGGCCACCGCGCTGTCGAACACGCTCGGCACGATGAACGACGCGTTGAGCTTGCCGTTGTCCACCACGTCGGCGATCGCGTCGGAGGCGGCCAGCAGCATGTTGTCGTCGATGTTGTGCGCGGCGGCGTCGAGCAGGCCGCGGAAGACGCCGGGGAACGCCAGCACGTTGTTGATCTGGTTCGGGAAGTCGCTGCGGCCGGTGGCGACGACGGCGGCGTGCTTCTGCGCCTCCAGCGGGTCGATCTCCGGGTCCGGGTTGGCCAGCGCGAAGACGACCGCGTCGTCGTTCATCGTGGCGACCTGCTCCGCGCCGAAGAGGTTCGGGGCCGAGACGCCGACGAAGACGTCCGCGCCGACCAGCGCGTCGTGCAGGGTGCCGGACTTGCGGTCCTTGTTCGTGTGCTCGGCGATCCAGGTCAGGTTGTCGTCGAGGTTGCCGCGCTCGGGGTAGACGATGCCGTCGATGTCGGCGGCCACGATGTCGCCCGGGTTCTTGCGCAGCAGCAGGCGGATGATCGCCGAACCCGCCGCGCCGACGCCGCTGACCACGATCTTGCAGTCCTCGATGTTCTTCCCGACCACGCGCAGCGCGTTGCGCAGGGCGGCGACCACGACGATCGCGGTGCCGTGCTGGTCGTCGTGGAAGACCGGGATGTCCAACTGCTCGCGCAGCCGCTTCTCGATCTCGAAGCAGCGCGGCGCGGCGATGTCCTCGAGGTTGATGCCCGCGTACACCGGTGCGAGCGCCTTGGCGATCATGATGATCTCTTCGGTGTCCTGGGTGTCCAGGCAGACCGGCCACGCGTCGACGTCGGCGAACTTCTTGAACAGCGCCGCCTTGCCCTCCATCACCGGCAGCGCGGCGGCCGGGCCGATGTTGCCGAGGCCGAGCACGGCGGACCCGTCGGTGAGCACCGCGACGGTGTTGCGCTTGATGGTCAGCCGGCGCGCGTCCTCGGGGTTCGCGGCGATCGCCTGGCACACGCGGGCGACGCCCGGGGTGTACGCGCGGGAGAGGTCGTCACGGTTGCGGAGCGCGACCTTGGGGCTGACCTCGATCTTGCCGCCGAGGTGGATCAGGAACGTCCGGTCCGAGACCTTGCGCACGCGCACGCCCGGCAGCGAATCGAGCGCCGCGGTGATGTCCTGCGCGTGGTTTTCCGACAGCGCGTTGGCACTGATGTCGATCACGATCGTGTCCGCGTGCGATTCGACGACGTCGAACGCCGTCAGCACGCCGCCGACGCGGCCGACCGCGGTGGTGAGATCGCCCGCGGCCGTGGACGAGGCCGGGGCCTCGACCCGGACGGTGATCGAATACCCGGGACCGGGAACCGGCATGACACGTACTCCCCGCTGGTGGAGTGGGTTAGGACGGCTCGAATCTAGTCCGGTGACCCGCGCCACCACACCCCAACCGGGTGACTGACCAGTAACTTCACGCCCGGGCCGCCGCTGCTCGCGGCGTTCCCGGACGCGGTCCGCAGGTCAGCGGTTGATCTCGGTCTCCGGGTGCACGTAGGGCACCTGCTCGAGCGGGAAGGTCAGGTCGCCGAACGGCGAAAGCGCTCCCTGCCGGTCCGAGGACAGCTCGGTGACCGGGTGCTCTCCCGGCTCGCCCGGCCACGTCGGGTCGATGCCCTTGCTCTGCTTGTCGCCCTTCGCCACTGCTTCCTCCGAGGCCCTCGTCCGGCAAACTCGACCACAGTCTGCCCGAACACGTCTCGTGCGCGCGCACCCGCCCGGTATCCTGGGTGTCTATGCCCGCGACCTCCCTGGCGGACTGGCTGCGTGCGGTGTCCGACGACGCACTCGCCGAACTGCTGCGCACGCGTCGCGATCTGTCCACCCCTCCTCCGTCCGACACCACCGTGCTCGCCACCCGCGCGGGCACGCCGGGGTCGGTCGCTCGCGCCTGCGAAGACCTCGACACGTTCACCCTCGCGGTGATCGACGCGCTCCTGGTCGCCGGCGCCGACGTCGAGCCGACGCCGGTGTCCGCGGTGACGGCGCTGATCGGCCGCGACGTCAGCGAACCGCTCGCGCGGCTGCGTGCCCGGGCGCTCGTCTGGGGCACCGACGACGAGCTGCGGGTGCCGCCCGCGGCCCGCGACGCGCTCGGTCCGTTCCCGGCCGGGCTCGGCGCGCCGTCGCCCGCGCTGGCCGCCACCGACATCGACGCGCGGCTCGCGGAGGTCGGCGAGGACGAGCGGGCCGTGCTCACCGCGCTGGCCGCCGGGCCGCCGATCGGCCGCACCCGCGACGCGAGCTTCGACGTCAGCCTGTCCGACGCGGCCACCCCGGTGCAGAAACTCCTCGCCCGCGGCCTGCTGCTGCGCCGGGACGACCAGACCGTCGAACTTCCCCGCGAACTCGGCCTCCTGCTGCGCGGCGGCCACGCGTTCGAGCCGGACACCCTGGTCGAGCCGGAGCTGCCCGTCAATCCACATCGGACGGACACGGTGGACCAGACGGCGGCCGGCGAAGCGATGGAGTTGTTGCGGCAGACGGAATCTCTGCTGCGGATGTGGTCGGATTCGCCGCCGCCAGTGCTCAAAGCGGGCGGGCTCGGAGTCCGCGAGCTGAAGAAGGTCGCCAAGGATCTTGAAGTCGACGAAACCCGTGCGACGCTGCTCGTCGAGCTGGTCGTCGGCGCGGGACTCGTCGCGGACAGCGAAAACACCGCTCCGGAGTACGTGCCCACCATGCTCACCGACAGCTGGCTCGCGTCGCCCTCGGTGCAGCGGTGGATGACGCTCGCGCAGGCGTGGCTGGAGCTGCCGCGGCTGCCCGGTCTCGCCGGTGGCCGCGACGCGAAAGACAAGCCGATCGCGCCGTTGTCCGAGGAACTGCGACGACCGCTCGCGCCGGTTTCGCGGCATCGCGTGCTCAGCGCTTTGGCGGCGCTAAACCCAGGCGCAGGCGTGAAAAGCATTGACGAACTGGTCGCCGTCCTTGCCTGGCGCGCGCCTCGACGAGGTGGCCGGCTGCGCGACGAAACCGTCCGCTGGACGATGGCCGAGGCGACCGCGCTGGGCCTCGTCGGCCTCGGCGCGCTCACCACCGCCACCCGGCTGCTGCTGGAAGACGACCGCCCTGGCGCGGTCGAAGCGATGCACGACGCGCTGCCCGCGCCGGTTGACCACGTGCTGGTGCAAGCCGACCTGACCGTGGTCGCGCCGGGCCCGCTGGAGCCGGAACTGGCGGCGGACATGGCTGCGGTCGCGGACGTCGAATCCGCTGGCCATGCAACGGTTTACCGCGTCACCGAGCCATCGGTGCGGCGCGCGCTCGACACCGGACGGACCGCGGACGAACTGCACGCGATGTTCCGCAATAAGTCGGCGACTCCGGTGCCGCAAGGCCTCACGTATTTGATCGACGACGTCG
Source organism: Amycolatopsis albidoflavus (assembly GCF_039525725.1). NCBI lineage: Bacteria > Bacillati > Actinomycetota > Actinomycetes > Pseudonocardiales > Pseudonocardiaceae > Amycolatopsis > Amycolatopsis albidoflavus. The sequence goes on from NZ_BAAAHV010000003.1 coordinate 36,042, forward strand.
CCCGCCGCCACGGCCGGTTGCGCGGCGGCACCGCGGGATCATTCCTGCGCTGCGACGACGAGGCCCTGCTCGCCGAAGTGCTGGCTCACCCGGTGGCCACGGAATATGACCTGCGCCTGATCGCGCCGACGGTGCTGATCAGCTCCGCACCGCTGGCCGAGGTACTGGAAGCCTTGCGCGGCGCGGGTTTCGCTCCTGCGGCGGAAGGCCCGGACGGCCGGGTGGTCGACCTGCGCCCCACCGGACGTCGGCTGCCCGCCCGCGCCCGCGCGGCTCGCGCGCGTCCGGGCGAACAGGCGGTGCTGACCGACGACCAGGCGACGCGGATCGTGTCGAATCTGCGCGCGGGAGACCAGGCTTCGGCGCGGCGCCGGGGTTCCACGGTGCGCGCGCCCGGTGGCGGCGGTGCGGACACGACAGCGACGTTGGATCTGCTGTCACGTGCGACGCTCGAGCAGCGCGAGGTGTGGATCGGTTTCGTCGATTCGCGCGGTACGGCGAGCCAGCGCGTAGTGCGCCCGCTGCGGGTCGGCGGCGGGGTGCTGGAGGGTGCGAACCATGAGCGGTATCCGTTGCACCGCATCACTTCCGCGGCGCTGGTCGAGGACTGACGTCGCCCTGATCCGGTCTTCTCAGCAGGAGCTGCGCAGGACCCGCTACCGCGATGCTGGTCCGCGCGGCTTGCCTGTCCCGCAAAGGTCCGCGGTGCGCGAAGCAAATGTCCGTGAGGGGAACCCTGAGGGAATCTGATTCCCTCAGGGTTCCCCTCACGGACGTCTTCGGGAGCATCCCACGCACCCAATGTGGCGTTCGGTGCATCCCACGCACCCAATGTGGCGTTGGGGCGGTTTCGGTCTAGGGCACCGGAATCGCGCGGGCGGGGCGGAACGGGCGGGGCGGGGCGGAACGGGCGGGGCGGGCGAACGCGGGGCGGAACAGAGCAGGGCGAGTCAAGGCGAGCGCGGCGCGAAGCAGAGCAGGGTGCAGCAAGCGAGGCAAGGAGGGCGAACTGCACGCTCCGCGTGCGAGAGAGCCGGGCGAGGCAAAGTCAGAGGTTGCGGAGCCCCTGCAGCACCCGTTCCATGAACTCCCTCGACGACCGGTCCCCCAGCACCAGATCGGTCTGGTGCAGCATCACGAGACCGATGTCGGCCATGTCGCCCACCAGTACCTTCACCACGCCGAGCGGCAGATGCAGATGCGCCGCGATCTCAGCGACCGACCGGGTGTCCAAGCACAGATCGCAGATCCGCCGGTGCTCGATCGAGCGCACCCCGCGATAGCGGCGGCCCTCGTCGCTCGTGGAGACCAACGCCTCGAGCGCGAGGTTGTGGTCCGAACGAGTCCGGCCGCGAGTCCGCGCATACGGCCGCACACGCGATTTCGTCGGCTGCGCAGGCGGTTCCGGCTGTGCGGGCTCCTCGTTGGACCAGAATCGGTCCAATTCGGACACTCCGGAGGCCGGGCCGGGGTCGGGGTACCGGTCCTCGGGCTCTTCGACCAGCGCGTGCCTGCTCCGAGTGGCTTGCTCGACGTGCTGACGCTGGTACGCCGAGCCTTCCGGCACCACGCGGTCGTCCGCTCCGGGCGAACCGGCGTACTCGTCGAATGAGTACGGGTCGTGCGCGGCGGGGCGGCCAGGCGGGGGCGGAGGGGGCGGCGGCTCTTCCCAGCGCTGGGTCTGCTGAGGCTCTTCCCAGTAACCGGATTCGCCGTCTTCGACCCATTCGTAGCCGTCGTCCCAGTTTTCCTCCTCAACCGGAGGAGGCGGGGCAACAGCCTGCTGCACCGGACGCGGAGCAGGTGCCGGAGCAGGCCGAGGCGCGGGCTCCGGACGCCGGGCAGCAGGCGGCGGAGGCGGCGGTGAAGGCCGCGGCTGCCGATGCGGCAACCGCATGCTCAGCGAACTCAGCTCGTACCGGCTCGGCGAGTCGAACGACTCCCGTTCCGTGCCTTTGTGGAGGGCGTCCCAGGCGCCCGTGTCCTGGTCTCCGAATCCCGAGATCTTCATCGGCTACCCCAGCACCCCGCCGCCTTGCAGCTGCGCGCGCAGCTCCGGCGTGATCTGCTCGCCGACCCGCTCGACCAGCAGCGTCATCTCGTACGCCACCGTCCCGATGTCGCACGTCGGCGCGGCGAGCACCGCGAGACAAGACCCGTCCGAGACCGACATCAGGAACAGGTACCCGCGTTCCATCTCGACCACGGTCTGGTTCACGCCGCCCGCCTCGAAGCACCGCGCCGCGCCCTGGGTCAGGCTGATCAGCCCGGACGCCACCGCCGAGAGCTGCTCGGCGCGCTCCTGCGGCAAGCCTTCCGAAGGCGCGAGCATCAGTCCGTCCGCCGACACCAGCACCGCGTGCGCCGCACCCGGGACCCGGCGCACGAAATCCGAGATCAGCCAGCTGAACGTGCCCTGGTCCGCTGGCCGGTCGGAATCGGTCACTGCCCCTCCAAGCTCCTCGAACGCTGCCGGACGCCCGTTCGCCGTCTGCCGGCCATCCTCGCCCGGCCGCGGTGAAGTCGTCGTTCCAGCGTATTCACGCACCCGGTCGTGTCGAGCGTGTGCCCGGGCACGGTACGTGTCTGCCGGATGTAACGTCGCGCGAACGCATGCACAACCACGCATTCGCGGGTCACTCGGTGGTGGCGGCGGCCACCGTGCGCAGCGGGATGTCCGTGCAGGTCACCGCCGGTCCGGCTCCCCGATCAGGGGCGGCCGGCCTCGGCCGCGAGGGGACAGGACTACTCAGCCCGCCCCGCTCGGAGGCACCACTCCCCGAAGCGGGTGAAGCGCGCGGAGTTCACTCCAACGGCCGCACCCGAGCCGGGGTGTAACGGGAATCTGGGAGTCGGCGAACGCCTCCTTCGCAGACGGCGGCGGGGACCGCGGACGGGACTAGCCCGCCCGCAAAGCCGTGTCGTGCGCGATCGCGTGCTGCACGACGGAGATCAGCACCTGCTTCGCCGACTCCCGCTCCCGCGCGTCGCACGCCATGATCGGCACCGACGGCGAGATGGTGAGCGCGTGCCGCACGTCCTCGATCTGGTGGTGCAGCAGCCGGTCGAAGCAGTTGATCGCCACGACGTAAGGCAGCTTCCGGTTCTCGAAGAAGTCGATCGACGGGAACGCGTCCGCGAGCCGCCGCGTGTCCACGAGCACCACCGCACCGATCGCGCCGACGGCGAGGTCGTCCCACATGAACCAGAACCGGTGCTGGCCCGGCGTGCCGAACACGTACAGCACCAGGTCGGAGTCGAGCGAGATCCGGCCGAAGTCCATCGCCACCGTGGTCGTCGACTTGTTCGGCGTCGCCGACACGTCGTCGTGGCCCACGCTGGCCTCGGTCATCATGGCCTCGGTGGTCAGCGGGTCGATCTCGGAGATCGCCCCGACCATAGTCGTCTTGCCCGAACCGAACCCACCCGCGACCACGATCTTGGCCGACGAGGTCGGACCCGTATGCGGTGTGTTCGCGTCGGAGTCAAATTCTCCGAAGCCCACTGAGCACCCTTTCCATGAACTCGATACTGGGGCGGTCGCCCGAATTCGTGCTGCTGCTCGTGTGCACGAGCACCAGGCCGAGGCCCGCCACGTCACCAATCAGCACTCGCACCACGCCGAGCGGCAGCCGCAGCAGCGCGGCCACCTCGGCGACCGACCGGGTGTCGAGGCACAGGTCGCAGATGGACCGGTGCTCCGGCACGCGGACGCGGTCAAGCACCCGGCCCTGCTCGCTCGTCGAGACCAGGGCCTCGATCGCGAGGTCGTAGGTCGGCTTCGTGCGCCCTCGGGTGCGGAAGTAAGGCCGGACCAGCCCGGAGGTCTCCACCTCGGCGGGCTCGTCCGCGTATTCGCCGGCCGCCTGCATCGGCAGCGCGGCGGCCAGCTCGTTCGAAGACGGTCCCGGCGACCCGTCTCGTTCGGCGCTGAACGCGGCGAACTCGGCCGAGTCGTACAGCGGTCCGCTCGCCCCGCCGAACAGCTCCGAGCCGGGCCCGCCGAGCAGCCGCTCGCGGTACCCGGGCACCGCGGTGATGCCCGGCTGCTGGCCGGCGTTGGAATCGGTCAGCCAGTTCGGCGGTTCGCGCACCGGCTCGGAATCCGCGGCTTGGACGTCCCTCGAACGCCATTCGCGGTCGACCCGGTCCCGGAAGGACTTCCAGTCCTCCCGGCTCTGGTCCCGATCGCCCCAGCCCCCGGTGTGCTCGTCACCGAGCCGGCCGTCGCCGCGCAAGCGCCCGTCGTCCACGGTTTACTCCTGTAGTCCTAGGTCCGCCTAGCGACGGACCGCAGCGCCCTGCAGTTGTGCCCGCATCTCCGGTGTCAGCTGCTGGCCGACCCGTTCGACCAGCAGAGTCATCTCGTACACCACCAAGCCGATGTCGCTCTCCGGCGAGCCCAGCACCGCGAGGCACGAGCCGTCGGACACCGACATCAGGAAGAGAAATCCGTTCGCCATCTCGACCACGGTCTGCGCGACCGGGCCGCCCTCGAACACCTTCGCCGCCCCGCGCGCGAGGCTGGTCAGCCCCGAGGCAACGGCTGCCAACTGGTCCGCCCGGTCCTTCGGCAGCCCGCGCGAAGACGCGAGCAGCAGACCGTCGGCCGAGACGACCACCGCGTGCGCCGCACCGGGCACCCGGTGGACGAAGTCCGTGATCAGCCACGCGAAGCTGCTCGCCGCGCTGCCGCCGGCCTGCCTGCCGTTCGGCTGCACCGAGCCGCCTCCCGGCTGCACTCCCGCCCGTGTCACTCTCGCTCCTCACTGCTGTCGCTCACATACCCGGCCCCGGTGACGCGAACCCCGTCGTCGTCGAGCCGGGCGTCCGGCGGCCGCTCCTTCAGTGCGTGCCTACCGGACTTGTACCCACGCTGGAAGCTTGCCATCCGGCTGCGGGCAGCCGTCGCCGAGCGGGTCATCGCACCCGTTCCGGGCATTCCGGCGGTCGCGTCGGTGAACGAGTTCTGCGCCTGCGCCGGTTCCGGCGCGTTGCCGATCGAGCCGGGGACCAGGTACGCGTTGGGCACGCGCTTGGGCAGCCCGGCGGACGTCATCTCCTCGTTCTTGGACTCGAGCAGCGACTGCGCCGCGTGCCAGCCCTCGTCGGAGACGCTGTGCCAGCTGTCGTCCTCCGGCTCGTCGGAGCCGGGGTAGAGCGGCGTCGATTCGAGCGCCGCGGGCGCGGACCGCCGCTCGGGCTCGGCGGCTGTTCTCGTCTCCTCCGGTTCGGCCGGAGCCGCGGGGGTCTCCTGGACCGCGGAGGCCTCGGCGGCTTCCGGTTCCGGCGTCGCGGTTTGGGGCGTCGCCGCGCCGTTCTCGCCGTCCTCGCCCTCGCTGAACCAGCGCGACAGCACCGACTGGTAGATCGGCAGCCGCCGGGTGGGCACGTCGTCCTCGAGCGCGGCGGAACCGTCCGGCTCGGCGGCGGGCTGCTCCTTCGGCGCTTCCGGCGCGACGTACTTCGGTTCCCGCTTCGGCAGCACCAGCGGCGGGAATTCGGTTTGGGCCAGGCTCGCGCCCTCGCCGTACGACTCGCGAGTGAGCGGCGCGAGGTCCTCCGCGGTCGGCCACGCGGGCGTTTCCGAGGCAGGCGTCGCCGGGCTGAGGAACGGACCGGCCGCGCGGTTGCCCGCGACGAGGTCGTCGAGGCTGATCGGCTGGTCGAGCGGAACGAGCCCGCCGTTCTCCGACGCTCCGCCTGCCGAGCCCATCGCCTCGGTCAGCTCGGCGGCCGCGGGCGGCGGCGCGAGCGGAAGCGGGTTCGGCGGTTCCGGCTCGCGGTTCAGCGGCGGCAGGCTCGGGTGCGAAACCTCGTTGCGGTTCGGCGGCGGCGGGGTGTTCCGCATCGTCGGCGAAACCATCCGGACCTGGGTGAGCAGCTCGACCGGGACCACGACGCGGGCGATCACGCCGCCCTCGATGTCCTCGTTCTCGCGCAGCCGCACCTCGATGCCGTGCCGCTGGGCCAGCCGGGCGACCACGTACAGGCCCATCCGCCGGGTCACCGAGACGTCCAGGTCCGGCGGGTCGGCGAGGCGCTCGTTGACCTCGGCGAGCCGCTCCTCGGTCATCCCGACGCCGTGGTCGGTGACCTGGATCGCCAGCGCCTTCTTGCGCGTGATGACCGCGCGGACGGTGATCTTGGTTTCCGGTTCGGAGAAGTACGTCGCGTTGTCGAGCAGTTCCGCGAGCACGTGCACGAGGTCGTGGATCGCGAGGCCCTGCACCGCCACCTCGGGCACGATGCCGATCTCGATGCGGGCGTACTGCTCGATCTCCGACACCGCCGCGCCGATCACGTCGGCCGCGGGCACCGGCTTCGGCACCGACTTCGCGAGGCCCGCGCCCGAAAGCACCAGCAGCGATTCGCCGTTGCGGCGCAACCGGGTCGCCAGGTGGTCGAGCTCGAACAGGCTCGCGAGATGGTCCGGGTCCTGCTCGTCGGCCTCGAGCCGGTCGATCACGCCGAGCTGGCGTTCCACCAGCCGCTGCGACCGCCGGGAGAGGTTCACGAAGATGCCGTTGACGTTCTCGCGCAGCAGTGCCTGTTCGGCGGCCATCTTGACCGCCTGCTCGTGCACCACGTCGAACGAGCGCGCCACTTCGCCGATCTCGTCGCGAGTGAGGACCGGGACCGGGTCGACCGCCTTCTTCGAGGCGTTGACCGGGTCCGGGTCGTCCAGGATGGCCTGCACGGTTTCCGGCAGCCGGGTGTAGGCGACGTCCAGCGCGGTCTTCCGCAGCACCCGCAGCGGGCGCAGCATCAGGCGGGCGATGACGAGCATCAGCATCAGCGCGGCGACCAGCGCGGCGATGACGATGACCCCGCCGACCCAGGCGGACCGCACCGCGTTGCTGGCCAGTTCGTCGGCCTGTGCGCGCAGCTGGGTCAGCAGGTTGACCTCGACCGCGCGCAGCTTGTCGGCGGCGACGGTGGAGTCCTGGCCGAGCTTGGTGCCGTCGAGGTTGAGCGGCTGGCCGCCTTGGGCGAAGGAGAAGGCCTGCGTCTGCAAACGCCGACGCTCGTCGACCTCGGGTCCGGAGTAGGTGTCGTTGTAGAGCTGGACCTGGTCGCCGGTGGCGTTGGCCAGGAAGGCGGTGATCGACGCGTCGCCGCTGGCCTCGGCGGCCCGGGTCTCGTCGATCAGGTTGCCGGGGAAGTTGTCGCGGAACGCGGCGATCTGCAGCGCGGAGTCGCCGCGGAGGATGAACTCCTTCGCCTCGCTGATCGACTGGGTGCTCGTGCCGAGGCGGAGCAGGTCGCGGTCGGTGGTCGCGGTGGAGACCTCGCGGCCGAGCTGGATCAGCGAGTCGAGGACCGAGGAGTAAGTGTCGAGCACCGCGCGGTCGGAGTAGGCCGACGTGGTCATCGCCGCGCGCAGCGGGCGCAGCGCGTCGAGGCGCTGGAGGCCGTGCGCGTAGCGGTCGCTGGCCGCCTGGTCGTCGCTCTCGAGGTTGACCGCGGCGTTGCGCAGGTCGTCGACGTCGCGGTCGACCTTCGCCATCTGCGCGTCGAGGCCGGTCTGGCGCAGCGGGTCGGCCGACGAGATCCGGACCACGGCCAGCGCGCGCTCGCGCTGCAGGTCGTGCACCACCGCGGTGACCTTCTCGGCGAAGGCGACCTGGTTGGCGGTGTGGTTGAGCTCGATCGCCGACCGCACGTCGTCGACCACGCGCAGGACACCGAGGACCAGCGCGGTGATCGTGGGAATGAGGAGAATGAGCGCGAGCTTCGACCTCAGCCGCCAGTTGCCGAGCGCGAGCCAGGACCGCTGCTGCGCGGTCCCCGCGTTCTCCTGAGCGGAGGCCTCCCCTGCCCCCGCGGTGTCTTCGTTCGGCACCGCCGCACCACCGTCCGGGCCCGAGGGGCCCGTTGATTCCGAACCTGCCGTGCTCGTGGCCACTACGCGCACGCTCCCGGCAGGTAATCCGCCACCTGAGTGGTCTGGACCGCGCCCCGGACTGTTACACCCTTTCGAGTGAAAAGATCGACTTCCCGCTGCGGCTGCCCGTCGCCTCGGGCGCGGAATCGGTTCAGGTCTGGCATGACGTTCGGTCCCCGCACGTGGTCGATCTCTTGGTCCGTTCGGCCGAGGCCACCCTCCGCCGACTTGTCGCCGGCGTGTGCGGAGAGCCTTTTCGCATGTCCTGCTCTCACTACATCGGTGGTCCACACCTCACACTGCAGGAGCAGAGGGTAGCGAACGCCTGGCCGATTTGTAACCCTCCAGAAGTTGCCCGGAGAGCACCCAGGCAGCGGATCAAGGCCCTTCGGGCACCCACGGGTCGTTCACATACCCCGGCATACCAGCGGATTCGATCACCTGATCGAGTGACCAGTGCCACTTCTGAATCGTATATGAACACCCATTGTGAGTGATCGTCCTGGTTCTCTACAGTAGCCGCGTGACTCCGGACAATGAGCCACCTTCCCCCCGCGTCCATGCCAGACGCGGGCCCATTTGCTAGGAGCGACCTTGTTTGAAGAAGCGGTGAGCAGCCGGCGCGATTACGGCAGGCGCGGGTTCCTGTCGCTCGCGATGGCGGGCGGCGTGGCCTTGACTGCCAGTGGATGCGGCCTGCTGGGCGGATCGGACGATTCGGGCAGCTCGAAGGGCGGCTCCGGGGTCGAGAAGGCCAAGATCAAGGTCTCGATCATGCCGACGATCGACGTGGTGCCCTTCCACCTCGCGGTACAGAACGGCTACTTCAAGAACGAGGGACTCGAGGTCGAAGCCGTCGACGCCGCCAGCGGCGACGCCTCGCTGCAGAAGCTGCAGGCGGGCGAGGTCGACATCGCCTACGCGAGCTACACGCCGTTCTTCATCGCCAAGAGCAAGGGCGCCGCGGACATCAAGCTCGTCGCCGACGCCTCCTCGGCCGGCCCGAAGAGCACCGAGGTCGTGGCGATGCCGAACAGCAACATCAAGAACGTGCACGACCTGGCGGGCAAGAAGATCGGGATCACCGCCACCAACACGATTTGCGACACCCTGACCAAGTCGGTCATGCGCGACAACGGCGTGAACTTCAACGACGTCAAGTGGGTCTCGCTGCGGTTCCCGGACATCGGCCCCGCGGTGAAGCGCGGAGACATCGACGCGGGCTTCCTCACCGAGCCGTTCATCACGCAGTCGGCGAAGGTCAACGGGACGGTCGAGGTCATCGACACCGCTTCCGGCGGCACGAAGGACTTCCCGACCGCGGGCTACGGCTCGCTCGGCAAGTTCACCGACGCCAACCCGAAGACCGTCGCCGCGTTCCAGCGCGCGATGCTCAAGGCCACCAAGGAAGCGTCCGACCGCTCCAAGATCGAGCCGCTGATGATCCAGTTCTCGAAGGTGGACGAGGCGACCGCGAAGCTCACCACGCTGCTCACCTTCCAGTCCACTTTGGACGCGCGGCGCATCCAGCGCGTGCCGGACCTGCTGCAGCAGTTCGGTTCCATCCAGTCGAAGATCGACGTGCAGTCGATGATCGTCCCGCAGGCGAACGCGTCCTGACGTGCGCCTCGTCCGGAACCTGACCGGCCTGCTCGGCTTCCTCCTGATCTGGGAGGCCGTCGTGCGGGCCGGTCTGATCGACCAGAACGACCTTCCCCCGCCGACCGTCGTGTTCGCCCGGATCGGCGAACTGCTCGGCGACGTCGAATTCGTCCGCGACGTGGTCGCCTCGGTGCTCGCGTGGATGATCGCGCTGCTCATCTCGATCGCCATCGCGGTGCCCGCCGGCCTGCTGCTCGGCAGCATCCCCTGGCTGCGCGACGCGACCAAGGCGATCGTCGAATTCCTCCGCCCGATCCCTTCCGTGGCACTGATTCCTCTGGTGCTGATCGTCGTCGGCGGCGGCCCGGAAGCGAAGATCACGCTCGCCGTGTACGCGGCGGTGTGGCCGATCCTCTTCAACACCATCTACGCGCTGGCCGAGATCGATCCGCTGCTGCTGGAAACCGCGCGCACGTACGGAACTCCGCGCTCGCGGGTGCTGACCTCGGTGGCGCTGCCGCACGCCGCGCCGTTCGTGTTCACCGGGATCCGGTTGTCCGCGGCGATTTCGCTGATCCTGGTGATCAGCACGGAATTCCTGGCCGGTGCGAAACTCGGCATCGGGCAGTTCGTGCTCGAGGCCAGTTCCGGGCCGGGCCGGATGGACCTGGTGCTCGCCGGAACGGTCATCGCCGGGATCCTCGGCTTCCTCGTCAACGAGGGCCTGGAACGGTTGGGCCACCGGCTGTTCCGCTGGAGCAGCGCCGTCGAAGGAGCCGCCGCGTGAGTGTGGTCGAGAAGCCGTCCACCGTGACGCGCCGGATGAGCCGCGGGATCAGCGGGTTCGCCCGCAAGTGGCTGCTGTTCGTGATTCTGGTGGTGCTGTGGGAGATCGCGACGCGGCTGAGCGAGAGCGTGTTCTTCCCGCCGCCGTCGAAGATCGCCGCCGCGGCGGCGAAACTGTGGCTCTCCGGACCGGCTTCGCAGCTGTTCCTCGGAGACCCGGTGTTCGACCACATCCTGCCGAGCCTCGGCCGGGTCCTCGGCGGCTGGCTGCTGTCGGTGGTGATCGGTGTCGCGCTCGGCACCGCGCTGGGCCGCTCGCGCACCGGAATGGACTACGTGGGACCGCTGTTCGCGTTCTTCCGCGCCATTCCGCCGCCCGCGCTGGTGCCGGTGTTCATCATCCTGTTCGGCATCGGCCCTGGCATGCAGACCGCGACGATCATTTTCGGTTCGCTGTGGCCGGTCCTGATGAACACCGTGGACGGGGTCCGCTCGGTCGACAAGGTCAAGGTGGAGACGGCGCGCGCGTTCCGCACGCCGAAGCGGTACTGGATCGGGCTGGTCGTGCTGCCCGCGGCGCTGCCGAAGATCTTCGCCGGGCTGCGGCTGTCGCTCTCCATCGCGCTGATCCTGATGGCGATCTCCGAACTGGTGGGGGCGCTCAACGGCATCGGCTACGCGCTGCTCGCCGCCCAGCGCTCGTACGACTTCGACCAGATGTGGGCGTGGATCGTGCTGCTGGGCATCCTCGGGTACGGGTTCAACGCCGCGCTGCTCGGCATCGAACGCCGGGTGCTCGGCTGGCAGCCCGGCCGGAACTAGGAAGGTTTTCCCGTTATGTCGACCATGCTCGAGGTCTCCGGCCTCAGCCACCGCTACGGCAGCGGCGAATCCGCGCACGTCGCGGTCAACGAACTGTCGTTCACGGTCGAGACCGGGCAGCTGGCGTGCATCGTCGGCCCGTCCGGCTGCGGCAAGTCCACGCTGCTGCGCGCGATCGCCGGCCTGATCCCGCCGTCCGGCGGCACGGTGAGCCTGCACGGCGACCGCGTCACCTCGGTGCCGGACGATCTCGCCGTGGTGTTCCAGGACTACAGCCGTTCCCTGTTCCCGTGGCTGTCGGTCGCGAAGAACGTGGAATTCCCGCTGCGCTGGAGCAAACTCGACAAAGCGACCCGGCGCGCCCGGGCCGCCGAAGCGCTCGAAGCGGTCGGGCTCTCCGCCGCGGTGAACAAGTACCCGTGGCAGCTGTCCGGCGGCATGCAGCAGCGGGTTTCGATCGCCCGCGCGCTGGCGAGCCGTCCGGCGCTGCTGCTGATGGACGAGCCGTTCGCTTCGGTGGACGCGCAGACCCGGTTCGAGCTGGAGGACCTGCTGCGCCGGGTCCAGGTCGAACAGGGCACGACGGTTTTGCTGGTGACGCACGACATCGACGAGAGCGTGTACCTGGGCGACCGGGTGCTGGTGCTGTCGAAGTCGCCGGCCCGGATCGTGGCGGATTTGAAGGTGGACCTGCCTGCGCAGCGGGACCAGATCACTACGCGGGAATCGGCGGAATTCGTTTCGCTGCGCGGTGAAGTGGCGCGGTTGCTGCACGGCCCGGCGGTTCAGGCGGCGGCGGATTTGGCGGAGCAGGAGGCGGCGGAGGCTGCTGCTTCCGAGGCTTCGGAGACCGTCGTTTCGGAGAAGAAGTAGTCACAGCTTCGGGAACCAGACCGAGACGTCGGCAAGGGCGTCAAGGGTGCCGGAATCTACCTGTCCGGCAACGGTTTCCGTTTCGGCGACCACCATCGCCCGACCGTCCACTCGGGACTGGAAGTGGTGGCCGGAGAATTTCACGCCGTCGAGGCCGAGCAGGGCAGCGCCCAGGGGTTTGATGTCCCCGCTGCCCTGCACCTCTTCGACCTTTTCGCAGCCCTCGGCGTCGCTTTTCTTCGGAAAGCCCACGCGGGCAACGGAAATCACCGCGGCGTTGCCGTGTCCGTCGCCGACGGCGAAGAGGTTTCGGTCCAATGAGGTGCAGCGGTGCTCCGCGAGATAGTCGCGGACGCGGTCGGTGGAGTTCAGGAGGCAGTCGATCTCGTGTTTGGCCGCCTGCTTGAGCTGTTTGAGCTTGAAGCGGCTGAAGGTCTCGTCCTTGCGGCCGCGCTTCGCGGACTTCTTGCCCTCGGCTTTGCGGGTCTCAAGACTGCGGCCGGGCAAGGAATCCGCTACGTCACCGGCGAGATTTCCAGGCAAGGCTTCGGCCGCTGCCCCGGATTCCACGCTCGCCGCACCGCCGAGCCCGGCCGCGGTTCCGCCGCCAGCGGCGGCGACTACCGCCACCCCGGCTACGAAAACCTTTGCTCCGCCGCCCTTCTTGGGCGTGATGATGTGCGGACCGTTCGGGCCCTCTCGAATAATCGGCTTCGCCACTCGCTGTCCCTCCCCTGGACACCAAGACCGAAGCGGTCAAGATAGCCCCTGAGCAGCGAGAACTCACCCGGTTCCGGCCGGGTTCACCCGTTCAGCCCTTAGCCCGGGAATCCGGCCCGGTCTCGTCCGGACCGATCTCCGGCAGCGTCCGGACGCCGAGCACGTTGGCCCCCACCAGCCTCCGGGTCGCCAGGTTTCCCATCGGCATGAACGTGCTCGCCTGCACGTCCCGCCACATGCGCTCGAACGGCAGCGCCTTCGTGTAAGACATGCCGCCCAGCGCGTCGACCAGCCGCTGCATCACCTGGACCGCGTTGTTGGCCGCCGTGTACTTCACCACCGCGCTGCGGGCCACGCCGTCCTGGATGTCCCCGGTGAACAGGCGGCGGCTCGTCACCTCGTCGGCCTGGCGGTAGATCAGCGCGCGGGAGCTCTCCAGCAGGATCTGGCATTCGCCGATCACGTCCTGCAGCACCGGGTCTTCCGCCTTGCCGCGCTGGATCAGCGTCTGCACGGTCCAGTCCAGCGCGCCCGCCGCGACTCCCGTGTAGACCGCCGAGAACGCGGGCATCGCCCACGCCCACACGGTTTCCAGTACCCGCGAGTCGAGGTGTTTCACCGGCAGCGAGTGCACGACCGCGGCGTCCTCGACGAACACCTTGTCCAGTTCGACGTCGTTGCTCTGGGTGCCGCGCATGCCCATGGTGTTCCACGTCTGGTGGATCGTGACGCCGGGCTGGTCCAGCGCGATCTGGCACAGCAGCAGCCGCGGGCCGCCGTCGGCGTCCTCGTAGCGGGCGGTGGTCGAGCAGTGCGTGGCGACCGCCGAGTTGGTCGCGAAGCTCTTGCGGCCGGTCAGTTCGAAGCCGCCTTCGACGCGGACCGCACGGGTCTTCGCGTCCGTCATGTCGTTGCGCAGGCCCGTTTCGCTGGTGATCGACGCCCAGACCAGTTCGCCGTCCACCGCTTTGCGCAGCAGTTGCGCCAGCCGGGGAGCCTTCGTGCGCCGCCAGACGCTCGCCCACTGTCCCAGCGGCGACAAGTGCATCGTGAACGCCAGCGCGGTCGCGCCGTCGCCCATCGCCAGCCGTTCCAGCACCGGCAGGATTTCCGGCAGCCCGGCTCCGGAGCCGCCGAGTTCCTCCGGGACCGACAGCCGCAGGAAGCCCGCCTCGCGCAGGTCGTCGTAGTTCTGGTGCGGGAACGTGTTGTCCCGGTCGTGCTCGGCCGCGCGCTCGGCGAAAATGTCCGCGAGCTTGCCGGCGCGGTCGACGAGGGCCTGCTGCTTCGGCGTCAGGAGAGGCTGCACCCGGCCATCAAAACAGCGTCCCGGATCTTGGTCAATCAGCCATTGTCCGTAGCCGCTTCAGTCCACAAGACACGCGCGAGCGCCTGCCCCGGCGACCGGGACAGGCGCTCGCGACAGCCGTGCTCAGCCGATCAGTTTGGACAGTCCGGAGCCGTTGAACGAACCCCAGCCGGTCGTCTGGTCGTAGCCCTTGCCGGCGGAGAAGCCGGTGGTGCCGTTGAAGGTGTTGTTGCCGGTGGTCACGTCGTGGAAACCGGAACCGTACGAAGACCCGTTGCCGATGCTGTAGAACTTCGCGTTCAGGTTGCCGAGGCCGCCCTTGTGGACCTCGTTCTGCAGCGCCGCGAAGCCCGCCCACAGCGGGGCCGCGCCCGAGGTGCCCCACACGTTGCCGGTCTGTCCGCCGGAGATGATCGTGTACGCCGAACCCTGCGCGGCGTCACCAGCGACGTCCGGGACCTTGCGCTTGGTCGTGCTCTGCTTCGACTGCCACGACGGCGCGGCGAAGATCGTCGAGATGCCACCGCCGCCTGCTCCGCCCGAGGCGCCGTCGTTCCACGTCGTCTCGCTGCTGTAGCCGTTCGACGAGTTCACCGTCAGCTGCGTGCCGCCGACGCCGGAGACGTTCGGGCTCGACGCCGGGAAGTCGACGGCCTGGGACTTGCTGCCGGTCTGGCGGGCGCAGTCGGTGGTGCCGTCGTCGCCCGCGGCGGCGAAGTAGCTGATGCCCTCGGCGGTGCCGGTCGCGAGCGCCTTGTCGACGCTGTTGGCCGCGGCCGAGCCTTCCGCCGCCTCGCAGGAGCCCCACGAGATCGAGACGACGCTGACCTTCTTGTCCGACGCGATCTTCTGGTACATCGCCAGCTCGCCCGCGTTGGAGTTCGGGGCCTCGTACACGTAGTCGTTCGCCGGGGCGGCGAGCGCGTGCACGACCTCGATGTCCAGGTCGACCTCGGTCTGGCCGTCGCCGGGGCTGGAGTCGTAGTTGGCCCCGCTGACCGAGACCGTGTTGACCGATCCGCTCTTGAGGCCGTACTTCGTGTCGTACGCGGTGATGTCGGACTTCTTGTAGCCGTCGAACTCCACGAAACCGACATTCACGCCCGCGCCGGTGGCGGTCATGCCGCTGGTGCCGTACGCGGTCTTGAGGATGGTCGGCGTGACCGGCTTGACCGTGCGCGGCGCTGCCGCCGGCTTCGCGTGGTGCTTCACCGCGTGGTTGTCGAGGCCGACGACCGAATCGACCACAGAGGACACCGACGCGGGCAGTTCCGGCGCGGAGTCGTTCGCGTAGAACTTCCGGCCGGTGACGGTGTCGGTGTAATTGCCGAGACGCGTATGGAAGGCGGATTCCAGCTGTCCGGCAGTCGCCGAGAAGGTGATCGCCTGACGGTTTCCGGAAACCTGAATACCCTGCGCGCCGCTGCGCTTGAGGAAATTGACCGCCTGCTCGGCTTCGGCCTGCGTTGGGCCGAATGCAGCAGTGAATTGCTCCGGAGAGAGGAATCGGTGGTACTGCGGCGAGGCCGGGTCCTGCACGTCGGAAAGGAACCGGGCCAGCGCCTGCTGGTTGTGCAGCTTGAGGGACAGTGCGGCGGGAATCTGCTGCTCAGCGGCGACATCGCCGGACCGCGCGCTGGCGGCGAGCGGTGCGGCGTTGCCGGAAAGGGCGACCAGCGGGTCGGCGTTCGCGACGCCGGCCACGGACAGGCACAGCAACGCCGGCAGCGGAACCGCGGCGGCGACGAGCTTGCGCAAGCGCATGAGAATTCCTCTCGAGAGGCGGGGACCGAGCCGGCTAAATCGCGGTACCGACCCGTATCACGACCCTAAAAAACCCCTCGAACCAAAGAAACCTACTTTTGGCTGACCTTATCCGGGTTGGTTTGTTTTCCACTTGCACGATTTATGCCTGATTCACGCCGCGATGTCCCGCCGAATCCGGAAACCATCGTAAGGCGCGAGGCGGAAGCCCCGGACAATCCGGACCGCTTGCGCGCACACGCGCACTGTGGTCGTCAAGCGAAGAAGGGAACCTTGCCGGAATTGGAATTCCCGGCGAGGTTCCCTTCTCGAATGGACTAGAGCGTCAGCCTTTGACGAGTTCGGCCCATTCCCGCACGGCCGCCGCGTCCACCGGAGCGTCCCAACCGGACGTTCGCACCGCGCCGCCGACGTGGAATCCGCGCACGCCGCCCGCCCGCAGCAAATGCACCTGCTGCGCCCGCAACCCGCCGCCGACCAACAGGGCCGGGCCGTCGGTGCGCCGCGCCAGCTGCTGCAGCACCGACAGTCCCCTCGCGACACCGTTCGCGTGCCCGGCCGCCAGCACGGTGTCGCAGCCGAGCTCGGTCAGCACGTCGTACGCGGCGATCGGATCGCGCGAGCGGTCGATGGCGCGGTGGAACGTCCACGGCAGCCCGTCGATCTCCTTCAGCAGCGCACGGCACGCGTCGACGTCGACTTCGCCGTCCTCGGTCAGGAAGCCGAACACGAACTCCCGCGCGCCCGCGGACACCAGCCGGGCCGCCGAGGCGCGCACCTCGTCGATCGCACGGGCGTCGAAAGTGTTCTCCGCGCGCAGCATCACGCGCACCGGCAGATCAGTGGCCGCGAGCACCTCGCGCACCGTCGCCTCGCTGGGGGTGAGCCCGTCGCTGGCCATGTCGGCGACCAGTTCGAGCCGGTCCGCTCCGCCCTCCTGCGCCCGCTCCGCGTCCTGGGAGCCCAGCGCGATCACTTCCAGCAGGGCGGTGTTCGACCTCATGCCTCATCCGTTTCGATCCAGTGGCGGGGTGTCTTCCCCCCTGGCGTGCCTGCCGCGCCGGAAGCCGCCTTGCAGGCTCGTCATCCGGGCGCGCACCGCGTCGGGGGAAAGCGAGAGTATCGGCCGCCGCTCCTGCGCCGCTGCGGGGCCGCCCGCCACGTCGGCGACCCGCAGGAACGGCCAGGTGTCCTCGGCCCCGTCCTCTTGTTCCAGGTGCTCCGGCGACGGCCACTCCGGCTGTTCCGCGTGCGCGGGGGCCGGCCATTCCGGGGCCGCCTCGTCCGGGTCGTCGGTCGGAAACTCCGGCGGTGCTTCGTAAGCGTGCTTCGGCTCGGCTGCCTGGTAGTCCGGCTCGAAGGCGGGCACCTCCGGCATCGGCGCGACGACGCGCGGCTCCGGCGCCACCGGCTCCTCGGCCGGGGCCGAGAGGTCGAACCAGCGCGACAGCACGTCGCGATAAGCCGGCATCCGGTCCGTCGGCGCGTCGATCTCCAGGTGCGACCGCGCCGATTCGACCGGCCACGACGGCGCTTCCTCGACCACCGGCGCGCGGCGCAGCGGACCGGCGTCGTCGAGGGTCGGCGCGACCAGTTCGGCGGGCTCCTCCGGCTCTTCGACCGGCGTCAGCGGCGCGAGCGGGGCCAGCAGCTCCGGCTCCGGCGCGGGTTCCGGTTCGATCGGCGCGGGCGGCTGCGGCAGCGGCGGGGCTTCGGTGATCAACGCCGCCGGGACGACGACCGTCGCGGTGAGACCGCGTCCCTCGGCCGGGCTCAGCTTCACCGCGATGGCGTGCCGTTCGGCCAGCGTCGCGACCACGAACAGCCCCATCCGGCGCGACACCTCGACGTCGACCTCCGGCGGATGCGCCAGCCGCGCGTTGGTCCGGTCGATCTCCGCCTGCGGCATGCCCGCGCCGCGGTCGGTGATCTCGATCCGCCACGCCCCGTCCGGAGTCCGCGCGCTCTCGACGGTGACCGCCGCCTGCGGCCCGGAGTACCGGGTGGCGTTCTCCAGCAGCTCGGACACCACGTGCACCAGGTCGTTCACCGCTTCGCCGCGCACCGCGAGCGCCGGGGCCGGGCCGACCTCGATCCGCTGGTAATCCTCCACTTCGGACAGTGCGGCCCCGATGATCTCGTCGGCCACCACCGGTCCGCTGTCCTCGCGCACGAGATCGGTGCCGGACAGCACCAGCAGGTTCTCGCTGTTGCGCCGCATCCGGGTGGCGAGGTGATCCAGTTCGAACAGCCCGCCGAGGGTGTCCGGGTCCTGCTCGCCCGCCTCCATCCGGTCGAGCACGGACAGCTGCCGCTCCACCAGGTCCTGGCTGCGCTGCGACAGGTTGACGAACATCGCGTTGACGTTCTCGCGCAGCATCGCCTGCTCGGCGGCCAGCCGGACCGCCTCGCCGTGCACCGCGTCGAACGCGCGCGCGACCTGGCCGACTTCCTCGCGGGTGAAGATCGGCACCGGCGCGACCGCCGCCCGGTGCCGCAGGTTTTCCGGCGCCGGATCCGGCTCGGTGAGCAGCCGCTGCACGGCCTCGGGCAGCCGGTGGTCGGCGACCTCCAGCGCGGTGCGGCGCAGGATCCGCAACGGCCGCAGCAGCGAACGCGCGATCACCACCGACAGGACACCGGCGACCAACAGGACACCGATGACGATTCCGCCGTCCCAGATCGTCGACGCGCGGGCGCTGGCGGCTCGGGCGTCCGTCTTCTCCTGGAGCTGGACAAGCAGCGCCTGCTGGACCTGGTGGGCGAGATTGACCGTGTACGTCGACGCGGTGTCCCACTGGTTCGCGTCCAGGCCGGACAGCGACTGGTTGTTCTCCGTCCGCGTGAGCGCCGACTCGACCATGTCGTTGCCGATGTCGACGACGATGCCGATCACCGTGTCCGAGTACATCCGCTGCTCATCGGGAGTGGCGAAGGTGCGGTAGTCGCTGCGCGCGGCGGCCAGTTCGGCTTCCGCGCCGAGCAACGCGCGCGTCCGGTCCCGGTTGAGCGTGCCCTGCGCGATCGCCTCGGACATGACCGCGCGCTTGACCGACATCTGGTCCTTGATCCGCGCGAGCGCGTTCCCGGCCAGCCGCAGCCGCGCGAGATCGGGTTCGGTGACGTCGGCCGCGGCGGTGTCACTGATGTCGAGGAGGCCGGAGATCAGCTCGCTGTAGGAGCGCAGCACCGCGTCGGCCGGATACGCCGAGTGTTCGGCTGAGTACCGGAGGCCGCCCAGTACTCGCAGCCGGTCGTCGCTCTGCTGCAGATCGCCCGCCGCGGCATCGTCGAGCCGCGATTTGCTGTCGGCGAGCGACCGCTCGAACGCGCCGATCGCCAGGTCGACCCGGGTGCGCTGGCCGACGAGGACGTCGGTGGCCCCCTTGCGGTCGCCCGCGACGAACCGGACCGTGACGTCGCGTTCCCGCTGCAGCTGGTGCACGACCTCGGCGACCGTCGTGTCGACGCGGCAGCGGGCGGCGAACTCGGCGAGCTGACGGGCGTCGCGCAGGTCGCTGTTGACCCGCAGGCCGACCAGCACGACCACGGCGAGCGCGGGGATCAGCAGGACGACGAAGAGCTTGGTGCGCAGCCGCCAGTTCCGCAGCCGCCACCGGCCGCCGACCGGGCGCGAGGCAGCCGGATCCGTCGCGTCACCCGAACGGGGACGGTCGTCGCGACGGGTCACCTGTGCTTCCTTTTCCGCCGCGGGAACCTCTGCCCACGGACGTCCTCGGGCTCCGGCCGAAAACTACCAAGCGGTAGCTTCCAGCGAAAAGATCGGGAAGCCACCCTGGCGGGGGCACGGCCCTGCGGGCGATCGTATGGGCAGCGGCCCATACGATCCAGCACGAGGCAGAGATTCTCCCGGCAGGGGATGGCGAGTGAAAGCGACCGGTCTGAGGTTTGCGCTGGTGGCGACGTTGTTCGCACTCAGCGGTTGTTCCATGTTCGGATCCAGTGACGCCGGACAAGCGCAACCGCCGGAACGCGCGACACTGCGGGTCGGCGTCGCGAGCCCGATCGACACCGCCCCGCTGCGGATCGCCGTCGCGGCCGGAAAGTTCCGCCAGGCCGGGCTGAACGTCCAACTGGTGGAACTCGGCGACAGCGACGGCGTCGAAAAACTGAAAGCCGGACAGGTCGATGTGACATTCGGCAGCGACGTGTCCCTGTTCCGCGCCGCGGGATCGGGTACCGCGCTGCAATTGCAAGGCGAGGCGTACACCTTCGGCCGCACGACTATCGCGCTCGTCACGCTGCCCGGGTCCGACTACACCGAACCGACCGCGAAGAAGTCGCCGACGATCGCCGTGGACTCCCCCGACGACATCGGCGCGCTCACCGCGCGGGCAGTCCTCGGCACGGCGGGCGTCGACAAATCGAAGATCCAATTCGTGGCCCGGCCGTTCGGGCAGATGCCCGCCGCGCTGCAGTCCGGGGACGCGGACGCGGCGCTGATGGTCGAGCCCTACATCACCCGCGCGGAAAAGGAGCTGGGCGCGCAGGTGCTCGCGGACGGCTCGACCGGCGCGACCCTCGACTTCCCGGCGTCGGGCTACGCGGCGACCGGCCAGTTCGCCGCCGCGAACCCGCGCACGCTGACGGCGTTCCGGAACGTCCTCACCCAGGCCCAGCTCGCCGCGTCCGATTCGGCGAAGATCCGCGACGCGCTGCCGTCGTTCTCCGACATCGACCAGACCACCGCCGCGCTGATCTCGCTCGGCAGCTACCCGACCACGCTGTCGGCGACCCGGCTGCAGCGCGTGGCCGACCTCATGCACAGCTCCGGGCAGCTCGCCAACCGGCTCGACGTGGCGGCGATGCTGCCCAATGCGTTGTAGTGGTTAAGCCGGTTCTAATCGGCTTAACCGCGCACGAGGGCGTCAGATGCTCGCCCCGGTCGGCTGCAGGCAGATCGTGCGCACCGGCGGCCCCGCGTAGACCAACGACAAGTCCTTGTCACCGCAGCTCGACGCCGACTTCGCGCCGTCGTGCACGACCGCGCGCGCTTCCGCCTTGGGGTCGTCGCAGGCGACCTTGCCGACCTTCGATTCGTCCGAAACGTCGCGCACGCATTCGCCGGACGCGACGTTCAGCGCGAGGCACAGCGTCTGGGTCGGCCTGCCGCTGGTGCGGGACGACGACGAGTACAGCTCGAACCGCACGTAGTCCTCGCCGCGGCAGGAAGCCCGGCCCTTGACGACGGTGTCGACGCGGTAGGTGGCGGCCTGCGACGAACAGTCCGCGCCGGTGTAGGTCTGCGTCTCCGAGCCAAACGACGAGAGATAGAGGCAGCTGCCCGCGACCGGCGGTCCTGCCGAACGCGCGATCGCGGCGAACCCGAACGCGCCGAGCGTCCCGAGCCCGAGCGCCACGACGACGAGCCCGGCGAAGAGCGCCTTCTGCTTGCCCGACACCCGTTTCGGGCCGCCCTGGACCGGCAGCCGCGGGGGCGCCTGGTACGGGTTCGCGGCCGGCGGCACGCCGAACGGTGGTGTGGTCACTGGGTCCCCTCCCGCGGCTTCGTCCCGTCATCTTGGCATCCCCGGGCCGCGGTCCGGGAGGGAACGTATAAAGGAGAGGTGACTGATGGCCCCCTGATCGTCCAGTCCGACAAAACCGTGCTGCTCGAGGTCGACAATCCGCGTGCCGGCGACGCGCGGATCGCCATCGCGCCGTTCGCCGAACTGGAACGAGCGCCCGAGCACGTGCACACCTACCGGATCACACCGCTCGCGTTGTGGAACGCGCGCGCCGCCGGGCACGACGCGGAACAGGTGGTGGACGCGCTCACCACCTATTCGCGCTTCCCGGTGCCGCAGCCGCTCCTGATCGACGTCGTGGACGTGATGGGCCGGTTCGGGCGGCTGCAGATCGCCAACCACCCCGCGCACGGCCTGGTGATGACCACGACCGACCGCGCGGTGCTGGAAGAGGTCTCGCGCAACAAGAAGATCAGCCCGATGCTGGGCTCGCGGATCGACGACGACACGGTGATCGTGCACCCGTCCGAACGCGGCCGGCTCAAGCAGGCCCTGCTGAAGGTCGGCTGGCCCGCCGAGGACCTCGCCGGGTACGTGGACGGCGAAGCGCACCCGATCGACCTCGCCGAGGAAGACTGGCACCTGCGCGACTACCAGCGGCAGGCGGCGGAAGCGTTCTGGGCGGGCGGTTCCGGCGTCGTCGTGCTGCCGTGCGGCGCGGGCAAGACGCTGGTCGGCGCGGCCGCGATGGCGCACGCCAAGGCGACCACGCTGATCCTGGTCACCAACACCGTCGCCGGGCGGCAGTGGAAGCGCGAACTGGTCGCGCGCACGTCGCTCACCGAGGACGAGATCGGCGAATACTCCGGGGAGAAGAAGGAGATCCGGCCGGTCACCATCGCGACGTACCAGGTGGTCACGCGCAAGACCAAGGGCGAGTACCGCCACCTCGACCTGTTCGATTCGCGCGACTGGGGCCTGGTCGTCTACGACGAGGTGCACCTGCTGCCCGCGCCGGTGTTCCGGATGACCGCGGACCTGCAGTCGCGGCGCCGCCTCGGGCTGACCGCCACGCTGGTGCGCGAGGACGGCCGCGAGGGCGACGTGTTCTCGCTGATCGGCCCGAAGCGGTATGACGTGCCCTGGCGCGACATCGAGGCGCAGGGCTGGATCGCGCCCGCGGAATGCACCGAGGTGCGGGTGACGCTGACCGAGTCCGAACGGCTGCAGTACGCCACCGCGGACGCCGACGAGCGGTACAAGCTCGCGGCCACGGCGATGACGAAGATCCCGGTGATCCGGTCCATTGTGGACAAGCATGCCGGCGAGCCGACCCTGGTGATCGGCGCGTACCTCGACCAGTTGGAAATGCTGGGCGCGGAACTGGAAGCCCCGGTGATCCAGGGCGCGACGCGGAACAAGGAGCGGGAGGAACTGTTCGACAAGTTCCGCCGCGGCGAACTGCGCACGCTGGTGGTGTCGAAGGTGGCGAACTTCTCGATCGACCTGCCGGAAGCGTCGGTGGCGATCCAGGTGTCGGGCACGTTCGGCTCGCGCCAGGAGGAAGCGCAACGCCTTGGCCGGCTGCTGCGCCCGAAGGGCGACGGACGGCAGGCGCACTTCTATTCGATCGTCTCGCGGGACACAGTGGACACCGAGTATGCGGCGCACCGGCAGCGATTCCTCGCCGAGCAGGGGTACGCGTACCACATCGTCGACGCGGAGGATTTGCGCCGACCACTGTGATTTACGAACCGAGGTAACGGAGAACGGCCAGCACTCGTCGGCTGTACCCCTTCGCTTGCGGCAGGTCGAGCTTGTCGAAAATCGCGTTCACGTGCTTCTCCACGGCGCTCTGCGAGATGTACAGCAGCGTCGCGATGCTCGCGTTCGTGTGGCCCTGCGCCATTTTCTCCAGCACGTCGCGCTCGCGCGGGGTCAGCCGGGCGAGCGCGTCCTCGTGCGAGGTGCGGGCGACCAGCCTGCGCACCACCTCCGGGTCGAACGCCGCGCCGCCGGCACCGACCCGGTCCAGTGCGTCGAGGAAGTCGCCGACCTGCGCCACCCGGTCTTTGAGCAGGTAGCCGACGCGGCCGCCGTCGCCGCCTCCGATGAGCTTGGCCGCGTAGCGTTTCTCGACGTATTGGGACAGCACGAGCACACCGGTGTCCGGCCAGCGTTCGCGGATTTCGAGAGCGGCGCGCAGCCCTTCGTCGGTGTGGGTCGGCGGCATGCGGACGTCCGTGACGACCACGTCAGGCTGGTGTTCGGCGGTCACTTCGAGGAGCTTCTCGCCGTCACCGACCGCGGCGAGTACCTCGTGACCTTCCTCCGCCAGGAGCCGTACGAGGCCTTCCCTGAGCAGCGTCGCGTCCTCAGCCAGGATCACTCGCACGGCAGCGTCACCCGCACTACGGTCGGCCCGTTTTCGGGACTCTGTACGGAGAACTCGCCGTCCATCGCCGCTACGCGCCTTGCCAGCCCGGATAATCCGCCGCTCTCGCCTATTCTCGCGCCGCCGCGACCGTCGTCAGTGATCTCTGCGAGGATTCCGGTTTCTTCACCGCGGACGTCGATAGTGACCTTGTTGGCACCGGCATGCTTGGCCGCATTGGTGACCGACTCCGATGCCACGAAGTAGACCACTGTGGACACCTCCGGCGACGGCTCGTCGAGCGCGTAGCGAAGGTCGACCGGGATCGTGGCGCGCTCAGCCAAGGACTCCAGCGCCGCCTCCAGACCGCTTTCGTCGAGCGCGATCGGGTATACGCGCCAGCTCACCTCTCGCAACTCGCGCAACGCTTCCTGCGATTCTTCGTGCGCCTGCCGGACCAGCTCAGCCGCCCTCTCCGCGTCGCCAGCCCGACGCGCGCGGCCGAGCAGTACCCCGAGCGCGACCAGCCGTTGCTGCACCCCGTCATGCAAATCCCGCTCGATGCGACGCCGTTCGCCGTTGACCGCCTCGACCACTTCGCTCCGGGTCGTCGCCAGTTCGGACACCCTGCGCCGCAACAGTTCTTGACTGCTCGGCCCGAAGAACCGCCTCGCCAGCCTCCTGTCGAGCGCGGCTGCTCCGATCAGGCCATGTCCACAAAGGAATACCGCGATCGCGCCGAGGGCCAGTACCGGGAGCCAGTCCAGAAACGTCCCGTCTGGAGTTCCGCCAGGCGCTCGCCCGGTGACCAATTGGGCGAAGTAGAGCGCGCCAGCCACTGCACCTGCGCCGATGCACACCCATACGCCCAGCGCGAGAAGCCCGGTGAGACTGCGCGGAACGAGGTACTGCAGGGCTCGGCGACCGTCGTAGTCGTCGCCGTTGCTGGCGTCGAAGAATCGCTGCAGGCGGGTGCGTTCTATTTCGGCGAGCCTGCGTGCGCCGCGGAGCACCTTTGGCCGTGCTTTAGGGATGACGAGGAGCGGCACGGTGAGGACCACGTACGGCACCTCAATGAGCGCCGTCAGGGCACCTAGGCCGACGCCCGCCGTCCGGCGCAGCACTCGCGGTCTGTTCACGGTGATCAGGCTAGCCAGCCGGGCGGGGGCGGAGTACTGCGGTTTTCCGCATTTCTCCAGGTGGGCGTCGATGCCTTGGCCTCCGCCCGCGCGAGCCTGCACGACGCGACGCCGGTGATCCGGCTACGTCCGCCCGCGGCGGTTTCCTCGGTTCTTCGGACCAGCTCAACCCACCCGGCTGCGACTTCCCGCGCTTCTCCAGATCAGCGAGCACCCCACCGACCTCGCTGCGCAGTTTTCCCAGACCAGCGAACTCCACCCACCCTGCCGCCGTTCCCGCGTTCTCCGCGCGAGCGAGCGCAATGCGTCGATTCCTCCGCCACCAGCCCTGCTGCGGTTTCCCGCATTTCTCCGGGTGGCTGACAGCAATGTGTTGCGCGCCTTGCCTTTCTACCTTCGAAAGCGTCGCATCCGAAGTGAAAGGACTCCCGTGAACCTCTTGCTCGCCGCCCCCGCCGAACCCCTGACCGGACTCGCGGGCTGGGCCGTCGGCCTGATGGACTCTCTTGGCGGCATCGGCGCCGCGATCGTCGTCGGCCTGGACAACCTCTTCCCGCCGATCCCCAGCGAACTCGTCCTCCCGCTGGCCGGTTTCTCCGCGAGCCGCGGCACCTTCAGCCTCGCCGGTGCCCTCTTCTGGACAACCCTGGGCTCGCTGGCCGGCGCCGTGATCGTCTACTGGCTGGGCGCCCTGCTCGGCCGCGACCGATGCCGGGCCCTGCTCAGCCGCCTGCCCCTGATGAACGCCACGGATTTCGACCGGACCGAAGCGTGGTTCACCCGGCACGGCGGCAAGGCCGTGTTCCTGGGCCGGATGGTGCCGATCTTCCGCAGCCTGATCTCGCTGCCGGCGGGCGTCGAACGAATGCCGTTCGGCCGGTTCCTCCTGCTGACGACGGCGGGCAGCCTGCTGTGGAACACGGCGTTCGTCGTGGCCGGCTACCTGCTCGGCGAGAGCTGGTCGCTGGTGGACCGGTACGCGTCGGTGTTCCAGTACGTCGTGCTGGCCGCGGTGGCGATCGCGATCGGCCTCTTCGTGGCGGTCCGGGTGCGCCGAGTCTCCCGGCACTGACTTTTCTGTCCTCGACCTGGGCTTCCTCCAGATTCACTCGAACGGATGAGCGAGCTGCGCGCTGGAAATTGTCGGTGATTCGAACTACTGTTCGATATGCAGGCACCGAACACCAGTTCGAGGGGAAGCTCATGACGATCGCACCGTTCCGCCCCGGCGTCGGGGCACCGCCGGTCCAGACCTTGCCGCCAGGGCGCTGGCACGGGCGCATCTGGGTGTCGGAGGAGCCGCTCGCGCGGCCGCAGCGGTACTTGAGCTGCGTCGCCGAGTTCGAGCGCTCCGGGCTGTGGCCGGTGCTGATCCCGCCCGACCAGCGCTTCACCGCCCGCGGCGAAGACTGGCTGGACGACCGAGGCCGCCTCGCACCCGCCGGCCACCGCGTCGGCAACGCCGACCCAGCCGAAGTCCTGGCCCGCTGGTGGGACGGTTCCTGCTGTGATGGAGCCTGCCTGCGCCCGTTCGGCACCCGCTTCCCCGGGCTGGCGAAACGCTCGCACCGCCGCTCGGACCCGCTGGCCGAAGCAGGCAACACCGGCTCGATCCTGGCCGCCCGCACGCCCCACCGGCTGGGCCTGGTGCAAGCCGACCGCCCAGCGGATGTCCCCGCTCTCATCGGCTGGACGGGCATGATCAAGTCGACGGACCAGGTCGCGGAACTGTCAGCGATCTTGCGCAGCTGGGAAGACCGCTTCGGCGCCACCCTGGTGACGCTCGGCTTCGACACGCTGGAACTGTCGGTCTCCGCCCCGCCCCGCACCCACGCCAGGGCCTTGACGGTGGCCGCCGAACACCGCGCCTTCAGCCTCCCGACGTACCTGGCCCAGCCAGGGAACCTGCGGGAGTACGCGAGTTCCCTGGTACAGAGCCGCCGATGGAGGTTCTCGTGGGCCTGAGGAAGTAATGAAGCGCGGAGCGGGGCGGCTGGGCCGGGGCTTGCTCGGGTTCCGCCGATCCCGTGACGGGCGTGGCGAATTCGACGGGCCTCGCGGATCTGGGGGCTTGGCGGATTCGGCGGACCCCGCAGATCTGGCGGGCTTCGCAGGCCTCGCGGATCTGACGGACCCGACAGTCCTGCCTGGTTCAGCGGAGCAGCCTGCCGCACTGGGCAGGTTCCGCCGGACTCGGTCAGGGCTAGCCGGACCAGCCGGGACGGACGTGAACTTGCCTCCGGCTGGGTGGCGCGGCCTGCCGGGTCAGGCGAGCATCGCCGGACCCATGACGGGGCTGGCCAGGCCAGCTGCGACGAACGCGAACTCCCCTCCGGCGGCTGGGCGGCTGGGCGGCTGGGCGGCTGGGCGGCTGGGCGGCTGGGCGGCTGGGCGGCTGGGCGGCTGGGACGAGCGTGCACTTGCCTCAGCCAGGTCCGGCAGATTCGACGAGCCACGACTCAGGCAAGAGTCGCCCCGCCGAACGGGGAGAAGCGGTGCCCGCCACCCTCCTGCCGTTCCCCTGCCTCGTACCGCCGTCCGTGTCCTCGCGCCGCGCTCGCACCTCCAGTTCGCGTCGCGCACCCCGTCGAAACTTCGCCCCATCGGCCCGGGCTCCCGCGATCTTCCTTCTCTGCCGCGGCAATCGCCGCCGTCCGCCCATTCGCGTTCTCGCCGTCCCCTCCGCGTCCCGACCCGACGGCCAGGCAACGGAGTCAACCCCATGAGACCCACGTCCCTTCGATCAGGACGCATGTCCCAATCATTAGCCCACCTGTCCGGAAAGCAGCCGCGCGGACGGGTTTACCGCAACCGTCCGCACGGGAACCCTCGGCGGCGAAAGGCGGTGAGCGAGATCGGCCAGATCCGAGTGGGCACGTCCGGCTGGCGATACCCGCCGTGGCGCGGCGCGTTTTACCCCTCCGGCCTGCCGCAACGGCGCGAACTCGAGTACCTCTCCCGCCGGACGAACGCCGTCGAGATCAACGGGTCCTTCTACTCACTGCAACGCCCGGAGCGATACCGCGGCTGGCACGCCGAAACCCCGGCCGGATTCCTGTTCGCGGTCAAGGGCGGCCGGTTCATCACCCATCTCAAACAGCTGCGCGACGTCGAAACCGCGCTCGCCAACTTTTACGCCTCCGGCGTCCTCGCGCTCGCCGACAAACTGGGCCCGTTCCTCTGGCAACTCCCGCCGAGACTGGCCTTCGACCCCGATCGAGTCTCCACGTTTCTAGGCCAGCTCCCGCACACCACCAGCGAAGCAGCCGCGCTCGGAGCGAAGCACGACGACAAACTCAAGTCCGAATCCTTCCTGGAATCCGGCCCCGATCGACCAGTGCGGCACGCGCTCGAAGTGCGCCACCCCAGCTTCACCACGACCGAGGCAACAGACCTGCTCAAAGAACATCGAGTCGCCCTGGTCACCGCCGATGCCGCCGCGCCGTGGCCGTACCGGGAGGACCAGACCACTGATTTCAGTTACCTCCGATTGCACGGCTCGGAAGACCTCTACACCAGCAATTACTCCGACGCAGCCCTGCGCGCCTGGGCCGCGAAGATCACCGAATGGCACGACGGCGGCCGCCGAGACGTGCATGTCTACTTCGACAACGACAGCAATGCCGCGGCCCCGCACAATGCCGTCACGCTCACCCGCATGCTGGACCTTGCCACCGAAACAGGCCCGGCACAGTGAGCGGACAGTGAGCGCACTTCGGTTGGGTGGCGGTACGGGCCGCCGGTGGTCTACGTGCTGCCACTGGGGGTCGGCACGCGGACCACCGCGCCCGGCGCCCTCAGGCGACCATCGGGAGAGCCGCTCCGCCAAACGGCCGAAGCCTCCCCGCACCAAGTCGGCCAACTACGCCCGCCCGCGTTGGGATGGTTCAAACCAGTCCCGCGCCGCATCAGCACGGCTGCAGCTAATCCCGCACCACGAGAGCCACCTGCATTCGCACACGATCCGCGCCACCGCAATCCGGCCGAAGCCCGCCCAAGCCAAACCAGCAGCCTGCGCCCGAACTCGATCCAGCCCTCGCCACCGCAATGCGACTGGAACTACCAGCCATCTGCGCCTGTGCCCAATCCAGACCGAGCAAACAACAGCCCGCACGCCAGCGACGCAGCCGAAGCCTCCCCGCACCAAGCCCACTAGCTGCGCTCACGCCCGGCCCTCGCCGAGACGGCCCAGCCCGAGTTGCTTGCAACGCGCAGTCCCGTGCCGCCGCAGTACCACCGAAACTTCCCCGCGCCAACCCAGCCCGAACCGCGTCCGGATGTTTCAGCCGCGTCAATGCCGTCCGCGTGCAACCAGCAGTCCAAAGCCACCGCGGCACCGTCGCATCGAACCAACCAAGTGCGACCGCACCGCGATCCGGATGGTCCAGCCACGCAACCAACCGCCCCTCAGGAGCGGCGGGGCCGAAGCTACCCCCGCACCAACCCAGCCAGCTGCGCCCGCACCCGATCGGCATCCGGGTGATCCAACCGAGTCAACAACCGGACCGCGCGCAGCCAGCAGTCTCGTGCGGCGGCGGTTCGGCCGTAGCGCAAATGCGCTGTTCCCAGTTCTGACAGGACATCCGCGGCCTCGTACTCCTCGTCCATCGCGAAGAACATGTCGACCGCTTCCGACAGGCACTCGATGCCCTCCACGTGCCGGCCCAAGCCCAGCAGCGCGCGGGCGCGGGCGGCCAGCGAGAAGCGGCCCTGTGGCAAATCGTCCGCCGGGACCAAGGCCAGCGCCTCGTCTGCTAGCGACAGTGCCTGCGGGTAGTCGCCCATCATCGCGCACAGGTCGCCCAAAGCGCGCAAAACGTTCGCTTCCACCGAGGTGAGACCCAGCTCCCGCGTGATTTCCAGTGAACGCAGGCCATGTCGGTACGCCTCGGGGAAATCTTCGATGCCCTGCGCGGTCATCGCCAGGTTGTAGCGCGCCCGCGCCTCCCCTGGCAGCGAGCCCAGTTCTAGCTGCACGGTTAGCGCCTGCTCCAGGTATTCGCGCGCCAGCACGTAATTCCGGGCGACTCCCTCGATCACTCCGAGTCCATTGAGGATCGCCGCTTCACCATGCCGTTCGCCGGAGTTTCGCGCTGCTCGCAGGCCGATCTCGAAGACGTACCGCCATTCGTCGACTCGCGCGCGTCCGGCGAAATAGGTGAACAGCGACCAGACCAGCCGCCAGCATTGCGCGTGTCGGCCGATCCGGAACGACCATTGGATCACCGAAATCAGGTTCCCGTGCTCTTCGCTGAACCAGGCCAAAGCTCGGTGGAAGTCCGAGAATTCCAGTGCACCAGCCGACGGGATCGAGCCGATTTCGTCCATCAGCTGGTTCGGGCGCATCGCCAAACCCGCGTTCCGTGCCGACGCGATGAACCAGTCGAGCAGCCGCGAGCTGGCTGCCGCACGCTCCGCGGCGTCGTCCTCCTGCTCCGACAATTCATTCGCATAGGCGCGGATCAGGTCGTGGAACTGGTACCGGCCGGGCTTCGGCTGGATGAGCAAGTGAGTCGAAACGAGCGTGTCGAGAGCGCCGCGAGTCTCCTTTTCGGACCGGCCGCTGAGCGCGACTGCCATGCCCAGCGACAAATCCGGACCGGCGGACAGGGCCAGCAATCGCAGAAGCCGGGCCGCGGCCGGGCACAGAACCCGGTAGGAGTAGGAGAAAACTGTGCGGATATTGGTCTCGTCGCCGTCGCCGAGGTCGAAGGTGCTCAACCGGCCCGCGTCCGAGGGCAAGGCTGCTACGAACTCGTCCAGCGGCAGCCTGGGGAACTGGGCCGCGCGCACGGCGAGGATTCGGATCGCCAGCGGAAGTCCGCCGCAATACTGGACAAAGCGCTCGGCCGCGACGGGATCCTCGTGTACTCGTTCGACGCCGATGGCCGACGCGAGAAGTTCCACTGCCTCTTCACTGTCCAATTCGGACAGAGCGATTCGGCGGGCGCCGTGAGTCGCCACCAGTCCGCGCAGTTGCCAGCGACTCGTCACCACCACCAGACATCCGGGTCCGGGCAGCAGCGAACGCACCTGCTCGGTGCTGTTCGCGTTGTCCAGCACCACCAGCAAGCGCCGGCCGGTGGTGTAAGTACGCCAAGTCGCCGCGCGTTCGTCCAAACCGGACGGAATGCGGTCGGCGGGGACGCCCAGCGCGGCGAGCATCGTTTCCAGCGCGGCGATCGGCGACACTGGCGCGCCCGGGCCGTAGCCGCGCAGGTCCAGAAATACCTGGCCGCCCGTGAATCGGTCGGCGATCTGGTGTGCGAAGTGGACAGACAGGGTGGTTTTCCCTTGTCCGCCCATGCCTTCCACCGAGGCGATCGGTGTGGAGGTGCCGTCGTCCAGGGCTTCCGGAAGCAACGCGCGCAGGGCCTTCAAGTCCGCCGCCCGGCCCGCGAAAGCGCCGAGGTCGGCCGGAAGCTGGTGCGGCACATGAGGTTCCAGAGGGGTTCGGAATCGGGTGCCCTCGTCGCCGCCCAGTACTAGCCGGTGTGCGCGCTGCAGACCGGCACCGGGGTCTAAGCCCAGTTCCTCGGCGAGCAACCCGCTGATCCGCCGGTAGACGTCCAAAGCTTCGGCTTGCCGCCCGGAGCGGAGCAGCGCGTACATCAGTTGCTCGTGCGGCCTCTCGCGCAGCGGATGTTCGCGCGTCAGACGCTCCAGCTCAGGCACGACGGTGTCGTACTCGCCGACGGTCACCAGCGTCTCGGCCCACTGCTCGCGCACCCGCGTGCGTTCCTCGGCGAGCTGTCCGACCTCGTCCCGGTGCAGCGCGTCCGACTCCACGTTCTGCAGCGCCGAACCCCGCCACTGCCCCAGCGCGTCCTCGAAATACCCCGCCGCCCGCCGGTGTTCGCCTCGCTCCGCCGCGCTGCGGCCGCGCGCCGCGAACTGCCGGAACCGGCCTAGATCCACCGCGTTCTCGTCGACTTCCAACAGGTAGCCGCCGCGTTCGGTGCGGATCGCCGCGCCGTCGCCGAGCGCCCGGCGCAGCCGCAGGACATATGTCTGCAGCGCGCCCTTCGACCGGCGCTGGTCGTCGCCCCACAGCCAGTGGCTGAGCACGTCGACCGACACCAGCCGATTCGCCCGCAGCAGCAGTCCGGCGAGCACGATCAGCGGGCGGCTGCCGCCCAGCGGCACCACCTGGTCCCCGGCCAGCACCTCGGCCGGGCCGAGCACCCGGAAATCGAGGCCGTCCACACGTTCCATTGTGGCGTTGAGACGGCCCCCGCGGCACCTCGGTTCCCGTCCCCGCCGCGATGGCATGATCGGCAGTCATGCAGGTTTACGCGCTCCCGCTGCACACCCGGTTCCGGGACATCACCGTCCGTGAAGGACTGTTGCTCCGCGGCCCCGCCGGCTGGGGCGAGTTCTGCCCGTTCGCCGACTATTCGGACATCGAGAGCACGCCGTGGCTCGCCGCCGCTCTCGAAGCGAGCGAAGAAGGCTGGCCCGCGCCGGTCCGCGACCGTATTGAGGTGAACACGACAGTCCCGATTGTGTCGCCCGAGCGCGCGCACGAACTGGTCCGTACCTCTGGCTGCCGCACGGCGAAGGTCAAGGTCGCCGACAAACGCGCGACGCTCGCCGAGGACTGCGCGCGCATCGAAGCGGTGCGCGACGCCCTGGGTCCGTCCGGCGCGATCCGGGTCGACGCCAACACTGCGTGGGATGTCGACACCGCCGTGCACGCGCTGGGCGAACTGGACCGC
Organism: Amycolatopsis albidoflavus; assembly: GCF_039525725.1. Taxonomy (NCBI): domain Bacteria; kingdom Bacillati; phylum Actinomycetota; class Actinomycetes; order Pseudonocardiales; family Pseudonocardiaceae; genus Amycolatopsis; species Amycolatopsis albidoflavus. Next base: position 68,526 of record NZ_BAAAHV010000003.1, read on the forward strand.
GCGGCCGGTGGACTGGAGTACGCCGAGCAGCCCTGCCCCACGATCGACGACCTGGCTGCCGTCCGGCGTCGCGTGTCAGTGCGGATCGCGGCCGACGAATCGATCCGCCGCGCGGAAGATCCGCTGAAGGTCGCGGTCGCCGGAGCCGCCGACATCGCCGTGCTCAAGGTCGCCCCGCTCGGCGGCGTGCGGCGTGCGTTGGAGGTCGCGGAGGCGTGCGGGCTGCCCTGCGTGGTGTCGTCGGCGGTGGAAACCAGCGTCGGGCTGGCCGCCGGGCTCGCGCTCGCCGGGGCGTTGCCGGAGCTGGACTTCGCCTGCGGACTCGGCACGATGTCGTTGCTGCGCGGGGATGTCTGCACCGACACTCTGTCCCCTGTGGACGGTTATCTGCCAGTGCCGCGGCAGGCCCCGGAACCCGACCGGTACCCCGAATTCGCCGCGTCGCCCGAGGTGGCCGCGGCGTGGCTGGACCGGTTCGAGCGGGTCCGCCGGATCAGCGGGTAAGGGAGACTTCAGGGTCGCGGCCCCGGGGCTATCTCCGGGGCGATCCCGGATGTGCGGCGCGCCCCGGTCGCGGAGTATTGCTGGCATGACGGACAACGTGCAGGCCGCACCGGCCAAGAAGATCTTCCGCAGCCGCTCCGACCGCATGCTCACCGGCGTGTGCGGCGGATGGGCCAACTACCTCAACGTCGACCCTTCGATGGTGCGCATCGCCGCGGTCGCCGGGGCCGTGCTGTCGGCCGGGGTGATCCTCCCGGTCTACGCCGCCGCGGCCGTGCTGACGCCCGAAGACTGATCGCCCGGCGCCGTGCCCCGGGAGCTAGTGCAGAAACGGGCGAAGCCCGGCCCACCGCGAAGGTGAACCGGGCTTCGCCGGAAAGCAGCCGAACTCAGAAGTCCATGCCACCCATGCCGCCGGTCGGGTCGGCCGGAGCGGCAGCAGCCTTCTCCGGCTTGTCCGCGACGACAGCCTCGGTGGTCAGGAACAGCGCCGCGATGGAAGCGGCGTTCTGCAGCGCGGAGCGGGTGACCTTCGTCGGGTCCGGCACGCCGGCCGCGAGCAGGTCCTCGTACTCGCCGGTGGCGGCGTTCAGGCCGTGGCCCTGCGGCAGCGACTTGACCTTCTCCGCCACGACGCCGCCCTCAAGGCCGGCGTTGATCGCGATCTGCTTGAGCGGAGCCTCGACGGCGACCTTGACGATGTTCGCGCCAGTGGCCTCGTCACCGGTCAGCTTCAGGCCCGCGAACGCGGCCTCGGCAGCCTGGATCAGGGCCACGCCACCGCCGGCGACGATGCCCTCTTCCACGGCGGCCTTGGCGTTGCGCACCGCGTCCTCGATGCGGTGCTTGCGCTCCTTCAGCTCGACCTCGGTCGCGGCGCCGGCCTTGATGACGGCCACGCCGCCGGCCAGCTTCGCGAGCCGCTCCTGCAGCTTCTCGCGGTCGTAGTCCGAGTCGGAGTTCTCGATCTCCGCGCGGATCTGGTTGACGCGACCCTGGATCTGGTCGGCGTCGCCCGCACCCTCGACGATGGTGGTCTCGTCACGGGTGATCACGGCCTTGCGGGCGCGACCCAGCCACGACAGGTCCGCCTTGTCCAGGCTGAGGCCGACCTCTTCCGAGATGACCTGGCCGCCGGTCAGGATCGCGATGTCCTGCAGGATCGCCTTGCGGCGGTCGCCGAAGCCCGGGGCCTTGACGGCGACGGACTTGAAGGTGCCGCGGATCTTGTTGACGACCAGGGTCGCCAGGGCTTCGCCCTCGACGTCCTCGGCGATGATCAGGAGCGGCTTGCCGGACTGGATGACCTTCTCCAGCAGCGGCAGGACGTCCTTGACGTTGGAGATCTTGGAACCGAAGAGCAGGACGTACGGGTCCTCCAGCTCGGCTTCCTGGCGCTCCGGGTCGGTCACGAAGTAACCGGACACGTAGCCCTTGTCGAAGCGCATGCCCTCGGTGAGCTCCAGCTCGAGCCCGAAGGTGTTGCTCTCCTCGACGGTGACGACGCCTTCCTTGCCGACCTTGTCCAGCGCCTCGGCGATCAGCTCGCCGATGGTGCGGTCAGCGGCCGAGATCGAGGCGGTAGCAGCGATCTGCTCCTTGGTCTCGATCTGGACGGCGGCCTTGTGCAGCTGCTCGGTGATGGCCTCGACGGCCGCCTCGATGCCGCGCTTCAGCGAGATCGGGTCGGCGCCGGCCGCGACGTTGCGCAGGCCCTCGCGCACGAGCGCCTGGGCGAGCACGGTGGCGGTGGTGGTGCCGTCGCCCGCGACGTCGTCGGTCTTCTTGGCAACTTCCTTGACGAGCTCGGCCCCGATCTTCTCCCACGGGTCCTCGAGCTCGATCTCCTTGGCGATGGAGACACCGTCGTTGGTGATCGTCGGCGCGCCCCACTTCTTTTCGAGCACGACGTTCCGGCCCCGCGGGCCGAGGGTCACCTTGACGGCTTCGGCGAGGGTGTTCAAGCCGCGCTCAAGACCGCGGCGGGCGTCCTCGTCGAACGCGATCAGTTTGGCCATTGCGGTGTGGTCCTCCGGTATTGGGCGCCACCGCCGCGCTGTCTCCAGCGGCGGCAGCAGGACACGTCCTCGGCCAGGCTCGGTGCCCGCGACGGACGACTGACCGGTGGGTCAGCCTCACCGTCCCGACCTTCAGGCAGGCGGTCGGTGACCGCTCGCCTAGCACTCGACGGCGTCGAGTGCCAATGCCGTGTTTAGCACTCTCCGGGGTCGAGTGCAAGGAGCGCAGGTCAGCGTCGGTGCTCTTCGGAGAGCAGGTCGGCCGGGTCAGTGGCTCGGCTGGATGTGGATCGACGACGGCGGCGGGCGCAGCGACGACGGACCGGCGGACTTCGAGCCGCCGGGGCCGACCGGGATGTTGGGCGCGGACGACGTCGGAGCCGTTCCGCCGGTGCCGTTGTCGTCCCCGCTGAAAAGGAAGATCGCGCCGACGACCAGTCCGGCCACGACGAGCAACCCCAGCGCGATCCACAGCCACTTCAGGCCGCCGCTCTTGGACTGCTTCTCGAACGCGCCCGCGCCGCCTGCCGGGGACGGCGGGCGCAGCCGCATCGGGTCGCCGAAGGCCTGCGGCGGGTGGCCCTGCTGGTTCGGCTGACCGGGGTAGCCCGGCTGGTTCGGGTAGCCGCCGTAGCCGGGCGGGGGGCCTTGCTGAGGTTGCTGGCCCGGTTGACCTGGCTGTCCCGGCTGACCTGGTTGGCCGGGGCCGGGCTGGCCGGGGTAGCCGTAGCCGGGAGGCGGGCCTGCCGGTGCTTGGCCGGGGTAGCCCTGCTGGCCTGGTTGCGGCTGGCCGGGTTGTCCGGGCTGTGGCTGTCCGGGCTGCGGCTGACCCGGCTGGGGCTGGCCGGGCTGTGCTGGATAACCGGGCGGCGGCTGGTTGCCGTAACCGGCGGGGCCGCCGTAGCCGCCCTGGGTGGCGTATCCGGGCTGGCCGGGCTGTGCCCACGCGCCGGGAACGGCCTGGCCGCCGGGCGCACCCGGTACGCCGACGCCGGGAGCGCCAGGACCTTGTCCCGCAGCCCCGGGGCCGCCCGGCTGAGCGCCTGGCCCGCCAGGACCGGCCGGTCCACCGGCACCAGGTCCACCGGCACCAGGTCCGCCAGCACCACCAGCTCCGCCGGGAACACCGGTTCCGCCCGCGCCGCCAGGTCCTTGCTGCATGCCCGCCTCCGGAAGTCCGTTCGGCCGGGCCGGGCCCGGCGGGGTGTCCGAGGTCGCGAGCGGGCCGAGCGCGACCCGGGCCGCGGCGATCATCGCGACGCAGTTGGGGTAGCGGTCGTTCGGGCTTTTCGCCATGCCCTTGCGGATCACGTCGTCCACGGCCGCGGGGAGCGCCACCACGCTCGCCACCGACGGCGGCTCTCCGCCGAGGTGGCCCTTGATGACGGTGGGGACGTCGCCGCGGAACGGCGGGTTGCCGGTCAGGCAGGCGAACAGCACGCAGGTGAGGGCGTACTGGTCGGTGCGGCCGTCGAGCGGTTCGCCGCGCAGGTGCTCCGGGGCGGCGTAGGTGGGCGAGCCGAGGAAGTCGCCGCCGCGCGTGCGGTGGCCGGTGGCGCCGCGGCGGGTGAGGCCGAAGTCGGCGACGTAGACGTGCTCGCGCGAGGTCTCGCGGCTGGTGACGAGGACGTTGGCCGGTTTGACGTCGAGGTGCACGAGGCCGTGGTTGTGCAGGGTGTCGAGAGCGTCGGCGACCTGGTCGAGCAGGCTGAGCGCGCGGGACGGGCTGATCGGGCCCGCGGACATCAGGCCGGCGAGGTCGCCGCCGTCGACCATCCGCATGGCGATGTAGAGCATGCCGTCGAGTTCGCCGAAGTCGTACAGCGGGACGACGTTGGCGTGGTCGATCGCGGAGGTGTTGCGTGCCTCGTCGACGAACCGTTCGCGGAACTCGGCGTCCGCGCCGAGGTGGTCACCGATGACCTTCAGCGCCACCTTGCGGCCGAGCCGCGTGTCCGTGGCCTGGTAGGTCACGCTCATGCCGCCCTTGCCGAGCACCGAGTCGATGCGGTAGTGGCCCAGCTGGCGACCGGTGAGGTCCCCCGACACGTCGCCTGTCACGCAGCGCAGCTTAACGCGCCGGTATCCGCTGCCACTGCCGGTTCGCCCAACCGGTCAGCGGACCTGCCTCGCTAGACCTTGCGGACGTCCGCGGCCTGGCTTCGGCCGTCGCGGCCGGACTGGACTTCGAACTCCACCCGATCGCCCTCGTCGAGAGTGCGGAATCCGTCGGCCTGGATGGCCGAATAGTGGACGAAGACGTCCGGCCCCTCGGGGGATTCGATGAACCCGTAGCCCTTTTCCGAGTTGAACCACTTGACGGTGCCGACTGCCACGGCGCCCTCCCTCGGGACAAGAATCCGCTGTCCATCAGCGTGCGAAGTGGAGTTCACGCTACCGGAATCAGCGCTCCCGGCAATGGGGTAATCGGCAGATTCCCCTTACGCCTGCGACACTCGCCGGTTGCGCGATTGGACGAGCACGGTTCCCGGTCCGGCGAAATCGAGGACGAGTCCTTCGCCGGTTCGCAGCGACTGCGGACCGCTCGGGTCAAGCGCGCGCAACCGGCATTGCAAGGTGTCGGGATAGGCGAGCAGATAGTCCGGGCGCACGGTCACGATCTCGCCGCGGCCGAGGTCGAACGAATCCACCGGGCCGGGCGCGGTGAGCAGGAGCGGGCCGCGGCCGCTGTAATGCTCGAGGAACCCGGAATCGGCGCCGAACAACTGCTGCAGCGGGGCCCAGTTCTGGTCGACGCGGACCGTGCTCGGCCGGGCGAGCACGCCCTCGCGGTGCACCGACCAGCCGGTGGAACCGGTCAATTCGAGCGGATAGACGTCGCCGGGACCGAGCGGAGCGAGATCGACCCAGCCGCCTTCCTGCGGCGCGGTGAACACCGAAGGGCCGCCCTTGCGGCCGCGGTTCTGGTTCGTCTCGGCCACGTTGAAGCTGCTGGCCAGCAACGATTCCGCGGCCGCCTGCACGGCTTCGCCGGGGGCGAGCAGCACGCGGGCGACGCCGAACCCCGGCGTGTGCCTGGTGTGGACGCGCATGTCAGCGGGGGTTCGCGAGCGCGGCGCGCCCGGCCTGGTTGCGGACCCGAAACTGCATCAGAACTCTCCCCGTACTCCCCGGCTTGTGCCGGGAGAGTGTTGCACGACGGGCAGCAAGAGGGAGGATGGTCCGCGTGATCTCTGTCGACGCCTACCGCGAGACCGTGACCGAACTGCTCGGCCGCGCGCCCGTCCGCACTGTTCCGGTGGCCGAAGCCGCCGGGCTCGTCCTGGCCCGCGACGTGCTCGCCGACGTGGCGCTGCCGCCCTTCGACAACTCCGCGATGGACGGGTACGCCGTGCGCGCCGCGGACGTCGCCGAGGTCCCGGTGACGCTGCCGGTGGCCGACGACATCCCGGCCGGCCGGGTCGAGGTCAACCCGCTCGAATCGGGTACCGCTCAGCGGATCATGACCGGCGCGCCGCTGCCGCCGGGCGCGGACGCGATCGTGATGGTGGAGGACACCGACCGCGGTACGTCGGAAGTCCAGATCTCCCGCGCGGCCGCTGTCGGCAGCCACATCCGCCGGATTGGCGAGGACGTCACGAAGGGGACCACCGCGCTGCACGCGGGCACCGTGCTGAGCCACGCGCACCTGGGCCTCGCCGCCGCGGTCGGTTTGGCTGAGCTTGAGGTGTTCCGGCCGCTGTCGGTGCTGGTGGTGTCGACCGGCACGGAGCTGGTGGAAGCCCCGAACCCGTTGCAGCACGGGCAAATCTACGAATCGAACAGCGTGATGCTGGCGGCGGCTTTGCGGGGGCTCGGCTGCCAGGTCGAGGTCGTGCGCAGCGTGGTCGACGATGTGGAGGAATTCCGCAAAATCATCGAGCCGCGGCTGGAGTCGGTGGATCTGCTGATTACGTCTGGCGGAGTGTCGGCCGGGGCGTACGAAGTGGTGAAGGACGCGCTGACCGGACAGGGCGTGGAATTCCAGAAGATCGCGATGCAGCCAGGCGGGCCGCAGGGGTGCGGGCGGTGGAATGGCGTGCCGGTGGTGACGCTGCCAGGGAATCCGGTGAGTGTGCTGGTGTCGTTCGAGGCGTTTTTGCGACCGGCCGTGCTTTCGGCGATGGGCCATTCGGACGTGGACCGACTGCGAGTACGGGCTCGGTTGACTGAGGACATGACGTCCCCGGCCGGCCGACGACAGTTCCGGCGGGGGTTTTATACGCCGGTTCTTGGTGAGGTGACTGGGGTTGTCGGGCCGCGGGGTGGGCCGGGGTCACATTTGCTCGCGGCGTTTACGCAGGCTAATTGCCTGATCGTGTTGCCGGAGGAGGTTTCGGCGGCTTCGGAGGGGGATGAGGTTGAGGTGCTGCTGCTTTAGCAGTGGTCTGTTCGGTGGTTTTTCTTGCTGAGTGGGCTGTTCCCCGATGCTGCCGTGCCCATCACGCTCGTGCTTCAAGGCCGCGTTCTGACGGCGCAGCAAGTTGATGCCGCACTCCCGGCGATTTTCTCTGTCGCCAAGCACTCGGCGAATTCGCGGGATCGTCGCAGCCGGATTCGGCGAGAATGCTCGGCTGAGGTTTCCCCGCCGAGCGTTTCTCGCCGATCAGCCGACCCGTGCGGCGATGGTCCGTGCGCACTCCAGCGACTCGGTGCGCGTGGTGTCCACCTCCAGGTCATAGACCATGCCGCGGTGGACCATCTCCGCCTGGGACGCCGCCATGCCGATGACACGATCGCCTCGTGCGACCTCGCGGCCCGCGGCCACCGCACTGTCGCATCGGACGCCGACCCACAGCACCCGCAGTTCGCCCAAAGCCTTCTGCCATCGCTTCTGCGAGTCCGCTCCGCCAACGCAGCCCCCGCCCTCTCCGGGGGACGGCCCTGGTCCAGTCTATCCGCCCCCACCAACAACCCCGCCCACTTCAGCCGGGTTGTCCACAGCCAGTGCGACTTGGGGAAAGTCCCGTGCCCGCCGCAACGGTCCCAGCAACAGCACCACAAGCGACGCCAGCTGGACGCCCACCATCGCGAACATCGCCACCCGCACCCCCGCGGTCTGTCCGAGCGCCCCGCCCAGCAAGGCGCCCAGCGGGATGGTGCCGTAGTTGACCATCGACGAGCTCGCGCTGATCCGGCCGTAAAGATGGCGCGGGCAATACCGCTGCCGGAACGTCGCGCCCAGCACGTTCGATCCGACCACGCCCGCCGCGATTCCCGCTCCGGCGAGGACGAACAGCGTCAGACCCCACCCTGGCCGAGCCAGCGGGCCGAGCAGCATCGCCGGTACTACCAGCGCCTCGCACCACAGGAATCCCCAAGCGGTGCCGGTTCGTCGGGCGACCCGGCTCACCAACGTCGCGCCGAGCACTCCGCCGACTTCGCCGAGGGCGAGCACGAATCCGACGGCACCAGGGCCCTGGCCAAGCACGTCCACCAGGAAAACCACTGCCACGGCGTAAAAACCGTTCAGGGCCAGGTTCGCGACCCCGCCGGAGAGGACCAGCACTCGCAGGTACGAATCCCGGGTCACGATTCGCAGTCCTTCGGCGATTTCGACACCTAAACGCGTACGCGGGCCCGGAGGCGGTTCGTCCGCACGCAGGAAACCCAGGCACAGTGCGGAAAACCCGAAGCTCAACGCGTCCACGAGCACACCGCTGACCGGCCCGAACGCCGAAGCCAGCAGCCCGGCCAACCCAGGACCGCCGACCTGCGCCGCGGATTCCGCGCCCTGAAGCCGGACGTTGGCGCCCAGCAGATCGGCATCGTCCACAACGGAAGGAAGGAAAGCCCGATAGGCAAGAGAAAAGAACACCTTAGCGAAGCCGCCGACCAAAGCGGCGACCAGCAGGAGCCCGACAGAGAGAAATCCAGCGGCCCACGAAATAGGCACAACAAGGAAAGCCGCCATCTGGATGGCGTCGCAGACCAGCATCACCCGGCGCTTAGGCCACCGGTCAACCCAAGCCCCGGCGGGCAAACCCACCGCAAGCCAGGGAATCCACGCAGCAGCGGTCAGCGAAGCGACCTCGAACGTCGACGCGTGCAGCACCAGCAACGCCACCAACGGAACCGACGCACTAGCCACCGCACTGCCGACTGTGCTGACCGTCTGCCCAGTCCACAAGAGACGGAACGCGGCACCCTTCACGGCTCAGCTCTGAAGCCACGCCCAAACACGAATACCGACTGCCGTTCCGCCGAAGGATCAGAAGCCGCTTTAGCACCGAATTCCGCGAACAGCGCGGCCATCCGCTCATTCAGCTCCGCCAATTCCGCAGGCGTCAACCGCATCCACGCATCAGACGAGAACCACGCGTCACGCCATTCCTCCGGAGCGGTCTCCAATTCCGAAAGCCAGCCCCGGGACAAGGTCATCTGCCGATCGAGGCTCACCGTCTCCGCGACCTCCGCCACCGGATCCCCGGCGAAATCCGCGGTGGCCCAGGACAACGCCTCAGAAGGACGCCGCCACCACCTCTCCCGCCGGTCCCGCGCCAATTCCGGCGCTTCGACCACCAGACCGGCCCCGGAAAGCACCTTCAGATGGTGGCTCACATTGCCCACCGCCTGCCCGGTTTTCTCCGCGAGCACCGACGCGGTGGCCGGGCCGTCGAGTTTCAGCATGTCCAGCAGGCGGCGGCGCAGCGGATGCGACATCGCGGCCAGCACCTGGGAATCGCGGACCTCCATGATGCACAAGAGTAGTTGTACAACAGTTCTTGTGCAATAGCCCGAAGGTATCCTCGCGAGCATGGGCATCATCCTGTGGATCGTCTTCGGCGCGCTGGTCGGCTGGATCGCGAACCTCGTGGTCGGCGGCCGGGAACGGCAGCGGCAGGGCTGTCTCGTCAGCGTGCTGGTCGGCGTGGTCGGGGCGGCCCTCGGCGGCTTCGTCTACCGGCTCGCGACCGGTGAGCAGCAACACTTCGAGTTCGATTTCCCGAGCTTCGGCGTCGCCATCCTGGGCGCGATCGTGCTGCTCCTCGTGTTGCGGCTGGTCAGCGCCGCGACCGCGGGCCGGCGCGATCGTGACCGTTGGTAACGGTTTCCCGACGATCTGTCAGAACACCCCGGTCGCGGACTAAACTGACCCGTTCCGCGCCCGGGTGCGTGCTTCGTCGGGGGACGCATGCACCCGGGCCGCGTCGCGCACGAGCCGGGCGGCGTGCACAGGGTCGACGAGCTGGGGAACGGGCGCCGAAAGCACATCCCGGCGCCAGGCGCGCAGCAACTGCGCGAGCAGATCGGGTACCGCCATCGTCTCCCTCGCCAGGTCGGCCCGGGCACCGGTCCCGAGCGGCGTCAACTACCCGGTGTTATCGGATTGTTCGACGCGTCGTTACCGGTTTGTGGTCGCGCCCACCCGCGCCGGGGCAACCCTTACGACCAGGGGCCGCCGGGTCCGCCGCAGGCGGGCGGTAGCGTGGGGAAGCCCAAATCGGACCCTTACACCGACCGAGACGAACAGCGGGGAACTCGACCCATGAGCGGCCAGCCCACCGGTAACCCCCTCGCGCACGCTGTCCAGCTGGCCCGCGAGACGTTCCCGCCGATGCACCCGGCAGGACGGCCGTTCCTCCTCGGCGGTCTGGCCGCGACGATCGTGGCGCGCCGGTTCTCCAAGCGCCTCGGCGTGGTCGGCGCGCTCGCGACCGCGGGCATGACGGCGTTCTTCCGCGAGCCGAAGCGCGTGCCCCCGCTGCGGGACAACGTCGCGATCTCGGCCGCCGACGGCACCGTCTCGCTCATCGAAGAAGCGGTTCCGCCCGCCGAACTCGGCCTCCCTGCCGAGCCGCGGATGCGGGTGAGCGTGTTCCTCTCCGTCTACGACGTGCACGTCCAGCGCACGCCGGCGGCGGGCGTGATCTCGAAGGTCGCGTACAAGCCGGGCAAATTCCTTTCCGCGGACCTCGACAAGGCGAGCGAGGTCAACGAGCGCAATTCGCTGGTGCTGCACACCGTCGACGGCCACGAGCTCGTCGTCGTGCAGATCGCCGGTCTGGTCGCGCGCCGCATCCGGTGCGACGTCCGCGAGGGCGACAAGGTGTCCGCGGGCGAGACCTACGGCATCATCCGCTTCGGCTCGCGCGTCGACACCTACCTGCCGCCGGGCAGCCGGGTCGTGGTGGCCAAGGGCCAGCGCACCGTCGGCGGCGAAACCGTGCTCGCCGAACTTCCTGCGCTGGGAGAAAGCTGACCATGGTCCGCGTGACCACCCCGGGCGTCCGGCTGCTGCCGAACGCGATCACCGTGCTCGCGCTCTGCGCCGGTCTCTCCTCGGTGCAGTTCGCCCTCACCGGCAACTACGCGATGGCGATCGGCTCGATCGGCATCGCCGCCGTCCTCGACAGCCTCGACGGCCGGATCGCCCGGCTGCTCGACGCGACGTCCAAGATGGGCGCCGAACTCGACTCGCTGTCGGACGGCATTTCGTTCGGCGTCGCGCCCGCGCTGGTGCTCTACATCTGGCAGGCGCACGGCGACCGCATCGGCTGGGTCGCGTCGCTGATCTTCGCGGTCTGCATGATCCTGCGGCTCGCCCGCTTCAACACGCTTCTCGACGACACCGACCAGCCGCCGTACGCCGCCGAGTTCTTCGTCGGCGTGCCCGCGCCGGCCGGCGGACTGGTCGCGATGCTGCCGCTGATCGCCACGCTGCAGTGGGGCGAGGGCTGGTGGTCCGAGCAGTACGTGGTGCTGGTGTGGACCATCGCGGTCGCCGCGCTGCTGATCAGCCGCATCCCGACGCTGTCGCTCAAGACCGTGAAGGCCCCGGCGAAGGCGATCGCGCCGCTGCTGGTGGGCGTCGGCCTGCTGGCCGCCGCGATCATCGTGTTCCCGCTGGTGGCGCTGGCGATCGCACTGGTGCTGTACCTGCTGCACATCCCGTATTCGGTCTACCGGCACCGCTGGCTCGCCGCGCACCCGGAGGCCTGGGAGGTGCCGCCGCGGGAACGCCGCGCGATCCGCCGGGCCCGCAGCCACCGACGGCTGCGGTTGCGTCCGGCCTCTGGCCGGGTCGCCGGTGCGGCGATGCGCGCGGTGCGGCGGACGAATTCGGACCTGGTGCGGAGCCGGAACCTGCGGGAGCGGGACCACAGCTCGGCCACGTCCGGGCCGACTCAGCGGCGTCGCAGCTGGCGTCGGATCGGCATTCGGCGCCGGTAGTTTCAGGCCTTTCCCAGCGCGGACACCAGCAGGTCCAGCTGCGCCTCGAAGTCCTGTCGGCAATCAGCGTCGGTCAGCACCGGCAACAGGCGGTGCAGGTTCGGCGTTTCGCTGGGCGTCGCCATGCGGCGGAACCAGTCGTCGACCGGCTCGGCGCGATCTAGCGGTGCCCCGGCCAGGCCGGTTTCCTCGGTGAGCGCGGCCCCGAATGTGAGGCCGGTCAGGGAGCGGTACGCGCGCACGGCCTCGGTGTCGTCCAGCCCGGCGTCCAGCAGGGCGCCGAGCATGCTGTCGATCACCTTCAACGCCCCCGGCGAACGCGGGTTGGCCTCCTCCGCGACCAGGGTCCGTAGCACCGCCGGATGCTGCCGGAACTGCGCGTAAAGCCCCTCGGCCAGGCCGCGGATCCGGACGTCCCACGGCGCGTCCGGATCGGGCACGGGGACCGCCTCGAACATCCGAGCCACGAGGCCGTCCAGCAGGTCGCCCTTGTTCCGCACGTGGTTGTAGAGCGACATCGCTTCGACGCCCAGCTCCGCGGCGAGCTTGCGCATCGACAGCGCCGCCATGCCGTGCTGGTCGACGAAAGCGAGGGCCGCGTCGAGCACCTTCTCGCGCGTCAGGGTTTCCCGGGCCATCCCGCGAGCTTACGGCGTAAGTCCTCGACAGCCTCGTACTTACACCGTACGCTTACGCTGTAAGTACGCAGCCTGGGAGGTCCACAGTGGATGCCGTCACCCTGCTCACCACAACCCGCTCCGTCCGGCGAAAGCTCGACCTTGCGCGGCCGGTTCCACGGGCCGTGCTCGAGGACTGCCTGCGGATCGCGCAGCAGGCCCCGGCCGCCGGTTCCCTGCTCGCCGCCCAACGCTGGGTGGTCGTGCTCGATCCCGCGATGCGCAAGGAAATCGCGGCCGTCACCCGGGAAGCCGCGGAGGAATCGTGGCGGAAGTACGCGCACCTCGTCGACAAGCGGATGCTGGACTCGGCTCGCCACCTCGTCGAGCACCTCGACCAGGTGCCCGCGCTCGTCCTGCCGTGCATGCCCGGCCCGGTGCCGACGGGCACCGCCGAGCTTTCCGCGTACTACGGCTCGATCTACCCGGCGATCTGGAGCTTCCAGCTCGCCCTGCGCACGCACGGGCTGGCCAGTTCGCTGTGCAGCTACCACCTCGGCGGCAGGGAGGCGGACGTCGCGCGGATTCTGGGGATTCCGGAGGAGGTCGCGCAGATCGGCCTGCTCGCGGTCGCGTATTCGACCCAGCAGGAGTTCTCCCCCGCCGCCCGTCCGCCGGTCGGTGACATCCTGTCCTTCGACGGCTGGGCGAAGCAGTAGCTCGGGTGTCGAAGGACAGCCGACGAGTTCGAGGGGCGGATATGGCTGAGAGTGCACGGCCCGGCTGGGTCGACGACGAACTGTTCCCGTTTGAAAGCCGCTTCGTCGACATCGACGGGCACACCGTGCACTACGTCGACGAGGGATCCGGCCCCACGCTGCTGCTCCTGCACGGCAATCCGACCTGGTCGTTCCTCTGGCGCGACGTGATCCGCGCCCTGCGCGACGACTTCCGGTGCGTCGCCCTCGACTACCCGGGCTTCGGGCTGTCGACGCCGAAACCCGGCTATCGCGGCCTGCCCGAGGAGCACGCCGACGTGGTCGCCGGGTTCGTCGACGCGCTCGGCCTCGGCGGGGTCACGCTGGTCGGACAGGACTGGGGCGGTCCGATCGGCTTGGCCGCCGCACAGCGCCTGCCCGGAGTCTTCGAACGGCTGGTGCTCGTCAACGCCTGGGCCTGGCCGGTCAACGGCGACCCGTACTTCGAGGCTTTCGGCCGCATCGCCGGCGGACCTCCCATGCGCTTCCTGGCGCGCAGGCTCAACCTCGTCGTCAAGGCGTTTCTCCCGATGGGCCACCGAAAACGGAAGCTGACCGAGGCCGAGATGACCCACTACCGCCGTGCGATGGACACGCCCGAGCGACGCCAGGCCTCCGGCGTGCTCCCCGGCCGGATCCTCGCCAGCCGGACCTTCTTCGCCGAGATCGAGGCCGGCCTTCCCGACCTGCCGACGCTGATCGTGTGGGGCAACGCTCAAATCGGTTTCCGGCCCCGCGAACGCGAGCGGCTGGAAGCGTCCTTCCCGAACCATCAGACCGTAAGCCTTGACGGCGTAGGGCTTTACGTGGAGTCCGACGCGCCCGAGGAGTTCGTCGCCGCGATCCGCGACTGGTCAGCGATGCCGTAAGCGGCCTTTCGTTCGCGCACAACCGCCCGCCGGTTCATTAGGGTGAGCAGCGTGAGCGATCCGCAGATCACCCTGACCGTCCGGCACACGCCGTCCGCGCTCGACGCGCGGCGGGGAGTTGTCCGGCTGCACCCCGAAGTGCTCGACGCGCTCGGCCTGCGGGCCTGGGACGCCGTGTACCTCACCGGCGCGCGGCGCAGCGCCGCCTTGGCCGCGCCCGCCGCCGAGGAAGCGATGCCGGGTGTCGTGCTGACCGATGACGTCACCATGTCGAACCTCGGCGTCGCCGAGGGCGGCGAGGTCGTGGTCTCGCCGGCAGAGGTCACCGCTGCCCGCACGGTCACCGTGTCCGGGTCGCGGCTGGCGTCCGTTTCGGTGTCGCCGCAGACGTTGCGGCTCGCGCTCACGGGCAAGGTCCTCACTCGTGGCGACGCGGTTTCCTTGCTGCCGCAAGACCTCGCGCCCGCGCCGGGATCGGACGTCGCCGCCGTGCGCGGGCAGTTGTCCCGCGTGATCGGGGCGACCTGGACCAACGAACTGCTGACCGTTACCGCTACCGAACCGGCTGGCGTTGTCGTGGTTGGACCGTCCACTGTGGTCAGCTGGCGAGACGGTGCCCGCACCGGCGCGCCGACTAGCGAACCGCCGATGCGCACCGCGACCGCGCTCGTCCGCACCACCGCGGTCACCGCCGCCGAGGACTATCTCGACGCGGAGATCGTCGAAGAGGTCGTCACCGAGGCTCGCGAGGAAGAGCTGGACGAGCCGGTGCCGGTCGCCGATCTGGTCGGAGCCGAAGGCGCGGCGCGCAAGCTGGCCGAGTGGTTCGACCTGGCGTTCCACCGGCCGGAGCTGCTGGCGAAGCTGGGCACTTCGGCGCATCTGGGTGTGCTGCTGTCCGGGCCGGAAGGCGTCGGCAAGGCCACGCTGGTGCGGTCGGTCGCCGCCGCCGAGAAGGTGCGCGTGGTGTCGGTGACCGCGCCGAATATCGCGGTACTGGAACCGAATGCGGCACACCGTTCGCTGCGCGAGGCCATCGACCGGGCGACGAACGGCGACGGTCCCGGCGTGCTGTTGATCAACGACATCGACGCGCTGCTCCCGGCCACGCAGCCGCCTCCGGTGGCCACCGTGGTGCTGGAAGAACTTCGCTCCGCGCTGCGCCAGGACGGGCTGGCGGTGGTGGCGACGACCGCGCGGGCCGAGTCGGTGGACCCGCGGCTGCGCGGTGCCGACCTGCTCGACCGCGAGCTGGGGCTGCCGCTGCCGGAAGCGAAAACGCGCGTCGAACTGCTGCGGATCCTGCTGCGCGACGTGCCGGTCGAATCCGGGGCCGACCTGGGCGTCCTCGCCGAACGAACCCCCGGCTTCGTCGCCGCCGACCTGCTCGCCCTGCGCCGGGACGCGGCGTTGCGGGCCGCGCTGCGCCAGCGGGACGTCGAAGAACCCAAGATCTCCCAGCAGGATCTGCTCGACGCGCTGGCCACCGTCCGGCCGATCTCGCTGTCCACTTCGGACAATCTGGCCACCGGCGGCCTGACCCTGGACGACGTCGGCAACATGACGTCGGTCAAGGAAGCGCTCACCGAGACGGTGCTGTGGCCGCTGCGCTACCCGGACTCGTTCGCCCGGCTCGGCATCGAACCGCCGCGCGGCGTGCTGCTGTACGGCCCGCCTGGCGGCGGCAAGACGTTCCTGGTCCGGGCGCTCGCGGGCACCGGCGCGCTCAACGTGTTCGCGATCAAGGGCGCGGAGCTGCTGGACAAATGGGTCGGCGAATCGGAACGCGCGGTCCGCGACCTCTTCCGCCGGGCCGCCGACGCCGCCCCGTCGCTGATCTTCCTCGACGAGATCGACGCGCTCGCCCCGCGCCGCGGCCAGTCGTCCGACTCCGGCGTGGCCGACCGCGTGGTCGCCGCGCTGCTCACCGAACTGGACGGCGTGGAGCCGATGCGCGAGGTCGTCGTGCTGGGCGCGACGAACCGGCCCGAGCTGGTCGACCCGGCTTTGCTGCGTCCCGGACGCTTGGAGCGGCGGATCTACGTGCCGCCGCCGGACGCCGAATCCCGCGCCGCGATCCTCGCCGCGACGGCCAAGCACACCCCGCTGGCGTCCGATGTGGACCTCGCGGCCACCGCGGAAGCGCTGGAGGGCTACTCAGCCGCCGACTGCGCCGCGCTGATCCGGGAGGCGGCGCTGACGGCGATGCGCGAGTCGCTGGAGGCACGCGAGGTGACCGCGGCGCATCTGGACAAGGCTCGGGAAGCGGTGCGGCCTTCGCTGGACGCGGCGCAGTTGGCGACTTTGGAGGCTTACGCGCAGGCGCAGCAGGAGCGTTGAGCTGCTCGTGAGCGTTGGCGCCGCTTCGCTCGCTCGGCACCCGACCGAAGCGGCGCGGCGCGCGAGGTCGCGGTCCGTGAGGGCCACCCTGAGGGACTCTGATTCCCTCAGGGTTCCCCTCACGGACCTCCGCAGGAGCCACGCGGCTCGCCGCTCCGAACGCGGACCAGCCCAACGCCCGGAGCGCGGCCCCGCGGACATGACAAAGCCCGCGCCGTAGCGCGGGCCGTCACCGGTATCGGGAAAGGTCAGCTGCCCTTGTGCCCGCCGGGCTGGTAGTCCTTCGTGATGATCACGATCACGCCGGGGCTCGAGTTCTGGATGCCGTCGAACCGGGGCTGGGCCTGGAAGCCGAACTCCTTGGCCAGCTGCTTCGCGGCGGCTTCCTCGTCGGTGCCCGGCCGGAAGTAGGCCGTGGTCGCCGGGATGTTGCCCTGGGCGTAGTTGCCGACCTCGGCGACGTTCCAGCCCGAATTGCGGAAGTCGGCGGCGGCCTGTTCGGCGAGGTGCTTGACCAGCGAGTTGTTGTAGACGCGCAGGGTGACCCACTTGTTCGACGCCTGCTGGTCCGGGCCCGCCTGGCCCGGCTGCCCTGGCTGCTGGCCCGGCTGGCCGCCGGGCTGTCCGGGCTGGCCCGACGCCGGAGCCGACGACGCGGCGGACGACGAGGCCGGGGCCGACGAGGCGGGCGACGACGGCGGCGCGGAACTGGGCGCGGCCGAGGACGACTGCTCCGGCGCGGACGACGATCCGCCGGGTGCGGTGGGTTCGCCGGACGTGCTCGGTCCGGCGTTCTGGTCGCCGCTCGTGTTGAGCACGGTGACGCCGCCGATGACGGCCGCGACCACCGCGATCCCGATCAGCGCGACTCCCGCGGCCTTCAACGGCCGGGACAGTCCCGAGAAGACGCTCATGACAGCTCGATCCCCAACCGCCGGGCCCCGCGTTTGCGCTGACGGGCGGCGCGCGTTTTGCGCAGCCGCTTGACCAGCATCGGATCGGCCGCGACGGCCTCCGGCTTGGCCAGCAGCGTGTTCAGCAACTGGTAGTAACGGGTGGAGGACAGTCCGAAGCGCTCCCGGATGGCGTTCTCCTTCGCCCCGGCGTGGCGCCACCACTGCCGCTCGAACGCGAGAATGTCCAGTTCGCGTTCGGTCAGGCCACCGACATTCTCCGGCGGCGACGGCTGGTTTCCAGCCATCGACTCCGCGGCGTCCATGCGGTCCTCGCAATCGGTGTCGGCAGTCCTTCCGCGGGCGTCATTGAACCACGGAACCCATGCTCGACATGGGCATCCGACACGGCGCGTCACGGTCCGATCCAGGTGTACCAGAAGGGTCCGACTAAACTCGGCGTCCGTGACCGTCCACCCCATCTGCATCGCCGGCGAACCCGTGCTGCACCAGCCCACGCGCGAGATCACCGAGTTCGACGACAAGCTGGCCACCCTCGTCGAGGACATGTTCGAGACCATGTACGCGGCCGAGGGCGTGGGCCTCGCGGCCAACCAGATCGGGCTCGACCTGCGGGTATTCGTATACGACTGCCCGGATGACGAGGGCGTCGAGCACAAGGGCGTGGTGGTCAACCCGAAGCTCGAGACGTCGGAGATCCCGGAGACCATGCCGGACCCGGACGACGACTGGGAGGGCTGTCTCTCCGCCCCCGGCGAGTCGTACCCGACCGGACGCGCCACGTGGGCGAAGGTGACCGGCTTCGACGTCGAGGGAAATCCGATCGAGGTCGAGGGCACCGGCTACTTCGCGCGCTGCCTGCAGCATGAGACCGATCACCTCGACGGGTTTATCTATCTGGACCGTCTAGTCGGCCGCCACGCGCGCGCGGCGAAGAAGATGCTGAAGAAAAACAAGTGGGGTGTGCCCGGCCTGACCTGGCTGCCGCCGAAAGAACCCGCCGACGCCTGACCCGCGCCGCACCTTCCGGACCACAACCCGAGATCGCGCTGGTTTCTGGACTGAGCGATTTCGACGGCCCCCGGGCCGGCGAAATCGGGAGGGAAGAAACCAGCTTCCCGGCGATCTCGGCGCCCCGGCAGAGCCGGGGCAATCAAACACCACGGCGGGGTTGTGTCCGACCGAGGCGCCATGGCATCGTCGCAAGAGCAACCTCAACCGAATGCAACGCGGGAGCTCGCGCCTTGGCGGGCTGAGAGGGTGGCTGGTGTCCATCTCGCGGACACCCGGCGTCACCGACCGCATGAACCTGACCGGGTAATGCCGGCGTAGGGAGTGAACGTCGTTGACGACGCTGGAAAACCAGGGTGCCATCGCCCCGTCCGTCACCACCGGGCCGATCACCGGCTCGCACAAGGTCTATCACCGCACCGAATCCGGACTGCGGGTTCCGGCGCGGCGGATCGACCTGTCGAACGGGGAGCACTTCGACGTGTACGACACGTCCGGGCCCTATACCGATCCGGACGCGAACATCGATGTCCACAATGGACTCCACCCGCTGCGGTCCGGCTGGGCCGACGGACGGGAGCACAACACCCAGCTCGGCTGGGCGAAAGCCGGCGTGATCACCCGGGAAATGGAGTTCATCGCCGCGCGCGAACGCTGTACTCCGGAGTTCGTGCGGGACGAGGTCGCCCGCGGGCGCGCGGTGATTCCGGCCAACCGCAAGCACCCGGAGACCGAGCCGATGATCATCGGCAAGAACTTCCTGGTGAAGATCAACGCCAACATGGGAAATTCGGCCGTCTGGTCCTCTGTGGAGGAAGAGGTCGACAAGATGGTGTGGGCCACCCGCTGGGGAGCCGACACGATCATGGACCTCTCCACCGGCAAGCGGATTCACGAGACCCGCGAGTGGATCGTGCGCAACTCGCCGGTCCCGGTCGGCACCGTGCCGATCTATCAGGCACTGGAAAAGGTCAACGGGGAGCCGGAAAAGCTCACCTGGGAGATCTACCGCGACACCATCGTCGAGCAGTGCGAGCAGGGCGTCGACTACGTCACGGTGCACGCCGGCGTGCTGCTGCGCTACATCCCGCTGACCGCGCGCCGGGTCACCGGCATCGTCAGCCGCGGCGGGTCGATCATGGCCGCCTGGTGCCTCGCGCACCACCAGGAATCCTTCCTGTACACGCACTTCTCCGAGCTGTGCGAGATCCTGCGCGAGTACGACGTCACGTTCTCCCTCGGCGACGGCCTCCGTCCGGGCTCGATCGCGGACGCCAACGACCGCGCCCAGTTCGCCGAACTGGAGACCCTCGGCGAACTGACGCACATCGCGCGCGAGCACGACGTGCAGGTGATGATCGAAGGCCCCGGCCACGTGCCGATGCACAAGATCAAGGAAAACGTCGAGCTGGAGGAAAAGCTCACCGGCGAGGCCCCGTTCTACACGCTCGGCCCGCTCGCCACGGACATCGCGCCGGCGTACGACCACATCACCTCGGCGATCGGTGCGGCGCAGATCGGCTGGTACGGCACGGCGATGCTGTGCTACGTAACGCCGAAGGAGCACCTCGGCCTGCCCAACCGCGACGACGTCAAGACCGGCGTGATCACCTACAAGATCGCCGCGCACGCCGCCGACCTCGCCAAGGGCCACCAGTACGCGCAGGACTGGGACGACGAATTGTCCAAGGCCCGCTTCGAATTCCGGTGGAACGACCAGTTCAACCTGTCGCTCGACCCGGACACCGCGCGGGCTTTCCACGACGAGACGCTGCCCGCCGAACCGGCCAAGACCGCGCACTTCTGCTCGATGTGCGGGCCGAAGTTCTGCTCGATGCGGATCACCCAGGACGTGCGCAAGTACGCCGAGGAGCACGGTCTGTCCTCTGTGGAGGCGATCGAGGCGGGCATGGCCGAGAAGTCCGCGGAGTTTTCCGAGCAGGGCAACAAGGTCTACCTGCCCGTGGTCAACCAGTGACAGTCACCCCACGCACCGCCCTCACCATCGCCGGATCCGATTCCGGCGGTGGTGCGGGCGTGCAGGCGGACCTGCGCACGTTCTTCGCCAACGGAGTGCACGGGCTGGTCGCGCTCACCGCGGTCACCGTGCAGAATTCGCTTGGCGTGCAAGGGTTCTCCGAGATTCCGGTCGACGTCGTCACCGCGCAGATCAAAGCGGTCGCCGAGGACATGGGCGTCAACGCGGCGAAGACCGGCATGCTCGCCACCGCGGAAATCATTCAGGCAGTGGCGAAAACGCTCGACGAAGTCCACATCGGACGCACCACGGACACGCCGTTCGTGGTCGACCCGGTGGCCGCGTCGATGACCGGCCACGCTCTGCTGCGCGAAGAAGCACTGGAAGCGATTCGGACCGAATTGTTCCCGCGCGCCACGCTCATCACGCCGAACCTCGACGAGGTCCGGCTGCTGACCGGCGTCAGCGTTACCGACACAAAGAGCCAATACACAGCCGCGGAAGCGTTGCTGGAGTTCGGTTCCCAGTGGGTTCTGGTCAAGGGCGGGCACCTCTACGACGCCGCCGATTGCGTCGACCTGCTCACCGACGGCTCGGCGGTAATCGAGCTGAGCGGACCGCGCATCGACACGGAAAACACCCACGGCGGCGGCGACACCATGGCGTCGGCGATCACCTCGTCGCTCGCGAAGGGCGCGGACGTGCCCACTGCGGTCGCGGAGGCGAAGCGGTTCATCGAACGCTGCGTCCTGGAGGCTTATCCGCTGGGTGCGGGAGTCGGCCCGGTTTCCCCGTTCTGGCGGCTCGCGAACCCGCAGTGAATGCGACACTGGCCGGATGAGCGAGACACCGGAAGCGTTGTGGGCGAGGCTGCCGCTTGAGGTTCAGCACGAGGTCGACGGCCTGGTCACCGAACATCGCACCGCTTCGGCGGTCAAAACGATCCGCAAATCGGGCGTCACGCCGCGGCCGGGGATCGCCGAAGCGCAAGCGGTGTACCAATACCGGATGTCCGTGCTGAAACCGCCGCCTCGGTTCTAGCCGCGCGAATCCACCGTCGGCAGCACGGTCGTGAGGCCGGTCCAGTCGGACGTCACCACGGAGGCGTGCTGCTTGGCCAGCTCCGCCACGCGCTGAGTCGCCTGGTCGACGGTCGGGTTGTGGTCGTCGATCGCGGGCGCGACGTTCTGCCCGTCCGTCATGACCACGTAGTAGTGGTTTTCGTCGTACCAGGACATCCCGGCCTTCGCGAGCCATTCGCTGGCGTCCCCGTCGAAAACGACAAACCACGGTTTCTGCTCCGCGGAGTATTTGTCGCGCGGATCGCCGCCCGCGGCACCGTGCACGGTCGGGAAAATCTGCACCGAATTCAGCTTTCCGGCTGCCTTCTGGTCCAGCAGATAGCCGGCGTACTCGACGTCGGTGTGCAGCGTGTCGGTCGGGTTTCCCTCTTCGACCGTGCCCGGGATGATCTCGGTGAGCACCTTGCCCCGCAACGCGTCCAGCGTTGGCCAATTGTCCGCTTTGGACGCTTCATCGAGCGTGGCGTGGGTGCCGAGGAGATCGGCTGGCTTGAACACGGCGTCGCCGAGGTGGTCGCGGAAGGCGGCATCGAGCTGGGCCGGGCCGAGGCCGGTATTCGCCGAGAAGCCGGTCTTCATTTCGATCTTCAGCGTGAGCGGCGGGCGCCCGGGATGCGCGCCGAGCCAGATCCGGATGTCGTCCAGGCACGATTCGAGATCCTTGTTCGTCCCGCCGGAGTAAAGGTCCGCCGCCGAATGCGCGTCGACGCAATTGTTGCCGTTGCCCAGCGGATTGGAGTGGCTGACCTTCCACTCGTGGGTGAAGAAGTCCGGCCAGACGTCGAGTTCGAGCAGGGACGAGCCGTTGTCCAGCGCCTGCGCGAGGTACGGGTACGCGGCGGGATCGTAGGTGTTGTGCACGCCGACCGTGGTCACGTGGGAGAGCTTGGGGCTGTCCGCGCTGGCGACCCCCGGTACCGCCAGCGTGGACAGGAGCAGGAGACCGGCCGCGGCGAGCTTCACTGATGTCTCCTTCGTCACGGGGACCAGCACGAACACTTACTGTGCCATCGTGGTGGACTGTGAATGAAGCACAGTTGCCTCAATGGACCAGACCAGAAGTCGGAACGCGCACATGACTGAGAACCCGAGCCCGCCCTCCGCGCTCACCATCGCCGGATCCGATTCCGGCGGGGCCGCCGGGCTGCAGGCGGACCTGCGGACCTTCCTCGCCTGCGGGGTGCACGGCCTGGTCGCGGTCACCGCGGTCACCGTCCAGAACACGCTCGGCGTGCACGACCGCGCCGATCTGCCGCCGCACATCGTGGCCGGGCAGATCGAGGCGGTCGCCGAGGACATGGGCGTCGGCGCGGCGAAGACCGGCATGCTCGCGTCCGCGGAGATCATCCGCGCGGTCGCGACGGCCTGCGACAAAGCCGGGATCGGGCGCGACGGCTCGATTCCGTTCGTGGTCGACCCGGTGGCCGCGGCGATGACCGGCCAGTCGCTGTTCGACGACAACGGCCTCGCCGCGCTGCGCGACGAACTGCTGCCGCGCGCCACCGTGCTCACGCCGAACCTGGACGAGGTGCGGCTGCTCACCGGCATGACCGTGACCGACCGCGAAGGCATGCACACCGCGGCCGTCGTGCTGCACCAGCTCGGGCCGAAGTACGTGCTCGTGAAGAGCGGCCACCTGCAGTCCGACCCGGAGTGCGTCGACCTGCTCTTCGACGGCACGACGTTCGTGGAACTGCCCGGCCCGCGCTGGCAGACCCCGCACACGCACGGGGCTGGCGACACCATGGCGTCCGCGCTGACCGCTGGGCTGGCCAAGGGCATGCCGGTGATCGAAGCGGCGCGTTACGGCAAGTGGTTCGTGTCGCAGGCCGTCGAACACTCGTACCCGATGGGCGCCAAAGTCGGCCCCGTGTCGGCGTTCTGGCGGCTGGCCCCCGAAGAGCGCTAACCCTCGTCGGAGATCAAGGCCTCCAGCGCGGGCAGAGCGGCGATGATCGACTCCCGGGCTTCAGGCGTGAGGCGGTCGAGGCGGCGGTTGAGCTCCTGCACGCGGGTGGAGCGCACGCCGGAGACGAGGCGTTCGCCTTCCTCGGTGGCGCGGGCCAGCCAGGCGCGGCGGTCGACCGGGTCGGACTCGCGGGTGACGTAACCAGCCTCCACCAGCGTGGCCACGATCCGCGACATCGTGGCCGCGGCGACGCCTTCCTTCGCGGCGAGGTCGCCGAGGCGCAGCTCGCCGAAGTGCACGAGCGTGGCCAGCGCCGAGATCGACCCGTGTCCGGGCCCGGGCGCGCCGGCCTGGCGCAGCGAGCGGGAAAGCCGTCCCACCGCTAGATACAACCGGCCCGTTACGTCCTGGACCGAGGAAAGAGTCACGATCGGCTCCTTCTGACGCTGGTGCCCGCCGCTGGGTGCGCCGGAAAGGGTGCCGTCAACCATACGGCGTACCCGTGCACAATCCGCGTCAAGCGCGGGCGAAATCACCATTACCAGGCTATTTGTGCAGCTTGGCCGCCCATTCAGAGCACCGACCCGTCGAGCGGAAGCTCGGCGGGCGGCGGCAGCGGCGCGGCCGTCTCCGTGCGGAACGACTGCAGCAGATAACCGGCGAGCCGCCGCGACGCCGCCGGTGCCGCGGCTCCCGCGCCCGACCGCAGCCCGCCGTTCGCCAGCAAGATCAACGACAGGTCGGAAACCGCGAAGTCGGCCCGCAGCGCACCGGCTTCCTGCGCCCGGCGGATCAACTCGGTGAACCCCCGCAACGCGTGGTCCCGCAGCTCCGCGAAACGCGCCTGATCCGGCAGCGCGGTCACGATCGCGGCGGAGAAACCGTGGTTGCGTGCCTGCATCGCACACACTTCCTCGATCACCCGGCAAAACCCGCGCCACGGGTCGGGGTCGGCGAGCGCCTCGTCGAGCATCCCCGCGCATTCGGCCATCGGCTCGGCGAAGGCTTCGGCGACGAGATCGGCCTTGGTCGGGAAATGGCGGTACACCGTGGCCACGCCGAGCCCCGCGCGGCGCGCGAGTTCGCTCATCGACACGTCCAGGCCCTCGGTCTCGAAGGTGCGCTTCGCGATCTCGAGAATCTGCGCGCGATTGTGGGCGGCGTCGGTGCGCAACCGAGTCGGTTTTTCCAGCACTCTCTCACTTTACGCGAATCGGAAGACCCCTTCCACTTTCCGTGCTAGAAGTGGAACATGCCTTCCACTTCGATGCGAGCCATCACCTACGACCGCTACGGACCGCCGGAAGTCCTGCGCGAGACCACGGTCCCGACACCGGTGCCCGGTCCCGGCGAAGTCCTCGTCCGAGTGCGCGCGCTCTCGGTCAACGGCGGCGAACTCTCCATGCGGTCCGGGAAGCTGCTTCCGTTCAGCGGCAAGCGTTTTCCCAAGCGGATCGGAGTGGACCTCGTCGGCGAGGTGGTGGAACCCGGGACGAGCCGGTTCGCCGTCGGCGACCTCGTCTGGGGCGGCGGGCGGCGCATGGGCACTGCCGCCGAGTACTACGTGATGGCCGCGGATCGGCTGGACCACGTACCCGCCGGCCTCGACCCCGCGCAAGCCGCGTCGCTGGCCGTGGGCATCACCGCGATTACCGCGCTGCGCGACAAAGCCCATCTCAAGCCCGGCGAACGCCTGCTGATTCGCGGCGCGACCGGCGGGGTCGGTTTTGTGGCGACGCAGCTCGGAAAAGCGATGGGCGCACACGTGACCGGGCTGACGAGCGCCAAAAACCTGGAGCTGGCAAGGGAACTCGGGGCGGATGTCGCACTCGACTACCGCGATCCCGGCGACCTGGGGAAGTTCGACGTCATTCTCGACACCGTCGGCCGCGACCTCGACACGTTCCGGCGGCTGCTGACCCCGCGCGGGCGGATGGTCGCGATCGCGTTCGACCTCGACCGTCCGGCCCGCTCGGTCGGTTATGTCGCGGCGAACTCGCTACGCCCGAAGCGGTGGGTGCGCGGTTTCAGCGGGAACCCCAAGGCGGATCTGCTCGCTGATCTGAGCCGGTGGGTCAATGCCGGGTTGGTGCGGCCGTTGGTGGATCGGGTGTTTCCGCTGGCGGACATCGCCGAGGCACACCGCACGCTCGAAAACGGCGGTGTGCGCGGCAAAATCGTCGTCGAGGTCTAGCGAGGCGGACTGGACGCCTGCGCCCAAAACCGCTGCGGCACCCGTCCCGCGCCTCGCGCCAGATACCCCGCCTCCACGGCGCTCCGCATCGCCAACGCCATCCGTTCCGGATCCGCGGCCCGGGTCACCGCCGTCGACAGAAGCACCGCCGAGCAGCCGAGTTCCATGGCCAGCGTCGCGTCCGAAGCAGTACCGATCCCAGCGTCCAGCACGATCGGCACCGACGCGCGCGAGACGATCAGCTCGATGTTGTGCGGGTTCCGGATGCCCAGCCCGGTGCCGATCGGGGCGCCGAGCGGCATCACCGCGGCGCAGCCCGCCTCCTCGAGACGGAGGGCGAGCACCGGGTCGTCGTTGGTGTAGGCGAACACCGTGAATCCGTCCGCCACCAGGCGTTCGGCGGCTTCGAGCGTCTCCAGCGGATCGGGCAGCAGCGTCCGGTCGTCGGCGTGCACCTCGAGTTTGACCAGGTTCGTTTCCAGCGCCTCGCGGGCCAGCTGGGCGGTGAGCACGGCTTCGGCCGCCGTCCGGCAGCCCGCGGTGTTGGGCAGCAGCTCGATGTCCAAGCGCCGCAACAGCTCCAGCACTCCGGAGCCGCCCTCGGCGTCGGCTCGGCGCATCGCCACGGTGGTCAGCTGGGTGCCCGACGCGACCAGCGCGCGTTCCAGCACCTCGAGATTCGCCGCGCCACCGGTGCCGATGATCAATCGCGACGACAGCTTGTGTTCGCCGATGATCAGGTCGTCCATGCTCAACCTCCTTGAACCGCGGTCAGCACTTCGAGGTTCGCACCCTTCGGCACGACCGCTTCTTCCCATTCGCCACGCCGCACGACCTCGCCGTTGACCGCGACGGCCACGCCGCGGCGCTCCGCACCCAGCGCGTCCAGGACCGCGGAAACGGTGCTGTCGTCGGGAAACTCCCGCCACTCGCCGTTGACCTTGATCTCCATCAGACTCGCTCCTTCTCGACCAGCCGGGCAGGCGTCGCCGCGGCGACCTCCGGCGACGGGGCTTCGCCGGCCAGCCACGCGACCACGGCGTCCGCGGTCGCGGGTGCCATCAGCAAACCGTTGCGGTGATGTCCTGTCGCCGCGTACACGCCTTCGCTCACTTCGCCGATGTACGGCAAAGCGTCACGGCTAGCGGCACGCAGTCCAGCGGCGACCTCCACCAGCTCGTACTCCGTGATGCCAGGCAGAATCCGCTCCGCGTTCTCCAACAGCTCGCGTACGCCGCGCGCGGTGACAGCTTGGTCGAAACCCGCTTCGTACTGCGTCGCGCCAAGAACCAGTTCGCCGTCTTCTCGTGGTACCAGATAGATCGGCCGTCCCTCGACCATCGCGCGCACCGTGTACGGCGGAGGGGGCAGACAGCCCCGACGCGGACGCAGTCGCAGAATCTCGCCCTTCAGCGGGCGTACGGCGTGCTCCAGCAACGGATGCAGCTGGCCGGTCCACGCGCCGGCGGCAAGGATCACCGGGCCGGAGACTTCGGAGAGGCTCTTGAGCCGTTCACGACGGAACTCGACTCCACGCTTTGTAGCCGCTTCGCTCAGCGCTGTGAGCAGTTTCCGGTTGTCCACGGCTAAATCGCCCGGTACCCGCAGGCCGCTGCGAACCGCGCCAAGCCCCGGCGCGAGCCGCTTCGCCGCACGCCCGGTGAGCGTCTCGACGTCGCGGCCGAGCGAACGCAGGTACCCGGCGAGGATGTCGAGGTGCCCGGCGTCGGCGCTGTCGAACCCGACGACGATCGTGCCGTGCTCGGCCAGCCCGGGATCGGTTCCTTCGGCGGCTAACTCCCGCGCGAAACTTGGCCAGCGTCGCAGCGACGCTTCGCCCAGGCTGAGCACGGCTTCCTCGCCCGGCCACGCCTCGGTGACCGGGGCGAGCATCCCGCCGGCCAGCCAGGACGCGCCGCCGCGCACGGGATCCGGGTCGACGACCGTGACCCGCCATCCCTGGGCAGCCGCGCGCCAGGCCGCGGACAGCCCGATGACGCCGCCGCCGACGACAGTGACGGTTGTGGTGCTGGTGTTCACAGTGGAATCACGCTCCCTGCGCCGGCATGACCCGGATCAGGTTCCACGGTCGGAGCGGCAGCTCCCTCTCAGCCCGTGCCTCGGGCTCCCGTGCGGACTCCCACACCGTAGCGCGCGGGTAACGTCACCGCCATGCCTGCCTTGACCGGAGACCAAATTCGCACCCGTCTCGCCGACGCCCGGCTGTACTTGTGCACCGACGCGCGCACCTCGCGTGGGGACCTCGCCGAGTTCGCGGACGCCGCGTTGGCCGGTGGCGTCGACATCGTGCAGCTGCGGGACAAGACGGGCGGCTCGCCGCTGGAGGCCAAGCAGGAGATCGCCGCGCTGGAGGTGCTGGCGGAGGCCTGCGCACGGCATGGCGCACTGCTGTCGGTGAACGATCGAGCGGATGTGGCACTGGCGGTGGGGGCGGATGTGTTGCATTTGGGGCAGGACGACATCCCGGTCTCGCTGGCACGGCGCGTCCTGGGCGACGACGTGGTGATCGGCCGTTCCACCCATTCGGAGGAGCAGGCCGCGGCTGCGGCGGCAGAGACCGGCGTGGACTACTTCTGCACCGGCCCGTGCTGGCCCACCCCGACGAAACCCGGCCGGTTCGCGCCGGGGCTGGGCTTGGTCCGGTCTACCGCGGCTCTCGGGACGGAGCGGCCTTGGTTCGCGATCGGCGGGATCGACGAGGCCCGGTTGCCGGAGGTGCTGGACGCGGGGGCCTCACGAGTTGTGGTCGTCCGGGCGATCACCGAGGCGGAGGATCCCAAGGCCGCCGCGGAGGGGCTGAAGGCCCGGCTTTCGTAGCGGACTCAGGTGGGCCGTGAGGGGAACCCTGAGGGACTCAGAGTCCGTGAAGGTTCCCCTCACGGACCGCCGCGGGGAGTTACTCGCCCGCGTTTGACGGGACTGCGGGGGCGGTCGGCGTCTGGCTGGTCGCGGGGGCCTGTGAACTCGTGGGCGGGTTCGAGGACGTGGACGGCGGGCGCGTCTGCTGCGTCGGCTGCTGTGAGGACGGCGGAGCGCTCGGCGTCGTGGTCGGAGTGGACGTCGGGTTGTTCTGCTTCGACTCACCGGGCGGGGGTGTCTGCGGTGCGGTGCTCGGGGTGTTGTCCGGATGGTCATCCCGCTGCTGACTGGTATCCGGCTGCCGGGGAATCAACCCAGTGGACACGCTCCCCTTGGTCGTCCAATCCAGACCGAGCAAGACAACCAACGCGACAACGAACGCCACCACGCTAGAAGCGATGATCAACGGCCACCGCATCTTCCGCAGCTTCTCGCCCAGGCTGTCGGACTTCTCCGGTTCAGTCGGCTTCAGCTCGGACAACCGAACCGTAGGCATATTCGCCAAATCGGCGGGCAGATACACCGTCGGCGCCTCGCCAGGATTCGCCGACGCCACGTCGTCAACCGGCACCCGCACCGGAGCAAGCCCGGCCCGGCTGCGTCGTGCGGCCGTCTCCATGGCCTTCCGCGCGGCATCACGAGTCTTCTGCAGAGAACGCAGGTACAACTCGCCGCCGACCGTGCTGACCACGCTGGCCACTCCGGCGCCGATGACTGTCCCCGCGACCCCCAGCGTCGAACCCAGCAACGCGGCGGTGACCGCCGCCAGCGCCGCGGCGAGCACCGAGGTCGTCCGGAGTTTCTTCTTGTCCTCCGCGGTTTCCTTCTGCTCCTCGCTCATGATTCCGATCTGATCGTTCCCGGTCGTCGTCCCTGTTTCTTCAACGGTTAAGTCGCCTGAGACGCTCCCTTCGTTGCCTCGGCGTGAGGGACGCCACGTTGACTGTCCAAAATGGATAGACTAAAGCTCACACTTTCCTGACATACTCGCCTCATGCACCTCGTGACGATCTCCGACATCGAAGCCGCGGCCGAGCGGGTGAAGGGCACCGCGGTGCACACCCCGCTGCTGCGCCAGCTCTGGGTTCCCGGCGAATTCTGGGTGAAACCCGAGAGCCTGCAACCGATCGGCGCGTTCAAGATCCGCGGCGCGTACAACGCGATCGCCGCACTCACCGACACCGAACGGAAACGCGGCGTGGTCGCGTATTCGAGCGGCAACCACGCGCAAGCAGTCGCCTACGCCGCGCGCGAATTCGGGATTCCCGCGGTGATCGTGGTGCCAGACGTGACTCCGCGGCTGAAGGTCGAAGCCACTCTTCGCTGGGGTGCGGAAGTCCGCGAAGTGCCGATCGCGGAACGGGAATCGGCGGCGCTCGCGCTCGCCGATGAACGCGGTCTCACGCTGATCCCGCCGTTCGACCACCCGGACATCATCGCCGGGCAGGGCACCGTCGGCCTCGAGATCGCGGAAGACCTGCCGGACGTCGAGACCGTGCTGGTGCCGGTCAGCGGCGGCGGCTTCGCCTCCGGGGTCGGCACCGCGATCAAGGCGAAGTGCCCGAACGCGAAGGTTTACGGCGTCGAGCCGGAACTGGCCGGCGACACCGCGGCCAGTCTCGCCGCGGGCGAGATCGTGGACTGGCCCATCGCCGAACGCGCCCGCACCATCGCCGACGGCCTGCGCGCGCAACCGTCCGAGCTCACGTTCGCGCACCTGCGGCACGTCCTGGACGGCGTGATCACCGTGACCGAGGACGAAATCCGCGACACCGTCCGCGCGCTGGCCCGGCAAGGCCGCCTGGTCGCCGAGCCAAGCGGGGCCACCGCCCCGGCCGCGTACCTGCACCACGCGGACGAGCTCCCCGGCGGACGCACCGTCGCGGTCGTCTCCGGCGGGAACATCGACCCGGCGATGCTGGCCGAGCTGCTCGCGTAGACCGCGCCCCAATGCCACATTGGGTGCATCTGACGCACCCAATGTGGCGTTCGGTGCGTCCAGCGCACCCAAAGTGGCATTCGGTGCGTCCAGCGCACCCAAAGTGGCATTGGGGCGATTAACGGGACCGCAGCGGTCACCAGTTGACGGTCTGACCCTGGCGGTCCAGGTAGTGCAGCCCGCCCTTGCCCGTCCAAGCCTCGATCGTGTCGGCGACGCCGGGGATGCTCTCGTCGACAGTCAGCCGCGCACCCGGCCCGCCCAGGTCCGTCTTCACCCAGCCGGGCGCCAGGAGCAGCAGCGTGCGCGGGTCGTCGGCGTGCCGGGCGGCGAAGCTGCGCATGAGCTGGTTCAACGCGGACTTGCTCGCCCGGTAGACCTCGAAGCCGCCCTTGGTGTTGTCGGCGACGCTGCCCTGGCCTGACGACATCACGCCGATGGTGCCGGTCGCCGGGACCAGGTCCTGGAGGGTCTCGACGACGCGCATCGGGCTCAGCGCGTTGGTCACCATGACCTGGGCGAAGTCCTCGGTGGACACGTCGGCGAAGGTGGCCGACGGGTCGGTCGTGTAGTTGGTTCCGGCGTTGACGAACAGCAGGTCGAACGCCGATCCGGCCAGCCGTTCGCGCAGCGCCGCGACCTGTTCGGGCACCGCGATGTCGACGGTCTCCACCGTCAGCCCGGCCAGCTCGTGCAGCGCGGAGGGCGTGCGCTCGGTCGCGGTGACCTGCCAGCCGCGGCGGAGGAACTCGGTGGCCAGCGCGTAGCCCAGCCCCCGCGACGCCCCGATGATCAGCGCGTTCTTGCCTTCGGTCATGACCGCCTCCATAGCTATCATTTGATAGCTAAGCTACGCCGTCGAGGAGATACCTGTCAAAAGATAGCTATGCTGGCCGGGTGAAAGACGAACAGCTCTTCGAGCTCGCCGACCTGATCCTCGCGGTGGCCCGGCACATCAACGCCGCCAAGGAAGCCGACGCCGAGTCGGGGACGCCGCTGGAAGGCGCGGTGATGCGGTTCGTCGACCGGCACCCGGGAACCACGGTCAACGCCGCGGCCGAGGCCACCCAGATGATCTCCAGCAACGTCAGCCGGGCCGTCCGCGGCCTGGAGAACAAGGGCCTGCTGCGCCGGGAGTCCGACCCCGACGACGCCCGGCGCGTCCGCCTCTACCCCACCGAAAAGGCGGCGGAGAACCTGCAGCGGCTGCGCGACAGCTGGTCCGCACTCCTCGACGGCACGTTCACCGATGCCGAAGAGGCCAGCACCTTGATCACGGCGTTGCAGCGCATCGAGACCCGGCTAGTCGCCCGCTCCCGCGGCTGATCCGCGCAACCGGGCCAGCACCGCGTCCAGCCCCTGCCGCACTGTCTCGGGCACCCTTTCATCCCGAAGGTGCGTCAACAACTGCTCGTTGATCCCGCCCGGAGTCATATGCCGGGCAGTCAACTCCGCCAACGGCCCGCCACCGGCCAGTGACTTCCCGACCTGCGCGAAGATGTGCGTCACATACGCCGAAGCCACCTCAGCCTCGACCCCCTGCGCGCTCATCCACCCGGCGATAGTCGCCAGATAGTCCAGGTGCGCGGCGAACGTCGACGTAGCCGCGCTGAACGCTTCCAAGCCCGGTTCGTCGCGGGGCACCACCACCCCGCCCACGCGCTCGAACAACTCCCGCGCGACGCCGTCCTCCGGATACATCGCCGTCAGGCTCTGCCGCTGCGCTGCCTGCGGCAACGGAATCGACCGCACCACCCGCGAAGCCGGTGCGACCAAATCCCGCAACTGCTCCACCCGCACGCCGGCCACCGCGCTGATCACCACGTGCTCCGGCATGAAAGTCAGCTCAGCCACCACTTCCCGCAAGACCGGCGGCCGCACGGCCAGCACCACCGTGTCCGCCTGATCAAGCACTTCCTGGTTGCTCGCGCACACCCGCACGTCCGGATAGCGAGCAGCCAGCGCCGCGCTGATTTCCCGCGAGCGCGGCGACAACGCGACCGGCAAGCTCCCGTCGAGCCCGGTCACGATGGCAGCGGTCAGCTCACCGGCACCGACAAACCCCAGCACATTTCCCCCACCGAAAGATCAGCGACGCCCGCCTGGATGGACGTGCGTGGGCGGCCCTTCCACCCCGCAATGCAGACAATCCCCGGGATGCGGCGCGTCATCCGGCTCGACGGCGCCGAGCACCCCGTTGTGAATTCCCAACGCGATAAGCCCGCCGGCGATCGCGAGCACCGCGCAGATGACCAGCGCCGTCTGCCACCCGGCAGTCAGCGCGACCGGATCCCGATACGCCGAACCCGTCAAACCAGCCGCGGCGGGCAAAATCGCCACCGCCAGAAGTCCACCCGATCGGGCGATCGCATTGTTGACCCCGGACGCGACCCCGGCGTATCGGTCCGGCGCGGCGGCCAGCACCGTCGCGGTCACCGGAGCGACCACAGTGGCCAGTCCGAGCCCGAACACCGCCACCGCGGGCAGCACCGACCCGAGGTACGACGACCCCGGCCCGACCCGCGTCAGCAGCAGCATCCCGACGCCGACCACGATCGGCCCGACCACCAGCTGCAGCCGCGGCCCGATCCGCTGCGCGAGCGCCCCCGACCGGCCGGAAAGCAGCAGCATGATCACCGTGATCGGCAATCCGGCCAGCCCGGCGAGCGTCGGCGAATAACCCAGCGACACCTGAAGCTGCAGAACCAGCAGCATCATCACGCCGCCGAGCGCCGCGTAGACCACGAACGTCAGCGCGTTCGACAGCGTGAACGTCCGGTCGCGAAACAACGAGGGCGGCACCAGCGGTTCGGCAGCACGGTGCTGGAGCCAAAGAAACAACCCCAGCCCGGCGACACCGACCACCAACGCGACCAGCACGACCGGATCGCCGATCCCGCGCACCGGAGCCTCGACCAGCGCCCCGGTGACCCCGGCCAGCCCGAGCGCGCCGACCGCCGCGGCGACGTAGTCCGGATGCCCGGTCGCCGCGGTGTCGCGCGACTCCGGCACGAACCGCCGCGCCATCAGCACGACGACCACCGCGAGCGGCAGGTTGATCAGGAACGCCAGCCGCCACGACCACGCCTGCACCAGCAGTCCGCCGAGCAACGGCCCGACCGCCGCCGCGATCCCGCCGAGCCCGGACCACGAGCCGATCGCGCGGGCCCGGTCCTCGTGCGAGAACGACGACTGCAGGATCGCGAGCGAACCCGGCGTCAGCAACGCCCCGCCGATTCCCTGCAGCACGCGGAACAGCACGAGCAGCTCGGTCGACGTCGCCGCCGCGCACAGCCCGGACGCGAGCCCGAACCACACCACGCCGACCAGGTACACGCGCCGCCTGCCGTAGCGGTCGCCGAGCGACCCGGCGACCAGGATCAGCGCGGCGAGCGCCAGCAGGTAGCCGTCGAGAATCCACTGCAGACCGGCGACCGACGCGCCGAGTTCCTCGCCGATCCGGGGCAGCGCGACGTTCACGATGGTGCCGTCGAGCATCGCCATCCCCGAACCGAGGATGGTCGTCCAGAGCACGCCGCGAGCCGCGGGCGTGCCCCAGCGGATGCCAGTGTCCCCCGCGATGCTCACGCGGTCAGGGAAGCAGCGTGGTGACGAACTTGTACCGGTCGCCGCGATAGACCGCGCGGGCGAACTCGACCGGCTTGCCGTCGGTGGCGAACGAATGCCGGGTCAGCATCATCACCGGCATGCCGACGTCCGCGCCGAGGATCTCCGCTTCCTGCGGCCCGGCCAGCGACGTCTCGATGGTCTCCTCCGCGCGCTCCAGCTCGACGCCGTAATGCTCGCGCAGCACCGCGTACAGCGAACCGCCCGCGGTGATGTGCTTGCGCAGCCCGCGGAACCGGCCGAGCGGCAGGTGCGTGGTCTCGAGCGCCATCGGCTGGCCGTCGGCGAGCCGGAGCCGGCGCAGCCGCAGGATCTTCGCGCCGTTGCGCAGCTGCAGCAGCTTCGTCATCTCGCCCTCGACCGGCAGCTCTTCGAGCTCCAGCAGCTGGGACGACGGCTTCAGGCCCTGCTTGCGCATGTCCTCGGTATAAGAGGACAGCTGCAGCCGCTGCGCGAGCTTCGGCTCGGCGGCGAACGTGCCCTTGCCCTGGACGCGGTGCAGTCTGCCCTCGGCGGTGAGATCCGCCAGCGCCTGGCGCACGGTGGTGCGCGAAACGGTGAATTCTCCCGCCAGCGCCCGCTCGGTCGGGATCGGCGATCCCGGCGGCAGTGCGTCGAGCAGGTCCAGCAGATGCTGCTTCAGCGCCCAGTACTTGGGTTCGCGCTGCCCTCGCGCAGCAGTCCCCGCCTCGCTCGCGGGGGGTGTCTCCAGCATGCCCGGCTCCCTCAGTCTTCCCACATTAAACGCGCCACTGCCCCGTGAGGAAACGTACCCTTCTCCCGACCCGCTCCGCCCGGCTAGCATTGGTCTAGACCTGACCGGACGCCGCTCAGCACACCGGGACCCCCGTCCCGGCGGAGAGGAAAGTGATGACCCAACTACGTCCCGGCGAGCACATGGCCGCGGAAATCTCGGAGCAGCCCAGCGTTCTCGCCGGGCTGGTCGAGCGGCGGTCCGGCATCGCAGAAGTCGCGGAAAAGATTTCACAGAACCCGCCGAGGTTCGCCCTGCTCGCCGCTCGCGGTTCGAGCGACCACGGCGCGCTGTACGCGAAATACCTGATCGAGGTACTCCTGGGCCTTCCGGCGGGGCTCGTGTCGCCGTCCACCGCGACGCTTTACGGCGCTCGCCCGGACCTGCGCGACGTGCTCTTCATCACGGTCAGCCAGAGCGGCGGTTCGCCCGACCTGATCGAGGTCACCGAGGCCGCCCGCCGTCAGGGCGCGCTGACCGTGTCGGTCACCAACACCCCGGATTCGCCGCTGCGCGCGGCTTCGGAACTGGGTGTCGACATCGGCGCCGGCCTCGAAAAGGCGGTGGCGGCGACCAAGACGTACTCCGCGACGCTGATGGCGCTGTACCTCTTCATCGACGCGATCCGCGGCGGCAAGGGAGAGGACGCCGACAAGATCGGCGAGCTGGCCCAGCAGACTCTCGACGGTTCCGTCGAAGGCGTGCAGCGCGCGGTGGACCGATATCGCTTTGTCGACCGCGTACTCACCACCGGCCGCGGCTACTCCTACGCCAGCGCGCTCGAAGCTTCGCTGAAGCTGGCCGAGACGAGCTACCTCGCGGCCCGCGCGTACAGCGGCGCGGACCTGCTGCACGGTCCGGTCGCGGCGGTCGACGGCGAGACCGCCGTGCTCGCCGCCACCAGCCTCGGCCGCGGCGGCGAAGCCATGCGCGAGGTTCTCGAAGCGGTCGGCGAGCGCGGCGCGGACGTGCTCGCGGTCGGTTCGGCGGCCCAGGACGTGCCCGCCGCGCTGCGCATCCCGGTCGCCCCGACCGTCGAGGAATTGGCTCCAGTGCTGGAAATCCTGCCGATCCAGCGGATCGCGCTCGGGCTGTCGCTCGCTCGCGGGGGCAACCCGGACAACCCGCGCGGTCTGCTGAAGGTGACCAAGACCCGGTGAGTCTCGTAGTAGGCGTGGACGCCGGCGGCACCTCGACGCGAGCGATCGCGATCGACGCCGCCGGCGTCGTGCACGGCACCGCGGCGGCGGGCGGCGCGAACCCCAACGCGCATCCGCCCGCGGAGGCGGCGGCCCGGATCGCCGGAGCCATCGAATCCGCTTTGGACGGACGGACCGACGTGCTCGGCGTCGTGGTCGGCATGGCGGGCGAGAGCAAGCTGTCCGACCCGGCGGTCGCGGCGGAGTTCACCGCGGCGTGGGAGCGCATCGGACTGGGCGGCCTCGTCCGCGTCACGGGCGACGCCGAGGTGGCTTACGCCTCCGCGACGGCCGAGCCGGACGGGACTGTGCTCGTCGCGGGCACCGGCTCGATCGCCGGGCGCATCCGCGGCCGCCGGATGGTCGCGACCGCGGGCGGTCACGGCTGGTTGCTCGGCGATGAAGGCTCCGGGTTCTGGCTCGGCCGCGAAGCCGTGCGCGCCACGCTCGCCGCGCTCGAAGGCGACGGCCCGCTCGGCGGATTGGCCGAGGCGGTCCTCGCCGAAGCGTTCGGACCGTCCGCAGTGGACTTGTCGGACCGCTTCGCCGTCATGTGGGAGCTGGTGACCCATTCCAACGCGGAACCCCCGGTCCGGCTCGCCCGGTACGCGCCGCTGGTGAGTGCCGCGGCGGTCGCGGGCGAGCCCGTCGCGGAGGAAATCGTCGCGCGCGGCGCCCGGCATCTCGTGCGCGTGGCTCGCGCCACGCGCGAGCCGGGAGAAAAAACTCCGATCGTGCTCGTGGGCAGCGTGCTGGCCGAAAACAGCCCGGCGGGGGCTCGCGTGCGGGCCGAATTCGCCGGCCTCACCGTTCTGACCAGCTCCGATGGCGTGCTCGGCGCGGCGTGGCTCGCGGCGGTGGGCGCGTGGGGCGAGGACACCCCGCGACCATCCCGACGGGTGAATGCCACCAAAACTTGAGCGGAAGAGTCGAAACCGTCGACTCAACCCCTCCGGTCCGGGTACCGTAGGAACCGGCCCCCGGACCCTCCCCCCTCGCCGGGGGCCGCCTTAACTTCCGGGTCCGTTTTCGGACTCGCCCGCACCCGGGTCTTTCGCCAGGCGAAGGCCCGGGTGTTCTGCTGGGAGGCTCCGGTAAAGGACCCAGCCGCTCACCGCCACGGTCGCCGCCACCAGCGGCCAGGACAGCACAGTGCGCGCCACTCCGAGCGCCACCACCTGCCCGGTCCACCACAACAGGCCGTAAACGACCACGCGCAGCAAGTACTGCAGCACCCACACGCCGCTCGCCCACGAGTACGCGCGCAGCAGGGCCGGATCGCGCCGCCAGCGGGTCTTCTGCCCGAGGAGCAGTCCCACGATCACGCCGAGCAACGGCCAGCGCACCGCGATGCTCGCCGCGAACAGCAGCGCGCTCGCCGCGTTCGAGAACAGCTGCAGCAGAAAGAAATCCTCGGCCCGGCCGGTGTGCATCGCGATCAGCGCGGCGATCACCACCGCGGCGAGGCTCACCACCACCGCGCGCGCCTTGTCGCCGCGGATCAGCCGGTACGCGCCCAGCAGCACGGCGACGCCGATCGCGACCCCGGCTCCCCAGGCGATCGACTGGCCGGAGCAGAGCCAGCCGACGACGAACGCGGCGGGCGGGATGCTGGCGTCGATCGCGCCGCGCCGCCCGCCGAGGATCTGCGTGAGCGACTCCCGCGCCGGCCCCTTCGCAGTCTCGTCTGTCACACCTTCCAGACTGCCGCAACTCGCCGCGGACCCCCAGGTCGGGAGACCTACCCCACACGGCGCCTGGTATCGCCCCGATCGTGAGGTTCGTCCCGGTGAAAATGCCGTAATAGGGAGGCGCAATACCCCGACAAGGTAAGAGACTGTGACATCGCCGCGAACCAGTCGTGTCCGGCGGGAAGGATATGGGGATATCCGACTGTTAGTTGGGGTGTACAACTACATCCGGGACTTCACGGGGAACAGGCGCGCACCAGCGGGAAAGGGGAACCCAGCGTGTACGGGATCAACAGCTACGTAGCCATCGGGGACAGCTTCACCGAAGGCCTCAACGACCATCGGGGCGACGGGACGTTCCGGGGCTGGGCCGACCGGCTCGCCGAGATGCTGGCCGGCGGGGAGCCCGGTTTCCAGTACGCGAACCTGTCGCTGCGCGGCAAGATGCTCGACGAGATCATGGACGAGCAGGTCCCGATCGCCCTTGAGCTGAAGCCCGACCTGGTCACGCTGTGCGCGGGCGGCAACGACGTGATCGTGCCGGGCGCGGACGTCGACGCCATCGCGGCGCGCTTCGAAGCGGGGGTGGCGAAGCTGCGCGCGGCCGGGATCCCGGTGGTGATCTTCAACGGGCCGGACACCAAGCAGCTGTCGGTGATGAGCGTGCTGCGCGGCAAGGTCGCGATCTACAACACGCATCTGTGGGCGATCGCGGCCCGGCACGACGCGAAGATGGTCGACATGTGGCACATGGAGCCGCTGCACGACCGGCGTGCCTGGAGCGACGACCGGCTGCACTTCACGCCGGACGCGCACCGCCGGATCGCGCTGCTCACCGCCGAGGTGCTCGGCGTCCCGGTGGACGAGGACTGGCGCGAGCCGTACCCGGCGAGCAGCGAGCCCGCCACCTGGATGACGTCGCGGCGCTCCGACCTCGCGTGGACCAAGATGCACCTGCTGCCGTGGATCCGCCGCCAGCTGCGCGGCGAGTCCATGGGCGACGGTCTGTCGCCGAAGCGGCCGGAGCTGGCTCCGCTTGTCCCGAACGACCCGGCGGGTCTCGATCTCGACGTGCGGGGCAACCTCGACCTGCGGGGCAACGCGACCGCCTCCTGACCGCCGTTCCCTCGACCGTGCCGGTACCGGTAACCACCGGTACCGGCACGCTCGCGAGAGCCACCCGAACGGCGGCCTTTACCAGGTCGCCAAGCCGAGCGGCCCGGCATAGGGTCCCTTTATGTCCGGTGCACGAGGGTGGCTTCGCTTGATCCCCGTCGCAGTGGTGGTCACGGCGCTGCTCGCGGGCATCGTCACTTGGCTGCAGGGCAGCGGAATCCAGGACGACCTCGCCGCGCGATCACGCTCCGCGCTCGACGCGGCCGGTCTCCGCGGCGGCGACGTGAAGTTCTCCGGACGGCAGGCGACCCTCGAAGGGTTCCCGGCCGAGGACGCCGGTCGCGCGCTCGGCATCGTGCAGGGCGTCGACGGGGTCGAGTCGGCGCAGGCCTCCGGCGGCGCCGGGCCGGCACAATCCGCGCCGTCGCCCTCGCCCGAGCCGTCGACGGCGCCGCCGGCCAGCCCGCCGCCGAGTTCGTCCGCCCCGCCGTCCGCGCCGCCGACCGACCGCGACGGAATCCAGGCCGAACTGGACCGCAAACTCGCTGCCGCGCCGATCACTTTCGATCCGGACACCGCGCAGCTCACCGATCAAGGCGAGCAGGCCGCGCGCGACCTCGCGCCGTTGCTGCGCGACGCACCGGACAACTTCCGCTACCGCCTCGTCGGCCGGGTCGCCGACGGTCCGGGCGGGCGCAGCGCGGCGCTGAAGCTTTCCCGCAACCGAGCGCTGGCCGTGATCCGGTTGCTGATCCGCGAGGACGTGCCGCCCGACCGATTGCTCGCGGTGGGCAGCACCACAAGCGCGGGCGGCCCGAGCGGTACGGGCAGCGGGGACGACAGCGACCGGCGGGTCGAGATCACAGTGGAACAGAGGTGATGGCGGATGCTCTGGCTCTTCGGGCAGATCTGGCTGTGGCTGCTCGTCTCGTTCCTGCTCGGGGCGGCGGTCATGTGGCTGTTCACGCGCGCGTCCCGGCCGAAGGCCGACGCTGAGGCCGAGCCGTACCGGCCCGCCGTCGCGCCGGCGGA
Source organism: Amycolatopsis albidoflavus (assembly GCF_039525725.1). Lineage (NCBI taxonomy): Bacteria > Bacillati > Actinomycetota > Actinomycetes > Pseudonocardiales > Pseudonocardiaceae > Amycolatopsis > Amycolatopsis albidoflavus. The sequence goes on from NZ_BAAAHV010000003.1 coordinate 108,132, forward strand.
GACACCGGCCGAGGAGACCCGGCACATCCCGCCGGCGAACCCGTACGAGGACTACGAGGAACCGGCGTACCCGCACTACGACGACCAGCCTGAGCGGGTCTACAACGACTATCCGGACGTCGACCCGGACGAGCCGTACAACGGGCAGCACGCGACGCACGACCCGGCCGGGCATCCGCTGCCCGATCCCGAGCCGCGGCTGTCCGGCGAACTGAGCTGGCCCGAGGACGACCAGCGGAGTCCGCACTGGCCGCACGACGAACCCGCGCCCCGCCGACCTGGACGCAGTGGCTGACACCCACCTGGTAGATTCGGCTACGCACGGTAAGCGGGCGCCGAGGGCCCCGGACGACGTCAGGAGGTCCGATGGCGCTTCCGCACTGGACGCCACAGAACCTGCTGCCGCCCGGCCGCCACCACGCCGACCTCGCCGACGTCTACGAGCGGCTGGTCTACGACGCGCCGCACCAGAATGAGCGCGAGATCCTCTTCAGCGCGCTCAACAGCTACCTCGGGGTCGCCCAGCGGGTGATCACGTCCGGGCGGGCCTGGCTCGGCGGCGCGTTCGTCACCCGCACGGCGCATCCGCCGCGCGGGCTCGACGTGGTGCTGCTGCCCGACGAATGGGGCGCGCTGAAGCGGCTCGACGACAGCGGCCGCACCGCGCTGTACGGCCTGCTGACCCTGCGCGGCATCATCGTCGGCCAGCCCGCGATGTACCTCGACCAGATCCAGCCCGTCGGCGGCATGCTCGACGGCTTCCTGTGCCGTCCCGGAGACGAGGACGTGTGGGAATCGGTGTGGGCCGAAGGCGGCAGAGGCGTCCCGGAGATGGTGTGGTGAGGAACGAGTTCCGGCGGATCGCCGACGAGATTCCCGGCGGCACGTGGCTCGACGACCTCGCGCGCGCCTCGGCGATGGCGGCGAACGCGAAGTTCGAGCGCACCTGCCGCGCGCCGCTGCTGCACGTGTCGGTGATCGGCGAAACGCACATCGACGCGTACACCTTTTCCGACATCAGCCGGGCGCTGCAGGACGCGACGGCGAAGATCGGCCACATCATCCGCAATCCGTCGAATGAGGTCACCTTCGTTCAGCAGGCGGACCGCGACAAGGCCCCGTTGATCCAAAAAGGGCAGGCGGGCAACGCGATCTTCTTCGGTTTCCCGGAACCGGCGGTCGACGACGCGCTGATCCACGACGGCATCGAAACGCTGTCCGAGCGCGCGGTGAAGGAACTCTGCGATTTCCTGCCCGCCAACGGTTCCGACGACGGTGCGCTCGACGCGGTGCTGCTGCAGCGCGACACGGTGCGCAACGCGGTCAGCGACGTCGTCAACGCGGTCAGCAAGCACGCTGGCATCGGAATGGCGCTCACGCCCACCGCGGGCGAGCAGGTGACCCGGAGCATGACCACCGAGCAGGCCCGGGTGCTGCAGGGCAGCCTGCGCGAATCGCGCGAAGCGGTCGGCTACGAGACAGTGACCGGACGCCTCGACGGCGTGCGCACCCGGCGTCGGATTTTCTATCTGGAACGGGAATCCGGCGGAACCATTCAGGGCGCGGTCGCCCCGGATCTGCTCGACCAGATCAAGGAAAATCTCGATCGCCCGGTGACCGCGCGGTTGCGCGTGGTGCGCACGACGACCATCGACGGACGGCGCGGCAGGCCGGTGCACGAACTTCTCGAGATCACTCCGGAAGTCAGCCTTTTCGATCAGTGAATGGCGCGCGGGGACGACCGCGTCGCCAGGTCAGGGCCGTGGGGTAAGCGCTCGGTCGCTCTTCGGAATCATCGCGGAAGTCCTTTTCGGCCAGCAAATGGCGCCGCTTCGCGCAATCCGGCGGGAAATGACCCCGATTGGCCGGACGCGGTAAATGAATGACATTATCTCTCGATAACGATTATTCCAACTTCGCGGGCATCTGCGTTAGCGTCTTCGCCAACACAGCGGAAGAGGCACGCATGACGACCGAGCAGCCGTATCCGGCCGCACCCGCACGACACAGCCGGACCACTACTCGCCCTGGTCCGCTCCGTCCATCGACGCAAACGCCGCCCCGCCCGCCCCAGCAAGCGCCGTCCCGGAGGCAGGCGAACTGGCCCGGCGGCCTCGGAGTCACGCTCGGCCTCGGCGCGGCCGGTGTCGCGTTCCTGCCGGATTGGGGTTTCCTCGCCTGGCCGCTCGCCGGTGTCGGACTGGTCGGCGGAATTGCGGGAATCGTACTTTCCTCCAAGGGCACAATGCGCGGATTGGGTGTCGCCCTCACCGGAACCGCGCTTTCCGCACTCGCCGTCCTGCTGTGCGGCGCGATGGCGCTGTACCCGTCGATGTTCGGCACCGCGCGGGCGGGCGACCTGCACATCCCGCCGCAGCCGGGCGAGAAGCATTCGGTCGACTTCGTGGTGACCTCGGCGGGCGGCGCGACCGTTCGCTACGGCACGCTGAACGACCAGCGCACCGCGTCCACCCCGCCGAGCACCGACGACTGGCACGGCCACGCGTCTTACAGCGGAGGCGCGCCGATCCTTTCGCTGACCGCGGACACCGCGAACGCGGGCGTGACCAACCAGATCAGCTGCCAGATCCTCGTCGACGGGAAGAAGGTCGCCGAGAGCAGCGGCAGCTCGATCGCGCTCTGCACGTCGAACGTCGAATAGAGCCTGGCGGCCGGCCGGCCTACCCCCATCTCGGCCGGCCAACCGCCACCGAGCCGCTCCTGGCGGCTCTTCCAGGTCCGCGCGGTACTGCCGCGGTCCCGTCGCCGGCTTCACAGCCTGCCCCTCCCCTAGGGCTCCGCCAGCGTCGCGGCCGACCCTACGCGCGCTGACCGCCCGATGGCTAAGAATCCGCTAAGCGGGCGCGATTATTACCACGCAGACCTGCGAAAACACAGCTGAACGTTGTACAAGAGCGCAGCGCGCCGACTGCCCGCTCACTCCAGGTCGGCCGCTCCCGCGCGGAACCGGCGAACCGCGGCCGCACCTGCCGCGCCGCCGAACGCCAGCGCCTCCGCGGGCACCGCCAAGGCAGCTCCCGACCGGACCGTCGGCTGGCGGGACCGAGTTTGTCCGTGAGGGGAACCCTGAGGGACTCTGATTCCCTGAAGGTTCCCTTCACGGACCTCGGAGACGCAGCCCGCGCCGCCTGGGTTCCGGGCATCGCCGCTCAGCCCAGGTCGGCCGCTTCCTTGCGCAAGTCCTCGACCTGCCGAGGATTCATCCGCTCGTACAACGCGACCGCCCGCCGGTACTGCTCCCGTGCCGGGTCGAGCCGCTCCTGGCCGCGCAGGATCCGCGCCAATGTCACCCGCAGGATTCCCTCCTGCAGCTCGAACTGCCGCGCCACCGCCAGCGACACAGCCTCGGTCGCGTAGCGCTCGGCGGCTTCCAGATCGCCGATGTCCAGATGCAGTTCCGCGAGGTTGTTCAGCGACACCACGGCGTAGCTGTCGTCGCCAAGCTCCCGGTCGATCTTCAGCGACGCCAGCTGGTGGGTGATCGCCTCCGCCGGACGGCCGGCGCGCTTTTCCGTCTCGGCGCAGTTGTTGAGCGCCTGCCCGCGCAGTTCGAGATCGCCGGTGCGTTCGGTCTCCGCGACCGCCTCCAGCAGCCGTTCGATCGCCTCCGCGTAGCGGCCGAGCAGGGTCAGCACGCTGCCCAGGTGGATCTTGGCGACGATGAGCGAACGCCCGTCGAGCCGAGTGGCCAGGCCGACCGCGCGTTCGGCATCGGCGATGCTGCCCTGCGACAGCTCGAAGGTGAGCGCGATGGCGCAGCGGGAGATCAACATCCAGCACTGGCCAAGCGGCTCGTCAGCGGCCTCAGCGGCAGCCAGGCCGAGGTCGACCAGCCGGATCCATTCCTCGTACAGCGGGCAGACGACCCGGTAGGTGTGCGCGACTCGGGCGAGCCGCCAGACGTCGGCGTAGCGGCCGTCGGCGTGGGCGGCGTCCAGTACGGCGAGCAGGTTCGGCCATTCCGCGGCGAACCAGTCCTGGGCCTGGGCGAAGGTTTCCAGCGGCGGCAGCGCGTCCGGCGGCACAAGGCCGGTGAGGTCGAGCGGGTCGACGATCCGGAGCATTTTCCGGCGCGCGGTGTCCGAGGCGGCCTGGTGGTAGCGGATCGCCCGGTCGAGCACTGCCGCGCGTTCAGCCGGGTCTAGTTCGGTTTCCGCGAGCTCGCGCAGGTAGAGCCGGACCAGGTCGTGCGGGGCGAAGGCGTCGCGCGAGGTTTCGGCGATCAGGTTGTGCGCGGCGAGCGTGCGGAGTTCGCGGCGGGCCTGCGCGACCGGGATCTCCGCGATGGCCGCCGTCAGGTGCGGTCCGGTGTGCCGGGCGGGCACCGCGCCGAGCCGCAGCAGCGTCCTGGCGAGGCTGTCCGGCAGGCCGCGGAACGAGACGTCGAACGCGGCCCGCACGCCGTCGTCGGCTCCGGTCACGTCCAGGCCGGCCAGCCGGGTGCGTTCGTTCCCCAGCTCGCCGACGAGGTCCTTGAGTGTCCACTGTGGACTGGCGGCGAGCCGCGCCCCGGCGATCCGCAGCGCGAGCGGCAGGTAGCCGCACAGCCGGGCCAGCGCGTGGTTGAGGTCGAAGTCCGCGGGCCCGGCCAGTTCCTCGATCACGCTCACCGCGGCTTCCGGCGCGAGCGTGCCGAGCACGCGCAGCTTCGCCGCGTGGGACACCGCCAGCGCCTCCAGCCGCGACCGGCTGGTCACCACCGTCATCGACCGCGCGCCCGGCGGCAGCAGCGGACGCACCTGCTCGGCCGACCGCGCGTCGTCGAGCAGCACGAGCATCCGCCGTCCGGCGATCAGCGAGCGGTACAGCGCGACGCGTTCGTGCACCCGCTCCGGCACCTCGTCGGCCGGCACGCCGAGGCCGAGCAGGAACTGCGACAGCAGATCGCCCGGCTCCAGCGGCGGCTGATGCGGGTCAAACCCTTGCAGCGCCGCGTACAGCACCCCGTCCGGGAACAGCCGGGCCGCGCGATGCGCCCACCAAATGACCAGCGCGCTCTTGCCGACCCCGGCGGTGCCGGACACGATCACGGTGCTGTCGCCGCGTTCGGCGAGCCCGTCGAGCCACTCCACCTCGGCCTCGCGCCCGGCCAGCGTCGGCAGCGCGGGCGGCAGCTGAGACGGCGCGGCGGCCTGCTCCGGCACCGCGCTCTCCTGCGCGGCGAGATCGTCGTTGAGCACCCGCTCGTGCAGCGAGCGCAGATCGGCGCCGGGTTCGACGCCCAGCGAACCGAGCGTGGCCCGCGAGACAGTGCGGTACAGCTCGAGCGCTTCACCGCGCCGCCCGGCGTGGTAGAGCGCGCGCATCAGCTGTCCGGCGATGCGTTCGGCGAGCGGGTCGGCGCGGACGATCGGGCTCAGCTCCACGATCAGCTCGTCGTAGCGGCCGAGGTCCAGATCCGCGTTGACCCTGGCGTAGCGGATCGCGTGCCGCAGCTCGTCCAATTCGGGCGCCCGTACCGAATCGGGCACGCCGGACAGTGTCGGGCCCTGCCACAGCGAGAGTGCTTCGGCGAGCAGTTTCGACGCGCTCTCCGGCGGCTCCAGCGCGGCCTGGTCGAGCAGCGCCCGCGCGCGGTGCGCGTCGATCCGGTCCGGGGAGAGGGAAAGCTGGTAGCCGGGCGGGCGCGTGTTGATCACCGCGACCGGTTCGGCCATCTCCCGCAGCAGACGGCGCAGCTGCGACACGTTGCCGTGCACGATGGTGCGGGCGGTGGCGGGCGGATCGTGGCCCCACAGCGCGTCGATGATCTCCTCGAGCGGCACCACCGTGCCCACGCGCAGCGCGAGCAGCGCCAGCAGCCCCCGCACCCCGGGACCGCCGACAGGTACCGCACGGCTGCCATCGAGCAGTCGCACCGGGCCGAGCAGTTCGACCCGCGCGCCGGCATCGGCCATGCTCGCGCGCACCTCCCAGGCTCACCCCCAGCCAGACAGGTCAACTTACCGTCAGCGGCAGCCCGCAGAAACCGCTCTTTCGTGAATTCGACCCCTGAACAGACGAGTCCGGCCCCGCACCATCAGTCCCGATCTGATGGTGCGGGGCCGGACTCAATGATCGTCGGCCGGGCCGCCAGGGGGCGCGGTCCACCCGTGCATCGCGGCCGTCCGCCCGCGGTTCGGGGGGCTCACCCCGAGCAAGAACCCGGACCGCCGCGGACAACCATGCCTCCGCAGACGAGCTGCGAGGTGGCGACAACGTAACAGGGCGCACATTCTTCGTTACGAGCGACCCGCCGGTTGGCGAAGGTAACGCTGGTCACCGCGTGATCGGCGCGGGGTTGCGGCCCGCGATGAACGACGGCCGCCGCTCGCCGGCGGCGAACGGCTCCTGCAATGCGTTCTCCACGCTGTTGAACACCAGGAAGATGTTCGAGCGCGGATACGGCGTGATGTTGTTCGACGATCCGTGCATGATGTTCGAGTCGAACCACAGCGCCGAACCGGCCGAACCGGTGAACTGGTCGATGCTGTAGTCGGCGGCGAGCTTCGTGATGTCGTCCGGCGACGGCACGCCCACCCGCTGGTCCTTGAGCGAGCTCTTGTAGTTGGCGTCCGGGGTCTCGCCGACGCACTGCACGAACGTGCGCTGGGAGCCCGGCATGACCATGAGCCCGCCGTTGTACGGGTAGTTGTCGGTGAGCGCGATCGAGCAGCTCACCGCACGCGGCGACGGCATGCCGTCCTCCGCGTGCCAGGTCTCGAAATCGGAATGCCAGTAGAAGCCGGTGCCCTTGAAGCCCGGCATGTAGTTGATCCGGCTCTGGTGGATGTAGACATCCGAGCCGAGGATCTGCCGGGCCCGGTCGAGCACCCGCGGATCTCGGATCAGCTCGGCGATCAGGCCGGAGATCTCGTGCACGTCGAAGATCGACCGGACCTCGCCGGTCCGCGCCTCGGTGATGACGCGTTCGTCGTCGCGCAGCTTCTCGTCCGACGACAGCCGGACGACCTCCTGCCAGTACGTCTGGACCTCACCGGGCGAGAGCAGCCCGTCGACGACCGTGTAGCCCTTGGCGTCGTGATTCGCCAGGGTCGCGGCGTCGATCGGGCCGTCAGCCTCGGTACCCCACACAGTGGGGTGCACGCGCGGAAGGTGCTCCGGCGTACCGGTGATCCGGGTCGGGTAACCGTCGTCGACCCGGGTGTCCATGATCGTCACAGTGGCTCGCCTCCAGTTCTTCTGGCGTTTCTTCTTTCTCGGGGTGGTGGGAGCGGCTCAGCGTCAGGAGTCTTCGGTGACGAGCGGGTAGACCCCGTTCTCGTCGTGCACCTCGCGGCCGGTGACCGGCGGGTTGAACACGCACACGCACTTGATCTCGGTCTTCGGCCGGACCTGGTGCTTGTCGTGGTCGTTCAGCAGGTACAGCGTGCCGGGCTTGAGCTGGTGCACCTCGCCGGTCGCGAGGTCCTCGATCTCGCCTTCACCGGAAGTGATGAAAACGGCCTCGATGTGGTTGGCGTACCAGAAGTCGTTCACCGTGCCCGCGTACAGCGTGGTCTCGTGCACCGAGAAGCCGACGCCCTCCTTCGCGAGGATGATGCGCTTGCTTCGCCAGTTCTCGGTCTTGATGTCAGCGTCGGTGTCGGTGATCTCGTCGAGCGTGCGGACCAGCAAGTGAAAGGCTCCTTCTTGTTCTTCGGGGCGGTTACTTCAGAACGGCGGCGATGGATTCCTCGATGATCGCGAGGCCTTCGCTCAGTTCTTCGTCGGTGAGGGTAAGCGGCGGCAGCAGTTTCATCACTTCGCCGTCCGGACCGGAGGTCTCCATCAGCAGGCCGCGCTCGAAGGCCTCCTTGCAGACCGCGCCCGCCAGGTCGCCGTTCGCGAATTCGAGGCCGCGCGCCAGACCGCGGCCCTTCGCGACGAGGTTCGCCTCCGGGTAGCGCTCGACGAGGTCCTTGAAGGTGCTCGCGATGCGCTCGCCCTTGGCCTTGGTGGACTTCTCCAGTTCGTCGTCGCTCCAGTAGACGCGCAGCGCCTCGGTCGCGGTGACGAACGCCGGGCTGATGCCGCGGAAGGTGCCGTTGTGCTCGCCCGGCTCCCAGACGTCCAGCTCCGGCTTGATCAGCGTGAGCGCCATCGGCAGGCCGTAGCCGCCGATCGACTTCGACAGACAGACGATGTCCGGCGAAATGCCGGCGTCCTCGAAGCTGAAGAACGGGCCGGTGCGGCCGCAGCCCATCTGCACGTCGTCGAGGATGAGCAGGATGTTGTGCCGCTTGCACAGGTCGTCGAGGCCCTTGAGCCATTCCAGGCGCGCGGCGTTGATGCCGCCCTCGCCCTGCACGCCCTCCACGATCACCGCGGCGGGCTCGTTCAGGCCGCTGCCGGAGTCTTCGAGCAGCTTCTCGAAGTACATGAAGTCCGGCATCGCGCCGTCGAAGTACTTGTCGTAGGGCATCGGCGTGGCGTGCACCAGCGGGACGCCCGCGCCGCCGCGCTTCATCGAGTTGCCGGTGACCGACAGCGCGCCGAGCGTCATGCCGTGGAACGCGTTGGTGAAGTTGATGACCGATTCCTTGCCGGTCACCTTGCGCGCCAGCTTGAGCGCGGCCTCCACGGCGTTCGCGCCGCCGGGCCCGGGGAAGACGATCTTGTAGTCCAGTTCGCGCGGGGCGAGGATCTTCTCCTGGAAGGTCTCCAGGAAGTCCCGCTTCGCGACGGTGAACATGTCCAGCGCGTGCGTGACGCCGTCGCGCTGGATGTAGTCGACGAGCGCCTTCTTGAGGTACGGGTTGTTGTGCCCGTAGTTCAGCGCGCCGGCGCCGGCGAAGAAGTCGAGGTAGGCCTTGCCGTCCTCGCTGTAGATCCGGCTGCCCTGCGCCCGGTCGAAGACGACCGGCCATCCCCTGCTGTAACTGCGGACTTCTGATTCGAGCTCTTCGAAGATGCTCATAACGATTTCTTTCGCTCCTACTCGGCGAAATTGACGGGTTATTAGCGGCGCAGCGGCCCGATCCGGTAAAGATCCTCGGGTTCGTGCGCCTCCCCCTGCGGAAAATCAGCGACTTCGAACAACCGGCGGTGTTCCAGATCCGCGTTCCAGCGCTTCGCGAACGACTCGAACAGCCGGATCGACGCCTGGTTGTCCGGAGTGATCGTGGTTTCCAGGTACCGCACGCCCTCGCCGACCAGACGCGTGTACAGACTGTCCAGCAACTGCCCGGCCAGGCCTTTTCCGCGTTGCGACGCGTCGACGGCGACCTGCCACACGAGCGCGACGTCCGGTGCGGACGGCCTTCGGTAAGCGATCACGAATCCGACTGGCTCACCGTCGACGCGGGCGACGACCGAGGTCTCCGCGAAATCCTTGCACCACAACAGGTACGCATACGGCGAGTTGAGATCAAGCTTCTGCGAATCGCGTGCGATTCGCCAGAGAGCGGCACCATCGGCCTTGGTCGGGATTTCGATCAAGTGCTTTCCGGACATACTTTGGAAACGTAACAGAGAATTTTCGCGCCGCCAGCGATCCATGCCACGCCCACCGCCCTCACCAGGGATGACGTGGATACCCCGGTGAGGAGGACCACAAACATGTTTAGCGGGACCGGGTTCTGGGCACGCGTCCGCCTGGGCCGCACACCTTCGGTATGCCACCTGTGACACCAGACCATGGGCCTTCGTCGGCGCTACCGCAACTCCAGCGCCGGAAATCGTGTTCTACCTGGGGCTGGAGCGTGGACTGTCCGCACGCGACCGCCGCTTCTCGCGGCCGCGCCGCCCGAGCCCGGACAGCGGCGTCCAGACCGCGGGCAGCAGGAGCAGCGCGACGACGGCGAGCCACCACAGCGGAGCTTGCCCGCGCCGCCATCCGTCCACAACGGTGCCGAGCCAGCCGAACAACGGCTGTGCGATCGGCGGCAGGAAGGCCGCGAACAGCAACGCGGCCACCACCAGCACGCCCAGCACAGTGAGCACCATTCGCCACGTGCGCCTCAACGTCAGCAGACTCACCACGAGGAACACGAGCGCACCGCCGGCGACCGGCAGGCCGAGCCACTGCAGGACGGATCCGCCTTCGCCGCTGAGCACGAATCCGGCGATCGCGGTGATGGCGGCGGCGAGCAGGTTCCAGGGTCGGCCCAGCCGGGTCGCGCCTTGTGTGACCCACCACGAACTACGACTGCTGAGCTGCGCGAATTTCACCAGCGGCTGGAGGGTTTTCGGGACCCGCGTGGCGGTGGACGCGGCGTTGAGCCCGGCGGCTCCGGCTTTGACAATGGTTTTGGTGAGCAAAGTACTGCCGAGTTCGCCCTCGAAACGTTCGGCGGAGACTTGGCAGGCTTGAAAAGCGCGCTGAGCCGCGTCCTGGTGTCCGGAGTTTTCCGGCTGGTCGGCGGCTTTCTTCGGTTCTTGGTCGAGCGGACGGGAAACCATCAGCTTCCGGAAACTCTCCGACGCTTTTCCGTTGCCCTCCTTCGCATCCGCCTCGGCCTGGTGCGCGAGCACCGGCAATTCCTCCCGCGCGATGGCCAGCTGCCGCGACTTCGCCAGCACCATCGACGTCACCGGAAGGCTGGTCGGCACCTCTTTCCCGAAGTCGACCGGCGACAGATTCGCGTCCAGGCCGAGGAAAGCCAGCTCGTCGCCCAGCTGCGCGAGCAGCCCGGGCAGGTCCGCGGGCATCCCGTTGTCCGCGGGAGAAGGCGGCTCCCAGCCGATCTCGCGGAACGTCGTCCTTACCTGCTCCCGGAATTCCTCCGGGCCCACGATGTCGCGCAGCACCCGCAGGCGTTTCGGGTCGAGCAGGCACTGCGTCAGCCAGCCCGCGGCGTCGATCCGGCCCCACATCCAGTCGTTCGCGCGCCAGGACGCCTTGTAGAACGCGCCGAAGTTGTTCGCCTGCGTCCCGGTCAGCTTGTCCCGGCCGCGCGGTCGCGCCAGGTCCAGCAGGGTGCGGCTGTCCGCGCTCATCTGCACCAGGTCGACGCGCTGGTCCACTGCCGGGGCTTCGGCCAGGAGCCCGCGGGTTGCCATGTGCAGCAACAGGAACCGCGCCATCACGAACCCGTCGGCGACGTCCGCGTTGTCCAGGCCGAACCAGTCCAGCAGCGTCGTCACCGTGTCGGCGGCGTCCGCGGACCACCGGTTTTCCTTGCCCGACAACGCTTGCAGCACCGGAGCGGCCGACCGCAGCGCGCCGGTCAGCTCCGGCCACGCGTCGCGTACCGCGTCCGACGCCCCGAGATCCGCCCATTCGCCGGCGAGCTGGCCGATCCAGTCCGGCATCGTCGTACCTGGCGACGGCGGTTCGTGCCGGGCCACCCACCCGGACAGCCGGGCCTCGCGAGCCGCGCTCCGGCGGGCGGCGTGCATCTTCGCGCGCGCCTCGTTGAGCTGCGTCGCCTGCTCGAGATCCGGGCCCATCCGGAAGCCCGCGTTGATCAGCTGGATTCCGGTGGCGACCGCGTCTTCCAGCGTCGAGGTGCGGTAGCGGACCATCTCGCCGACCGGGACCGAATCGCCTGGCACCGTGTCCGGAATCCCGCGACGCAGTCCGTCGGCGGCGATGTCTTGCAGCAGAGCCGAATTCCCGGCCGCCCAGCCACTGTCCTCATCGGACAGTTCGTAGCGGCGGGTGACCGCTCGCACCAGGTCGGCCGCGTCGAGGGCGACCCGGCGGTCGAGGTACGCCCGGTGCACCCGGTCGTCCACCAGCTGCCCGCCGCGCAAGCCGAGCGAGGCGAGCGCGACCCGCGTGTCCCGGGTGCGGGTGACGGAAGAGTTGTGCCGGCTCAATTCCTCCAGCTCGACGCTGATGGTCTGGCTCATGATCGTCGAGGCGACCTTCGCCAGCGCGGTGCCGAGCATCGGCGGATCGGCCGGGTCGCACGCCATCGGCTTGGCTTCGCCGTCGACGGTCGGGACGACGTACAGCAGCAGCCGCCGCACATCGGTCGAGGACGAGCGTTCGAAAATCTCCCGCAACGCCGGCCGCAGCGGTTTGTTCACCAGCACGCCGCCGTCGGCGAGCCAATGCGAACGCACCAGCTCGGTGTAGTCGGTCATGTCCGGATGCAGCCGGTCCGCCGCTTCGGGGCCGATCGGCATGCGCGACAGCTCGAAGGCGCCGGGGAAGGACGCGCTCGACCGCGCGGCGAGCGCGAGCGGGCCATGCACCTGGTTATTCCACAATGGACCGTCGAAGCGGAACAGCATGCGATGTTCGGTGTCCCGCACGCGGTTTCCGAGCGCGTCGTCGTATTGCGTGGTCTCGCCGTCGAGCATCGTTCCGGTGAGCAGCACGGTCACGTCCGGCGGCTCGGTGGGCACGACGCCGGATCCGGTGATGTCGTGCATCGCCTGGACCAGGCCGCCCAGCAGCACCTTGTCGCCGTTCAGCACCGAACGCGGCTGAGTTTCACCGGGGTCGCGGATCAGGTTTTCCAGCGACCCGGCGGAGAACCAGGTGTCGCGCAAGATCGCCGGTGTCGACCGGTACGCCTCCGCCAAACCGAGGCACGCGGCGTTGATGCCGCCCGCGCTCGTGCCGGTGAGCACGTCAAGGCGGACCGAAGCGTGCAAAAGGTCGAGAAGTTTCCGATAGCCGTTACTCTCGTCCGGCGTGCGCGAAGCGTGCAGCAACGCCGACGTCTCGGTAGCGACTCCCCCCATCCACACTGCCAGGCTGGATCCCCCCACCATGGCCATCGCGATCCGGATTTCCTGCGGCCACGGCACCGCCGTCTCACCCATGAGGGTCAGTCTCCCGGCCCAGCCCGCTCCTCCACAAGGGGGAGGCGTCACACGGCGAGATGCTCCAGCACCAGTACCTGCGCCTCGCCGACCGCGAACCCGAGCACCGCGCCGGTCGCGATGAGAATCCATTCGTCCTGCTGGAAAGCCGGGCGCAGCAGCTGCTCGAACTCCTCGGGCGACAATTCCTTCATCTTCCCGACCAGGACATTCCGGATGTCCATCGCGTCGGTGGCGTAATCCTCGATGTAGCGCATCGTCTCCGGCAGCCGGGTCATGATCTGCTCGGAGATGGCCAGCTTCATGTCCTGGTAGCGGCGGCTGCCGATGGCGAAGACCAGCAACGGTTTCGCCACGTTCGCCGCGCGGCCCAGCTCGCGGTCGAGCTGCTGCTGGATGAGCGCGAGCACGCGGTCGGAAAGCGGACCCTGCAGCACCGCCTCGATGACGTTGTGCGGCGTGATGATTTCTTTCGCGATCAACTCGCCGTACGCCTCGGCGACCTCCGCGCGCCGCTTGAGGAACAGGCCCTGCCAGGTGACGCCGAAGTATTTCTTGGGCTCCAGCGGGTAGAAAATCATCCGCAGCGCGAGCCAGTCGGTGAACCAGCCGGTGAAGAGGCCGAACAGCGGCATGATCGGCGGGAATTTGAACAGCACCCACGCGACCATCTGGATCACGCCGATCAGGCCGCCGAACACCAGGCCGGAGCGGGCGATGAACTTGAACTCCTCCGCGCCCGCTTCCTGGAAGATCCGGTTCAGCAGCCGTTTGTCCTTGACGAGGCTGGTCACCACCATGCCCTTGAGGTCGAACACACTGTCCACATCGGACTGGATGAGTTCGAGCACGGCCTTGACCATGTGCGGCGATTCGGCCTGTACGCGGTGAATCACCAGCCGCTGCACGCCGACCGGCAGCGATTCCCACAGGCCCGGCTGGTAGTGCCCGGCCACCTCGCGCACGATGTCCTCGACCGCCGCGAGCAGCGGTTTCTCGATTTCCTTGGCGATCCGGTCAGCGTCGAGCCGGGCGACGACCTCGGCCGGTTTGATCAGCTGCTCGGTCATCGTGTCGCAGGCGATGCTCGCCATCCGCGCGGCCCGCTTGGGCACGATGCCCTGCCAGCCGAGGAAGGGTTTGACGCCGATGAACTCGACCGGCTGGAACATCATCCGGATCGCGACCAGCTTCGTGCCGTACCCGATCAGCGCGGCGACGATCGGGATGGAGACATACAGCGGCCAGTGCCGGACGAAGTCGTCGAGGAGCTTCGAGACGAACTCGCCCATCGGGGTCAGCCCAGGCTCGGGTCGCAGGCCTGCCAGAACTGCGCGCCGAGCCGCGAGACGTGGATGGTGCGGCGGATGATCTTGATCCGCTTCACCTGCTTCTCCACCTCGCGGACCGACTCGTCGGTCAGCAGGATCTCGTACTGCGTCTCGAGCGAGGGCACCTCCTCGTCCAGTTCGACCAGCCCGAGGCCGATCAGCCGGGTCACGTAGCCGGGCACCTGGTCCGGCAGCGACACCCCGGCCGCCTTGCCGACCGTCGAGGCGTTGCGGAGCACGATCCGGCCGGTGCCGCCCATGGCGCTGCGCTCGGCGACGTCGATCGCGGGGAACGGGGAGCCGTCCGACAGCGCGGCGAGGATGCGTGCCTCGTCGGGGGTGAGCTGGCGGAGGATGATCGCGTAGAGGTACTCGCGGGCCCGCTCGCGGCCGAAGCCGATGGAGTGGTTGAGCAGTTCGGCCATCGCCGCGCGCAGCGGTTCGACGTGATCGCGCGCGGGCACCAGCGTCACGGTCGTCTCGACCGCGCGGCTTCCGGCGTCGGCGCGGTTCATCGCGGACGCCGCGGTCAGCGCCGCGTGATACGGATCGTCGACCTCGTCGAGGCGGCGGCGCAGCTCGCTCAGCAGCCCGCGTTCGACCTGCTTGAGGCCGCGTTCGGCGGTGTCGATCCCAGGGAGTTTGCGGGTCAGGTCGAAGCCGGTGCGCGCCGCCCATCCGGCGAGCTGGCCGGCCCGGCGGGCCAGGTTGGCCACGTCCTCGGCGGTGCCCCGGCCGTTCGGTCGCTGGTAGTCCACGGGCTGCTCCCCTCACTGTTCGCGCTGATGCTACCTGCGAGTAGGCCGAACGGCCCTGTGATGCCGGGCCGGTGGGTGTTGGATGACGCGCATGACCGCGCCGTGGGGACCGCCGATCGACGTGCTGCCGCTGCTCGCCGGAGAAGAACAGGCGCTGATCGGAGTTCTCTCCGACCTCCGGACGCCGGAGTGGGCACTGCCCGCGCTCGGCGAATGGACGGTGCACGACCTCACCGCCCACATCCTCGGCCGGAAGCTCACGCGGCTCTCGCGAGACCGCGACGGCCACTTCGGCGAGGGGGCGTCTTGGGTGTCCGCCTGCCGGCAGCTGTCGCCCGAGGTGCTGTTCGCGATGTTCGTGGACAGCACGACGCAGCTGACCGAGCTGTGGAAACACCGGGACCTGGACGAACCGGCCGCGACGCCGTTGTGGCTGACGGTCGCTCGCGATTACGCCGAGCAGTGGGTGCATCAGCAGCAGATCCGGGAGGCGGTGGAGGCTCCGCTGCTCGACGAGCCGGAGTTCCGGACGCCGGTGGTGGACACGTTCCTGCGCTCGCTGCCGCAGACGTTGCGCGCGGTGACCGCTCGGGCTGGCCGTCAGGTGGCGTGCTCGGTGGAGGGGGCCGGGCGGTGGACCGTGCGCGCCACTGCGGTGGGCTGGACGATCGACCGGGGCGCGGCTACGTCACGGTCTCCGCTGGCGTCGCTGGCGACCGACGCGGACGCGTTCTGGCGGCTGTGCAGCGGGACGTTGCCCGCGGCGGAAGTGCGCACGCGGGTGCAGCTCAGCGGGGATCCCGCGGTATGCGAGATCCTGCTGGGCCTGCGAGCACAGGAATGCGGCTAACGCCGTCGGCGAGCCTGCTTCCGCAGCTGCAGAATGCGCGCCCCGCCGATCAGCGCGACCAGCGCCGCACCCGCGATAGCGGCGAAGAGCATCGCCACCGCGAGCGGCATGCTGCCGGACGCGCCCAGGAAGTGGACGGTCGCCGTGTCCAGGTTCTGCAGGATGAACACCAGCAGGAACGCCAGCACGACGATCGCCACGATCACGGCGATCCAGGTGCCGCTGATGCGGGTGGACTTGACCTTGCCCCGGCGGCCCGCGGGTTTCGCGGCGGGCGGGCGCGGTCCGGGTTCGGCTCCCGGTGCGGTGCCCGGGGGGGCGTGGTCGAGCGCGCCGGGCACCTCGGTGCCCGGCGCCTCGGGAATTTCCGATTTCGCGGCCCCGGTGGGGTCGTCGTTTCGCGCGTGGGACATACCGTGATTGTCCGCCCACTCGCCGTGATGCGCTAATTCAGAGCTTGGCGTCGACGTCGCGCAGCACCCGCAGCGTGTTGCGGCCGGCGAGTTTCGCGCAGTCCTCGTCGCTCCAGCCGCGTTCCATCAGCGCGGCGATGAGCGCCGGGTACGTCGACACGTCCTCGAGGCCCACCGGCAGCTCGCCGACGCCGTCGTAGTCGCCGCCGAGTCCGATGTGGTCGATCCCGGCGATCTCGCGCGCGTGCTCGATGTGCGCGACGACGTCCTCGATCGTCGCCTTCGGCTTGGGCGGCGCGTCCCAGGTCTCGGCGAACCGGCCGCGCTGGCCGAGGTCGAGGAACTCCTGTCCGGCGGCCGTCATCGCGTCCCGGAGCTGGTTGTCCCATTCGGTGACCGCGGCGGAGATGAAGGCGGGCACGAAGGTGATCATCGCGACGCCGCCGTTGCCGGGCAGCTGGGCGAGGACGTCGTCGGGGATGTTGCGCGGATGGTCGTTGACCGCGCGGCACGACGAATGGCTGAAGATCACCGGCGCGCTGGACACCTCGATCGCGGCGCGCATGGTGCTCGGCGCGACGTGCGAAAGGTCCACCAGCATGCCGATCCGGTTCATCTCGCGCACGACCTCGCGGCCGAATTCGGTGAGCCCGTCGTGCTCGGGTTTGTCGGTTCCGGAGTCCGCCCAGGTGGTGTTGAAGTTGTGCGTCAGCGTCATGTAGCGAACGCCGAGCCGGCGCAGAATCCGCAGCACCCCAAGGGATTCCGCGATGCTGTGCCCGCCTTCGGCACCGAGCAGCGACGCGATCCGCCCATCCGCGAACGCCGCCTCGGCCTCGTCGGCCGTGGTCACCAGCCGCAGCCGCTCGGGGTAGCGCTCGGCGAGCTGGTAAACCACCTCGATCTGTTCCAAGACCGCGGTGACCGCGCTGTCGCCCTTGAACTCGCACGGGACGTACACCGACCAGAACTGCAGGCCCAGCTTGCCTTCGGCGAGTTTGGGGAAGTCGGTGTGCAGCGTCGGCTGCGCCACCGTGAGGTCCACGCCGGCCACCGCTTCGACCGGGTTCGGACCGGCCTTGTCGCGCAGCGCCCAGGGCAGGTCGTTGTGTCCGTCGGCGAGGATCGTGGTGGCGAGCAGGTTTTGCGCGCGAGTCAGCTCGGTCATGCCTCGACCCTAGCGAGCCAAGCCCTGGCCGCGCTTACTCCTTCGACGGTCACTTGATGCCCTCCCAGCCACCGGTGCGTCGCCACCTCGGCATGCCGTTCGCGAAGCTGCCGCACGAGTTCGTCGTTGGCGGGCAGCGGCGCCATCGGGTCTTGCTCGCCGTTGGAAAGGAACACGCGGCTGCCGGTGAGATCAAGCTGTGGCGGCTCCGGCAACGGGGACATCGACGAGAAGAGAATGGCTTCGTTGAGCGCGTCCGGCCGCGTGAGCGCAACCGCGGCCGCGATGTTGGCCCCGTTCGAAAACCCCACCGCGACCACCCTGCCGAACCCGTGCTTCTCGCGGGCGGCGGTCAGGAAATCCGCCAGCTCGTCCGCTCGCGCGAGGACGTCGTCGTGGTCGAAAACCCCTTCGGACAACCGCCGAAACCACCGCGCCGCACCGTTTTCCGACACCGGCCCGGTCGGCGCGAGCGTCCCCGAACCGGGACTCAACTCGCTCGCCAGCCCGAGCAGATCGTCCGGGCCGCCGCCGGTTCCGTGCAGGAGAAGAAGCACCGGGAGATCGGGATCGCCCTCGGTGTACTGGTGGATCATCGTCGCTCCTCGTTCGGCGGCTTCGCTTCCAGGAGTATGCGCTCCCTTCATTGTCCCGGTAACTTCTCGCGCGCAAGATGTATTCCGGGTAGACTCCGCCGGATGACCCCGGATCCGCAGACGGACGACGACGAGATCGTGACGTGGTGGGGCCTCGTGATCGAGGGCTATCTGGCCACGCAGAACGCGCTGATGGGCGAGATCGCCGAACGATTCGGCCTGGCCCCCGCGTCGTTCGACATCCTGCTGCGCCTGGTGCGGTCCCCGGACCACCGGATGCCGATGACCCGGCTCGCCACCGAAGCCGCCCTGTCGAGCGGTGGCTTCACGAAGGTGGCGGACCGGCTGGTCGCCGCGGATCTGATCTGCCGCGTCCCGAGCCCGGAGGACCGCCGGGTGACGTTCGCCGCGCTGACGGAGCACGGGCTGGAAGTAGCGGTCAAAGCGAGGGCCGCTTGTGCGGAGATCTTGCGGCGGATCGTGCTGACTCCGCTAGGCCCGGATGCCGCCGGGCTGGCGGACGCGATGCGGACCCTCCGCTCGGTGAACGGCTGAGCTCCTACTACGGCTTGGCCGAGGGTCCGGAGTCCTCCACCTCCGCGTAGTCCGGCAGTTCGACGCCGTTGATCGCGCGCCCGACCAATTCCATGAATTCTTCGCTGGCGAAATCAGGACCCGGCTCAGCATCAGGCCCCGGGACGTCACGGCTGCGCGCGTTCAACCGGCCGATCTCCTGATTGGCTTCGACAAACGAACGCATCCGCGCCTCGTAGCGGGCGAACCCGGCGTCGGCGTCCCATCCGGCCTCGGCCAGGTCGCCGGCCAGCAGGTAGGCGCCGACCAGGGCCAGTCCGGTGCCCTGTCCGGACATCGGCGACGAGCTGAACGCCGCGTCCCCGAGCAGCCCTACGCGTCCGTTCGACCAGCGGTCCATTACCACCTGGGCGACCTGGTCGAGGTAGAAGTCCGGGGTGTCGTCGAGGTGCGCGAGGATCTCCGGGGTCCGCCAGCCGAGGCCGGCCATCCGCTCCCGCAGCAGCACCTTCTGGGCCGCGACGTCCCGGTAGTCGACGTCGAAATCAGGCGCGGCGAAGTAGAACATCGCCATCGCGCGGGTCGCGTCCTGGATGGGACGCAGGAGCGCGGTGCGCCCGGACTCCTGGTATTCGAGCAGCCAGCGGTCCAGCCCGAACTCGTTGGGGACGCTGTAGAAGGCCAGCACGTGCCCGAGGTGGCGAAGGAACTGCTCGTGCGGCCCGAAAACCATCGACCGCAACGACGAGTGCAGCCCGTCGGCCCCGACCACCAGGTCGAAGCGCCGTCGGTCGCCGCCCGCGAAGACCACGTCGACGCCGCCGGTGTCCTGGGCGAGTTCGGCGATCCGGTCGCCGAAGAGGTACTCGACGCCATCGCGGGTGTCCTCATAGAGCACCCGCGACAGGTCTCCGCGCAGGATCTCGATGTCCGCGATGAACCCGTCGCCGCCGTCGTCGTCGGCACGGAAGGTCTCCAGCACTTGCCCGTCCGCGTCGACGGTGTGCGCGCCGGCGGTGTCGGTGCACGCCGCGCGCACCGCCGCGTCGAGGCCCATGCGCGCGATGACGTCCTTGGCCACCCCGCGCGCGTCCACCGCCTGCCCGCCGGGACGCAACTCGGGAGCCCGTTCCACCACGGTCACCTCGGCTCCCCGCCGGCGCAACCAGTGGGCCAGCGCAGGCCCCGCAATGCTCGCCCCAGCCACCAACACCTTGACACCGCTCACCGCGCCCCCCTGATCGCCGTCCGGATCACGGCCCGGATCGTACCGTGGTTCGCGCCTCCGACCGGCGGTTTCAGCGGTCAGGGATAACTGAACCCCTCCGACTCGAGCCGCCGCCGAAGCGCCGTCAAACAGCGTTGCCGGATCTTGCTCACGCTCGACGTGGCGACCCCCAATTCCGCCGCCAACTGGTCATGTCGCAGCTCCGGATAATGCGCCAGCAGAAACACCATCCGCCGATGGCGCTCCGGGAACTGCTCCACCGCACGCCACAACGCGGCCGCCAGTTCACCGGCCAACGCGTGCTTCTCGGGCGACTCCGCCGGCTTGTGCGTCTCCAATTGCGCATTGTCGGCAAATGTCACCTGCGAACGCTTTTCCACCGCTCGGAGCGCGTGCCTGCGCGCGACTGTGGTCAGCCAACCGGCCAGGTTGTTCGGCCCCTTCAAAACCGGCTGGCGGCACAGGAATTCCAGCCAGGCCGTTTGGCAAGCGTCGTCGGTGTCGTCACGAAGTCCCGGATTCGCGCCGACAATCCCGGCCATTCTCCTCGACAACCGGCGCACCTCGTCCTCGTCCGGCATTCCCGGCTCCCTTCCTCAGTCGGGAAGGGTGACGATCCGGACCTCTCGGCGGATCCGTTTCCGCAGGACGAATGCCGAATCGAGTGATCAACTTCGACGGGAGGTATCCAGGGCCGGGCGAGCGCCTCGGGTCCGCGGTCAGCCCCGCGCGACAGCCTCCGCATAAGCCGCCGAACGCTCCGTCGCTGCCGGACCGGGCAATCCCCACATGCCGTTCCCGGAGCCACGCCGTGAACTCCTCCCACAACGGCGACCCACCCGCCTCCAGCAGCTCCGCGCGCACACGGCGAATCCGTTCCAACAGCACGAATGCCAAATCGAGTGATCAACTCCAGTGGAACGTATCCAGGGCTGGGCGAGCGCCTCCGGTCCACAGTCAACCCCGCGCGACAGCCTCCGCATAAGCCGCCGCCAAACGCTCCGTCGCCGTCGGCCCATCGCCGCCAGGCCGCGGAATCCCCAAATGCCGCTCCCGCAGCTCCGCCATGAACTCCTCCCACAGCGGCGGTCCGCCCGCCTCCAGCAGTTCCGCGCGCACACGCAATTCGGGCGTCGTCGGGCGATGCCGCAAACCCCAGCTGCCCAGCTGCACCAAAACCGGCACCAGCTGAATCGCGGGTTCGGTCAAACTGTAAGTCGCGCGCTGACCGCGGCCTGCCGAATCACGGGTGAGCAAACCCGCTTCGGTCAGCGTGCGCAATCGGTCGGCGAGGATATTCGACGCGATTCCTTCCTCGGACTGCGACTGCAATTGCCGGAAATGCCGCCGGTCGCCGAACATGATGTCGCGCAGGACGAGCAGGCTCCACCGGTCGCCGATCACCTCGATCGCGGCGTTGATCGGGCATCCCGAGCGCGGACCGTCCGGCATCGCACACCTCCTCCGACCACTTGCACTTTACCATCACCTCCGGCATAGTGCTTGCAAAAGACAAGCAGGGGGTCTCGATGCTGGTACGCGTCCAGTGCTTCAACGTTTCCGCCGACGGCTACGGCGCCGGGCCGGACCAAACTCTCGAGCAGCCGTTCGGCCATCCCGATCCGGGACCGCTCTTCGCCTGGGCCGGGGCCACCGCCAGCTGGCCCATGCGCGGCGAACCGGGCGGCACCCGCGGGCTCGACGACTACTTCACCCGCGACATGCACCGCAGCGGCCACGTCGGCGCGGAAATCATGGGGCGCAACAAGTTCGGCCCGCACCGCGGTCCGTGGGAGAATCACGACTGGCAGGGCTGGTGGGGCGACGAACCGCCGTTCCGTACCCCGGTCTTCGTCCTCACCCACCACGAACGGCCCTCGATCACCTTGGGCCAGACCACTTTCCACTTCCTCGACACGACCCCGGAGGAAGCGCTCGCGCAGGCGAAGAAGGCCGCCGGCGACAAGGACGTGCGGATCGGCGGCGGCGTCAACACGGTGCGCCAATTCCTCGACGCCGGTCTCATCGACACGCTGCACATCGCCGTCGCGCCCGTCGAACTCGGTGCGGGGGAACGGCTTTGGGAGAATCCCGACGAGCTGACCGACCGCTACCACCTCGAGAAAATCCCCAGCTCCAGCGGGGTCGTGCATCATCTGTTCTGGCGGAAGTAGCTCAGCGCAAGCCGGGCATCAGCCGTAACGCGTTGCCGGACAGCACCCCGTCCAGGACGTCAGCGGGCAACCCCAGATCGGCGACCGCGCGGACATTCACCGCGGTTCCCGGCACTCCCGGCCAGTCAGTACCGAAGATCCACTTCCGCGCCAGCCGCACGAGGTCGAAGCGCGCGTAGTACTCCGGCAGTTTCTTCGGCGGCAGCCCGGCGAGGTCGAGCCACACGTTCGGCCTCGCCTGGGCCATGAACGCCGCCACGTCGTACCACCAGCCCCGGCCGCCGTGCGCGAACACGAAGTTCACCGACGGGAAGTCTTCGACCACATCGGACAGCAGCGACGGATCCCCATAGCTAGCACGGGAACCCGGGAAAACCGACAGTCCAGAGTGGAGGATCACTGGAACCCGGCGCTCGGCGCACAAGGCGTACACCGGGTACAACTCTTTGTCCGCCGGGGAAAACGCGCCGTGCACCGGATGGATCTTCAACGCCACCGCGCCCAGCGCTAGCTGCCGTTCCACCTCCTCGACCAGCGGATGGTGCAGATGCGGGTTCACGTTGGCCACCAGCCGGAACCGCTCCGGGTTGTAGGCGACCAGCGGAAGATTGTCTTCAATCGCCTGGATACCGGTAGCCCGCGGGCTGTATTCGCAGAACAACAGCACCCGGTCGACGCCCTCGCTCGCCATGAGGTCGTCCATTGCCGCGGGGATCACCGCGCCGTCCGCGTCGTACACCGTGCGCCACGGATATTCGCCGGCGAAATCGCGTGCCCAGTCGAGCCACGCGGGCTTGAGCGTGGGCAGCCGCGGAGTGTGCACGTGGGCGTCCACCACGAAGTGCTCGTCGATCATGCCGGCCAGTCGATCACGATTGCGGCTGCGGCACGAGCAGCGACTCGCGCACCATTTCGCGGATCACGTTCCGCCGGATCTTCCCGGTCGCGGTCTTCGGCAGCTCGGCCATCTCCACCACGCCACGCGGCCGTTTGAACGCCGCCAAGCCCTCCCGGCAAAACTCGATCAGCTCCTCAGCGTCCACAGTGGCCGATGGAGCGGCAACGACACACGCCACCGGCTTGTCCAAGCCGTCCTCGTCCGGCGCGGCGACCACCGCGACCTCGGCCACGGCCGGATGCTGCAGCAGCCGTTCCTCCACTTCGGACGGAGACACCCAGATCCCGCCCGCCTTCAACATGTCCCCGAACCGGCCGAGACACGTATAGGTGCCGTCCGAGTTGCGCACGTAACTGTCCCCGGTCCGCAGCCACGAACCCTGGAAAACCTGTTTCGTAGTCGCGTATCGCGCCCAATACCCGGTCGCGATGGACGGGCCGGACACGAACAGCTCGCCCGCCCGGTCCGCTTCCGAAATGACCGCGCCCTGCTCGTCCCGGAGCTCGACCGAATATCCCGGCACCGCCACGCCGGTGCTGCCCGGCCGCACCGCGCCCGGCTGGTTGGACAGGAAGATGTGCAACGCCTCGGTCGACCCGATCCCGTCCAGAATCTCCACCCCGAACCGCGCCCGGAACCGAGTGAACAGCGCGGACGGCAACGGCTCTCCGGCCGAAACCGCGTACCGCACCGAGGAAAACGAGTCGTCCGGCACGTCGCTGGCCAACAGTGCCGCGTAGAACGTCGGCACGCCGAAGAACAACGTCGGCCGGTCCGCCCGCGCCCGCGCGGCGATGATCCCCGGCGTCGGACGCGCCGGTTCCAGCAGCGTCGTCCCTCCACAAGAGAGCGGGAAGAACGCGGAATTCCCCAACCCGTAAGCGAAGAACAATTTGGGCACGGACAGGAATCGGTCCGAAGAGGACACTCCCAGCACCTGCGAAGCATAAGTCGAGCACACCGCGCGGATGCTTCCGTGCCGGTGCATCGCACCCTTCGGCTGCCCGGTCGTGCCCGAGGTGTACAGCCACAGCGCGGGCGAATCCTCCCAGGTCGGCGCGGCCACGACATCGTCCACGGCGGTCAGCGGCCACCGATGCGTCCGCACCCCGGCCGGGAATTCCGCCGGATCCGCCCGGTCGAGCACCACGTCGGTCACCTCGGGCGCGCTGGTCAGCGCGCCGGCCGCCTGCGCGGAAAACTCCCCGGACACGCACAGCACCCGCGCCCGCGAATCGGCGAGCACCTGGCCCAGTTCCAGCCCCGTGACCATAGTGGACACTGGCACCGCGACCGCGCCGATGAGCATCGCGCCGAGAATCCCGCTCAGCAGCTCGACGTCGTCGACCATGCAGAACATCACCCGCTCCTCCGGCCGCACGCCCAGCGCGCGCAGGCCGGACGCGACCCGGTGGGTCTCGGCGGCGAGTTCGCCGTAGCTGAGCGTGCGCCGCGGCGAGACGACCGCGAGCGCGTCCGGACGGCCGCGGCCGAGCAGGTACTCCGCGGCGTTGAAGTTCGCGGGAACCGTCATCGGTGCCCCCTCAGGTGAGGTACACGTACTCGTAGTCGAAAGGTTTTCCGTTGATGCCCTGCCGCGGCGGCGCGACCCAGCTGGCGATCTTCCCGCGCTCGTACACCGGGTGCATGAGCGACCGGACGAACGTCAGGTCCTCGGCCGTCGGCAGCCATTTGTGCCGCGCTGCCTCCCATGTCGCCTCGTCGACGATGCTGCCGTCCGGGGTGACGTGGTGGCCGGAGTTTATGCCCACCTCGCGGTTGAAACCAGGGTGCGGCAACGCGAACCGGAAGTCGATCCCGGCGTCGGCGAGGATCTTGTTCCACCGGTTCACGCCGGTCTGGCAGTCCGCGGTGTACTCGCCGCGCAGGTCGAGGTTCAGCAGCAGGATGGCTTGCAGTTCCTCGGACGTCCAGGTCCCGTCCTCGCGAGGACGGTCGAGCAGCCGGGAATCGTCGGTGAGTTTGTGGTCGTCCTTGCGCCGCGTCTCCTGCCAGCGGCCCTTGAGCCCGGCGGTGTAGTAGTTCGCCGCGTTCGTGGACGTCTCGCTGCCGAACAGGTCGAGCGACACCGTGTAGTGGAAGTTCAGGTACCGCTGGATCAGGTCGAGTGGAATCCCGCCGTGCGAGGCGATGTCGTACGTGTCGTGCTCGCGGATCAGTTCCGCGCTGCGCAGCACCACCCGGTCGACGCCGGTGGTGCCCACCATCATGTGGTGCGCCTCCTCCTTGAGCATGAACTCGCAGGTGCGCGACAGCGGGTCGAACGAGCTTTCCTTCAACGTGCCGAGCTGGTATTTCCCATCGCGGTCGGTGAAGTACGTGAACATGTAGAACGCGAGCCAGTCGGCCGTTTCCTCGTTGAACGCGCCGAGGATGCGCGGCGCGTCCGGGCTGCCGGAGTTGCGCAGCAGCAGGCCCTCGGCCTCGTCCCGGCCTTCGCGGCCGAAGTACGCGTGCAGCAGGTACACCATCGCCCACAGGTGCCGCCCCTCCTCCACATTCACCTGGAAGAGATTGCGCAGGTCGTACAGCGACGGCGCGGTGAGCCCCAGCAGTCGCTGCTGCTCGACCGACGCCGGTTCGGTGTCGCCCTGGATCACGATCAGCCGCTGCAGATCGGCGCGGTACTCGCCGGGCACCTGCTGCCACACCGGTTCGCCGGCGTGCTCGCCGAACGCGATCCGCCGGTCCTGTTCCCGCTCGGCGAGGAAGATGCCCCAGCGGTAATCCGGCACATTGACATGGTCGAAGTGCGCCCAGCCGTCGCGGCCGACGCTCACCGCGGTGCGCAGGTACACGCCCTCGGTCTCCAGCGTGGGGCCCATTTCGCCCCACCAGTTCATGAATTTCGGCTGCCAGCCCTCCAGCGCGCGCTGCAGCCTCCGGTCGTCGGCGAGGTGCACGTTGTTCGGGATTTTGGCGTCGTAGTCGATCTTTTCGGGCATCGGTTCAGACCCGCTTCCTGTCGAAGACCGCCTTCTGCCCGGTGCCGTAGCGGCGCAGCGCGCCCTCGGGTCCGGAGGCGTTCGGTCGGGTGAAGATCCAGTTCTGCCAGGCGGTCAGCCGCCCGAAGATCTTGGTTTCGAGCGTTTCCGGGCCGACGAACCGGTGGTTCGCCTCCATCCCGGTGAGCGCGTCCGGCGACAGCGAAGCCCGGCCCTCCAGCGCGATCCGGATCTCGTCCTCCCAGTCGAGGTCGTCCGGAGCGTCGGTGACCAGGCCGAGTTCGACGGCTTCGGCGGCGCTCAGCGCACGGTCGCGTTCACGGGCCAGCCACGTCAGGTGGTCGTCGTCGCCGTAGAACCGCGACTCGAGCCGGGTCAGGCCGTTGCCCATCGGGAAGACGCCGAAATTGGCTTCGGACAAGGTGATCGACGCGCGCTCGGGGCTGTCCTCGTCGTCGATCGGCGGCCCGTCCAGCAGGTACTGCCGGTCTGCCGCGAAGGCCAGCTCTAACAGGCTGCCCGCGAAGCAGCTGCCCGGCTCGATCAGCGCGATCAAGGTACGGCTGGTGACGTCCAGCCGCTTCAGCGTGCGCTTGTAGTAATGCAGGATTTCGTTGCTCAGCCAGTCTTTCCCGCTGAGCACGACCTCCTCGTGCGCGAGCACCGCCTCCGGATCGCCCTCGGTGCGCAGCACCCAGGTGCCGAGGTCCGGTTCGTTCGTGCGCAGCCGCAGGATCGCGTCGTCCAGCTCGCGGGTCAGCCGCAGCAGCCAACCGTCCAGCTCCGGTTCTCCGGAAGGACCGAGCACGGTGAGCGTGACCAGCGAGTTCGGCCGGTCATAGGCGACGCGAACATGCCGGTACTCGATCCCGTCGTCGGTGATCGACGGCTCCAGCGGCGCGAGCTCGATCCCCTGCTCGGCGGGCAGCCGGTCGGATTCGGCGGCCAGTTCGTGCGCCCGCGACAGCACCTTCTCGCGGAACCCGACGCGCGGTACCAGCTCGTCCACCAGCCGCCAGTCGACCGCGGTCCGGCCTTTGACGCCGTCCGGCCGCGTGGCGAACACGTCCGCGAGATCCCGGCGGACGCGCCGTTTGTCGACCACCCGGGTCAGCCCGCCGGTGCCGGGCAGCACGCCGAGCAGCGGCACCTCGGGCAGCGCGACGGTCGACGAGTTGTCGTCGACCAGCAGGATCTTTTCGCAGGCCAGCGCGATCTCGTAACCACCGCCGGCGCAGCTGCCGTTCACCGCCGCGACGTAGGTCTGGCCGGAGAACTCGGTGGCGTCCTCGATGCCGTTGCGGGTCTCGTTGGTGAACTTGCAGAAGTTCACCTTCCACTCGTGCGGCGACGCGGCGAGCATCCGGATGTTGGCCCCGGCGCAGAACACCTTGTCCTTGGCGCTCGTCACGATCACCGCGCGCACCTGCGGATGTTCGAACCGCAGCCGCTGCGTGGCGTCGTAGAACTCGATGTCCACGCCGAGGTCGTACGAGTTCAGCTTCAGCTCGTACCCGGGCACGAGGCCGCCTTGCTCGTCGACGTCCATCTCCAGCCAGGCGACCTCGCCGTCGACGGTCAGCCGCCAGTGCCGGTAAGCGTCCGGATGCCGCTCGAACGTGACAGGTGTGGTGGTGGTCACGTCCTCGATTGTCTACATGACTTCAACGAACGTCAATGTTGTGTAGACATTTGCCCGGCGACGCTCACCCGGTTGAGCCGCATCGCCGCCCAGCAGACGAATACCCACAGCGCGATCGCCGCGAACGTGTCGGTGAAGATCGTCGCGAACCAGAACGCCGGGACCCGCGGCACGCCGACCAGGAAGTGTCCCGCGCTCGCCAGCCCGGACAGCGAGTAGACCAGCAGAAACGCCAGCGATCGCCAGTACTGGCCGCGCACGTAGGCGCGATAGCCGAGCGCGCCGAACACGGTGAAAACGACCCAGCTGAGCGCCACCACGACCTGCGTGACCGGCACGCTGATCCCCGGGACCTGCGGGTAGTCCGCCGCGCGCACGACGTTGTGGGTGTAGTGCAGGACCGTGCTGACCAGGGTGAACGCCAGAATCACCCGCAGCGGGCCGAGGCCCTTCTCGCGCAGAACGTCCATGCTGCTCGCCCCCTTGCGATTTGATAGAGCGCTCTAGCGGGACAGTACTACCCGCACTCCGCTCAGACCAGATCGCGCAACGCGCGAAGCGTGCGCAGGGCCGTCTCGACGTCTTTTTCGGACAGGCCGGAAGCGACGGCGTCCGCCCATTCGGCCTGCCTGGAGCCCAGGATTCGTAGCGCGGCCTGCGCTTTGGCAGTCAGCCGCAACAGGGGCGCGCGGGCGTCCGCCGGATTGTCGACGCGGGAGAGCATTCCGTCTCGGAGCAGGCGATTCACCGTCTCCTGCACGCTTTGCCGCCGCAGCCCGCGCCGCCGGGCCAGCTCCGCCGCGGTCGCCGGACCGTCTTCAAGGAAGCCGACGACCTGCCATTGCGCGGCGGTCAACCCGGCCTCGGCGGTGAGTGCGTCGCCGGCGGCCAGCAGCGCGCCGTTGGCCACGAAGACCTCGTTGACAAGCTGCGTAAGGCTTTCCGCGCGGGGCGTCCTCGAGGTCATGCGTGCTAGTGTTCCACTTCGACAGGTACCTGTCGAAACCAAGGGGGACACTCATGGAAATGCCCGTCGTCGGCGTCGCGCACGAAGCCCTTGCCGCCCTCGTCGGAGACTGGTCCGGCACCGAAGAACTCGCCGCCGCGCCCTGGGCTCCCGCCGCGACCGCCACCGCGACCTGCAGTTACCGCCGCGCGCTCGACGGATTCGCCGTGCTGGAGGACTACGTCCAGACCCGCGAAGACGGCTCGCGAATGCTGGGACACCACGTCTTCACCGTCGACCCGGCGACTGGCGAAACCCTGTGGTTCGGCTTCGACAGCTACGGCTTCCCGCCGGCGTCTCCCGCGCGCGGCGGCTGGCGCGACGGCACGCTGCAGCTAGAAAAGCAGACCGAACGCGGCGTCGCGATCCACCGGATCACCCCGGAAGGGGACGTCCTCACCCACGAAATCGACGTCCGCCTCGGGTCCGACGACGATTTCCGCCCGTTCCTCCGTGCCCGCTACCTCCGGAGTGCGCGAGACTGACCCCATGACCGAGCACACTCTCGAAGCCGGCGGCATCACGCTGTGCCACGAATCGTTCGGCGATCCGTCCGCGCCGCCGTTGCTGCTGGTGATGGGCCTCGCCGCGCCGATGATCTGGTGGGACGACGAGTTCTGCGCCCAGCTCGCCGAGGCCGGTTTCCACGTGCACCGGTTCGACAACCGCGACGTCGGGCGCTCGCAGTGGTGGACCGGCCGGGCCAGCCTTCCGCTCGCGTACTTCCTGCGCTCCGCGCCGTACTCGCTCGGCGATCTGGCCGACGACGCGAGCAAGCTGCTCGACGCTCTCGGCATCGAGCGCGCGCACGTGGTCGGCACGTCGATGGGCGGGATGATCGCGCAGGAGTTCGCGATCCGGCACCCAGCGCGGGCGTGGACGCTGACCTCGATCATGTCGACCACCGGCGCGCGCCACGTCGGCCTGCCCAGCCCGCGCGCCGCGCTCGCGATGCTGGCTCCGGGGCCGCGCACGCGCGAGGATTACGTGACGCAACTGGTGCGCACGTCGAGGCTGATCGGCTCGCCCGGTTACGTGTTCGACGAGGACCATTTCCGCGAGCGCGCGGAACGCACGTACGACCGCGGCCTCAACCCGGCGGGCGTGTTCCGGCAGCTCGCCGCGATCCTGTCCTCCCGCGACCGGACCGCCGATCTGCGCCGGCTTTCGTTGCCGTCCTTGGTGATCCACGGTACGGCCGACCCGCTGGTGAACGTGTCCGGCGGCCGCGCGACCGCCCGCGCGCTCGGGGCGGACCTCGACCTTGTGCCCGGCATGGGACACGACCTGCCGCGCGAAGTGTGGCCGCGCGTGATCGCCGGGATCAAGCGGCTCGCTACCCGCTGATCGTCACCGAGCCCAGGTTCGAGAAGTGCGCGGCGACGCGGGATCCGGGACGCAGTTCGACGGCGTCGGTCATCCCGCCGGTCAGCACGAGCCAGCCCGGTTCCAGCGCCAATCCGCGCGCGGCCAAGGAATTCGCCGCCAACGCCAGTGCCTCGGCCGGGTGCCCCTGAACGGCGGCACCGGTCGCGGTGTCGACGATCTGACCGTCCACTTCGAGCAGTGCGGCTTCCAGCGAAAGGTCCAAAGAGGACGGTGGACGGCCGACCGAGCCGAGCCCGAACAACGCCGACGAACCATTGTCCGCGACGACGTCCGGCAACGTGAAACGGTAGTCGCGGTAACGGCTGTCGATGATCTCGATTCCGCCGTATACCTGGGAAACCGCGCCAAGAGCGGTAGCTGCGGTGACACCCGGGCCAGCGAGCCGCTCGCCGAGCACGAACACCAATTCCGGCTCCGCGCGCGGGTGGATGAGCTGCGGCGTCGGCGCGCCCGCGGGCAGCACCATCGCGTCAGTCAGCCAGGCGAGCAGCGGTTCCGCGACGCCCATCCGCTGCTGCTTCGCCCGCGATGTCAGCCCGAGCTTCACCCCGATCAGCGTCTCGCCGCGTTCCTGGCGCAGCCGCAGGGCTTCGTCCTGGACCGCATAGGCAGTGGCGAGGTCGAGGTCCGGCCAGGTGTCGGTGAGCTGCGCGCTTTCTTCGGTCCGGTTGAGCAGTTCCTGCGCTGCGGCAGCGATATCGGCGGTCACTTTTCCTCCTCCGGAGCGAACACCGCGGTCACGCTGCCCAAGCCGGCCATGGTCGCCACGACGGTGTCGCCGGGGCGGACGGTCTGCGCGGCGGTCATCGAACCGGGCAGGACGACGTGGCCGGGCTCCAGCGTCACGCCGAGCGGGCCGACGGTGTTGGCCAGCCACACGAGTGCGTTGATCGGCGAACCCAGCACCGCTCCGCCCGCGCCGGTGGCCGCGAGCTGGCCGTTGACGTGCAGCGTGCAGCCGGCGAGCCGCAGGTCGACGTCGCGCAGGTTGGTCGGGCTGCTGCCGAGGATGACGCCGCCGGAGGACGCGTTGTCCGCGACGGTGTCGAAGATCGAGATTTTCCAGTCGCGGACCCGCGAATCGACGATCTCCAGCGACGGAAGCACGAAGTCGACCGCGCGGACGGCGTCGGCGACGGTCACGCCCGGACCGCGCAGCGGCGCGCCGAGCACGAACGCGATCTCCGGTTCGATGCGCGGCTGCAGGAACCGCGTCGTCGGGATCGGCTGGTGTTCGAGCAGGAACATCGAGCTGGTGAGGTGCCCGAAGTCGGGCTGGTTCACGCCCATCTGGCGCTGCATCGCGGCGGAGGCGAGGCCGACCTTGTGGCCGCGCACGACGTCGCCCGCCGCCACCCACGCGCGGACTTGCTCCTGCTGCACGCGGTAGGCGTCTTCGATGGTGCCGTCGGGGAAGGTCTTCACGAGCGGATCGATCGGCTCGTGGCGCTCGTACGCGCTCGTCAGCAGCGCGACGGCGTCCTGCAGCTCAGCGGGTTCCACGGGACGGACTTTGCCTGACCACGCCGCTTGAGCCAACCCGTTCGTTCCATTCACCGGTACGAGCTACTTCTCTCGCTCGCAAACCTCTTGCACGCGAGAGTTTGTCGGCGTATCGTTCTCCGTGTTGGCTCCCAGAGAGGACGTGACCCGAAATGGCACCCACCGAGACCGAAGTCGCCCAGCTCGCGCAGACTCGCGACCGGCTGCGGGACCAGCATCTGCACCCCGCGTCGGAGCGCCCGGCGACCGTGGGCCGCGGCATCCACCACACCGCGCTGCTGTCCAGCGACGTCGAGCGGACGATCACCTTCTACCAGGACATTCTCGGCTTCCCGCTCACCGAGCTGATCGAAAACCGCGACTACCCGGGGTCGAGCCACTTCTTCTTCGACGTCGGCAACGGCAACGCGGTCGCGTTCTTCGACCTGCCCGGCCTCGACCTCGGCCCGTACGCGGAGGTGCTCGGCGGCCTGCACCACCTGGCCCTGTCGCTCACCCCGGAAGCCTGGGCGGGCGCGCGCTCCCGACTCGACGCGGCCGGCGTGAAGTACCAGGAAGAAAGCGGCACCTCGATCTACTTCGCCGACCCGGACGGCGCCCGGATCGAACTGATCGCGGACGACCTCGGCGAGATGTACGGCTCGAAGATCGGCTGAACCACTGGACTCGGTGCGTTGCCGGGTTCAGAGTGTGGGCCCATGGGCGACTGGGCGGCTTCGCGGCAGAAGGCACGGCTCGACCGGCGGGAAGCGATCGACGAACTGATCGCGCAGGCCCGCTTCGAGGTGCGGCTGCACCTGGCGGAGCTGACCGCGGTGAGCCGATACGACGATCTCGCCGAGGTTTTCGCCCTCGGCCACAGCGAGTGCGCCGCGCTGCTGGCTCACCGCCGCTTGCTGCCCTGGTGGGAACGACGGCTGCTCACGCGATTCGCGCGTCGGCTGCACGGCCGTGCGATCGCGGGCAGCGTCTTCGACGTACCAGCGGGTGCGCCGGTCGGCAGTGCGTTTCGCGTGGAAATCGCCCGTCTTCTTCCCGACGCGGGCGACACCGGTGCCCGCTATGACGTGCAGGGACGTGGCCTGTTGACGGTCTTTCGCCTCGCGCTCGGTGCCCGCGGCGAGGCTTGGCCAGACCGGCACGAGGTGGCGTCCACTGTCGCGCGCAATGTTTTGGCGTGCAGTTCCGCGTTTCTGCGGCGGTCTCCGTGGCATGTGCTGTGGCCGGTCTACCGCGTTCGAGGGCTGCGGTTGTGGCGGCTGTGACCGTCGTGGAATCCCTGGCTGTGCTGGGATGTTGAGGAGAGTATGAAGCCCGAAGAAATCCTTGCCAGCGCGCGCACGATCGCGGTCGTCGGCCTGAGCCGCGACCCGGGCAAGGCCGCGCACGGTGTGCCGGCTTCCCTTCAGGCGCACGGGTTCCGGATCATTCCGGTGCATCCGTCGGCGACCGAACTGCTCGGGGAGAAGGTGTACCGGTCGCTGGAGGACATTCCGGAGCCGGTGGATCTGGTGGACGTCTTCCGTCCTGCCGGGGAAGCGCCGGACATCGCCCGGTCCGCGGTCGCGATCGGGGCTAAGGCGTTGTGGTTGCAGCAGGGTCTTGTGTCGGCCGAGGCGCGGAAGATCGCTTCTGACGCCGGGTTGGAGTATGCCGAGGATCGGTGCACTGCTGTCGTTCGGGCGGTGGCGGGGATTTCGGTCGCTTAGCTTTGGGAACGCCGTTTCCCGCCGCTACGAGCACGACGTGCCCGCTCATCCGACGAGTCGGTACCCCACCCCGCGCACCGTTTCGATTGTCCGCGTTCCGAACGGCGCGTCGATCTTCCGCCGCAAATACCCGACGTAAACCTCGACCACATTCTCGTCGCCCTCGTAATGCGCGTCCCAAACATGGCCGAGAATTTCGTTTTTGGTCAACGCCGCTCCCTGCCTGCGCAGCAAGAATTCCAGCAACCCGAACTCGCGGGCGGTCAACTCGATCCGCGTCTCTCCTCTGTGGACAGTTCGCGCGGCCGGGTCGAGCTGCAAATCCCCAGCAGTGAGCACCGCCGGACGCGCGGGCGCACCCCGGCGAAGCAGCGCACGCAAGCGAGCCAGCAAAACGACGAACGAGAACGGTTTCGACAGATAATCGTCCGCACCGAGGTCGAATGCGTCCGCCTCGTCGTACTCGCCGTCCTTCGCCGTGAGCATCAGCACCGGCGTCCAATTCTCCGCGGCCCGCAAACGTTTCAGCACTTCGTAACCGGAAAGCTCGGGAAGCATGATGTCGAGCACCACGGCGTCGTAATCGTGCTCCATCGCCGACCAGAGCCCGTCGCGGCCGGTGTGCGCGACGTTCACCGTGAATCCCTCGGCGACCAGGCCGCGGCGAAGGGTTTCGGCGAACTCCAGCTCGTCCTCCACGATCAGCAACCGCATGCTCAGTCCTCCTCGATCCGGGGCAGTTCGATGCTCGGCAGTTCAATCACGAAGTGCGCGCCCGGGTAGCTCGGATCAGCCACGTCGACGTACCGCGCGCGGCCGCCGTGCCGGGCCGCGATGCCGGCCACGATCGACAAGCCCAGCCCGGTGCCGCCGCGCCGCCGTGACGCGTCCAGCCGCACAAACCGCTCGAACACCCGCTCCCGGTCCTCCTCGGCGACTCCGGGGCCGTCGTCGCTCACCTCCACGACGACCATCTCATCTTGCACCGAACTCGCAATCCGGATCCGCTCGCGCGCATGCCCGCACGCGTTGTCGACGAGGTTGCGTACGGCGCGACGCAGCTGCGCCTCGCTGCCGCGCACCTTCGCCGGTCCTGCGCGCACTTCGATCTCGACAGCTGCTTCGCCGCGTACGCGTTCGGCTTCGGCGCGAACGATGTCGTCTAAATCGACTTCAGTGCGCGCGGGCCGGTCCGTGGCGTCGTCGGTGCGCGCGAGCATCAGGAGGTCGTCAACCAGTTCTCGCAAGCGCGCGGTCTCGCGAGTGATCACCGGTACCAATTCGTCGGTGGTCTCCGGGTGTTGGTTTGAAACGTCGAGCGCAGTGCTGATGGTCGACAGCGGTGAGCGCAGCTCGTGGCTCGCGTCGGCGACGAAGCGGCGTTGCGCGGCCTGCGCCGAGCCAAGCCGTTCGAGCATCTCATTGAGCGTGACAGCGAGCCGATGTACCTCATCGCCGCCAGGAGGCAGCGGTACGCGCAATGCGAGGTCGCGCGTCGAGATCTCAGCGACAGTGCGCCGCATGCGCTCAACCGGTCGCAGTGCGGACCCGACCGAGCGGTACACCGCGAAGCCGGCGATACCGAGCAGTGGCAGCGAAATCAGCCCTAGCAGCAGCGTAAGCCGCGCGGACGCTTCGGTGACGGGCTCAAGCGACCGTGCCGAGATGACAGTGAACGGTCCGCCTGGTCCGTTGACGCCTTCCGAGACCAAGCGGTAGTCGCTGCCGTCGCCGTCTAAGCCGAGCGGCAGCGTCTCGACGGTTTCCTGTCCCGGAGCCGGACGCGCGGCGGTGATAGCCGGACGGCCGACAATCGCCGGGTCACTCGCGATCGGGGTGCTTCGCGGCCCGAGGACCTGCGTGACGGCTTCGGTGTCACCAGTACTCGCGACGTCGCTTGGCGACAGGTCTCGCGCGCCCGCGCGCACGAGTTGGACGGCAACCTGCCTTGCAGTACTACGCGCGCTTTCGGTGACGCTCCGGTCGAGCGACTGCTGCAGCAGGAGCACCACGACGACGCATGCCGTCGCGATGGCAAGCGCGAGCGCGAGCACGGCAACCCCGGTTGTCCGCATTCGGACGCCTGCTGCAGCGAGAATTCTCACGCACGCAGCGTAACGAGCGCGGAGTGACGTCATCGGGCGCGGCGTGCGGCCAGCCGTTCCGAACGCAGCGTCTCCACTTCAGTCAGGTCCAACGGCTTCAGCGCGTGGCCCAGCACCCACGACAACAGCAGGTCAGCCAGCTCGGGGTTGCGCGCCAGCGCCGGACCGTGGAGGTAGGTGCCCACGACGTGGTCGGTGACCGCGCCCTCGGTGCCGTCGCCATTGCCAGTACCCCGGACGACGCGGCCCAGCGGCGCGCTGCCCGGACCGAGCACGCTCGAGCCCTGGTGGTTCTCGAAGCCGGTCAACGGCGTATCGAGCAGGTTCGGTTCGACGATCAGCTCGGCCACCGCGCGCTGCTGCGACGGCCCGGTGACGAGGTCGAGCAGCCCGAGCCCGGCGTGATCGACGCCGTCGACGCCGCGGAAGCGCGTGCCCAGGATCTGCAGGCCGGCGCAGACTCCGAACACCGGCCGTCCCGCGTTCGCGGCGCTCCGCAGCCCCGCCGAGTCGCGCAGGAAGTCCGCGGCCAGCACCTGCGCCATGTCCTCGCCGCCGCCGAGCAGGTAGAGGTCCAAAGTGGACGGTACCTCGGAGTCGAGCGAAACCGGCACCACCTCGGCGTCGTAACCCCGCCACTGCAAGCGTTTGCAGAGCACCTGTGCGTTGCCGGAATCGCCGTACGTCCCCAGTACCTCGGGCAGCAGCAGGCCGATGCCGACTGTCGAATCAGACATCAGGCAACCGGTCGACCAGGTCGCGGAAGGCGGTGTAGTTCGCGACGAGTTCGACCCCGCCCGGCGGCAGCGTGTCGATCGCGCTGACCGGGTCCGGGGCCGACCAGTGCGGCACCTCGGCGTAGCAAAGCCGCACCGCGAGGTCCGCGGACCGCTCTCCGGCGACGACGACTTGACGGCCGCGCAGGCGCTCGAAGTGCACGTCCCAGAGCCACGACAGGTCGCGGCCGTCCGCCTCGTGCGCGTTGACCGCGACGACGACCGGGGTGTCCTCGTCGAGCACACGCAACGTTTCGGCCCAGCCAGCCGGATTTTTCGCAAGCATGAGCCGCACCGAATGCCGGGTGCGGCGAATCGTTCGGTAGCGCCCGCCGATATCGGTGATCGTGCGCAGCCGGGCCGCCGCGGTGTGCGGCGGCACCCCGACGCAGTGCGCGGCGGCGAGCGCGAGAGCGGCGTTGGCGCGGTTGGCCTCGCCGGGCAGGCGCAGGTCAAGATCCACCTGCCGGCCGCCGGGCGTGTGGACCAGGTCGCCGTCGAGGGTCCAGGTCGCCTCCGGGCGAGCGAAGGCGCACACCGCACAGCGCCATTCGCGATCGGTGTGGGTGATCGCGCCGCCGCAGCGAGGACAGGAGACGGAATCGCCCGACCAGCGGCGTCCGGTGCCGACCCACACCGGGCGGGCGGCCGCCGAGGCCGCGGACGTGACCAGGACGTCGTCGCAGTTCGCGACCACGACCGTGCGCGACAGCCCGGCGAACGCGGCGCGGAGGTCGCGCTCCATCATCCGCACCTCGCCGACGCGGTCGAGCTGGTCACGGCTGAGGTTGAGCAGCACGAGCGCCGCCGGCTGCACCTGTTCGGCCACCCACGGGACGTAGGTTTCGTCCACCTCCAGCACCGCGTACGGCGCTTCCGGGGCGGCGGCGAGCGCGGCGACCAGCCCGTCGGGCATGTTCGCGCCGTCGCCGTTGTGCGCGACCTCGGCGAGCGCTTCGAGCGCGCGGGTGAGCATCAGCGACGTGGTGGTTTTGCCGTTCGTGCCGGTGACGATCACGACCGTGCGATCGCGGCCGAGCCTGCGCAGCGCCTTGGGGTCGAGCCGCAGCGTGACGCGGCCGCCGATCACCCCGCCGCGGCCCAGCCGGGCGGTACGGGAAAACCACGCGGTCAGCCGCCCGGCGGCGACCGACGCCCGGGTGCGCAGACGTGTGGACATCACGCAAACCGTGCGGCACGGGCGCTGTGATTTTCCTGAGAGGGTGACTCCAGTCTCCGTTACCCTTCGTAAGCAGTCTTACCGATCGGAGGTTGAACCATTCGGCGCAACCTCGACCTTGCCGAATGACAGAGATCGGTCAAGATCTTCCGTCCATACATCGGAGGTGTTAGCGTCCAACCCCGCTTGATGGCACCACGCACCGGTGACCGGGAACGCAGAGCGACAGGCGGAGGGCGAACGTGGACGCAGCAGCACGCGGGCTGGACCAAAGCGGCACCCTGGAGCGCGGGCTGGCGGTGCTCGAACACGTCGGGCAGCACCAGGAAATCTCCACGAACGCGCTCGCCCGGCAACTGGGCCTTTCGCGCAGCGCCGCCTACCGGATCGTCGGCACCCTGAAGCGGCTGGAGTACCTCGAGGCGGACACCGTCACCGGACGCGTGCGGCTCGGCACCCGGCTGGTCGAACTGGGCGCCCGCGCGATGGCGGCGACCGACCTGCACCGCTGCGCGCCCCGGTATCTCACCGCGTTGGCCGAGCGTTCCGGGGAGACGACCTATCTCGCGGTGCCGGACAACGACGCGATGGTCTACGTCGCGACCGAGCGCAGCGCCAGCGCGGTCACCCTCTCGTGCCGCCTCGGCACCCGGCGGCCGCAGCACGCGACGTCGCTGGGCAAGGCCTGGCTGGCCGCGTTGCCGGAGGCCGACCGGGTGGAGCGCGTGCGCCGGATGAAGCTGGACAGCCTCACCCTCAAGACCATCAACGACCCCGTCCGGCTGCTGGACGAACTGGCGCGCACCCGGCGTCGCGGCTGGGCCGTGGACGACCTGGAGAACGAGCCGGACGTCGGCTGCGTCGCGGCGGCCGTGCGGGATCACTCGGGCCGTCCGATCGCGGCGATCAGCGTCGCCGGGCCCGCTCCGCGGGTGATGCGCCGGGCGGACGAGCTGGGCGCGACAGTGGCCGGGACGGCGGCGGCGTTGTCGATGCGGCTGGGGTACGTGCGGAACCGCTGAGTCTTTCACCGGATCGGGTTTTCTCGGCCGGTCTTGTGGCTTCTACCAGTGGAAACAGGTTGTCCACAGGCGTGTCGACTTGTGGACAACCCTGGGGATGGCCGTCGGTGCCGCCGGGAATTGTCGGGCCGGTGGTGGACCGTTCCCGGCATGAAGATCACTCCCGCACCGCACGGCGCCGCCCGGCTACCTCGTTCCCGCTTCCAGTTTGCTGCACGACTCGGCCCGCTCCAGAAGCAACGCGCGCTCCCGCTCGTTGCCGGTCATCTTCGCCGCGCGCTCGAACTCGGCGCGCGCCTCGTCCCGGCGGCCGAGCTTGTACAGAAAGTCGCCGCGCACGCTCGGCAGCAGGTGGTAGTTCTTCAGCGCGGGCTCAGTCAGCAATTTGTCCACCAGCACCAGCCCGGCTTCCGGCCCCTCGGCCATCGAGACCGCGACGGCCCGGTTCAGCTCGATCACCGGAGACGGCGTGAGCTGCGCCAATCCCGCGTACAGCGCCGCGATCCGCGCCCAGTCGGTCTCGTCCGGCGTCACCGCCACGGCGTGGCACGCGGCGATCGCGGCCTGCGCGGAGTAGGGCCCGTACGTGCCGTCCGCCAGCCGTTCGGACCTGGCCAGCGCGGTGAGGCCGCGCTGGATCAGCAGGCGGTCCCAGCGGCTGCGGTCCTGGTCCATCAGCAGCACCGGTTCGCCGTTCGGGCCGGTGCGCGCCGCCGAGCGCGAAGCCTGGATCTCCATCAGCGCCACCAGCCCGTGCACTTCCGGTTCGCCTGGCATCAGGCCGGCCAGCACCCGGCCGAGGCGCAACGCGTCCTCGCACAGCGCGGGCCGCATCCAGTCGTCGCCGCGCGTGGCGGAGTAGCCCTCGTTGAAGATCAGGTAGATCACTTCGAGCACGGCGGGCACGCGTGCGACGCGCTCGTCGCCGACCGGCGTTTCAAACGGCACCTTGGCGTCGGCGAGCGTCTTCTTCGCCCGCACGATGCGTTGCGCGACAGCGGATTCCTTCACCAGGAAGGCGCGGGCGATCTCGTCGGTGCTGAGCCCGCCGAGCATGCGCAGCGTGAGCGCCACCCGCGCCTGGGTGGACAGCACCGGGTGGCAGGCGGTGAAGACCAGCCGGAGCAGGTCGTCCTCGATCTGCTCGTCGTCGAGGACCGCGTCGAAGTCGGGCAGCACGCCCTCGCCGAGCTGTTCGGCCTCCCGGCCGATCTCGTCGAGCTTGCGGCCGAAGGTTTCGTTGCGCCGGAACAGGTCGATGGCCCGCCGCTTGGCGATCGTCATCAGCCAGGCGCCAGGGTTGCGCGGCACGCCGGTCTCCGGCCATTGTTCGAGCGCGGCGACGAGCGCGTCCTGGGCCAGTTCCTCCGCGAGGCCCACGTCGCGGGTCATCCGCGCGAGACCGGCGATCACCCGCGCCGACTCGATCCGCCAAACGGCCTCTACCGCACTTCGCGTGTCCACCGGCCCATCAGACCGGCCCGGCCCGCCCGAGGCAACCCTCGGGCGGGCGCGGAGTCAGAGCTCCGCCGACAACGGCCGGATCTCGACGGTGCCCGCCTGCCGGTCCGGGTTGGGCGCCCGCTTCATCAGCTCGACGATCTCGGCGAGCGACTCCCCCTCCAGAATCCACACTCCCGCGACGAGTTCCTTGGTCTCGGCGAACGGGCCGTCGACCACGCTGGGCTCCGCGTCCCCGTCGAACCACAGCAGCCGGGCGCCGGCCGAACTGGGAGTCAGCCCGGCGGCCTGCACGAGGTGGCCGGATTCGGCGAGTTCGGTGTTGAACCGGCCCATCTGCTCGATCAACTCAGCGCTGGGCGCGGCTCCCGCTTCGGAGTCTTCGCTGGCTTTCACCAGCACCATGAACCGCATCAGTTCTGCGCAGCCTGCTCGCGCACCTTCGCTTCGGCGTCGCGCAGTTCCGGGGTGAGGTTGTCGCCGAAGTCGTCGGCCTCGAAGATCCGCCGGATCTCGATCTCGTGGTGCGCGCCGTCGGTGTTAGGCACGCGCTTGATCCACTCCACGGCTTCTTCGAGCGAACGCACCTGGAGGATCCAGAACCCGGCGATCAGCTCCTTGGTCTCGGCGAAGGGGCCGTCGACCACGCTGGGCTCGCTGTCGCCGGAGAACTTCACCCGGGCGCCCTGGGAGCTGGGAGCCAGCCCCTCGCCCGCGAGCATCACGCCGGCCCGCACGAGTTCCTCGTTGAACTTGCCCATCTCGGCGAGCAGTTCGGTGCTCGGCATCTGGCCGGCTTCGCTCTCTTCGCTGGCCTTCATGATCACCATGAATCGCATCTTCGGTACCCCTTCGCTCTCGGCTTGCCTTCACCCCTGCGTCGAACGGGCCGCGGCCGGATCGACACCCTCCCCAAACTTTTTTCCCGGTCGCGAAACTAGCAGGTCAGGCGAACTTCGGCGGACAAAACAGGCATGGGAGAATCGGTGTCCGTGGCAGTACTCCCCGAACGTCTCCGCGCCGCCCTCGACGAAGAGCTCGGCCGGTTCCCCGAATCCCGGCTCGCACAGGCCGTGGACCGGCTCAGCAAGCGTTATCGACAAGGCGACTCGGCAACCTCGCCGATCCTCTCTTCGGAGCTGGATGTCGCCGCCTACGCCGGGTACCGGATGCCGGCGACGTACGCGGCGGTCAGCGCGGTGCTGGGCGAGGTGGCTGCCGCCGCGCCCGGGTTCGCTCCGAAAACGCACGTCGACATCGGCGGCGGCACCGGAGCGGCAGCGTGGGCCGCGGCCGACGTCTGGCCTTCGTTGGAGAAGTGCACAGTCCTGGAGCAGGTGGCGGCCGCGCTGGCGCTGGGACGCAAGCTGGCGGCCAATGCCGACGAGCCAGCCGTCCGCACCGCGGTCTGGCAGCGCGGATTGGTCGATTCCGCATCGGCCGCACCGGAAGCCGACCTGGTCACGCTCTCGTATGTCCTCGGAGAACTGCCCGAACGCGACCGCGTCGACGTCGTCCAGTGGCTTGCCGCGAAAGCCGGGGCCGTCGTGCTCATCGAGCCCGGAACGCCAGCCGGATTCGCGCGGATCCGCGCGGCTCGCGAGGTGCTGCGCGAGATGGGCCGCAGCGTGGTGGCGCCGTGCCCGCACGACGACGTCTGTCCAATCAAGCCGGGAGAAGACTGGTGCCACTTCTCCGCCCGGCTGCCCCGAAGCGGGGTGCACCGGCGGATCAAGTCCGGCACACTGGGCTTCGAGGACGAAAAGTATTCGTACGTGGCGGCCACGTCGGCACCGGTCGACCGTCCGTCGGCCCGGATCATCCGGCATCCACGCAAGCACAAGGGGTTCGTGCAACTGGACCTCTGCACCGTCGACGGGCTCGCTCCCGGCACTGTCGTGTCGAAGCGGCACGGCGTGCGCTACCGCGCCGCTCGCGACGCGGAATGGGGAGACGCCTGGAGCGTGGAGTAGCCCGGGTTTTTTCCGCCGCGGTGTCTGGATGGCTGCGTCGGCTCCGACTGTCGGGTGTCAGCGGATCTGAACCGGAGAGGACACCCGATGGACTTTCACGAGCGTTGCGCGGAGATCGTGCGGCAGACGGAACTGCTCGCCGCGGCCGTCGAAGACGCGGACCGGACGGTGCGCGTCGCGGCATGCCCGGAGTGGAACCTCGGGCAACTGCTCGATCACGTCAGCACCGGTCACCGGTGGGCCGAGGAGACCGTGCGCACGCGGGCCGACCATTGGCTGCCGGACGACGAACTGCGGAATCCGGTGGACACCCCGCGCCCGGCGTCGTGGCTCGTGGACGGGGCGAAGACGTTGGCGGCGACGCTGCGCGAAGCAGGTCCAGACGCGGAGGTGTTCACGCCGGTCCCGAACGGGCCGCCGCGAGCAGCGTTCTACGCACGCCGGTTCATGAACGAGACGTTGATCCACCGCGCCGACGCGACGCTGGCCGCAGGCGGGGAATTCACCGTCACGCCGGAAGTCGCGCACGACGCGATGGAGGAATGGCTGGAACTCGGGTCGCTGCCGCAGTTGCTGGAGTACGTCCCCGAACGCCGGGAACTGCTCGGCCCGGACCGCACGATCCACCTCGCGCCGACCGACGAGGCGGCGTCCTGGACGGTCGATCTCACCGGCGATCAGCTGGCCTGGCACCCGGGCCCGCCGGCGAACGCGGCGGTCACCGTGGCCGCGCCGCTGGGCGATCTGCTGCTGATGGTCTACGGCAGGCTGCCGTCGGAGATCGCGCACCGCAGCGGCGACACGGTGTACCTGGACCGCTGGCTTTCGCTCGTCGGCTTCGGCTGATCCGGTCAGTCCCAGCGGATCGGGAGGCTTTTGAGCCCGTTCTGGAAGTTCGACCGCAGCCGGCGGGGTTCGCCCGCGAGCCGGACCTCGCCGAGCTGATCGAACACCGCCGCGAACAACGCGCGCATCTGCATTCGCGCGAGGTGCGAACCGAGGCAGAAGTGCGGGCCGTGGCCGAACGTCAGATGTTCGCTCGGCGCACGCGTCACGTCGAAGACATCAGGATCGGGAAACACTGTCTCGTCGCGATTGGCCGAGGAAAACCACACCACGACCTTGTCCCCGGCCTTGATGTCCACATCGGACAGTCGGGTGTCCTGCGTCGCGGTGCGGCGGAAGTGCATCACCGGCGTGTGCCAGCGCAGCATCTCTTCGACCGCGCCGGGCAGCAGGCTCCGGTCGTCGAGCAGCTTGCGGTACTGCTCGGGATGCGCGAGCAACGCGGCCATCCCGCCGGGAAGGCCGTTGCGCAGGGTTTCGTTGCCAGCTACGGAAAACAACCAGAAGAGATTCTCGAACTCCTCAATCGACACCCGGCCGCCGTCGTCGTCCACGTGCTGCATCAGGTTGCTCATCACGTCGTCGCCGGGGTGCTCGCGTTTGTGCTCGCCAAGCGCGTGCGCGTAGGCATAAAGATCCGGCATTCCGGCGCGGCTGCGCGGATCCGGCATCCGGCCGTCCGGTCCGGGTTCCGGACGCACGACCAGCGCGGCACGGGCGAGGTCGGTGACATCGTCGGCTTTGACGGTCGCGCTCACCGCGTATTCGGCGTCCTGGAAGCCAATCACCCGGTTGCTCCAGTCGAACATCAGCCTGCGGTCCTGCTCGGGAACGCCGAACACCTCGGCGAGCGTGAGCAACGGCAGATCGGCGGCGATGTCCTTGGCGAAATCGCATTCGCCGCGATCGGCCACCGCCGCCACGAGATCATGTGCCCAGCCTTCGATCCGCTCCGTGATCCGGCCGACCGCACGCGGAGTGAACGCTTTCGTGAGCAGCCCGCGCAGTCTGCCGTGCTCGGGCGGGTCCATGTTGAGCATCATCCGGCGCACGTACCGCAGATCCTCGGCGCTGGCCGGGTCGCGGATCTGGGTGCCGCCGAGCTGCGACGAAAACACCGCAGGGGTCCGAAGCACGTGCCGCACGTCGGAGTGGCGCAGCACGGCCCAGAAGTCGCCGATCCGCGTCACCGGCGTTTCGCGGCGCAGGCGGGCAAGCAGGTCGTAAGGCACGCCCGTGACGTAGGTGTCCGGGTCGGCGATGACAGCACTCGACACGTTCCGACCCTAGCCCCGAGACCGCCGCCTGCGGAAAGATCCGTCCGGTGGAAAAGCTGAAGCTGCGCGTCACCGGACAAGGCGAACCGCCGGTCCTGCTCCTGCACGGACTCGGCGCCACCGGCGCGGTCTGGGACGGCTTGACCGGCCAACTCGACCGGCGGCTGCTCATGCCGGACCTGCCCGGCCACGGCGGCTCGCCGCGGCTGCCCGAGTACACCTTCGGGACGCTCGCGGCGGCAGTCGCCGACGCTCTCGACGAGCCCGGCCCGGTCGCCGTCGTCGGGCATTCGCTCGGCGGTGTCGTCGCGCTGGAGCTGGCCAGTGGCCGCTACGGCCTCGAAGTCAGCAGAGTGCTGACGGTGGGCATCAAGGTCGAGTGGAGCGAAGACGACCTGGCTCGCGCCGCCGCGATGGCAGCCCGCCCGCCCCGGCTGTTCGAAACCCGAGAGGAGGCCGAAACCGCCTATCTGAAGATCGCCGGACTGACTGGCCTGGCTTCGGCAGACCCGGACGGCGTCACTGAAACCCCGGACGGCTGGCGGCTGGTCCTGGACCCGCCCGCCTTCGGCGTCGGCCGCCCGGACCTGCCGAGCCTGCTGGCCGCCGCGCGCTGCCCGGTGGTGCTCGCTGCCGGCGAAAACGATCCGATGTGCCGCCCTGAGCAGCTCCGCGCCCTCGTTCCCGAGGCAGTGGTCCTGTCCGGACTCGGGCACAACGCGCACGTCGAGGATCCAGCCGCGGTGGCGGCGCTGCTCACCCCGCGGGGCGACTGA
Organism: Amycolatopsis albidoflavus; assembly: GCF_039525725.1. Classification (NCBI taxonomy): domain Bacteria; kingdom Bacillati; phylum Actinomycetota; class Actinomycetes; order Pseudonocardiales; family Pseudonocardiaceae; genus Amycolatopsis; species Amycolatopsis albidoflavus. The sequence continues at coordinate 152,436 of NZ_BAAAHV010000003.1, forward strand.
GCAGGCGCTTAGACTGGCCGGGTGACGACGATCGATCCGACCCGCACCGGGCTAGACCAGCTGCTGAAGCTCGAACCGCTCGAGCTGAACCTGTTCCGCGGCTGGTGCCACCAGGGTTCGCCGCAGCGGGCGTTCGGCGGTCAGGTCGCGGCGCAGGCGCTCACCGCGGCCGGTGCGACCGTGCCCACCGCGCGACACGTGCACTCGCTGCACGGCTATTTCATCCGCGGCGGGCGCACCGACATGCCGATCATCTACGAGGTCGAACGCACCCGTGACGGCGGTTCGTTCACCACGCGCCGGGTCGTCGCGATCCAGAACGGCGAGAGCATCTTCAGCCTGTCCGCGTCGTTCCAGACCGAGGCGGACAGCAGTGCGCACCAGGCGCGAATGCCGGACGTCCCGGCCCCGGACGAGGCAGGCGTCGTCGAGCAAGACCGCTCGCCGATCGTCCTGTCCGCCATCGAAGTCCGCTTCGTCAGCAGCCCGGAAACCGGCCTGCCCGACACCGGCCGCGGCCCGCGTCAGCAGATCTGGGTGCGGGCGAAGGACGCGCTGCCGGACGCCCCGCTGGCGCACGTCTGCGCGCTCACCTACATCTCCGACATTCGTCTGGCCGGCACCGCCCTGCTGCCCCACCGCAACGACCCGGGCGAACCGCAGCTGACGTCGCTGGACCACGCCGTGTGGTTTCACCGCCCGTTCCGCGCGGACGAATGGCTGCTGTTCGACATGGAAAGCCCAAGCTACGCAAACACCCGAGGCCTGACCCACGGCGAATTCTTCACCACCGACGGACGGCTGGTTGCTTCAGTGACCCAAGAAGTACTGCTGCGCAGGCGCTGACTCTGTCCGATGTAGACAGTCAGCCAAGCCGAACCCGCACCGGCCCAGCCGGCTCCGCGGCGGCCTCGGCCACCGGCGCGCGCAGGATCTTCGACAACTGCCACGCCTCAAGCCCCGCGAGGACGGTGTTGGCCACCACGAGCACCAAATACAACCCGGCCTGCACCGAAAGCCGGAACGGATGCTGGTCGGAAGCCCCCGCCAGCAACGAAATATGGCACGCGACAACAACCACCATCGACGCCGCGGACAACCCGCCGAGCACGATGAGCAACGCCCGCGACACCCGGGTGCGCCGCCAGTTCAGGTACCCGGTCTGGACCAGACCCGGCGTGCTGACCATGACGAGCCCGCAGCCGTAACCGGAAAACCCGCCGATCACCCCGCTGCCCGCGACCAGCGCGGTAGTCAGGTGATACGAAACCGGAACCCGGTAGGCGGCGAGGATCGCGGCCACGCAGACCAGCAGCCCCAACGGCAGGTGCGGCCAGCCGTACCAGGGAAGCCGCCGCTCCATGCGAAGAATCGCCGGCAGATCGATATCGCGGTACGCCTCGGGGTCGCGCAAAGCCATTCGCACCGTTCCTCTCGTCCCGGAAACCCCCGGTGTGTGCGCGGTGACCGGCGAAGCCTAGGCCAGGCCGCCCGGCCGTGCAAAATCCACCTGAACCCGGCCGGGCAGGCGACCAGTTAACCCGCTCCTTGCTTTCGCACCCGACCTCCGGATTCTTCCGCCGACCGGGGAAGACCGCGTGACCCACACCACCCGCCGGCTCGCTGGTATCCCCTCGACCAGCGGGAACCATCACCGAATCCGCATTCACTTCTTGCGCTTCCTCCGGGGTTGTCCCGGGATGTCCGGTAGAGCGATTTTCTGTCGGTGGTGCAAGTTAGGCTGCAGGCATGAACACCGAGGCACCCACCGTCGCCGCCGAAGATCTCTCCCAAGGCCAGTGGTTCTGGCACGAACCCGCTCCCGGCCTGCGTTCCTGGCCGCTGCAGGTGGCCACGGCCGAGATCCTGGAAGACGCCGTCCGCATCATCACCACCGACGAGGTCCGCGAACTGGTCTCGTACGCCCGCGACCGCCGGGTCCGCCTGGCCGTCGCCTCCTGAACCGCACCGCCAACAGCACCACCACTGGGGAACTCTGGGGGACCGGGCCGGCCGCGTACGCGAGCGGCCCGTCCAATATGGACACCACATCCAACACCGCGGCCTTCGGCCGACTCGGGCGCTGAATTTCGGCAGCTTTCCAGCGACGCTCACCACTCCGCGCCCGCGACACCACGCACCCGCGCCACGGCACACCACACCGCTAACCGCGCACCGCATTGCGGCGCAAGGCCCGCACATCGCGGCCAGCGAACCTCGACAACCGCACCGCGATCGTCACCACCCACGCGTAAATCCGTTGTCCTGTAAGCAGATCTCATCCACGCCGGTCTTCGGCAGTACCTAAGCTCGCCCGTGTCGCCGACCTCTCCGCCGAGCGGTCAGCGGGAAAGAACTCCCTGCAGCAGCACGTCCAGGAGGTGGCGAGCACGGGAATCCCACTCGTCCTCGTCCAGCCGGGTCAAGTAGCCCGACAAGATGAACAGGTCGCGAGCGTCGATGTCGCGGCGGATGGTTCCCTCGGATTTCCCCGCGTCGAGCAACAGGGTGATGGCGTCACCGATCGGACCATGGCTTTCTTCCGACAAGCCTTTCCACACCGCGGTTTCCAGCGCCGCGAAGACGCCGCGCTTGACTCGCGCGTATTCGGCGATCCGGTCGAACCACCGGGACAACGCCTCGACCGGCCCGTGCGAAGACAGCAATTCCGGAGCCAGCGCGACCAGTTCCTCCACCTCCTGCCGGTACACCTCGGCAAGCAGGTCCTCGCGCGTGGGAAAGTGCCGATAAAGCGTCCCCTGCCCGACGCCGGCCGACTTGGCCACCGCGTTCAGCCGCAGCTCCCCCGAACCGGCGATCGCCTCGCGGGCGATCTCGACGATCCGCTCCCGGTTCTCCCGAGCGTCGGCTCGCTGAGCCGCACTCATCGCCGACGCCCGGCACCAGTGGAAACGCACATGCCTCAACGTTATCGCGGACCAGCCGAGTGCCGCATAATCCGCGCACGGCACGGCACGAACGGACGGAGCAGGGCGGCCAGTGCACCCCGCAGCCAAACCGCCGCCAAACCGCTGCGTTCGGGGTCCATGGTCAGCCTCTTCATCAACCAACAACCCCCGACGCAAGAATCGGCAGCGTTCCCGCCCCGGCCGCCTTCGCGCAGGCCGGTCCACCCACCTCTTCGCCGCAGCACCCCCTCCGGGAGGCCCTGCGGCAGCCCAGAAGCAGGCCCCCGAGAGCCGACGCACCTCCACCCCGCCGAGGAGCGCACGGACCACAGCAGCGGGCCGGAAGCGGTCCCGAAAGTCGCTCAGCAAGCAACACATCCCCAGCCCCGCCAAGCAGCGCACCGACCACATAGCAGCGGACCGGAAGCGGCCCCCGAGAGCCACTCAGCAAGCGACGCATCTCCACCCCGCCGAGGAGCGCGCCGACCGGATAACAGCAGACCGGAAGCGGCCCAGAAATCACCCAGCAAGCAACACATTCCCGGCCCCGACGAAGAGCGCACAGACCGCATAGCAGCGAACCGGAAGCGACTCCCCGAAGCACCACCCCGCAAACAACCCACCCATCAATCACACCCCGCCAAACCCGCCATTGATAACCACCACCCCGGGTTTGAAACACGCCCCGCATAACTCACCGATCCGATTGACAACCCTTCCGAACGGGGCAGAGGCTGGTCACAAGCTGCCAATGCCCGGCGCGGTCTGGTCCGGTTACCCTGTCAACGAGCCGAAAACCGCACCGAAGGGCCAGACTCGGCACGAAGCGCCACCCGTCACGACTTCTCTGGTGAGGAAAACGATGTCTCTCGACCACCCCGCACCCGCCAACCCGGACACGGACCGGCGGGTCGCCGCGCTGGAGGAGACCGTCGCGGGGCTGATCAGGCGGGTCGGGGTGCTCGAAGCCGAGGCGGAGATCCGGCGGGTGCAGGCGCGCTACATGTTCCTCTGCGACACTCCCTGCCCGGAGTTCGGCGTCGCCGACGACAGTGAGCGGATCGACCTCATCATGGCGCTCTACACCGAGGACGCCGTCTGGGAGGGCGTCGGCGAGTACTACGACGGGCAGTTCGGGCGCGCGGAAGGCGCCGACGCTATCCGGGCGCATTTCCAGCGGTTCTGGGGCGAGAAAAAAGACCCCGAACTTCTGCTGAACGCGCATTACCTCACCTCCGAGCAAATCCACGTCGACGGCGACGAGGCCACCGGGCAATGGATCCACATGCAACCGTGGCTGTTCTCCGACGGGAAGGCGCTCCTGCGGTCCAGCCGGTTGAACAACGCGTTCCGTCGCGTCGGCGACACCTGGCGGATCACCCGCACTCGCACCGAAAACGTCTTCATCGCTCCGCTTCCGGCAGGCTGGGCCAGCGACTATCCCTCGGCGTCGGTGCTGATGAAGCCATGAGCGACGACCCGGTCGTGCACGTGGTGGACGACGACGAGGACCTCCGGCAGTCCCTGGTGTTCCTGTTGGAGAGCGTCGGCGTGCAGGCGCTGACCTATCCGGACGCGCAAACCTTCCTGGACGAGTTCGATCCGGCCGAGCCCGCGGTCGTGATCGTCGATGTGCGAATGCCCGCGATCAGCGGTTTTCAACTGCAGGAAAAGCTCGCGGAAATCGACTGTCCGGCTCCGCTGATTTTCTGCTCCGCGCACGGCGATATTCCGATGTCGGTCCGTGCGCTCACCGCGGGCGCGGTCGATTTCCTGGAGAAGCCTTATCAGGCCCAGCGCATGGTCGAGGTGGTCCAGACCCAGCTCATCGAGGCGCGCCGCCGGTTCGCGGAGCATGCGGAGCGGCAGGCGGTCCGGGCTCGGCTCGACACGCTGACCCAGCGCGAGCGCGAGGTGCTGCGGCTGGTGGTCGACGGGATGCCCAGCCAGGCGATCGCGCATCGGCTGGGCACCAGCGTCAAGACCGTCGACGTGCATCGGGCGCGGATCAAGGCGAAGACGTCGGCGGACAGCCTGGGGACGCTGGTCCGCGACATCCTCACCCATCGCGTCACCGTTTGAGCGCGGTCTCCGTCCAGCGGCCGGTGGCCAGCAACGCGGTTTCCCCCAAAGAACTGCCGACTAGCTGCAATCCCAACGGCAATCCAGCCTCGTCGCGCAGGCCGGGCACGGCGATGACCGGCAGGCCCAGCGCTTGCCAAGGGCGGCTGAGCACGGGATCGCCGGTCGCGGTCAGGCCGGCAGGGGCCGACCCGAGCGCGGCAGGGGCGAGGACGGCGTCATAACCGGCCACGATTTCGGCGAGCCGAGAAGCACCAGAAGCGACGACGTCCTGCGCGGCTTCGTATTCCGCGAGCGGCATCTCCGCACCGGTACGCAGCAATTGCGCCAAGGGAGCGCTGAGCCGGTCCGCGGAGGCAAGCTCAACAGAACGTTCCCGCGCCGCCTCGTAGGCCATCACCACGGGGTGCGCGGCGGTCAAAGCGGGGACCAGAGCCGGGTCTGGGAATTCGTCGACCACGGCACCGGCGGCTCGCAGCCCGGCAACCGCGGAACCAAGTGCGTTCCGCATCGCTGGAGTCGCGTCCTCGGACGACCACACGAGCAATCGCGGAGCCGGAGAAACAGCAGCCTCCGGCTCCCCCGACAACGCTGACCAGGCCAAAGCCAGATCGGAAACCGTCGCGGTGAACATGCCGTGGCTGTCGAGGCTCGGGCTCAGGCCGGTGACGCCGTCGACCGGGAACCGGCCCCGGCTCATGACCAGCGAAGCGACTCCGCAGAACGCGGCCGGGCGCGTGACCGAGCCAGCGGTCTGCGAGCCCAAAGCCAACGGGACGTGTCCAGCGGCAACGGCAGCCGCCGAACCGCTGGAGGAACCACCGGGCGTGTGACCGGGCGCAGCGGGGTTATCCGTGGGGCCAGGCGCGAAGAAAGCGAATTCCGTGGTGACCGTCTTGCCGACCGGCACCGCTCCGGCCCGACGCCATTCGCGCACGATCGAAGCGTCCACAGTGGCCGGTGGAGCGTCCGCGCGCAGGACGGAGCCGCAGCGGGTCGGGAGTCCGGCCAAGTCGATGATGTCCTTGACGCCCAACGGAACCCCGCCCAGCGGACCCGTAGACGCAGGCACGTAAGCCGACGAAACCCAGGCGTCGAAGGAAGCCGCCGCGATTCGCGAGCGGGCCTCGGCGCTAGCGGCTTCCGGCGTCGTCCGGCCAGCGGTCAGATCGGCGACCAGGGCGCGCAGCGACCACGGGGCGGTCACGGCTGGGTCCAGGCGGCGTCGGCGGTCCAGTAGTCCATGCCGCTCGCGCTGACCGAATGCCGCCAGTCGGACGTCCGGCGCAGCAGCGGTTCGACGCGCGCGGTGGCCTCGTCGGCGGCGTCCGGACCGTCGGCCGGCACCTGCCAGTGCACCCAGTCCAGTTCGCGGCCGTGCTCGTCGTGCACGAAGAGGTCGACGTGCCGCCAGCCGTAGCCGTGCGTGTCGTTGTAGCAGGTCAGGGTCATCCGGTCCACGGGTTCTCCTCGATCAGGCGCTGAGTGCGGCAAGCCGGTGGAAGCGGCGCTGGAAGTACACCAAAGCACCGCTGTCCGGGGCGGTCAGCACCTTTTCGATCTCGACGAACAGCACCGAATGCGACCCGTGCTCCTGCTCGGCGACGATCCGGCCGACCAGCGAGGCCGCCGCGCCGCGCAGGACCGGGGCGTCCTCGCTGTCGAGGTCCCAGCAGTCCTCGCTGAAACGGTCGGCGGTCGGCACCTTCGTCGCGCCGGCGAAGTGCATGGCCAGGTCCTCCTGGCCGGGGCCGAGGACGTTGACGCAGACCTGGCCGTTGCCGACCAGGATCGCGTGCGACCGGCTCGACCGGTTGACGCACACGAGCACGGTCGGCGGGCTGTCGGTGACCGAGCAGGCGGCGCTCACCGTCATGCCGGCGAGGCCGTGCGGGCCCGCGGTGGTCACGACGTTGACGGCCGCGGAGAGGTTGGCCATCGCGGTGCGGAACTCGCGCTGGGTCCGGGTCAGCTCGGACACGGTGCCTCCTAGGACTGGGGCCGGGACTCCTTTGACCGTACAAAGCCGCACCGGTCGCGGGGTATCGAGAACTTCCCCGGCACAGCTGAAGAATTCCTAACCCGGGCCGGTCGCGGGCAGTGCGAAGCCGAACGTCGAACCGCCGCCCGCGCGGTGTTCGGCCCAGATCGTCCCGTGCTGGCGGGTGATGATGCGGTGGCTCAGCGCCAGTCCGATGCCGCTGCCGCGCTCCTTCGCGGTGAACGACTCGTCGAACGGGTTGCGCGGGAAGCCGCGACCCCGGTCGTCCACAGTGACCACGCCGGTGTCGCCGTCGCGGCGCGTGGTGAGCACCAGACTGCGCCGCTGCTGGGGGCACTGGGCCATTTCCTCGATCGCGTTGAAGCACAGGTTCAGCACGACCTGGCCGGTCAGCACGCGTTCGCAGTGCACCGGCACGGCGTCGGCGGACCGGTCGAAGGTCACCTCGATCGCGGCCGGTTCCGCGCGCAATCGCACGAAATACAGGCATTCCTCGACAATCTCGTTGAGGTCAGCCACCTGCTCCACATGCTCCAGATGCCCGACGAACGCCCGCACCGACGACACGATCTGGCTCGCCCGTTCGATCTGCCGGACGGCGCTGTCGATGCCGTACACCACGGGCGCGGCATCGAGTGTCCGCGATCGCACCCCAGCCAGGAAGTTGCCGGCGGCGGCGAGCGGCTGGCTCAGTTCGTGCGCGATCGCCATCGCCATATCGCCCATCGCGGTGTAGCGCGCCAGGTAGTTCTCCCGGTGCAGCTCCCGCTCGCGTCGGACCTCGCCGCGGACGCGTTCGGACACGTCGTAAAGCAGCATCAGAAACGCGTCCCCACCAGGCTCTCGAAGACGTTCGACGCTCCCCTCCAGCCACACGCGACCCTGGATCTCCAGCCGCACCGGCGTGCCCGGCGCGGCCCGCTCGCGGACCTCGTCCCACGTGGCCGGACGGTCGTCGAGGCGCAGGCCAGCGTGGTCTGTGAGACAGCCGAGCGGCTCGTCCGGGGTCGCCCCGAACAGCTCCGCCGCGGAGTCGGTGACAAATCGCAGCGCGCCCGAAGCGTCGAGCATCACCGCGAGCGCGGAGGTGTGCCGGGCCAGCGCATCGACCCAGGACGTGGTCAACCGCAGCTCACGCTCGATTTCCTGCTCGCGTTCGATGTCGCGGAACTGCACCATCACGGCCGGGCCTTGCGCCAGTTCGACTCGGGTAGCCACCGCGTCCGTCGGAATCACCCGGCCGGATTTCGTGCGGTAGTGCCATTCGATCCGGCTGACGCCCTTGTCGACCGCCTCCTGCAGCCACGCCCGCCCGATCACCCGGTCGTACTGCTGCGCGGAGCTGCTCATGTGGTTCGCCTTCAACGGCCGCAGCTCGGTGACGCTCCATTCGAGCATCTCGCACGCGGCCGGGTTGGCCCACAGGATGTTCTTCGTCGCGCCGTCGTGCACGAGCACGCACGTACGGCTGGCGTTGAGCATCGCGACGAAATCGTGCGTCGTCAGCTCTGGCGCGCGCGGGTCTGCCTCCATCGGCTCAGCGTAAAGCCCCTGGCTGGCGGCTCGCACTGAAGAAATCCCCTACGCCCGCTCAGGCACTACCAATTCCCGCGCGCCGCCGTGGTTCGTACCGTCGGAACGACCGCACCGGCATTCTGAGGAGCAGCGATGAGCGAAGTCACCATGGAGGAGGTGCTCGCCGAGCTCGCCACGCGCAAGGACGAGTTCCAGCAGCAGCGCTACGTTCCGCGGGACTTCATCGACCGGCTCAAGCAGCTCGGCATCTACCGGGCCAGCACGCCGGCGAAGTTCGGCGGCAACCCGCTCCCGCCCGCCGAATTCCTCCGCCTGATCGAGCGAATTTCCACTGTGGACGGTTCAACCGGCTGGGTCGCCAGCTTCGGCTCGTCGCTGATCTACCTCGCCGCGCTCCCGCTGGACACGCAGGCCGAGCTGTATAAGAACGGCCCGGACGTCGCGTTCGCCGGCGGTCTCTTCCCGGTCCAGCCCGCCCCGGCGACCGAAACCGGCTTCCGCGTGGACGGTCGCTGGAAGTTCGCCAGCGGCTGCATGGGCGCGGACATCCTCGGCGTCGGCATCCCCGGCGACGAATCGACCGGCGGGAAACCGCGCACCGCGCTGCTGCGGCCCGACCAGGTCGAGATCGTCCAGGAATGGGACGTCGTCGGCATGCGCGGCACCGGTTCGTTCGACCTGGTCGTGCGCGACGTCGACGTCCCGCGCGAGTGGACGTTCATCCGCGGCGGCGCGCCCATGGTCGACGAGCCGCTCTACCGCTACCCCACAATCGCTTACGCCGCACAGGTTCTCGCTATCGTCGGCGCGGGTGTCGCGCGTGCCGCGCTCGACCACGCCCGCGAGGTCGGCGCTGGCTACACCGGCGTCACCGGCGCGCCGAAGCTCGCCGACCGCGGCTACTACCGCACCGGGTACGCCGACGCCGAGGCCGCGCTGCGGTCCGCGCGCGCCTGGTTCTACGAGGTCAGCCACGAGGTCTGGGACACCGTCGTCTCCGGTGACGAGGCCAGCGACGAGCAGAACGCCCAGCTGCGGCTTTCGGCCGCACACCTTGCCAAGACGTCGTCCGAGGTCGTCTCGAAGCTCGTCGAGATTTCCGGCACCGCGCCGATCTACTCGACGCATCCGCTGCGTGGACTTCAGGGCGACGCACTGGTACCCAAGCAGCATGCGTTCCTGGGCCCGGCCATCCACGACGCCGCCGGCGCGGTTCTCATGGGACAGCCGCCGACCAGCCCCGGCTTCCGCTGACCAGCCACCACCACGACGAGGAGTCTCCGACTGTGAGCACGCAGCCCCTGCGGGTGCTTTTCTGCATCGGCATCAACCAGAACTTCTTCGACCTGCCCGCCGACGGCATCACCATCGGCGACGTCTGGCAGTCCTTCGTGTCCATGATGGACCAGCTGAAAGCGTTGCCGGGCATCACTTTCATCGGTGACATCGACGACGACGCGCACATGGTCGGCCCGTCTGAGGGCTGGCCGTGGACCTGCTACATCCTCGCCGACGCCGACAGCCAGGAAACCGTCAAGGCCGGTTGCAACCTGCTGCGCACGACCGAGGTCGGCAGCAACGGCGTCAAGCTGTGGCGCTTCGCCAAGATCGAAGCCCGGATCGGCCGTCCGCTGACCGTCCGCGAAGACGTCGAACTGCCCGACTGAAAATCGGAGACCTCATGACTGAGAACGCGAGCGTTCCCGCGGATTTCGCCGAAAGCGACCGCGTCGCCGCCCGGCTGTATACCGACCCCGAAATCTTCGAACGCGAGATGACGCAGATCTTCGAGCGTTCGTGGGTGTGGGTGGCGCACGAAAGCGAATTGGCGCAGCCAGGTAACTTCAAATCCACTTATGTCGGCCGCCAGCCCGTCATCGTGACCCGCGACCGCAAGGGCACGCTGCACACGATGCTCAACCGCTGTCGCCACCGCGGTGCAAGCCTCTGTGAGAAGCCGAGCGGCAAGGCCAACGGCTTCACCTGCCCGTACCACGCCTGGAGCTACGGCCTCGACGGCAAGCTGCGCGGCATCCCTTATCCCGACGGCTACGAAGGCGTCTTGGAAAAGGGCGAACTGTCGCTGAAGAAACTGCGCACCGAGTCGTACGGCGGCATGGTTTTCGCGACCTTCGACGAGGACGCTGAGTCCCTTGAGGACTTCCTCGGCGACGCGAAACTGTGGATCGACCGTTTCATGAAGCAGGGCGGCGGTTATCCGATCAAGGTGCTGGGCAAGCACCAGTTCAAGTTCCGCGGCAACTGGAAGATCCAGTTGGAGAACACCACCGACGGCTATCACTTCCCGATCGTGCACCGGTCGTGGATGGCTTCGGTGGACGCGGAAACCGCCGACATGATGTCGTTCATGACCGATCCGTCGGCGATCACGCATTCGCTCGGCAACGGCCACAGCGTCATGCAGATGGTGCCGGAGCACTCCGACCTGGACGTCGACGACGGCACCGAACCGCTGCAGGGCCGCTTCGACCACGTCGTGGCCGAGCTGTCGAAGACGCTGGACGAGGCGCAGGTGCGCAAGGTCGTCCGGGCCATGCACGGCACCGGATTCAACCTCAACCTGTTCCCGAACGTTTCGATGTCCGCGGCGTTTTTCCGCGTGCTGCGGCCGATTTCGGTCAACGAGACCTTGATCGAGCACGTCGCGATCGGTCCGGACGGACCGCCGGAGCTGGACATCGTGAATCGCGAACGGATGCGCATCCACGAGCACTTCCAGGGTCCGTTCGGGTTCGGCACGCCGGACGACGCCGAGGGCTGGGACCGCGTGCAGCGCGGCGCGCACGGCGGCCCGGACCTGCCGATCCTGGTCAACCGCGGGTTGGCGCGGGAGAAGGCGAGCCCCGAAGGCTGGCCGACCTCGCACGTCACCGACGAAACCGGCATGCGCGCCGCGTACGCCCAGTGGAAGGAGATGATGGGCGATGACTGAAACCATCCCCGTCACTGACCCTCGCGTCGCACGCGCCGTCGAACTGGTCAACCGCGAGGCAGAACTGCTGGACCGCACGGAGTATCACGGGTGGGAGAAGCTGTTCACCGAGGACGGCATTTACGTCATCCCGATCGACCGGGACACCGACGATTTCGCCGGCTCGCTGAACATGGTCTACGACGACGCGCGGATGCGGCAGATGCGCATCGCGCGGATGACCGAGGGCTACGCGCTCGCCGCCGTCGATTCCGCCCGCACCGTGCGCACGGTGTCGCGATTCGTACCGGAATCCGTTTCGGACAACGAAGTTGTGCTGCGTTCGGCGCAGATCCTGGTCGCCTACAAGCGAGGCAACCACGACCTGTGGGCAGCGGATCTGGTGCATCGCATCCAGTTGTCGCCGGAAGGCGCCCGGATCGCGTTGAAGGTCGTCCGGCTAGTCAACAGCGACGAAGCCGTTCCGGCCGCGGGATTCCTGCTGTGAGCGCGCCAGCGGAGCCGCACGTCGCCGTGGTCACCGGCGGCGCGAGCGGTCTCGGAGAAGCGATTGTGCGGCAGCTGCACGCCGAGGGCTACCGCGTCGCGATCGCGGACGTCAACGGCGAAGCGGCCGAGAAACTGGCCGCGTCCCTTGGCAACTGCCGTGGCTACGCGGTCGACGTGCGGGACCGGGCAGCGCTCGCGCAGCTGAAAGACGACGTCGTCCGCGATTTCGGCAGCGTCCAGGTGCTGGTCAACAACGCGGCCCGCACTCAGGCGGCCCCGCTGATGGAGATCACGCCGGAAGACCTCGACGCGGTCCTCGCGGTCAACTTCACCGGCACGTTCACCGCCTGCCAGCTCTTCGGCGCGTACTTCGCCGAGCAGGGTTACGGGCGGATCGTGAACATGGCGTCGCTGGCCGGCCAGAACGGCGGCACCGCGACCGGCGGGCACTACGCGTCGTCCAAGGGCGCGATCATGTCCGCGACGAAGGTGTTCGCGCGCGAACTCGCCTCGCGCGGAGTCACGGTGAACTCCGTGTCCCCGGGGCCGCTGGACAGCCCGATGGTGCATTCGATCGTCGGCGAGGACAACCTCGAGGCCTTCACGAAGAACATCCCCGTCGGACGGCTCGGCGACCCGGCGTTCATCGCGCGGATGGTGTCGCTGCTCGCCTCGCCCGGCGCGGCCTCGGTCACCGGGGCCTGCTGGGACGCCAACGGCGGCCTTTACCTGCGCTGAACTCCCTTGCCCTGAAACGGAGAGCCGATGCCGAACACCGTGGTCCGCGTGGCCGAGGTCGTCGAGGAAGCGCCCGGGATCCGGGCGCTTCGCCTCGTCCGCGCCGACGGTCTGCCGTTCGACCCGCACCCCGCCGGCGCGCACGTCGACGTCACCGGCCCGACCGGGATCCTGCGCCAGTATTCGCTGTGCGGGCGGCCGGACGACACGTCGTCGCTGCTCATCGCGGTGAAACGGGAGCCGGATTCGCGCGGTGGTTCCGAGGCGCTGCACGCCGTCGCGGAGAACGACAAGCTCGAGGTCGGCGAGTCCCGGAACCTGCTCTCGCTGGCTCCGGGCGCGGACCGGCACGTGCTGATCGCGGGCGGCATCGGCATCACTCCGTTGCTGAGCCTGGCTTATCAGCTGCACGCGGACGGTGCGGAATTCGAACTGCACTACTTCGCGCGCGACCGGGAGTCGGCGGCTTTTGTTTCGCTGCTTGAAGAACAGGCTGAATTCCGGGACCGGGTGCTGCTGTATTTCGGCGTTCCGCGCGACGAACAGCCCGCCGTGCTGACGGAAGTGGCTGCCGGGCTCGGTCCCGCCGGACACGTCTACACCTGCGGCCCGGAAGGGTTCATGGAGCAGGTCACCGGCGTGTTCGCGCCGGTGGTCGGCGAAACGCAGGTGCACGTCGAGCATTTCACCGCGGCCGAGGTCGACACGAGCGGAGATCAGCCGTTCACCGTCGAACTCGACACCGGCGAGGTGTTCGAGATCCCGGCCGACCGGTCGATCCTGTCGGTGCTGACCGACAACGGGATCGAGGTGTTCAAATCGTGCGAGGAAGGCATCTGCGGATCGTGCGTTTCCGGGGTGCTGGAGGGCACGCCGGAGCACCGGGACCAGTGTCTTTCGGCCAGCGACAAGGCTTCCGGGGACCAGATGGCGCTGTGCGTGTCGCGCGCCCGCTCGGAAAAACTGGTGATCGAACTGTACTGACGGAGGCGGCCGGAATCCTCGCGATTCCGGCCGTCCTGTCTATTAATTGATCGATTTTATTTATCAATCCGCCGCAAATCGGACTTTGCCTCCTTCGTCACGCTTTCCCTAAGCTGTGTCCACCGTTTCCCCACCACCGGACACTCCGCGCATTCTCGCGCGAGACGACGAAAGGCCTGCTATGGCCAAGCGCGACGAAGCGCACTCTCCCGGCGTGCTGCGGCTCGGATTCGCCGCCGGCGTCGGCACTTCCCTGGAAATGTACGACTTCTCGATCTACGGCACCGCGGCGGCGCTGGTGTTCGGGTCGGTGTTCTTCAAGACCGGCAACGCCTGGTTCGGCACCTTCATGAGCCTCGCGACCTTCGCGATCGGCTTCGTGATGGCCCCGCTGGGCGCGGCGCTTTTCGGCTGGATCGGCGACCGTCGCGGCCGCCGGACCGCGCTGTACGCCGCGTTCCTGTTGATGGGTTTCGCGACACTGGGCATGGGCGTTCTCCCGCCGTACGCGGTGATCGGCATCGCCGCGCCCCTGCTGCTCGTCGGGTTGCGCCTGCTGCACGGCGCCGCCCGCGGCGGGGAAAGCGCCGGAGCGGCCGTGTTCGCCGTTGAGCACGCGCCGGAAAAACGGCGTGGCCTCTACGGTTCCTTCGTCGCACTCGGCTCGCCGATCGGCGTCGTGCTGGCGAACCTGGCCTTCGCACTGGTTCTCCTGCTGCCCAACGACGACATCATGAGCTGGGGCTGGCGTCTCCCGTTCCTCGCCGGCGGCATTGTGCTGGCGATTGGCATCTGGGTCCGCCGCGGCGTATCGGAAAGCCCGGAATTCGAGAAAATGGCCGCCGCCGAAACGCGCGCGAAAAAGCCGCTCGCCGACGTCCTCCGCTCGAATTGGCGACGGCTGCTGCTGATCGCCGGAGCGAACCTCGGTCTCACCGCCTGCACTTTCGCGCTAGTCACGTTCATGCTGTCGTACGCGACCGCCGCCGCCCCGGAAGGCCTCGGCCTCCCGCGCGCCCCGATCGTCACCATTTCGACGATCACCCTCCTGTGCCACGCCGCCGCGAACGTCGGAGCCGCCTGGCTGTCCGACCGGATCGGCCGCAAACCGGTGATGCTGACCGGCTCGGTCCTGTCCATCGCCGCCGCGCTGGTGATGTTCCCGATCGCCTCGGCGGGCACCGTCAGCTCGGTGTTCGTCGCGCTGCTGCTGGGTTTCACCGCCACCGGAATCCTCTTTGGACCGATGTACACCTGGTTCGCCGAGCTGTTCCCGCGAGAGCAGCGCCAGTCCGGTCTCGGCGTGGGCTACCACGTCGGCGCGGTGCTGGGCGGCGGCCTGTCGCCGATGATCGCCAACCGGATCGTCGCCGCGACCGGAGACGCTCTCGCGGTCGGCTACTACCTGGCCGCGCTGCTCGTGCTGAGCCTGGTCTGCCTGCTGATCCTCCCGGAAACCGCCCCCGCGCGACGTGCCGCGAAACCGGCTCCCGAACTGGTCAGCTGACACGGGCCGCACCCCAGTCTCCCGTTTGGGCGAGACTGGGGTGTTATGCGTGAGATCGACGAAGTCCTGGACGCGGTCGGCCCGAGGCTGCGAACCCTGCGCAACCGGCGCGGCATCACCCTGGCCGACCTGTCGGCCGAGACCGGCATTTCGGAAAGCACCCTGTCCCGCCTGGAAAACGGCCAGCGCCGGGCGAACCTGGAACTGCTGCTTCCGCTGTCGCGCGCCTACGACGTCCCGATCGACGACCTGGTGGGCGCGCCCCGCGCCGGCGACCCGCGCGTCCACCTGCGCCCGATCCACCAGCACGGGATGACCTACGTGCCGCTCACCCGGCGACCGGGCGGGGTGCACGCGTACAAAATGCTGATCCCCGGCCGTTCTGCGGAACCCGCATTGAAAACGCACAGCGGCTACGAATGGCTATACGTCCTCAATGGACACCTGCGGTTAATCGTAGGCGCGAAGGACCTGACGGTCCCGCCCGGCGAGGCAGCGGAGTTCGACACGACGGAACCCCATTGGCTCGGCTCGGCCGACGGCGGTGCGGTTGAGCTGCTGATCCTCTTCGGACTGCAGGGAGAACGAGTGCACGTGGAGCCGCGCCCGAACTGATACCAGAAATGACGTAACACCCGTGGCGACTAGTGCGACCTGTTTGTGCACGGTCGATCACGAAAGGCTCTTAATGTCCGCCCCTGACTATCCCCCGCCGCCCGCACCCCAGGCGGCCCCGCCGGCCCACCAGCTCCCGCCGAAGAACGGGCTCGGCACCGCCGGGTTCGTGCTCGGACTGGTCGGCCTGATTTTCTCGTTCATCCCGGTCATCGGGCTCATCGCGTGGCCGTTGGTGATCCTCGGGATCATCTTCTCCGCGCTCGGCTTCGTCCGGACGCGGTCCGGAAAGGCCACGAACAAGGGCCTCTCGATCGCCGGTCTGGTGCTCTCGGTGATCGGCCTGGCGATGTGCATCGTGTGGACCGTGACGACCGCCAAGGCCGTCAACGAGATCAACACCGAAGCAAACCGCACGGTGACGATCCACTACGAGGTAACCGGCACCGCGAAGGAAGCCTCGATCAGCTACACCACCATCGGCGACGGCAACGCGTCCTCCAACCAGGACCAGCCGCAGACCCTGCCGTGGTCGAAAGACATCACCACGAAGGGCCTGTTCAAGGGCGGCAGCCTGTCGGTGACCACCGGCGCCGACGGCGGAGAAGTGACCTGCAAGGTCGTCGTGGACGGCAAGGAAGCCAAGACGGCGAAGGCGTCGGGCAACTTCGCGACCGCCACCTGCGACGGGTTCTGATTTTCCAGACGACCCGCTCGAAGCGGCACCGGACGCACGGAAACGTGTCCGGTGCCGCTGCCTCACCTCAGCTGGTACCACGAAATAGGCTCGAAACTGGATCTGGCTGGCACCAGAAGGATCTCGGACAGTGGGGTGAAGCACTGAGCGAACCCACCAGCGAGGCAGTCATGTCGGCCGAGATCCTTACGCTGAACCATCGCGAGCGAGCCACCCTCACGGCCGTCGGCCTCGGCCGCGCCGAAATGACCTGCAGCTGCGAACCCGATCTCTACATCGACGGCGTCGCGTGCTGCGACCAGTTCACCGCCCACCGCCTCGCCCGGTTCGCCTTGGTGGTCCCGCTGCGCGCAGGCCGCCGCGGCGAGCGCGTCCCGGCGCTCCTCACCGACGCCGGTCGGGCCGCGATCGATTTGCCCGCCGCTGATCTCCCGCGGTCCGCTGCCTGAACCACCGCGATGTCGTTGCGGATACGGCATTCTCGCGTGATGGCATACCTCAACGGCACAGCCACGCGAGTGGTGGATGACGACCTCACGACAACGTCGCGGTGACGGTCGTCGAGTTTGAGCACGGGGTCGCCGACCGCAGCGGCCGAAACATGTTTCAGGTACCAGCCGACGCGGTTATCTACGGCCGGACAGGTCCATGATCGAAACGGAGCCGGCAAGGGGGTTCGAACCCCTGACCTTCTGTTTACAAGACAGATGCTCTACCAACTGAGCTATACCGGCGCGCACCCGGCACCGGGCGCGCCCGAAGTATATCGGGCTGCCCCGGCCGCACCCGGACAACCCGCCCTAACCCCCAGGTCAGCAGCGAAAATCGACAAGATCCAACCCCATGCGGCACGATCGATGACAGGTGTGGCGGACGCCACTGCAACAGCTGGGGCGGTACGGCCGATGGTCCCCGGGAACGAACGAGGAGGTGGGGATCGATCATGAAGATCAACGAGCGTACCGGCCAGGGGGCCGCGCGCAGACGGTGGCCGATTCTCGAGCCTCCGCACCCGCGGTCCAGCCAGCGGCATCGGCCCAATCTTCTGCGCCGCCGCGCCTGGCACATTCTCGAGGCTCCGACGGCGGAACAGCCGGCGGTCGAGTCCGAGGAGGTGCTCGGGCCCAAGCCGCCCGACGACGCGACCGTCAACTTCGTTCTGGATCTCACGTTGCGGATCGGCGAAGTCCAGATGGCCAGTGGCGCCGGAGCTTCCGACGTCACCGCGACCATCCTCGCGCTCACCTCCGCACTCGGGCTGCCGCACTGCGAGGTCGACGTCATCTTCACGTCGATCACCGTCACCTGCCACCGCGGGACGGACCTCGCGCCGGTCACCGCGTTGCGAGTGGTCCGTTCGCGCAGTCTCGACTACACGCGGCTCAACGAGACCGAGGCGCTCGTGCGCCAGATCGTCCGCGGCAACACCGGGGCGGAGGAAGCGGTCACCGAACTGGACCGGATCACCTCCGCTCCGCACCCGTACGCGCGCTGGACCGCGACCGCCGCCTGGGGTGGGCTGGCCGGGTTCATCACGCTGCTGCTCGGCGGGGGTCTCGACATCGCGCTCGTCGCGATGGTCATCTCCGCCGCGATCGACCGGATCGGCAGGCTGCTCAACAAGTTCAACCTCCCGTTCTTCTTCCAGCAGGTGGTCGGCGGGCTGTTCGCGACGCTGTCGGCGATGATCATCGTCAGCAGCAACATCCTCACCACCGACCGGCCGACGCTGGTGGTCGCCGCGGCGGTCACCGTGCTGCTGTCCGGGCTGTCCACGGTTTCGGCGGTGCAGGACGGGATCACCGGGTACTACGTCACCGCGTCCGGCCGCACGATGGAAACCGCGTTGATGAGTGCCGGGCTGATCGCGGGCGTCGTGCTCGCGCTGCGGATCGCGGTGATGCTCGAACTGCCGCGCAAGCCGTTGCCCGACGTCCCGATCTCGACCGCGCAGGACCTGCCGATCATCGTCATCGGCGGGGCGGGCGCGGCCGCCTGCTTCGCGCTCGCCTCGTACTCGAAACTGCGCGCGATGCTCGTCGCCGCCGCGGCGGGCGCGATCGGTGCGCTCGTCTACGGCGCGTTGATCCTCGCGACGCTGGACGCGGTGAGCGCGTCAGCGATCGCGGCGACGCTCGTCGGGTTCTGCGGCGGCGTCATGGCGCGGCGGCTGAAGGTTACTCCGCTCGTGGTCGCCGTGTCCGGGATCACTCCGCTGCTCCCCGGCCTCTCCACCTATCGTGGTCTATACCAATTGGCAGTGTCGCCAGGCGGCAACATCTCCACCTTGATGACCGCGGTCGCCGTCGGGCTCGCCCTCGCGGCGGGCGTTGTACTGGGCGAATACCTCGCCCAGCCGGTCCGCACCGGGCTCGGCAGGCTCGAGCGCAAGCTCTCCGGGCCCCGCCTCGCCGGGCCGATGGAACCGACCGAAAGGCGTTTGGAGTAACCAGTTGGTCACCGGCCGGTCACTCCGCGCGCGCTAGGGTTTCCAGTGGGGCCGCGACCCGCCGATGACGAGGGAGCAGCTGGAGTGACTGACGCGATCGCCGAGGAGAAAAGCGCACCGTCCGCGGATTTCGTCGTGGTGGCCAACCGGCTGCCCGTCGACCTCGAACGGACCGCGGACGGGGAACAGCGCTGGACGGCCAGTCCCGGCGGACTGGTGTCCGCGCTCGAACCGTTCCTCAGGTCCCGCAAGGGCGCGTGGGTCGGCTGGCCGGGCGTGCCGGACGTCGAGGTGGACGAGTTCGACGACGACGGGCTCGTCCTGCACCCGGTGTCGCTCACCTCGGCCGAGGTCCGCGACTACTACGAGGGCTTCTCCAACGCCACGCTCTGGCCGCTCTACCACGACGTCGTCGCGCGGCCGGTTTTCGACCGGGCGTGGTGGGACAGCTACGTGAAGGTCAACCGCCGCTTCGCCGAGGCCAGCGCCACCGTCGCCGCGCACGGCGCGACCGTGTGGATCCAGGACTACCAGCTGCAGCTCGTGCCGCGGATGCTCCGCGAGCTGCGGCCCGACCTGCGCATCGGCTTCTTCCTGCACATCCCGTTCCCGCCGGTCGAGCTCTTCATGCAGCTCCCGTGGCGCGCGGAGATCGTGCGCGGCCTGATCGGCGCGGACCTGATCGGCTTCCACCGGCCCGGCGGCGCGCAGAACTTCCTGTGGCTGGCCCGGCAGCTGGTCGGCCTCGAACCCACCCGCGGCGCGGTCGGCGTCCGGTCCCGGCCGGGCATGGTGCAGGTCGGCGACCGCACCGTGCGCGTCGGCGCGTTCCCGATCTCCATCGACGCGGCCGGCCTCGACACGCTCGCCCGCAGCAAGGGCGTCGTCGAACGCACCAAGCAGATCCGCCGCGACCTGGGCAACCCGAAGACGGTGCTGCTCGGCGTCGACCGGCTCGACTACACCAAGGGCATCGACCTGCGGCTGCAGGCGCTGCACGAGCTGCTGCACGAAGGCCGCTTCGAACCCGGCGACGTCACGTTCGTGCAGCTGGCCACGCCGAGCCGCGAACGCGTCGAGCACTACCAGCGGATGCGCGGCGAGATCGAGCAGATGGTCGGCCGGATCAACGGCGAATTCGCCCGCGTCGGCCACCCGGTCGTGCACTATTTGCACCAATCCGTGAACCGCACCGAGCTGGCCGCCTTCTTCTCCGCGGCCGACGTCATGGTGGTGACTCCGTTGCGCGACGGGATGAATCTCGTCTGCAAGGAGTACGTCGCGTGCCGGCCGGATCTGGGCGGCGCGCTGGTGCTGAGCGAGTTCGCCGGCGCGGCGGCCGAACTGACCAGCGCTTTCCTCGTCAACCCGCACGATCTGGACGGGGTGAAGAACGCGTTGGAGGCTGCCATTACGCTCGACCCCGCCGAGGGCCGACGCAGGATGCGCGCCATGCGTCGACAGGTCCTCACCCACGACGTCGACCGGTGGGCGCGTTCGTTCCTCCAGGCGCTGGGTGCCGAACCGGCCGACTGACCCCCTCCCCCGTACCGCGCTGGACCTCCTGAGGAGGAGTGTTGACCGCCGAGGCGTTGCCCGCGGAGCTACGGCGCGCGATCGTGCAGATCGCCCGTACCCCGCGCCTGCTGGTCGCCTGCGACTACGACGGCACGTTGGCCCCCATCACCGCGAACCCGGACGAGGCGCGGCCGCTGCCTGAGTCCGTGGGCGCGTTGAGATCTCTCGCCGGCCTGCACGAAACGACCACCGCCGTGATCTCCGGCCGGGCTCTCCGGGACCTCGCGACGCTGTCGCGGCTCCCGTCCGAGGTGAACCTGGTCGGCAGTCACGGATCCGAGTTCGACATCGGCTTCATCCACGCGCTCGACGAGGACGCGAAGGCGCTGCACCGGCGGCTCGAACACGAGCTGGAACAGCTGGTGCTCGACGTGCCGGGGGTGTCGCTCGAGGTCAAGCCGGCGAGCATCGCGGTGCACGTGCGCCGCGCCGAGCACAACGCGGGCCGGCGCGTCCTCTCGGACGTGCACGAAGGCCCGGCGAAGTGGGAAGGCGTCACGACCACTGACGGCAAGGAAGTCGTCGAACTCGCGGTCGTGAAGACCGACAAGGGCAACGCCCTCGACACCCTTCGCCACCAGGTCGGGGCCACCGCCGCGGTGTTCCTCGGCGACGACGTCACCGACGAGAAGGCGTTCGCCCGGCTGGCCGGGCCGGACCTCGGGATCAAGGTCGGCGACGGCGAATCGCTCGCCGAGTACCACGTGCCCGACACCGTCGACGTCGCGATGGTGCTCGCGTTCCTGCTGGAAGAGCGGCGCAACTGGCTCTACGGCGAGTCCGCGACGCCGATCGAGCGGCTGTCGCTGCTGGCCAACGAGCGTTCGGTCGCGCTGGTGACGCCGGACGCGAAGCTGACCTGGCTGTGCCACCCCGGCCCGGACGCCCCCGCGGTGTTCGCCGACCTGCTCGGCGGTCCCGGGGCCGGGCACTTCTCGATCAAACCGCACCGCAACGGGCTCCCGCTCGGGCAGCGGTACCTGCCGAACACGATGACGGTCGAGACCCGCTGGTCGCGGCTGCTCGTCACGGACTACCTCGAACCGGAAAGCCCCGGGCACCGCACCGACCTCGTCCGCGTGATCTCCGGCGAAGCGGTGGCGCAGGTCGTGTTCGCGCCGCGGCCGGAATTCGGCGGCGTGCCGGTGAAGCTGGTCGCCGAGGCCGAGGGCCTGCGCGTGCTGGGCACGTCGGAGCCGTTCGTGCTGCGCTCGCCGGGGGTCGAATGGTCGATCACCTCCGACGGCCTGCAGGACACCGCGACCGCGCTCGTCCAGCCGGCCCCGGAGCAGCCGGTGGTGCTCGAATTGCGTTGCGGCACCACGGATTTCACCGCCCACGAACTGTCCGAAGTGGACCGCCGGGACCGGGCGGGCCGGTACTGGAGCGACTGGGCGGCGAAGCTCAAGCTGCCGACTGTCCAGACCGAGCTGGTGCGCCGTTCCGCGCTGACCCTGCGCGGGCTGGTCAACACCGACACCGGCGGCGTGCTGGCCGCCGCGACGTCGTCGCTTCCGGAGGAGATCGGCGGGGTCCGCAACTGGGACTACCGCTACTGCTGGATCCGCGACGCCGCGATGACCGTGCGCGAGCTGGTGCACCTCGGTTCGCACGAGGAGGCCGAGGGCTACCTGAAGTGGCTGCACGGCGTGCTCGCCACGCTGGCCGGCCCGGAGCGGCTGCACCCGCTGTACACGCTGGCCGGAAGCGTCATCGGCGCGGAGGCGGTCATCGAATCGCTGCCCGGGTACGCCGGTTCGCGGCCGGTGCGCGTCGGCAACCTGGCCAATCACCAGGTGCAGCTCGACGTGTTCGGCCCGGTCGTGGAGCTGGTCGCGACGCTGGCGAAGGTCCGCGGCGAACTGCGCGACGAGGACTGGCAGATGGTGCGCGCGATGGCCGAGGCCGTCACGCGGCGCTGGAACGAGCCGGACCACGGCATCTGGGAAGAGCGGCACGTGCCGCGGCACCGGGTGTACTCGCGGGTGATGTGCTGGGTGACCATCGACCGCGCGGTGCGCCTCGGCGACGAGTACGGCCGCGGAGTCCCGGGAGCCTGGCCTCAGCTGCGCGACCGGATCAAGGCCGACGTGCTCGAGCACGGCTGGAACGAAGAGGTGCAGGCGTTCACCACCGCCTACGACGGCACCGACCTCGACGCGGCGTCCCTGTTCGTGGGCCTGACCGGCCTGATCGACCCGGCGGACGAGCGGTTCCAGAAGACCGTGACGGCGATCGAGGCCGAGCTCCGCAGCGGTTCCACGGTGTACCGCTACCGGCGCGACGACGGCCTCCCCGGCGGCGAGGGCGGCTTCCACATCTGCGCGGCCTGGCTGATCGAGGCGTACCTGTGCACCGGGCGGCGCAACGAGGCCGAGGAGCTGTTCGCGCAGATCGTCGGCGCGGCGGGCCCGACCGGGCTGCTGCCGGAGCAGTTCGACCCGGTCGCGGAGCGCTCGCTCGGCAACCACCCGCAGGCGTACTCGCACATCGGCCTGATCCGGTGCGCGAATCTGCTGGCCGAAAAGGCTTGATCAGGCAAGCCCGTTAGCACGCCTCGGTGACAAGTGCCGTGAAGGCCGCCTTGCCGGAATCGCATTCCGTTAAGGTGGTCTTCACGAGCATTTGCACGTTCGTTCGGGTTGCCGGCGCGGAGGTGATGCGGTGAAGCAGTACTACGGGCAGCAGTCCGCGGAGTACGCCCCGCTGCCGCCGTTGTTCGCCGCCCGGGTGCGCGTCGCGTCCGTGGTCATCGGGGTTTCGCTGGCGATCGGCACGCTGCTCGTTTTCGGCATCACCGCACTCGTGAACCGTCCGCTGCACGGGCACAGCCTGCCGCGCGGCCTGCTCGGTCTCGCCGCTCTGCTGCTGCCGATGCTGTCCGTGCTCGCCACCGCCGTGGTGGTGCTGTCCGCACGCCGCTGTCTGCAGGGCGACTACCTGGTGATCGCCCGGGCCCGCGGCACGCGCGCGGCGCTGGCCGCCTGTTTCACCGCGCTGTCGATCAGCTGCCTGATCGCGCTCGGGGTGTCCGCGCTGGTGGATCTCTGGGGCAACCACGGCAAGCTCGGCTTCACCGAACTGCTCGCGACGTTCGCGAATTTCGCCATCGGCCTGATCGGCTACAGCGCCGGGCTCTGGTTCGTCCGGCCGTCGGTGAGCACGCTGGAGAAGTTCAGCGACCACCCCATCTGGTGAGGTCGTGAACGCTCGCCCGCCCTGCGGGCAAGAACAGGCATGCAGGTGACCCATGACGGTCCCGAGCCGGTGGCGACCGGCCCGCAGGACCGCCCCGACCTGGGCGGACCCGATCCGGCCCCGGCCTTCGGGCGGCTGTTCGACGCGCACGCGGCGACCATGCACCGCTACCTCGCGCGCCGCGTCGGCCCGGACACGGCGCACGACCTCGTCGCCGAGACGTTCCTCGTCGCGCTGCGCCGCCGGGAGTCGTATCAGCCGGAGCTAGGTACCGCGCGCTCGTGGCTGTACGGGATCGCGACGAACCTGCTGCGCCATCACGTCCGCAGCGAAACCCGGGCGCTGCGGGCCACCGCACGGCTCGCGAATTCCAGCGACCGCGGCCACGGCGGGCACGACACCCGGGTCGCCGAGCAGGTGGACGCGCAGGCCCGCACGGCACAGCTGGCCGGTGCGCTCGCGAAGCTGAGCGTCGCCGATCGCGACACGCTGCTGCTGGTCTCGTGGGCCGGGCTAGAACCGGTCGAAGTCGCCGAGGCGCTCGGCATCCCGCCGGGCACCGTGCGTTCGAGACTGCACCGGATCCGCAGATGGCTGCGCACCAATCCAGGCGCATCGAGCCGCGAGGAGGCGAAGGAACAGTGAACGACGACACCGTGCGGCATCTGTGGTCCGACGCCGAACTCGACGAGGCCCTCGCCGCGCTGCACCCGCACGAGGAGACCACCGACCGCGCCGAACTCGACCGAGCCCGCGCGAGCATGATGCGGGCCGCCGCGGCAGTGAGCGAATCGGATGAACCCGTTGTCCCGCAACGGAAACAGCGCTCCGGCGCGTGGCGATGGATCGCGGTCGCCGCGGCGGTCGCGCTCGTCACCGGCGGCGTGGTCGTGGTCCGGGAACTGGCCAGCGCACCGTCGACGCTGGCGCCCGCGGGCACAGGCTCCGCTACGGACGGCCGCGAAGCGGGCGCGCCGTTCAACCACGTCGTGACCAAGTACAGCCGCACCGCGTTGGTGAACGGGACCAGTGTGTTCAGGGTTCGGGACCAGGTGGACCTGTGGATCCCGGCCGACCCGACCGGAATCTGGAAACGCCGCTGGACCCGGGCCGAACCGCCGACGCTGCTCGGCGGGGAGCCCCGGGACAGCGCGAAATTGCCCGGGCCGTCCCAGGCCGAGCAGTCCGCGCCCGGCGGGCGGTTCACGCCCGACTTCCGCATTCCCAGCGGAGATTCACCCGCCGGCACTCTGGGCTGGTCCCTGCCGACCCCGGAATTCGTCGCGAGCCTGCCGACCGACCCCAACAGCCTGGCCAATCGCCTCCTGAAGGACCGCATCCCTCCGGCGCTGTCGCCCATCGGCGACGGGCCACTGCCACAGCCGTTGGCTTACGGCACTCCGAAGGTCCCTAGCCGCATCAGCTATCCGTCGGCGACCGGGATGATCCTGAACGTGCTCGCTTCCGGGTACGCGTCGCGCGAGCTGCGGCTCGCCTTCATGAAAGCGATGGACGACCCGACGCTCGGCTTCCAGCGGGTGCAGACCGGTCCGGGCTTCACGCAGTACGCGGTGTTCACCGGCCCGTACAAAATGCTCGTCTCAGTCGACGCGACGCGGCTTCAGCTCACCGACATCCAGGTGCTCTCCACGAGCACCGTCACCGGCTTCGCGCCCGGCACCTTGGTCAGCTCCGCCCAGTTCTCCTCCGAGACGACCGACCGGGCGGGAGACTGATCATTTCGCGTGATTCGCCGCGTTGAGCGCGCTCGCCACGTCGGGCACCTCCAGCACCCGGATGCCGTCCGGGAGCTTGCCGGAATCCGGCGGCACCAACGCGTGCGTGAAGCCCAGCCGGGCCGCCTCGGCCAGCCGGCGGGCGACGTTCGGCACCCGCCGGATTTCGCCCGCCAGCCCGACTTCGCCCACCGCCACCAATCGCGGCGAGAGGGCCACGTCGTGCAGTGAGGAGGTCAGCGCGAGCACCAGCGCCAGGTCGATCGCGGGCTCGGTGATCTTCATGCCGCCGACCGTGGCGACGTAGACGTCCTTGTCGCCCAGCTTCATCCGGCCGCGTTTTTCCATCACGGCGAGCACCATGGCGATCCGCGCCGAATCGAGGCCGCTCACCGCGCGCCGCGGCTGCGGCATGCCGCTGCTCGACA
Organism: Amycolatopsis albidoflavus; assembly: GCF_039525725.1. Classification (NCBI taxonomy): domain Bacteria; kingdom Bacillati; phylum Actinomycetota; class Actinomycetes; order Pseudonocardiales; family Pseudonocardiaceae; genus Amycolatopsis; species Amycolatopsis albidoflavus. The sequence goes on from NZ_BAAAHV010000003.1 coordinate 178,337, forward strand.
CCAGCGCCTGCACCTCGCCCAGCAGCGGCCGTTTGCCTTCGACCGCGACGGTGACCGCGGTGCCCGGCACCGGCTCCGCCGTCCGGCTCAGGAACAGGCCGGACGGGTCCGGCACGCCGACGATGCCTTCCTCGGTGAGTTCGAAACAGCCGATCTCGTCCGCCGCGCCGAACCGGTTCTTGATGCCGCGCACCATCCGCAGCGTCGAATGCTTGTCGCCCTCGAATTGCAGCACCACGTCCACCAGGTGCTCCAGCACGCGCGGACCGGCGACCGACCCGTCCTTCGTGACATGTCCCACGAGCACGACCGGCAGCCCGCGTTCCTTGGCCAGCGCGACGAGCCCGGAGGTGACCGCGCGGACCTGCGTCACCCCGCCCGGCGAGCCCTCGACCTGCGGCGACGCCATGGTCTGGACCGAATCGACGATCAGCACGCCCGGCTTCACCGCGTCGACGTGCCCGAGGATCGCGGACAGGTCGCTCTCCGCGGCGAGGTACATCTCACCGTGCACGTTGCCGGTGCGCTCGGCGCGCAGCCGGACCTGTCCCGCGGATTCCTCGCCCGTGACGTACAGCGAACGCCCGGCCGTGACCGCCCATTGATAGGCGACTTCGAGCAGCAGCGTGGACTTGCCGACCCCGGGTTCGCCCGCCAGCAGCGCGACCGCACCGGGCACGAGCCCGCCGCCGAGCACGCGGTCCAGCTCCGGCACGCCGGTGGCCTTCGCCCGGGCCGCCTCGACGTCCACCTCGGCGATCGGCCTCGCGGGCGCGCTCGGCGCTCCGGCGGCCACCCGCGCGATCGCCGGTTTCGCGGAGCCGCGCTCCTCGAGCGTGCCCCACGCCTGGCATTCCGGGCAGCGGCCGAGCCACTTAGCCGTTTCGTACCCGCATTCCGCGCACCGGTGGACGGTGTTGCTCTTCTTCACCACGCCGCGAGGCTATCGGCGGGCACCGACAGAAACGCGGCGGCGATCAGGAGCGCGGGTGCGCCGGCGCGGCGACCGGCAGCTCGACCACGATCGGGCCGGCGTTCTGGAAGGTGAAGGTGACCTTGATCGTCGCGCCCGGCCACAGCGGCTGCTTGAGGCCCTGCAGCACGACCTTGCCGGTGCCGAGCTGGCTCGCCGCGCCGCCGTTCTCGCCCGCCTGCGGCGCGTTCGACGCCGAGTTGGGGGCGGAGTTCGACGCGCTGTTCGAGGCCGAGCCCGGGGCCGAGCTGGGCGCGCCGTTGGCGGCCGAGTTGGTCTCGGAGGCCGGCGTGCTGTTGGCCGATTCCGGCTGCGCCGGAGCGCCCTGCTCGACCGCGTCGGCCGGGCCGATCACGAGCGAGTGGCCGGCGACGATGGCCGAGTCGCCGGAGATCTGCGCGGGGCCGGAGGCGCCCTCGGACGTCACGGAGACGAGCTTGTCGTCCTTCTGGCCCTGGTTGACGACAGTCAGCGTGAGCGGGGCGGGCGAACCGGCCGCGTAGCCGGGGCCCTGCGCCGGGTACTGCACCGCGACGTTGCGCAGCACGATCGTCTTCACCTGGGCGTAGGTGCCGTTGACGGCGGGCTGCTGGGTGTCGGTCTGGGTGATCTGACCGGCTCCGCAACCGGCGAGCACGAGTGCGGCGCCGAGCGCCGACACGCCTGCGCCGAGCACGCGGCGATTCTGCAGCCTCACGTCAGAGTCCTTCCCTTTCACGGCCTCGTCCTTCCCGAAGACTAGCCGGGCGGTTCTTCGCGCGCGGAACCGGTGTGCGTTCCCGGCCGATCGACTGTCCACAAAGGATCCCACGGTGCCGGTCGGGGCGCTGTCGGCTCACCTGCATGAGCACGGCGAAAACCGGTTTGTCAAGCCCTGCCCAGGCCGCTGACCTGCGACGACGATCCCGGGTCGCTAGGTGGCCGCCGAACAGCCGTGATAGGATGGAGTCAGCGAAAGGGGCAGAGGACACATGGTTTTCAAGGTCGGAGAGACCGTCGTCTACCCGCACCACGGTGCCGCACTCATCGAAGCCATCGAGACCCGCGTGATCAAGGGCGAGGAAAAGAAGTACCTCGTCCTCAAAGTCGCGCAAGGGGATCTTACGGTTCGCGTGCCCGCTGACAACGCCGAGATCGTCGGCGTACGCGATGTCGTCGGGCAAGAAGGACTGGACAAGGTCTTCGATGTTCTGCGTGCTCCGCACACCGAAGAGCCCACGAACTGGTCTCGTCGGTACAAGGCCAACCTGGAGAAGCTCGCCTCGGGCGATGTGAACAAGGTGGCCGAAGTGGTGCGCGACCTCTGGCGGCGAGAAAAGGACCGCGGACTTTCAGCCGGCGAGAAACGCATGCTGGCGAAGGCACGGCAAATCCTGGTCAGCGAGCTCGCGCTCGCGGAGGGCACCGACGAGGGCAAGGCGGAAACGCTCCTCGACGAGGTTCTAGAGACCGCGACGGTCTGACCCCGGGTCCTCCGGTTCGCCGCCGAGGCAACCGGTTCCCTACGATCACGACCTGATGAACCCACAGGTGCTCAGTGTCGCGTTCGTGACTGTCGCGCACCGTCCGGCCGATCCCGAGCTCGCGCTCACGGCGGTCGGTGGTGCAGCACTACTCACGCACACCGTGCGGGGGCTGCTCGGCACACCGGAGATCGATCTGGTGGTCGCCGCAGCCCCCGAGCGGTGTGCGAAGTCGTTTTCCGAGGCTCTTAGCGGCCTCGATTGCCGGGTCGTTCCCGGTGCTTCGCTCCGGCAGGCATTCGCCGCCGTCGAGCCGCTTCTTTCCCCCGACGCCGTCGTGCTGGTGCACGACGCGCTGCGGGCGTTCACTCCACAACGGACGGTCCAGCGCGTGCTGGCCGCGGTCCGGGACGGCGCGCCCGTCGCGGTTCCGGTGCTGCCGATGTCCGACACGGTGAAAACCACTGACGAAACCGGAATTGTCACCGCCACGGTGGATCGCGACGGACTCCGCAGCGCACAAACCCCGGTTGGTTTTTCCCTTTCCGCATTCCGCTCCGCGCTCGCCGATTCCGCTGACCCCGGTCTCGCCGACACCGCGGGCGCGGCCACCGTCCCTGGCGACCCGGACGCGATGCGCGTCGCGAGCGCCTTCGAACTAACCCTCGCCGAGGCGCTCGTCGCGGGCGGGGACCGAGAGGATCCCCTGTGACCGATCTGCGGGTAGGCAACGGCGTCGACGTCCATCCGGTCGAGCCGGGCCGGGAATGCTGGATGGCCGGCTTGCAGTGGCCCGGAGTCGACGGCTGTGCGGGCCACTCGGACGGCGACGTCGCGGCGCACGCCCTGTGCGACGCCCTGCTGTCCGCCGCCGGTCTCGGCGATCTCGGGGCGGTATTCGGCACCGGCGATCCGCGCATGGACGGCGCGCACGGCACCGACATGCTCGTGGAGGTGCGCGCGTTGCTGCGGGCGGAGGGCTGGCAGGTAGCCAACGCGACCGTGCAGGTCATCGGCAACCACCCGCGGATCGGGAAGCGGCGCGACGAGGCGCAGCAGGTGCTGAGCGACGCCATCGGCGGGCCAGTGAGCGTCTCGGGGACGACGTCGGACGGGCTCGGGCTCACCGGTCGCGGCGAGGGCATCGCAGCGGTCGCGACCGCGCTGCTGGTGCGCGGCTGAGCAAAATGCGCTCGTGCGGGAAATCGTGATATTCCATTTTCCCGGATACTTGACCAGCGAGAACAACACTGCCCGGGAAAACGATCTTCGCCGATCGGGCAAAGATCTCCGCTAACTTCTGCGCGGCTACCGGCGGCTCATTATAGTTATTCCGCGACGTTTGCGGCGGCAGGGAGCGGGGCCGCCCGGGCCAAAGGGGGACGATGCCCGTCGATGCGCATCGCTTGTCCGGAGTACGTTCGATCACCGGAAGGCTGGTCGAAGAACTGCTGAGCCGTCCGGGAGGACAGAGCAGACCACTGCCGATCGCGGTGGCGCTAGGCGTGCGCGGCTCCGGGAAGTCGGCGCTGCTGGAGGAATTGCGCACCCGCTGCGAGGACATCCCGCACGCGCTCGTCGATTTCGAGCGACGCGACTGGGAGCAGATTCAACCGAGGGAACTGCTGGGCCACTTGGCTTTCGATCTCGGCAGGCAATGGCGGCAATTCGGCCGTATCGCGTTTCCCCGGCTGTGGCTATGCATGCTCGTGCTCAGCGCGCCGGTCGAACTCGGCGACCGCAGGGCCGCGCTGCGCAAGCTCCGGGACCTGATCGCGAAAAACCAGCCGCTGGAACGCAATCGCGACGCGATCGTGGACGTCGTCAAGCTCGTCGGCGGGGTCACCTCCGGCAACAGCCTTCCCGGCTGGAACGAGGCGACCGAACTGCTGCTGCGCGGGCTCAGCTGGTACGACCGGCGGCGGCTGATGGGCAAGGTCAAGGCCATGCCGACCGGGCACGGCAATCACCAGGACTTCCTGATCGAGATCGCCAAGCACGCGCACGGCGACGAGGACGACCGGGCGGCGGTCGACGCGATCATCTGCGACGCGTTCCTCGCCGATCTGCGCCGCGCGTACTCCGGTCTCTCCGGCACCCGCCGGACGATGAATTGCCTGGTATTGCTGGACAATGCGCACACGAAGGGCGGGCAGGACTTCCTGCGCGCGCTCGCCGAATCGCGCAGGCACACGCCGGACGAGGCGGATCCGCTGGTGGTGATCGCGACGAGCCGGACGTGGAATCCGGACTGGGGCGAAAGCTGGTCGATGGTCACCGCGCATCCCGCCAGCGACCGGGAAATCCGCCGGAACCCGGAGCATCGGACGAGCGGTCTCGAATGGCCGGTGCCGCGGCTGCCCGCGCACGTGGAGACCGATTGGATCCCTGGCCAGCCGGACAACCGCTGGTCTCCCTGGTACCTGCTGGAGCTCGGCGCGCTTTCCAGCGGCGACGTCGTCGATGTCGCCGCCGCGCACGACGTGCACCCGACGTCGCGGCTGCCGCGATTCCTGTCCCGGCTCACCGACGGACATCCCGGCGCGGTGCGGGAAGTACTGCACACTGTCGCCGCGCGCTACGAGCCGGCCAACCCGAACACATTGCGGGAAGCCTTGTACACCAAGGTAACCGCGGAAGACGGCAGCGATTCCACTTTGCTCGCCGAGATGTGCGACTACCTGCTGCAGGATTTTTCCACCGCGAGCCGCCAGGAACTCGTCACCGCGAGCGCCGCGGTCGACGTGGAAATGCTGTTCCACAAGGAAATTCTCGATCTGCGCAACCCGATGGGCGAGGGTCCGCTGTTCAAGCAGCTCGCCGACCAGCTGTGGCTGCGGGCGGATCCGGACGATCCGTCGCGCTACGTCCTGCACCCGTGGCTGCGCCGGTTGCTGCTGCGGAAGCTGGCCACGCGCGCCGACGATCACCCGTTGAGCTGGGAGAAGGTGCACACCCGCTGCCGCGATTTCTACGAGAAGAACGGCCGGGTCGCCGCCGCGCGCTACCACGATCTGGCGCTCGAAAACGTCGACGCGGTGGTCACGCATCTGTGCAAGCCGCTCGCCGCCGCGCACGCCGAGTTCGACGTGCCGACCGCGGAGGCGTGGCTCGCCGAACTGGACACGATCACCGCCGCGCCCAACCGCCTGGTCGAGAACGCGGATCCGTACACGCAGGTGCAGCAGCACGTCGGGGAATGGGAAGGCGAACTGGAGACCACCGTGGCGTGGCTGGTCGTTTCGCTGTGGCTGGCGCGCGATCCGCTCGGTGACCCGGGCGGCACCCTCAACGCCACGATCGAGAGCGGATTCCACCATCTGGCCCAGGGCCGGGGACGAGGATCGATGCTGCTGCACGAGCGAGCGGAGCGCTACCGATGACGCAACGGATCAAGCCGCCGCGGCCGACCTGGGCGAAGTGGCTGTGGGGCGGCGGCGCGGCGCTGCTGGTCGCGGTCATCGTCGTCGCGGCGTTCGTCGTGGTCCCGGCGATCAGCGAGGCGAATCGCACGTGCGGCGCCGGCGTCGAGGAGCGCGGTGAGAATTCCGAATGCATCGGCACGACTGACGGCGAATTCGTGTTCTCGCCCGACCTCGCTGATGTGGAAAACAGAATTCATCAGGAAAATACCGAAACCGTCGGCTCCGGCAAACCGTACGTGACGATCGCGGTGCTGCTGCCGATGACGCTCACCGACCACGACATTCTTTCCCGCGAATGGGTGCGGCATCAGCTCGAAGGAGCGTATGTCGCACAGCACCGGGCCAACAAAACGCAGTCGTGGGGCAGCGTGCCGCTCATCCGGCTGCTGCTCGCGAACCCCGGCAGCCAGCTCAAACAGTGGGAGCCGGTGGTCGACGACCTGATCGGCCGCACCGGAGCGGACCGGATCGTGGGCGTGACCGGGATCGGGCTGAGCCTCGACACCGCGCGGGGCGCCATCCAGAAACTGTCCGACCACCGCGTCCCGGTCGTCGCCTCGCACCTGGCCGCCGACGAGTTCTCGCAGATCCCCGGGTTCCTGCGGGTGTCCCCGACCAGCTCGACCTACGGCAGTTCGATGGCCGGCTACGTGAAGCCGACCGCGCACACCGCCACCGTCGTGCAGGACCAGAACCCCGGCGACCTGTACCCGAAGACGCTGGCCACGGCGTTCACCAAGACGTTCGCCGACGCCACGCACCGGATCGTCGGGCGCACCGAGTCCTACGACTCCAGCCTGCCCGGGATCGAGAACACGTTCCTGCAGATGATGCCCAACATCTGCGGCGACAACCCGGACGTCGTCTACTTCGCCGGCCGCGAGGACCACCTGAAGTCGTTCGTCGCGCAGCTCGCCCAGCGGCCGTGTCTCGACAAGCACCTGACCGTGCTGACCGGCGACCTCGCCCAGGTCGGCCCGCCCGGTCCGGAAATGCGCCGCGGCCTCCAGGCGAACGTCACCGTGCTCGCGCCCGGGCTCGCGCACCCGCAGGCCTGGCGCGACCATCCGGAGTCGTTCAACAAGGCGGCCGTCGCGAGCTTCGAAGAACCAGGGTGCGATGGCTGCTTCACCGCGGTCTTCCCCCGGGAGCGGCTGGACGACGGCATCGCGATCCTGGCGCACGACGCGCTGCTGACCGTGGTGTGGGCCATTCGGGGCATCCCGCGGGTGTCGCCGGAGCAGGTCACCGCGCAGGACGTGCTGCAGGCCAGGAACCGGCTGCACGGGCAGTCCGCGGTACCGGGAGCGAGCGGCATGATCTCGTTCGACGACCGCGGCGACCCGGTGAACAAGGCGGTGCCGATCCTGAAGGTCCGGCTCGACGCGACACCGGAGTTCGTGGAGCTGTACGTCCCGGCTGGATGAGCTGGGGACCACAAACGGGCGGCATCGCACCCGGAATGCCCGATAGGGTTGGCGCGTGGCCATCAACGCGGTGTTGTTCGATTTCTCCGGCACTCTTTTCCGGCTTGAGCAGCAGGACGGCTGGCTCGACGACGTACGCGACGACGACGGTTCGGCGCTTGACGTCGAAGCCCAGACCGAGCTGATGCGGCGGATGACCGCGCCGGTCGAGCAGTCTGTCGAACTGGACGAGGAGCACCTGCACGCCTGGCACAACCGAGACCGCGACCCGGAGCTGCACCGGAAGGTGTATCTCGAGGTCCTGCGGCTGTCCGGCGTGCCCCGGCGCGACCAGGCCGAGGCGCTGTACGCGCAGCTCATCGCGCCTGACCAGTGGACGCCGTACCCGGACACCGAGGCCGCGCTGAAGGCCGTCGCGAGCAGCGGGCGCAAGGCGGGCGTGCTGAGCAACATCGCGTTCGACATCCGGCCCGCGTTCGGCCAGCGCGGCTGGGACGCGCACGTCGCCGAATTCACCCTGTCCTTCGAGGTCGGAGCCGTGAAGCCGGAGCCGGAGATCTTCCAGACGGCCATCGAGCGGCTCGGCGTGCGCGCCGAAGAGACGCTGATGGTCGGCGACAGCGAGGAAGCCGACGGCGGCGCCCGTGCGCTGGGCTGCCAGTTCGCCCTGGTCGACCCGCTGCCCACGGCGGAACGGCCGGACGCGCTGCTAGGCGTGTTGCGGGAGCACGGCGTGCTCTGACGTCTGCGACGTCTCCCACAGTGCTCCCGGTACCCTTTACCTCGTGGCTTTGCACCTGTACGACACCGCGACCCGTGCCCCCCGGGAGTTCTCTCCCGTCCGCAGCGGAACGGCGTCGATCTACGTGTGTGGGGCCACCGTGCAGGGAGTACCGCATATCGGGCACGTCCGGGGCATGCTGAATTACGACGTGCTCCGCCGCTGGCTGCTCCACAGTGGACTGGACGTGCTGCTGGTCCGCAACGTCACCGACATCGACGACAAGATCCTCGCCAAGGCCGCCGACGCCGGACGGCCGTGGTGGGAATGGGCGGCGACGCACGAGCGTGCGTTCGAGAAGGCGTACGAGGATCTCGGCTGCCTTCCGCCGTCGGTCACGCCGCGCGCGACCGGGCACGTCACGCAGATGGTCCAGCTGATGGACCGGCTGATCGAAGCCGGGCACGCGTACGCCGTCGACGGCGACGTGTACTTCTCGGTGAAGTCGTTCCCGGAGTACGGCACGCTCTCCGGGCAGCAGCTCGACGAGGTCCAGCAGGGCGAGACGCCCACCCGCGGCAAGCGTGATTCGCGCGACTTCACCCTGTGGAAGAGCGCGAAGCCGGGCGAGCCGTCGTGGCCCACGCCGTGGGGCGACGGGCGGCCGGGCTGGCACCTGGAGTGCTCGGCGATGGCGACCAACTACCTCGGCACCGAGTTCGACATCCACGGCGGCGGCGTCGACCTGGTGTTCCCGCACCACGAGAACGAGCGCGCGCAGTCGAACGCGGCCGGCGACGGGTTCGCCCGCTACTGGCTGCACAACGCGTGGGTGACCATGTCCGGCGAAAAGATGTCGAAGTCGCTGGGCAACACGGTCGCGATCCCGGCGATGCTGGAGCGCTACCGTGCGCCCGAGCTGCGCTACTACCTGGTGCAGCCGCACTACCGGTCCACGGTCGAGTACTCCGAGGGCGCGGTTTCCGAAGCCGCGCAGGGTTACCGGCGGATCGAGGCGTTCCTGCGCCGGGCAGAGTCGGCGGGCACGGTCTCGGTGGGCGAGGTTCCGGCGGAGTTCGCCGCGGCGATGGACGACGACCTGGCGACCCCGGCCGCGTTCGCCGTGGTGCACAACACGGTCCGCGACGGTAACGCCGCCCTCGACGGCGGCGACACCACGAAGGCACTCGAATTGGCCGGCACGGTCCGCGGGATGACCGGCGTGCTCGGCATCGACCCGCTGTCGCCGGACTGGGCGGACGGCGGCTCGGACACTCCCGTCCGCGACGCGCTGGGCACGCTCGTGGAAGCCCTGCTGGCCGAACGCCAGGAGGCCCGTGCGGCGAAGGACTTCGCCCGCGCGGACGCCGCCCGCGACCGTCTCGTGGCGGCCGGGATCGCGGTGGAAGACACCCCGAACGGTCCGCAGTGGACAGTCAGGAACTCCTGACTTCCTTCGCGGCAGCAGAGATTGAGGATTCATGGCAGGCAACTCACAGCGCAAAGGTGCCATCCGCAAGACCGGCACCAAGAAGGGCGCCGTCGTCGGTTCGGGCGGGCAGCGGCGCAAGGCGCTCGAGGGCAAGGGCCCGACCCCGAAGGCCGAGGACCGGCCCGGGCACAAGGCGTACCGCGCTGCCAGCGCCGCCACCAAGCGTGACCAGGCCCGGCAGAAGAAGGCCGACCGGCCGGAGCTGATCGCCGGCCGCAACCCGGTCGTCGAGGCGCTGCGCGCGGACGTGCCGGGCACGGCGCTGTACGTCGCGCTCAACATCGACATCGACGACCGGGTCAACGAGGCCGTCCGGCTCGCGGGCGACAAGGGCATCTCGATCCTGGAGATCCCGCGCGAGGAGCTGGACCGCAAGACCAACCGCGCGATGCACCAGGGCCTCGGCCTGCAGGTGCCGCCGTTCGAGTACGCGCACCCGGACGACCTGATGGAGGCCGCGCGCGACTCGGGCAACACCCCGCTGTTCGTCGCGCTCGACGGCGTCACCGACCCGCGCAACCTGGGCGCGGTGATCCGGTCCGCCGCGGCGTTCGGCGCGCAGGGCGTGCTGCTGCCGGAACGCCGCAGCGCCGGAATGACCGCGGTCGCGTGGCGTACCAGCGCCGGCACCGCGGCGAAGCTGCCGATCGCGGTCGCCACGAACCTCACCCGCCAGCTGCGCGCGTGGGCTTCGAAGGGCCTGATGATCGTCGGCCTCGACGCGGACGGCACGGTCGACATCGACGCCCTCGACCTGGCAGCGGACCCGCTGGTCATCGTGCTCGGCTCGGAAGGCCGCGGCCTTTCCCGGCTGGTCCGCGAGACCTGCGACGCGACAGTGTCGATCCCGATGGCGGCAGGCGTGGAATCGCTGAACGCCTCGGTCGCCGCCGGCGTGCTGCTGGCCGAGGTCGCCCGCCGCCGCCGGATCGCCGGACGCGTCTGATTTCACTGGAATCACCGGCCTGTTATCGTCGATAACATGCCCGACGACGCCCGCGCCCGGATCATCGCCGCTGCCCTGGACCTGCTGTCCACCGGCGGCCCGGACGCGGTGTCGACCCGCGCGGTGAGCTCCGCGGCAGGCGTCCAGCCGCCGACGATTTATCGACTGTTCGGCGACAAAGACGGCCTGCTGGACGCCATCACCGTCCAGGGCTACGCGGACTACCTGGAAGCGAAAACGGCCCAGCCCCCCGCAGACGATCCGCTCGAGGACCTGCGGCGGGGCTGGGACCAGCACCTGGAGTTCGGCCTGGCCTACCCCGCGTTGTACCTGCTGATGACCACCCGTCCCGGTCCTTCTCCCGCGCTGGAGAAGTCGCTGGAGATCCTCTCGGCCCGAGTCAGCCGCATCGCCTCAGCCGGACGGCTCCGAGTGCCGGAAACCCTGGCGGCGGCTTTGATCCACGCTGCCGGGTCCGGGGCGACGTTGAGCCTGATCGGCACTCCGCCGGAGTCCCGCGACCTGACGGTTTCGATCGCGGCCCGAGAGGCGGTGATCGCCGCGATCAGCACGGATCGGCCGGTGTCCCGCGCCCCTGGACCGACGGCCGCGGCGACGGCTTTGCGGGCGGTGCTGCCGCAGGTGTCGGGGTTGAGCGAGGCGGAGAAGGCGTTGATGGGCGAGTGGCTGGGCCGGATCACCGACTGAGCCCGCTCGCATCTTTTCTGGCTCAGCCCTTCATCCCCCTCAGCCTCTCAGCCCTCTCGCACTGCCGTTCTCGTGCGGCTACCGGTCAGCTGCCCTAACTGCCTTATCTGTACGGCCACCGCCCTTCCGCTCCGCCGCGACATCCGCCGCGTCCCGCACTCCCGCTTCGCGCGGCCATCGATCTCCCGCACCGCCGTGCCCCACGGTCTCGCATCGCGCGGCCATCGCTCTCCCGCTCCGCCGCCCCCTCGCACTCCCGCATCGCGCAGCCAGCGCATTGCCGCTCCGCCGCCCGGGGCGCTCCCACATCGCACGCCCACCGCGTCGCCGCTGCCGCGCCCCGCACACCCCCATCGCATTGCCATTCCGCCGCACCCCACATCGCGCAGCCATCGCTCTCCCGCCCCGCCGCCCCGCACTCCCGCATCGGGTGCCCACCGCCCTTCCACACAGCCGCCCAACCACCGCCCTAGTCGCCCGCGCCCGCACCCATGGCGATTTCCCTCGGCTCCGGGCCGCAGCGCAGCTTCACCGCTCGCCCGGTTCCCCGCCGCGAAGGGCAGAATCCGCCCAAATCCGTCACCCTCGGTGATTCGTGCTGTGATCCGTCGGGCATCGCCCCGCGGAGCCACCCGCTCGGGCTAAGGTCTCCTCCGGAACCGAGGGGGTCCGTCACCGATGTCGTTCGTTTCGCCGCTGTTCTTGTGGTACTTCATGCCCGCGGTGCTGATCGCGGTCCTGGCGTGCCCGCGCAGCTGGCGCAACGGCATCGTCGCGGTCGCGAGTCTGCTGTTCTACACGATCGGCGCCGGCCCGTACCTGTTCCTGTTGCTGCTCTGCATGGCGGTGAACTTCCTCGCCGGACCGGCGCTGGAACCCAGCCCGTGGGATGTCCGGGGGAAGCGCCGGAAGCGGATCCTGATCGGCGTCATCACGCTCGACGTGCTCGTGCTCGTCATCTGGAAGTACGCCGGTTTCGCGACGCAGCAGATCGCGGCCGTCGCGCACTGGTTCGGCGGCGATCTCGGCGTCGCGAACATCGTGGTGCCGATCGGCATTTCCTTCTACACCTTCCACCACATCTCCTACGTGGTGGACATCTACCGCGGCGAGCGGCACGCGCTGCGCAATCCGGTGTCGTTCGCCGCCTACATCGCGATGTTCCCGCAGCTCGTGGCGGGTCCCATCGTGCGGTACCGGGAGATCGCCGACCAGCTTCCGCAGCGGCGTTCGCACCGGCTGGACGACATCGCCGCGGGCTTCCCGAGGTTCGCGCTGGGCCTGTGCAAGAAGTCGATCATCGCCGACTCGCTCAGCCCGATGGTCGAGGCCTGCTTCTCGACCCCGGCGAACCAGATGACGTTCACGACAGCCTGGCTCGGCGCGATCGGCTACACCCTGCAGTTGTTCTTCGACTTCTCCGGTTATTCGGACATGGCGATCGGCCTGGGCCGCATGCTCGGTTTCCGGCTGCCGGAGAACTTCGCCCGCCCGTACTCGTCGGTGACGATCACGGAGTTCTGGCGCCGCTGGCACATGTCGCTGTCGCGCTGGTTCCGCGACTACGTCTACATCCCGCTGGGCGGGAACCGTTCGGGCGCCGGAAAGACGTACCGGAACCTGTCGATCGTCTTCGTGCTGACGGGTTTCTGGCACGGCGCACAATGGACGTTCCTGATCTGGGGCTGCTATCACGGCGCGCTGCTGGTCATCGAACGCCGCTTCAACCTCGGCGACTCCCCGGCCAGCCCGGCAGCCCGCATCGCCCGCCGAGTGCTGACGCTGATCCTCGTGGTGTTCGGCTGGGTCTTCTTCCGCTCAGCCGACCTCGGCCACGCGTTGTCGATGATCGGCCACATGCTGATCCCGGACTTCGGCGGCCTGGGCGACGTCGTGGAAAGCGCGCTGACGAACCAGCGGTTGGTGATCCTGCTGCTGGCGCTGATCGTGTTCATCCTCCCGGCACACCCGGTGACCGGCCCGCTGCTGGAATCGTCCCGAAGCCGCGGAGCCACGGCGCTCCGGATCGGGGTCATGACGGTGGGCCTGGTTTATGCGGCGATCTTGGTGGCTACGGGGACTTTCAGCCCGTTCCTGTACTACCAGTTCTGATCACTGCGGGCGCTTCAGGCTTGCGCTCCGGCCAGAGCGCCGCCGAGAGTAAACTTCGCCCATTGCCTAACGGAAGGCCCGGAACGATGACCGACCCGACCGAGCCGCCGGATTTGGCCTCCACCCCGAACGTGATTCCGTACGTCGACCCGCACGACGGGCCTCGACGATTGCTCACGATCGACATTTCCACGCATATTTTCCACGCTGGCGCGTACATCCCGTTCGCGGGAATCGACGGCCGGCAGTACGTCGTTTCCTGGGGCGCGGTGTCGTTCGAGATTCCCGCTGACCGCAACGTCCATGTCAGCGTGCACCTGCAGAGCAACGGCGGGGCCGGCTACACGCCGTCGCCGTTCGCGTCGATCATTTTGTACCCGAATCCGTTGCCGCAGCGGCTGGCGACCCAGTTCGCACGGGCGGGCATGGGGGCGCTCGTCCCGCTACCGTAAGGGGACCACGGAGGGGGAATTATGGGTTATCCCGGCATGCCCGGACCAACCGCACAGGCACGCAACCTCGCTCTGGTGCTCGCGGGAGTGCTCGGTCTCAGCGAGATAGTCGTGCTGTGGGCCGAAGCCGCGACCATGATCAACCACAGTTGGACCAGCGGCGGTTACGTGCATCCGCTGCTGGCCGTGCTCAGTATCGCAGTGCTGCCCGGAGCGGCACTACTCGCGACCCGCGGTCTGCGCCCGGCGCGTTTTCTCGTGGTACCTGCGGTAGTGCAAGCGGTGGTGGCAATTGTTTCGTTGTCGCGCGTGCTCTCGCGGCACGTGCTTGCCGTCGTGGAACTTCAGACGGGGATCGCGGCCATTGTCGCCGCGCTGACGGCGATCGCGATGCTGCTGCCTCCGGTCGCCAAGATGCTCCCGGGCGCGCAACCTGCCGGCGCGGGTTACGGACCAGCGGCCTGGACGGCACCGGGAGCGCAGTTCACTCCGCAGGGATACGCCGGGCAGGTCCCGCAAGCCGGGTACGCGCCTCAGCCGGGGACGGCGTATCCGGGGCAGCCTGGGGTTCCTGCACAGTCCGGGTTTCCGCCGCCATCCGGGATTCCCGCGCAACCCGGGGTTCCGCCGCAGCCCGGGATTCCCGCGCAACCCGAGGTTCCGCCTCAGCTCGGAGGTCCTGCACAGCCCGGGTTTCCACCGCAGTCATTTCCGCTGCAGCCGGGGGTTCCGCCGCAGCCGGGGGTCGCCGCGCAACCCGGGGTTCCGCCGCAGCCCTGGACTCCGCCCCAGACTGGGTACCCGGCACCGCCCTGGCCGGAGAATCCCTTGCCCCAGAACAATTACCCGGCGCAAACCGCCCCGCCGCAGCCTGGGCACGCACCGCAGACCGGATACCCGCCCCAGCCTGGACACCCGCAACAGCCCGGCTATCCGCCCCAGCTTGGGTATCCGCAACAGCCCGAGCATCAGCCGGGCCAGGGCGGCCAGCAAGGCGGGCCGCCCTCGCACTAATCAGTCAGCGTTGGCCGTATCCCTTCAGTTTCTCCACCACATGCTCGATTTCCTCCGGCGGCAGCAGACCCGGGGTACCGGCGGAGCGGGCCAGCAGCCACACCTGGCAGACCCATTCCAATTGCTGAGCGCGGCTATACGCACTCGACAACGAGTCGCCGTAAGTGATCGTGCCATGGTTCGCCAGGAGACAGCCTCGGCGATCGGCCAAGGCCTCCAGCATGGCGTCGGCAAGCTCGGTGGTGCCGTAGGTCGAGTACGGGGCCACGCGGGCGGTGGGGCCGATGGCCGCGAGCATGTAGTGGATCGGCGGAACCTCAGTGACCAAAGTGGACACTGCGGTGGCGTGCACCGAATGCGTATGCACCACCGCGTTCACCGGCGCAGACTCCGGATCGGCGGCTCGGGTGTACACGGCCAGGTGCATCGGAAGTTCGCTCGTCGGTTTCAGGCTGCCGTCAACGGGGTTGCCGTCGAGGTCCACCACGGGGATGTCGGCGGGCGTGAGGGCGGCGTAGTCGACGCCGGTCGGGGTTACGGCGACCAGTTCGCCTGCCCGCGCGGACACGTTTCCTGACGTGCCGACGACCAAGCCGTCCGACGTCAGGCGGCGGGCGTACTCGCACACTGCGGCACGCTCGTTCTCCAGGATCATTCACAGCCTCCACAGTCCGCGCGCGGCAGACAGGGAAGCCTGGTAGTCGGCGTAACCGCGCTCGTAATCAGCCACATTTTCGGGCCGAGCCTCGACCGTTCGCGAGTTCGCGGCCCAGCGGTCCCGATCGTACGGCCTTCCCAACGCGTCCGCGGCCGTAAGCACAGCACCGCGGGCGCCGACGCCGGGATCGCTCGGGATCACGACCGGACGGCCGAGCACATCGGCGAAAATCTGCAGCCATTCGGGCGAGCGGACTCCTCCGCCGCAGGCGTAGAGCTGACCCGACAGGCCGGCTGCTTCAAAGCAATGCCGTGCGGCGTAAGCGATCGACTCGCAGAGCGCCCGCACCAGGTCGGCTCGGCCGGTTTCCAGGCTCAGCCCGGAGAATTGGGCGCGCGCTCCAGCGTCGACGAATGGCGCGCGTTCGCCGGAAACCGAAAGGAATGGCAGGGCGCGTACCCCGCGAGCGCCTGGCTTGCTGCTCGCCAGCAGCGGGTCGATTTCCTCGACGCTGATGCCCAGCAACTCGCAGGCCCAATCGATGCCCGCGGTGCCGACCATCGCGGGCATCGCGTGCAGGTACTCGTGCTCGTCGGGAGTGCACAGGAACATGCCCGCCGGTTCCGCTTCGGGGTCGAACGCGGGATCAGCGGTGAGCACCTGACAGGCGAGCGTGGTCCCGGCGGTGAGGATTCCGTCGCCCGGTTTCCGTACGCCAGCACCGATTGCGCTGGCTGGCAGGTCGAAAGGCCCTGCGGTGACGGGCAGCCCGACTGGCAGCCCGAGCAATTCGGCACCGCGCCGATCGAGCCGGAACACCGACTTCGCCGGGGCTGGTTTCGCGAACAAAGAACTGCGATGCCCCAGCCCACAGGCCTCGATCGCGCCGTCGTCATAGCTGCGCGTGGCCGGGTTCAGGAACGGCAACGACGCATCCGAAACATCGACCGTGATCTCGCCGGTAAGCCGCTGCAACACCGCGTCCACGCAGTATCCGGCCACCGCGGCGCGGTCGAGCACCTCGGGCTCATGAGTGTCCAAATAGGACATGATGGCCGCGGTGCAGCCGGGGAACATGCCGGAACCGGTGCGGCGGAAGACTTCCGCCGTCACGCCGTCGGCCTGCCATTTCGCGAGCACCGTGTTCGCCCGGCCGTCGAGCCACGAGATGGCTGGGTGCACCGCGGCACCAGTCTCGTCGCGGAGCCAGAGGCCGTCGCCCTGTCCGGTCAACGCCAACGCGGACACCGGCTCAAGCAGCGCGGCCGCGACCTCGCGCACCACCGTCGCGACCGTGCCGACGACCTGGTCGAGATCCTGCTCGACCCGGCCGCCCGGAAGGTGGTGCACCTCGGACGGCGTGCACGCGCTCGCGATGGAGCTGCCGTCCTCGTCGAACACCACGGCCTTGGTGAGCGACGTCCCGATGTCGACCCCGACAATCACGGCCGTCGCTCCAGCACCTCGGGATTCGCAAGGTTGGCGAGCTGCTCGCCGCGTGCGTACCGGCCGACCTCCGCCGCGACGATCGCGGCCGCGCGCTCGGCGGTCTGCCTGCTCGCACCGGCGAGGTGTGGGGTCGCGATCACGTTGGGCGCGTCGCGCAGCGCCCAGTCCGCCGGCGGCGGCTCGACGTCGTAGACGTCCAGCGCGAGCGCGCCGAGCCGGCCGGAACGCAGAGCCTCGGGCAGCGGCGCGTAGTCGAGCAGGCCGCCGCGGGCGGTGTTCACGAGGACCGCGCCCTCCGGCAGGAGGTCGAGTTTGCTCGCGTTGATGAGGTGCCGGGTTTCCTCGGTGAGCCGCGCGTGCAGGCTCACGACGCGGCTCTGCCGGAGCAGCTCATCCAGCTCGACAAGCTGTGCGCCATCGGCCTCGACCGCGTCCCGGTCGGCGTAGGGGTCAGCCACCAGTACGTTCGCCCCGAACGCGACGAGCACCTTGGTGACCCTGGACCCGATCGCGCCGTATCCGACGAGGCCGACGGTGGTGCCGCCCAGTTCGAGCCCGGCCTGGTCGTAGGCGTAGTAGTCGCCGCGCCAGGTGCCGGCGAGCAGCTCGGCCGAGGACGTCGAGATCCGCCGCATCGCGGCGAGGATCATGCCGACCGCGAACTCGGCCGCCGCGCCCGCGTTGCGACCCGGCGCGTAGGTGACGGCGACACCGGCCTCGGTGGCGGCAGTGAGGTCGACGTTCACCGGCCCGCCCCGGCACACCGACACGAGCTTGAGCGCCGGCGCGGCGGCGAAGACCTTCTTGGTGAACGGAGCCATCTGCGTGACGACGGCCTCGGCACCGGCGAGTGCCTCGATCACCTGGTCCTCGGTACCGCTGGCCTCCAGCACGTTGCCGACCGGCCCGAACGGCTCGACCGGCCACGGCAGCGTCAGCTCGGCGACCTCGTGGTCGCCGCCGAGTTCCGCGCGGACGGCTCCGGCCAGCAGGCCGGGGCTGACGAAGTGGTCTCCCGCAGCGAGAATGTGCAACTCTGCTCCCTCACTCGCTCTGTGCCGATTGTGCGCCACGACGGACGCCTTGGTCAGTGGGCGTTCTCGTATTCGGTGATGTGCGCGACCTTGGTCGCGCTGGCCGACGCCGGGTCGAAGCGGTACCCGACCCATTCGGCCACGATCTTCTTCGCCACCTCGGGGCCGATCGCGCGCGCTCCGAAGGTGATCACCTGGCAGTCGTTCGATTTGATCGACCGCTCGGCGGAGTACGAATCGTGCGCGACCGTCGCCCGCACGCCAGGCACCTTGTTCGCCGAAATCGCCATGCCGATGCCGGTGCCGCACACGAGGACGCCGCGGTCTGCTTCGCCGCGAGCGATCGCTTCCGCCGCGGCCAGCCCCAGCAACGGGTACGCCCGGTCGTCCGCCGCGTCCGGCACGCCGAGGTCGGTCACCTCGGTGACTCGTTCATCGGCTTGAAGCAGGTCGCGCAGCTGATTCTTCAGTTCGACCCCGGCGTTGTCCGCCGCCACCACGATGCGCATCAGTCAGCGCTCCTTTCCAGCTCCTCGCCGACAGCCGTGACCAGCAGCGAGAACGACACCGCACCCGGATCCGAATGACCCTCGCTCCGTTGCGCGAGCCGCGCCGCGCGTCCCTTCGCCGGACGCAAATGCGCGGTCTCCCGCGCGGCTACGACCGCCGCTTCGGCGGCTTTCCGCCATGCCTGCACTACCTCCGAGCCCACCTGCTCTCGCAGCGTGGCCCGGAACGGCTCGATCGCGTCGAGCATCGTCTTGTCCCCCGGTTCGGCCTTGCCCAGCTCGCAGAACGCCCGAACCGCACCGTCGACCGCGTCGGCAAGCATTGCCGTGGTGATGTCGTCGGCGGCCACGCCGCTGAGACCGGCTCCGGTTTCGGCCAGCAGCACGCCGTACAACGCGCCCGAGGCACCGCCAGCCGCATCGGCGAACGCGGTGCCGGCAGCCAGCAGCGCACCGGAAACCGTGTCCGGCTCGCGTCGCGCGGCGGCGACCGCGGCGCGCATTCCGCGAGTCATGCCGAGCCCGTGGTCGCCGTCCGCGGCCACCGCGTCGAGCCGGCCCAGCTCGGCTTCGTTCTCCTCGATGCTGCGCAAAGCCGCGGTGAGCACCCGGTCGACGACGCTGGTTCCCGGAGCCTCCGCGGTCAGCAGTTCGTCCACTGTGGACTCAAGCTCGACCGTGGCCAGTTCGGCGCCGCTGGTGCGATAGCCCGGGGTGTCGCACGGCGCGGCGTACAACTCGGCCAATTCGTCGTCCAGCACCAGGATCGACAGCGAAACTCCGGCCATGTCGAGCGACGTGACGAACTCCCCGACCTCGGAGTGCACGGGGCTGAGCCCGGCCTGGGCGAGCCGTTCGTGCACGCGGGTGTACGTGACGAACATTTCCTCGTATTTGGTGCGGCCGAGCCCGTTCACCAGCACGACCACCCGGCCGTCGCCCTCGGGCAGCTCCGGCAGGAGCCCGTCGACCAGTTCGTCCGCCAGCTCCGCCGCGGACAACCTGCCGACCGTGCGCACGCCTGGCTCGCCGTGAATTCCGAGGCCCAGCTCCATTTCCTGGTCCGCGACGGTGAACAGGGGCGCCTCCGCGCCGGGCAGCGTGCAGCCGCCGAACGCGACGCCGAACGTCCGCGTGCGAGCGTTCGCCTTCGCCGCGACCTCGTGCACCGCGTCGAGGCCGTAACCGCGTTCCGCCGCCGCGCCCGCGATCTTGAAGACCAGAAAATCGCCCGCTACGCCGCGACGGCGCTCCGGTTCAGTCGCCGGGCCGCTCGCGATGTCGTCGGTGACCAGGATGGTGCGGCTCGGGATGCCTTCCGCCGCCAGCCTGCGGGCGGCGAGTCCGAAGTGGAGCACGTCGCCTTGGTAATTGCCGAAACCGAAGAGGACGCCAGCGCCGTTGTCCGCCGCCCGCGCCGTGCGGTAGACCTGCTCCGCGCTCGGGCTCGTGAACACGTCTCCGACCACCGCGCCGTCCGCCAGCCCAGGTCCGACGAGACCGGCGAACGCCGGGTAGTGCCCGCATCCGCCGCCGATCACGACCGCGACCTTCGGGCTCGCCGGAGCCTCGCGGCGGACGACGCCGTAGGCATCCGGCACCTTCTGGACTGTGCGGCCGTACGCGGTGACGAACCCGTCCAGCCACTGCCGCTTGAACGTGTCCGGGGAACCCAAGGTGGTCATCGTTCAGTCCTTCGCAGCCACCGGCTCGCCGGCCAGATAGGCCAGGAGCTTCAGTCGGACGTCGTCATTGCTCGCGGCCACCGCGCTGGCCAGCTCCAGCGCGTCCGGCTTCGGCGGGTACGTCGGGTTGGGCAGCGCGATCACCGTGAGCCCGGCCGCGGCCGCCGCCCGGATGCCGTTGCTCGAGTCCTCGACCCCGAGACATTCGCTTCCCGATTTGCCGAGCCGGGCCGCCGCCTCCAGGTACACGTCCGGATTCGGCTTGCCCCGCGCGACCTCGGCGCTGGACACCGTCGCGGTGAACTCGCCGGTGAGCTGGTGCTTCTCCAGCACCGCGTCGATCACCCGGCGGGCGGCCGACGACGCGAGCGCGACCGGGACCCGCTCGCTGACCTCGCGCACCATCGCGCCCGCGCCGGGAAGCAACGGCGCTTCGCCCGCGTCGATCGAGGCGATCATGCCGTCGACCACCGCGCGTTCCACCTCGTCCGCCTGGTCCGGCACTCCGCACCGGCGCGCGAGATAGCCGGCCCATTCGGGCGCGCTCATGCCTTGTACCTGGGCCGTGTCTTCCGCCGTCCACTCGACCTGGTGGCGAGCGGCGAAAGCGACCCAGTTCTCCTCCCAGAGGTGTTCACTTTCCACCAGGACACCGTCGAGGTCGAACACCACCGCGTCGAGCGTCATCCACCAGATCCCTTCAGAGAGCGAGCCCGTTTCACACGAGCAATGTTAAGTTAACAGCGACATTGAGAAGTTCGCAAGGGTGTTCACACGCAAGGAGGGCACGAGTGGGAGCACGGCTGCTGCTGGCCAGGCACGGGCAGACCGAATGGCACGCGGAGAACCGCTACGCGGGCACCAGCGAGGTGGCGCTGACCGAGGAGGGGATCCGCCAGGCCGACGCGCTGGCCGCGTACGCCCGCCGAGTGAAACCGGACGGGTTGTTCTGCTCGCCGCAACGACGCGCCCGGCGCACGATCGAACCGGCGGCCGAGGCGCTTGAACTGGTCCCGGAAATCGTTGCCGACCTGCGGGAAACCTATTTCGGGATCGCCGAGGGCCGCACCCGCGACGAGGTGCGCCAGACCAATCCCGAGGCGGTCGAACGCTTCCTCGCCGACCCGGTCGCCGGCGCGTTCCCGGGCGCCGACGATCCGGCCGAAGCGGCCGAGCGCGGGGCACGCGCGATCCGCGCGATTGCCGCCGCGACCAGCGGAACCGCACTGGTCGTCGCGCACAACACGCTGCTGCGGCTCACGCTGTGCCAACTGCTCGGCATCCCGTTGTCCCGCTACCGCGGCGTGTTTCCGCGCCTGGACAACGCGGCCGTCACCGAACTGGAGGTGAGCGGTGACCGAACTGCCCTGGTGCGCTTCAACCTCCCAGTGGAACCGCGATAATCACGGCATGTCGAGCGAAAAGCCTGCCGCCCACCCCCGCGAGAACCGTCAGCAGAAGCTGACCGAGCACGTGTTCCGGCAGGGTTCGGCGACCATCGGCGAGCTCGTCGACCTGCTCGGCGTCAGCATGATGACGGTGCACCGGGACATCGACGAGCTGTCCCGGCGCGGCCTGGTCCGGAAGTACCGCGGCGGCGTCTCGGCGATGCCGTCGACGGTGTTCGAGAGCAACGCCGAATACCGGATGAACGCGCACGTCGACGCCAAACGGCTGATCGCGATGCACGCGGTGGAGCAGGTCGAGCCCGGCATGTCGGTGCTGCTCGACGATTCCACGAGCGCGCTCGCACTGGCCAGGCTGCTGGTCGACGTGACTCCGCTGACCGTGGCCACGAACTACCTCGCCGCGATCGACGTCCTCAAGAACGTGCACGAGCTGCGGCTGATCTGCATCGGCGGCGACTATTCGCCCACCCACGACTCGTTCCTCGGCATGCAGAGCATCGAGTCGATCGAGCGGCTCTCGGTGGACATCGCGTTCGTGTCGACCTCGGCGATGAGCACGTCGATGAGCTTCCACCAGGAGCCCGAGATCGTGATGATCAAGCGGGCCATGCTGGCCGCCGCGCGGCACAAGGTGCTGCTGATGGACCACAGCAAGATGAAGCGCACGGCCCTGCACCGGCTCGCCCCGCTGGACGATTACGACCTGCTGATCGTGGACGAGGAGGCCGATCCGCACTACGTCGACGAGCTGCGCAGCCGGGTCGAGGTGCAGGTCGCCGAACATCCCGACAACTGATCGACTTCATAACACTCTTGCGTGCGAAGTTCACACAGTCCATGATACGTTTGATCTCGACGTCATGGAGGCGTGTATGAACGAGTCGGCAACAGCGGAGTTGCCCAAGTCGGGCTTCGGGCGCTTGCTCACGAAATGGGGGCTGCCCGCGCCCCTGTTCCTCGGGTATGTCGGACTGCTCCTGTTCATGATCGGCGACGGAGTGGAGTCCGGCTTCATCGCGCCGTACATGGCGGACAACGGCGCGGGCACGGAAATCAAGGCGTCGTACGTGATCACCGTGTACGGCATCGCCGTGATGCTGGCGTCGTGGCTGTCGGGCGCGCTGTCCGAACTGTGGGGACCACGGCGGGTGATGGTCATCGGCCTGGTCATCTGGCTGGTGTTCGACGCGCTGTTCCTGACGCTCGGCCTCGCCGGCGGGAACTACGCGGCAATGCTGATCTGCTACGGCATCCGCGGATTCGGCTATCCGATGTTCGCGTTCGGTTTCCTGGTGTGGATCACCGCGGTGGCTCCGGTCGCCCGGCTCGGCGCGGCAGTCGGCTGGTTCTACTTCGCCTTCACCGGCGGCCTGCCCACGCTCGGCGCGCTCGTCGCGAGTTTCACCAACCCGCTGTTCGGCCACTACGGCACGCTGTGGGTGGCGGTCGTGCTGCTCGGCATCGGCGGACTCGTGGCGGTGCTCGGGGTCCGGCAGCGCACGGGGTACCGCAGGCTCGCACCGCCTGACGTGAAACCCGTGCAGAGCCTGGTTTCCAGCGTGTCGATCGCGTGGAAGAAGCCGCGGGTCGGCGTCGGCATGATCGTGCGGGTCATCAACACCGCGCCCGAATTCGGCATGCTGGTGTTCTTCCCGACGATCTTCATCTCCCAAATCGGCTTCGGGGAGAGCCGCTGGCTGCTGCTGGTGTCGGTGATCTACGGGACGAACATTTTCTTCAACCTGATCTTCGGCGTGCTGAGCGACCGGATCGGCTGGCGCACCACGATTTTCTGGTTCGGCGCGATCGGCTGCGCGATCTCGATCCTGCTGCTGTACTTCGTGCCGGTCGCGATGGGCGCGCAGTACTACTGGCTCGCGCTGCTCGTCGGCGCGCTCTACGGCGCGACGCTCGCCGGGTTCGTGCCGATCTCCGCGCTGCTGCCGTCGCTGGCCCCCGAGCACAAGGGCGGCGCGATGGCTCTGCTGAACCTCGGCGCGGGTGCGGCGGCGTTCGTCGGGCCGGCGATTGTGTCGCTGTTCCTCGGGCCGGCCGGCGCCGCTGGAGTGGTCATCATCTTCGCCGCGCTGTACCTGGTGGCCGCGGTGCTGGTGCGATTCCTGAAGCTGCCTGAGGAAACCGAGAAAGCACTCGCGCACGACGGCAGCCTGCAGGATGTCGAAGAAAGGGTCAGCACGGCGTGAACGAGCAGGTCTCGGTCGGCATCGACGTCGCCACCGCGGGGGTTCGCGCCTTCGCGGTGCGCGGCGGCTCGGTCCTCGCCACCGCATCGGCGTCGCTGCCGGCGCCGGTGCGCGCGGGCGGCGGCCGCAGCGAACAGGATCCGTCGGCGTGGTGGCCCGCGGTCTGTTCGGTGCTGACCGAGGTCACTGCCGCGCTGCCCGGACGCGGCGCGGAGGTCTCGGCAGTGGCGATCGCGGCGACGTCCGGGACGATCGTCGGAGTCGATGCCGCAGGAGAACCGGTTACGCCCGCGTTGATGTACGACGACCGGCGCGGCGCGGACCACAACGCGAAGGCCGTGGAACTCGGTGCTAACCGGTGGCGGAAACTGGGTTCAGGAGTCTCGCCGACGGCGGCACTCGGCCGGATCGCGTGGCTGGCCGAGAACACCGAGGCAGCGGCCGTCCGGCACACGCCGGAGATGATCGCGGCGAAACTGACCGGACATCCGGTCGCGGCGGATTGGTCGCACGCGCTGAAGAGTGGCTACGACCCGCTGGCTGAAGAATGGCCGTCCGAGGTGTTCGCCGGATTGGGCGTGCCAGAAGGAATGCTGCCGCCGGTCGTCGCTCCGACGACCGTGCTCGGTGAGATTTCAGTGCCGATCGCTGGGTTGCCCACCGGATGTCTCGTGGTGGCGGGCATGACGGACGGATGCGCGGGACAGCTGGCCGCGGGCGCGGTCGAACCAGGCCGGTTCGTCGGGATTCTGGGGACCACTTATGTCCTGAAGGGCGTCACGGAATCACTGGTGCCGGATTCCACGGGAGTCATGTACAGCCACCGGCATCCCGACGGCTGGTGGTTGCCAGGCGGCGCGTCGAATACCGGCGGTGAGTCCGTTTCGGACAGTCCACGGCTGACGGAACTGGATGCCGCCGCTGCCGCACGCGGCCCGGCCGAAGTGGTGACGTTCCCGTTGCGGCGCAAGGGAGAACGTTTCCCCTTCGCGCATGGCGAAGCGGAGGGATTCGTCCTCGGCACTCCAGCTGACGAGGTCGAACTGCACCGGGCCCGGCTGGAAGGAGTCGCCTTCCTCGAAAGACTCGCACTGGATCATCTACGACGACTGGGCGTTTCGGTCCGCGACCCGCTCCTCGCGGCGGGCGGCGGCAGCAAGAGTCCTTTGTGGACTCGGATCCGGGCTACGGTGAGCGGCCTTGGACTGCAGGTGGCACCACAGGCAGAAACGGGGTACGGCGCGGCGCTCCTCGCGGCGGCGGGGTGCACTCCGGGTGGGCTCAGTGCGGTGTGCGCGGACATGCCGGTGGGGTCGCTCGTCGCGCCTGATCCTCGTGAGGAAGCGGCGATGCTGGCTTCGTATCAACGGTTTTGCCGGGAGCTACGGGACCGTGGCTGGATTGACGAAGAACTGTTCACAGTGGCGGTGGGGTGATGCGACTGGGGTCGTTGCGAGGCTAACCCTCGGTCTGGTCAGCCCGTCTCAGGCGGCACTCCGAAGGAGACGTGCGCCGAGGCGATCGAACCGGATTTCTGCTACTTCGTTCAGCGGCGCGGCGTCCGCACCGTCGCGGAGACGAGCGCGGCGATCGCGGTAAGGAACGCGAAGATCGTGGCCAGACCGATCGGCACCCCGTTGCTCTTGTGGAAGCCGAGCACGAAGTCGAGGTGCGCGCTGAAACTCGTGCCCACCGGCATCGGTACGGCCACAACCACCACCACGTACAGCAGACACAGCCCGAACAAGGTCCAGGCCGCCCAGACGTGCCGCGCGAGCAGGAAACCGGCAGGCACGGCCACGGCGAACGCGGAGATCAGGCCGCACACGACGTTCGTCCACACCATGCCTGGCCACTTGCTGAACGGGCCGCCGATCACCACGTTCGCGAAGACGAACCACACCAGCGCGATCACCGTGCAGCCCCCGAGGGCGGCCGCGACCACACCGGCCGGAAGGTTCGTCCGGCGGCGGGCCAACGCGGGGGTCGGTGAAGGGAAACCCGGCGGTACGGACATTCGGAACTCCTGAGGATCGCGGGTAGTCGCTAGCCTCTCATCTTCCTTGGCGGGATCCACGGGGTTGTCCCATTCCGGCCATGGAATTCACTGTGCGAGCAGCCGCGACCGCACCGGTCCGGCAGGTTCGCCAGGCGGAGCCAACTCTTCCTCGGCGCGATCTTCCCGCATGTT
Source organism: Amycolatopsis albidoflavus (assembly GCF_039525725.1). NCBI lineage: Bacteria > Bacillati > Actinomycetota > Actinomycetes > Pseudonocardiales > Pseudonocardiaceae > Amycolatopsis > Amycolatopsis albidoflavus. The sequence goes on from NZ_BAAAHV010000003.1 coordinate 204,209, forward strand.
CCGTTCCGGCCAGGGAATTTGCTGCCGGGTCTGCGGGCTTGGCGGTTGACTGCGAGTCTCCGGCCGCCGCTGCGTCCCGAGTCGCGGATGCGACCCGGGTCAGCTGGCGTAGGTCAGGAACGGCCTGCCCGGGGGCGACCGGGGCGACGGCCATTGCCATTGCCCGTACGAGGGGCCGACGGGTCCGCGGGTTTGGCGGTTTCCTGCGGGGCCGCGTCCGGAGTCGCGGATGCGGCTGCGCGCGGGGTCGGCTGGGGCAGGGCGGGTGCGGGCGAGTCAGTCGGCGAAGGTGCGTCGGCTGAAGCCTGCGAAGTCTCCGCAGCGGCGGCTTCCTCTTCCTGCGTACCGAGAAAGCGCAATGCCTCCTGCACAGCTTCGTTGGTGGCGGCGATTCGGTCGGCGACCTTGGTGCGCAGGTCCAGGGCCAGGGTGCGCGATTCGGTGGCTTCGGTTTGCTTTTGGAGAGCGTCGGCGAGGGCGGTTTCGGCCTGTGCCTTCTTGATCGCGATCTCTTCCGACGCTCGACGGTCGGCTTCGGCTCGGAGTTTGGCGGCCTCGGCTTCGGCAGCGGCGTCCGTTTCGGCGCGGACGCGGGCCGATTCTTCGTCGGCGGCGAGGCGGGCGGCTTCGGCGGCGGCGTCTGCTTCGGCGCGGGCCTGGGCGGCCGCTTCGTCGGCTTCGGTGCGGACGCGGAGGGCTTCCGCATCCTTCTCGTCGCGGATTCGGCGGGCTTCGGCGTCTGCGGCTAGGCGGGCGTGTTGGGATTCGGCGTCGGCCTTGGCTCGGGCTTCGGCTGCGGCTTCGTCGGCCTGGGTGCGGGCAGCTAGCGCCGTCTGGTCGGCTTCGGCACGAGTGGAGGCGGAAGCCTGGTCGGCCTCGGCGCGAGCCCGGGCGGCGGCCTCGTCGGCTTCGGTGCGGGCGCGGTCGGCGGCCTCGGTGCGGGACGCGATCTCGGCGTCGGCTGCGGCGGTGCGCGAGGTGATGTCCTCATTGGCCGCCGCGGTACGGGTGGCGATATCCGAATCAGCTGCGGCGGTGCGAGTAGCGATGTCCGAATCAGCCGCAGCCGTGCGCGTGGAGATGTCCTCGTCGGCCGCGGCCAGGCGGGTCGCGATCTCCGAATCGGCCGCGGCCGTGCGCGCGGCGATGTCCGCATCAGCCGCCGCAGTGCGGGTGGCGATGTCTTCGTTGCCCGCCTTGAGCCGTGCCTCCAGATCCGCCAGGCGGGTCGCGATCTCCTCGTCCGCGGCGGCGGTGCGAGTAGCGATATCCGCTTCCGCGGCCGCGATCCGGGACTCCAGATCCGCCTGTCGCGAGGCCAAGTCCTTCTCCGCGGCCGCGACCCGGGCGTCCAGGGCTTCCGAGCGCGCGGCGAGGTCGGCGTGGGTCTCCGTCAGCAGACGCTGGCGTTCCGCTTCCGCTTCTTTAGCCGCTTTGTCCGTTGCCCGTTGGGTTTCGTGCGCGTAGCGGTCCGCTTCGCCGCGGGTCGAGGACGCGTCTGCTTCCGCGGAGCGGCGGAGGTCGGCGATTTCCTCCTCGGCCAGTTGCACCATCATCCGCACGCGCTCGGAGATCGCGCCGGCGCCGGCCGGACTCGAGGTGACTCGGACTAGCGCGGCCTTCGCTTCGGAGAGCTCCGACTGGGCTGTCGTCAGAGCCTTCGTGAGCTCGCCCGCTGTCGCCACCGCCTCGTCGCGGCCGTGGGAAGTCGTGCTCAGTTCGCTGGTCAGCTGAGCGATGCGGGCGTCGACCTGATGCGGGTCGTAGCCCTTCCGGGTAACAGCAAAGGCGGGGTGCTGCGGCTTTTCGGGCGCGACCATCGGGCTACCTTAGTGATCGGGGCACCTGCGGCACGTACCGCCAAACGGCTGTATTACAAAGCGCGAAACCCGACGTCACGCATGGCATCCTGTCCCCTCGACGTACCGCGCGGGCGAACGGGGCAGACGCATGGACCTTTCAGCCATCGCCGCCGACCTGGCCGCGCACTGGCACGTGTACGCGACCATGCCGTTCATCGCGGCACTCATCGGCTACCTGACCAAACGCGTCGCGATCGAGATGATGTTCCGGCCGCTCGAGTTCCGCGGCATCCGGCCCTTCCTCGGCTGGCAGGGCGTCATCCCGGCCAACTCCCGGCGAATGGCGACCACCGCGGTCGACCTGCTGACCAAGAACCTCCTCGACCCGCGCGAGGTCTTCGCCCGGCTCGATCCCGAAGAAATGGTCGCGCAGCTGGAAGAACCGCTGCTGAAGGCGGTCGACGAGGTCACCCGCGAAGTCTTCGAGACCTATCAGCCGAGGTTGTGGGAAATGCTGCCCGCCCGCGCGCAGCAACTGCTGGTGGACCGCGTCCGCGCGCAGGCGCCGGTGGTCGTGAAGCGGCTGATGCGGGAAGTGTCGGCCAATGTGGACGAAGTTCTCGACGTCAACGACATGCTGATCAACGCCATGGTCCGGGACAAATCGCTCACCTGCCGGTTGATCCGCGAGGTCGCCGCGCCCGAGTTCCGGTTCATCGCGCGCAGCGGGATCGGGTTCGGATTCGTCATCGGGCTCGTCCAGCTCATCGCGTGGGCGCTCACGAAACAACCGGTGATCATGCCGATCTTCGGTTTCGTCACGGGCTTCGTCACAGACTGGCTCGCGCTCAAAATGATCTTCTACCCGCGTCAGCCGCGCAAGTTCCTCTTCTTCACCTGGCAGGGAATGTTCCAGAAACGCCGCGCGCAGGTCGCGGCGGATTACGGTGCGTTGATCGCGGAAGAAGTGCTCACGGCGGGCAATGTGCTGGAGGCTGTGCTGACCGGGCCGCGGGCGGACAAGTTGTTCGCGCTCGTTACGCGGGAAGTTCAACGAACCGTCGACGCGCAGGCTGGGCTGGCGAAACCGCTGGTCGCGCTGGCTGTCGGCGGGCGCGAGTACCAGCAGATGAAGCAGGCCGCCGCGGAGAAGGCCATCGCGTATCTGCCGGAGACCGTCAAGCACGTCGAGAGTTACGCGACCGACGCGCTCGATGTCCGCAACACCATCGTCGAGAAGATGCAGCAGCTGACGCCACTGGAGTTCGAGGGCATTCTCCGTCCGGCGTTCAAACAGGACGAATGGAAGCTGATCGCGGTCGGCGCGGTGATCGGCGGGCTGGTTGGCGAACTGCAGGTCCTGCTCCTGCTCCACTGAACGCGCGGGTTACCGTTCCGTAGGCAACACGGAGGGGACGCGCGTGCACACATTCGCCGAGCACTGGCCGGTGTACGTCTCCATGCCGTTCATCGCGGCGCTCATCGGATATGTCACCAAGCGCGTCGCGATCGAGATGATGTTCCGGCCGCTCGAATTCGTCGGCCTGCGGCCCTTCCTCGGCTGGCAGGGCGTGCTGCCCGCGAACGCCGAGCGGATGGCGACGACCGCGACCGAAATGCTCACGACCAATCTCGTCGATCCGCGGGAGATCTTCGCCCGGCTCGACCCGGCGCAGGTCGCGAAGGAGATCGAACAGCCGCTGCTGCGCGTGGTCGAGGACGTCACCCGCGAGGTGATGGAGACCTACCAGCCGCGGCTGTGGGAAATGCTGCCGTCCGGCGCGCAGCAGCTGCTGCTGAAACGCGTGCAGGCGGAGGCGCCGCGGGCGATCACGAAGATCATGCGCGAGATTTCCCAGAACATCGAGGACGTGCTCGACCTCAAGCACATGGTCGTCACGAACCTGGTGCGCGACAAGGCTTTGCTCAACCGGTTGATCCGCGACATCTCGCGCCCGGAAATGCGGTTCATCGCGCGGTCGGGGATCTGGTTCGGGTTCATTCTCGGCTGCGTGCAGCTGCTCGTGTGGGCGCTGACCAAGTCGCCGATCGTGCTTCCGCTGTTCGGACTCGCGATCGGCTGGTTGACCGACTGGCTCGCGCTCAAAATGATCTTCCTGCCGCGCGAGCCGAAACGGTTCTTCGGCTTTTACAACTGGCAGGGCGTGTTCCAGAAGCGCCGCGACGAGGTGGCCGCCGACTACGGCGACATGATCGCGCGCGAGATCATCACCGTGCCGAATCTGCTGGAAGCCGTGCTGCGCGGGCCGAAGGCGGACCGGCTGTTCTCGCTGATCAGCCGTGAGGTGCAGAAGACGATCGACGCGCAGGCGAGCGTCGTGAAGCCGTTCGTCGCGATCGCGGTGGGCACGAAACGGTTCCAGGAAATGAAGCAGGTCGCCGCCGCGAAAGCCGCCGAGCGGGTGCCGGACACCATCCGGCACGCGGAGACGTACGCGATCAACGCGCTCGACGTCCGCAACACCATCGTGGACCGGATGCGCCGGCTCAGCCCGCTCGAGTTCGAGCAGCTGCTGCGGCCCGCGTTCCGGCAGGACGAATGGAAGCTGATCGCCGTCGGCGCGGTGATCGGCGGGCTGGTCGGCGAGCTGCAGGCGTTGCTTCTCCTCGGGTAGCCAGGCACACGATACGGTTTCCTTCCGGAGCGGGGAGGGAGACCCGGTGGACGCGGTGCTGGACGACTTCGCGCGGCACTGGCCGGTGTACGTCTCGATGCCGTTCGTCGCCGCGCTGATCGGCTACGTCACCAAGCGCGTCGCGATCGAAATGATGTTCCGGCCGCTCGAATTCGTCGGTATCCGGCCGTTCCTGGGCTGGCAGGGCGTGGTGCCCAAGCACGGCGGGCGGATGGCCGCGATCGCGACCGACCTGCTCACCGCCAACCTGCTCGACATCGACGAGGTCTTCGCGCGCGTCGACCCGGTGATCATCACCCGCGAACTCGAACAGCCGCTGCTGCGCGCGGTCGACGGGATCGCCCGCGACGTGCTCGAACAGCATCATCCGCGGCTGTGGGAAGTCATGCCCACGATCGCGCAGGAACTGCTGATCAAGCAGGTGCAGGCCAGCGCGCCGCAGCTGGTGCGGGAGTTCCTGGACGAGGTCCGCGACAACCTGGACGAGGTCCTCGACGTCCGGCACATGACCGTCGAACGGCTCACCCGCGACCGCGCGCTGCTGGTCCGGCTGATCCGGGAGACGTCCCGTCCGGAGATGACGTTCATCGCGCGCGCCGGGATCGTGTTCGGCTTCGTGCTCGGTCTCGTTCAGGCCCTGGTCTGGGCGCTGACCCGGCAGCCGCTGGTGCTGCCGATCTTCGGCGGCGCGATCGGGCTGTTCACCGACTGGCTGGCGATCAAGATGATCTTCCTGCCGCGCGAACCGGTGCGGCTGGGCCGGGTGATCCTGCAGGGCAAGTTCCAGCGGCGGCGGGCCGAGGTGGCCCGGCAGTACGGCGAACTCGTCGCCAACGAGGTGCTGACCGTCCCGAATCTGCTCGACGCCTTGCTGCGCGGCCCGAAGTCGGACCGGCTCGTGGCGATGGTCGAACGCGCCGTCGGGCACGCGGTGGACACGCAGGTCAGCGCCGCGAAACCGGTGGTCGCGCTCGCTGTCGGCGCGCAGCGGCTGCAGGAGATGAAGCACGCCGCGGCGCAGCGGGCGCTGGCTGAGCTGCCGCTGACCGCGCGGTACGCCGAGGGGTATCTGACCGAGGCGATGGACGTGGCGAAGATGGTGGAGCAACGGATGCTCGCGCTGACGCCGCTGGAGTTCGAGGGCCTGCTGCGGCCGGCGTTCCGGCAGGACGAATGGAAGCTGATCGCGGTGGGCGGCGTGATCGGGTTCCTCGTCGGCGAGCTGCAAGTCCTCCTCATGCTCGGCTGAATGCTCGGCTGACTTTTCGGTGGTTGTTCGCGCCGGGCTCACTCGAACTGACTAACCTCAGTGACGTGTCCGAGCCACCGCAGCTGCCCGCAGTCCACGAGGCCTACCTGCCCCGCGAGCACGCGCTGCATCGCCCGCGGCACGGCAAGCGGCAGCTGACCGCACTGGTCAGCGCCCTGTTGTTCTTCGTGACGCCGACCCTGCTGTGGGTCGTCGGGGTCCGGCCGAGCGAGATCGAGAACCACAAGCTCGCCGGATTCCCCAGCCTCGGCGAGGGGTTCAAGTTCTTCACCAACCTCCCCAAATGGGCGACGGACCAGCTGTCGTTCCGGGCGGGCGCGATCAACGCGGCGAACGGGATCAGCGAGGGCGTCTTCGGCGAGGCCGCGCCGCTCGACCAGGGCTCGGCGTCGAACAACGGCCCGATCCCGGCACCGCCGCTGCAGCAGCCGGGCGCGCCGAACACGGGTCCGGCCGTGCCGAGCGGACCGGGTTCCAGCCAGGCCGGGTACCGCAAGGTGGTTCAGGGCGCCGATGGCTGGCTGTACTACGGCTACGACTCCGAGGCGAAGTGCACGCCGACCCAGGACATCGACACCACGATGAAGCGGATCGACGAACTGCGCGCGGCCGTCGAGGCGTCCGGCCGGAAGTTCGTGTTCGTGGTGACACCGGACAAGACAACGATGGTGCCGCAGTTCCTGCCCGCGAGCTATCCGGGCAAGGAATGCTCGCAGGCCGCCTCGCCGAACGACTGGTACAAGATCACCACCGAAGGCCACTCGCTCGACCTGCGCCCGCAGCTCGCCGCCGAAGCGGCCAGGGTCGGGCACCCGATCTACGCCCCCAACGACACGCACTGGCGCGACGAAGGCGGCCTCGTCCTGACCCGCGCGCTCGCCGAGACGCTCAAGCCGGGCGCCACCAACAGCTGGCTGAGCGCCCCGGACGGCCAGTACGACGCGGTCGCGGACCTGCCGCTGCTGCTCGGCCAAACCGGCGTCAAGACGAACACCCGGTACAACCTGCGCCCGGACGGCGTCACCGACCGCGCGGGAGAATTCGTCGGAAGCATCGACCAGCCGGTGCACCGCTCGGCCGCGCCGATCGTCGGCACGATCGACCAGCCGACCCTCGTCTACGGCGACTCGTTCAGCCTCGCCTCGTCGCGGTATCTGGAGGCGGCGTTCACGAATCTCACGTATCTCGCGTATTCGACGGACAAGACGCCGCAATCGCAGGCGGTGGACCAGTTCGTGAACTCGCACGTGGTGGTTTTGCAGGCGGTGGAGCGGAATGTCGCCGGCGGGTTGGTGCCGTTCACCGACGAGGGGTTTATTTCGGCGGTGAAGACGGCGTTGGCGCAGCATCCGATTCGGTAGCCAGCGAGTGGTTTTGGCGGTGGGCAAGGAGATCGGCCAGGTGCTGGTCGCTCCACTCGCGCATGGCGTCGATGACGGGCAGGAGGCTGCGGCCAAGGTCGGTCAGTTCGTAGGTGACGTGCGGCGGATTGGCCTGGTGGTCGGTGCGGGTGAGGAGACCGTCGCGGGCCATGTCGCGCAGGGTTTCGGTGAGGACTTTGGCGCTGCTGACGCCCAGGACTTGCCGGAGGTGACCGAAGCGCCGCGGGCCGTCCAGCAACGCGACGACGACCATCCCGGTCCACTTCCCGCCGACGTGGAAGGGGAAAGCGGCCATCGGGCACGCCGGGTCCATCCGGGCGCTGAGCTGGGCATCGGCAGACATGTCCGCGAGCCTCCGGTTTCGTTGAAGTAACCAGTTTTCCGAAGATACCTTCGCGCACATGGTGCCTGAGAAGCGAAACAGTCCGGTCGTGGTTTTCGGTGCTGGCGGGCGGGCTGGGCTCGCCATAGTCGCCGAGGCGCTGCGACGCGGACGCCCAGTGCTCGGGGTGGTTCGCGATCCCGCCCGGCACTCCGAAATCTCCGCCCTCGGGGACGACGTCGCGGTCGTCGCAGGAGATCTGACCGACTCGGACAGCGTCGCGGCTGTGCTGGCTGGCGTGTCGGGCGAGGTCGCGGCGTTAGTGAATGCGGTGGCGCCGTTTCCCGGCCCGCCGGAGTCGTTCGAAGGCTTCGACCCTGAGCACTACGTGCGTTTGGTCGAGAACCTGGTTCGGGGCGCGCGGGGAGCCCGGCTGATCGAAATCGGTCTCGCCGCGACTCTTCGTACCGGCAGCGGCCGAATGTTCGAGGATCCCGCGGTCTTTCCCGCTTTCCTGCGCCCCTTCGCCGAAGCCCGGATGAAGAGTCTGGCCGCCTGGCGGGAACAGTCCGCCGAGGTGGACTGGCTGGTCATTACACCGCCGCCCGCGTTGTCGCTCGAAGCACCGGCGACCGGCGAGTACCGGATTGGGGGCGACGTGCTCGACGCCCAAGCAGCGCCGATTCCGTTGTCCTACGCGGATCTTGCGACAGCCGTCCTCGACCAGATCGACCAGCCGACGATTTCGCGCCAGCAGGTGAGCGTGTACCGCTAGCCGACTGGAACCGGGGCTGCTTCCACCGGGCTGGTCCGCACCCCGCGCCGACGGTCGCGGACCCACGCGAGCACCCGGCACACCAGATAGATCAAGAACGAAATCGACGTCACGAACGCGCTCACCGGCAGCCCCGGGGCCAGCGACAGCACGATCCCGCCCAGTGCGGAAATCTCCGCGAAGACCACCGACAACACCGTCGCGCGCAGCGGACTGGCGGTCACTCGCGCGGCGGCCGCGGCGGGAGTGACCATCAAAGCGACCACCAGCAGCGATCCGACCACCTGCACGCTCAGCGCCGTCGCAACGCCGACCAGCAGGGAGAACAGCACCGTCAAAGTCTTGACCGGGACCCCGCGCGCCTCGGCCACCGCGCGGTCGACGCTGGCGAACAGCAGCGGGCGGTAGATCAGCGACAGCACCGCCAGAACCGCCGCCGCGGCGATCACCAAGGCAGTCAGGTTCGTGCTGTCCACGGTGATGATCTGACCAGTCAGAATCCCGAATTTGTTCGCCGACCGTCCTTTGTAGAACGACAGCAGCAGGACGCCCATGCCCAGCCCGAAGGACAGGATCACGCCGATGACCGAATCGCGGTCGGAGTCGCGGATGCCCAGGATTCCCAGCAACAGCGCGGCAGCCACCGCACCCGCCAGTGCTCCGTACTCCACTCCGACGCCCAGCAACAGCGCGCCCGCCGCGCCGGTGAAGGCCAGTTCGGACGTGCCGTGCACCGCGAAGGACATGCGGCGCATCACGATCAGCGGGCCGAGCACCCCGGCCAGCAGGCCGAGCACCGCGGCGGCGATCAGCGCGATCCGGACGCTGTCCAGTTCCGCGATCAGCTCCCACGTCTTGGCGAAGTCGAACATGCCGTCCAAGGCTCAGCCCACTGCTTCCTGCTCGTGGTGATGCGGTTCGTCCTCGCACAGCGCGCTTTGCGCACCCGCGATGTGGATCTGCCCGCCGACGCGCAGCACCTCGATCTTCGTTCCGTACAGATCCGACAGCGTCTCCGAGGTCATCACCTCGTCCGGCTTGCCGATCCGGAACTGGCCGTTCACCAGGTACAGCACGCGGTCGACGAACTGCAGCACCGGGTTGATCTCGTGCGTCACGAACAGCACGGCGGACCCGGCTTCGCGCCGTCGCGCGTCGATCAATTCGCTGACCGCGCGCTGGTGCGCGAGGTCCAGCGACAGCAGCGGTTCGTCGCACAGCAACACGGTCGGGTCGCCGACCAGCGCCTGCGCCACCCGCAGCCGTTGCTGCTCGCCGCCGGACAAGCGGCCGACCGGCTGTTTCGCGTAGCGCGTGCCGCCGACCGATTCGATCACCGAGGCGACGCGGCGCTTCCGGGCGCGCATCCCGGCGAGGCCGGGGCCCCAGCGGTGGCCGTCCAGTCCTAACCCGACCAGGTCGACGCCGCGCAACGTCAGCGAATCGTCGATCGCGCGCTGCTGCGGGATGTAGCCGACCTTGCGGTTCGCGCCGCCCGGACGGCCGCCGGCGATTTCCACCGTGCCCGCCGACAGCGACTGCATGCCCAGCAACGCCTTGAGGAAGCTGCTTTTGCCGGAACCGTTCGGACCGAGGACCGCCAGGAATTCGCCCGGCTCGACGTCCAGATCCAAACCGGACCAGAGGGTGCGGTCGCCGAAGGCGAGCCCGGCCCCGCGCACGCGGACCGCGGGGCCGGCATCGGGAAGCTGGACGGACATCAGCTGTTCAGAGCCCCCGACAGCGCGTCCACATCCTTGGTCATCCAGTCAATGTAGCCCGTGACGTTCGCCGGGAGCGTCTCGGATACGTCGACCACCTTGACCCCGGACGCCTTCGCGTCGGCGACTGCCTGCTTGGTCAGCGGGGTGACCGTCTGCACGTTGTTGACCAGCGCCTTCACCTGCTTCTCCTTGATCAGCTTGGTGAACTCGGACACCGCCGCGGCGGGCACGTCGGTCTCGTTCTCGATCGCGTCGGAAAACGCCTTCGGGGTGGCGTCGCCGATGTTCGCGGTCTTGAGCAGGTAGTGCGCGACCGGTTCGGTGACGACGACCTTCGTGTCCGGGTGCGCGGCGCCGAGCGCGCCCGCCTTCTTGATCAGGCCGTCGAGCTGGCCCTTGAAGGTCTTGGCGTTGTCCTCGAACGTCTGCTTCGACGCTGGCTGGATCTCGCCGAGCGCGGCCGCGACCTGGTCGGCGACCTTCTCGACGCCCGGCAGGTCGTACCAGACGTGCTCGTTCTCCTCGCCCGGCTTGGCGATGTCGTAGGCGACCAGTTTCTTCGCCGAGGCCGCCTCACCGGACAGCTTGGTGAAGAACTCGTCGTAACCGCCGCCGTTCGCCAGCGTCAGCTGCGCTTTCTTGGCGGCGAGCGCGTCGTCGGCGGTGGATTCGTACGAGTGCGGGTCGGCGGAGGGGTCGTGAATGATCGACGTGACCTGCACTTTGTCGCCGCCGATGGCGGACGCGACGCTGCCCCAGACGTCGGTGGAGGCGACGACCTTCACCTGGTCGCCCGTTCCCCCTCCCGCCCCGGAACCGGTCGAGGACGTGCTGGAGCACGCGCCGAGCGCGAACACGGCCAAAGCCGACGCGGCGGCGAGAACGCTCGTGGTGCGGCGGGAAGTCATCGGGCACTCCTGAGTCGAACTGCTAATGGAAACCGTTGTCAGATTCACTTTACCCCATCCGAACGGCGAGCATCACTCCACCGGGTGGCCGTACCCGCTCTTGATCACCGAGAGGATCGAGACACTCACCACAGGGGTGTCGCTTCTGGAAAACGATCTGAACCGTTACGGTTTGCGGATGGGCCGTCCTATTCGCACCCGGAGGCAGGCGACATTGGCGTCGCTCGCGGCGGAACTCGGGGTGTCCAGGACCACCGTGTCCAACGCCTACAACCGCCCGGATCAGCTCTCCCCGGAACTGCGCCGCAGGGTGCTCGAGACCGCGCGGCGGCTCGGCTACCCCGGCCCGGACCCGGTCGCGCGCTCGCTGCGCACCCGCAAGGCGGGTGCGGTCGGGCTGCTGCTGACCGAGAACCTCTCCTACGCTTTCCGCGATCCGGCCGCCGTCGGCGTGCTCGAAGGGCTCGCGCTGGCCTGCGAGGACGCGGGCGTCGGCCTGCATCTCGTGCCGGCCAGCCCCGGTCGCGAAGACCTCGCCGCAGTGCACCGCGCGGGCGTGGACGGGTTCGTCGTGTACTCCGTGCCGGACGACGATCCGCATCTCGCGGCCGTACTGGAACGGCCCGTGCCGACGGTGATCATCGACCAGCCCCGCATCGAGGGCGTCGACCGGGTCGGCCCGGACGACGCCGCCGCGGTCACGCAGCTCGCCGACCATCTCGTCGCGCTGGGCCATCGGCAGATCGGCGTGCTCTGCATGCGGCTCGGCCGCGAGCGCAACGACGACTTCGTGACTTCCGAACGCCAGAGCGGCGCGCACTTCCACGTGCAGCGCACCCGGCTGGAGGCGCTGGCGACGGCGTTCTCCTCGGCCGGAGTCGACTGGGCGACCGTGCCGGTGGTCGAGCGCTTTGACCACACGGTGGACGACGGCGCCTCTGCCGCGCGTCAGCTGCTGGACGCGTATCCGCAGGTCACCGCCCTGGTATGCACCTCGGACATTCTCGCGCTCGGTGCGCTGGCCGAGGCCGCGCGACGCGGGCTGCGAGTGCCGCTCGACCTGACGGTGACCGGTTTCGACGGCATCGCCGAGGCGGAGCGCTCCGGGCTCACCACGGTGCATCAGCCGGTGCTGGAGAAGGGCAAGGTGGCCGGACGGCTGCTGCTCAGCTCGGCCGAGCGGGTCGGGCCCAAGGTCATCACGCTGCCGACGGAGCTGCGGGTGGGACGCACGTCGGCGCCGCCGCGGACGGTCGAGGAGCCCTGGTTCGGCGGGTGACGTCGTGAGTGTTTATGCCGGTTAGAACCGGCACAAACACTCACAAGTCACCCCAGCCTTTGCCGTGATTTCGGGCCCACCGCATTGTGTGCGCGCCCTCGGGCCGGTTCCATGGGAAGAACCGCCCGCTCCCGCGGGGAAGCGCAGGCCGAAAGGTGCCCCATGACCTCCATCGACGTGCTGCTCAAGCGTAATCAGGAAATCGGCGACATCGTCCCCGGCGACCGGTCCTCCCCCAAGCCGTCGCTGCAGGTGTCGATCCTGACCTGCATGGACGCGCGGATCCGGGTGTTCGAGATCTTCGGCCTGCTCCAGGGCGAGGCGCACGTGCTGCGCAACGCGGGCGGCGTGGTCACCGACGACATGATCCGTTCGCTCGCGCTCAGCCAGCGCAAGCTCGGCACCCGCGAGGTGCTGATCGTCCAGCACACCGACTGCGGCCTCTCCACGGTCACCGAGGACGAGTTCAAGGACGAACTGGAGTCCGCCACCGGACTGCGGCCGACCTGGGCGGTCGAGGCGTTCCGCAGGGTCGAGGACAGCGTGCGCACCTCGATCGAGCGCGCCCGGCGCAGCGACTTCCTGCTGCACAACGACAACGTGCGCGGATTCGTCTACGACGTGAAGGCCGGGAGCCTGACCGAGGTCAAGTAAGAGCCGTCGTATTCAATGGCGGGGTGGCAGTTGACACCGAGGTACTGATCGACTGGTTCGCCGACGTCGGGCGGGACCTGCCGTGGCGGGAACCGGACTGCTCGGCGTGGGGCGTGCTGGTCAGCGAAATCATGTTGCAGCAGACGCCGGTCTCGCGCGTCCAGCCGATCTGGCTGGAGTGGATGGCTCGCTGGCCGGTGCCCTCGGCGCTGGCCGCGGAGACCACCGGCGAGGTCGTGCGTGCGTGGGGCAAGCTCGGCTACCCGCGTCGCGCGCTTCGGCTGCATGCCGCCGCCACCGTCATCGCTCAGGAGCACGGCGACGTCGTTCCGTCCGATGTGGACACTCTGCTCGCGTTGCCCGGCATCGGCGCGTACACCGCGCGCGCGGTGGCGACGTTCGCGTACGGCAAGCGCGCGCCGGTCGTGGACACGAACGTCCGGCGGGTAGTCGCGCGTGCCGTGCATGGCGCGGGAGACGCTGGCCCGGCGTCGAATACGCGCGACATGGCGGACGTCGAGGCATTGCTTCCCGCCGAAGACGCGCCGGCGGCCAAGCTGTCCGCGGCGTTGATGGAGCTGGGCGCGCTGATCTGCACCGCCCGGTCGCCGAAGTGCGCGGACTGCCCGATTTACGCCGAATGCGCCTGGCAGCACAACGGCCGTCCCGAATACGCCGGTCCGGCCAAGCCGGTGCAGAAGTTCGCCGGCACCGACCGGCAGGTGCGCGGGCTGCTGCTGGACGTCCTGCGCGGTAGCGAAGGACCGGTCGAGAAGGCGCGGCTGGACCTCGTGTGGCACGAATCCGGCCAGCGCGACCGCTGCCTGGATTCGCTGCTCGTGGACGGTCTGCTGGAGCAAACGCCCGACGGGCTCTTCGCGCTCCCCGGGGAACACTGACGCACTACGACGAAAGTCGGCAAAAAGTTGTCCCCTCCGGGGCGCCGGGTTAGCTTTCCTCCCGTCGCACTTCCGGGCTGAGGAGTTCCGCATGGGGGAAGCAACGCGTCGTGCCGTCTTGAAGGGCGGCCTCACCGTCACTGCCGTGGGCGCTTTGGGGTTCGCCACGGCGAGATCCGCGGCCGCCGTCACCACACCGGTCATCCATTCGACGGCCGAATGGAACGCCCGGCCCGCCTCAGGCGCGATCGTGGTGGAGAACCACAAGCCGACCTACATCGTGGTGCACCACACCGTCGATCCCGGCAACAACACCGACTACTCGCTGGCGCACGCCCTGCAGATCTCGCGGGACATTCAGAATTTCCACATGGACACCCGCGGCTGGATCGACACCGGCCAGCAGTTCACGAACAGCCGCGGCGGCTTCGTCACCGAGGGGCGGCATCGCAGCCTCGAAATCCTGCGCGGCGGGAAGCAGCACGTGCAGGGCGCGAACGTCGCCAACCACAACAGCGAATGCCTCGGCATCGAGAACGAGGGCCTCTACAGCACGGTCGACGTGCCGGTCGCACTGTGGAATTCGCTCGTGCAGCTGATCGCCTACATCGCGCACCAATACGGCATCACCCCCGACTTCATCAAGGGCCACCGCGATTTCAACTCGACCGAGTGCTGCGGCCAGGTGCTCTACAACCGGCTGCCGGAGCTGCGCAAGGCGGTCGGGCAGCAGCTCGGCCTGTCCGTCGCGCCGCTCGACGCTCCGGAGTGGCCGCTGCTCAAGCCGGGCGACACCGGGCCGCAGGTGAGGACCGCGCAAGGTTTCCTGCGCGCAGCCGGGTTCGGCGTGCCCACCGACGGCGTGTTCGGCAAGGCGACCGCCGACGCGGTGTCCTCTTTGACGGCCGCGCACGGGCTTTCCCGCGACAGCTGCACCGCGGCTCGGGCCAGCGACGAGTCCGCCTACCTCGGCTCGGACGTCTGGCCGTTGATCGTGCCGGCGGACCGCTCGACCGCCGCGTGGCGCACCGAGCTGGCCCGCTGACCGGGGACGCCTCACGTGTGCCAGCGAGGGCAGCACGCGTGAGGCGTCACAGGCCGGACAGGAACGCCTCCACCGCGCCGCGATACGTCTCCGGAGCCTCGGCGTGCGGCAGATGCGCCGAACCAGACACGATCAGGTGCTTCGCGCCGGGCACCCGCGCCGCGACCTCGGCTTGCTGACCAGCGGGCATCGCGGTGTGCTCGCCCTCGACCAGCAGCAGCGGACAGCGGATGCCGTCCACAATGGACCAGTAGTCCCGGCGGCCCCATTCGGCGGCGATCTCGTACAGGTTCTCCAGGTCGGCGATCAGGTGATAGCCGTCTTCGCGTTCCTCGACGCATTCGGTGAAGTAGCCGCCCGCGGTGCCGAAGAACTCGCGCACGTGCGCCAGCGATTCGAACGGCACCGGCCAGCTCTCGAAGTAGCCGCGCCAGGTCTCGACGGTGCGTCCGCGCTGGTCCGGCGCGAAATCCTCGCTGACCACCGCGCGCACCAGCTCCGGGTACTTCGCCGCCGTCGCCCAGGCGTGCAGGCCGCCCATCGAATGCCCGATCAGCACAGACGGACCGAGATCGGCCAGCACGTCCGCGACGTCCTCGGCGAACCGCTCGGTCGTCCACGGCCCGGTGTGCGGCGCGCGACCGTGACCGCGGGCGTCGAGGGCGCGCACGCGGCCGTACCGCTTGAGCCATTGCGCGACCGGCCACCAGGTGCGGGCGCGGCCCATCAACCCGTGCAGCAGCAGGATCGACACGCCGGGGCGTTCGTCGCCGCCGAAGTCGATCAGGCCTGGTCGCATTAGTCCTCCTGGGTTTTCACTGCCACTTCATCACAAACCTGCGCTTAGGGTGAAGGAATGCGCTGCCGCCAGACCGCCGTCCTCGCCCTCATCGGCGTGCTCGCGCTGTCCGCGTGCAGCCCCGCCGAGCCCGCCGCCGCTCCGCCGCCGCCGATGCATCCGGCGCCGGGCGCGAGCAGCGCGGGCGATCCGTACTTCCCCGACGACGGCAACGGCGGGTACGACGCCCTCGACTACCACGTCGACGTCAGCTACGACCCGCCGAGCGGCCGTCTCGACGGCGACACCACGGTCTCCGCGAAAGCCACCCAAGACCTCAGCCGCTTCGACCTCGACCTGCGCGGGCTGGACGTCGCCGCGGTGGAGATCGACGGAAAACCGGCGAAGTACAGCCGGGAAAAGAACAAGCTGATCGTGACTCCGGCCGAACCGCTGCGGTCGGGTTCGACGTTTCGGACGCGCGTGCGCTATTCGGGTGTTCCGGCGAAAACCCCGCACGACGGCGGGTCCGAAAACGGCTGGGCCCGCTCCGAGGACGGCGGCGCGTACCTGGTCGGCGAGCCGCATTCCGCGTCGTTCTGGTACCCGGTCAACGAAACCCCGCGCGACAAGGCGACGTTCACGCTGACCGCGCACGTGCCCACCGGCTGGACGGTCATGTCCAACGGCCGCGAACAGGGCACCAGCGCCAAGGACGGCAAAACGACCACGACGTGGGCCGATCCGAATCCGGTGGCCAGCTACCTGACGACGATCGCGATCGACAAGTTCACCGTGCAGCGCTCCACGCTCCCGGACGGCACGCCGGTCGTTTCCGGGTACGCGCCCGGCGCGGAACCCCGCGAGGCCACCGGCGACCGGCTGCCGGAGGTGCTCTCGTTCCTGGAAAGCAAGTTCGGCAAATACCCGCAGAGCGCGGCCGGCGGGATCTACCTGGACGAGGACATCCACTTCTCCCTGGAAACGCAAACCCGTCCCACTTATGCGAAATGGGCGGAAATCCTGACCATGGTGCACGAGAACGCGCACCAGTGGTTCGGCGATTCGGTGTCGCTCAACTCGTGGGCGGACATCTGCCTGAACGAATGCTTCGCGTCGTACGCGCAGTGGATGTGGGGCGAGCGCGAGGGCCAGAACCTCGACGACCGTTATCGCGCGGCCGTCGAAATCACCAAGGGCAGCACGGATTTCTGGGGCCAGAAGCTCGTCGACATGGGGCCGGAGCACCTGTTCGAGGGCGCGTACGACAAGGGCATCCTCGCGGTGCACGCACTGCGCCGGGAACTGGGCGAGCCGGGATTCGAGAAGGTGCTGCACGAATGGGTGGGCCAGCACCGCAACAGCAACGCGACGTGGGCGGACTTCGAAAAGCTGGTGTCGAAGGTCGCCGGACGCGATGTGAGCGGGTTCCTCAACGACTGGTTCCACGGGACGAAGGTGCCGTCGGATGCCGATCTTTACCCGGGCGGGTTGCGACCCTGACTGCCGAGCAACGACCTGGTCAGGCTGCTGCGAGCATCGTTCATCTCGGCCAGGGCCTCGCCTAGTTCGGCGTCACCGACCCGCACTTCGTCGTCCGGCCGAAGCGCCAGCGCGTGCAGCGACGCCCGGCGAAGCAGTTCCTTCATGAACGACGCCGTGACGCCGTCGGTCGCCTCGACCACCGGTGTGAGATCAGCCGTCAGCTCCAGACCGCGGGAGTAGAGGCGCAGCAACGCTTCCCGGCCCGCCGCGTCCGGCAGCGGCACCTCGACCGCCAGGTCGACTCGGCCTGGCCGGTCTGCCAGCGCTTTCTCCAGGCTGCTCGCCCGATTGGTGGTGAGCAGGAAGGTGACATCCGCGTCGCCGCCGACGCCGTCCATCGCGTCGAGCAGGCTGAACAGCAGCGGTGTCGGGCCGTGCACGAGGTCGCGATCTTCGGCGATCAGGTCGACGTCCTCCAGCACCATGATGCTCGGCTGCAGACGGCGCGCCAGGGAAGCGGCTTTCGAGATGAACCGCATCGCGGTGCCGGTCAGGATTACGACCGTGCACTCCGGGAGCTGACCCATCAGGTATCGCACGGTGTGCGTTTTTCCAGTGCCGGGCGCGCCGTGCAGCAGCAGGCCGCGCTTCAGATGCTGACCCGCCGCAGCTAGCCGCGCGCCGTGTTCGGCGATGCCGATGGTGTGCCGTTCGATCGATTCCAGGATGCCGTCCGGCAGCACCACGTCTTCGCTGCTCAGCTCCGGCCGCGGCAAGAAGGTGATCAGCTCGTTGTTGCGGTGCTCGCTCAGGCCGAAGGCGATCACCTGGCCGCGCAGCACGTCGTGTTCGGTCATCAACGTTTCGATGCGGTCGCGGGTCTCGGTGGCCGCCCGTCGGTCTTCGGCGATCACCTCGAGCCGACAGTTCGCCTGCCCGTACTGCGGGGCCGCGCCGCGCATGCCGACCAGCACCGGGGAACCGTCCGGCGCTGTCGTGCCGACCAGCCCGAGCTGGACGACATCCGCCGCTTCGTCCGGGCCGACCGCGACCGTCGCGTAGTCCACCGCGCCCAGCTCGTAGTGGCCGTGCTGCTTGGCCGTGAACAGCATGCCGACCAGGTCTTCGTGGCCGCGCAGTCCGCCGACGATGCCGAACCAGTCGGTGCCGACCCCATGCTCGGCGAGATACGCGTCGACCCCGGCCTGGATGGTCGCGTGTTCCCAGTCCTCAAAATTGCGCGTGACCACCAGCGCCCGCGCGAGCGGCACGCCAAGGTGCCCAGTAACTCGCCCGATCAGCTCATTCCCGTTGCCCGAACCAGCCGACTCCGCCGCAGCTTTCACGAGCCGCTGCAGATTACGGGCCAATTCAGTGCCAAAGACTCCGTCGTCCCCCATGCAAACAGAGTGGCACGACCCGCGAACCCGGGCCAGCCGCAGCCACCCAACCCAGCCACAACGCGGGATCGCGTCGGCGTCTGACGGAGCTGCGTGCACGGCCCCCCGGGCCGGGCGCGCAGCTCCGTCAGACGCCGACTTAAAGGCGATCCCGCCGCGGCGGCGGAGCCGACGCCATAGACTCAACCCATGGCTGTAGTCAAGATCAACGCAATCGAGGTCCCTGAAGGCGCCGGCCCCGAGCTGGAGAAGCGGTTCGCCGCGCGGCTGCACTCCGTCGACGACCAGGAAGGGTTCCTCGGCTTCGAGCTGCTCCGCCCGATCGCGGGCGAGACGCGCTACTTCGTGTACACGAAGTGGGAAACCGAGGAGCACTACCAGGCCTGGGCGGGCGGTCCGGCGCGCGAGGCGCACGCGGGCGAGCGCAAGAATCCGGTGTCGACCGGTGCGAATCTGCTGGAGTTCGAGGTCGTGCAGGCATCGAAGCCGGGTGAGTGACGAACTCTCCCGCGCCGCCGAGCTGATCTCGGGCGCCGGCGCGCTGCTCGTGTGCGCCGGCGCCGGGATGGGCGTCGACTCCGGGCTGCCTGATTTCCGTGGCGGGGAAGGGTTTTGGCGAGCTTATCCGCCGTACGCCGGGCTCGGGCTGCGGTTCGAGGAGCTGGCCGACCCGCGGCATTTCGCCTCGGATCCAGAGCTGGCCTGGGGTTTCTACGGGCATCGGCTCGAGCTGTACCGGAAAACGGTGCCGCATCGCGGGTTCGGTCTGCTTCTCGAATGGGGGCTGGCGAAACCGGGCGGCGTGCGCGTGTTCACGTCCAATGTGGACGGAAAGTTTCAGGCGGCGGGATTTCCGCACGTCGCCGAGGCGCACGGGTCGATCCACCATCTGCAGTGCCTGGCCGGGTGTTCGAGGGAGATCTGGTCGGCCACAGAAATCAGGGTCGAAATCGACGAGGCGACGATGCGTGCCCGGCCGCCGTTGCCGTCCTGTCCGCGCTGCGGCGGTTTGGCGCGGCCGAACATCCTGATGTTCGGGGATTTCGACTGGGTTCCCGACCGGAGTCAGGAACAGCTGGACGAACTCACCGCTTGGCGTCGTGCGCATCGCGACGTAGTGGTGGTCGAAATCGGTGCCGGACAAGCGGTTCCGACGGTGCGACGATATTCCGAACTCGCCAGCGCGGCGACGGGTGCGTTGGTCCGGATCAATCCGCGCGAGCCGGAGATCCGGCACGGGCGCGGGGTTTCGATCGCCGCGGGCGCGCTGGAGACGTTGGTCAAGCTCGTTTGAGCTCCAGCAAGGGGAACGGGCGGCCGTCCGAATCGGTCTCCTGCCTGCCGGCGACCTCGAACCCGTGGTGCAGATAGAAACCGACTGCCTGCGGGTTCTGCTCGTTCACGTCCAGCGTGAGATCCGGGTGGCGGTCCAGCGCCGCGCGCAACAAAGCCGTGCCGACGCCGCGACCGCGGAAATCGTCGTGCACGAACAGCATTTCCAGCTTTCCCTCGGCGATTCCCGAGAAGCCCGCCGCGATTCCGTCGACCTCCGCCACGGTCAGGTCCACTTCCGGGAAGTAGAGCGGGACGCGCGTGGCGTAGTACTCGACGTCCGCCGGAGTCAGAAAGTCGTGCGTCGCCTCGACGGCGCTGCGCCAGATCTCCAGCAGACGCGGGTATTCCCCGTTGCTCGGCCGCAAGGTCGTCACGGCAGCTGCACCTCCGCGTAAACGGCCCGGTGATCGCTCCCGGGCACCTCGAAAACTTGGTAATCCCGGATCGCCACCCGGCGGTCCACCAGCACGTGATCCAGCGGCACGAGCGGGACCGCCGACGTCGACCAGGTCGGGACCATGCCGTCGCCGCGTGCCTCCGCCGCGTCGACATAGCCGCGAGACAGCACCGTCCGCAGCGCGGCGTGGTCGAGCGTCGCGTTGAAGTCGCCGGCCACCACGCGCAGCCCGTGTTCGCCGATCGCGCGCGACAGGTCCCGCATCTCCTGTTCCCACTGGTAATACCCGGAGTCCGGCGAACGCGGATGCGCGGCCACGATCTCCAACGTCGTCCCGCCGCCGAGATCCGCCGCCGCACCAGGCTGTTTCTGGACCGAATCGCCGGTGAAGTCCTCTTCGGTCAGCGGATACCGCGACACGATGCCGGAACCGTCCACACCGGACGACGGGTGCATGACGCGGTACGGCAGCGTCTGGAACAGCCCGGCTTTCTCCAGCCCGGACATCGCGGCAGGCGTCATCTCCACCAGGTTCAGCACGTCGATCCGGTGCTCCCGGACCAGCCGCACGAGCGCCGCCGGGTCAGCCTGGCCCAGGTAGAGATTGGCCGCCAGCACCCGCACCGTCTTCCCGTTCGCCGCGGGCTGGGCGTCGGGGATCACCCGCGGCGCGACGTACACCGCCAGCAGCACGGACAACGCCAGCACGACGCCGCCGGTCCACCACCGCCGCAGCATCAGCGCGAGCGCGGCGAGCAGCACGCCGTAGATGACGAAGTACGGCGTCAGCGCCAGCAAGGCGGTCAGGTACCAGCCGCTGCCGTCCCAGCCGATCGTGCGCAGCACGGCCACCGCCAGCAGCGGCAGTGCGACCAGCACGAGCAGGCTCGTGACCAGCCGGCTGCGCCTCCGCGCCTCCATCACCATGATCCCGAGTATGCCGGGCGCGCTGACAGGTCCGTGTCAGCGCCGTGTGCGCGGCTTGCCAGCGCCTCCGTCCACTGTGTGCTGGAGCGACACAGGAGGAGGCATCATGTCGCATGCGATCCAGGCCGAGGGCCTGGTCAAGCATTTCGGGGAGACGAAGGCGCTGGACGGGGTGGACCTCGAGGTCCCGTTCGGGAAGGTGGTCGGGGTGCTCGGGCCGAACGGCGCGGGCAAGACGACCGCGGTCCGCATCCTGGCCACCCTGCTGAGACCGGACGCGGGGCGGGCCACGGTCGGGGGTTACGACGTGGTCCGCGACCCGGTCCGGGTGCGCGGGCTGATCGGGCTCACCGGGCAGTACGCGTCGGTGGACGAGGACCTGAGCGGCACCGAGAACCTGGTGCTGATCGGGAAGCTGCTGAACCTGTCCAGGGGCGACGCCCGGGCGCGGGCGGCCGAACTGCTGGAGCGGTTCGAGCTGACCGACGCGGCCAAGCGGCCGATCCGGACGTATTCCGGCGGCATGCGGCGCAGGCTCGACCTGGCGGCGAGCCTCGTCGGCCGTCCCGCCGTGCTGTACCTGGACGAGCCGACCACCGGACTCGACCCGCACGCCCGCAACGAAGTGTGGGCGGTGGTCCGCAGCCTCGTCGCCGACGGCGCGACGGTGCTGCTCACCACGCAGTACCTGGAGGAGGCCGATCAGCTGGCGGACCGGATCACCGTGTTCGACCACGGCCACGTGGTCGCCGACGGCCGCGCCGACGAGCTGAAGCGGCGGGTCGGCGGGCAGACGCTGCAGGTGCGGCCGACGTCGCTGAGCGACCTCGACGAGGTCGACCGGATCCTGGCCGAACTCACCGGCGTCCGTCCGGTCCGCGACAACGCGACCGGGCTGCTCACCGCGCCGGTGTCCGACCCGGTGCTGCTGTCCACGCTGGTGCGCCGCCTCGACTCGGCGGGCATCACCTCCGACGAACTGGCACTGCGGCTGCCCAGCCTCGACGAGGTGTTCCTCGCGCTGACCGGGCATACCGCCGACGAGCCGAAGCCGGAGCGCGAACTCGAAGGGAGCCGCTCGTGACCACCGCGACCGCGGTGGCGGCCCCGCCCCGGCACATCAGTCCCGTCCAAGGCGCGAAGCACGCGCTTTCGCTTGCCTGGCGGGGAATCCTGAAGATCCGCAAGAATCCGGAACAGCTGGCCGACGTCACGCTGATGCCGATCATCTTCCTGCTGATGTTCACCTACCTGTTCGGCAACGCGCTGAGCGGTTCGATCGAGAACTACCTGCAGGCGCTCGTGCCGGGCCTGATCGTGATGAACATCCTGCAGGCGTCGCTGACGGTCGGCACGCAGCTCAACACCGACATCACCAAGGGCGTCTTCGACCGCTTCCGCTCCATGCCGATCGCTCGTTCGGCTCCGTTGGTGGGCGCGGTGCTGGCCGACCTCGTGCGGTACGTGGTGTGCCTGACGGTCCTGCTGGTCGTGGCGACCGTGATGGGCTTCCGCGTGCAGACCGGTCCCGGGGAGTTCGTCCTCGCGATTCTGCTGGCGATCGCGTTCGGCCTGTGCTTCTGCTGGGGTTCGGTGTTCGTCGGAATGCTGATGAAGTCCCCTGGCGCGGCGCAGGGCCTGATGTTCGTCTTCATCATGCCGCTGACGTTCGGCAGCAACGTGTTCCTCCCGACGGCCACGATGCCGGGCTGGCTCAAGGCGTGGGCGGACATCAGCCCGGTGAGCCTGTTGTCCGACGTGATGCGCGGCCTGCTCAACGGCGGCGTCGCCTACGGCGGCTCCCTGCTGGGCGCGCTGGCGTGGATGGCCGGTGCGGTCGTGGTGTTCTTCCCGCTCGCGACGTGGGCTTACCGCAAGCGGGTCTGAGGGCGTCCCGCACGGGGGTGTGGACGCTGTGAGTGAGTGTCTGTGTCCGGGTTCCACAGCCGGGCACAGGCACTCACTTTTTTATGCGAGCAGCCTGCGCAGTGCGGCCGGGGTGTGTCCGAGGTGTGCGCGCACAGTCCGGCACAGGTGGGCTTGATCGGCGAACCCGAGGTCGGCGGCGAGGGCGGCCAAGCTGGGTTCGCCTGCCTCCAGCCGGTCCAGCGCGCGGGCTACGCGCACGCGATTGCGGTATTTGGTCAGCGACACTCCCAGTTCGCGGGTGAAGGCTCGGCTGAGCCGGTACGGCGAGACGCCCAGCAGCGCTGCCAGCGGAATCAGCCCGGCCGCCGCGGGATGTTCGTCGCCGATCGCGGCGCGGGCCTGGGCGGTCAGCGCGCGGTCGCGTGTCTGGTCGCTGTCCGGGACGGTCGTCGCCACGACGTGCCGGACCACTGCGGATACCAGGCCGATCAGTCCCTCGGTCGCCGCGTAACCGGTGTCGGCGGCGCGGGTGGCGGCGAGGAGCCGACGGTGGGCGAGGTCGAGCGGACCGTCCACGTACAGCGTTGAGCGATCCAGCTGTGGTGCGTCGCCGGCCAGGGTGCGCCAGAACGCCGGGGTCAGGCTGATCGAGGTGCACCAGTCACCGCCGGTGGGATGGGCGAAGTGCTCCTCCTCGCCGGGCATTCCGACGTAACCGACGGTGCGGTCGAGGTCCGAGCAGACCCCGCGGACGCGGCGGCGGAACCCGCCGCGGCGCACGAGCACGAGCCGCACGTCCTCGCGCGGCTGCTCGGCCGACCAGCCGCGGTGATCGTCCAGGCAGTCCACCGCCCCGACGGAGAACTCCGGGCGAGTGGCGAGACCGGCGAAGGAGAGCACGTCCGGAGGTTACGGCGGGGGTCTGACAATTCCCCCGCAAGAATCTTCAAGACCCGAGCGACCGGTACCGGGCAGGCTGGCACATCCGTTGCCACCGCAGGAAAACCGGAGCAGGAGACATGGCGTCCATCCGCGAAGAAGCAGTGCTCGAATCCAGTGCCGACGACGTGTGGGAGGTGATCGGCGACTTCGCCCCGGGTCCCCGGCGGATGGCACCGGGGTTCGTCCTGGACAGCCGGGCCGAGGAGGACTGCCGGGTCGTCACCTTCGCCGACGGCACGGTCGTGCGGGAACGGCGGATCGGCGTCGACCACGGCGCGCGCCGGATCGTCTACTCGGTCGTCGGCGGCGACGTCCAGCCCGAACACGACAACGCGGCCATGCAGGTCCTCCCCGACGGCGAACAGCGGTGCCGGCTGGTGTGGACCCGCGACGTGCTCCCCGACGAGCTAGCCGCTCCGATGGCCAAAGCGATGTCGGCCGGTCTCGAGGTGATCAAGCGAACCCTCGATCACCTCCGCTCACCCGAGTGAGGCTCCCGCGAGATGGCCGGTCAGCCGCTCCCAGTTCCCGGAGCCGATGGCGGCCTTCGCTTCCTCGCTGAACGGCGCCGCCTCCAGAAACGACCGCGCGACCCCGCCGCTCGTGTCCAGATAAGGAAAACCGCCGGGCCGGGTGCCGAAGGTGTAGGGATAGTCGGTCGAATACAGCATCCGCTCTGTCCCGACCACCTCGGCCGCCCAGCGCAGGTAGCGTTCGCTGACCGTGCCGCTGCCCGCGATCCAGAAGTTCCGGCGGAAGTACTCGGCCAGCGGCTGCCGGAGTCCGGCCATTTCCTGAAGGAATCCGACGTGGTCGAGGTAGAACAGCACGACCTCGCCCCAGTGCCCGGCGATCACCTGCAGATCCGGGTGCCGATCGAAGACTCCGGAGAAGATCATCCGCAGGTACTGCACGCCGAGGTCGTAGTACCAGCCGAGCCCGGCGGTCGCCAACGCTGGCCCGACGCCGTTGGGCAGCCCTGAGTAATACGCCTCCTGAACCGCTCGCACGGGAGCCTGCGGGTGGAAGTGCAGCGGGACTCGAAGTCGTGAGGCGGTTCCGTAGAGGTCATCGAATTCCGGTGCATCGGCCAGTTTGTCGCCTGTGCGGCCGTACAGCATCGCGCCGCGGAACCCCAGGCTGACCGCGCGTTCCAGCTCCTCGGCGGCGGCTTCGGGCGAAGATGTCGGGAGGGTGGCGAAGGCCTGGAATCGCGTGGGGTTCGCAGCGACGATTTCGGCGAGTGCGTCGTTGGCCTCCCGCGCGACGGGCACGGCATCGGCGGCCGGAAGGTTCTGCACCCCGGGAGTGGACAGGGATAACACCGCTACGTCGATGCCCTGCTCGTCCATGTCGGCGAGGCGTCCGTCGCCGACGTCGCACAGGCGTCTGGTGACCGGGTGATCCTCGGGGTAGCCGTGCGGCTGGACCCCCGCCTTCGCCCACGCGTCGCGCAGAACAGGCAGGACCACGTGTTCTTCCAGGGCGACGATGCGCATGACAGCTCCTCGATGTTTCCAGTGATACTCACCGCAGAGTATCACCGGAAACATCAGTGGAAGCAAGGAGCGGTTATCACCGATAACGCCTACTCGCGTGCGCGTTCCGCCCGGACCGCTTCGATCGCCTCGGCCCGTTCCAGCCGCGAGGTCTCGGCGACGATCGCCTCGTACCGTTCCGCGCCCAGCTCCCGGGTCAGGCCGGCGATCAGCTCCCGGACCTCCGGGCTGCCCAGGTCGAACCGGCCGCGCACCACCGCGCTCAGCGCCAGCACCCGAGCGGACGACTCCAGCCGCCCCTGCTGGTACCGGATCCGCGCCAGCAGTTCGACTATGGCTGCCAGGTCCGGCATGTCGAAGCGCCTGGCCGTCTGCTCGACCACGTCGAACACCGCTGGCTCCGCTTCGTCCGGGCGGCCCTCGGCGAGCAGCAGAGCAGCCTCGATGGTGCCGAGCCATTCCGTCTCGAAGCCCTCCGGCGTCGGCCAATCCGCGCGCGCCGACTTCATTTCCCGGAACACCTCCCGCGCCTGCTCGACGTTGTTCTCCCGGATCAGCAACTCGGCCCGGCCAAGCAACACGATCAGCCGCAATCCGTTGTTCCCGCCGGAAGCCGCGTAGCGTTCGGCGGCTTCCATGTCCCGCCACGCGCCTTCTTGGTCACCGGCGCGCGAACGTTCGATCGCCAGCCGCCACCACTGCTGCACGATGTCGTCCCGCGACCGCAGTTCCATCATCAGCCGCAGGCCCTCGGCGTACCCGGCGATCGCCCCTTCGTGGTCGCCGGACTGCGATTGCGCCGCGGCCCGGAAACCGTGCGTCATGCCGAGGCCCCAACGGTCGCCGACCTCGGCGAAGCCAAGGTGCGCGAGCTCTCGCGCCCGGTCCGCGCTCTTGAGATCGCCGGTGTCGCCGAGGACGAAGCTCTCCGCCCAGTGCCCGGCGGCGCGGCTCCAGACGTCGTCCCGCTCGACCGCCCGGCGGATCTCGCGCTTCGCCAGGTCGCGTTCGCCGTTGAGATAAGCCACTATCGGCAATCCGACCCAGAGCCACGGATTCTTTTCCGCCGCACCGGTCCGCACGCATTCCTCGATCAGCTCGGGGACGTCCACCTTCTCGTGCGGACCGGCCATGACCCGCATCAGCACCTGGATCAACCGCAGGCTCGCCGCCATGTCCGGCGACAGCTCGCCGCCCATTTCGAGCACCTCGTCCACGAACAGCGCGGCCCGCTCGTTCTGCCCGATGATATTGAAATACCAGAACAATCCGAACAGCAGCCGAGCCGCCGATTCCGCGGAACCCGACTCGATCGCCGCCCGCAGCGCGGAGGTGAAGTTGTCGATTTCGTGCTCGTACACGTCGATAGCCTGGAGCTGCTCCCGTGCGCGCAGCAAAGGTTCGTTGCGGTCGGCCAATTCCGTGTAGTACGAGACCATCGCCACCCGCAGCCGCTCCTTCTCGCCGGACTCGGCGAGCCGCTCGGTGGCGTAGGCGCGCAAGGTTTCCAGCAGGCGGTACCGCATGCCCACCACGTCCACAATGGACTTCTCAACCAGCGAACCCAGCACGTACACGATGTCATCCGCGGGCAGTTCGTCGTCCGAGCAGACGTTTTCCACTGCCTCCTCGGAGAAACTCGCCGCGAACACCGCGAGCCTGCGCGCGAGCCGGACCTCCGCGTCGCTCAGCAGATCCCAGCTCCACTCCACCACGGCGCGCAGGGTGCGCTGGCGCGGCAACGCCGTCCGGCTGCCGGAGGTGAGCAACCGGAACCGGTCGTCGAGGCGTTCGGCGATCTGCTCGGCGGTCATCGACCGCAACCGCGCGGCGGCCAGTTCGAGCGCCAGCGGCATCCCGTCGAGCCGGCGGCAGATCTGCCGCACCGCGTCCACTGTGGACTCATCGAGCCGGAACCCGGGCCGTACCGCCATCGCGCGGTCGAGAAAAAGCCGGACGGAATCGAGCGTGCCGACGTCCGCAGGTGGCGCGGCTTCGTCCGGCACCGGCAACGGACCGAGCGGGCACAACGCTTCCCCGGTTATCGCGAGCGGTTCACGGCTCGTCGCGAGCACTCGCAACGCCGGCAGCCGCCGCAGCAGGTTGTCGGCCAGCTCCGCGGCGGTGTCGATGACGTGTTCGCAATTGTCCAGCACCAGCAACACGTCCGCGCCGCTGAGCGTTTCCACCGCGTGCTCGAACGGATCGACCTGCCGACGCCGAGCATCGGCCTCCGTCGTCCGGAGATCGCGGACCTCCAACGCGTTGAGCAGCGCGGCCAACACGTCTTCCGCATCCCGCACGCCGGCCAGCGGCACGAACCACACCAAGCCGCGCGAGTGCGCCGGATGCCGCGAAGCCGCTTCCGTCGCGAGCCGCGTCTTGCCAGCTCCGCCCGGGCCGACGAGCGTGACCAGCCGGGATCCTTCGAGCAGTTCGGCCAGCAGCTTCAGCTCGTCGGTGCGGCCGATGAAGCTGGTGAGCCGCTGCGGCAACCGGTCCGCCACCGTGGCGACTGGCGTGTATTCGCCGCGCAGCGCACGCAGGTGCACTTCCTGCAGTTCCGCCGACGGGTCGACGCCCAATTCGTCGGCCAGCGTCGTGCGGATCGCGGCGTACGCGGCGAGCGCGTCAGCCTGTCGTCCGGCAGCGGAAAGCGCACGGATTCGCAAGCCAGCCAACCGTTCCCGCAACGGATGCGCCTGCGCGGCCGCGGTGAGTTCCGCGAGCACGTCCGCGTGCCGCCCCAGCCGCAGCTCGGCTTCGAACCAGTCCTCAGTGGTCTCCGTGCGCCGTTCTTCCAGCAGAGTCGCGGGCGCGGCGGCAAACGGCGCGTCCAGCACGTCCGCGAGCGCCGCCCCGCGCCACAACGCGAGCGCGGCGGCGAGCGATTCGGCGGCGGTACCGTCCCGGCCAGCGGCAAGTTCCCGGCGCCCTTCGGCGGACAACTGCTCGAACCGGTGGAGATCCACCGCTTCCGGCGGCACCGCGAGCCGGTAACCGCCATTGACCGACTCCAGGTCGACCTCCGCGGGCCGCAGCGCACGACGCAGCCGGGAGACGAGCGACTGGAGCGCGTTGGCCGCGTCAGCCGGGGGTTCAGCGCCCCACAGGCCGTCGATCAACGCCTCGGCGGGCACCGCGCGCCCGGCGTCGAGCGCGAGCCGCGAAAGGAGCATGCGAAGGCGGGCTCCGCCGATGTCGATCGGCGTGCCGTCCTCCCCGTCCGCTCGCAGCGGGCCCAGCAGCGCGACGCGCATGAGGTCCAGCTTTCCAGACAACGACCACGTCGTGCCGGGGCCCGACGGAAGTGTGGACTTTCGAGACAATCTGCCCACCTTGCGGTTACTCCATGCCTTCCCGGCGCTACGTTGCGGAGGGTTCACACGCAGACACAGGAGCGCCCATGAGAGCACTGCACCGCTGGCGTCGCCCGGCAGTGACCGTCGCAGCCACCCTCACCGCATTGACGCTCGGCACGGGAATCGCGTCGGCCGGACAGGACGGCTGGGACCGGCCGACCCCCGGTTCGGACGGCGCCGGAGACAGCTACTACCCGCAGGACGGCAACGGCGGGTACGAGGTCTCCGACTACGACCTCAGGGTCAACTACGCCCCGGACACCCACCAGCTCGCCGGGGTCCAGACGGTCCACGCGAAGGCGACCCAGTCGCTCAGCTCGTTCGACCTGGACCTCCGGGGCCTCACGGTCGACGCGGTCCGGGTCAACGGCGTGCCCGCGAAGTTCACCCGCACCGGCGACCACGAACTCGTGATCACGCCGAAGATGCCGCTGTGGAAGGGCCTGCCGTTCACCACCGAGGTCGCCTACCACGGCGTCCCGGTCGCGATCGACGACCCGAACCTCGGCAAGAACGGCTGGCAGTTCACCAAGTCCGGCGGCGCGTTCGCGGCGGGCGAGCCGAAATCGGCCACCACCTGGTACCCGGTCAACGACACCCCGCGCAACAAGGCCCGGTTCCGGCTGTCGATCAACGTCCCGAGCGAATGGGGCGTGATCGCCAACGGCCGCGAGGTTGGCTCGTACCGCACGCGCACGGGCACCACGCACGTCTGGGCGGAGGACACCCCGACCGCGTCGTACATGACCACGGTCGCGATCGACAAGTGGACCTTCAACAAGCGCCAGCGCTCGGACGGCACCCCGATCGTCAGCGCGTACGCGCCGGGCACCTCGGACGCCACGAAGCAGGCCGACGCCCAGCTGCCGGAGGTCATCGACTTCCTCGAATCGAAGTTCGGCAAGTACCCGGTGGACGCCGCGGGCGGCATCTACCTGACTGAGCCGATCGGGTTCTCGCTCGAGACGATGAGCCGCCCGATCTACTCCGGCCGCGCGGGCAACATCGGCACGATCGTGCACGAGAACGCGCACCAGTGGTGGGGCGACACGGTCGCCGTCGACCACTGGAAGGACGTCTGCCTCAACGAATGCTTCGCGTCTTACGCGACCTGGCTGTGGGCGCAGAAGAACGGCGAGGACCTCGACGCCCGGTACCTCGACGCGGTCGCGTCGGCAGGCGATTCGTTCTGGGCGGGCAAGCTGTACGACATGGGGCCCGGCCACGAGTTCACCTACGTGTACTCCAAGGGTCCGGTCATGCTGCACGCGCTCAGCAAGTACATGGGACAGGAAGCGTTCGACCAGGTGCTCAAGACCTGGAACACCGTCCACCACAACGGGAACGCCAGCATGCAGGAGTTCCAGAAGTACTGTGAGAAGGTGTCCGGCATGGACCTGCAGGGCTTCTTCGACGCGTGGATCTACGGCAACGGCAAGCCGTCCGACGAGTTCCTTTACCCGGGCGACCTCAAACCGGCGGCGAAGTGACGGTTCTGCTGACGGGGTTCGCGCCCTTTGACGGAGCGGCGTCGAATCCTTCTTGGCAGGCAGCTTCGCTGGCAGCGGCGCTGCGGACGGACACGGTGGCGGTAGAGCTGCCGTGCGAGTTCGACGCGTCGCTGCCGGCGCTGCGGGCCGCGATCCTGGCGCACCGGCCGGAACTCGTCGTCTGCGCCGGGCTCGCCGGCGGACGCGAGCACGTCACGCCGGAACGAGTGGCGATCAACCTGATCGACGCCCGGATCCCGGACAACGCCGGCGCGCAACCGGTCGACGTCCCGGTGGTCGAGGGCGGGCCATCGGCGTACTTCACCACGCTGCCGGTGAAAGCGGCGGTCGCGGCGATCGAGGCGGCGGGACTGCCCGCTGCCGTGTCGTACACCGCCGGGACTTACGTGTGCAATCAGGTCTTCTACGGCCTGATGCACCTGATCGCGACGGAGTTTCCCGGACTGCGCGGCGGTTTCGTGCATGTGCCGGAGGAATCCCAGCTGTCACTGGACTCGACCGCGCGAGCGCTCGAGATCGTGGCGGACACCGCGCTGACCGTGGACAAGGACGTCACGACCTCAGCGGGCACGCTGCACTGACCTTTACTCGCCGGGCTGCACGGTCTGTTGGAAATACTGCACCAGATCCTGCGGCCTGCGGCTCGTGTGCGACGGGCTGGTGTCCATCACGGTGCCGACCACGGGGATTCCGTCGGCCTGATAGATCAGCAGGCCCAGCTTCGGTCCGACACCCGCGACGTAACGGCCGCTCAGTCCCGTGCGGGTGCGCCAGGTGTCGGTCTCGACGCGACCGGTCATGTCCTTGCGCGCTCCTGGCTCGACCTGGGCGAGCGTGAGTCCTTCGTGGAACGCGACCGTGGTCTTGTCCGGGAAGCGGCACAGCGCGGTGCGCAGTGCGCCTAGGGCTTTCGCCAGTTCCGGGTCGTCTGAGCAGGTGGCGCGGGTTTGGATGCTCGGACCGGACAAGCGGCGCATGCACCGGGTGAGGCCGTTTTCGCCGGGAAGCGCCGCTTGCACGCCGACGCAGGCGGCAGCGCGAGCCGCGCTGCTGGACGGGCTGGCGGGCGCTGACTGGTTCGCGGCGACTGGCGGAGTTTTGTCGTCGCCACGCGTGGCGACGACGGCGGTCACGATCCCGGCGACGACCAGCACGGCCAAGGCGATGGCACCGATTACGAAGGGTCTGCGAGACTTCTTCTTCGGTTGCCGCGGCCATCCGGCTGGGGGTGGCATGGGGACCGGCTGCCGATGTACCGGGCCTGGCTGTTGCTGAACAGGCTGTTGCTGGACAGGCGGCCAGGATGCCGGTGCCCGCGGTGCCGCTTGCATTGGTGCCGCCGGCCGTTCGTCCACCGGCACGTGATGCAACCCGAACGCGACCGCCGTCTCCGGCTGGTCCTCAGTAGTCGGCACGACGCCAAGCGTCGACCCGACCAACGAGGCCAGCAACGGCATCCGGCTGGGCCCGCCGACCAGATAGACGCCACCGAGCCGATCCGGAGAAAGCCCGGCCCGCGCGATCGTCGCCGCGAGCATCTCCGCGCTGCGCAACAGATTCGGCCGCACCAACGCTTCCAACTCGGCACGAGTGACGAGGACGTCGCCGAACGGATCCGGCATCGGCACCTCGGTGTGCGAGTGCCGGGAAAGACTTTCCTTGGCGTCACGGACGTCTTGGAGCAACACCCGCCGCAACCGTCGGTCACTGGTCGTCTGCGGACGGAGAAGCCGTTGCCACTGCGCCGGATCCGCGTGCGAAACCGACCGTCCAATATGGACCAGCAAGGCTTGGTCGATGTCCAGGCTGCCGAGGTCCGGCAACCCGTCCTCCGCCAAAACCGCGGTACCCGCGCCGACGACCGCACAGTCGAAGGTGCCCGCCCCGAGGTCGTACACCGCGATCGGCCCGCTGGGAGCCCCTTGCTCGCGCAAGGTCGCGTAATGCGCCGCCGCCGCGACCGGCTCCGGCACCAGCCGCACCTGCCCGAACCCGGCTTTCCCCGCCGCCGCCCGGAGAGTCTGCTGCCGCCGCGCGCCCCACCCGGCCGGATGCGACACCCGCACCTCGTCCGGAACCCCGGAAAGCTGCCGCTCGGCCTCCTCGCCCATCCGCCTCAGGACCGCCGCGAAGGCGTCGACCACCGGCACCGCCCGATCGCCAAGCAGCAACTCCCCGTCGTCAATCCGCCGCTTGGGATTCGGCTCGAACCGGCTGGGATCCAGCCGAGCCCGCCGCTCCGCGTCCTGCCCGACGACGAGCAGCCCGTCCTCCTCCGCGTAAACCGCGGAAGACATGGTGACCGACCCGTCGACCTCAATAGCCCGCGGGCCGCGTCCGAAGGCCGCCAAGACGCCAACCGTGCTGGAAGTACCGAAGTCGATCGACAGGACGTCCACGCAGTTCCCCTCCCCAAATCCCCACGGCATCGTCTCACGGGCATGCGTGACAGATATAACTGAAACCTACTTGCCAAGGTAAGTGACACCGAGGCACACTTGAGTACGTCAACAGCCGTGAAGCGGAGAGACCATGACGCCGACCCCGACCGCACGAGAGTCGCTGTTCGCGACCCCGCGAGCACAACAAGAGGCCCACGCCGCCGCGGAACTGATCGCCGAAGCAGACGGCCAGGTCACGCTGGACGGCGTCGAACTGGGCGGTGAGATCCGCGAACTGCTGCGCCAGATCATCGCGATCGTCGCCGAAGGCGGAACGGTGACCGTCGGCGCGATGCCGGAGATCATCACCACGACGGTGGCCGCGGAGTTGCTCGGATTCTCCCGGACCACGCTGATGAAACACGTCCGCGCCGGCGACCTGCCCAGCACCCGAACCGGCAGCCACACAAAACTCCGCCGCGACGACGTCCTCGCCTTCCGCCGGGAACGACTGCGCAAACAACGAGACGCGTTGAACGAATTGCTCGCGATCGAAGACCGGCTCGACATCGAATAGTCAGAATCGAACAGGAGGCCGCACCGCGGAACTTTAGTCCTCGTATCGTGGTGCGATGCCCACTCGTGTGCTTCCCGATGCCAACGTCCTGCACGCCAGAACACTACGGGACTGGCTGCTTCTGCTGAAGGACACGGGAAACGCAAGCATGTTCCACGTTTTCTACACCGAAGACATTCTTGCCGAGACCATCCAGAGCATCCGTCGCCGCAATCCCGGGCTTACCGGAACCGAGATCACCAAAATCCGCGACGCGATCGCCGGATCGATGGACGGCCGCATCGACGACTACCCGTCCGGACAGGACGCCGTCGTGCTGGCCGACCCGTTTTCGCTGAGCGAATCGCCGAGCGCTGCCGCGAGATCGCGTTCGACCAGTAGCGCGAGCTACCCCGCGAAAACCTCCGCCGGAAAACGCGTCTCCCGGTCCTCCTGAAGCCGCGTATAGAAGTCGTTCATCTCCACCGCCACCGCCGCATGCCGCGCCACCACCTCGGCAATCGGCGAAGGCAACGCAAGCTCTCCAGCAGCCGCACGGCGCACCGCGGCCAGGCGGCTCGCCCGGTCCCAAGTCCCGCGCACCTCGGTCACCAGCCAGTTCACCAAATACATCGACCCATAAGCCCGGTCGTGCTCCGCATTCAGCTCGGCGAACGCCAGCTCCGCCTCAGTCAGATCGAACCGCCGCGCGAACGCCAGGCCGAAATCGGTCAGCGCGAACCGATCGCCATCGGTCAGGAAATTCTCGAAGTGGTTGTCGAAGTGCAGAACACCCTGCGCACGCAGGAAGGAGAGCGTCTCGGCCACCTGCGACGCAACACGGTCAGCCTGATCCAGATGCCCAGGCAGCCACCGGTGCACATTGGTCGGGAAATACTCGCAGAACAGCACAACACTCGACGAGGAATCCCGCAGCTCCGTGAGCCGTCGGCGAACCGCAGCGGAACCGCCCCAGTATTCGACGTCCTCCTCCAGCGAGCGATCCGGCACCCGGCCCGAGAGAACCGGCAGCACTCGCCAATGGTGCAGCAAAGGGAAGTTCTCGCACTGTCCACTAAGGACCCAGCCGGTGGCCATCACGTGCAGCGCCAGCTCCCGCCAAGCCGAGCCCTCCGGCGAGCCCAGCCCGTAGTGGCAAAAGGCAGGCAGGCCATACAGATTGGCGGTGGAATGCGGATACTGCCGCTCCAGCGCGGTGAGCGGCACCCGCTTCGCGAAGACCGGCACCCCGTCGACATCCAGCCGGGCGCCGGTGCCGCCGATGCCCTCGGACAGCACCTCGGCGGACTCCAGCCGCTCGGTGAGCTGGCGGTCGCTCAGCAGCGAAAGCGCGGTGCTCGCCGCGGCATGCCGCGAGATTCTCGAAGAAGAAGACCCCATGACAACGACCATAGAGAAAAGGGCGGCTCCCGAAGCTGGGAGCCGCCCTTTTACCTGGTTACGTCACTCGTTCTCGGACTCGCCGTTTTCCGCGGCGCCGATGCTCACCGGCGGAGCGTCGGGGACCGAGGACGGACGCTTCTCACCGCGGAAGGTGAAGTGCGCCTCGTCGTCGCGGTCCTCCGGGTTGCCGCTCCAGCCCTCGACGTCGACCACGATGATCTGACCCGCTTCGACCTCGCCGAAGAGGATCTTCTCCGACAGCTGGTCCTCGATCTCGCGCTGGATCGTGCGACGCAGCGGCCGGGCGCCGAGCACCGGGTCGAAGCCGCGCTTGGCCAGCAGCGCCTTCGCCTTTTCGGTGAGCTCGATCTCCATGTCCTTGGCCTTGAGCTGCGTCTCGACCCGGCCGATCATCAGATCCACCATCTGGATGATCTGTTCCTGGTTGAGCTGGTGGAAGACGATGATGTCGTCGATCCGGTTCAGGAACTCCGGGCGGAAATGCTTCTTCATTTCCTCGTTGACCTTCTGCTTCATCTTCTCGTAGCGGTTCGTCGAATCCGCTCCGGAGGAGAAGCCGAGGCTCACGGACTTGGAAATGTCCGAGGTGCCCAGGTTCGAGGTGAAGATCAGCACGGTGTTCTTGAAGTCGACCGTACGGCCCTGGCCGTCGGTGAGGCGGCCGTCTTCGAGCACCTGCAGGAGGGTGTTGTAGATCTCCTGGTGCGCCTTCTCGATCTCGTCGAAAAGCACCACCGAGAACGGCTTGCGCCGCACCTTCTCGGTCAGCTGCCCGCCCTCTTCGTAGCCGACGTAGCCCGGAGGGGCGCCGAAGAGCCGCGAAGCGGTGTAGCGGTCGTGGAACTCGCCCATGTCGATCTGGATGAGCGCGTCGTCCTCGCCGAACAGGAACGCCGCCAGCGCCTTCGACAGCTCCGTCTTACCGACACCGGACGGGCCGGCGAAGATGAACGAACCGGACGGGCGCTTCGGGTCCTTCAGACCCGCACGCGTACGGCGGATCGCCTGGGAGACGGCCTTGACCGCGTCCTCCTGGCCGATGATGCGCTTGTGGAGTTCGTCCTCCATGCGCAGCAGCCGGGTGGTCTCCTCCTCGGTGAGCTTGAACACCGGGATGCCGGTCCAGTTGGCCAGCACCTCCGCGATCTGCTCGTCGTCCACCTCGGCGACGACGTCGAGGTCGCCGTCCTTCCACTGCTTCTCGCGCTCGCCCTTCTGGCCGAGGAGCTGCTTCTCCTCGTCGCGCAGGCGCGCGGCCCGCTCGAAGTCCTGCGCGTCGATCGCGGACTCCTTGTCCCGGCGGACGTCGGCGATCTTCTCGTCGAACTCGCGCAGGTCCGGCGGCGCGGTCATCCGGCGGATGCGCATCCGGGCGCCGGCCTCGTCGATCAGGTCGATCGCCTTGTCCGGCAGGAACCGGTCGTTGATGTAGCGGTCGGCCAGCGTGGCGGCCGCGACCAGCGCCGAGTCGGTGATCGAGACGCGGTGGTGCGCCTCGTACCGGTCGCGCAGGCCCTTCAGGATCTCGATCGTGTGCTCGAGCGACGGCTCGCCCACCTGGATCGGCTGGAAGCGGCGCTCCAGCGCGGCGTCCTTCTCGATGTACTTGCGGTACTCCTCGAGCGTGGTCGCGCCGATCGTCTGCAGCTCGCCGCGGGCCAGCATCGGCTTCAGGATCGACGCCGCGTCGATCGCGCCCTCGGCCGCGCCCGCGCCGACGAGCGTGTGCAGCTCGTCGATGAACAGGATGATGTCGCCACGGGTCTTGATCTCCTTGAGCACCTTCTTCAGGCGCTCTTCGAAGTCACCGCGGTAGCGCGAGCCCGCGACCAGCGAGCCCAGGTCGAGGGTGTAGAGCTGCTTGTCCTTGAGAGTCTCGGGCACCTCGCCCTTGACGATGCTCTGGGCAAGCCCCTCGACGACGGCGGTCTTGCCGACGCCCGGCTCGCCGATGAGCACCGGGTTGTTCTTGGTCCGGCGGGACAGCACCTGCATGACCCGCTCGATCTCCTTGCCGCGCCCGATGACCGGGTCGAGCTTGCCCTCGCGGGCGAGCACGGTCATGTTGCGGCCGAACTGGTCGAGCACCAGCGAGGAGGACGGCGTGCCCTCGCCGCGGCCGGAGCCGCTCTCGGTGGACTTCTCGCCGGTCTGGTAGCCCGACAGGAGCTGCAGCACCTGCTGGCGGACCCGGTTGAGGTCCGCGCCCAGCTTCACGAGCACCTGGGCGGCGACGCCCTCGCCCTCGCGGATCAGGCCGAGCAGGATGTGCTCCGTGCCGATGTAGTTGTGGCCGAGCTGCAGCGCCTCGCGCAGCGACAGCTCCAGCACCTTCTTCGCCCGCGGCGTGAACGGGATGTGCCCGCTCGGCGCCTGCTGGCCCTGGCCGATGATCTCCTCGACCTGCTGGCGCACGCCCTCGAGGGCGATGCCCAGCGACTCCAGCGCCTTGGCGGCGACACCCTCACCCTCGTGGATCAGACCCAGGAGGATGTGCTCGGTGCCGATGTAGTTGTGGTTGAGCATCCGGGCCTCTTCTTGGGCCAGGACGACCACCCGCCTCGCGCGGTCGGTGAACCTCTCAAACATGCGCACTCCCTCGACTGCTGCGTCGGCGGCCCGTAACCTCCGTGGATCGCGTCCACGGCGGACAGCACCGTGAGACCACTCTAGTAGCCAAGCGGTCGCGCTTGCGTACCACTACGGCTTCCGGCGGCCCGTTCGCATCCGGACGGCGACCCGGTCGGTCACCGCTGTTCATCCGGTTGCGCTGCACCTTTACTCCCTCTCGAACGTACGGGACCGGATCAGGATTCCGCCCGGGCACCCCTGTCCGCTCAGCGCGAACACCCCCGCGCGTCCGGGTGGTCTCACCCTGTGGCCACCCGATTGGCGCAATCCCGCTCCCTATGTAAGGTTAGGCACGCCTAATCAACTACGGGACGGGGGTCGACCGGGTGAACCCGCAGCGCTCGCGCGACGACGCCCGCGAGATCGGCGACGGGCTCGCGTCCTCCCTGCTGCGCGCCAGCGCCCGGCACGATCTGCGCCGCGACGTCCCCGAGGGCTGGTTCCGCTGCGCTGACCTCCTGGAACAGCCCGCGCTGTTCGCCGAGTGGCGGTCCCGGCTGAGCGACTGGCTCCTCGACCAGCACGGCGCGGCGCCAGCGCGGACAGCGGCCAGCTACGTCATGTCCTGGTACCTGTACGTCCCCGCGTACGTGGGCGCGCTGCTGCTGCACCGCGAGCGTCGCGTGCCGTCGCTGAAGCCGGAGCAGCTCGCGTTCGGCCTCGGCCCCGACCGGCCGCATCCCGAGGGCATGGCCGTCCTCAGCGACGCTTTCTACTGCCTGCCGACAGACCCGGGCAGCGTCCGCTCCGAGGCCACTGTCGTGCGCGACGAACGCGCGCTGGCCGCGGTGCTGCGCGCGCAGTTCGTCGGCCACGCTGCCCGCTTCGTCCGCGCCTACGCCCCTGGCACCCGGCTCGGCCGTCGCACGCTCTGGGCGGCCGCCACAGACGCGCTGGACGGCGCGCTGTGGCGAGTCGGCAAACAAGGCGGGACAGCCGAGGCCGAAGGTGCCGGCGTCGCGGACGCCGCACTGGTGCTCGACGCGCAGTACCGCCCGCTGACCTCGGCGTCCACCTTGCGCATGGCGATCAACGACGACGGGCGCAGGGCTTGGGAACGCCGTCGGGAGAGCTGTTGCTTCTCTTATCTGCTGCCCGGCGAAGCGGAGTGCGAAAGCTGTCCGCGAATCTGCCCTCG
The DNA here is from genome assembly GCF_039525725.1 of Amycolatopsis albidoflavus. NCBI lineage: Bacteria > Bacillati > Actinomycetota > Actinomycetes > Pseudonocardiales > Pseudonocardiaceae > Amycolatopsis > Amycolatopsis albidoflavus. The sequence goes on from NZ_BAAAHV010000003.1 coordinate 242,562, forward strand.
TTGATCTCCATCGAGTGAAAAATCAGGCGTACGGGTCCCGGCCGGTCGCGCCCAGCGCCCTGTGCAGCACCGGCGCGGTTTCCGGCACCGCGACTTCCGGGCCGAAGACGCCGCCGGCGCGGGCCTTCTCGCCCATTGCGGCCGCGAACGCGAGAACCGCTTCGGCAGCTTCGTCCGAACAGTTCAGCGCGACGCCGCTCGCCCGCGTGAGATCCCAGGCGTGCAGGACGAATTCGCCGAGCACCATGTCCCCCACGACCGCGGCGGGCAGTTCGGATCCGCCGAAGGTGATGGTGCCGGTCCACGCCTCCGGCGGAGTGAGCGCCGCGATCACGTCGTCGGTCAAGGCTTCCAGAGCCTTCGGCCAATCGTCGCCGACGAGCGAGGCCTCGGCTTCGCTCGGCGCGGGCGGTTCGTAGGACTCGTGCCGGATAGCGGCGGCGAGCCACGGCCCCCAGTAGAAAAGGTGGTTGAGAAGGCCGCGAACGTCGTAATCCGCGCAGGCGGTGGGCGCGGTCAGCGACGGGGCGGCAGCCGCGACGCGCCGCAGTTCGGCGGCGGCCGGGGCAAGCAGTCCGGAGTGATTCGACATGCGCCCGAGCCAACCACGCTGGCGCGGCGGCCGTCTTGAAATTACGCGACGCACTAGCGTTTCAGCCATGCGGCGGATCCCGAGCGGCATCCTGAACGAGCGGACGGCTCGCACCAAGTTCACTCTCACCCGGCATCCGCCCGGCCCGGAACTGCGCGATTTCGTGGAACACCACTGGATACTGCGCTGGGATCTGACCGAACCCCACGAACAGCACGTACTTCCGAATCTGTCGGTGCACGTGACGTTCTTCCCCGGCGCGTGCGGCGTTTACGGTCCGGCGCACCAGCTTTTCACGCATCGGCTCAGCGGACGCGTGCACGGGATCGGGGCCCGGATCCGGCCCGGCTGTTTCCGCCCGTTCCTGGACGCCCCGATGCGCACCCTCGCCGATCGCGCGGAGGACGTGGCCGCGATCTTCGGGCCCGGAGCCGCGGTCGCCGAAAAGGCCGTCCGGAATGCGGAAACGGACGCGGAAATGATCACTGCAATCGACAACTTGCTGATCGCACGCCGTCGTCCCATTCCCCGAGCGACCCGGGTGGCCGCCGAGGCGGTGGAAACAATCGCCGCGGATCCGGAGATCACCAGGGTCGCGGAACTGGCGGCGGCACTCGGGCTGTCGGTCCGGGCGGTGCAGCGGTTGTTCGCCGAGCACGTCGGAACAACGCCGAAGTGGGCGATCCGGATTTACCGCCTCAACGAGGCCGCCCGGTTACTGGCCGCTCCGGCCGCTCCGGATTACGCGGATCTGGCGACTCGGCTGGGCTATAGCGACCAACCTCACTTCATCCGCGATTTCCGTACCGTGACCGGAGCCCCTCCCGCGGAGTACGCCCGTTCCGCCCGGCGGCTGATCTCGTGCACGCCGGACGGCGCAAAGCCGGGAAACTAATACCGAACGCCAAACGGCCGCCGGGAATGTTCCCGACGGCCGTTTGGCGTGCTGAGTGCGAAGACCCCCGTCTCCGCCGCGGTGCGTTCTCCCGGTTCGCTAACCGGAGGACCGCATCCGCGAGTTCCGGAAATGCCCGGTCAGTTCTTCTTGTGGTAAGCCTCGACGACCTCCGACGGGATGCGCCCGCGGTCGGAAACCTGGAAACCGTTCTTGCGGGCCCACGCGCGAATCGCCTGGTTCTGCTCGCGGTCGACCGCGGCCGGGCGGGCCGGGGACTTGCCGCCGGCGACCGGACGCAGCGGCGCGCGCTTGCGGCCGCCGGCACGGCGGGCGTGCTCGACATACTGCGCCAGCGCGTCCCGCAACTCCTCGGCGTTTTCGCCCGACAGGTCGATCTGGTAGCTCACACCGTCCAAACCGAACTCAACGGTCTCTTCCGCCTCACTGCCGTCGAGGTCGTCGACCAGAGAGACAAGCACCTTCTGTGCCATCTGATTCCTCCTGCGGGGCTTACCCGAATGATCTGGCTACATGATCTGGTTTCGGGGCAAGCCCCGAGCTACAGAAGTCTTTGACACCCATATTAATACCCGCTTGCCCGGCCGTAGGCAAATCCGCATTGAGGAAATCTCGACCGGTGCGGCGAACGGTGTCCTATTCAGGCCGCACGAGCGGGAAGAGGATCGTCTCCCGGATACCGAGCCCGGTCAGTGCCATGAGCAGCCGGTCGATCCCCATTCCGACCCCGCCGCTCGGCGGCATTCCGTACTCGAGCGCGCGCAGGAAATCCTCGTCGAGACGCATCGCCTCGCTATCCCCGGCGGCCCCGAGCCGCGCCTGTTCGGTGAGCCGCTGCCGTTCCACCACCGGATCCACCAGCTCGGAGTATCCGGTCGCGAGTTCGAAACCGCGCACGTACAGGTCCCACTTCTCGGCCACGCCCTCGCGGCTGCGGTGCTGCCGCGTGAGCGGAGAGGTCTCGAGCGGGAAATCCCGGACAAATGTGGGCGCGTCAAGTCCGTCGCCGACGAGATGTTCCCACAGTTCTTCGACGAGTTTGCCGTGCGCTAGCTTGGGATCCACCTCGATCTCGCGCGCCGCGGCGATCTTGTGCAGTGCTTCGGCGGGAGTATCCGGCGTCACTTCCTCGCCGAGCGCTTCCGAGAGCGACTCGTACATGCCGAGTGTCGTCCATTCGCCGGAAAGGTCGTACTCGGTTCCGTCGGCGAGAGTGACGACCTGGGTGCCGAGCACGTTCTCCGCGGCCTCCTGGATGAGTTCGCGGGTCATCACGGCATTCGTGTCGTAAGTGGCGTACGCCTCGTAGTACTCGAGCATCGCGAACTCCGGCGAGTGCGAGGAGTCGCTGCCCTCGTTGCGGAAGTTCCGGTTGATCTCGAAAACCTTCTCGATCCCGCCGACCACACAGCGCTTGAGGTACAGCTCCGGCGCGATGCGCAGGAACAGCTCGAGGTCGAAGGCATTGGAATGCGTGACGAACGGCCGGGCCGCGGCGCCGCCGTGCAGCGTCTGCAGCATCGGCGTCTCGACCTCGGTGAATCCCCGGCGGTGGAACGACTCCCGCAGCGAACGCATCACGCCGGCGCGCGTGCGCACCACGTCGCGCGCCTTCGGCCGCATAATCAGATCGACATAACGCTGGCGGATTCGCGTTTCCTCGGCCAGCTCCTTGAACGCCACCGGCAGCGGGCGCAGCGACTTCGCCGCGATCTGCCAGCTGTCGGCCAGCACGGAAAGCTCGCCGCGCTTCGAGGTGATCACCTCGCCGTGCACGAATACGTGGTCGCCGAGATCGACATCGGACTTCCACGAGGCGAGCGACTCGGGCCCGACCTGCGCGAGACTCAGCATCGCCTGCAGTTCCGTGCCGTCGCCCTCACGAAGAGTGGCGAAACACAGTTTGCCCGTATTGCGGAGAAACATGACGCGACCGGTGACGCCGACCGACTGACCGGTGCTGGTGTCGGCTTCGAGACCGGAATGTTCGGCACGGATCTGCGCGAGAGTGTGCGTACGCGGAACCTCTACCGGGTAAGGATCGGCGCCCTCCGCGATTATCCGGTCGCGCTTGTCCCGGCGCACCCGCATCTGTTCGGGCAGGTCGTCATCGGGCAGTGCGTCGGACGCGGGGAATTCGGTCATGGCCATAGCGTACGAAGCCGCTGGTGAACCGCGTCAACCGGATTCCCCTTACGGAGCACTCACGGTATTAGGGTGGTTACTCGTGAGCGATCCCGGCACTGATGCGGAACTGCACGCCCGGCGGGCTTCTTCGTTCGGGGACCAGGCGAGCGCCTATGCCCGGCACCGGCCGGACTATCCGCGAGCGGCACTCGAATGGGGTATGTCCCGAGCGAACCGGCCGGTCCGCGACGTGCTGGACCTCGCGGCGGGCACCGGAAAACTCACCGAAGGACTGGTCGATCTCGGCCGTTCGGTGACCGCGGTGGAACCGGATCCGGGCATGCTCGCCGAACTGTCCCGGCGGCTTCCGGACGTTCCCGCGCTGCTGGGCAAGGCCGAGGACATCCCGCTGCCGGACGAATCGGCGGACGCGGTGTTCGTCGGCCAGGCGCTGCACTGGTTCGATTTAGCCGCGGCGTTCGCGCAGATCCGCCGGGTGCTGCGGCCGGGCGGGGCCGTGGTGGCGCTGTGGAATCACGAAGACGAATCCGTGCCGTGGGTGCGTGAATTCGCCCGGCTGATCCGGACCGACGCCAACCGGGGGTTCGCCGACTCCGGGCAAACGCTGCGCGCGGACGGCTTCGGCCCGTTCGAACAGGACCGGTTCGCCCATACGCACCGGCGCTCGATCGACTCGCTGGTGGCGACCGTGGCCACGCATTCGCATCTGCTGATCGCGTCCGCCGACGAGCGCGACCGGCTGCTCGCGGAAGCCAGGGCGTACCTGGAAACTGTTCCAGAAGCCGGAACGGGTGAATTCGATTACCCGCTGGTCACCACGGTTCTGCGGGCTCGCCGGAGCTGAGGCGGCGACCGAAATCACCACCTCGGCGCGTCCGGTTGGTGCTAATTTCGGAAGTGGCGGTGTTCCCGCCCCGGACGAGCGCGTCGTACCCGGTGACGACAAGACGGCGCAGTGCACGCATCCGTCACTGCGAAAGGTTCTTGATCATGGCCTGGCTCGTTCTTGTCGTTTCCGGATTTCTCGAAACCGTGTGGGCCGCGGCGCTCGGCGCCTCGAAAGGCTTCAGCAAGCTCTGGCCGAGCGTGCTGTTCGGCGGCGCGCTGCTGCTCAGCATGTCCGGTCTCGCGTATTCCTTGCGCGAAATTCCGCTCGGCACCGGCTATGCGGTGTGGGTCGGCATCGGCGCGGTGGGGACCGCGGTGTACGGGATCGTCGCGATGAACGATCCGCTCACCGTCGGCCGGATCACCTGCCTCGTGCTGATTGTCGCCGGGGTCGTCGGGCTGAAACTGTTCCACTGATCTTCATCCGAGAGCGATCTCCAGCCCGCGCAGCCGCTCCGGCTCGGAAATCACGTCGATCCCGGTAATCAGGTCGCCGTCGAAAACGAACTTGAGGACCACGGCGAGCCGGCCGCGCGGGGCGAGCACCAGGCCGGGACCGCCGTCGACCAAAGCGACCTGCGTGCCGCGCGCGACTTCCGAAGCGAGCAGCGCGCCCTTGCTGACCGCTCGGACACCGCGCAGCACCACCGGCGCCGCGCCGGTGTCCGAGTGCAGCACGACGTCTGGATCGAGCACTTTCAACAGTCCGGCGAAGTCTCCCTCGCGAGCTGCGGCCAGATACGCCTCGACCGCCCCGCGCCGCTTGCTCGCATCGGCTGGCCCGGCTTCTCCGCCACGCACCCGGCGCCGGGCCCGGCTGGCCAGCTGCCGGACCGCCGCCGGACTGCGATCGAGGATCTGCGCGATGTCCTCGAAGGGCACGGCGAACATGTCGTGCAGCACGAACGCGATCCGCTCGGCCGGGCCGAGGACGTCGAGCACTACCAGCATCGCCAGCCCGACGGAATCGGCCAACTGGGCTTCTTCGGCGAGGTCCGCGCCTTCGTCTCCGCGGTCGAGCGGGAATGCGTCAAGCGAGTCTTCCCGGCGGCGTTCGCGCGTGCGCAACAGGTTCAGGCACACCCGCGCCACCACTGTGGTGAGCCAGGCGGGCAGATTCTGCACTTCGGAAATATCCGCGCCGTCCGCGCGCAGCCAGGCTTCTTGCACCGCGTCGTCGGCTTCGCTGAGCGAGCCGAGCATGCGGTAGGCGACCCCGCGAAGCCGCGGCCGCTGCTCCTCGAATTGGGCCGCGAGCAGGTTCCGGTCGTGCACCTGTCACATCTCCTTCGTGGGCGGGTTCATCCCAGTAGGACACCCCCAGTGCCCGACCCAGCGGCACTTTACCCGGAAGGAATTGTCATGACGACGATCTTGGTCACCGGCGGCACCGGAACCCTCGGCAAGCTGGTCGTTCCCGCGCTCGGCGACGCGAAGGTGCGCATTCTCAGCCGGAAGGCGAACGGCCCCGACCGGTTCGCCTGCGACCTGATGACCGGCGAGGGCCTGGCGCCCGCGATCGACGGTGCCGATGTGGTCGTGCACCTGGCAGGCGGCCCGAAGGGCGACGACGTGGCGACGGCGAACCTCGTCCGGGCCGCCGAACGCGCCGGAGTCGGCCACCTGGTTTTCATTTCGGTGATCGCCGCCGACGCGGTGCCGCTGGGCTATTTCCGTCGCAAGCACGAAGCCGAAAAACTCGTCGCCGCGTCGGAAGTGCCCTCGACCATCCTCCGCGCGGCCCAGTTCCACGGCTTCTGTCTCAACGCCGTGCAGGCAATGGCGAAACTGCCGGTCGTGCCGGTGCCCGGGGTCAATTTCCAGCCGGTCGACGTCCGGGAAGTGGCCGAGCGGATCGCGCAGCTTGCGCTCGGCGCACCGGCCGGGCGGGTACGGGATCTGGCCGGTCCCAAGGTGTACGGCATGGGCGAGCTGGTCGACAAGTATTTGCAGGCTCGCGGGCGGCGACGGCTGAAAATGCCGATGCGCGTTCCCGGCGCGGCGGGAAAGGTCTATCGCGCGGACGGCAATCTCAACCTCGACGCGGACACCGGCACCCGCACTTTCGAGGATTACCTCGCCGAGCAGGTCGGCTAACGCACATTCCGTTCGTACACCAGCCGCAGGCCGAGCAGCGTCAGGTCCGGCACGTGCTCCTTGATCGTCTCGGATTCGCCCAGCACCAACGGGGCGAGCCCGCCGGTGGCGATCACGGTGACCGGATCCGAGCTGTCGGCCTGCAATTCCCGCACGATCCGCCTCACGAGCCCGTCGACCTGGCCGGCGAAGCCGTACAAAATGCCGGACTGCAGGCATTCCACGGTGTTCTTGCCGATCACCGAACGCGGCGGGACGAGTTCCACCTTGCGCAGCGCGGCCGCGCGGGCGGCGAGCGCGTCCACCGAGATCTCGATGCCCGGGGCGAACGCCCCGCCGAGGAATTCTCCCCGGGCCGAGATCGCGTCGACATTCGTAGACGTTCCGAAATCGACCACCACGCACGCGGTGGCGTGCAAATGGTGCGCGGCAAGGGTGTTCACCAGCCGGTCCGCGCCGACTTCCTTCGGATTGTCCACCAGCAGCGCGACCCCGGTGCGCACGCCGGGTTCGACCACGACCTTCGGCACCCGCGCGTAATAGCGGCCGAGCATCACCCGCAATTCGCGCAGCACCGCGGGCACTGTGGACAGTGCGCTGATTCCGGTGACCGCGTCGGCGTGCGGGCCGAGCAGTCCGCGCACAGTGAGCGCGAGTTCGTCCGCGGTCATCCGCGCGTCGGTGCGCATCCGCCAGTCACCGACCAGCTCGGCGCCCTCGTAGAGGCCGAGCACGATGTTGGTGTTGCCGACGTCGACAGTGAGCAGCAACGAGGTCTTCCTTACTGCGGCTCGCGCACGAGGCATCCGCGACAGGTCAGTTTTCGGCGTGCAGCAACGCGTCGAGACGGCGCGCGTCCGCGGTTTCGGCCACCGGGAAGGTCATCGTGTCCTCTTCGGGCAGCGTGACCGTGCCGCTCAGCAGACCCGATCCGTCCGGTGCGTGCGCCGGGTCGTCCCCGCGCTCGACGATCCGGTTGTAATCGTCCACAAAGATCACTCGCGGCCGGTACGCGCGCGCCTCGGCGTCGTCCATCTGCCCGTAGGCGATCAGGATCACCAGGTCGCCCGGGTGCACCAGGTGCGCGGCGGCTCCGTTGATGCCGAGCACGCCGCTGCCGCGCTCGCCGGTGATGACGTAGGTTTCCAGCCGCGCGCCGTTCGTGACGTCCACAATGGACACCTGCTCGCCCTCGAGCAGATCGGCGGCCTCCATCAGGTCCTCGTCGACCGTCACCGAACCCACGTAGTGCAGGTCGGCCTGGGTCACCGTGGCCCGGTGGATCTTCGATTTCAGCATCGTGCGATACATCGCAGACTCTCCCTATTCCCCTGCGTCCGGATCCCCGCTCGGATGTTCCACGGCTTTTCCGAGCAGCACTCCCGCGTTGTCGATCAGCCGGGTACTCCCCACCCGGGCGGCGACCAGCAACCGCGCCTCTCCGTCGACGGGCGCCGGTCCCAGATCGGTTCCCCTCAATTCCAGGTAGTCCACTTCCACCTGGGGACGGGCCGCGAGCGTCTTCCGCGCCATGTCCAGCACGGCCTCCGCCCCGTCCCGCCCGACGTGCGCCCCGGCCGACAGAGCGGACGACAGCACCACGGCGTCTTCCCGTTGTTCCGGTGTCAGGTAGACGTTGCGCGAGGACAGCGCGAGGCCGTCCCGCTCCCGGACGGTCGGCACCCCGATGATCCGGGTGCCGATGTTCAGGTCCGCCACCATCCGCTTGATCAGCACCAGCTGCTGGTAGTCCTTCTCCCCGAAGAACGCGTAGTCCGGGCGGACCACGTTGAGCAGCTTCGCGACGATCGTGAGCATCCCGGAGAAATGCCCTGGCCGGGCCGCGCCCTCGAGTTCGTCGCCGAGCGGTCCGGGATTCAGGGTGACCGCCGCGTTCTCGTCGAACATGTCCGAGGCCTTCGGCGTGAAGGCCAGTTCGACCCCCGCCTCGGACAACGTCGCCAGGTCGGCTTCAAGCTGGCGCGGGTACGCCTCGAAGTCCTCGCCCTCGCCGAACTGCAACGGGTTCACGAAGATCGACGCGGCGACGACAGTGTTCGGCAGCCGCTTCGCACGGCGCAGCAGTTCGCGGTGCCCGTCGTGCAGCGCGCCCATGGTGGGCACGAGCGCGACCTTCCGGCCGACGCTGCGCAGCGCCTGGCTCACCTTGCTGATGTGCTCCGGCGGCTGGAACGTGTTGAGCGTTCCGCGCTGGAATTTCGGTGTCGTCACGGGGTCTGTCCTTCAGCGGGGTCGGCGAGAAGATCGGTCAGTTCGCCCGCGGCCGCGGGATCGAGCAGGCCGGCGGCGCGGGACCGTTCGGCGGTGCGCCGGGCCAGCGCCCGGTAGGCCGGGGCGATCTGCGGCGCCCGGTCCGTGAGCACGTCGAGGTGCTTGCGGACGGTGCCGAGATCACCACGCGGGACCGGTCCGGTGAGGGCGCGGTCCCCGTGGCGCAAGACATTGTCCAATGCCGCCGAAAGCAGCGGTGCGACGAGTCGTTCCGGATGCCCGATTCCGGCGTCGCGCAGGGTTTCAGTGCAGTCCGCGACCAGCGTCATCAGGTGATTCGCGCCGTGCGCCAGCGCCGCGTGATACAGCGCCCGCGCGGATTCGGGAACCCGCACCGGCTCGGCGCCCATCTCGACCGCGAGCGCCTCGCCGACGTTCCACGCCGCGTCGTCGTCCGGCGCCGCGGTGACGCCGATGCTCGCCGAGACAAGACGTTCGAGGTCTTCCTCGCGGCCGGTGAAGGTGAGCACCGGATGCAGCGCGAGAGGCAGCGCACCGGCTTCCGCGGCCGGGGCCAGCACGTCGATGCCGTGCGCACCCGAGGTGTGCACCACGATCTGGCCCGCGCGGATCGAATTCGTAGCGACCAGGCCACGGACGGTGCCGGCAAGCGCGTCGTCCGGCAACGCGAGCAGGACGAGATCGGCTCTCCGCACGACCTCGTCGGGCGGCAGCAACGGGACATCGGGCAGCAGCCGCTCCGCGCGGTTCAGCGAAGCGGCGGACAACCCCGACGCGGCGACGACGGTGTGGCCCGCCCTGGCCAAGGCCGCACCGAGGACACTGCCCACGCGGCCGGCGGAAACGACGCCCACGGCAAGGCGGGCCGGTCGGTTCATGGCGTGCGCCTGTGGACGCTCATGGCTCGAAACTCCTCATGTTCGTTCCAGTCCCGCTCTTTCGTCGCGGGTACCAGACGACGGCGCGAGAGTAGCCCCGCCCCGGCCGGATCAAGGTGCCCGGGTGACCAGCTTCACCCGGGGCGGCCAATCGCGCCCGTACCTTATTGGCAGTCGGCTTCTGCCGGTCGCCGAGAGCCCGAATCCCCCGGTGGAACGCCACTTTTGGCACGGTAGAGCTACCCCGAACGGGGAATGTTCACCGACTGTCGCGATTGTTCGCCAATCGCACCGCGTCCGCGCGGGCGTCCCGCAGTGCCTGCAGCAACTCTTCCTGCCGCTGCCGGTCCTGCTCGGTGCGCAACCGCGTACGCCGAAGGAATGCGAGCTCCGTCACGCTCGCCTGATACCGCCCCACGGCCCGAGCCGCCGCCCGCCCGGATTGCTTGCGCGCCTGCTTCCGCCATTCCCGCCGCCCGGAGAGACTGGCAAGCAAGTCGATCTCCGACGGCGCGATCCACCGCGCAGCCGCCATCTTCGGCAGCGCGGCGGCGACGATCCGCTGTTCTCTGCGCCGCTGCAACACGATCACGTAGATCGCGGCGATCAGCAGCGGCAAAATGACCAGGAAATACAGCGTGAGGAAGGACTTCCCGCCATTCAGCGTAGCGGCGGCGTTCCAGAGCGCATGCAGGAAGACGCCGGCGAGGTACCCGGCCAGCGGCGCGAGAATCCGTACCCACCGCTGCGCGTACCGCGCCGCGATGCCGAACCCGATGCCGGTCATGGCGGTGAACAGCGGATGCGTGAACGGCGAAAGCACTCCCCGCACGAGGAAAGCGGCGAGCACCCCGGAGCTGGTGCCGTTGCCGAAGCCGTGGTCAGCGAAGGCGCGGCCGAAGTAATAGATGTTCTCAGTGAAGGCAAACCCAGCGGCCGCGAACCCCGCGTAGACGACGCCGTCGACGATCCCGTCGAATTCCTCGTTGCGCCGCCAGAAGATCAACAGGACGAAGACGCCCTTCGCCGCTTCCTCGACCAGCGGCGCGGAGACGAGCGCACTGACCTTGCTGCCGTTGCCGCCCCCCAGAAGCAGATCGCCGAACGCCTCCGCCCCGGTATTGATCAGCAGAGCGGTAACCGTGGCAATGCAAGCGCCCCAAGCAAAAGCGATCAGGAGCAACTTCGCCGGCTCAGGCTCCCACCGATCAACCCACAGCAACCCCGCGACCACTACACCGACTGGGAGCAACGCAGCGACAACGCCGATCGCGACCGCCAGCCACCCCACGCGCGCAGTAGCGAGCCCGAAAAGAAAAAGCCCGCACAACGCCACGACGATCAACCCGAGCACCGGAAGGAGCACGGTGACATGCCGCGAACGAGATGGCGTGGACGCAGAACCCGGCGACGTGGCGGAAAGGGTGCCGTTCACGAGCGGTCACCATACGCAGGCCCCACCAGCCATGCTGGTTGGACGTACGTGGTTCAGCCCTACGCGGGATACCGCTGTGACCCACATCCCCTGACCCCCACCAGCCGTCCGTGAGGGGAACCCTCACGAACTCAGAGTCCCTCAGGGTTCCCCTCACGACTCGCCCCGCCACCCGCCAGAGTCGCGCCCCAATGCGGCATCCGGTGCGTCACATGCACCCAACGCCACATTGGGGCGCAAGCCCCAACCACCCAACCACCCACCCAACCGCACCGATGCACCCAACGATCGAGGCACCCACACCACCCCCGCACCCCGATACGAAGCCAAAAACGCGGACGGCGGGTGCTTGTCAAGGCATCTTTCCCGCCTTGACAAGCACCCGCCGTCCGTCGTCACAATCAGCTTCGGGGTGCCCCACGCAACCACCGTGCGCAATGTCGCCGCCAGGCGACGAGCCGAAAGAGAATCAATCCTCAGCCCGACGCCGCCGCCGAGGACTCCCCTCCGTCTTCCCGTTAGCCGCAAGCAATTCCGTCACCGACCGCCCAGACGCATGATGCCCAGTATCCGCGGCCCGCCGCCCGTGCGCCGACTCCTCAACACTCTCCTCAGCGGCAGAAGCCTCCCAAGCAGGAGGCTCCCCCTCCGGCCGCCGCCGACGCCCGCCGGCAGGAGCCGAAACCGAAGCAGCCTCAGCCTCCGGACGACGCCGCCGCCCTCCAGATCCGCTCCCGACCGAACTCCGAACCGACTCCGGCAACGTCGGATTAACCGCGTCCGCCCCCGGAGCCCCGTGCCGCCCAGTAGGCGTGTCCTCAGCCAACGGCGACAAATCCGACCGGGAGAACTGCTCCAGCCGAGACGGCGCACGAGTCTGCGGCTCAGCCGCGGTCTCCTTCTCCACCACCGGTTTCTCCGCTTTCTTCGGGGCAGGCTCAGCATGCCGATGCGCAACCGGCTCAGCAGGCCGGGAAATCGCGGTCTGCTCAGCAGCTTCCGGCCGCTCCTCCGACCGCTGCGGCGCAGGCCGAGCCGCCAACCGAGGCACCGGCCGCTCTTCCTTGACCGGCGGCTCCGGCTTGCTCACCGGCGCGACAGTACGAGTCGGCTGCGCCTCGGCAGCGGGACGACGAGCAGGCTCCGGCGCGTCATTCTGCGGCCGAGCACTCCGCGTCCCTTGGTTGAACGAACCACGCGCCCGCTCAGCCTCCCGCGGCAACGGCTCAGTCACATTCCGCTGCCCACGCTCAGCAACATCCGGCTCAAACGCTTCCGGAATGACGTGCGAACCAGACTCGCTGGCCGGACGACGCTCGGCCTCATACGGCTCCGGCGCACGATCGCCACGCGGCTTCGGCGCACCCCCACGAGGACCGGGCTCCGGCGCGGCACCGCGAGCGGGCGGCCGCTCAGCATGCGCTTCCGGTGCGCCATTGCGCGGCTCACGCGCAGCGAACGCGTCCGCCACACTCGCCCGCCCCTCATGCAGTCCCGCGTCGCCACGGCCGCCACGAGGCACGAACGCCTCCGCCAGGCTGGCCCGCGAATCACGGCCACCGCGCGGGGCCGGGCTGTCGGATTCGACGTCGTCCTCGAACGGCTCCGGCTCAGCGGGCGGTTCCGGACGCTTCGGCTTGAGACGCGGCATCTGCTGAGTGCGCAGCTGCGTCGACCGGTCGCCATTCGGGCCGGATCCGTTCAACCCAGCGCTGATCGAGCCATTCGCGCCGGAAGTCCCATTGGCGCCATTGGTCTTCGCGACCCCATTGCCGCCGCTGCCGCCGCCGTTCGCCGGCACCCGGCGACGCTCCGCGGGCGTCGCGTCGAGCACCCGGTCCATGAATTCGGTCGGCCGCTCCGGAACATCGACCACTTGCTTCTTCGGGGCGAGCAGCTGGGCCGGTTTCTTGCCATTGCCGTTCTTGGTCTCAGAACCCGCGGAAACGAGCCGCTGCTCGTCGTTCAGCGAGCGCATCCGAGTCGCCTGCGCGGTGAGCGCGACGCGTTCCAGGAGCACCTCTCCGCCGAACAGCGAATGCAGGCTTTCGCGCAGCGCAGCCACTTCGGCACGCAGCGCATCCAATTCTTCTCGTGACTGTGCCTGCGCGGCCTCGCGCGTTTCCGTCTCGAGCTCGAGTTCGTACTCTCGCCGGGCCGCGATTTCGCGTTCCAGCTCCAGTTCGTACACCGCCTGCGCCTCGGCGACCGCGTCCTCGCTGTGCGCCGCGTTCTTGCGGGCGCGAACAGCGAGGAAGGCGCCGATCAAGGCTGCCCAGAGCGCCGCGACGATCCCGAGCCGGAGGTACCGGAGGTCGTCGCTCAGCACCAAAACCACGGTGGCGCCGACGGCGAGGAGCAATCCGGCGACAAGCCACGGCCTGCCAGCGCGGCGGCCGTGCGAGTCGTCACCCACGCCAGTCATGCCTGACACCGTACCTTCCGGTGATCCGAATGAGACCTAGTCGGTACTTCGAGCGGCGCCATCGACGCGTTAACCGGTCGGGGACCGACGGTCCTCCGGCGGCGTCCGGCAGCAGTGCTCGAGCCACAAACCGGCAGCTACGAGCAGCGCCGACGACACCGCCCCGACGACAGCCGACTTGCTGTCGGAGACCGCGGCAACGAGTTCGTCACGTCGCGGGAAAACATAGCCGAACGCGGCGATCCAGCCGCCGCCCAGAAACGCCCCGGCCAGCGAAGACGCCTTCGCCAGCGCGACCGCCCGCGCGATCCCGACCGCGTCGCCGTGCACCCGGCCGGACTTGATCCGCGACCGGATCGACCACGCCAAACCGGCCTCGGCGATCGCGAGCACCGCGAAGGTCACCCCGGCGAGCAACGGCAGCTGCGGCAGATCGCCGTAAGCGGCCTGGAACAGCACGTAGACCACGGCGAGGCCGAGGACCGCGGCCACGACCAGGTCCCGGGACCGCGTGAAGTGCATGACTCCACCGTACCGAGCCCGTTCTGGCAGGCTTGACTCTCCAGCGACTGGAGACTCCACGATGCCTGACATGCCTGCCACCACGGTCTTCACGATCGGCGAACTGTCCCGGCGCACCGGGCTGCCGGTGAAGACCATCCGGTTCTACTCCGACGAGGGCCTGCTCCCGCCCACGCAGCGGACCGGAGCCGGCTACCGGCTGTACGACGCGCACGCGCTCGCCCGGCTGGAGCTGGTCCGGACGCTGCGCGAGCTGGGCATCGGCCTGCCTGACGTGTCCCGCGCCCTGGCGCGCGAGACGACGGTGCGCGACCTGGCGACGAGCCACGTCGACGCTCTGGACGAGCAGATCCGGCGGTTGCGGCTGCGCCGCGCGGTATTGCGCGCGGTGCTGAAACGGGATTCCGAGCTGGAGGAAGTGAAACTGATGAATCGCATCGCCCAAATGCCGGACGAGGAACGCCGCCGTTTGGTGGACGAGTTCTGGTCCGAAATGATGGAGGGGCTCGATGTCGATCCCGAGTTCTACGCGCGAATGCAATCGGCGAAACCGGATCTTCCGGATGATCCGGCGCCAGAACAGCTGGAGGCCTGGATCGAGTTCGCCGAACTCGTGCGGGACCCCGAGTTCCGGCAGTCCATCCGCACGATGAGCGAGCGGCATTCGGCCACGCGGGAAGCGGGCGAGTACGAGCAGCCGACGAAGGCCCAGCAGGAAAACTGGGAGGCCTGGATGGCCGACGCCCGGTCCGCGCTCGACGCGGGCCACGCGCCGGACTCCCCGGCCGGACGGGCGCTGGCGGACGCGATCGCGACCGCCTCGGCGCTGCCCGGCCAGGACCCGGCCGAGCCGGCGGTCCGTTACAAGATGGCCGACGGAATCGCTGTCGGGGCGGATCCGCGCGCCGAGCGGTACTGGCAGTTGCTCGCGACGATCAACGGCTGGCCCGCCATCCCGAGCAGGCAGGACGAGATTCAGTTCCTGCTGGCGGCGCTGCGGGCTTCGTAAGCGGGTGGCCCTGGACTAGGCCAGGGTGAGGTCGGGCCGCAGGACGACGCCCGCCCGGTCGGCTTCCGGCAGCCGGGCGAGCAGGTCGGCGGCCCGGCCGTGCCCGGGGACCTCGGCGTCCGGGTCGATCTCGAGCCACGGGATCAGCACGCTCGCCCGGTCCGGGGTCCCGGGGTGCGGCAGGAGCAGCTCCGGATCGTCGGAGAGCACGCCCTGCACTGTCACTATGTCGACATCCAGCGTGCGCGGGCCCCAGCGCAGTTCGCGCACCCGGCCCGCCGCCTGTTCGGCAGCCTGCCCGGCGCGCAGCCACGCCCAGTGGTCGCGCGCCGGGTCGTCGACGATGCACAGCGCGTTCAGGAAATCCGGCTGGTCCTCGACGCCCCACGCTTTCGTCTCGTACACCCCGGACACCGCGACGAGCGCCGGGCGCACCGCGTCGACCGCGCTGCGCAGATAGCCGAGCCGGTCGCCGAGATTGGAGCCCAGTGACAGGACCGCGCGGCTCACCGCTCCCGCCGGACGGTCACCGCGACGTCGTCGAAGGTCAGCGGGATCGGCGCGGACGGCTTGTGCACGGTGACCTCGACGGCGGTCAGCCGGTCGTCGCGCATGACCTCGTCGGCGATCTTCCCGGCGACACTCTCGATCAGGTCGTACGGCTCCCCGGCGACGATCCCCGCCGCCAGCTCGGCCAACTCGCCGTAATGCAGCGTCTTGGTCAAGTCGTCCGACGCCGCGGCCGGCCCGAGGTCGAGCCACGCGACGATGTCGATGCCGAATTCCTGCCCGTCGCGCTTCTCGTGCTCGAAGACGCCATGTCGGCCGAACACGCGCAACCCGGTGAGCGTGATGCGGTCAGCCATCGGCCCGTCCTTGCTGCCAGGCCGCGGCCACCGCCACGGCGTCCAATGAGGCCCCCACCTCGTGCACCCGCACCCCCCAAGCGCCGGCCGCGGCGGCCAGCGCCGAGATCGACGCGGTGGCGACCTCGCGGCCGTCCGGCGGCCTCGGCACTCCGTCCTTTCCGGACAGCAGCCGGCCGAGGAAACGCTTGCGCGAAGCACCCACCAAAACCGGGAAACCCAAGTCCAGCAACGAATTCAGCCCGTGCAGCAACGCCCAATCGTGCTCGGCGTGCTTCGCGAACCCCAGACCGGGGTCGAGCACGATCTCGCTCTCGGAAACCCCGGCCGCGATCGCCTCGTCGACCCGCTCCAGCAGCTCGCCGCGCACTTCGGCGACGACGTCGGCGTACGTGGCCAACGCGTTCATGTCCTTGCTGTGCCCGCGCCAGTGCATCAACACCCACGGCGCCTTGGTCTCCGCCGCGACCCGTCCCATCGCCGGATCGGCGAGCCCGCCGGACACGTCGTTGATCACCTTCGCGCCGGCCGCCACCGCGGCTTCGGCGACCGCGGCCCGCGTGGTGTCGACCGACAGCACGACGCCTTCGGAAGCCAGCTGCCGGATCACCGGCAGGATGCGCGCGGCCTCGGTCTCCGCGTCGACCCGCGAGGCACCGGGCCGCGTCGACTCGCCACCGACGTCGATCAGGTCCGCGCCGCGCGCCCACATCTCGCGCGCGTGCTCCAGCGCCTGGTCGAGATCGAGGTACCGGCCGCCGTCGGAGAACGAATCCGGTGTCACGTTCAGCACGCCCATCACGGCGCACCGCCCCGGCCGGGGGATCACCGGCGCCCCCGGATCAGCTCGATCGCCTCGGCGCGCGACGTCGCCGACGACCGCAGCATCCCGCGCACCGCCGACGTGGTCGTGCGCGAACCCGGCTTGCGGATCCCGCGCACCGACATGCACAAATGCTCCGCCTCGACGACCACGATCACGCCGCGCGGCTCCAGCCTCCGCACGAGCGCGTCGGCGATCTGCGAGGTGAGCCGCTCCTGCACCTGCGGGCGGCGAGCGTAGAGATCGACCAGCCGGGCGAGCTTCGACAGCCCGGTGACCTTGCCCTCGCCGTTCGGGATGTAGCCGACGTGGGCTACGCCGTGGAAGCTGAGTAAATGGTGTTCACAGTTGTGCGTCAAATGCCCGCCGATCAGGAAGGTCGGATGCGGCTCGCATTTGAAGCTATACACGGTGTAAGGCTTCGCCCCACTGGCCGTCACTGGCTTCACTGACACCACTTCGACGTACTCGGACTCGATCAGATCCGTGGCGTAGTCACCCTGAGGGAAACCGTGCCGTCGCATCCAGCTGTCAGCGACGTACAAAGCCGAGGCGGGTGCTTTGCGTGGCGTGAATCGCGCCCCGATCACCGTCGCCAAGTCCTCTAGGAACGGGATATTCGCGCTGGTGGCGAAGCGCCCGGGATGCCCCTTGGCGGCGCACCCGTCGCCGTCGATATAGCCGTCCAAGAAGCCGTTGAACGTCGACACGTCATTCAATACGACCATCGGGAAACGCTGCCGCTGGTGATGGGCATCGCCGCCGACGTACTGGCGCAAGAGGTCTGCCAGATACGACGACACGACCCGTACCCGGAAGCCGGGTGCCGGGCGACCGAGATAGCCAGACGGACGGCTGACCGGTTCGAGTTTCGCCTGGATCCCGAACGCGCGGTACAGACCTTCGGCGAACTTCTTTGCGAAGTCGCGGTCGTTGACGACCAGCGAGACATAACGGTCAGAGACCGTCCCATCAGAACAGACCGCACCGATCACATACCCGAAGTCGTAACCGAGGGTCGGCTTCCAGCGGTTGCGACAGAGCTTCCGCGCCGAAGTCCACTCGATGAACGTCCCTTCGACGTCCTTCGCTTCCTTCCAGCCCTCCGGAGTCGCCAGCGGATGATCTGGCGTCACGCGGAAGCTGCCCGCCGACGTAGTGACTTCGACCAGTTCACGGGTCTTGTGAGAGCTGACCTGGGTGACCGTCGTTTCTTCGACGTTGCCGCCGACAAGCGTCCAAAGCCGATCGCCCGTCTCGACCTCCATGGCCCGTTTGGCTCCAGCGACCGTGTTGACAGTCTGCCTGCTCGGCACGCATGTCGAATACATCGGGATGTCCGTGACGAGCACGAGCTCCTCGTGCGATTCGTCGAACGTCTTCGCCAGCACCTCGTCCGGATCGGTGTAGAGGCCGGCGAACATCTCCTGGTAAGCGCGAGCGACCCGGGCCGGGGTGTCCTGGAGACCGTCCCGATCCGGGTCTTCGCCGCAGGCGAGCAGCAGCTCGCGAACGGCGCGCTCCGCCCGGTCGGCATCGAAGACCGGGCGGATGCCGTCTTTACTGCTTGTCTGTTCCGTCGACGTCACGCCGATGCTGCCCCTCGTCCGGCTGCTGGCCGTTCGCGCCGTCGGCGAACCAGCCCTGCTCACGCGGACGGTCTTCGGCGGGGCGCCACGGCTGCTGGCCGCCCGGGGACGTCGCCGGGGTCCAGCCCGGAGGCGCCCCGTAGTTCGGCGGTCCGCTCTGCGCACCGCCAGGGCCACCGGGCTGGTAGCCGCCGCCTGCCGGACCGCCCGGCTGCTGCTGACCACCATACGGCTGGCCCCAGCGGCCGGTGCCGTTCGGCCCGCCGACCGGACGGCCGCCGTTGGCGGGCGGGGCGTACGGGTTCGCGTTCGGGTCCGGAGCCTGGTACGGCGGACCGCCGGGCAGCTCGCCCGCGCCCGGGGCCGTGCCGACCGGGGTCGGCGCGGGCTGCAGAGCGGGCTTTTCCTTCTCCGGAGCAGGCGGCGGCCACGGCTCGCCGCGCTCCATCGCCAGCTCGCCCGGGGTCTTGATCGGCGGCTTGTCCGACGGCGTGCGCTCGCCGAACTCGTTGAAGACGGTGATGTGCGGGCGCTTCTCGACGGTCGCGAAGATCCGCTCGAGGTCCTTGCGCTGCAGCGTTTCCTTCTCCAGCAGCTCCATGACCAGGTTGTCGAGCACGTCGCGGTAGGTGTTGAGCACGTGCCACGCCTCGGTGTGCGCGGTCTCGATGAGCTTGCGCACCTCCTCGTCGATCTCGTGCGCCACCTCGAGCGAGTAGTCGGCCTGGCGGCCGGCGGACCGGCCGAGGAACGGGTCGCCCTGCTCCTGGCCGTACTTGACCGCGCCCAGCCGAGCGCTCATGCCGTATTCGGTGACCATCGCGCGGGCGATCTTCGTCGCCTGCTCGATGTCCGAAGAAGCACCGGTGGTGGGCTCGTGGAAGACGAGCTCCTCGGCCGTGCGGCCGCCCATCGCGAAGACCAGCCTGCCGATCATTTCCGACCGGGTCATCAGCTGCTTGTCGTCCTCCGGCACCAGCAGCGCGTGCCCGCCGGTGCGGCCGCGAGGCAGGATCGTCAGCTTGTAGACCGGTTCGATGTCCGGCATCGCCCACGCGGCGAGCGCGTGCCCGCCCTCGTGGTAGGCGGTGATCTTCTTCTCCTTCTCGGAGATGATCCGGCTCTTGCGCGCCGGACCGCCGACCACGCGGTCGACCGATTCCTCGAGCGCGACGTCGGTGATCACGTGCCCGTTCTCGCGGGCGGTGAGCAGCGCGGCTTCGTTCAGCACGTTGGCCAGGTCCGCACCGGACATGCCGACGGTGCGCTTGGCCAGCCCGGTCAGGTCGGTGCCCTGCGCGATCGGCTTGCCCTTGGCGTGCACCTCGAGAATCGCCTTGCGGCCGAGCAGGTCCGGCGCGGACACCGGGATCTGCCGGTCGAACCGGCCGGGGCGCAGCAGCGCCGGGTCGAGGATGTCCGGCCGGTTGGTGGCCGCGATCAGGATGATGCCGCCGCGGGCGTCGAAGCCGTCCATCTCGACCAGCAGCTGGTTCAGCGTCTGCTCGCGCTCGTCGTGGCCGCCGCCGAGGCCGGCGCCGCGCTGGCGGCCGACCGCGTCGATCTCGTCCACGAAGATGATGCACGGCGCGTTCTGCTTCGCCTGCTCGAACAGGTCGCGAACCCGCGACGCGCCGACACCGACGAACATCTCGACGAAGTCCGAACCGGAGATCGTGTAGAATGGCACGCCCGCCTCGCCCGCGACAGCTCGCGCGAGCAGCGTCTTGCCGGTGCCGGGCGGCCCGTAGAGCAGCACGCCCTTGGGGATCTTCGCACCGAGCGCCTGGTAGCGCGCCGGGTTCTGCAGGAAGTCCTTGATCTCGTACAGCTCTTCGACCGCTTCGTCAGCGCCCGCGACGTCGCCGAAGGTCGTCTTCGGCATGTCCTTGTTGAGCTGCTTCGCCTTCGACTTGCCGAAGTTCAGGACGCGGTTCCCGCCGCCCTGCGCGTTGTTCATCATCCACATCAGCAGGCCGAGCACCAGCGCCAGCGGGATCGCGAAGATCAGGATCTGGGTCAGCAGGCTCTGCTGGGTGACCTTGGTGGTGAACTTGACCGGCTGGCCGCCGTTCTGCGCGGCGATCAGCTTGTCGTAGATCTCGTGCGTGGCGTTCGCGGGGAACTGCGCGATGATCTGGTCAGTCTGCTGGCCGTCGACGTCGATCTTCTGCGTGAGCTGCAGTTTGAGCTGCTGCTCCTTGTCTTCGAGGCTGGCTTCCTTGATGTGGTTCTGGGCGACCTGGTTCATCGCCGTCGAAATAGGAGCCTGGGTGTAGCCACGATCGCTGTCGAAGATCGTGTTGTAGGCGAACAACGCCAGCAACCCCGCGACGATCCACAGCAGTGGGTTCCTGAGCACGCTCTTCCGGTTCATACGACTCGGCCCTTGCGGCCTCGACCCTCCCTGGTTGGGCGGCTCCTGTGATACCCGCCATCGCGATCTTGACAACCCGTGGGCGCCGCAGGGCACCCGTCCCACCAGGGTACCGTCCGGGCGGGCGGGGAAGCCTGGCGAGCCTCTCGCAGGTCAACGGCCAATCCCGCGCGAGGGTTCCCGTTCCGGGACGACACGTCACCCGGCTACCGGGTGTCGACCGCCACTGAAGCCACCATTTCACCCAGCCTGCTCCGCAGCGTCGCCGGGTCCGCCGGGGCGACGGTGACCCATTCGCGGCCGTCCGAACCCGCCCTCGACAAGCTCAAATACCGTCCGGTGGCGGTGTCGAACCAGCCGAGCACCCGGGACCGCTGCCGGTGTCCCAGCTGGGATCGGCTGTTCGCTGCGAGCTGACCTCCGCGCAGCCGCGGCTGGCCCGCGATGAGCCCGTAGGTCTCGCGCGGGTCGACGGTGGCGCGCTCGCTGAGCGACTGGCGCTTCGCCCGCCGTCCGCCCTTCTCCTCGGACTGCCCGCCGCCCGCGGCGACCGGCACCCGGATCGGCTGGGTGTGCAACGCCTCGTCCAGCGGAAGAGTGACCGACGCCTCACTTCCGCGCGGGCCGCCGGGCAGCAGCTCGACGATCGTGGACACCAGTGCGTCCGGCTGGATCTCGCGCAGCCAGATGCCGTCCGCGTCCTGGATCGCGACCACGCCGGTGCGCTCGTCGCCCGCGGCGAGCAGCGCGACCGGATGCGCCTCGAACTGCGGGATGTGCAGCGCGTCGATGGAGTGCGGGGCGCGCGCGAGCAGCGTCAGCCAGTCCTCGACGTCCGGCTCGACCCTGCCCCGGGAATCGCGGATGCCGCGGGCCTTCAGCTCGGTGTCGACCCGGTGCCGCAGCGACACGCGCTCGTCCTCGGTCGCCCCGTGCGAGCGCACGCGCAGCGGGTAGGGCAGCTCGCCCAGCTCCACCGACTCCCACAGGAAGTCGAATGCCAGCGGCGAGAAGAACTCTTGGTGCATCCGGTGCTGCTCACCCTCCGGTCAACGATTTCCGGCCCAGCGTAGCGCCGGATCGGCAGTCTTCAAGCGGCTCAACGCCACATTGGGTGCGTCAGTTGCCCCAAAGTGGCGTTCGGTGCATCCCGCGCACCCAAAGTGGCGTTCGGTGCGTCCCACGCACCCAAAGTGGCGTTCGGTGCGTCCCACGCACCCAATGTGGCGTTCGGTGCATCCCGCGCACCGAATGTGGCGTTGGTTGCGTCAGATGCACCCAATGCCACATTGGGGCGGTTTCAGTCGAGTGGGGGCCGAGCCGGTCAGCGCGGGTCAGGCAGAGCGGGTCAGAGCGGGTCAGAACGCGCCCGCGCTGGCCTGGTCGGCCACCCCGGCGAGCATTTCGCCGAGCCGGTGCCGCAGCGTCGCCGGGTCGGCGGGGGCGATGGTGATCCAGTCGCGTCCGTCGTGGCCCTGGCTGGCTTGCGTGAAATACCGCCCGGTTTCGGTGTCGAACCAGCTCAGCACCGTCGACCGGCTGCGTCCGCCGAGCCGGTTGCGGGCGTTCGCGCCGATCTGGCCGCCGCGCAGGCGCTGCTGGGCGTGCAGCCGGGCGAGAGCCTTGCGGTCCTCGTCCACGCTCGCGCGGCCGGAGGCGTCCACCTGGTTGCCGCGCCGCTGCATGAAGTCCACTCCGGACGCGCCGACCAGCTGCTCCAGCGGCACGGTGATCGACTTCTCGCTGCCGCGCGGAGCGCCCGGCAGCAGCGAGATGATCGCCGTGGCCAGGCCGTCCGGCGCGCACGGGTGCAGGTGCAGCCCGCGCTGGTCCTGCACGGCGAACAGGCCGTCGCCGTTGGCGCTGCCCGCGACCGCGAGCAGCGGTTCGCCGTTCGGGTCGAGCAGCTGGACGGTGTCGAGGCTGACGTCCGGCGAGGCGAGGATGCCGAAGTAGTCCTCGACGTGCGGAGCGGGCCTGCCGCGATCATCGGCGAGCCCCCGGTCGGCGAGCGCGCCGAGCGTGCGCGTGCGCAGCGCCGAGCGCTCGTCCATCGTCGCGCCGTGCGAACGGATCCGCAGCGGATACGGCAGCTCGCCCATCCCGGCCGACTCCCACAGGAAGTCCACCTCGATCGGCGCGAGCAGCTCCGCGTTCGGCATCGACCAACCCCCTACCCCGAGTGTTTGCGAACGCTCGCGGGCGCGTGACCACTCCGGTCACGCGCCCGCGAGCACTGCGTCAGTTGTCGTCGTCCGACCACGCGCCGATGACCGGCGGCGGGGTGGCCTCGTTGGCCCCGAACGCGTCGTCCGGGTCCGGCTCGATGAGGAACGAGGCGTGCGTGTGCTCCTCGTCCTCTTGGCCGGCGCCGTGCGCGCCCGCACCGCCCATGCCGCCGCCCATCGGGCTCATGCCGCCCTGGGACTGGCCGATGGTGCCGCCCGCCGGGACCACGCCCTGCTGCTGCGGAGCCGCCGACGCGGCGCTCTGTCCGTTCTGGTGCTCGGACGCGGCGGAGGTCTTGCCTTCCTCCTCCTTGCGCGAACCGCTGCGGTTGCCCTCGCCGAGCTTGCCGCCGGCGAGCCCGGCGCCGGCGCCGATGGCGCCGAGGCCGAGCGCGGAACCGAGGCCGCTGCCGCCCGTGCTCGCGGGGGCGGCCGGAGCGACCGGGGCCGCGCCGACGCCGGAACCGGCGCCAACGCCCGTGCCCACGCCGGTGCCGCCGGCGAGCGCGCCGCCCTCGAGACCGGAGGTGCCGTACTTGCCCGAGTCGGCCGAGACGTGCGCCGGAGCGCCGTGCCCGGCGACCCCCGCGCCGCCGGCCGCGCCGTGCGCGCCGACCGTGCCGAAGTTGGCCGGGGAACCGAGCGCGCCCGGGCCGTCGGTGTGGCCGATGTTGTTGACGTTGTTGAACGAGTTGCCGTTGAAGTGGTTCGCGGTCGGCTTCATGCCGAGCGAATCCGGGCCGAAGCTCGGGGTCGAGCCGTCGACCTCGCTCATCGCCTGGGTGTAGGCGTTGAAGAACGCGACCTGCTGCGCCTTGACGTCGTTCGCGGCGTCCGCCTGCGCCTTCTGGTCCGCGGCCATCGCGGCCGGGCCGCCCGCGAGCGCGGCCGTCATGGCCTGCTTCGGGTCGTAGTCGCGCGGGGCCGGCATCTTCTTGACCTCAGCGGCCGCGGCGGCCTGCCGGGCGAGCTTGTCGGCCATCGTGTGCGCGGCGTCGGAGGCCTGCGTGCCCGAGTTGGCGATCGCCACGAGCGCGCCCTGCGCACCCGCCGCACCGTGGCCGACCCAGACGTTGCCCAGTTCGCTGATCGCGGTGTACAGGTCGTCGGACGCCTGCTTCAGCTCGGTGCCGTGCTTGGTCCAGTGCTGCCCGGTCGACTCGGCGGTGCCCGGGTCGTTGTCCGTGGTCGCGCCGACGTAGAGCTGGTGGCTTTCCTGCGACTGCCAGTTCGGCGGGTTGCCGATGGCGCGGTCGCCGCCGATCTCGAAGCCGCCGGAGCTGCTGCGCGCGGAGGCGACGATGTCGTTGGCCGCCGAGTTCGAGCCCATCGCGACGGCGGAGCCGGGCGCGGGGACCGAGGACGACGTGCCGTAGCCGGAGGTGTTGTAGCCCGATCCGTCCGGGGCCGAGGTGGTGGTGTTCGGTGCCATGACTGCGTGATCCCCCTAGGACGTCAGGCCTTGTTGCGGAACGGGTCGCCGGCGGACTGGTCGATCTCGTGGTAGCGGGCCATCGCCGCGACGATGCCTTCCTCCGCCGCCTGGTACTGGCTGAGCAGGTTCTGCAGCGCGGACGAGTAGGAGTCGCCGCCGCCGTCGGCGCGCTGCACGAACTTCGTCGCCATCGCCTTGCCGACCGGGTTCGCGCCGAGCTTCGGCGGCTGCGCGAGCGTGCCCGCGCTGTTCAGGAGAGCTTCGACCGCGTCGCGCCCGGTCCGGATCTTCTTCAGCACGGTCTGCGCGGCATCCGGGTCGATTCCGACCTGGCCGTTGACAGCGGCGTTCTTGAACGCCGCGGCATCCGCCGAGCTGTTGTTGCCCATCTGCCCTCTCTCCGTTCCCCCGCGCGAGGACCAGCCCGTCGGCTGGTGTCACTCGTCCGCATGGCAATAGGTCTTCGCATAGGTTAACGCACCTGGTCGAGCCCTATGACGCGATTTCGGGCTTCCGGGTTCCGCACCCGGAAGTATTACCGTGAACCGTGCTGAACCGGACTATCCGGACGTGTAGACGTGCGGATCGAGCGTGCCGATGTAGGGCAGGTCGCGGTAGCGCTCGGCGTAGTCGAGGCCGTAGCCGACGACGAACTCGTTGGGGATGTCGAAGCCGATGTATTTGACCGGCACCTCGACCTTCACGGCTTCCGGCTTGCGCAGCAGCGAGACGACCTCGAGCGAGGCCGGGTTCCGGCTCGCCAGGTTCTTCAGCAGCCAGGACAGGGTGAGCCCGGAGTCGACGATGTCCTCGACGATCAGGACGTCGCGGCCGGCGATGTCGCGGTCGAGGTCCTTCAAGATCCGCACCACCCCCGACGACGAGGTCGACGACCCGTAGGACGACACGGCCATGAACTCCAGCTGCGTCGGCACCGGAAGCGCCCGCGCGAAGTCGGTCATGAACATGACGGCGCCCTTGAGGACGCCGACCAGGAGGAGGTCGCCCTGGCCGTTCTCCGGGTGGTCGGCGGCGATCTTCGCCGCCAGCTCCGCGATCTTGTCTTTGATCTGCTGCTCGGTGATGAGCACGGAGGCGATCTCGCCCTCGTACACGGGTCATTCCCCTCGGGTGGTGGGTTCGGGTCCGGCAACCGAAAGCCTGCCACGCCGCCGTCGAGCCTCCAAGTTGCCTGGCAGCCACACCCCGCCCTGACCCCGCCAGCGGGCAACGAGCGCGTCGACCGAACGCAGGTGCGCGTCGGTGAGCTCGCGAACCCCGGAGTTCAGCAGCCACCTGCGGAGAACCCGTCTGCGCAGCGCAGCGGGCTCGGCTGCCAGCACGGCTACGTCGAGGTCGTCTTCGCGGGCCGCGCGCTCGTGCACGCGCGCGGCGAGTGTGTCCAACGCCTCGGTGTCTTCGCGCAGCTGTGCGGCCGTACGGGCTAAAGCTGGAGCGACTCCACCCGACAGGACGTCCTCCAGCAGCGGCAGTGCTTCCGTACGCAGCCGTACGCGGGTGAAGCGTGGATCGGCGTTGTGCGGGTCTTGCCACGGCTCTAGGCCGAGTTCTGCGCACGCCGCAACGGTTTGCGCGCGAGTGATGCCGAGCAGCGGACGGCCCCACGGCGGATCGTGCGGACGCATGCCGGCCAGCGAGCGCGGTCCGGAGCCACGGCCTAGCCCGAGCAGCACCGTCTCGGCTTGGTCGTCTTGGGTGTGGCCGAGCAGCACGAGCCCTTCGCCGTTTGGCAACGCTTCGCGCAGCGCGTGGTACCTCGCGGCGCGCGCGGCTGCTTCGGGACCGCCTTTGCCCACGACGTGCACAGCGTGCACCTCGACGACGTCGATGCCGACGCCCTTCGCGACTGTCGCTGCTTCGGCGGCAACGGCGGCTGAATCGGCCTGAAGGCCATGGTCGACGACGAGAGCCCGCGTACGGACGTCTCGGTGCCGAAGGACGTACGCCGTCGCTTCAGCGAGCGCTAAGGAGTCCGCGCCGCCCGACACCGCGACGCACACTTCGCTCGGAACAGCGACCGTCGCGAGGAAATCGCGGACCGCTGTCCGGACCGCGGCGAGCGCGCTCACCCGTGCAGTCGCCGCACCCAGGCCGCGGGGTCGGCGATCTCGGCGCGAGTCGGCAACGTGTTCGGCGAGCGCCAGACCTTGTTGAACCCGTCCATCCCGACCGCGTCGACCACGTGCCGCGTGAACTTCGCGCCTTCCTCGTACTGGCGGATCTTCGCGTCGAGACCGAGGACCGCACGCAGCAGCCGGTCGAAAAGCCCGCCGCCCTGACGACGCGCGGTGAATCGCGCGCGAATCTGTTCGACGCTGGGCACGACCTGCGGACCGACCGCGTCCATTACGTAGTCCGCGTGGCCCTCCAGCAGCGTGGACAACGCCAGCAGCCGGTCGAAAACCGAACGCTCCTTCGGCGACTGCAGCAGCTCCGCGATGCCGCCGCCCTTGCCGCGGTTGCGCAGCGCGTCGGGCAGCCTGCCGACCAGCTCGGCCAGCCCGTCGGTGGAACTCTCCGCGAGCCCGGACACGAGCCGCTCGACCTCGTCGGCGAAGTAGTCGCGCAGCCACGGCACCGCGGTGAACTGCAGCCGGTGCGTGCATTCGTGCAGGCAGACCCACAGTCGGAAATCGCGCGCGGGGACCTTCAGCGCGCGCTCGGCGGCCACCACGTTCGGCGCGACGAGCAGCAGTTCGCCCTTGTTCTCCTCGCCGCCGAACGGGTCGTACTGGCCGAGCACGCGGGACGCCAGGAACGCGAGCAGCAGCCCGGTCTGCACGCCAGCGCCGGACGCCAGGATCGGGCCGAGCGGGCCGCCTTGCGCCGCGGGCAGCGCGCGACCGGTGAGCACGCCGAGACCGGACGCCGCGGACCGCACCCAGCCGGGCCGGTCCACCACGGTGCCGGGCAGCAGCGGCAGGTCGAGGCCGAGGCCGGTCAGCTCGCGGACGTGCCCCTCCGCCTCGGCGGTCAGCTCCCGCAGGTCGACCACCGCGCGGTCGGCCTCGCCTCGGGCGACCTGCGGGCCGCCGCGCACCAGCAGCGCGCCGGTGGCGGCTGCCCGGTCCCAGTCGACCATGGGCCGCCGTCGGGTCTCGGTTTCCTGGCTCACCCCTCCGACGCTACCTTCCGGTCCGGAATTGTGGGCAGCTCAGCCGTGCGGGTTCAGCGAGTCGGCTCAGTGCGGGCTACTTGCACCCGCAGCCCCGCAAGGCCGTCGCCAGCACGTCGAGCGCCGCCTGCCCGGAGTTCTTCTCCGAGCCGTTGGACATGAACGCGAAGGCGAGCACGCGGTTGTCGCTGTCGAGCACATACCCGGCGAGGGTGTTCACGCCGGTGAGCGTGCCGGTCTTGGCCCGCACCCAGCCCTTGCCGCCCTGGGTTTCGCCCGAGTGGTAGCGACCGTGCAGCGTGCCTTCCGGGCTGCCCGCGACCGGAAGACCGGCCAGCAGCGGACGCAGCTTCGGCGTGTTCGGGTCCTTGCCGTCCGGACCGGCCGCCGCGGCGAGCACCTGCGCCAGCAGCCTGGCCGGCACCTTGTTCTGATTGGACAGTCCACTCGTGTCGAACAGCTGAAGCCCGTTGACGTCGAAACCGTGGTCCGCCAACACCTTCTTCACCGCGGCGGCGGCGCCGGCGAACGACGCTTCCCCGCCGGTGGCCATCGCGACCTGGCGGCCGAGCGAATCGGCGAGCACGTTGTCGGAGATCTGCAGCAGCGCGTACGCGAGGTCCGGCAGCGGAGCCGACTGGACTTCGCCGAGCACCTTCGCGCCGTCCGGAGCCTTGGCGGCGCCGGCCGGGCTCGCGCCGAGCTTCTCCGCGACGAGCTGGGTGAGCGCGGTCCCCGGGTTGCCCGAGCGCATGGTCTCGTCGACCTTCGGGTTGCCGCGTCCGCCGTCGGTCATGGCCGGGACGATCGGCGCGCCGTACAGCGAAGGCGCGTCGCCCGGCTCCCAGCCCGGCGCGGTGTTCGGACCGCTGAAGGCACTGGCGTCGAGCTGCACCTTCTTGATGTCGCCGCCGGCCTTCTTGGCCTGGTTGACGAGGTCGTCGACGTGCGCGGCACCCGGGTAGAGCGGCGAATCGGTGCCGACCGGCAACGCGGTCAGCGACGGGTCGCCGCCGCCGACGATGACGACCGTGCCCGGCTGCGCGCCCTGGACGATCTTGGTGGAGATCCGCTTCGTCGGCTCCATCGCGAGCAGTGCCGCGGAGACGGTGAGGATCTTCGTGGTCGACGCCGGGGTCAGCGGGGTGTTCGACGCGTGGTCCCACAGCACGGTGCCGCTGGCCGGGTCGATCACACTGCCGCTGAGCTGGGAAAGTGCTGCCGCACCGGCGGGACCGGACAGCTTCGAGGCGACCCCGTTCGCGGACGGTCCCTGTGCGGAGGTGTCCGGGCCGTGCAGCGCGAGGCTGGCGTCTGAGGGATCGGGCTCGCTGCCCTTCGGCGCGTTCGGCGCCCACGGCAACCCAAGCCGGTTGGACACGGCGGGCACGGCCGACGCACCACCCGCGGCGGCCAGCAGAAGCAGCACGACGAGCGCCAGGATCAACGCCTTCCGGCGCGGCTTCTTCCCCTCAGGCCGAGGCGCGTCGTCCGCGGGCGGGATCGGCCCGGCACCGGCAGGCGGCTCCGGCGGATACTGCTCCGCAGCGTTGCGCGGCGGAATCTGCTCCGGACCTGGGCGTTCGGAGAAACCTTCGGCCTGCGCGGGAATGCCGACAGTCGCCTCCGACGGCCCCTGGTTCAGGAAGCCCTCGGGCGGCCTCGGGATCCCGACGGTCGCCTCAGCCGGGAACTGACCGCCAGCCGGGTCGATCCGCATCGGCCGCACGTGACTGGCACCCGCGGGCGGGACGGTGCCCGGCTGCGGTTCGGGCAGCCCGGGGCGGACGGGGATTTCGATCTGCTGCGACCAGGGTTCGGATCCGGACTCGTTCCGGCCTGCCTGCGACTCGTCTCCAGCACGGCTGGACTGGCCTTGGTTGGAGCTGGCGACCCAGTTTTCCCGGGACTCGCTCCCGGCTTGGCCGGACTGGCCTGGGTTGGCAGCCCAGCTTTCCTGGGACTGGTTCCCGGCTTGGCCAGGCTGGCCCGGATTGAGCCGAGCGGCGGCGGACCCTGGGATCGGGCCGGATTCGCCTCGGAAGCCGGTCCGGTTCTCCTGCGGTTCCTCTCTGGTTCGGCCGGACTGTGCCTGGCCGGACTGGCCGGAGGCACCGGATTCGCCGGAGCCGGAGTCGTTGCGGAAGGCGGTCCAGCCCTCCTTGGGCGGCTCCTCCCCCTGCTCGTCCCGCGCGACGATCGGGCGGAACGCCGCCCAGCCCTGGTTGTTGTCGCCCGCTCCCGGCGTTTCGTCCCGGAACGCGGCGAACTGCCCCGGCTTGCCCGCGGGCTCGCCCGTCCCAGCAGCCTGACCCGATTGGCCCGACTGACCCGACTGGCCGGACTGGAACGGATTCCACCCCTGCCCGTCCCCCGAAGCTCCAGAACCAGACCCGGCGGGCTCGAACAGCGAGTTCCCCGGCTTCCGCGCGGCCTGCCAAGCGGGTGAAGAATCCTGCTGACCAGGCGAAACGTTCGACTGCGCCCGCACCGTCCGCTCCGCGGCCCCCTCCGCCGAGGGCCTCGACTGCTGCTGCGAAACCTGGAAAGTCTTCTCCGCGGCCCCTTCGGCGGAATCGACCGTCGAAGACTGCACCGTCGCCTCGGCATCCGGGCGACCAGCGTTGTCCCCCGGCCGCGGCACCCCGGCCACGAACCGGGTCGGCCCCTCCACCGGCACCCACGGGGCCTGCGGTTTCGGCTCCTCAGCGCGACCAGACGGCGTGGGCACGGACGTGCCGCTCATCCGGTCCGCGAGATTCGATCGGGGCGGTTCCGGCGGCGCGGCGGGGGCGTCCGAGGGCGCGTTGAGCCCGGGGACCTCCTCGGGCGGGACGTTCGGCCGGAACCACGATCCCGGCCCGTCTCCCGGTGTGACGTTCGGCACGGAAAGCTGCGCGGTGGCTCCCGCGTCGCGCTTGGGCAGGGGGAGGCGGGAGGTCGCCCGGTCCGCCTGGGACGAGGTGTCCTCGTCGCCCGTGGGCCACCTCGGCTGGTCGTTTTCCGGCACCCACCACTCCTTCTCACCCGCCCCCGGAGGGGCCAAGGTCACATGCCGTCTGGCCGACATCGGCGCGACCCGCCGACGGGGCGTAGTCCACACTAGTGACGTCAACGAGGTCATTAGGTTGCCGCCCACGAGCGCGTGGGACACCGAGATTCAAGAAGCAGCGAGGACGGCCGTGGAATTCGACGTCACGATCGAAATCCCCAAGGGGGAGCGCAACAAGTACGAGGTCGATCACAAGACCGGTCGGATCAAGCTCGACCGGACCCTGTTCACCGCGACCCAGTACCCGGCCGACTACGGCTTCATCGACGACACGCTCGGCCAGGACGGCGACCCGCTGGACGTGCTCGTGCTGGTCCAGGAGCCGACGTTCCCCGGCTGCCTGATCCGCTGCCGCGCGATCGGCATGTTCCGGATGACCGACGAGAAGGGCCCGGACGACAAGGTCCTCGCCGTCCCGACGAACGACCCGCGCCTCGAGCACCTGCGCGACATCCACCACCTGAACGAGTTCCACAAGCTCGAGATCCAGCACTTCTTCGAGGTCTACAAGGACCTGGAGCCGGGCAAGAGCGTCGAGGGTTCGTCCTGGGTGAGCCGCGCCGAGGCCGAGTCCGAGATTGCCCGCTCGTACGAGCGCGAGAAGGACCGCCTCGCCAAGGAAGAGATCAACGGCGAAGAGCACCACTGAGCCATCTGAAAAAGGGCCGTCCACCTGCCTGGTGGACGGCCCTTTTTTACTTCCCGCTCAGCCCGCGAGGGCCAGTTCGCCCGCTTCCTGCTCAGCGCGCTGCTCCATCGCCGACTTGTCCGAGAGCGGCTTCTCCCGCAGCAGCCAGACCAGCGCGAACCCGACGGTCAGCACCGCGCCGCCGATCAGGAACACCGTGCTCATCGAGCTGGAGAACCCTTCCAGGATCGGCCGGGCGAGTACCGGGTCGAGCTTCGACAGGAACGAGGTGTCGTTCACGTCGAGGCCGCCGCCCGCCAGCTGCCGGGCGAACTCCGGGTGCTGCGCCAGCGCCGCGGTGTAGGCCGGGGAGGCCATCGCCGAGCGCACCGCCGCCGCGATCCGGTCGCCGACCGTGCTGAACAGGATCGACAGGAACACCGCGGTGCCCGCCGTGCCGCCGATCTGCCGGAAGAACGTGACCGACGAGGTCGCGACGCCGATGTCGCGGGGCGAGACGTCGTTCGTGGCGGCCAGGGTCAGCGTCTGCATGGTCGAGCCGAGGCCGAGTCCGAGCACGAACGCGATGGCCATGACCACGCCGAGCGCGGTGTCCACGCCGATCATCGAGAACGAGTACACCGCCGCGGCCATCAGGCCGAGTCCGGCGACCGCGAAGCCCTTGTACCGGCCGGTGCGGGCGATGATCCGCCCGCTGCCGAGGCTCGCGACCATGATCCCGAGGGTGAGCGGCAGCATCTGCAGCCCGGCCTGGGTCGGCGTCGCGCCCTTCACGATCTGCAGGTACAGCGGCAGCGACATCATCGCGCCGAACATCCCGATGCCCTGGATCACGGTGACCAGCGTCGACACCCGGAACACCCCGTTTCCGAACAGCCGCAGCGGCAGCAGGGCGGCGTCGCCCATCCGGCGTTCCTGCAGGATGAACAGCACCACGCCGAGCGCGCCGACCAGGTACATCGCCAGCGACGCGGGCGAACCCCATCCCCATTCGCGGCCCTGCTCGGCGACGAGCAGCAGCGGCACGAGGCCCAGCGTCAGCGCGCCGGCTCCGAGGAAGTCGACCTTCTGGTCGACGCGGGTGTGCGGGAGGTTCAGCACCTTGCTCACCACGACCAGCGCGGCGAGCGCGATCGGGACGTTCACCATGAACACCCAGCGCCAGCCGGTGAGGCCAGCGAACGAGTCGAGTCCGGCGAAGAACCCGCCGACGACCGGGCCCGCGACGCTCGAAACGCCGAAGACGGCCATGAAGTAGCCCTGGTAGCGGCTGCGTTCCCGCGGCGAAGTGATGTCGGTGATGATCGCCAGCGCGAGCGACATCAGACCGCCGGCGCCGAGGCCTTGGAACGCGCGGAACGCGGCCAGTTCGTACATCGATCCGGCCATCGCGCTCGCCAGCGAACCGGCGAGGAACAGCGAGATCGCGGTCAGGTACATCGGCTTGCGGCCGAAGAGGTCGGACAGCTTGCCGTACAGCGGCGTGGAAAGCGTCGCGGTGATCAGGTAGGCGGTGGTGGCCCAGGCCTGCAGGCTCTGGCCGTGCAGTTCGTCGGCGATGGTCTTCATCGCCGAGGACACGATGGTCTGGTCGAGGGCCGCCAGGAACATGCCGAGCATCAGTCCGGACAGAACCGTGAGGATCTGCCGGTGTGAAAGCCGTCCGTTCGTGGTGGCGCCCCCTTCCGCGGTGGCGGTGTCGCTCATGGTGGTCTCCCTCAGTGCCGGGGTAGTTGCTTGTATCCCTCAACTACTTGCTCGCCACAACTGTTCCCGAAAAGCTTGCATTCATCAACCAAATATCGTGTGACGCTAATCTCTCGCCGGGGGATGTCGAGAACGCGAGACCGGCTCCGTCCCTGGCGCGAACGTGACGGCAACGAGCCGCCACCAGCACGGAGGAGAACCACAATGGCCAAGTACCTGCTGCTCAAGCACTACCGCGGCGCTCCGGCCTCGGTGAACAACGTCCCCATGGACCAGTGGACGCCCGAGGAGGTCACCGCCCACATCCAGTACATGCGCGACTTCGCGGACCGGCTCGTGGAGACCGGCGAGTTCGTCAGCGAGCAGGCGCTGTCGCCGGAAGGGGCGTGGGTCCGCTACGACGGCGAGGGCCGCCCGCCGGTCACCGACGGCCCGTTCGCCGAGACCAAGGACGTCATCGCGGGCTGGATGATCATCGACGTCGACAGCTACGAGCGCGCGGTCGAACTGGCCGGCGAGCTGTCCGCGGCCCCCGGCGCGGACGGCAAGCCGATCCACGAATGGCTCGAACTGCGCCCGTTCTACGGCGTGACGCCCTCGGTGACCGAATGAACGAGGAGTTGCTGCGGGAACTCGTGCCCGCGGTGATCGGCATCCTCGTCCGGCGCGGAGCGGATTTCGCGTCGGCCGAGGATGCCGTGCAGGAAGCGTTGATCCGCGCGCTGGACGCGTGGCGGGAAGATCCGCCACGCGACCCGAAGGCGTGGCTCATCGCCGCCGCGTGGCGCCGGTTCCTCGACGCCACGCGGTCGGAATCCTCGCGCCGGGGCCGGGAAGTGGCGATCGACGCCGAGCCGCAGCCCGGTCCGGCGTCCGCAGTGGACGATTCGCTCCAGCTGTATTTCCTGTGCGCACACCCGTCTTTGACGCCGTCGTCGGCCGTCGCGCTCACCTTGCGCGCGGTCGGCGGGTTGACCACGAAACAGATCGCGCAGGCGTATCTGGTGCCGGAAGCGACTATGGCGCAACGGATCAGCCGGGCCAAGAAGACGGTGTCCGGCGTTCGGTTCGACGCGCCCGGTGATGTCGCGACCGTGCTGCGCGTGCTGTATCTGGTGTTCAACGAGGGCTACTCCGGCGAACTCGACCTCGCCGCCGAAGCCATCCGGCTGACCCGGCAGCTGGCGGCGGGTTTCGATCATCCGGAAGTGGCCGGTCTGCTCGCGTTGATGCTGCTGCACCACGCGCGCCGGGCCGCGCGGACGAAGCCGGACGGCAGCCTCGTGCCGCTCGCCGAGCAGGACCGGAGTGTTTGGGACACCCGGCTGATCGCCGAAGGCGTCGACATCCTGCAGGCGGCGCTGGCCCGTGACCAGCTCGGCGAATACCAGGCCCAAGCCGCCATCGCCGCGCTGCACGCCGACGCTCTCGCGGCGGAGGAAACCGACTGGGTGCAGATCGTCGAGTGGTACGACGAGCTCCTCGCGCTGACCGACAGCCCGATCGTCCGGCTGAACCGGGCGGTGGCGGTCGGCGAGGCGGACGGGCCTCGCGCCGGGTTGAAAGCTCTCGCCGAATTGGACGACAAGCTGCCGCGGTACCTCGCGGTGGCGGCCTACCTGCACGAACGCGACGGAGACCTGGTCACGGCGGCGCGGCTGTACAGCGAAGCGGCGGGGAAGGCGCCGAACCGGGCGGAGAGCGAGCACTTGATCAGGCAGGCGGCCCGGCTTAACAACTCGTGAGTGGCGATCACGGTGAGAACCGCGATCGCCACTCACGACGTCACTCGGTGTAGCCCGGGATCGGGAACGGCTGCAGGAACTCGCGGATCTCCGCCGCGATCGCGTCCAGCGCGCCGTCCTGCTGCGCCGCCGCGGCGGTCACCGTCCGGTCGATCCAGTCCGCGACCTGCACCTGGTGCTCGGGCTTGAGCCCGCGCGTGGTGATCGCCGACGTGCCCAGCCGGATGCCGGACGGGTCGAACGGCTTTCGCGGGTCGAACGGCACGGTGTTGTAGTTCAGCTCGATGCCCGCCCGGTCCAGGGCCTGCGCGGCGGGCTTGCCGGGCACCGCCTTGTTGGTCAGGTCGATCAAGAGCAGGTGGTTGTCCGTGCCGCCGGACACCAGGTCGTAGCCGCGCTCGACCAGCGCTTCGGCCAGTGCCTTGGCGTTCGCCACGATCGTGTGCGCGTAGTCGGAGAACGACGGCTGCTGCGCCTCCCCCAGCGCGACCGCGATGGCGGCCGTCGTGTGGTTGTGCGGGCCGCCCTGCAGGCCGGGGAACACCGCCTTGTCGACGGCCTTCGCGTGGTCGGCGTCGGAAAGGATCATCGCGCCGCGCGGGCCGCGCAGCGTCTTGTGCGTGGTCGTGGTGATGACCTGCGCGTGGCCGACCGGCGACGGGTGCGCGCCGCCCGCGATCAGGCCGGCGATGTGCGCGATGTCGGCGACCAGCACGGCGTCGACCTCGCGGGCGATCTCGGCGAACGCCGGGAAGTCGATGGTGCGCGGAATGGCCGTGCCGCCCGCGAAGATCAGCTTCGGCCGGTGCTGGCGGGCGAGGTCGCGGACCTGGTCGAGGTCGACGCGGCCGGTTTCCTTGCGGACGCCGTAGCGGACCGGCGTGAACCACTTGCCGGTGGCGGACACGCTCCAGCCGTGCGTGAGGTGGCCGCCGTCGGGCAGCGCCATGCCGAGCACGGTGTCGCCCGGCTTGGCGAACGCCAGGTACACCGCGAGGTTGGCCGGAGAGCCGGAGTACGGCTGGACGTTCGCGTGGTCAGCGCCGAAAACCGCCTTCGCGCGCTCGATCGCCACCTGCTCGACCTGGTCGATGAACTGCTGGCCCTCGTAGTAGCGCTTGCCGGCGTAGCCCTCGGAGTACTTGTTGGTGAGCACGCTGCCGGTGGCCTCGAGCACCGCCTGCGAAACGTAGTTCTCGGACGCGATCAGGCGGATCTTGTCGTGCTGCCGCTTCGCCTCGTCCTCGACGAGACCGGCGATCCGCGGATCCGCCGCGGACAGTGCGGACAAGGCGGGCTGGTGTGTCATGGCGTACTCCGGCTCTGCAGTGGCCCTCACCCAGGCGCGCGGTGCCGGCCTCGTCGTCGCTCCCCGGTGGTGCTCCACCTCTTGAATGGCGCCAGTCGCTGCTGCGGGACGAAGTTTAGTGCACCGCGCCAGCCCGCGTCCGGTCCGCGGGAAGGGCCTCAGACCTGCTCGAGGCCGCCGCGGTGGCGTCGCGCGAGTTCCTGGTAGACCGCCGCGTTGTGCTCGACCCACACCCGCGCGGAATCGGTGAGTTCCACGAACTTCTTCGCCGGGCTGCCCATCGCGATCGTCTCCGCCGGGACCTCGGTGCCCGGCGTGACCGTCGACCCGGCGGCGACGAACGCGCGCGGTCCGATCACCGCGCGGTCGAGCACCGTCGACCCGTTGCCGATCAAGGCCTGCTCGCCGACCGTGCAGTCGTGCACGAGGCACTGGTGCCCGACGGTCACGTTGCGGCCGACCTCGGTCGTCTCGGGTCCGGAGTGGATCACCGAGTTGTCCTGGATGTTCGCGCCCTCGCGGATGATGATCGGGCCGAAGTCCGCGCGGATCACCGCGCCGTACCAAACGGAAGCGTCCTTCTCGACGGTCACGTTGCCGATCAGGGTGGCGGTGGGGGCGATCCAGGCGTCCGGGTGAACCTGCGGGCTGACGCCGTCCAAGGAGAACAAAGGCATGCCGGGAGCCTAAGCGGCGTCAGCGGTATCCGGCGAAGCAGAGCGCCTCGATGTCGCCGCGCAGGCTCGCGGACGACCGCGGCCGGACGCGTTGCTGCACCACCGCGCCGAGCAAGTAGCTCAGCAGCGAGCGGGCGCGGGCGCGCGGGTCGTCGACGTCGAGCGGGACGAGAAGTTCGACGAGCAGTTCGGTGATCGAGGTGAGCATGGCGTCGATCGCCTGCGGATGCTGCGCCCGTCCGGCGGCGATCCAGTACTCGAACCAGAGGAACGCGCCGCGCGGATGGTCGGCGAACTCGGCGAGGTAGGCCTCGGTCACCGCGAAAAGCCGTTTGCGCGGGTCGGAGTGCTTGTCCGCGACCGTGCGCAGGTCCGCGGCGAAAGTGTTGATGTGCGCGGCCATCGCCCGGTCGATGAGCACGTCGATGTCGGCGAAGTAGTAGTGGATCGCGCTCTTGGTGAGCGGTCCGGCCTCCGCGATCGCGCGTACCGTGCAGCCGCCGAGTCCTTCGCGGGCGAGGACCTTGCGAGCCGCTTCGACGATCTGTTCCTGCTTCTGCAATTGGTTGGGCGACAGCTGGGTGCTGCGGCCGGGAACGGCGCTCACGGTGATCCTCGTTACGTTTGTCAGGACGGCAGCCCTGAATCCTAGGCCAGTCGTCCCAACGTCTTCCGGCGGGTGAAAAACCGGATTGGCCACCCCGGTCCGCGCAGCGGACAATGCCCGGCATGGTGATCTCAGGGGACAAGGGGCTCAGCGAGGCGGCGCGCCGTCAGCTGGAAAAGGAAATCGCGGACCTGCGTGCGCAACGGGAGGCGCTATCGCCGCAGCCGGGCGAGCAGGAACGCACGGGGGACGCCGCCGATCAGGCGGACGTGATCGACCGCGCCGAGGCAGCGGCGCGACTGGACCGGCAGATCGCCGACGTCACCGCGAAGCTGGAGCACGGCGCGTACGACAGCTCGCTGCTTCCGGACGGCACGCGCGTTTCGCTGCGTTTTTCCGACGGTGACGAGGAAGAGTTCACCGTGGTGACCCTTCCCGGCGAGGACGCGGACGCGATCACCTCGGACAGCCCGCTCGGCATCGCGCTGTCGAAGGCGAAGGCAGGCGAGGAAATCAGCTACCGCACCCCGCGCGGGCAAGCCACCGCGACGGTGCTGAAGCTGACCCCGCCCGCCAACTGACCACAGAGGACAGACAGTGGCCGCCCCGGTTTTCCGGGGCGGCCACTGTTATTTGTCCGCGTTGGCCACCGTTTCGGCCTGATACGCGTACACGCCGTCGTTCTCGACCGCGACGTGCCAGCCGCCGCAATCCTTGTCCATCCGCTTGTGCTCGCCCGCGGGCCACCAATCCGCGGCGAGCGTCGGAGCTTTCGCCTCGGCTTTTCCTGGCTTGC
The DNA here is from genome assembly GCF_039525725.1 of Amycolatopsis albidoflavus. NCBI lineage: Bacteria > Bacillati > Actinomycetota > Actinomycetes > Pseudonocardiales > Pseudonocardiaceae > Amycolatopsis > Amycolatopsis albidoflavus. The sequence goes on from NZ_BAAAHV010000003.1 coordinate 280,721, forward strand.
ACAGGGGCGGCAGCCCGGACGGACCTGGCTGGTAGCGCAGGATCCGTTCCGAACCGGTGGTGCGGATCAGCTCGGTGACCGACTTCGCGTCGTCGGGCACCCACGACGGAAGCCGGGCGTCCGGGTTGGCCTTGCCCTGTTTTCCGGTGTCGTAGGAAACCGTCTTCACGTGGCCGTTCGACTTCTCCTCGATCGAGGAGCCGAGCCCGCACGACGCGACCGTGGCCAGTGCCGCGATTCCGGTCGCGGCCAGTACCGCCTTGTTCCGCACGCTGTTCATGGCTTCCAGTCAACGGAGACCGGCGCGGCCTGCCCTCGTTCTTCCGGCCCAAGCTGCTGGCCAGTCGGCCGACTCCGTCCCTCAGATGAGTGAAATCGCGGGTCATTCTTCGCGGTCGAGATGAGCCCGCAGCGCGGCCAGCGGACCGTCCCAGTCCCGGGCGAGCGCGGCGAGGAACTGCTGCGCGACCCGCATCGGCGCGGAATCGAGCCGGTACCGCACCCGGCGCCGCTCACCGGGTTCCGCGACGACCAGCCCGGCGTCGGACAGCAGACCGAGATGCTTGGCGATCGCCTGCCGCGTGATCGGAAGCCGGGCCGCGAGATCCGTCGCCGTCGCCGGACCGCGCGCGGCCAGTTCGGCGAGGATCGCGCGCCGGGTCGGGTCGGCGAGCGCGGCGAAAACCTGCTCGGCGACCGCTTCGGAATCAGCCGGCATCGAGGCTGGCCGCCAGCTCGTCCAGCTCGCGCGCCCAACCCTCGGTGTGCGAGCGGTAGGTGGCGGGGTACTGGCTGTCCGGCAGCTGCGCGAACCCGGTCTCGACCACCGTGAGCCGAGTTCCGCCGTCGTGCGCCCGCAGGGTGAACTCCACGTACGTGCGGCGCGGGTCGTCGTCCGGCATCCCGTCGACCGGCCAGGTGAAGCCGAACACCGCCGGTTTCTCGACCCGTTCGACCCGGATCTCGGCGCTGCGATCGCCGATCCACGCGACCCGCCCGAGACCGCCCGGGCGCAGGTCGATCTCGGCCTCGTCGCCGAACCAGGCGCTCAGGCCGTCGGCCGTGGTCAGCGCCGTCCACACCGCCGCAGGCGGGTGCGCCAGCTCGACCGTCCGCTCGATGCGGTCGGGAAACCCCATGCCGTGCTCCTTCCGGGCCGAGCCTAGGCAACCACACCCATTGACGCAACCACGCGGTTGCCATAGTGTCGCAACCATTCAGTTGCATTACTTCGCGAAAGGACTAGCGCGATGAACTCCTTCACGACTGAGCTGACCGTCGACCGCACCCCCGAGGAGGTCTTCGCCGCGGTCACCGACGTCCGCGGCTGGTTCAGCAAGACGATCACCGGCACCGCGACCGCGGTCGGCGACGCGTTTTCCTTTGTGGACAAGGGAATCCCGTCGACCCGGATCCGCGTCACCGAACTCGCGCCCGGCCGCCGGGTCGCCTGGCACGTCGAGGACGCGTACGTCGCCTTCACCGACCAGCCCGACGAGTGGACCGACACCCGGATGAGCTTCGACATCACGCCGGGCCCAGACGGGACGACGCTGCGCTTCACGCATCACGGCCTCACTCCGGACCAGGCTTGCTACCGCGAGTGCTCCCGAGGCTGGACGAGCTGCGTCAACACGAGCCTGCACGCGTTGCTGACCACTGGCGTCGGCGAACCGATCCCGGAATCGGCGGCACCCGCCAAGTGAAGCCTCAGGGGAGCTGCAGGTCGAAGGCGTCGCGCTTGGCGTGCATCTCCCACAGCGTCTCGGCGATGTCGGCCGGGTCGATCTCCGGGAACTCCGTATTGGGTGCGATAGCGCCGGACAGCAGTGCGCCGTGAACGGCGCTCCCCCGGATCATGGCTCCGATCTGAAGCGTCGCCGCGTGCACGCCGTCGGGCGCGATTTCCGCCGCCAGGCTCTGGATGTAGTTGCGGGTCGCGGCCATCGCCGGGCCGATGCCGCTGAGAACGGGAGCGGGCTGAGTGGCCGAGACGCTCTGGCTGATCAAGATGCTGCCGTCGCCGCGGTCGCGCAGTTCCCCCAGCACGGCCTGGACCAAGGCGATCGGGGTGAGGAAATACAGGTCGAGGAGCTGCTGCGCGGTCGCGGTGGTCAAGTCGGCAGCGGGCGTGAATCCGTTCAGATCCAACGGCGCGTACGACACCACGTCGATCCGCGCGAAGCGGTGCCGGATCGCGTCGACCAATGCCGGGATCTCCGCCGGACGCGCCAGATCCGCCGGAAACGCCGCCGCTTCGATGCCCTCCGCGCCAAGTTGATCAGCCAAGGCAGCGAGGCGTTCGCGATTGCGCGCGACGAGCGCGACCCGGAACCCCTCGCGGCCGAAGCGCCGGGCGATCGCGGGGCCAAGGCCAGTGCCCGCACCAAGCAGGACCAGGGTTTTCGACACGGAACCTCCATAAGTTGATGACGGTCTCAACTTTGGCGCCAAGTTGAGACCGTTGTCAACTTTCTCGCGCGGACCTACGATGACCCGGTGAAAACGGAGGGGAAGCCCACGCTGCGCCGAGACGCGCGGCGCAACCAGGAACGGCTTCTCACCGCGGCGGCGGAAGCCTTCCGGGAGAAGGGTTTGGCGGTGCCGCTGGAGGAGATCGCGCAGCGGGCGGGCGTCAGCGCCGGGACTCTCTACAACCGTTTCGGCGGACGGGAAGCGCTGATCGACGCGGTGATGCCCGAACTGGTCGCCGAGCGAATGAACGAGGCGATGCGCCGGGCGGAGGCGGTCGACGACCCGTGGGAATCGTTCGTCACCTACGTGACCGTGCTGTGCGAACAGCAAGCCGACGACCCCGCGTTCCGGGACGCGATCAGCCGGCAGCTCCAGGACGCGCCTGAACTAACCGCGCGCTGCACGGCCGAACTCGCGAAGTCGGTCCGCCTGCTCGAACGCGCGCAACGGTCCGGGACGCTCCGCCCGGACGTCACGTCCGACGATCTGATGCTGCTGATCTTCACGAACGCGCTGATCGTGCGCGAGACGGTCGAGTCCAATCCGAACGCGTGGCGGCGCACGCTCTCCTTCAGCCTCGCCGGACTGCGCGCCGGTTGTGGTAGCTAAGAAGCATGCGAAGATCCTTTTCCCGCAGGGGAATCCGATGAACGATGACGTTTCCCAGAATCTCGTCGTCTTCCGAATCAAGGGCTTGCCCGAACCAGTGCTGGCCAGCGCGCCCACCCAGTCCGAGGACGCTGTCGAGCAGGCGTGGGCGAGCGTCCGCCAGCAGCACAAGGTGCGCGGGTCCGCGGTTTTGGCGGTGTACAGCGAATGGCAGCCTTCCGCCGCCGACCAGAAATTCATGGTCAAGAATTTCCGGAAGGCCGAGTGCACCTACAGTTTCACCCGGCCCGCCTCAGGCGATTGGGAGCGCGCGTTCGCCGAAGCCCGCGCGGTGATGGCTGAGAAAGAGGAGAGCACCGAGGAGATATTGCCGATCCTCTGGAGTGCGTCCTCACCGCGCGCCGGGCTGCTCGAAGCCCTGCCGCACCAACCGCTCGTGCCCGGCAGGCTGTCGGTCGCGCTGGCGGTGGTGTCGCGGACTCCCGAGGGCAAGATCGGGATGCAGCACATCACCCGGCACGAGCAGGAGCAGATGGGCGCGCCGCTCGAGAAACTGTTCGACGTCGGGTTCGGCTGCCTGGCCCGCGGGCTGAAGTTCGAGGTCCGCGGGTCGGGCGAGGACGTGCTGGTCTCGCTCGCCAGGGAGAACCAGCTGGCGGCGTCCGCGATCGCACTGCCCGATCTGTACGCCCAGCTGTCGCCGCACCTCGGGACGGGCGACCTGATCGTCGGCCTGCCCTGCCCGGACGAGATGCACGTGGCGAGGGAGGGCTCCGGCTTGGCGGACACTGTCCGGCAGCAGGCGCTCGGTTCGCCGTACGAGACCACGGAACTGGTCCCGTCAGTGCTGCGGCTCGGGCCTGGCGGGCTGGAGTTGCTCGCCGAACGGACCGGCTAGGCGCGTCCCCTAACGGGTGAATTCGGCGAAAGCCAGCGTCCTCGCCCGAAGACGAGTCAGGCCCCATCCGAACTGCTTCGGATGGGGCCTGACCTGCGGAGCCGCCTGGGGGAATCGAACCCCCGACCTATTCATTACGAGTGAATCGCTCTGGCCGACTGAGCTAAGGCGGCATGCCGCTGTGCGACGGTCATCAGTGTAGCGGAGCCGTGGTGCGTCACCTTGCGGGGGCCGCGTCGTTAGGCTCCTATGACTTCGGTCTCACTCCCCGACCCGGCGATCATCTGGAGGACCCGGCACATGCAGCGAAGACTGCCCCGTGCGCTGGCGCTGCCCGCCACTGCCGCGTTGCTGCTGCTCTTGGCCGCGCCGGCTGGTGCGCAGGAGATTCCGACGACGCCGATCCCGCAGCCGAACAACCCCTCGCAGCCGCCCGCGTCCGCGCCCATCGGGCCGCAGCCGCTCGGGCACGCGGTCGGCGACGCGGGGACGGCGCTCGGCGTCCTGCGGCTGCTGCCGAACTCGGTCACCACGAGCACGATCCTTCCCGGCTTCGGCCAGACGCTGCCGAAGCAGTCCGCGCTCGAAGCGGGCATGGGCCTGTCCAGCGCGTCGGCGAACTCGGAGGCGTACCTGGCCTATGAGAAGTCGATCGCGCAGTCGTCGCCGTTCGGGCTGGCCGTCGGGGGCCAGGCTCCGCAGACGCCGGGCAGCCTCGTGCAGACCGCGCTGCCAGACAACCCGAAGGAGATCAGCGGGGGCCTGAACGCGCCGTCGAACCCGCTGCTGAACGTCGGGCTGCTCAACGGCACCGCGCACGCCCGCTGGAGCGAATCGCTCGGCCCGTGCGTGGACACGATCGCCGACGCCAGCACGTCCGTCGCGAGCCTGTCGCTGCTGAACGTCATCCCGACGCTCCCGCAGGTCCCGTTGCTCGGCAGCGGCGGGCTGAGCCTGCCGCAGGGCACTCAGCTCGCGCAGGGTTTCGACCCGAAGAGCGGGCTGCAGAGCCTCGGCGGCCTGCTGCCCGGCAGCGGACAGACGCCCGCCGCGGGAACCGGTTCGCTGCTGAGCCTGCCGAACACGCTGTCGTCGCGGTCGCAGGTCAAGCTCGTCGACATTCCTGGTTCGAAGAACAAGGCCGTGCAGTCGAGGTCCACGCTGCAGGCGGCGGACATCAACATCCTCAAGGGCACGCCGCTCGAGCTGAACCTCAAGGTGGCCAGCCAGCCGACGCTCACCGTCACCTCCACCGGCGACGCGAAGACGTCCAAAGTGGACTACCAGGCGCCGGTGATCACCATCGGGGCCGGCGGCAAGACGCTGTACACGCTCGACGCGGCGCACCCGACCAAGGACATCCCGATCGGCCTGCCCCTCTCGCAGCTGAGCGACCAGTTCGGCGCGCTGGACAACGTGCCGGTGGTCGGCGGCCTCGTCGCCACCGCGACGAAGGGCCTGCAGCAGCTCGGCGACACCACCGGGAAGGTGCTCGACCTCGGCGTGCTGCGGCTGAGCATCGCGAACCTCGACCAGAAGCAGTCCGAGGCGACCACGCCGTTCAAGGGCTACCAGCTGGGCGCGGCCGCGCGGCTGCTCGACGTTCAGGTCCTGCCGACGCAGAAGCTGAAGGAACTGCTGCCGAAGCAGGCAGGCGACAACCTGCCGTCGTCGCTGGCGCAGCTGTCGCTTGGCGAGCAGATCGCCCGCGCGTACGCCCCGACCGGCGGCGTCGTGTGCGGTTCGACGACTCCGCCCGCCCCGCCGCAGGGCGGTGCCGCACCGGCTGGTCCGGTGAAGCACCTGGCCTACACGAACGGCGCGTACGACACGGTGCCGCTGTTCTGGACCGGCACGGCGATGCTGCTGATGGGCGTCGTCATGGTCGCGGCGTTCCCGAACCGGCGGCGTCCCGCGCTGGTGCTGAAGCGGCCGTCCGGCGGTGCTGACACCCCGTTCAAGCCGTCGCCGCATCCGCGCGACTGACTCTCGGCAGTCACGAAAACGGCCCCCTCGCTGCTGGCGAGGGGGCCGTTTTCGTCGGCGTCTGGGTCAGCCTTGGCGAAGCGTGGTGACCATGGCTTCCACCGCGATCCGCGGCTTCACGTTCAGCCCGATCGCCTCGCGGCATTCCAGCACTGCTTCCAGGCGGCGCATCGTCGACTCCGGCGACCAAGCCGCCGCGGCCGAGTTGATCTGCTCGGCGTGGTCGGGATGCGTCAGCGTCGCGCCGGAGCGCGAAGTCGTCACGAGCACGTCGCGGTAGAACCCCGCCAGGTCCACCAGAGCGATGTCGAGCGTGTCGCGCTGGGTTCGCGTCGCGCGGGATTTCTGGCGCTTCTCCAACTGCTTCACGGCCGCTTCGGCGGCACGTTTCGCTCCGGCGACGCCCTTGCCGGTGCCGTCGCCGCCCATCGCGGTGCGCAGTTCGGAGCGCTCCTGCTCGTCACGGCCTTTGCTCGCCTCGCCCGCGTCCGCCTCCGCCGCGCTGATCAGCTGGTCAGCGCTGGTGAAAACGTCGTCCGGACGGCGCAGCCCGAGCGGGATCCGCAGCACGGTGGCGCGCCGCTGCCGGGCGGCCTCGTCGGTGGCGAGCCGGCGCGCACGGCCGACGTGGCCATTGCAGACCGCCGCGGCCCAGTTGGCGCGCTCGGGATCGACGCCGTCCCGGGAGATCAGCACCTGCGCGATCGCCTCGGCGGGCGGGGTGCGCAGCGGGACCAGCCGGCACCGCGAACGGATGGTGACCGAGATGTCCTCCGGGTGGTCCGACGGTGCGCACAGCAGGAACACCGTGCGCGCCGGCGGCTCTTCCACCGCCTTGAGCAGCGCGTTCGACGCGCCTTCGGTGAGCCGGTCGGCGTCCTCGATGATCACGACCTGCCATTCACCGGTCGTCGGACGGCGCGCCGCCGCTTGCACGAGCGCGCGCATCTCGGCGACCGAAATGGACAGACCTTCCGGGACGACCAGCCGCACGTCGGCGTGGGTTCCGGCCATCGTCGTGCGACAGCCTGGGCACGCGCCGCAGCCGGTTCCGGTGCTGCACTGCAGGGCCGCGGCGAACGTGCGCGCGGCGACCGAACGGCCGGAGCCCGGCGGTCCGGTGAGGAGCCAGGCGTGCGTCATCGCCGCTGGCGCGACTGCTTCTCCCGCAACGATTTTGGCCGCCGCCGACGCCGCCGAAGACAGCGTTTCCATGGCGGGCTCCTGGCCGACGAGTTCCGTCCAGACGCCGATCGGAGTCGTCACCGATCCTCCACTTTGGACACTACGGGCAGCGCGTCCGCGCCGTTCTGCGCCGCTTCCGCTTCGGCTGCCTCGACGACGTCCGCCGCAGCCGCGTCCGCGGGCAGCTCGGGTTCCTCCTCCGCCGGTTCCGTGGGGGCGAGCCCGGCGAGCGAACCGACGAAGACCGACTGGACGGCGTTGCGGACCCGGCCCGCGACGTCGCCGTCGGAGCCCTCGGCGTCGACCACCACGTACCGGTCTGGGTCAGCCGCGGCCATCTCGCCGAGCAGCTTCTGCACCCACAGCTGGTCGTCCTTCAGCGACGGCTGCGGATCCTCCGCGTGTTCGGAGTCGAGAAGCACGGTGAGATCCGGGCGAAGCCGTCCGGTGGCCCAGTCGACCAGCCCTTCCAGCTCGCCGCGGTCCAGCTCGCCCGCCGCGGACAGCGACGCGAGCGGGGAGTCGACAAAGCGCTCCATGACGACCACGGACCCGGCGTCTAGCGCGGGCTGGATCTGGCGTTCCACCAGCTCGGCGCGCACGGCAGCGGCGACGAGCGCCTGCGCCCGCACGCCGGTGAGGGCGGCGTCCGAAACGAGCGTGCGGAAGCGCTGTTCGCCGAGCGCCGGGTCAGCGGTGAGGACGACCGGCCGGGTGCCAGTGCCGAGCCAGCGCGCGAGGCGGGCGGCCTGCTCGGCGGTGTTGACGGCGGTGGTGCCCTCGATGGCGATCAGGAAGCCGTTGACGCGACGCGGGTTGCGGCGCAGCGCGTTGCGCAGGTCGCTGAAGATCTTCTCGGTACGCCGCTCGTCCATCTGCCGGTAGGCGATGATCCCGAGCAGCACGGCGAGCAGCCCGCCGCCGAGGATGACCGGACGGGTGCCGTCGACGATGATCGGCGTGCCGAACAGGTCGACCTGGCGCTGCCGGACCAGACCGATCAGCACCGGCGTGACCACCGTCGCGCCGAACAGCACGATCTTGAGCATCGCCTGGTAGATCGCGTTGATCCGGCCGCGGATCGCGTCCTCGACACGGGAGCCGATGATCGTGACGCCGGTGAGGAAAGCGGTGCCGGCGCAGACGCCGACGAAGGCGACCGCGGCCACCGAGATCGACAGGTGCGGCGACAACGCGACGACGCCGAGCGCGAGCCCGGCGAGGACGATCGAGATGCCGAACAGCCGGTCGTGCGGCAGCCGGTGGGCGAGCTTCGGGGCCAGCGCCATGCCGGTGGCCAGACCGATGAAGACGGCCAGCATGAGGAGGTTGAACGCCGCGTCGCCACCGAGCAGCGAGGACGAGTACGGCTTGGCGGCGCCGATGACCGCACCGCCGGCCGCGAAGGCGCCGAAAGCACCGATCAGCAGGCCGCGGACGATCGGCGTGCTGCGGACGAACTTCAGCCCGTCGCGCATCATCGCGCCGAAGCCGAACTTCTCCTCGTCGGCCCGCTTGACCTTCTGCTGCGGCGTCGAATGGACGTCGCGCAGGGACAGCTCGGGGATGCGGGTGGCGACGATGATGCCGCTGGTCAGGTACAGCAGGCCGGTGATGACGACGACGACCTTGGCGATGTACAGGTCGACGCCCGGCCCCTGGAAGAGGTGGAACGTGGAGTTCGCGCCGAGGATCAGCGCGTTGGCGCCGGCGGCGGTGATGACGGCGAGGCCGTAGGTCATCACCATGCCGAGCTGATTGGCGGTCTCGACCTGCTCGGGGCGGCGCAGCAGGTTCGGCACCGCCGCGTCCTTCGACGGGATCCACATGATCGAGCAGCTGCCGACCAGGAAGTTCGCGACGAACAGCCACCACGGCGCGCCGACCACGGCGATCGAGAGCAGGAACCCGCAGCGCAGCAGGTCGCAGATGACCATGATCTTGCGCCGGTCGAACCGGTCCGCGAGCAGGCCGCCGAGCGGGGCGAAGAGCAGGCCGGGCAGCAGCGCGGTGACGATGACGCCGACGAACGCGTAGTTCTGCGCGGAGTAGTTGTCGAGGAGCTTGGTGCTCAGGCTGGTCAGGTTCAGCAGGTTCAGCCAGTCGGCGACACTGCACAGATACGTGACGCCCCACAGCCGACGGAATGGCTTGATCGCCAGCACTCGGCGGGCCCGGTGGATCGTGGACGTCCCGCCCGATCCGCCCGGGCCGGTGCCGGGCACCGACCGTACGCCCTCGCTGATACGCCCACCCCACTTGTCACGGCGGCGTCAGGCGACCCCTGCGGATCCCCCGACCGTGTAGTGGCCAGGGTAGTCCCGGCGCGGACGCGGGTAGGGCACGCCCCGTGATATGGGTGGCCGGAGGGCGTCAGCCAAACAGCCCCTTCACACTGCTCACCAGGCTAGCGATGAGCTCGATCGCGACAATTCCGAACACGATGAGCAACACCACGGCGAGCACCACGCCCGCCGTGCTGCTGGAGGGACGGCCGAAACTGGGCATGCTGATCGAGGGCATCCCGCGCCGGCTCTGCCGCCCGGCGAGCTCCTCCTCGATGTCGTCGTCGGCGATCTCGGTAACCCGCTTCGGCCGCGGCCGCGGCACCTTCTTCAGCAGCTGAGGAGCCTTGGTCGGCCAGGTCCGCTGCCGGGGCAGCAGCCCGAGCGGAACCAGATCCGGCCGCTCGGACGGCGGAATCGGATTCGGCGTCTTGACGACTTCTTTCTTCTTGGCTTCCTCTTTCAGCGCGGCCTCGACCATCCGCTTGACGGCCTCCGGGTCATGCTCGACCGGCTTGGCAGTCGGCAACGGCCGCGGCGCGCGGCCGGAAGCCATCTCGAACCCGGACAACGGATCGGAGAACCGCTCGTCTCCCGAGTCACCGGCCAACGTCCCGTCCCGGTCGGGCCCGGAGGCGGGAAAAAACGGAGTCCCGTCGCTCGTGCTCATGGTGACCACCTCACTACGGAATGTCCGCCGCGTCCAGTGTCGGCGAGAGTACCGGTCCCCGCATCCACCCAATGGCCGCAGAACCACTACTGCCCGCGCCCGCGAGGAGCACCCTCCACCCAGCCCAGTGACCGCTGATAGACGGCGGCGTGGCCGGTTTCAGCGAGAGGAACCGGGTCAAGTTCAAGGGCAGCCAGGCCGGACAGAGCCCGGGATCGAGCGGCCGGGCCTGGGCTACCCGCGCCGGGGGGGCAAGAACCTGGGTTCGGCTGATCCAGCCAGACCCGCTCACCCACACCACCCCTGGCCAACACCGCACCTCACCCGGCCGACGCCACACCTCTTCCACCAGCCACCCCTTTGGCGACCCAACCGCGGGATCGCGTCGGCGTGCGGAGGGGCAGTGCGCAC
>NZ_BAAAHV010000003.1:291288-676116 GCF_039525725.1 Amycolatopsis albidoflavus
ACTGCCCCTCCGCACGCCGACTTAAAGGCGATCCCGCCGCGGCGGCGGAGCCGACGCCATAAAACACAGTTTGCCGCGCAGACCCGCAAACCCAGCCCCGGCCAACCCGGCTCCGGCTAACCCGGCCACGCCAAACCCAGCCCCGGCCAACCCAGCCACACCAAACCCAACCCCCGCTAACCCAGCCACACCAAACCCAACCCCGGCCAACCCAGCCACACCAAACCCAACCCCCGCTAACCCAGCCACACCAAACCCAACCCCGGCCAACCCAGCCACACCAAACCCAGCTCCAGCTAACCCAGCCACTTCACCCCCACCCCCGGCACCCCCAACCCTGGCAACCCCACCCCCGTCAAATACAACTCCGCACCGCCTCCACGATCCAAGCCTCCGCAGTCCCCCGAGTAGCCGGTGACCACGTCACCACCCATCCACCCCCACCCTTCGGCGCGGCCCGAAACTGATACCGCCCCTGGTCGTTGTCCACCAGCCCGAACGCCCCATGCGGATACTCCGCCAACACCGAGTCCCGCACAGCCAAATCCACCAGCACCGTCCCCTGCCGAGGCCGAGCCACCGCTGCCCGGATCACATCCAGATCCCCCCACGCCGCCCGCGGGATCAGGCCGCTGTCATCCGTCTCAATACGCACCGCAGGGCCCGGACCAGGCGGCCGGTCCGGGAGGCCGTCGAACACCCATCCGGGCAGTGCGCTGAGCATTCCGGACCGCAGCCGCGCCCGGCGGCCCAGTTTGCTCATCACCGTGGTGAAGTCCTCGTCTCCGAAGAACCGCACCTCCCACGGCTCCTCGCTCGCCGGGAACACCCCGGTGACCACTCCCCGGATGAACCCTCCGCGCAGCACTCGGTACAGCTCGACCGCCTCGGCGGTCACCTCGCCGTCGGCGGCGAGCCCGAGCGCGGCCATCCCGGCGACGAACCGCGTGTACTGCTCCACCTCCTCGGCCAGCCCGGCGCCGAGCATCGGCCCGAACGACTGCCGGACCTCCTCGGCGAGGCTCAGTCCCGAAGCCGCTCCGGCGGGCTCCTCCTCGGCCAGCACGGGCGGCACCTCGAAATGCGGGTCGTAGAACTCCATCACCGAAGGCCGCTGCGGCATCTCGGCCCGCAGCGGTCCGATGACCTCGTCGATGACGTCGAAGACGACGGGTGCTGAACTGCTCACCCCGTCATTGAACACCCTGGTACCGACAATTTCTCGAACTTTTGTTCGAGTCAACCCATCCGTGCGCCGAGCGGTCGGTCAGCGCCGCGGAACCGGGTCGCCGGCACGCATCGTCGGGGCCAGGAAACCGACCGTCACCACGAGAGCGCCGACCACCGCGAGCGCCCAGTGCAGGCCGATCCCGCCGCTCAGGCCGCTGACCAGCACCGGACCGGCGAGGAACCCGAAATACCCGCACGCCGCGACGGCCGCGATCGCCCGGCCCGGCGCGTCCGGCTGCTTGCGCCCGGCCGCGCTCCACGCGAGCGGCACCATCCCGGACACCCCGAGCCCGACCACGGCGAACCCGATCACCGAGACCACCGGCACCGGAACCGCGACCACCAGCACGAACCCGGCGACCGTCACCGCGGTCGCGACCCGCATGAACAGCACCGCACCAACGCGCTCGACGACCCGGTCGGCCACCGTGCGCACCGCGATCATCGTGATCGAGAACGCGAAGTAGCCCAACGACGCGACGGCCGCGCTCGCCGTGGTGACCTCCCGGAGGTACACCGCGCTCCAGTCGTTCACCGTGCCTTCCGCGACGAAACCGCAGAACGCGATCACGCCCAACGGGATCAATGCCTTGCTGGGCAAGGCAAACGCCGCCTCGCCCTGTCCGCGATCAGCACCCGGCAAGAACTGCGAAGCCGCGAAAATCGCCAGCACCAGCAGCACCACGCCAGCAGCGGTGAAGTGCGCTTCGATCGGCACGCGCCACAGCTCCATCAGCGCCGCGACGCCCGAGCCAGCCAGCCCGCCGATGTTCCAGAAAGCGTGGAACCCGGCGAAAATCGGTCGCCCGTAAGCCTCTTCGACGCGCGCGGCGTGCGCGTTCATCGACACATCCAGCAGGCTGTTGCCCACCCCGAGCACCACCAGCGCGGCGACGAACAGCGGCACGTCCGGCGCGAAGGCGACGAGCGGGAGTCCTCCGCACAACACGGCAGCCCCGCAAAGAACCCCGCGCCGGCTGCCGATCTTCGTGATCAACGGCCCCGCGGCCAGCAACGCGACGACCGAACCGGCAGCAAGCCCGAACAGCCCGATCCCGAGTTCTCCGGCGCTGAGTCCGAGTTTCGCTTGCACCGCAGGCACTCGAGCCGCCCACGAAGCGAATGCCGCACCACACACCGCGAAAACCACCGAAACCGCGGCGCGAGCGCGCTGTGTCTCCCCCAACCGTGTCTCCCCCATCCGTCCCCCTGACACGAGAAAGGGCCACCCGGAGTTTTCCGGGTGGCCCTTCAGATCCTCGTTACTTCGACTTCGTCGCCGTACTGCTCCGCTTGGCCGGAGTCTTCTTCGCAGTGGTCGACTTCGCCGCCGCCGACTTGGTCGTGGTCGACTTGGCCGCGGTGGACTTCGCCGGCGCCTTGCGCGTCGTGGTCCGCTTCTTCGGAGCCGGACCCTTCGCGCGCTTCTCCGCCAGCAGTTCGGCCCCGCGCTCCGCGGTGAGTTCCTCGATGCTGTCGGACTTCCGCAGCGTCGCGTTGTACTCGCCGTCGGTCACGTACGGGCCGAAACGGCCGTCCTTGACCACCATCGGCTTGCCCGACACCGGGTCGTCGCCGAGTTCCTTCAGCGGCGGACGCGCGGTGGCCGACCGGCCGCGCTGCTTCGGCTCCGAATAGATCTTCAGCGCCTCTTCCAGCGTGATCGAGAACAGCTGGTCCTCGGTCTGGATCGACCGCGAGTCCGTGCCCTTCTTCAGGTACGGCCCGTAGCGCCCGTTCTGCGCGGTGATCTCGTCGCCCGACTCCGGGTCCTTGCCCACGACGCGCGGCAGCGACAGCAGCTTCAGCGCGTCGTCGAGCGTGATCGTCTCGACCGACATCGACTTGAACAGCGAACCCGTACGCGGCTTCGGCAGCTTCGCCTTCGCGGCCTTCTTCTGCGCCGCGGTGGCGTCCTCGGGCAGCTCCGGCTCAGGCAGCAGCTCCGTGACGTACGGGCCGAAGCGGCCTTCCTTCGCCACGATCTCGTGTCCGCTGACCGGGTCGGTGCCCAGCACCCGGCCTTCCTGCGGCGTCGCGAAGAGCTTCTCCGCGATCTCCGCGGTCAGCTCGTCCGGCGGCAGGTCTTCGGGCAGGTTCGCGCGCTGCGACTCGCCGTTGACCTCGCGCTCCAGATACGGGCCGTACCGGCCGACGCGCACCACGACCTGGTGGCCTTCGGCGTCGCTGAACATCGGGATCGAGTTGATCTCGCGCGCGTCGATGCCCTCGACGCTTCCGTCGACCAGCTTCTTCAGCCCGCCCAGCCGGCCGACCGAGCCCTCGACGCCGAAGTCGCCGCCGAAGTAGAACTTCGACAGCCATTCGACGCGGTGCTCGTCGCCGCTGGCGATGCGGTCCAGCTCGTCCTCGAGACCGGCGGTGAAGTTGTAGTCCACCAGCCGTTCGAAGTGCCGCTCCAGCAAGCCGATCACCGCGAACGCGACCCACGACGGGACCAGGGCGGAGCCCTTCTTCCAGACGTAGCCGCGGTCCTGGATGGTCTTGATGATCGACGCGTACGTCGACGGGCGGCCGATGCCAAGCTCTTCCAGCTTGCTGACCAGGCTCGGCTCGGAGTAGCGCGCGGGCGGCGACGTGGAGTGGCCGTCCGCGGACAGCTCGGGCGCGGTCAGGCCCTGGTCCTTGACCAGCACCGGAAGCCGGCTCTGCTTGTCGTCAGCCTCGCCGCCGGCCTCGCTGTCGACCGCCTCGACGTACGCCTTCAGGAAGCCCGCGAAGGTGATCGTGCGGCCCGAAGAGGCGAAGGTGCACTCCTCGCCGGTCGCCGCGGTGCCGACGATGCGCACCGACATCGTGGTGCCCTTCGCGTCCGCCATCTGCGACGCGATGGTGCGCTGCCAGATCATCTCGTAGAGCCGGAACTCGTCGGTGTCCAGCTCTTTCGCGACCTGCCCCGGCGTACGGAAGACCTCGCCCGACGGACGGATCGCCTCGTGCGCTTCCTGCGCGTTCTTGACCTTGCGCGTGTACTGGCGCGGCGACGGCGAGACGTACTCCTTGCCGTACAGCTGCGTTGCCTGGCTGCGCGCGGCCGTGATCGCCGACTCCGACAGCGTCGTGGAGTCGGTACGCATATAGGTGATGTAACCGTTCTCGTACAGCTTCTGCGCGACTCGCATCGTGCGCTCGGAGGTGAAGCGCAGCTTGCGGCCCGCCTCCTGCTGCAGCGTCGACGTCATGAACGGCGCGTACGGCTTGCGCGTGTACGGCTTCTCCTCGACGCTCGCGACCTTGAAGTCACGCCCGTTCAACGCCTGAGCCAGCGCCCGCGCGTCGGACTCGCCGAGCACGCGGATGTCCGCGGCGTTGCCCTTGAGCTGACCGTTGGAGTCGAAGTCGCGACCCGTCGCGAGGCGCGAGCCGTCGACCGCGACGAGGCGCGAGGGGAACGTACGCGGCGAAGCGTCCGCACCGGCGTCCATGGTCGCCGAGATGTCCCAGTACGACGCCGAGGTGAAGCGCATCCGCTCGCGTTCGCGCTCCACGACGATCCGCGTCGCCACGGACTGCACGCGGCCCGCCGAGAGCTTCGGCATGACCTTCTTCCACAGCACCGGCGAGACCTCGTAGCCGTAAAGCCGGTCGAGGATGCGGCGGGTCTCCTGCGCGTCGACGAGGTCGGCGTCCAGCTCGCGGGTGGCCGCGGCGGCCGCCTGGATGGCCTGCTCGGTGACCTCGTGGAAGACCATCCGGCGCACCGGGACCTTGGGCTTCAAGGTCTCCAGCAGGTGCCACGCGATGGCCTCGCCCTCGCGGTCGGGGTCCGTCGCGAGGTAGAGCTCGTCGACGTCCTTCAGCAGCCCCTTCAGCTCGGTGACCTTGGACTTCTTGTCCGGGGTGACGATGTACAGCGGCTTGAAGTCGTTGTCGATGTCGACCCCGAGCCGCGCCCACGACTCGCCCTTGTACTGCGCGGGGACGTCGGCGGCGCCGCGGGGCAGGTCCCGGATGTGCCCGACGGAGGACTCGACGACGTAGTTGCCGCCGAGATAGGGGGCGATCTTGCGGGCCTTGGTTGGCGACTCGACGATCACCAGCCGCCGTCGATCGGCACCGCTGCCCCCGGTACCGCTCTTCTTGGTCCGTGTTCCTGCCACGCTGCCCTGCTCTCCACTCATCTCCGCGCCGCCGCAGCGGCGCTCTCACCCCTGCACCAGAGGGGTACTGCGCCCGCGTCTCGACCTGTCAGTGTGCACGTCCCCGGTGTCCGCGCAGCGTCGAGGTGCCCTGTCGAGCCGCCGGGCCCTTGCCCGTCGGATCGCCGCTGACCTCGGCGATGTTTCTCCTCCACACCTAGCACGTGATGTCGGACACGTGCCGTGCAGGGTAACTGGTCATACCACCGATACCCTCCGTTAGACGGTGGCGGGTCCAAGTAAGTCGACGGTTCACTTATTCCTCCCCCCAGCCGAAAGGAACCCACCATGATCCGCCGACTGGTTGGCGTCGCGATCGCCGTCACGGCGACATTCGCGCTGGTCACCGCCCCCGAAGCAAGTGCGGCGACCACCACGTTCACCGGCGCCGTGGCGCTGTCCAACTGCTCCGGTTCGGTCGTGAAACCGGCCGCCACGCCGATGGACGCGCCCGCGATGGTGCTGTCGAACGGCCACTGCCTCGAGGAAGGCATGCCCGATCCGGGCCAGGTGATCGTCGGACAGGCCTCGAACCGGTCGTTCGACCTCCTCTCGCCGGACGGGCAGAGCTCGGTGGGCACCGTGACCGCGACCAAGGTCGTCTACGCGACGATGACCGACACCGACATCTCGCTGTACCAGCTGTCCGACACCTACGCCGACATCCAGCAGAAGTACAACGTGCCGCCGCTCGAGCTGGTCAACAGCCACCCGCAGGCGGGCACGCCGATCGACGTGGTGTCCGGGTACTGGAAGCAGATCTACTCCTGCTCGATCGACGGGTTCGTGCACGAACTGCACGAGAACAACTGGGTCTGGAAGGACTCGATCCGCTACGTGCCGGGCTGCGCGACCATCGGCGGCACGTCGGGTTCGCCGGTCGTCGACCGCAACACCGGCAAGGTCATCGGCGTGAACAACACGTCCAACGACAACGGCGAGAGCTGCACGCTGAACAACCCGTGCGAGGTCGACGAAGCCGGCAACACGACCGTGCGGCCGAACTACAAGTACGGCCAGGAGACCTACGGCATCCCGGCCTGCCTGACCCCGGCCAACGAGATCGACCTCAACCAGCAGGGCTGCACCCTGCCGAAACCGTAAGACTTCCCCACCGGAAAGGTCCCTCGTCGCTTCGCTGAGCGACGGGGGCCTTTTCTTGTGCGCAGCTACCCGACAGCCTCCAGTAAATACTGTGCGGGACTCTCCGCCGGAGCCCCTCGACGCGGCCCGTCTGGCGTCCGTTCGCGGCGCTCCCCGGCCGGTGGCAGCTCCGGCCAGACCGACTCCGCCCCAGCGGGCGGTTCGCCGATCAGCTCCAGCAGGCCAGCCAGCTTCCGCCGCCCGCTCACCCGCACCGCGGGCTGCTCCGCCTTCGGCCCGAGCAGCCGCGCCTGGACGCCCAGCGCCGCGAGCGCGGTCAGCAATTCCTCGTGCATCCCCGGGGCCAGCGGATCGACGCCAAGCAGGTAGCCGCCGGGTTCGGGACGGCCCGCCGCCAGCGCCCACATCCGCAGCATCGCGCCGCTCAGCCGGAAGCCGCCGGGCACCGCCTTGCCCGAATCGTCCTCCACCGGACCGGTGTGCCCCGGCCGCAGCCATTGCTCGGCGAACCCGAGCAGATCGACCCGGAACGACGTGCGCACCTGCGATCTGCCGCATTCGGCCACCGCGACCTGCGCGTCCGCGCCCCGGCCGCGGCATTCCCTCGCCAGCACCCGAGCCCGCCACGACTCCTCGACCAGCACCGACAGCCGCGCCGCCGTGCGGCCGAACCCGGTGATCTGTCCTTGGCAGCACAACAGCCCGGCCAGGTCTGGCAGGCCCGGGCCGGTCGCCTCCGCCGAAAACAGCGAGATCGTCCGATCCACGCCGCCGATGATAGAACACAAGTTCGATTGAACGCGAGGGTCGAGCTCAGGTTTTCCCCGATCGGTCAGCAGGTGCTGGGCGCGGGCTTTCCGGCGAACCGCCCGGCGAGCCAGTCGAGCGCGGTGGGCGTGGCGACGGCGTAGTTGGCGATGTGGCCGAGCGCGGTGCCGGGAAGGACTGAAGGGAGCCGGATGTCGTCGACTTGCACAGTCGCACCGCGACGGCACCAATCTGCGGCGGTGGCGCGGACGGCTTGGGCGGGAACGATGTCGTCGTTGTCGCCAGTGGACATGAGCACCGGCGCGGACGGCGAGATGGCACCGAGCCGATGGGACGCGAGGATGGCGCGAGTTTCGGGATTCGCGTTGAGCATCGCGATAATCGACTCGCCGCGGGCGGTGAAGTCGCCGGAGCGGCGGTAACCGTAGTCGAGTGCGGTTTCCACGACGCACTGCCCGGAAACCTTCTGCAGCATGGCTTTTCCGGCGTCGTTCAGCCCGGCTTGGATGATCGGCGCGGTGTCTGGATAGGCAGCGATGAGTCCGTTGAGGTAGTAGCCGAGAACGCCGGACAGCAGGGTGTCGGAAAGCTTGTCGGAGAGTGCGGCGAGATCAGTGGGAGCAGCGCCCACATAGGACCCGCGGAGGTCGAGTTCGGGAGCGTAGGCACGCGCCGCTTCGGCCGCGCCGCCCGCTGCGCCGCCGCCCTGGGAGTAGCCCCAGAACGCGACCGGGCCGCTCGGGGCCGGAGTGCCCGGCAGCCGCTGAGCGGCGCGGGCGGCGTCGATGGCCGCGTAGCCGCGGCTGAGCAGGCTGGTCATGGCAACGACTTCGTAGCCCGCCATGAGGTCGAAGGGCGGGCGGTAGTGCACGGGAGTGTTGAGCATTTCGACGGCGCGCACTGGTCGCCCTGCCCGTGCGTGCCGACCGCGAGGGAGACCAGCGGACGCGGTCCCGGGCCGCGCCAAGCTACCGTCGGCGCGAGCGGCCCAGAGGCGAGGGTTCGGTACGGATCAGGTCGCCAGGCTTCCCCGCAGGCAGGAAACCGGCGGGGTGCAGAAGTCCGTCGACGCTACAGCCGCGCTGATCAGCGCAGAGACCGCGACCAGCACGGCTGCGGCTGCGCGATCGGCGCCGTCGAGGGGATGCCTGCGTCATTGATTGCAGCCTGAAGCGCCAGTGCCGGTATACTAATACCGGTATGGCAATACCGGCCTGGGAGGGAGCTTGTTCAAGGTCGCCGAACGCGTCCAGATCCGCGACGAGCTGATCGCCGCCGCCCGTCAAGACGTCGACATCGCCGGAGCCGCCCTGGTCGGTTCGACCGCACGCGGAACCGAGGACCGATGGTCGGACATCGATCTCGTCCTTCAGCTCGCGGAGAACGCGAACGAAGCCGCGGTAGTCGCACGCTGGACGCGATCGCTCGACGAGAAGTTCGGAGTCGCCGACACCCTCGACGTCATCTCACGCGAGGGCGTTCGCTACCGCGTCTTCCTTCTCGACTCTTCACTCCAGGTCGATGTGTCGTTCTGGCCGCACGAGCTCTTCCGCGCCACCGAGGACGGCTTCCAGCTCGTTTTCGGCCAGGCCAACGAACCGACCAGCGCCCCGAAACCGGGCAGAGAACAGGTGATCGGCATGGCGTGGCTGTACGCGCTGCATGCCCGCTCGGCCATCGCCCGAGGCCGGACGTGGCAGGCCGTCCTGATGCTCGACGACCTTCGCACCCAGATCATCGCGCTGGAATGCCTGCGGCACGGCTTGAATCCTTGGCACGGGCGCGAAGTCGACCAACTGCCCGCGCCGGTGCTGGAGACGTTGCAAGACGGCCGGGCGGTGTCGGTCGGCTTGGATGAGCTCGAACGGTCTCGGCAGGTCCTGCTTCAGCATTACCTGGCCGTCGTCGAACACCACGACGCGGAGCGGGCCGTCGCCCTTCGGCGGGCACTCGATCCTGCTCAGCGCGGCGCGGGCGGCACCACCAATTGCTGACAGCCCGCCGCGCGCTTGCCCGCCGCGGACAGGGCTGGTGTCGCGTCCAAGCCCTTGAGGACGTCGAGGCGGGAAATCTGGTCGATAGCCGACTTCGCGTCGTCCAGCGCCGCCTTCACCGCGTCGGGATCGGCGGCCGCGTCGAGTTTGCCGCGCACCTCGTCGGCCTGCTGCCGCACCGAGGTGAATTGGCCGAGCAAAGCGGTGCGCGCCGGTTCGCCGCCCGGCAGCGGCGCGGGGCCGACCCGGTGCAGTCCGGACACGGTCTGGTCGATGCCGGTGGCGACTGACGCCAGGAGATCGCTGGACGTGCGCGTGGCCTGCGCCGACGAACTCGGGTCGATCGAGGGCAGATTCGCCAAGGCACGAACCAGATGCGTGACCGCGCCGCAGTATCCGTCGGCCCACTTCGCGGCCGGATCGACCTGGCTCGCCGCCTCCGCGTGCCCGCCGGAGGAGACCTGCTCAGCCGGCGGCGGCGGTTGCCCGCAACCCGTCAACCCGATGCCGATTCCTGTTGCCAGCGCGGCTAAACCGGTCCACCGCGGCCGCACTCGCACCACTCCCGTCCCTCGAAATCCGTGTCCTCCGCACGGTACCGACCCGCCGGTAGTCCGCAACTCGCCCCGTCTTCCGGACGCGAAAGGGCCCGGCACGCACAAGGCGTACCGGGCCCGAATGGAGCAACGCGTCAGGCTTTCGCCTCCGCCGGAGTCTCCGCCATGACACTGCCGCGCCGCTTGGACACGACGATCGCCGCCACGATCACCGCGACCGCGACCACCGCGATCACGATCCGCCACGTGGTGTCCGCGCCGCCGCCGAGCGTCAGCGTGACCACCGCGGGCGCGATCAGCACCGAGACCAGGTTCATGACCTTGATCAGCGGGTTGATCGCGGGACCGGCGGTGTCCTTGAACGGGTCGCCGACGGTGTCGCCGATGATCGTCGCCTCGTGCGCGTCGGAACCCTTGCCGCCGTGGTTGCCGTCCTCGACGAGCTTCTTGGCGTTGTCCCAGGCACCACCGGAGTTGGCGAGGAAGATCGCCATCAGCGTGCCGGTCGCGATCGCGCCGGCCAGGTACCCGGCGAGCGCACCGGTGCCGAGGCCGAAACCGACCGCGATCGGCGCGAAAACGGCCAGCAGACCCGGCGTCGCCAGCTCCCGCAGCGAATCGCGGGTGACGATGTCGACGACCCGGCCGTACTCGGGCCGCGTGGTGCCCTCCATGATCCCCGGGATCTCCCGGAACTGGCGGCGCACCTCGTACACCACCGCGCCCGCGGCGCGCGAGACCGCGTTGACCGCGAGACCGGAGAAGAGGAACACCACGGCCGCGCCGACGATCACGCCGACCAGGGTCTCCGGGCTGACGATGTTCGCGACGAACGAACCCGTGCTGCCGACGGCCTTCGAGATCGCGTCCGAATAGGACCCGAACAGCGCGGTCGCCGCGAGCACCGCGGTGGCGATCGCGATGCCCTTGGTGATGGCCTTGGTGGTGTTGCCGACCGCGTCCAGCTCGGTGAGGATCTGCGCGGCCTTCTCGTCCACGTCGCCGGACATCTCGGCGATGCCCTGCGCGTTGTCCGAGACCGGGCCGAAGGTGTCCATCGCGACGATGACGCCGACGGTGGTCAGCAGGCCGGTGCCGGCCAGCGCCACCGCGAACAGCGCGACGCCGCCGCCGAGCAGGAACGCGCCGAACACCGCGGCGGCGATCACCAGCGCGGTGTACACGGCGGACTCGAAACCGACCGAGATACCGGACAGGATCACCGTCGCCGCACCGGTTTCCGACGTCTTGCCGACATCCTTCACCGGCTTGTGCTCGGTGCCGGTGTAGTAGCCGGTGATGCGCAGGATCAGCGCGGCGAGCACGATGCCGATGATCACCGCGACCGTCGCGATCACCGCCGGGTTGCCGGTGTTGTGCGCGAAGCCCTCGCCGAAATCGGCGAAGCTGCTCGGCAGGTAGATGAACGCGGCGACCGCCGACAGCACCGCGGAAATGACCGCGGAGATGTAGAACGAGCGGTTGATCGTGACCAGACCGCCCTCGCCCGCGCGCGCCTTCGTGATGTAGACGCCGATCACCGCGGTGATCACGCCGATGGCGGGCACGATCAGCGGGAAGATCAGGCCGTGCGCGCCGAACGCGGAGCTGCCGAGGATCAGCGCGGCCACGAGCATCACCGCGTAGGACTCGAAGAGGTCCGCGGCCATGCCGGCGCAGTCGCCCACGTTGTCGCCGACGTTGTCCGCGATCGTCGCGGCGTTGCGCGGGTCGTCCTCGGGGATACCCTGCTCGACCTTGCCGACCAGGTCAGCGCCGACGTCGGCGGCCTTCGTGAAGATGCCGCCGCCGACTCGCATGAACATGGCGATCAGCGCCGCGCCGAAACCGAAGCCCTCCAACACCTTCGGTGCCTGGCCGGTGTAGACGAGCACCACGATCGCCGCGCCGAAAAGGCCGAGCCCGACGGTGATCATGCCGACCACGCCGCCGGTGCGGAACGCCACGCGCATCGCCTTCTCGCGGCCGCCTTCCTCGCGCGACGCGGCGGCCACGCGCAGGTTCGCCTGCGTGGCCAGCCACATGCCGAGGTAGCCGATGGTGAACGAGAACACCGCCCCGACGAGGAAGAAGATCGACCGGCCGATCCGTTCGCTCCAGTCGTCCGCGGGAAGCGCGAACAGGAGCAGGAACACGATCACGCCGAAGATGGCGAGGGTGTTGCGCTGCCGCTTCAGGTATGCGGCCGCACCTTCCTGCACTGCCTTCGCGATGTCCTGCATCTTGGCGGTGCCCTGGCCCGCGGCCAGCACCTCCTTGAGCAGCACGTAACCGATAGCCAGTGCGACAAGGGCGACCACGGCGACCACACCGACGATGGTGTAGCCACCCCCGGTGAGCGTGATGCCGCCCTCCGCGAGGAACTGCCGGGACATTCGTCCTCCTGGGAACGCCGTCTGGCCAGCGCGGGCCCGTCGTACCCGGCGCGCCTGCACTGGCGGGGATCTGTGCCGAAGGACACGCTAGCCGTGCAAGCAATGCACGTCTCACATGACGCTCGCCACAGTGGGTGTGGATCGAGGGAGTGTATTGGTAGTGATCTGCGCGTCCGCAATGCGTCCCGGTCACAGCACGTTCGGTAACCTTGTGTGATTGGTCACTGGATCGATCTCGGCCAGGTTTTGTCGGTGCCCTGTGCGAAGCTTCGGCACGTGGTGGGAGAGCGAGGACGGAGGCTGCTGGACCGGGTCACAGCGGGGATCCCGGCGCACGAGAATCCGGTGACGCACGTGTCCCGGCTGCCGGAACGCGCGGCCCGGCACGAGCCGTGGCCGGAGTGGGCGGAGCCGTCGGTCGTGGCCGCGTTCGGCGCGGCCGGAGTGGAAAAACCGTGGCGGCACCAGGCCGAGGCGGCTTCGCTGGCGCATTCGGGCGCGCACGTCGTGGTGTCCACCGGCACCGCGTCCGGGAAGTCGCTGGCGTATCAGCTGCCGGTGCTCAGCGCGCTGGCCGCGGACGGGCGGGCGACCGCGCTGTACCTCTCGCCGACGAAGGCGCTCGGCGCTGATCAGCTGCGCGCGGTGTCCTCTTTGGACGTCGCGGGCGTGCGCGCGGCGGCGTTCGACGGGGACACCCCGATGACAGAGCGCGACTGGGTCCGCGCGCACGCGAACTGGGTGTTCAGCAACCCCGACATGCTGCACCGCGGCATCCTTTCGGCGCACTCCCGATGGACGCAGTTCTTCCGCCGGCTGCGGTATG
This sequence comes from Amycolatopsis albidoflavus, assembly GCF_039525725.1. NCBI lineage: Bacteria > Bacillati > Actinomycetota > Actinomycetes > Pseudonocardiales > Pseudonocardiaceae > Amycolatopsis > Amycolatopsis albidoflavus. The sequence continues at coordinate 304,324 of NZ_BAAAHV010000003.1, forward strand.
TGGTGGTCGACGAATGCCACAGCTATCGCGGCGTCTTCGGCTCGCACGTCGCGCTGTTGCTGCGCCGCCTGCGCCGGGTGGCAGAGCACTACGGCGCTTCACCGGTGTTCGTGCTGGCTTCGGCGACCACCGCTTCGCCTGCCTCGTTCGCCACGCGCCTCACCGGGGTGGAGTGTTCCGCGGTCACCGATGACGCGTCGCCGCGCGGGGCGCGCACGGTCGCGCTGTGGGAGCCGCCGCTGCTGGACGAACTGACTGGGGAGAACGGCGCGCCCGTCCGCCGTCCGGCCGGGGTCGAGACCGCGCGGATTCTCACCGAACTGGTGGTCGAAGGCGCGCGATCGCTGGCTTTCGTCCGCTCCCGTCGCGGAGCCGAGCTGACCGCGCTTGGCACCCGCCGCCTGCTGTCCGAAGTGGACCCTCGGTTGGCGGATACCGTTGCCGCGTACCGGTCCGGCTATCTCCCTGAGGAGCGTCGGGCGCTGGAGCAAGCTCTGCTCTCTGGTCGCCTGCTAGGTGTCGCGACCACGAATGCGTTGGAGCTGGGCGTCGACATCGCCGGCCTGGACGCCGTGGTCCTGGCGGGTTATCCCGGCACTCTCGCGTCTTTCTGGCAGCAATCCGGCCGCGCCGGGCGTTCGGGCGATGAAGCCTTGGTGGTGTTCGTCGCGCGGGATGATCCGCTCGACACTTACTTGGTGCACCATCCGGCCGCGTTGCTGGAACGCCCGGTGGAGACGGCGGTGCTGGACCCGACGAACCCGTACGTACTAGGCCCGCAGCTCGCGTGCGCCGTCGCGGAGTTGCCGCTCACCGAACCAGAACTGGAAACCTTCGGCGGCGACGCGGCCCGGGCGGTGCTGGCGGATCTGGCGGCGGAGAAGCTGCTGCGCCGCCGGTCGAGCGGCTGGTACTGGACTTCGCGCGACCGCCCGCACGGCGAAGTCGGCATCCGCGGCTCGGGCGGCGACCAGATCGCGGTAGTGGAAGCGGACTCGGGCCGAATGCTGGGCACCGTCGACCCCGGCTCGGCTTGCTACTCGGTCCATCCGGGTGCGGTGTATCTGCACCAGGGTTCGTCGTACGTCGTCGATGAGCTGGATCTGGAGACGGGTCTCGCGCTGGTGCACGCGGAGGATCCGGACTGGACGACTTCGCCGCGCGAGATCGTGGACATTTCGGTGCTGTCGACGGAAGAACAATGCCGCCACGACGGGGTGACGGTGTGCCTGGGCGAGGTCGCGGTGACGTCGCAGGTAGTGGGATATCTGCGACGGCGGCCGTCCGGCGAGGTGCTGGACCATACGCCGCTCGACCTGCCGGAGCAGAGCCTCCACACGAGGGCGGTTTGGTACACGGTTTCGGGTGAGCTGCTGGAATCTCCGGCTGGGGTTGGCCGAGGTTCAGTGGGCTCGCGGACCGGTGGCGATCTCGGCAGAGTCGCTGCCGGGTCGGCGACCGATGGGGCGGGCGACGAGTCGGCGGGAACCGAGTACACGTCACCGGCCACCGGGAATCCCGGCCGAATCGGCGCGGGGCCAACGAGCGGCGAGGAAGCGGGAGAGCCGGCGGGGACCGGGAGTTCGCCTGACTCCGCGGAAACCGGCGGGGCCGCCACGGCGTCATCGATCAGCGGTGCGGTTGGCGAACGAGCGGGGATCGGAAGCGTGTCGCCGACCGCCGCGGAGAACGACGGGGCCGATGCGGGGAGAGCGGCCAGCCGGGCGACTGATGAGCCGGTGGGGACCGGAAGCAAGTCGCCAACCGCTGCGGAGATCATCGGGACCGCTGAGGCGTCGACGGCCAGCCGTGCGGTTGGCGAACCAGCGGGGACCGGAAGCGCAGAGCCAACCGCCGCGGAGAACGGCGGGGCCGCTGGGGCGTCGACGGCCAGCCGTGCGATTGGCGAACCAGCGGGGACCGGAAGCGCAGAGCCAACCGCCGCGGAGAACGGCGGGGCCGCTGCGGGGGCAGCGGCCCGTCGGGCGGATGGAGAACCGGTGGGGACCGGGGGCGCCTCGTCGGTTGTCGGGGTAACCGGCGAAGTTTCGGGGCAACCGGCGGGTGGGCGGGGGCCCGGCGCCGGGGTCGAGATCGGTGGTGCGGTGGGACCGGTGGGGACCGGGGGTGCTGGCAGAGCACCGGGGGGCGCCGGTTTGCTTCCGGCGCGCGTCCCCGGTGCCCTGCATGCCGCCGAGCACGCGGCGATCGGCCTGCTACCGCTGTTCGCTACGTGCGACCGCTGGGACATCGGCGGGGTGTCTACCGCGTGGCACGAGGACACCGGGGAGGCGACGGTGTTCGTGCACGATGGGCATCCCGGGGGTGCGGGGTTTGCCGACCGCGGTTATGCCGCGATTGTCCCGTGGCTGGCCGCTACGCGGGAGGCGATCGTCTCCTGCGAGTGCCCGACGGGCTGCCCGTCCTGCGTCCAGTCGCCGAAGTGCGGGAACGGCAACGATCCGCTGGACAAGGCAGGGGCGGTGGCCGTGCTGGGAGCCGTGCTCGGGGCGTTGCGTCAGCACGGGGAACAGTGCGGCCACGGTGGAACGTGAAGACTGTCTTCGGTTGTCGCGTGCTGCCTGCCGGGGTGGAACCGGATCAGGCGGCGGTGCTCTCGACCAGCATCGGGGCGTGCTCGTCGGCGAGGGCGCGGACCAGCACGTCCTGCACCTCGGCGGCGGGCGGCAGCTGCCAGCCGCACACCTCGGGCTTCACGCGCCAGTGCACGACACCGTGCTGGAACGGCGACGGCGGCAGCGGGATGTAGCTGTCCTTGCCGTGCCACTGCACGGAGATCTGGTCGGCGAGTTCGGCCGGGAGGTGCTCGGAGGGCGAGGTGAGGAACAGCCACCGGCCGTTCGGCATCGCGACGATCGGAGCCGGGTGCCCGATGGACCGCAGCAGCCGCGCGGCGCGCTTGCCCAGTTCCTGGTCGACCTCGACCGCGTCGAGCACGGTGCCGGTCGCCACGAGCAGGCTGTGGGTGCGGTCGGAGAACCAGCTGGCGACCTCGTGGGCGTGCGAGCCGACCAGCTCACGCCACTCGTCGCGCACCGGCACCGGCCGGCGCCAGGTCAGGTCGTCCCCCTCCGCGGTGATCGGTTCCGGGGTCGCCCCCGGAAGGACCGGCCAGCCGCGCCAGGCGAGGCCGATCGCCTCCGCACGCAGTTCGATGCGGAAGGCGTTCCGCCAGCTGTCCGGCCAATTCGCGTCCAACATTGCTTTCCTGCCTTCGAGGTCCGGTTTTCGCGCCGTCCGGGTCGGGGCCGTGGTGGCGCATGTCTCACTAAACGGCAAGTTGCACATTGCGGGGAAGACTCCGCGCGACAACCGGCCGTTACCGAGCGATGAACGCCCAGTAGCCCACTGTCCGGCCGATAACAACGCGCCGATCACCGGCCGCTGACCCCGCCGCCGGTCCCGCGAGAACGGGCCCACCACGGGATTCGACACTTTCTCGCCTTTCCGCAGGCGTGCTGACGCATCCCGTCGAGCAGTGCGCTGACCTGGGGATTCAACCGTTCGGCGTCCGCCAGCGACCGCTGCTCGTAGCGTTCGCCACTCGTCGCCGGCGCCGGAAAAGTCCGGACGGACGGGGTGACCCGAGGACTGGTCACCGGTCCGGCGCGCCGCCGATGAGCGGTTCCGGCGGGTGACCGGAAGGCCTCCGGCGGAGGCCCACGGTGACGGTGCAGGCGGGGGGCGCGCGGGGCGTGCGGGGGCGGGTGGCAGGTTGCAACTCCCTTCGGTTGGGGCGGGCGAGGCCGGTACGGGGGTGGTTCGCGCGACTGGGCGGCAGGCCGGCGGCGGGATGGTCGGCTGGCAGCGGACTGGTGGCTGGGAGGCAGGCTGGCAGCGGGCTGGGCGGCGAGCTGATAGCTGGCGGCCGGTCGGCGAGTTGGCGGCTGCCTGGTCGCCAGGCTGGCTGCCAGTCGGCAAGCTCGCGGCAGGCTGGCTGCCAGTCGGCGAGCCGATGGTGGGCTGGCCGGCCGGCGGGCTGGTGGCTGGCTGGGCGGCGGGCTGGCGACTGGCCGCTGCCAGTCGGCGGACCGGTGGCGGGCTGGGCGGCGGACTGGCGGCTGGTCGGCGAACGAGCGGCTGGTTGGCGGACTGGCAACCGGTCGCGCGGCCAGCCATGGCGTTGGCGGGCCAGGTGCCGGACTGGCCGCGCATTTCGCTGCCAGTCCGGCAGCGCTCGCGTGAGCCCAGAGACCGGCCGCCGCGCGTCGCGGGGATACCAGTCTCAGGTGTCGGCCCACTCCGCGAAGCGACCGCCAGCTGCCCCCAACGGCTCGGGGTGGTTGTCCGGTCAGGGAGGTTCGTCTACTGGGCCGGCGCGGGCTTTTGCGGTGGGGGCGGGCAGGCCGGGGATCGGGGCGGTCGTGGCGCGGACCTCGATGTAAGCGTCGCGGTTGTGCCAGCGGCAGCTTGTCAGCACGGCGCGCTCGTGGTCGGCGACTTCCTGGGCTCGGGCGCAGGCGGTGGTCGGCCCGGCGGCGGCGTGGGCGGCTGCGGCCAGTGCGCCCAGGTCGGCGGCGGCTTCGGTGCGGTGGCGGGCGATGATGGCCGCCGCCAGCCACCAGACCAGGACTGTCAGGGTGATCAGGGTGGCTGCGGCCAGGGCGGTCCAGATGGTGGCGACGCCGGCGTCGCCACGGCGTTCTTGGGTCATGAGGGTGGGCCTGGTTCGACGATGGCGTAGGCGGTCGCGCTCAGGTGAAGAGCTGCCAGTGCGTCAGTGGTTACTTCGGCGGTGAGGCCGTCGCCGGTGCGGTGGATAGTGAGGTGCGCGCCATTCGGGGCAATGGTTTGGACCACTGCGTCGGCGGCTCCTGGCTGTCCGGCCGCGGTGAGGCGGGCGGCTTCGCGGGCGGCGTCCAGGCATCGGAGGTGTCCGGCGATCGCGCTGGTGCCCGCTAGCAAGATCGCCAGCACGGCGGTCAGCGCGCCCAAGGACAGGGCGGCTTCTACCGTGACGAATCCGCCGTCCCGGCGACGGCCGGCCATCAGGTGGCCACCGTGAGGGCTTTTTGCACCAATCCGGCCAACGCCGCGGAGACCGAGTCTCCGCTGAGGAGCACGTAGAGCGCGACGGCGAACGCCGCCGCGGCTACCGTGCCGATGGCGTATTCGGCGGTGGTGGTGCCCTCGTCTCCGGGCAGGAACCACATGGTCGGTTGTCCTTTCTCTCGTTGACGGGTTCACAGCAGGCCGCCGATTCGCCCGGCAAGGCCGAGCACTACCGGCAGCACGCCGAGGGCGAAGAACGCAGGCAGGAAGCACAAACCGACTGGCAGGGCCAGTGCGACCCCGGCTCGTTCGGCGCGTTCTTCGGCTTCGACGCCCAGTCCGTCGCGGATGCGGCGGGCCAGGTCGGCCGCGGTCGAGGCGAGTGCTGCTCCGGACCGCGCGGTACGGGTCGCGGCTACTGCCAGTTCGGCGAAGCCTGGTCTCGCTCTGGTCGGTGCCCAGGAGGGGATCGGGTCGGCACCGAGGGCTAGCAGGTTTGCTGTTGCGTGCAGGGCGTTTTCGGTGTCTGGCGGTGCGCCGGGCGCTACCGCTTCCAGGGCGGTGGGGACTGGCATTCCGGCGCGCAGGCAGGCGGCGAGCATGTCCAGGACTGACGCTGAGCGGAGTCGTTCTGAAGTGTCGTCTGGGTTTTTGGGATGGCGGGATCGACGGAGGAGCCACCAGGTGCCCGCTCCGGCGGCTAGTCCTACTGGGATTCCGGTTAGGACGGTGGCGGACAGGGCTATGACGATTGCGGCTGCGGGATGCCAGACCGCTGGTCTCGGGGCGCGGCGGGGGCGGCTGGGTTGGGCTAGGTGCCGGGGCGGGGCGGTGTTTGGCCAAAGCAGTAACGCGGCGGCGACTAGGGCGAGGGGCAGGGCGGTCATGGGGTGGCCTTGCGGTTGGTCAGGGTTCTTGACCAGGCGGTGCCCGCCCATAGCAGAGCTGCGCCTGCGACCAGGAATGCTTGTCCGATAAGGGTTTCGGCGAGGACGGCGAGGGGGTTGGCACCGATTAGCTGGCCCATGGCCAGGCAGCCGACGGGGAGCACGGTCAGGACTATCGCGCTCATCCGCGGTCCGGCCATTCTCGCGTGCAGGCGGCGGGTGAAGACGACTTCGGCGTCGACGTCTCGGCGCGTGGCGTCTAGGGCGTCGGCGATGGGCAGGCCGTGGCGGCGGGCGAGGTTCCAGGATTGGGCGAGCGCGGGGAGCGCGGGTGAGTCCAGGGTTCCGTCGAGGCGGGCGGCGGTGGAGAGGTTGTGGAGTTCCGAGGCTAGTTCGGGGACTGCGTCGGCGGCTGCTTCGGCGGCGGTTACTGGGTGGGCACCGGCTCGTAGTTCGGAGACCATCGTGCGGAGGACGGTCGAGGTGCGTTCGGCGCGGGTCAGGGTTTCGGCGGTTTCCTTTCTGCTGCGCCATTCCTGGCGGACGGCGAGGGTGAGCAGGGCGGTGGCTATCGCTGCGCCTATTCCGCCCAGTGGTAGGGCGACGGCGGCTGGGGTTAGCCAGAGCGCGCGGCGGGGCGGGATGGGGAGACGGAAAGGGTGGCGGGGTGACGGGAGGAGGCGGTTGGGGACGGTGGGCCAGCACAGGATTCCGGTGCCTGCGCAGAGGAACGGCCATGCGGAGATCAACGGGGGCACCTCGATGCTGGGGGCAAAAGTCGAACGGTGAGTGGTTGCTCAGGACATGCGGGGGTCGATTGAGACAGGCTCGGGGCGCGTTGGGGCAGACGCGGAATCAGTTGGAGAAGGTCGGCTGGTAAGTGGTTGCCCGGTATGAACGCGGGAACTGGCAGCCCAGAAGTCACAAATGCGGAAGCATCGCGCTGGCGGCGAGCGGCCGCGCGGGGAGCTAGTCATGAGTTGGCTCCGGTGTAGTCAACGCAGTGAAGAGGGGGCGGCGGCTCGTCCAGTGACCGTCGCGCCAGATGGGGTGGGTTTTTACTTCTCCGTGGTACCGCTGCAGTACCGCGACTTCCGTCAGGCGGCGGCCAGTGGTTGTGCGGCGCATGTGGAGGATTACGCGGACTGCTGCGGATAGTTGGCTGTGCAAGGCATCCCTGGGGAGACCGCCCAGAGCAGCTAAGGCTTCCAGGCGGGCGGGGGCTTCCGCGGGAGAGTTCGCGTGCAGGGTGCAGGCGCCGCCGTCGTGGCCGGTGTTCATGGCGTTCAGCAGGGAGCACACTTCTGCTCCGCGGACTTCTCCGACGATCAGGCGGTCTGGGCGCATTCGCAGGGCTTGGCGGACTAATTCTGGGAGTTCCACTGCGCCTGCGCCTTCCACGTTGGCGGGGCGCGCGACGAGGCTGACGAACTGGGGATGAGTCGGGCGTAGTTCGCCGGCGTCTTCTACGCAGACGATGCGTTCGGTCGGGGCTACTGCGCTGAGCAGGGCGCTCAGGAGAGTTGTCTTTCCGGCGCCGGTGCCGCCGGTGATGAGGAAGGCTAGGCGGTGCTTGAGGATTGCTTGGAGGATGCTCAAAGCGGTGGCGTCGATGGAGCCGTGTTCTTGGAGTGCGGCCAGGTCGTGAGTCACCGGGCGTAGGACGCGCAGCGACAGGCAGGTGCCGTTGGCGGCGATGGGCGGAAGTACGGCGTGGACGCGGATTCGGCCCTGGCGGGCGGGGAGCCAGCCGTCTACGTAGGGCTGGGCGTCGTCCAGGCGGCGGCCCGCGGCTAGGGCCAGGCGTTGCGCTAGGCGGCGGACGGCGTCCTCGTCGGGGAAGCGGATTGTGGTGTGCGTGAGGCCAAGTGGGCCGTCGGTCCATACCTCGTCGGGGGCGGTTACTAGGACATCGGTGATGGTGTCGTCTTCCAATAAAGAGGCAAGGGGGCCTGCGCCTACGAACTCGTCTCGGGCTTGGCGGACGGCGGCTAGCACTGCGTCGTGGCTCAAGGCGCCGCCGGCTTCTGCGCGGACGGCTTCGGCTAGGGCGATGGGGTCGGTGCCTCGGCTTTCGCCTGCCAGGCGGTGGCGGACTCGTTCTACTAGGTCGGTCGTCATCTACGCGGCCTGTTCGAGGGGAAGGGGACGCAGGTTCGCCAGCACGGAACGGGCGGCGGTGGCCAGTGCGCCCTTCGGGGGCAGGTCGAATTCGCCGGATTCCAAGGTGGTGGCTACTCGGCGTTCCGGGGGTACGGAAGCGAGCACGGGCGGGCCCAGCATGCCCGCGGTTTGCGCGGCTGAGACGCCGTCGATGGGGTGTCCACTTGCGACGATCGCGAAACGCTCGGTGTGCGGGCGGAGGCGGTTCAGGACCTGTTTCGCCGCCATGCAGGCACGGAATTCGACCGGGACGACCAGGACGACCAAGTCGGCGACGGAGGCTACGGCGACGGTGCCTTCGTCGAAGTGGCGGGGCAAATCGCAGACCACGGTGCGGCCTGCGCGGCTGCCTGCGGAGACGACTGCCGACAAGGCTCGCGGGGTCGGGCCGTCGCCGGAGCGGCCGCAGGACAGCACGGGGAGCTTGCCGCGAGTCGGGAGCGAAGCGATCAGCGAAGGGACGGAGACTCGGCCGGACAGTCGGACTTCCGGCCACCGCAGGCCTTTCGTGTGTTCCAGGCCTAGCGGGAGGTCCAATCCGCCGCCTAACGGGTCGCAATCGACTAATAGCGCGGTGCTGGTGCGGGCGGCTTCTACGGCGACCGCGGCAGCAAGTACGGAGGTGCCGGAACCGCCTCGGCCGCCTACGAAAGCTATTACCGGGCCTGGGGATTCCGCTGGCGCGTCGGTGACATCGGCGAACGCGCCGGTCAGACCCGCTTCGTCGTCGGGCAGGCTGAAGACACGGCGAGCGCCGAGTGCGGCCGCGCGGCGCCAGGTTTCCATGCTGGGTGTGCCTTTGCAGACGAGGACGACGCTGTCGCGTGCTGGCATTGGCGGGCTGTCAGCGGCGATGTCCTCGTCCAATACCACGAGCGGGGCGCGCGCCCATCGTCCGCGTGCGGCGGCTAGGTCTGGCGCGTGGTCGAACTCGCAGCCGACTACGGCGGCGACGCGGCGGATCTCTTCGAAGACGGTTCCCTCGCCGGAGACGACGAGCGGTTGTGCGGTGGCCATGTGCCCCTCCCCTGGGTCTCGTGGGCCGGACTTCCACCGTCGCCCTCCGCCGGAGCGGTCGGCAATGCCTGTTTTTCCGTCCTGTGGATAACCCGGGGGTTGTGGACAACCGGAGGGGCGAAATCGATCCAGAACCGCCGGAGTGTCCGGCCGTACCGGACAATGCGCGGGCCCGCACATTCGGACGAGAAAACGATTGCTGCGGAGAACCTCCGGAAAATCAAGTGAAAAGAAGTAAATTTGCCGCACCGGGACAAGTAACCGGCACAGCCGCAGGAGAAAACGCAGAAAAGGTAAGCGTGCGGTTAATTGATCTTGCCCGTAGGCCGCGCCGGGAACGACCGGAACAGCCCAGGTCAGGGGCGAAAAAGCAGTCCGCGCAACGGTTTCCGGGGCAGACCTGAAAATTGTTCGCTCATCCGGAAACGGGGAGAATAGAAGGCGGCCCTCGCCAGGGGGGAGGGACGAGGGCCGCCAGGGGTTCAGCCCCGGGGGGTCGGACTGAACCAGCCCGGTTCACGACCGGGTCCGTTCACTGTAACTCCGTTAGCTATGAGTTGGCTGTGTGAGTGACACATACGATTCGATAACGGCACCCGAGGCCGTAAGCGAGCCGATGTCATCGATTTTCCGGCCGCCGCCACGACCGGTGTGCTGCCAACAACACGGCGCGCTACGCCTATCCTGATCACGTGGCCGAACCCCGCAGCGAAGAAGCACCCCGGCGCGTCGCCGCCTTCTTCGATCTCGACAAGACGATCATCGCGTCGTCCAGCGCGCTCGCGTTCAGCAAGCCGTTGCTGCGCGAAGGACTGATCAACCGTCGCGCGGCGCTGCGAAGTGCTTACGCGCAACTGGTTTTCTCGCTCGCCGGCGCGGACGCGGACAAGACCGAGCGGATGCGCGCCGAGGTTTCCGCGCTGTGCGCGGGCTGGGATGTCGCACAGGTTTCCGCCATCGTGCGCGAAACATTGCACGACGTAGTCGATCCGCTCGTCTACGTGGAGGCGACCGACCTCATCGCGCGGCACCTCGCCGACGGACACGACGTGATCGTGCTTTCCGCGACCGGCGAGGAGGTCGCCGCTCCGGTCGCCGAGATGCTCGGCGCGACCCGCTGCGTCGCCACCCGCATGGAGATCGTCGGCGGCCGCTACTCCGGCGAGGTCGATTTCTATTGCTACGGCGAGAACAAAGCCGTCGCCGCGAAGCAGCAAGCCGCCACCTACGGCTACGACCTCGCCGACTGCTTCGCCTACACCGATTCCAGCACCGATATCCCCCTGCTGGAGGTGGTGGGTCACCCGCACGCGGTGAATCCGGACAAGCTGCTGCGCCGCACCGCGGACGAGCACGAGTGGCCGGTCCTCGCGTTCGAGCGGCCGATGTCGCTGCGCACCCGGATCCCGGCCAAGTCCGCGGGGATGGTCGCGCTCGGCGTGGGCGCGGTGGCGGCGGGCGCGACCTGGTACAGCCTCAGCCGTCGCCGCCGGTCTCGCGGCACCGACAACTGAGCACCCGCGTGGCGGTACCAATACTCCGGTTTCCGCAGCTAGGTCCGTTGCTGAGGGTGGTGTTGTCACCGGATCGAGCCTCTGTACCGGTGCACCCGTACGCGCACTTGAAGTGACCGCGCTCACGGCGTAGAAAGTAGGTGCGGACGTTGATTCGGCCAGGACAGAGGTAGAAGAGAAGCCTCTGTCACCCCGGGCAACCTCCGTGCGCGGACTCCGGGTACCCACGCGCAGCACGCCGCGGGAGGCTCGTCGTCTAGGGACTGCGTACCGGGACGCCGGACGCCGAGTCCATGAAGGTACGACCAGAGTTGCACGCTTGGTCGCCCGAGATGTTCGCGCTGACTGGCGGCGCCCGTTGGCTTCGGCTGACGGGCGCCGCCAGTGTTTATGTCCAGGCAGGTGCCGTTACTTCCGGAGCGAGCGCAGCGGACCGAGCCAGGCTCGAAGAAATCCGCGCGCGGCCAGACCCGCACCAGGCGCCGTCCTCCCAGGTGAACCCTGCCGTTCCTGCGCTCGGCCGATGGACAACCCCGTATCGCGGTGAGTAGCTTCCCGATACCGGTGCTGCCCGGTGGACGCTTCACGACTCGCGTCCGCACCCGCGGCGGCACGCGACACTGGGAGGCAATTCGTGACGAACCGACTCGCGCGCACGCGGAGGATGCAGGTGTTCGCCGTTCCCCTTGCGGGGGTGCTCGCCGTCGGGGGGTTGAGTTCCTCGGCGTTCGCGGCGCCGAAACAACAGCAGCAGACACCCCAGCAGCAGGCGGCGCAGCTCGACGCCGCGGCCGCACAGGCGTTGCGCGGCATGAGCCTGGAAGAAAAAGTGGGGCAGCTGTTCGTCACGTGGGTGAACGGCAAGTCCGCCGACGAGGTCAACCCCAAGAACCAGACCGACTTCGGCGTCGACACCGCCGCGCAGGCCGTGCAGAAATACCACCTCGGCGGCGTCATCTACTTCCACAACACCAGCCGCGACAACTTCGAGAGCCCCACGCAGGTCGCGAAGCTGTCCAACGGCCTGCAGCGCGCCGCGATCTCCAGCGGCGCGCACATCCCGCTGCAGATCGGCACCGACCAAGAGGGCGGCACGGTCACGCGGATGGGCGCGCCGGCCACCGAGTTCCCCAACTCGATGGCCATCGCCGCCGGCCGCGACACCGGCAGCGCGACCAAGGCCGCCACGATCCTCGGCCACGAGCTGCGCGCGGTCGGCATCAACCAGGACTACGCACCGGACGCGGACGTCAACTCCAACCCGGCCAACCCAGTGATCGGCGTCCGGTCCTTCTCCGGACGACCTGACCTGGCCAGCAGTTTCGTGACCGCGGAGGTCAAGGGCTATCAGGAATCCGGGCCGGCGAGCCAGACCGTCTCGTCCACCGCGAAGCACTTCCCCGGTCACGGCGACGCGGCGACCGACAGTCACACCGGGTTGCCGAAGATCAATCGCACCGAAGCGGAATGGCGGGCGATCGACGTGCCGCCGTTCAAGGCCGCGATCGCCGCGGGCATCGACTCGATCATGAGCGCGCACATCCAGTTCCCGAGCCTCGACCCGTCCGGCGAGCCGGCGACGCTGTCGAAGCCGATCATCACCGGCAAGCTGCGCGGCGAACTCGGCTACAACGGCGTCGTGATCACCGATTCGCTCGAGATGCAGGGCGTGCGGGAGATGCACAGCGACGCCGAAATCCCCGTCCTCGCTCTGAAAGCGGGCGTGGACCAGCTGCTCATGCCGGTGCACTTGGACGTCGCGATCAACGCCGTGCTCGCCGCGGTGAAGTCCGGCGACCTGCCGATGCAGCGGATCGACCAGAGCGTGCTGCGGGTGCTGAAGCTCAAGCTGAAGCGCGGAATCCTGTACGCGCCGTTCAACAACCCTTCGCAGGTCATGAAGAAGGTCGGTACGCCGGAGCACCTGGCGACCGCGCAGGGCATCGCCGACCGGTCGGTCACCGCGATCGCCAACGACGCCGGAGTGCTGCCGCTCAAGCAGAAGCCGTCGGCCGTGCTGGTCACCGGCTGGGGCGCGACCACGACGCAAACGCTTGCCGCCCGCTTCAATGCGCACGGCACGAAGGCAACCGCGCTGGCCACCGGGCAGACGCCGACCGACGCGCAGATCGCCGAGGCCGCCGCAGCCGCGAAGCAGAACGACGCTGTCGTGGTGCTGACCAACAACCTCGGCGGATTCCCCTTGCAGAGCAAGCTTCTTCAGGCACTGATGGACACGGGCAAGCCGGTGGTCGCGGTCGCCGCGCAGATTCCGTACGACGCCGGATACGCGAACCCGGTGCCGACCTGGCTCGCCACCTACGGCTACATCACGCCGTCGCTCGAAGCGCTGGCCAAGGTCGTGCTCGGCGAGACGAAGCCCAGCGGGAAGCTGCCGGTCGACGTCCCGGCCGGGGCGGACGTGCACACCGTCAAATACCCCTTCGGACACGGGCTGACCTGGTGACTCTCAACCGCAGGAATTTCCTCGCCGTTCCGGCGCTCGCCGTCCCAGTACTGGCGAGCGGCTCAGCGGCGGCACAAGCGGCACCCGAAGCGGCGCAAACCGAGCTGGAACGCCGGGTCCTCACCGGTGCCGAACAGCTCGCCGCGCAGGGCTGGCGTCCGCTCGCCGGACGCAAGCTCGGCGTGCTGTCCAACCCGACGGGCGTGCTCGCCAACGGGGACCACATCGTCGACTCGATGGTCGCGGCGGGCGTACGTCCCGTCGCGGCCTTCGGGCCAGAGCACGGCTTTCGCGGCAGCGCGCAAGCCGGTGGCTCCGAAGGCGACTACACCGACCCACGCACCGGCATCCCCGTGTACGACGCGTACGGCGCTGACGCGACGAAGCTCGCTTCGCTGTTCCAGAAAGCCGGACTGGACACTGTCGTCTTCGACATCGCCGACGTCGGCGCGCGCTTCTACACCTACATCTGGTCCCTGTACACAGCCATGGTTGCCGCTGCGAAGGTCAACGCGGCCTTCGTAGTCCTAGACCGGCCAAACCCCATCGGCGGAAGACTGTCCGGCCCAGTCCTCGACCCGAAGTTCTCGTCCGGCGTCGGGCTGAAGCCGATCGCGCAGCAACACGGCATGACGGTTGGAGAACTGGCGCGCTTCTTCGCCGCTGAGTTCCTTCCAGGCGAAGGCGTGAAGCTGGCGAAGCTCGAAGTCGTTCAGATACGCGGCTGGCGACGCGACAGCTTCTTCGCCGACACCGGTCTCCGTTGGATCCTGCCAAGCCCGAACATGCCGACACCGGACACAGCGCTCGTGTACCCGGGCACCGGCATGTTCGAAGGCACCGTGTTCTCCGAAGGCCGCGGCACGACACGGCCGTTCGAAATCATCGGCGCGCCCGGCCTCGACTGGCATTGGCGCGAGGAACTCGAGAAGCTCCGCCTGCCGGGCGCAGCGTTCCGCGAGATCTACTTCGTGCCCACCTTCGGCAAATTCGTGAACCAGCCTTGCGGCGGCGTACAGGTCACCGTGACCGATCCGCGGGCCTTCGACGCGATCAACACCACCGTCTCGATGTTCGTGACGGCCAAGCGCGTCGCGCCCGACAAATTCGGCTGGCGGCCGGACCACATGATCGACAAGCTGTCCGGATCCGCGCGGCTGCGCACCATGGTCGACGCCGGCGCCGGAGTGGACGAGATCACCGGCGCGTGGCGCGCCGAGCTCGCCGACTTCGCCCGCAGACGCCGCCCCCACCTGATCTATCGCTGAGGAGAGCGGCCATGCGTGCTAGGAAAGTGCTCGTCGCGACGTTGGCCGTACTGGTCGCGGCCACGACGACCGCGGGAGCAGCAACGATCGACAACCGACACGGCGGCTTCGCCGGGCGCTTCGACCGTCCGCAGCACGGGTTCGCCCCGGCGAGCACGAAGCTGCGCGACGGCAGCCCGGGCGAGGTCAACCTCGATCCGCAGCCGATCCGCGACGCCGAGCAGTTCCTGAAGAGCTGGACACAGCCGGACGCCAGCGGGCATCCGCACTTCTCCGGCGCGGTCGGCCTGCTCGCGCACGACGGCGTGGTCGTGGACCGCTACGCCGTCGGCGGCGCGCTCCGGTACGCCGACGCCAAGGGCACCGAACTGCCGCCGGAGCAGCAGGTTCCGATGCGCAACGACACCATTTTCGACATGGCGTCGATCTCGAAGCTGTTCACCTCGATCGCCGCGCTGCAGCTGACCGAGCAGGGCAAGCTGGACGTCAACGCGCCGGTCGTGCGCTATCTGCCGGAGTTCGGCGTCAACGGCAAGCAGGACGTCACCGTGCTGCAGCTGCTCACGCACACCTCCGGTTTCGACGCCGACCCGTCGCCGTCGCTCTGGCAGGGCTATCCGGACATCCCGTCGCGGCGCAAGGCGGTGCTCGACAGCCCGCTCAAGAACGCGCCGGGCAGCACCTACCTGTACTCCGACCTCAACATGCTGACCCTCGGCTTCCTGATCGAGAAGCTGTCCGGCAAGCCGCTGGACCAGGTGGTGCACGACCGCATCACCGCGCCGCTGGGGATGGTCGACACCGGCTACAACCCGCCCGCGTCGAAGCTCTCGAGGATCGCCGCGACCGAGTACGAGACCACCCCGCCGCGCGGACTCGTGCGCGGACAGGTGCACGACGAGAACGCCTGGTCGCTCGGCGGCGTCGCCGGGCACGCGGGCGTGTTCTCGACGGCCGGCGACATGGCTGTGCTCTCCCAGACCATCCTCAACGGCGGCAGTTACCGCGGGCACCGGATCCTGCGCCCGGACACCGTCAAGAAGATGCTCACGAACTACAACCAGCGCTTCCCCGGCGACGAGCACGGGCTCGGTTTCGAGCTGGACCAGCCCTGGTACATGGGCGCGCTGGCGTCGCCGATCAGCGCGGGCCACACCGGTTTCACCGGCACGACGCTGGTCATCGACCCGGAATCGCGGTCGTTCGCGTTGCTGCTCACCAACCGCGTGCACCCCACGCGCACCTGGGGTTCCATCAACCCCGCCCGTCAGGTCTGGGCGACCTCGCTCGCGAAGGCGATGGCCGTACGGCCGGTCGAAGGCCCCGACGCTTGGTACGCGAGCTTGGGAAACAACGGCGTCGCTACGCTAAGCACACGACCGCTTCCAGCGGGTGCGCCACTGCGCGTGTCCTTCGCCGCTTTCGTCGACACCGAGGGCCCGAGCGACCCGTTGCAGCTCGAATCGAGCACCGACGGGGTTAATTGGCAACCTGTTCCGATGCAGGCCTGTGGCCCGGGTGCGCCCGACGACGAGACGCCCGCGCTGGGCGGACACGGGCACCGTTCCTGGTGGCGGGTGTCCGCGGAGGTGCCTGCGTCGGCCGCTACCTCGCTCCGGTGGCGTTACAGCACCGATCCGAATTACACGGGTCGGGGAGTTTCCCTCGATAGTGTGAAAGTCACCCAACGCGGCCAGGTCGTTCTCGATGGTGAGCGAAACCCCTCGGAGCTGGCCTCTTCCGGTTGGAAATTGAGCGCTCGGTAGGCACCCCGCCGCGCATTGCCACCTTGGTGTCCCCACTCAGTGGAACAAGACTCCTTCGCTAGACACACTTAGTTGCCAAGTCGTTAGCTTGAGGTCGTTAACACCGTGGACTCGGTTGGCGACTTTCTTGACAACGATTAATCGCAAACCGAAGTCCGCAGACACGGACGGGTTGTGGTTCTGCCGAAGGATGTGGGTAGCCTTGTCGCAAATGCCAACGGTTAGTAACTTTCCGACGGCGGATGATACCGATTCCGTAGTCAGCAGCGCACCCTCTGAGCACTTCGCAGGTCAGACCGCGGTGCGCGACGCGGATGCGAGCCCCTTGGTTCGCATCCGCTCCCTGCTGCCCGGACTCGCCCGCGCCGAGCAGCGCGTCGCGAAGGTTGTCCTGGAAGACCCGGCCGCTGTCGCGCGCCGCAGCATCACCGAGGTCGCGCTGGCCGCGAACACCTCCGAGACCACCGTTACGCGCTTCTGCAAGGCCGTCGGCGTCGGCGGCTACCCGCAGCTGCGCATCGCGCTCGCCGCGGACACCGCCCGCACCGAGGCGCGCACCTCGCGCAACCTCGGCGGCGAGATCGGCCCTGGCGACGACCTGGCGTCCGTCATCGGCAAGGTCAGCTTCGCCGACGCGCGCGCCGTCGAGGAGACCGCCGACCAGCTCGACGTCGCCTCGCTGCAGAGCGTGATCGACCTCGTCGCCGAAGCCGGCCGGGTCGACGTGTACGGCGTGGGCGCAAGCGCTTTCGTCGCCGCTGACCTGCAGCAGAAGCTGCACCGGATCGGCCGCGTGAGCTTCTCCTGGTCGGACACGCACATCATGCTGACCTCGGCCGCCGTGCTGAAGCCGGGCGACGTCGCGGTCGGCGTCTCGCACACCGGCGCGACCACGGACACCGTCGAGGCGCTGCGGGTCGCGCGCGAGCACGGCGCGGTGACCGTCGCGGTCACGAACTTCCCGCGCTCGCCGATCACCGAGGTCGCCGACCACGTGCTCACCACGGCGGCCCGCGAAACCACCTTCCGGTCCGGGGCGACCGCGAGCCGGATCGCCCAGCTGACCGTGATCGACTGCCTCTTCATCGGCGTCGCACAGCGCCACATGGAGGCGTCGGTCAGCGCGTTGGACGCCACGAGGGACGCGGTCGGCTCGCACCGGCTCGGGGTCAGACCCGACGGTCGTCGTCGTCCGCGGGAAACCGGCAAGTGAACCAAGAAGCGAGGATCTGATGTCCGTCCCCTGCCAGACGGTGCACGTCGATTCGCCCACCGAACAACGAAACCCGCGCACGGTGGACATCGATTTGATGTCCACCATGGGGATCCTCGGCGCGATCAACGCCGAGGACCGCCGGGTGCCGGACGCGGTGGCCGCGGTGCTGCCGCAGCTGGCCCGTGCGGTCGACTACGCCGTCGAGGCGCTGCGCGGCGGGGGGCGCGTGCATTACGTCGGCGCGGGCACCTCGGGCCGCCTGGCGACGCTGGACGCGGCCGAACTGGTGCCGACGTTCAACGTGCCCGGCGACCTGTTCATCGCGCACCACGCGGGCGGTGAGAAGGCCTTGCGGCAGGCCGTCGAGAACGCCGAGGACGACGCGGACGCCGGCGCGGCGGAAATCGCCCACTCGGTGCAGCCGGGCGACTTCGTGCTCGGTCTCGCCGCCTCCGGGCGCACTCCGTACGTGCTCGGCGCGCTCGCCGAGGCCAGCCGGATCGGCGCGCACACCGGGCTCGTCTCGGCCAACCCGCGCGCCGCGCAACCGGCGGGCGTGGACGTGCTGATCGCCGTCGCCACCGGTCCCGAGGCCATCGCCGGCTCGACCCGGATGAAGGCGGGCACGGCGCAGAAGCTGATCCTCACCGCGTTCTCCAGCGCGACGATGATCAAGCTGGGCAAGACGTACTCGAACCTGATGGTGAGCATGCGCGCGACGAACGCGAAGCTGCGCGGCCGCAACATCCGGATCCTGCAGGAAGCCACCGGCATGACGATGGCCGACTGCTCGGACGCGCTCACCGAGGCCAGCGGCGACCTCAAAGTGGCGCTCGTGCACCTGCTGTCCGGCAGCGACGTCGCCCACTCCGCCGAGGCGCTGACCGCCGCGGGCGGGCACGTGCGCAAGGCGCTCGACACGTTGCACCTGCGCGCCGGCTGAGCTTTACCTGATTGTCCGTGAAGGGCTCCTTGAGGGAATCTGATTCCCTCAAGGAGCCCTTCACGGCTTTCCGGGGAGCGAGAGGACGGCGATGACGCAGCGGCTCACTCGCGGCGACAGATGGTCGATCGGCGGCATGGCGGCCGTGATCCTGCTGCTCAACCTCGTCGGCTGGGGACTTCTGGTGCTGGTCGTCGCGCCGCGGCATTACGCGCTCGGCGCGGGCGGCACGTTCGGCATCGGCCTCGGCGTCACCGCGTTCACGCTCGGCATGCGGCACGCGTTCGACGCCGACCACATCGCCGCCATCGACAACACCACGCGCAAGCTGATGGCCGACGGGCAGCGTCCGTTGTCGGTCGGGTTCTGGTTCTCCCTCGGACATTCGACGATCGTCTTCGCGCTGTGTCTGCTGCTGTCGATGGGCGTCCGCGCGGTCGCCGGGCAGCTGGAGGACGACGGCTCCGCGCTGCACGAGACGACCGGCCTGATCGGCACGTCGGTGTCCGGGATTTTCCTGTACCTGATCGCGATCATGAACCTCGTCGTGCTCGTCGGGATCGCGCGCGTGTTCGCCCGGATGCGCCGCGGCGAACTGGACGAGGCCGAGCTGGAACGGCATCTCGACAACCGCGGCCTGATGAACCGGCTGTTGCGCGGGGCCACCAAAGCGGTGCGGAAGCCGTGGCACATCTACCCAGTGGGAGTCCTTTTCGGACTCGGTTTCGACACCGCGACGGAAATCGGATTGCTGGTCCTCGCCGCGGGCGCGGCCGCTTTTGCCTTGCCCTGGTACGCGATTCTCGTGCTGCCGATCCTGTTCGCCGCCGGGATGAGCCTTTTCGACGCCGCCGACGGCGTGCTCATGAACTACGCCTACGGCTGGGCGTTTTCCCGGCCGATCCGGAAGATTTATTACAACCTCACGGTCACCGCGCTTTCCGTGGCGGTCGCGCTCGGCATCGGGACCATCGAACTGGTGACGCTGCTCGCCGAGAAGCTCGACATCACGTCCGGACCGCTCGCCGCGATCGCCTCGGTGGACCTGGACTACGTGGGCTTCGCGATCGTCGGACTGTTCATCGTCACCTGGTTGGCCGCGTTCGCGATCTGGAAATTCGGGAGAATAGAGGAGAAGTGGGCCGCGCGGCTGGGGAACCGCCGACTGACGCTGGAGGGGGCGCCGTGAGAAGACAAGTGCTGATACTGGCGAGGGCCTTGGCACTCGTGCTCCGCCGCCAGAGCGACGTGCCGTCCGGCGGCGTCGCGATCCACTACAGCCGCACCATCCGGCCGATGTTCTGGGTCATGCTGGCGGTGAACCCAGTCGACATCGTCCTGGTCGAGATCATGGTGAAGTCGGTACCGGTGCGGATCGCGTTGCTGGTGCTGGAAGTCCTGGGTGCCCTCGCGTTTCTGGCGATCGTCGCGACCCTCTACAAATACCCGCACTCCGTCAGCCGGGAGGGGCTGCGGGTGCGGTATCTGTCCTTCTTCGACCACCGGATCCCGTTGGCCAGCATCGATTCCGTCCGGCAGGCGAGCCGATCGCTGAAGGCGCGGGGCGGCGTCAGTGTGCCCGAAGACCGGGTGCTGGCGGTGGGAATCAACCAATCGACCAATCTCTCGGTCGTCCTGCGCGAACCGCGGCTGGTCGATCTCGGCCGCAAGGGCACCGTCGAAATCACTCAGCTCGACCTCTGGGCCGACGATCCGCGGGCCGCCGTCGCGGCGATCCGGGACCAGTTGCCCGCGAACGTGTGAAGCTGCCGGAAGCGGCGACGGATCCCCTCGCCGCCGCGCCCGGCAACACCCCCAGTGCGGTTCAGAACGAGCCGACCGGCTGGCGGATCGCGGCGTTGAGCCGGTTCCACACGTTGATCCCGGCGATGGACAGCAGCAGCGACGAAAGCTCCTTCTCGTCGTAGATGTCCGCGGCGGCGTCCCAGACCTCGTCCGGGACCGGGTCCGTCCGGTCGGCCAGCCGGGTCACGTGCTCGGCCAGGTCCAGCGCCGCGCGCTCGGCGTCGGTGAAGTAGGTCGATTCGCGCCACGCGCCGACGCCCCAGATCCGCTCGTCCTTCTCGCCTGCCTGCTTCATCTCCCGCGCGTGCATGTCGACGCACATGCTGCAGCCGTTGATCTGGCTCACCCGCAGGTGGATCAGGTGGTGCGTGGTCGCCGGGACCGTGCTGTCGTTGGTGGCCTTGCTCAGCGCCATCAGCGCCTTCATCGCGTCCGGCTGCACCTGGATCGGGTGGGTCATCCGAGCCTGCATGGTGATCTCCTCCTGTCACGTCCGCCGCGTTCGGCGGGTCTTGCTGGTAGGACCCGGCCCAAGGAGAAGATGTGACAGTGCGGGACGAAAAACAGGACGAGAATTTTTGGGCGGCTCAGTTCGAGGAGCATCGGCCCAGGTTGCGGGCGGTGGCGTACCGGATGCTCGGTTCGTTCGCCGAGGCCGACGACGCCATCCAGGAGACCTGGCTGCGGGTCACGCGGTCGTCCGGAGAGGACATCCGCAACACCGGCAGCTGGCTGACGACGATCGTGTCGCGGCAGTGCCTCAACATGCTGCGCTCGCGCGCGACCCGTCGCGAGGACCCGCTGGACATCCGGGTGCCGGACCCGGTCGTGGAGACCGGGGACGGCGTCGATCCGGCGGAGCAGGAAGTCCTCGCGGACTCGGTCGGGCTCGCGCTGCTGGTGGTGCTGGAGGCGCTCGACCCGGCGGAGCGGCTCGCCTTCGTCCTGCACGACATGTTCGCCGTGCCGTTCGACGAGATCGCCACGATGCTCGACAAGAACACCGCCGCGGTACGACAGCTGGCGAGCCGGGCGCGGCGGCGCGTGCAGGGCGTGACGCCGGCCGGTCCGGCGGATCGAGCCCAGCAGCGCAAGATCGCGGACGCCTGGCTCACCGCCGCTCGTGGCGGCAACTTCGAGGGGCTGGTCGCGCTCCTGCACCCGGACGCTCTGCTGCGCGTCGACACCGGCGGGCTCGGCTCGAAGGTCGTGCGCGGCGCGGCCGAGGTCGCGGGAAGCGCGTCGCAGTTCCGTCCGGTCGGTTTGGTGTCGCAGTACGCGACCGTCAACGGCGGCCCGGGCATCGTCGCCCTGCGCGACGGGAAGCCGGTTTCGGTGCTGTCGTTCACCGTTTCCGACGGGTTGATCACGGAGATCAACATCCTCGCCGACGCCGAGCGGGTCGCGGCGCTGAACTTCTGAGCTCAGCCGAGCCGGTCCAGGGCAGCTACCGCTTCGGCGGGCAGCTGCACCTGGCCGGCGGCGAGGTTCTCGGCGAGATGCGCCGGGGTCGCCGTGCCCGCGATCAGCAACGTGCCCGCGTAGCGCTGCAGCAGCCAGGCCAGCGCGACCTGCGCCGGGGTAGCGCCGAGTTCGGCCGCGATCCCGGTTACGACCGGATTGCCGGTGACGTCCTGGCCCAGCTCAAACGCGGAACCCAGCGGGAAGTACGGCACCCAGGCGATCTCGTGTTCCCGGCACAGCTCCAGCACCGGCTCGGTGGCGCGGGCGAGCACGTTGTAGGAGTTCTGCACGCAGACGATCCCGGCTTCGAGCGCGTGCCGGAGCTGGTCGGCGGAGACATTGCTGAGCCCGAGCGAGCCGATCTTTCCGGCTTCGCGCAGGGAAATCAGTTCAGCCAGCTGGTCGTCGATGTCGACGAGCTGGTCGCCTTCCGCGATCAAGCCGGGTCCGGCGTCCGCGCGGCGCAGGTTGACCACGTCGAGCCGTTCGACGCCGAGCGAGGCGAGGTTGGCTTCGACCTGGGCTCGCAGCTGCTCCGGCTGTTGCGCGAGCCGGAGCCCTTGCGGTGATTCCTCGGCGCCGACCTTGGTCACCACCACGAGGTCGTCCGGATAGGGCGAGAACGCTTCGCGGATCAGGTCGTTGCAGCGGCCGTCGCTGTAGAACTGGGCGGTGTCCAGGTGGTTCACGCCCGCTTGGTTCGCTTCGCGGAGCAGTTTTACCTGGTCAGCGCGGTCGGTGCCGGGGCGGCCGAGCTGCATCACGCCGTAGCCGATCCGCGCGACCTCGCGGCCGGCGAGCTTCGCGGTGCCGCCTGGAGAGGTGGTTGCCGTCATGAGGAAAGACTCCTGCCGTGGCATAGTGGAAGTTGATGCGGAGGCGCCTCCGTATCACCACGGTAGCAGAACCGGAGGACCCTCCGCTTTGTCGAGCCCGAAGAAACCGCGCGCGGACGCTGAACGCAACCGTCTGCGGCTACTAGCTGCTGCCCGCAAGGCGTTCGGCGAAGGCGACGAGCCCGTCACGCTGGAGCGCGTCGCGCGCGAAGCGGGTGTTGGAATCGGTACGCTCTACCGCCACTTCCCTACCCGTGAAGCGCTCGTCGAAGCGCTGTACCGGGACGAGCTGGCACAGGTCGTCGCGAGTGCGCCGAAGCTGCTTGAAGCCGAGAAGCCGCTTCGCGCGCTGCGTCGGTGGATGGACCGCTTCGCCGAGTACGCGAGCACGAAGCACGACATGGCCGACACACTGCGCGCGATCATCGAGGCGGGCACTGTCGACATGACGCAGGTCCGCGCGGAGTTGACCGAGGCCGTGCAGCTGATCCTGGACGCGGGTGTTGAGGACGGCACGCTTCGGGCGGATGTTCGTGCGCAGGACGTCGTCGTGACTGTGGTCGGCGCGTGCAGCATGCGGACACTGCCGGGCGGACCGGAACAACTGGGCCGGATGCTCGACCTCATCCTCGCCGGGGTCCGTCAGCCGCCGAGCTGATGCACGCGCAACGCTAGCTGGATCTCCAACGAACGCTCAGGTTCACGCCAGTCCTCGCCCAGCAGCGCGGCCAGGCGTTCCATCCGTTGCGCGACCGTGTTGACATGGACGTGCAGGGTTTCCTTAGCCCGCGCCAAATTCCCTCCTGCCGCGTAGTACGCGCGCAGCGTGCCGACGAGGTCGGTGCCGCGGCGGGCGTCGTAATCGAGGACCGGGCCGAGCGTTGCCCGGACGTAGCCGGACAGGTCGGAATGCCTGCCGAGCAGGACGCCGAGGAATCCGAGGTCGCCCATCGCCGCGCCGTCGCCTTCGCGGCCGAGTGCCAGCAGAGTATTAACGCATCGAACAGCTTCAGTGTACGCCTGCGCCAACGCTTCCGGCCCGCTCGCCGGGCCGGCCGCGCCGACGGTCACCGGACAGTCCACAACAGACTTCAGATCGGCCGCGATCCGTGCTGCGGCAGGCTGATCCGGTGCGAGCGCGACGACTTGCTCCGCGTGGACGCCGACCAAATCGCCGTACCGTGCGCACGCCGCAGCGAGTCCGCGTCGAGAAATGCCAGAAGCGTGCGCGACCAAAACCGTGTGCGGTGAAGACAAATCGACCCCCAGACGGCGGGCGCGAGCCATCAGCGAACCCGGGTTTCGGGTCGGCGCGGTGAGCAGGTCGGTCAGCAGCTCGCCGCGCACTTGGTCCTCGGCCTGCGCAACAGAACGGCGCAGCAGCAACAACAACGCCGTGACGATTGCCGCGCGTTCAAAGAGACGACGGTCGTCCCCGGCCAGCTCCGGCCGGCCGGAAAGCGTCAGGCTCCCGAGCAATTCCCGACCCGCGCGCACGGCGCAGACCCAGAAGTCCTTTGTAGACACCGCACGGCCGTTGGCGTGCGACGAAGCCACCGCGGCAGCGTCAAAAACGACCGAGGTACCGGCCAGCAGCCCGCCTTCTTCGTCGTGCACGGCGATCGAGCCACGCAACACTCCGGCCACTTCCGCCGCCACCGCGGGCAGATCCGCACCACCGAGCACGAGGTCCATCAATCGGTCGTGCGCGTCGTCAGCCCGCCGCATCGTCGCGTTGGCCGCGTTCAACTCCGCCGCCGCAGACCGTGTTTCGTCCAGCAAATGCGCCGTGTCCAGCGCGATCGCGGCGTGCGCGGCCAAAGATGACAACAGCGCGACCTCCGCCGTCGAGAACGCCCGCGACGATCGGTCGGACGCGTACAGCACGCCCAGCACTTTGCCGCCGATCGCCAGTGGCACGCCAAGGATCGCCTTCAACCCCTCTTCGCGGACACCAGCGTCGATCGGGTTCGTGTGCCGGAACCGCTCGTCCTCGAAGTAGTCCGCGGTCGCGTAGGGACGCGCGGTCTGCGCCACGAGCCCGCCGAGCCCCTCGCCCATTCCGAGAACAATCTGTTGGAACAGCGCGGAAACCGACCCGTCCGTAACGCGGATGTACGTCTCGCCGTTGGCCTCGTCGTTAAGGCTGAGATACGAAACGTCCACGCCCAACAGGGTCCGCGCGCGCCGGACGATCGACCGCAGCACCGCGTCCGGATCGCGCAGCCGGGCGAGGTCGCTCGCAGTGTCGAACAACGCCGTCAGCTCGGCTTCCCGCCGCCGGTGCTCGCTGAGCGTCTCGCGGATCCGCAAAGCCAGCTCAGTCGCCGAACCGATCGCCGCGGCCTGCTCCGCGGACAACCCCCTGGCGGCGACGTGCGCCAGCTGCTCGCTGCTCGCTCCGGCGGCGAGCAGTTCGAGCAGCCGGCGATACGCCTCGGCAGTGGGGTCCACACCCGTCATGCTGTCATTGAAGCCTGCCGTTCGGCCGCCGTCTCGTGCAGCGACGCGCCGCGCGTCTCGCGGGCGGCGAGCAGCGCGACCAGCGACAACAGGCACATCGCGACCACGTAGACCGAAACCGGCACCG
Organism: Amycolatopsis albidoflavus; assembly: GCF_039525725.1. Taxonomy (NCBI): domain Bacteria; kingdom Bacillati; phylum Actinomycetota; class Actinomycetes; order Pseudonocardiales; family Pseudonocardiaceae; genus Amycolatopsis; species Amycolatopsis albidoflavus. The sequence goes on from NZ_BAAAHV010000003.1 coordinate 329,274, forward strand.
TGGAGTGGTACGCCTCGAACAGCGCCACCGCGATCAACGGCGCGACCGCTCCGGCCGCGATGGACGACAGCTGGCCGCCGACCGAAAGCCCGGTGTAGCGCACCCGCGTCGGGAATTGTTCGGCGAAGAACGCCGCCTGCGGCCCGTACATCGCACCGTGCACGACGAGCCCGACCACGGCCGCGCCGATCACCGACCAGGTCGTGCGCAGGTCGAGCAGCCAGAAGAACCCGAACGACCAGGCCGCCATCCCGATCACGCCGAACAGGTACACCGGCTTGCGCCCGATCTTGTCGGACAGCAGTCCCCACAAGGGAATCGTCACGAAATGCACCGCCGAGGCGACGAGCACCGCGGTCAGGCCAGTCGCTTTCGGCAGCCCGAGCCCAGTCGTCACGTATACGAGAATGAACGCGGTGATCACGTAGTAGGACACGTTTTCCGCGATGCGCGCACCGAACGTCACTGCCAGCGCACGGAAATGCCCGCGGAAGACGTCGACAATCGGTGCCTGCTCACGCTCGTCCGCGGCCGCCTTCGCCGCGATGAACACCGGCGATTCCGAAACCGCCAGCCGGATCCACAGGCCGAGCACGACCAGCACCCCGGAGAGCAGGAACGGAACCCGCCAGCCCCACGCCTGGAAAGTCGCGTCCGACTGAGCGGACGCCAGGATCGCGAGCACCGCGGTGGCCAGCAGGTTCCCCGCCGGAACGCCGGTCTGCGGCCAGGACGCCCAGAACCCGCGCCGCCGGTCGTCGCCGTGCTCGGAAACCAGCAGGACCGCGCCGCCCCATTCGCCGCCGAGGGCGAAGCCCTGGATCAGCCGCAGCAGCGTCAGCAGGACCGGCGCGAGCACGCCGACCGCGCTGTACGTGGGCAGCAGCCCCATCGCGAACGTCGAGCCGCCCATCATCAGCAGGCTCACGACCAGCAGTTTCTTGCGGCCGATCCGGTCGCCGAAGTGCCCGAACACGAGCCCGCCGATCGGCCGCGCGAGGAATCCGACCGCGTAGGTGAGCAACGCCAGCAAGGTGCCGGTGAGCGGATCGGCGGTCGGGAAGAACAGCTTGTTGAAGACCAGCGCGGCGGCCGAGGTGTAAAGGAAGAAGTCGTACCACTCGATGGTGGTTCCGATCAGCCCGGCTCCGACGACGCGCAGCAGCTTTTTGTCCATAGCGGACTCCACTCCGTTGTGGGGAAAGGGGAATTCAGCCAGCGGTCCAGCCGCCGTCAACGGGAAGCGACGCGCCGGTGAGGTGTCCGGCGGACTCGCCGCACAGCCACACCACGAGATCGGCGACGTCCTCGGGCTCGATCAATCGCTTGATCGCGGCCCGGCGCAGCAGAACCTCTTCGAGCACTTCTTCCGGCGGCACCCCGTGCTCGGCCGCCTGCGCTTCGATCTGTCCGGTGACAAGCGGCGTACGGACGTAACCCGGATTCACGCAATTGCTGGTCACACCGTGTTCCGCGCCTTCGAGAGCGGCCACTTTGGACAGTCCCTCAAGGGCGTGTTTCGCCGTGACGTAAGCGGCTTTGTAGGGACTCGCCCGCACGCCGTGCACGCTGGACATGTTCACGATCCGTCCCCAGCCGCGCGCGTACATCGCGGGCAAGCACTGGCGGATCAGCAAAAACGGCGCAGTCACCATCAACGACTGAATGAAGGCGAACCGCTCCGGCGGAAATTCCGGCAACGGCGCGACATGCTGTACGCCCGCGTTGTTGACGAGCACGTCGACGTCCGCGGGCAGGGTCTCCAATGCCGCCGGGTCGGTCAGGTCCACCACGTGCGCCTGCCCGCCGACCTCGGCAGCCGCCGCCTCCGCCCCGGCGACGTCCGCCACGTGCACCTTCGCCCCGGCCGCGCCGAACGCCCGCACGCAGGCCAGCCCGATGCCGCTGCCGCCGCCGGTCACCAACGCGGTGCGGCCGGCGAGGGAACTGTCACTGGTCATGGCCGGAAACAGTAGGTCGCTCCGACCAGGGCGACCATGGGTCAATCCACCACAGAACGCCGTTCGGCGATGTGGTCAGGCCACACTGGTCAGCCAGCGGCCGAGGAGATGCTCCGAGCCTCGTTCGCGCCGGTTTCAAAGGCCTCGCAACAGAAGAGCAGCCACTCGCGCACGCCGTCCGACGTCCCGGCAGCGAACCCCTGCGCCAGTTCGACATACCGCGGAACGCGCCGGAAGAACGCGACCTCCGGCACCGTCAACGCCTTCGGGTCAAGCCCGGTCGCGACCATCGACAGCCGCGCCGCCGCCCGGGCGACCACTCCGTCCGCCGAACCGAACGGGGCCAACGCCAGCAGTTCGCCGTGCACGACCGCGGTCAGCACCGGCCCGGGCACGGAGGTCGCCCCGGTGACGAGCTGAGCCAGCAACTCCAGCCGCTCGCCGCCTCGCTGCGGACGGCCGAGCTGATCCGGATCGGAGACCACATCGGACGCGGCCAGCAGATGCAGCCGAGCCAGCGTCTGCAACGGAGCCCGCCGCCAGGTCGGCAGCAGCGACTCGAGTTTTTCCGCCACCCGCAACGATCCGGCGAGCAGCGGGTCCGTCACCGAACCGTCTTCCGGCAACTCGGGATTAGCCCCGTCGATCCCCGCCGAAGCCCGCGCGGCCCGGACCGAAGCCTCGGCCGCGGTCTCCGCTCCGCCACGCAGGTTCGCGGGCAGCCGGTGCACGGCGAAGATCGCGTCCTGCGCCGCCTTGGCCGCCGCGGCGACGCCGTCCAGCTCCAGCAGCGGCTTCAGCGGATCGCTCATGCGTCCAGCACCTGCCCGGCCCGCTCGACCACCGGAGGCAGCACCGACCACGGGAAGTTGATCCACCGGTCAGTCCGCTTCCACACGTACTCGCACTTCACCGTCGAAGCGGGCTTCTCGTAAACCACCGCGCACCGCACGTCCGCGACGTGGTCGGCGCAGAAGTCGCGGACCAGCTTGAGCGTCGCCCCGGTGTCCGCGACGTCGTCGGCGACCAGCACCTTCTTGTGTGTGAGATCCACCACGTTGGGCACCGGCGGCAGCATGACCGGCAGGTCCAGCCGCTGGTCGACGCCGGTGTAGAACTCGACGTTCATCACGTGCAGGTTCTTCACGTCGAGCGCGTACCCGAGCGCGCCGGCGACGAACAGCCCGCCGCGCGCGATGGAGAGAATGAGGTCGGGGACGAAACCGTCCGCGGCGACCTCCTGAGCCAACTCCCGGCTCGCCGAACCGAACAACTCCCAGGTGAGGTTTTCTCGTTCCTCGGCCATGCGCGCTCTCTTTCTCCGGGTGCTCCAGGGAGCATAAGCGGCCGAATAGTGGACTGCTGAAATGACCGGTAAATGGCACTTCGGCACTGCCACTTGCCGACGTAGCGTGATCGCGTGACCTGGAGCGAGCACCCCGTCCTGTCCGGCCGCCACGTACGGCTCGAACCTCTCACGCCCGAGCATGCGCCCGGCCTACTCGAGGCCGGAGCCGACCCGGGCATCTGGGCCTGGCTGAGCGTCCGCCAGCCCGCCGACCTCGGCGAAGCCGAGACGATGGTGAAGAACGCGCTCGCCGACCCGGACCGCCGCCCGTGGGCGCAGATCGACGTCGCGTCCGGCCGCGTCGCGGGCACCACTTCTTATTACCAGGTAGTAGCGAAACACCGGATCCTCTCGATCGGGCACACCTGGATCGGCGCGGATTTCCAGCGCACCGCGCTCAACACCGAGTCCAAATTCCTCCTGCTGCGCAACGCCTTCGAGGACTGGGGAGCCCAGCGCGTCGCGTGGGAAACCGACAACCGCAACCTCCGTTCGCAACGCGCCATCGAACGGCTCGGCGCGCTGCGCGAAGGGGTGCTGCGGGCGCACCGGATCCGTCCGGACGGCACGACCCGCGACACGGTGCTCTACTCGATGACGGACGCCGAGTGGCCGGGCGCCCGTGCCCGGCTGCTCGCCCGACTCGGCTGAGCCTCGCCGCACGTCGCTTGGAGCTGTGCGCGCAACGTGGCTGCAACCTTGTCGTAGGCGGACTAACGTCGCTAGCGTTCCCTGAGCCGCGGGTTCGCACTACAGGAGGCTTTGCACCATGACCGAGCAGTCCCCAGCGTTGGACAACCTGCTCACGGAGAGCCGCACGTTTCCTCCCAGCGAAGAGTTCGCTGGTCAGGCGAACGCGAAGGCCGAGTTGTATGCGACGGCGGACGCTGACCGGGAGCAGTTCTGGGCCGGGCAGGCGGAGCGGCTGTCGTGGGACACGCAGTGGTCCCAGGTATTGGACTGGACCAATGCGCCGTTCGCGAAGTGGTTCGTGGGCGGGAAACTGAACGTCGCGTACAACTGCGTGGACCGGCACGTCGAGTCCGGGCACGGGGACCAGGTCGCGATCCACTGGGTCGGCGAGCCGGGCGACACGCGCGACATCACCTACGCGCAGCTGAAGGACGAGGTCTCGAAGGCCGCGAACGCGCTGTCGTCGCTGGGCGTTGTCGCCGGCGACGTCGTGGCGATCCAGCTGCAGATGGTGCCCGAGGCGATTTTCGCGATGCTCGCGTGCGCGCGGATCGGCGCTCTGCACAGCGTGGTGTTCGGCGGTTTCTCGCCGACGGCGCTGCGTGCGCGGGTGGACGACGCGGCCGCGAAGGTCGTGATCACTTCGGACGGTCAGTACCGCCGGGGCAAGGCCGCACCGATGAAGGCGAACGTCGACGAAGCCTTGCAGGGCGCGGAAACCGTGCAGAAGGTCATCGTCGTCAAGCGCACCGGCAGCGACCTCGAAGGCGAGACGCCGTGGACCGAGGGCCGCGACCTCTGGTGGCACGAACTGGTCGACGGACAGTCCGCTGAGCACAAGCCGGAAGCGTTCGATTCCGAGCACCCGCTGTTCATCCTGTACACCTCAGGCACCACGGGTAAGCCGAAGGGCATTCTGCACACCTCCGGCGGCTACCTGACCCAGACCGCGTACACGCACAACGTCGTGTTCGACCACAAGCCGGGCGAAGACGTCTATTGGTGCACCGCCGACATCGGCTGGATCACCGGGCACTCCTACATCGTGTACGGGCCGCTGGCGAACCGCGTGACCCAGGTCGTCTACGAAGGCACGCCGAACACTCCGCACGAGGGCCGGCACTGGGAAATCATCCAGAAGTACAAGGTCTCGATCTACTACACCGCGCCGACGCTGATCCGCACCTTCATGAAGTGGGGCGAGGACATCCCGGCGAAGTACGACCTGTCTTCGCTGCGGGTGCTGGGAAGCGTCGGCGAGCCGATCAACCCCGAGGCCTGGATCTGGTACCGCGAAAAGATCGGCGCGAACAAGACGCCGGTCGTGGACACCTGGTGGCAGACCGAAACCGGCGCGATCATGATCTCGCCGCTGCCCGGCGTCACCGCCGCCAAGCCGGGTTCCGCGCAGCGCGCGCTGCCGGGCATCTCGGCGAAGGTCGTGGACGACACCGGCACGGAGGTCCCGCACGGCGGCGGCGGATACCTGGTGCTGGACAAGCCGTGGCCGTCGATGCTGCGCGGCGTGTGGGGCGACGCCGAGCGCTTCCGCGACACCTACTGGTCCCGCTTCTCCGAGCAGGGCTACTACTTCGCCGGCGACGGCGCGAAGTACGACGGAGACGGCGACATCTGGCTGCTCGGCCGCGTGGACGACGTGATGAACGTGTCCGGGCACCGGATCTCCACCACCGAGGTCGAGTCCGCGCTCGTGTCGCACCCGACGGTCGCCGAGGCCGCCGTCGTCGGCGCGACCGACCCGACCACCGGGCAGGGCATCGTCGCGTTCGTGATCCTGCGCGGCAACGCCGTGGACGGAGGAGACGGCGCGGTGCAGGAGCTGCGCAACCACGTCGCGAAGGAAATCGGGCCGATCGCGAAGCCGCGGCAGATCATGGTCGTGGCCGAGCTGCCGAAGACCCGCTCCGGCAAGATCATGCGCCGGCTGCTGCGCGACGTCGCGGAGAACCGCCAGATCGGCGACGTCACCACGCTCGCCGACTCGTCGGTCATGGACCTCATCTCCTCCGGACTGAACTCCGGCAAGGAGGAGTAAGTTCTTCACCGTCAGGAAGGGACTCTCCCGGCTGGGAGGGTCCCTTCCTGCATTGATCCCCCAGAAGTGCGGGCATCGAACGCATGTTCTAAGATGCCCGCGTACCCAACCCAGATCCGGGCAAGGAGACGACACGAATGTCCGTGGAAGCCTTGACGCACGACGAGGACACTGCGGCCGAGACGGCGGCGGCGTCATCGCCGCAGGCCGCCGCCACCCCGGAGGCCCCGGAAGTCGCCGAACCCGCTGCCGCCCCGGCGGCTTCGGACTCCGCCCCGGCGGATGCCGCGAAGCCGGAGTCCGCTGAGGAGACCTCGGCCGTCGACTCGCCGAAGCCGAAGCGCGGCCGTCCGAAGGCCGCGGCGTCGACGGCGAAGAAGACCCGCACCGTGGAGCTGACGCTCACCGTCACCGGCACGGCGGACGGCGAGTGGCAGGCCGAGCTGAAGAACGGCGCCAAGTGGGTCGCGAAGGGCCTGGCCGTCCCGGCCGCGGCGGTTTCGCGTGCGGCCAAGGAGCTGCACGAAGAGCTGTCCGGTCCGATCGACGAGGTCATCAACGCCGCCCGCGAGGCGCAGGCCGCGAAGGTCGCGCAGCTGGAGGCCGAGCTCGAAGCCGCGAAGGCGGCGCTGGCCGAACTCGACAACTGAGCTAGACCCGGTTCGCCCGGGTCCGGTGTCCACTGTGGCGCCGGACCCGGGCGTTCGTCGTTTCAAGTCCACGAAAGTCACCGGAGCTGGTCAGGCAAGGCACAATTCATTGAGGATTGCCTTTCTTAACCGCATTCCAGCAGTATGGGAAAATGTCGCGCGGAAACAATTTCCGTGATTCACTGAAGCGGTGACCGAAACGATGGGCGACGCGGTGCACGCGCACGAGCCGCACGAGGACCTCGGCGGCAAGCTGAACTGGCTGCGCGCCGGGGTTCTCGGCGCGAACGACGGGATCGTGTCCGTCGCGGGCATCGTCGTGGGCGTCGCGGGAGCCACCGCGGACAGCACCACGATCCTCACCGCCGGAATTGCCGGTCTCGTCGCCGGCGCCTTTTCCATGGCGGGCGGGGAATACGTGAGCGTGAGCACCCAGCGCGACACCGAACGCGCGCTGCTGCGGCTCGAGAAGCACGAACTGAAAACGATGCCGGAGGCCGAGGAGCGCGAACTCGCGCAGATCTACGAGGACAAAGGCCTCTCGCCGGAGCTGGCGAAGCAGGTCGCGCGCGAGCTGACCGACAAGGACCCGCTGCAGGCGCACGCGGAGGCCGAGCTCGGCATCGACCCGGACAACCTGACCAGCCCGTGGCAGGCGGCGTGGGCGTCGCTGCTGGCGTTCTCCGTCGGCGCGCTGCTTCCGTTGCTGGCGATCGCCTGGACGTCGGTCAGCGTCCGAGTCTGGGCGTGCGCGCTGGCGGTGGTCGTCGGCCTCACGCTCACCGGTTTCGTGAGCGCGAGGCTCGGCAACGCGCAGGTGGGGCGCGCGATCGCGCGCAACGTCGGCGTCGGCGCCCTCACCATGCTCGTCACTTACTTCGTCGGGGTGCTTTTCGGCACCACTGTGGGTTAGCTCAGCATTCTTCGACGCCCGGCACGGCAGGCACCGGCCGCGCAGGGGCCCGGCGCAGTTCGGCGAGGGCGCTGCCGATCGTGAACAGCAGCGTCAGCGCCGCCGCGCCGATCAACGCGGTGACCGGGGTGAACGAAGCGAGCGCCAGCGCCGTCAGCGTCGCGGTGAGTGTGTAGCCGACGCCCTGCACCGCGTACATCACCGAATAACCACCCGTGTGCGCCTCCTCGGGAAGCGCGTCGCGGAGCGAGAGGTTCCGGGTCACCGCCACGGCAGCCTGGCACAGGCCGCCGATGACCAGGACGACGCCGATCCCGACCAAGCCGGGCACCACCGCGATCAGCGCCACGCAGGCCGACATGCCGACCAGCAGCACCAGGCTCTGCGTCCGCACCGCACCGGGCCACTTCCGCAGTCCGTAAAGGAACGCGCCCAGCGCGCTCGATCCGGAGAACACCGTCAGCAGCACGCCGGCCCAGCCGGTCTGCAGATGCCGGAATTCCAGCAGGGGCGTGAGAATCAGCTCCGCGGCCGACAGCAGAGCCATCGACGCGGCGCTGGTCAGGTAAATCGGCCAAGCCGACAACAGCTGACGGCCGTGCCCACGAGTCTTCGCCGTCGCCTTCGCCGGTGTCGCGGCACCGGCTGGCCCCGGCAACAGCGGCAAGGTCACCGCCGCTACCGCCATCGCCACGGCGGCCAGCACGAGCGGCACCGCGGCACCGGCCCACAGCGCCAGCGAAACCGCCAGCCCTGGTGCGATGGCCCAGATCGCCTGGGTCAACGTGGACTCGGCGCTCAACGCCGACGCGACGACGTCCTCGTCGACCAACCGGGTGAGCATCGCGCGCATCCCGCCCGGGCTCGCGGCCGGACCGGCGCCGGCGAGCGCGGCCAGCACCACCAGTACCGGGTCCGGGGCCGAGGAAACGAACGCGAGCACCCCGAAGGCGAACGCGCCCGCACCCAATCCGAGCGCCAGCCCCGGCTTGCCCCTGCTGACCGGCAGCGTGCCGATGAACAGGGCGCCGAGCACCTCGCCGACGACGTAGGCCGCGGCGAGGGTCGCGCCAAGCGAATAGCCGCCCGGCCGGTCTCTGGCAAGGAAAACCAGCCCCAGCGGCGCCATCGCGATGGGCAGCCTGGCCACGATCGCGACCAGCGCCCACAGGATCACCGACTTCTTGGCCAGGCCCCGATAGCCCATGAACCGCGCCTCCGTTCCTCGATCCGATCTGTACGGAGCAGTCCTCAGCCGAACCGGAGTTCCCCGATCCGGTTTTCCAGCTCGGTGGCGTGTTCCACGCTCGCCGCGATCAGGCAGTACTCGACGGTCCCGCCGGTGACGTCGTCCGACGTGAGCACCACGCCGGTGCGGCGGCCGCGGTCGAACGCGAGGCCAGCGCGCCGCAGCGCGGCGAGTGCTTGATCGAACGAGGGCACCGGCCAGAAGTGTCGTTGCATCACCACCCGCTCGTCCAGGAACGCTGGGCCGATCAGGTGCTGCGCGATCCGGGTGACGTGGGTCGATCCGCCGACCCGGCCGTTGACCTCGTTGAGCAGCACCTCGCCCGCCGGCGTGACGATCCCGTCGATGCTGATCAGCCCGCGGTAGCCGATGCCGCGGATGGCCTGGCACAGGTTTTCCGCCGCCTCGAGGTATCCCGGCCAGCCAGGGTGCGCCGCGGACTGCGCCGGGATCACCAGGCCGTTGAAGATCGGCTTGGTCAGCATTTCGCCGTGGCCGAACAGCGAGACCCCGTCGTCGGTGATGCTCATTTCGACGTACACCGGGGTGCAGTCCGGCACGTAGTGCTCCACCACGACCCGGCGCCTGCCCTCGCCGGAGTACCACGGCCAGCGCCGGGAGACCAGCTCGTGCAGCGCCGCCCGGTCCGGGACGGTGAGCACCTCGGCGGCTCCGATCGGCGCGACCCCGTCGTACGGGCTCAGGATTTCGTTCCCGTAGCCGCCGACGTGCTGATCCTGTTTGACGATCGCGCACCGTCCGCTGGAAAGCAGCTCCCACAGCCAATCCTCGGTGGCCGCGGCGTCCGCGGTCACCCGGCCTTCGGGGATCGGGCAGCCGGTGCCGCCCGCCAGCGCCCGGAAGACCGACTTGCTGTTGAGCAGGTCGCTTCCACCCTGCCCGACAAAGCCGAATCCGGGAGTGTCCGCGGCCAGCCCGTGCCGCCGGGCCAGCCGGACCATCACCGCGTCGAAGATGATCGGGAACAGCCGGGTGGCTCCGGTTTCCTCGATCGTCTCGGCCAGCACCCGGGCGAAACCGCTGTCCTCGAAACGATCCGCGGAAAGGACGTCGAGTCCGAACCGGCCCGGCGGGGGCGTCAGGATCCGCACCTTGCCGAGGTCGATGTCCATCAATTCGGTGAGGTACCGCGCGAAGGACTCGCTCGGCGGATGCGGCACCACGACGGTGTCGCCCTCGCCGACGTAGAAAAGCATGCGCTGGGCGGTGTATCCGGCGAGCCGGCGCTGCTCGGCGGTGAGCACGGCGAGGTCGCCGACCATCTGCTCGGTGCGGTTGTTGGCCACGAAGAGAGTGGGCATGTCGCTTCCTTTCGCGTCGGGCGGGCGGATTCGGGGCGGCTCAGCCCGGCCAGGCGCTGGCCACCAGCCGCGCCTGGTCGGGGTTGAGCCGGGGATCGCACAGCGGTTCGGTCCCGGCGGGAAGGCCGGCGAGTTCCTCCTCCTGGAGGACGCATTCGACGACGTCGTCCGGGGTGGCCTCCAGGTGCAGGCCGCCCGCGACCCCGTGCTCGGCCGTGACCGCGCTGTGGAAGCCGAGCATCTCCCGGATCAGGGAGCCGACCAGCCGGGTCTTGCGTCCTTCGGCGGCCCGGAAAGTGTTGCCGTGCATGGGATCGCACAACCAGATCGCCGGATGTCCTTCCCGCCGCACCGCCGCCACGAGGTCCGGCAGCCGATCGGAGACCTGGCTCGCGCCCAGCCGGGCGATCAGCGTCAGCCGTCCCGGCTCCCGGCGCGGGTCAAGGCGTTCGCAGAGTTCGACCAGCTCCTCGGGGCCCAGCCCGGGGCCGACTTTGCAGGCGACCGGGTTGGCGACCCTGGCGAGCAGCTGCACGTGGGCGCCGTCGAGCCGGCGGGTGCGATCGCCGATCCACGGCCAGTGCGCCGACGCGAGCACCAGCTGGCCGTCTTCCCGGCGCAGCAGCGGCAGCTCGTAATCCAGCACCAGCGCTTCGTGGCTCGTCCACACCCGAGACCGGTTCAGCCCGGACGGACGGGTCTGCCGCAGCGCTTCCGCCACCCGCGCCGCGGCCTCGTAGCCGGCCAGCAGCCGCCGCGGGTCCGGGGTCCGGGATTCCGCGTCGAAGGCCGGGTCGTTGACCAGGTGGCCGCGGAACACCGGCAGCTCGACACCGTCCTTGACCTCGACCGGCGACGACCGCGGTTTGGCGAACTGGCCGCCGATCCGGCCGACCGTCACGACCGGACGGCGAGACTGTTCGCTCATCACGTCGCTGAGCCGCATGAGCAGTTCCGCCTTGCGGACGACGTGCTCGTGCGTCGAATGCCGCGGGTCCTCCGCGCAGTCCCCGGCTTGGAGCACTCGCAACCGGCCCTCGGCGACCCCGGCGAGAAGACCGCGGAACTCGTCGATTTCGGCCGCGGTGACCAGTCCCGGCGCGGCCCGGAGCCATTCGGTCGACCCGGCCAGCGCCGCCGGGTCCGGCCAGCTGGGCTGCTGGCCGGCCGGAAACGCTCGCAGTGCGCTGAGTTCGACTTCCGGCACCGGCGTCGCGGGCCGGGTGACGGCGAAGCTGGGAGAGACGACGGACATCGATCAATCCTTTGCGGTCGGAACGGAAGGAACGCGGCCGGCAGTGCGCACCCCCGGCCACAGCGCCGTGGTAACGAGGTTTCGCAGCAGATGCGGGCCGTGTTCGGTGAGCAGCGATTCCGGGTGGAACTGGACTGAGGTGAAACCGGGGCCGCTCAACGCGTGCACCTCTCCGGTGGTCTCGTCCCGGCTCAACCGCACCGGCTCGGAGCCGTACGGGCTGAGCAGGCTCTCGCTGTCCGACCGCGCGGCGAACGTGTTGTAAAAGCCCACCTCGACGTTCTCGCCGAACAGGTCGATCCGGTGCCGCACGCCCTGATTCGGTTCGGGACGGCGGACCACGTCGAGCCCCAGCAGCCTGCTGAGCACCTGGTGGGACAGGCACACCGCGACGAACGCGCGGCGGTCCGCCAGCAACTGCCCGATCAGCCTGCCCAGCTCGGCGATCTTCGCCTGGCCGGTGTCGTTCGGGTCGCCGGGACCGGGGCCCGGCACCACCACGTCGAAGTCCCGGTGCGACGGCAGATCCCGCCAAGGGGCAACGGAAACGACGAGGCCGAGCGCCCGCAGCTGGTGGGCGAGCATCGCGGTGAAGGTGTCCTCGTTGTCCACGACCAGCGCCCGCAGCCCGGTCAGTTCGGGTGCCTGCCAGTCGATGTCCGCCCGGTCGCGCAGCCAGAACTGGGCGAGGCCGGTGTTGCGGGCGGCAAGGCCGCGCCGGATTTCGGGATCGTCGCTGAGGTTTGGCGCCGGTGCGCTCTCCGTCTTGCGCCGATCGCCGCGCAGGGCGCCGAGGAGACCGGCCGCCTTGGCGTGGGTCTCGGCCACCTCGCTGTCCGGATCGGAGTGGCGGACCAGCGTCGCCCCGACGCCGAAGGAGAGGGAACCGTCCGTAGCCAGTTCGGCCGTGCGGATGAGGATCGCGGAGTCCATCTCCGGCCTGCCCTCGCCGTCGCGGCCGATCAGCGCGGCCACCCCGCTGTAGTAGCCCCGGCCGGCCGGCTCGTGCCGTTTCAGCACCTGGCACGCGCTTTCCACCGGGCTGCCGGTGACGGTCGGGGCCAGCAAGGTCTGCCGCAGGATCTCGTGCGGCGGCCTGCCGGTCCGGCCGCGGACGAAGTACTCGGTGTGTGCCAGGTGCCGCATCTGGCGGAGGTACGGGCCGTCGATTTCGACACCCTCGTCGCAGATCCCGGCCATCATCTTGAGTTCCTCGTCGACGACCATGTACAACTCCTCGACCTCCTTGCGGTCGCCGAGGAAGCCGAGCGTTTGCTCGACCGAGGGGCCGTCCGGGCCGAAGCGGAGAGTGCCGCTGATCGGATTCATCGTGGCGACGCCCGCCGACAGGCCGACGTGCCGCTCCGGACTCGCCCCGATGAACGTGCGCGCGCCGGTGTGCACGAGGAAGGTCCAGTGCGCGCCGTCCTCGCCGAGCAGCAACCTCCGGAACAGCGTCAACTCGGTGGACACGGAGCAGTTCCGGACCCGCGCCGAAAAGGAGCGCTTGATCACGAAGTTGGCCCCGGCCCCAGAGCCGATCTCCTCGTCGAGCACCTTCGCCACGATGCGGGCGTACTCGTCGTCGGCCAGGTCGAAACCAGCCTCGGCGAAGCTCACCTCGCGGTCGGGCACCGCGGCGAGGAACGCCGTCCGGCTCAGTCGCTCCGCGGCGCGGATCCGCATGACCAGCAGCGGCGCGTGGTCGTCTTGGCAGGCGTAGCCCCGCTCGGCGACCTGCCGGAACGGCACCAGCACCAGCGTCTCCGGACCGGCCCCGGCTGGTTCCGGCGGTTCCGCCGCCAGCTCCGCGAGGTTCTCCGCCTCGGTCACCGGTCCCCGGAACAGCTCGAGTGTCCCGGCCCCGGTGGCGCCCGGCCGGTGCAGCAAGGCGAACGGTTTCCCGTCGGCCGCGAGTTCCCGCAGGAGCAGCTCCTGGTCGCTCACGGGCTCCCCTCCTTCCCCAGTACGTCGTGCAGGAAACCGCCGACAGGTCCGGTGACGGCGGGCAAGCGCTCCGGCCGCAGCAATCCGAAATGACCGCCGTCGACCACCTCGATCCGCAGCTGGTCCGAAAGCCGTTGCCAGGCAGCGCTTTGCTGGGCCACCGGACCGTCCGCGCAAGCCAGCAGCAGCCCCGGTCCGGCGTAAGACACGCTGACTTCGTGGTCGGCCGCGGCCCGCACGTGCGCGGACGCGGTACGGAGAAGACGGTCCCGGTCCGGCCCCGGAAGCGAGGCGGGCCATCCGTCCACAATGGATTCGGTAAACGCGGCGAGGTTCGCGTCCGGCCGAAGCCGGACGTAGCTGTCGAGCAGCACCACGGCGGGCCGGTGTCCTTCGTGCGCGTCGAGGTGCGCCGCGACCTCCCAGGCCAGCACCCCGCCGAGCGACCAGCCCGCCAGCACCGCGGGCGCGGCGGGCAGGCCGCGGATCGCGGACAGGCACCGCGCGACCATCGCCGGCACGTCGGTGTCCGGCTCCTCGCCCGCGGCGAGACCGGCCGCCAGCACCGCGTGCACGTCACCGTGCTCGGCAAGCGCGGCGGCCATCCCGAGGTAAGGCAGGAAACCGCCGCCGGCAGGCGGAAGCACGATGACTTGGCGGCCGGAGCGCCCGGAAGCGAGCTTCTGCAGCTTCGGGGCGAGGACCGCGCCGGTCACGCGGCACCTCGCAGGCTGTCCTCGACCAACCCGGCCAGCGCGCGCACGGTCGGCTCCCGGAAGAAATCGAGCACCGGCACTTCCACGCCGTGCTCGGCCTCGATCCGGCTGAGCACGACCACCACGTTGAGCGAGTGCGCACCGTGCTCGACCAGCGAACCGTCGAGGGAAACCGGCGCGCCGAGCGCCTCCTCCCACCACTGCCGCAGCTGCGTCTCCAGCGGATTCGCCGGCGCGCCTGCTTCGGGCGGCGGCGCGGCGGTCGCCTCGGAGGCTTTGCGCACCAACGCTTCCCGGTCGATCTTCCCGGTGAAACCGGTGGGGATCGAGCTGACCGGATGTACCCGGACAGGCACCATGTAACCGGGCAGCCGCCGGGCGAGAGCCGCGCGCACCGCCTCCGGTTCCGGGTCGCCTTCCGGCACGAAGAACAGCTCCAGCCGCTGTCCCGGCGCCACCGCCGCGACCGCGCGCCGCACCCCGGCCACGGCGCTCGCGGCAGCCTCCACCTCGCCCAGTTCGACCCGGTAGCCGCGGATCTTCACCTGACCGTCGCCGCGGCCGAGGTAGACCAATTCCCCGCCGGCGTCGGCGAGCACCTGGTCACCGGTGCGGTATTCGCCGTCGACGAACCGTTCGGCCGTCCGCCGCGGATCACGGACGTAGCCCAGCGCCGGCGCGATTCCGCCGAGCCGCAGCTCGCCCGCCACGCCGGGAGGAGCCAGCCGCCCGGCCGCGTCGACGATCCGGGCGGCCACGCCGGGCAGCGGACGGCCGATCGGAGCGTGCACCGGCCACGGCTGGTTCTCCGCCCGGAAGACCGCCGCCGTCGTGACGTGGGTTTCGGTGGGGCCGTACATGTTCACCAGCACGAGGTGCGGCCGTTCGGCGAAAAACAGCTGCACCGTTTCGTCCGCGACCAGCTGTTCTCCCGCCACGCACAGGAAACGGGCCGCGGGCAGCCGCTCCCCGGACGCGCGGGCGGCCCTGGCGAACGCGCCGAGCGCGGCCGCGGGCAGGTAGAGGTGGGTCACCTCGGTCAGCGCGGCCCGGCGCACCAGCGCGGGCAGGTCCTGCCGGTCGACCGGCCGCCGGGACACGACGGTCCCGCCAGCCAGCAGGGTCGGGAAGATCTCCTGGAACGACACGTCGAAGCCGAGCGGCGCGTACTGCAGGAACCTGGTCCGCTCGGACATCTCCAGCGCGGTGTGCTGCCACGCCGCCAGATTCGCCAGCGGTGCGTTCGCCATCAGCACGCCCTTGGGCCGCCCGGTCGAGCCGGAGGTGAACATCGTGTAGACGCCCTGGCCCCCGCCGTCGGCCGCCGCGGGCTCCGCCGGAGTGCCGCGTAGCTCGTCGAGCGGGTACACCTGTGCTCCGGGGAATTCACCGTCGCCGATGACCGTCCGGCAACCGGCTTGCTCGACCATGCCCGCCAGCCGTTCCGCGGGCAGGTCCGATTCCAGCGGCAGGTAGACAGCCCGGCGGGCGAGGATCGCCAGCAACGCGACCACGCTGCCGACGAGGTCCCCGGTGGTGACGCCGACGACGTCGCCCGCCGCCACGCCCCGCTCGGCGAGGCCGCCGGTCACTTCCCGGACGCGGGCCGCCAGCTCGCCGTAGGTGAGCCGGGTCCGCCGCTCCTCCACCGCGATCGCGGCCGGTGCGGCGTCGGCGACTTCGAGCACCCGCCCGGCGAAATCGCACTGTGGCACCACGTTTCCGGGCAGCGGCGGCACTTCCGGACCGTCCGCGAACAGCTCGCGCACCGTCCCGTGCTCCCGGCCCACCGCGGCGATGGCCGAACGCAACGAATCGAGGTAGCCGGACACCACCGGTTCCGGCAGCAGCCGCAGGTCGTGCTCGACTTCCAGCAACCACCCCTGCCTGGTCGGTTTCACCCAGAGCAGCAGATCGAACTTGGCGGTGCCGTTCCCGTGCTGGCGCATCGACCGGACCGGCGCGCCCGCGCCCGCCTCCGCCGGTTCCTGCATGGTGAGCAGCGTGGTGAACACCGGGTTCCGGTTGCCTTGCCGCTCCGGCTTCAGGTACGCGGCGACCTGGCTCAGCGGGACCACCGCGTTCCCGCGCGCACGTTCTGCCTCGGGGGCGACGGCACCGGTGACGAAGTCGGTGAACGACTGTCCCCATTGGACATTCACCGCCATCGGAACGGTGTTCACGAAAAATCCGCACAGGTCGTAGGCCGCACCGGTGCGGCGGGTCATCACGCTCGTCCCGAAGACGACGGTGTCCTCACCGGAGTGCCGGGCCAGCGTCGCCGAGTGCAGCGCGGAGAACAGCGTGAACGGGCTGATCTCCAGCTCCCGGCAGATCTGGTCGATTCCGGCGGATTCCGTTGGCGTGAGCGGGATTTCCCGGCGAGCACCGGTGAAAAGCGTTTCGGCCGGACGGCCCGGCAACGGGTACAGCACGGTCCGCGACGCGCCCCGGAGCCGCTCGGCCAGCTCGGCCGCGGCGACGTCCGTTTCCGGTGCGCCCGCTGCCGCGACCTGTGCCGCGAGTTCCCCGGCGAACGCCGCTTCCCGCCGCGGCACCAGGCTTTCAACGTCCAGGCGACCACGCAGCGCGAGGTTCAGCTCGGTCAGCAGCACCCCGACGGAGTAGCCGTCGAATACCGAATGGTGCGCCGCGAGAACGAGCGCGGCCCGCGACCGGTCGTCCGCGCGCAGGTGCACCGCGCGCACGAGCGGCGGCCGGTCCAGCGCGAAGGCCGTGGTCCCGACCTCGTCGAGCGCGGCGGACCGGCGGCGGTCGAACTCCGCCGCGGGCGCGGACCAGGCCCGCAGCACGCCGGAACCGCCGGCGTCCGGGGCGGCCAGCAGCGCACCGTCGTTCGGCCGTTCCGGCAGGCCCGAGCGCAACGCGGGCTGCACCGCCAGCACCGCTTCGAAGGCCGCGGCGAGGTCCGCCGGTTCGCAGGCCGGATCGAGGTCCGCCTCCACCACCACGTTGTAGAGGTGGGGCACCGGGACGAACCGGTCGACCGCGAGCAGTTCCCGCTGTGCGTCGGTGACCGGCAGCGCCACCGCCCGCACGTTCCCCAGGTCGCTTGACATGCGATTTTCTCCCTCGGCTCGATGTGGGCGGGCTCAGGCGGGCAGTCGCAGCCATTCGCGCACCGGGACGGTGACGGTCACCGGTTCGTCGTCCGCGCCGAGGACGACGCCCGCCGCCTGCTCGACGAACAACCGGGCAGGCGCGTTGCGCGCGGTCGGCCGCACCGGAAGCCGCAGCGCGGAAGCGCCCGCCTCGGCGGCCTTGTCCGCGGCGAACCGCAGCACCTCCTGCTCGACCCGGCGGTTCAGGACCCGGCAGCTGAGCAGGAAGACCGGCAGCTCAACGGCGTCGTCCCGGAATTCGGCCACGACCAGTCCGACCGTGCCGTAGTCACCGAAGCGGTCCGAAACCCGCACCGTCCAGCCACGAGAGCCGGCGGACAGCAGCCCGCGAAGTTCGCCGACCGCGTAGACCGTCCCGGCCAGGTTGAACTGCGTCGTGCGCGCGGTCAGCTGAGCCGCCCGGTCGAGCATGTCCTCGGTCAGCTCGGTGAAGCCGACCTCGATCTCGCAGCGGTCGAGGAAATCCTGGTAGTCGGCGCTGGAATCGCACAGAGCAACGCGCTCGCCGCGGGTCGAGTACCAGTCGGCGCGCAACCGGTCCTCCTCGGTCACCACCAGCTGGTCGAAGGCCCAGGTTTCGGCGAGCTGGCGATCGATCCCCTCGGCGTCGTGCGCGAGTTCCAGCACCGTGACCTCCGGCAGCTGCGCCCGCACCGAGGCGCACTCGACCACGTCGTCGTCGACGAACACGAACGAACTCAGCGACAGGTCCAGGTCCTCGGCCAGCTCGCGCAGCGAATGCGCCTTCGGATTCCACCCGATCCGATGAGCCGAGACGTGTTCCCAAGCCAGCACCATGCCCGGGTTGCGGTCGAAGACCTCCTTGACGTCGGCCTCGTTGTTCCGGCTGCACAGGCACAGCAGCTTGCCCTGGGCGCGCTGCTCGAGCATGAACTCCTGCAGCCGCCGATGCGCGGGGGTGACCTGGACTCCGCGTGCCCCGTCCTCGCCGCAGACGCCTGCCCACAACGTGTTGTCGCAGTCGAGCACCACGACCTTCTTCGGCTTGGCCCACACGCTCGCGGCGAGCCGCACCAGCTGGGTGCCGAGAGCGGCGCAGTACTCGTCGGTGTAAGGCAGGTGCCCGATCCGGTCCGCGTACTCGTCGTGCACTTCCGTTACGCCGTAACGGATTTCCAGGTCGTCGACCGTGACCGGGTGCACCGCGGGCACGGCCTCCGCGACCGCGGTGATCCGGGCACCGGCTTCCTGGACCCACTGGCTGGCTTCCGGCTGGGCGCGCACCGCGGGCGAAGCGGGAAGCACCGCGACAAACCAGGTGGCCACCGCCAGGTCCGGGAGCCGCTCCAGCATCGTGACGAGTTCCGCGAGCATCGTGTCGGCTCGCTCCCGGGACTCGGCGAACCCCTTGCCCCGAAAGAAGTCTTCGGGCCGCAGCAGGAGAAAGTTGACCCCGTTGTGTCCGCGAAGAGGGCTTCCCGGATCGTGCAGCGCCTCCAGCACCTGACCGTACGGCGCGACGGCGAGCGGGCGCCCGCCTTCCCGCTCCGCCAGCACCGCCGCCATCGGACCGGTCACAGCGTCGAGGGTGAACGTGCCGGCCACCGCGATTCCCGGCTTCTCCACGGCGCTCATGCGGGCTTCGCCTCGACGTGCTCGCGGACGACGCCGACGAACTCCGCGACCGTGGTACCGGGCAGCAAGCTGTGCACCGGAAGCTCGACGCCCAGTTCCCGCCACAGCCGGGAAAGCACTCGCACCGCGCGCAGCGAATCGCCGCCCAGCACGGCGAACCGGGTCTCAGGAGCCGCCTCGGCCGCGCCGAGCACCTCGCGCAACGCCGTTAAAACCGTCTCCTCGACCCGATCGGGCCGGCCAGCCGAGTCCACGGCCAGTGCGGAATTCCGGTAATTCTCCATGAAATCACCCCAAGGAAGTAATTGCCTGGTTTATTGCGCTCCGGCGCGCATGTGCTGGGAGAAAACTCGACCACACAGCGGACTTCCGCACTATTGCGGACTTTCGGAGGCTACCGCACCATTCACGGGAAGGACAACCAACTAACGAATCCTTGCGCCAGTGCCATTTCCCGGCCGAGCTGTCAACCGGTCGCGTTCATTCCCCTCGTGCGGTAGCCCTCGTGAACGGAGCCCGTAAATGTTGCTGACCCCCGCCGATCTCGCCTTGTTCGCGGACGCCAGCGGAGACCGCAATCCACTGCACGTCGACCCCGAATACGCTCGTCGGACGCCGTTCGGGCAGCCGGTCGCGCACGGCGTGCTCACCGCGGTCGCCGCGCTGGACGAGGTTCCCGGGCCGCCCGGCGAGGTGACCGCCGTCGACCTCGAATTCAGGCGTCCGACACATGCTGGTTTTCCCTATAGCACCAATATTTCTCACGAACTGGACGGCCGGACGCGGATCGCCGTGACAGAGGGGCAGGAAACCTGCCTGACCGTTTGGCTGACCCACGGACCCGCCGCCACCGCGGTCGCGGTGCCGCGCCGGCCGCGCAGCCAGCCGCGTTCCCTCGCCCCGGAAGAGTTCGTCCCGGGTCTCGAGACAACCGGGCAGTACGGCCCGGGCGACGCGCTGGACGCGCTGATGAAGCGGTGGCCGGGAACGGCCCGGCTGCTCGGCAGGCACGCGCTGACCTGCCTGGTGTGGTGCAGTTTCGTCGCGGGAATGGAGCTGCCGGGCCGCGACTGCCTGCTCAACGGCGTCTCGCTGAAGCTTCACCCGGTCAGCGGAATCCTGGCGCCGGAATACCGTGCCACAGTACGGGATTTCGACCCCCGGTTCGGGCTGCTCACCGTGGAGGCGGCGCTCGCCGACGGGGCGGCAATCGTCGCCGAGGCGACCCTGGAAACGATGGTTCGCCGTCCGGTTCCGGCACCGTCGGCCGAGCGGCTCTCCGCACTTCTGCCTGCCTCCGACCGGCTTTACGGGCACACCGCGGCGATCGTGGGCGGCAGCCGGGGCCTCGGAGCCGCGCTGGTTCTCGCTCTCGCGAGCCAGGGCGCGCGCGTTCTCGTCGGCCACCGAAGCGGCGGCCTTTCCGAACTCGCCGACCACGGCGCGGAACTCGGCGGGGAGGTCGTGTCGTGCCCCGGCGACGCGGCTGATCCGGCCTGGTCCGAGCAAATCAGCCAGCTGGCAGGCGGAAAACTGGATCTGCTGATCTGCAGCGCCGCCCCGCCGATCCGCCCGCTGCGCCTCGATCCGGCGGGCCTGCCCCGGGTACAGGCGTTCGTCGCCGACGCCTTCGCGCTCGTCAGCGCCCCGCTGGCCGGGCTCCTGCCCGCGGTGGCGAAAAACTCCGGTCGTTTCCTGCTCATTTCGTCCGCCGCGGTCACCGATCCGCCGGAGGACTGGCCGCACTACGTGGCGGTCAAGCACGCGGTCGAAGGGCTCACGCAGTGGGCGGCGGCCCGCCATTCCGAGTGCGAATTCTTCATCAGCCGACCGGGAATGCTGCTGACTGAGCAGATGAACACGCCGGGAACCCGGGAAATCGCACAAGCCGTGGAACCGGTCGCGGCGGCGCTCGCCGACCGCCTCGCGAATTCGGCGCCAGCGGCCGGGCGGCCGGAAATCATCGCGCACTGATCAACGGGTGATGTCCCGCGACGGCGGGACATCACCCAATCGGCCGCCGCTGTTCGCATGAAATATCAGTGTGCTGAGCCACACCGCCGCACCGCGGATAGCCCTGATGGCATGATCACCGTATTGGTTCTGGCGGGGCTACGGGCGGTAGGATGTCCAAGAATACTGTGCTGCGCGGCCGCGACGAAGTCCACGGCCGAATACGCGAATTACTCGGCCGGGTCGAGGATAATCCGGGAATAATCATTTCCCTGGAAGGTGCGCCCGGCATCGGGAAAAGCAGCGTGCTGCGAAAGGTTCGGCAGCTGGGCACGGAGCTCGGGTTTCGCCTTGCCCCGCGCGAGCTTTCCTTGTTCGACGCCGCGCGGCACCCCGGCGAGGTCCGTTCCTGGTGCGAACAGCAGCCGCGCGCCCAGCGGATTCTCATGCTCGCCGACGACGCTCAGCTGGCGGCCCCCGAAACGATCCGGCGGCTGTCCTGGCTGCCTGAACTGCTGGTCTCCCGCCCGTTCTGTCTTGTCCTCGCCCGGGTTCCGGGAATGGGCGGCACCGAACTGAACCGGCTGCTCACCACCACCAGCACTCAGCTCTACTCGATCCGGCTGGGCCCGCTCGACTCCACCGCGTCGAGCGAGATGCTCGTCGACCTGCTCGGCGCGAAGCCGGACGACGCGCTCCGCTGGGTGGCCGAGGAACTCGGCGGCAACCCCCGGCTCCTGGTCGATCTGGTGACCGGTCTTCAGGCGGAAAACGGCATCGAGACGGCGGACGGGATCGCCCGGCTTCGCGGCCCGATGCCACCCGGACGGCTGCAGACGACGTTCGTCCACAAAGTCCGCAGCCTGACCCCGCCGACCCGCAAGCTGGTCCAGGTAGGCGCGAGCCTCGGCCACACTTTCCTGCTCGCCGACGCGGCGAAACTCCTGCGGGAGACTCCCGGCAACCTGCTGCTGTGCGTGGACGAGGCGCTGGCCGCGGGACTGCTCGTCGAGTCCGGCGACCGGCTCGGCTTCCCGGGACGGCTGGTGTGGCAGGGCGTGGCCGATTCCGTTCCGCCGAGCGCGTTCGTGCCGTTGCGAGCCGAAGCCGAGGCGCTGCGGGACGCGCCGGCCGCCGCATCAGACACCCCGGCCGAGGACGATCCGTCCGCCCGCTGGACCCTGCTGACCAGCACGGAGCGGCACATCGCCGAACTGGTCGGCTCCGGGCTGACGAACCGGCAGGTCGCCAGGGACGCGATGATCTCCGCGCACACCGTCAACTACCACCTCCGCAGCATTTACCGGAAGCTCGCGATCCGTTCCCGCGTCGACCTGACCCGGCTCATCCACCAGAGCCCGCAGTGACCGCCCCACTGTCCACATGGGACAGCAGCTCGGTGGTGGTCGGCGTCGCGGCGCAGCGCTCGGCCGCGTAGCGCAGGGCCATCCGGTGGTACTCGGCGGAAAAGTCGGCCACCGCGTCCGCGACCAGAAACGGCTGGATGTCGTGGGAGAACGCCTCGCACGCGGTCATCAGGCAGCCGACGTGCGCGTAAACCCCGCAGATCACCAGCTGATCGCGGCCGTGGTCGCGCAACAGCTGGAGCAATCCCGTGTGGTGGAACGCGCTGTAGCGCCACTTGGTGAACACCACGTCGTCCGGAGCCGGGGCCAGTTCGTCGACGACTTCGCGATCGACCGGAGCCACCGTCATCCCCGGCCCCCAGAAGTCCTTGAGCAGCCCGCGTTCGGACTCCGTCATCCCGCCTGGCTGTGCGGTGTAGACGACCGGGACCCCGAGTTCCACGCACCGGCCGCGCAGTGCCGCGCAATTGCGCACCAGCTCGTCTCGCGGCGAGGCCCCTTCGGTGAACGGGGCTAGAAAGTACCGCTGCATGTCGTGCACGAGCAGCACCGCCCGGCTCGGATCGAACCGCCAGTGGGCGATGTTCTCCGGCACCTCTTCCGCAGCGGGCATCGCGTACGGTGCGATCGCTGGCACGCCCACGTCTTTTCCCTTTCGCCGAGCCGAAACCTTCGCCGCCAACGTAACCGGCGAGCGGGTGCGGACACACCTACTCGCTCGCGCGGGGCACACCACTCGGACGAGCAGTTGCCCACCGGGCGGTTTCGGGCCAAGGCTGGTGATCGACACCGGAACGGGGAGGGAACAGGTGCGCTCCGCCTTCGCGCCAGCGGAATTGTTCGGCTCAATCTTGAAGAATCGCATCGCGATGGCACCGATGACCCGCAGCAGGGCGTACGGCGCGGAACAGACACCGGGACCGGACACGGTCGAGTACTACGCTCAGCGCGCGAGCGCCGGGCTGATCGTTTCCGAAGGCATGCACCCGAACCCGCGCGGGCAAGGCGAGCCCGACACCCCCGGCATGTACGCCAGGGCACAGGCCGAGGCGTGGCAGCCAGTCGTCAACGCGGTCCAAGCCAAGGACACGCTTTTCTTCGCACAGCTGATGCACTCCGGCCGGGTCAGCCATCCAGAGAACAATCCAGAAGGGCTCGAACCGGTGGCGCCGTCGGCGGTGCGGGCTCCCGGCGAGATCTACACCCATCGCGGCCGCCAACCACATCCGCGTCCGCGAGCGCTGACGACAGCCGAGATCGACCAGACTGTGCGCGATTTCGCCACCTCCGCGGGCCTGGCGCTCGACGCCGGCTTCGACGGCGTGACCCTGCATGCCGGCAACGGCTATCTGCTCCACGAGTTCCTCGCCGAGAACACCAATCTCCGGACCGACGGCTACGGTGGCTCGCTGACCGGACGGCTGCGCTTCGTCGTTGAAGTCGTCGAGGCGGTCTGCGAGGTCGTGCCACCGCATCGGGTGCTTTTGCATCTCACCCCGGCGAAAATCGGCGAGGACATCGTCGAGGGCGATTCTGCCGCGCTCTACGACGCCCTGCTCGCCGCGCTGCCCGTCTCCTTCGGCGGGTTGAGCCTTTTCGAGACCGGACATCGCGACCTCACCCGGCGGCTGCGCGAACGCTGGCCGGGCCCGTTCGTGCTGAACCCGCACGCGAACTACGGCGACGGCAAGGTCCCAGCCGGGCCCGCGGACCTGCCGTTGCTCGACGAAGGTCTCGCTGATGTCCTGTCTTTCGGCAGGCTGTTCCTGGCGAACCCCGACCTGCCCGCCCGGCTTCGCGCTGGCGGCCCGTACAACGAACCGGACCGGGAGACCTTCTACGGCGGCGGTGCCGCCGGATACACCGACTACCCGGCCCTGCAGTCCACGGATGCCCGATGACCTCGAGGAAAGGAATGACCGTGGTACAGGACACCGCAGCGCGCAACGGCACCGGCGGCCGTCCGAGAACCGCGTTCGGCGTCTCGTTGCCCGGCCTCGACGTGACCGCCAACCCGGTCGGGCTGCGCTTCGAGTCGGAACTCAGCCTGCCCGCCTGGTGCCGGCTCGGCTCGCACGTGGCGCAGCTGGGCACCGCGGCCGCGTGGTGGATCGGCGACTGGCTCGTCTACGGGCAGGACCGCTACCAGGACCGGTACCGGCGCAGCATGGCGGAACACGCGCTGGACTACCAGACGCTGCGCAACTACGCGTGGGTCTCCCGCCACGTCCGCCTGCCGCAGCGGCGGCGGAGCCTGAGCTTCCAGCACCACGCGGAGATCGCCCGGCTGCCCGCCGAGCAGCAGACCAGCTGGCTGCGCGCGGCCGAGGAAAACAGTTGGTCCCGCAACGCGTTGCGGGACCAACTGCGGGGCAGGCCGGGCCGGGTGCGTCCGGTGACCCTGCGGATCGACGCTCCGCCGCAGCGCAAACAGCGCTGGGCGGAGGCCGCCGAAGCGGCGGGCCAGAGCCTTACCGCGTGGGTGATCAGCAGGCTCGACGAGGCGACCGGGGCCTGAGCCTCAGCGCACGCCGGACATCAGCTTGCGGATCAGCGGCGACGCGGCCGCGATCACAGCCCCCACCAGTACCGCGATCCCGCCGAGGATCCCGAAGTACGGAGTCTCGTTGTCCAGCGCGTAGTACCCGGCCAGCGCACCCGAGAGCGCGGAACCGAGGGCCACCGACAGGAAGAACAACGCGACCATCTGCGCCGGATACGCCTCCGGTGCCAGTTTCGTCGACAGGGAGAGCCCGACCGGGGACAGATTCAGCTCCGCGAGCGTGAAGACGAACAGGATCAGCACCAGCATCAACAGCGGGGTCTGGGTCGTGCTGTCCGCGGTGGGCAGGAAGAGCAGGAACGCCACGCCCATCAGCCCGGTGCCGAGGGCGAACTTGATCGGCGTCGGCGGCTGCCGGTCGCCCAGCCGGGTCCAAAGCGCGGCGAACACCCCGGCGAACACCACGATGAACACCGGGTTGATCGTGTTCACCCAGGACACCGGCATCGTCCAGCCGAACAGGTCCCGGTCCAGCCGCTTGTCCGCGTAGATCGCGACCACGGTGAACTGCTGCTGGTACAGCGACCAGAAGACCACGCTCGCCACGAACATCGGGATGAACGACCACACCCGGCGCCGCTCGATCCGGGTGACCTTCTTGCTCGTGAGCAAGACCGCGAAGAGCACGACGGAACCCGCGGTGATCACGAGCGCGGTGACGGTGGCGAGGTTGTCCGCGGTGACCCAGCCCAGCAGCACGGCGACGACCACGACGGCTACCACCGCCAGCCCGATGCCGGCCGCACCGCCCCGCTGGCCGGCCGGGAGGGGGTTCGGGACCGTCCTCGCCGTGTCCGGCAGATTGCGCCTCCCGAGGGTGTACTGCACGAGACCGGCGGCCATGCCGAGCGCCGCGACGCCGAAGCCGACGTGGAACCCGATCTCCTGCTGTACCCATCCGGTGATCAGCGGCCCGACCAGCGCGCCGAGGTTGATCCCCATGTAGAAGAGGGAGAAGCCGCCGTCCCGGCGCGGGTCCTTCTCCGTGTAGAGCGTGCCGACCAGCGCGGTGGCGTTGCCCTTGATCCCGCCGCTGCCGAGGGCGACGCAGACCAGGCCGACGCCCACCCCGGCCAGCCCCGGCACGACCGCCAGCGCGATGTGCCCGGCCATCACCAGCACGGCGCTGTAGAACAGCGTGCGCTCGGAGCCGAGCAGCCGGTCGGCGACCCAGGCCGCCACGATTGTCGACAAATAAACCAGGCCGCCGTAGGCGCCCACGATGCTGGTCGCGGCGGCTTCCGGCTGGCCGAGGCCGCCCGCGGCGACCGAGTGGTAGAGGTAGATGGCGAGGATGCCCTGCATCCCGTAGAAGGAGAAGCGCTCCCACATCTCCACGCCGAAGAGGTTTGCCAACCCCCGCGGGTGCCCGAAAAATCTGGTATCGGCCTGGGCGTCGATAGGGGTGCTCACTACTGCCTCGTCCCTGTATTCAACATCATTGTCGTTCTCTCCTCGCATGCTAGAAGGCGAACAGGTGAACGAAAAACCGGCGTCAGTATGGACTAGACAACTTGGCCGACGCGAACGGCTGACCTGCGTTTGCGCTCAGCGCGGCGCGATGCGAGCGTCATCGGGCAGGCCCGGGTTGCCGTTCGTCACAACGGCCGGTAATCGGCGACTGCGGACGGTAAACTGGACATCGGTGTGCCGGGAAGTCTGGTCGGCGGGAGATCCGCCGTCCCCGCAAGGAGTTTTTCGTGACCCCAGCCCGCGCCGTCGCCGAATTCGCCCGTTTCCTCCGCACGGAGACCACTGGCGGGCTCATCCTGCTCGCCGCCACCGCGGTCGCGCTGGTCTGGGCCAACTCCCCGCTCGCGCCGGCGTACGAGGCGCTGCGCGACTTCCGGATCGGCCCGGAGTTCCTGCACCTCAACCTCTCCGTCGGAGACTGGGCGAAGGACGGCCTGCTCGCGCTGTTCTTCTTCGTCGCCGGGCTTGAACTCAAACGAGAACTGGTGGTCGGCGAGCTGTCCCGGTGGCGGCAAGCCGTGCTGCCGGTGATCGCCGCCGTCGGCGGGATGGTCGTGCCCGCGGTGGTCGCGCTCTCGATCGCGTGGGGCACGCCGGAGGTCGACCGGGCGTGGGCGATCCCGGTGGCCACGGACATCGCGTTCGCGCTCGGCGTGCTCGCGCTGACCGCGTCCAACCTGCCCAGCAGCGCGCGGGTGTTCCTGCTTTCCCTTGCCGTGGTGGACGACCTCGGCGCGATTCTCGTCATCGCGATCCTCTTCACCAGCAGTTTCAACCTGATCGCGGCGGCGGTCGCGGTGGTCGCGCTCGGGCTTTACGCCTTCCTGCAGCACAAACGCGTCCGCTCGCCGTGGCTGTACGTGCCGATCGCGCTGATCACCTGGGTCGCGGTGCATTCGGCGGGCATCCACGCGACGATCGCCGGCGTCGCGCTCGGTCTGCTCACTCGCGTCCGCGCGGACGAGGGCGAGGAGGAAGCGCCCGCGGTCCGGCTCGAACACCGCCTGCAGCCGTGGTCAGCGGCGGTCGCGGTGCCGGTGTTCGCCTTGTTCGCCGCGGGGATCTCGGTGAACGGCGAGGCGCTGTCGACGGTCTTCACCACCGCGTTGCCGCTGGCTGTCCTCATCGGACTGGTCGTCGGAAAGTTCATCGGGATCTTCGGGGCAAGCCTCCTGGCAGTGAAGCTGCACGTGGCGGAAAAGCCCAGCGGAATGAGCTGGCGAGACGTGGCGGCGCTGTCCGTGCTCGGCGGCGTCGGCTTCACGGTCAGCCTGCTGATCGCCGAACTCGCCCTGCCCGCCGAAGCCGCTGAAGTGGCCAAGGCGGCGGTCTTGATCGCCTCGGCGATCGCCTCGCTGACGGCCGCCGTGCTCCTCTTGCGGCGCAGCCGGGTACACGCGAAGGCGGCTTGATCCCGACACTCCCGCCGGTCCGTCGCGCCTCGCATACGGTCACGTGGCACGATGACCCAGTGAGCAGCCCCAAACACGAGCGCACCAGCCCCGACGGCGTGGGGGCCGTGCCGTACCTGCCCCTGTCCAGCGACGAGGAAGCCGCGGCGAGCGAACAGTCCATCGGCAAGCTCGTCGGCGACGCCACCCAGCACCTGTCGACGCTGGTCCGCGCCGAAATCGAGCTGGCGAAAGCCGAACTGGCGCAGGAAGCGAAGAAGGCGCTCAAGGGGACGGTCTTCTTCCTGATCGCCCTCACCGTCTTTCTGTACAGCACCTTCTTCCTGTTCCTGCTGATCGCCGAGGGCCTGTCGGACTGGTGGGGCATCCGCTGGCCCGCGTTCGCGACGGTGTTCGGCCTGATGCTGGTCACGGTGGGCGCGACCGCGTTCCTCGGCTGGCGCAAGGTGAAGAAGCTGCGCGCGCCGGAGCGCACCATCAGCACCGTCAAGGAGACGGCCGAGGCGTTCAAGCGCAAGCCCGCCGAAGACGACGACCTGCCCTCGACGCAGGGCTGACGCCAGCCCGCGCGCGCAGTGGTGGAGCTGACGCCGGACCCGTCGAGCGTGCGGGTCGACGGCCCGTGGACGCATCGCGACGTCTCGGCCAACGGCATCCGCCTGCACGTAGCCGAATGCGGCGAGGGTCCGCTAGTGCTGCTCCTGCACGGCTTCGCCGGTTTCTGGTGGACCTGGCGACACCAACTGCCCGCACTGGCCGACGCCGGTTTCCGCGCGGTAGCGGTAGATCTGCGCGGCTACGGCGACTCGGACAAGCCCCCACGCGGCTACGACGCCTGGACCCTGGCCGGCGACGTAGGCGGCCTGATCAAGGCCCTAGGCGCCCGCCGGGCACACCTGGTAGGCCACGCCTGGGGCGGCATGCTCGCCTGGACAGTCGCCGCACTGCACCCACGCCTGGTGTCCTCGGTAACCGCCATCGGCGCCGCGCATCCCCTCGCCTTCAAGTCGGCGGTGAAACGCACCAGCAGCCAGATCCGCGCAGCAGGCCACCTTTTCCGCTTCCAGGTACCGATGGCCCCAGAAAAATGGCTGGTCCGCGACAACGCGGCGGCCGTAGAAGAACTGTTCGCCAAATGGTCCGGCGAGACTTGGCGGTCCTCTTCGGACTTCACCGAGACGATGCCCGCCTTCCGCCAAGCCATGCTGGTCCCCGGCGTCGCCCACTCCGCCCTGGAGTACTACCGCTGGGCCTTCCGCGCCCAATTCCGCGGCGAAGGCAGACGCTTCACCGACGCCGTCGAGGGACGCATCGCCGCCCCCGTACTGCAACTCCACGGCGCAGACGACACCTGCATCCTCCCGGAAACCGCCCTGACGTCAGTCCACTGGGCAGGCCCGCACAGCGAACCCAAAATCTGGCCAGCCATCGGCCACTTCCCCCACCTGGAAGACCCAACCCGGGTCACCAAGTCCGTTGTGGACTTCATCCGCTGACCCCCAGTCAGTAGTCCGTGAGGGCCACCTCCAGGGACTCAGAGTCCCTCAGGGTTCCCCTCACGGACCTAAACCGCAGCCGCTGCACCCAACCAGCGGTGCACCCAGCCCCTCCCCCGCACCCCGATAGGAAGCCTTCTCTGCGGTTCGGGGGTGCTTGTCAAGGCATCTTTCCCGCCTTGACAAGCACCCCCGAACCGTCAGCACACTTAGGCTTCGGGGTGGGGGCCCAACTCGTGCGCAAGGTCGCCGCCAGGCGACGAGCCATCAATTAGCGCAAGCCCCAGTCCCCACCCGAGCAGTCTGCGACGAAGCAGCATCAACCTCACTACGAACCTGATCCGCAGTCAACGTAAACCCAGTATCCGGATCCTCAACCGCAGCCCCGAAAACCACGCCAATAACATCCCCATCAGGCGTGATCATCGGCCCCCCAGAGTTCCCACTCCGCACCGTCCCGCGAACAGTGAACACATCCCGCTGCACAGTATTGGCGTCGTAAATATCCGGCCCACGCAAGTTAATCCGCCCCCGAACCCGAGCCGGAGTAGCCGTATAAGGCCCATCCAACGGATACCCCAACACCACCGCATTATCCCCAGCCCGGGCATTCTGCGGAGCGAACGGCAACACCGGAGCCTTCAACCCAGGCACCGCCAACACCGCAACATCAACCTCAGGATTGAAATAAACAACCCGAGCCCGATAATCCCCCGAAGTCGACTCAATCCCGACTTCATCAGTCCCAGCCACCACATGCGCGTTAGTCATAACCCGCTGCGGCGCAACCACAAACCCACTGCCTTCAAGCGCCCGAGAACAAGAAGGCGCATTCCCCCGAATCTTCACCACACTCGGATGCACCCGCTTAGCCACCGCGGACACATTCAACGAGGTATCCGGCGGCGGCGTATCCGCCGAAGGAGCCTTCTCAAACGGCGACAACGCAGACGGAAACCCAGACGCGTCCAGCAACTTCCGCAAGTCACTAGGAAGCCCCTGCGCCTCAGCAGGCATCAGGTCATTGACCTTGCCGAGCACGACCGAGGAGTTGATCGACTTCGCGAGCCCGGGGATCGAGGACACCGTCGTGAGCGGATTCGCCACCAGCCAAGCAACCACGAACACCGCGGCCGCCTGCAAAATCGCGCCAAGAGTCTTGTCGATGCCGGAAAGCTTGTCCGGATTGATCTTCTGCCGCAGCTTCCGCCCGGCCCACACACCGAGCGTCTCGCCGAGCACGATCAGGAACACAACCACCGCGAACGCGAAAGCCACCTTCGCGACGGGACTGTCGAAAAGGCTGATCACGAACGGCGCCAGCTTCACCCCGGCCACCGCGCCCAGCGCGACGCCCACGAGCGCGGGCAGCGCGACAATCACGCCCTGGAACGCGCCGGAAACCGCCGCCATGACCGCGAGCAGCAGGACGACGACATCGACCCAGTTCACCGCGCCGTCACTCCTCGCCAGTGCCGTCCCGGACCGCCGACCGGCCCTGATGTTCGGCCCACGCTACGTCAAGCTCGCGCACATCGCCGGTGTCCCACGCCCGTTCCCAGCCGCCGAGCGACAGCAGCACGGACAGCAAACCCGCGGTGAAACCCCACACGAACAGGCCGTCAACAGTGAACGCCGGCCCCCGCCAGGACGCGTCGCCGCGACGCACGGTGAACCGGTTCGCCGGGTCCGCGAGATCGGCCAGCGAAACCCGCGCGACCGCCGCCGTCTCGGCCGGGTCGACCGCACGCACCGGCGACGGCGTGTGCCAATGCGCCAGCACCGGCGTGACCGCGAACTTCGACACCGGCACGAACAGCTCCGGCAGCACCGCGACCGGCAGGATCCCCGACGGGTCGACTCCGGTCTCCTCCTCGGCCTCGCGCAGCGCGGTGCCGACCGGACCGTCGTCGCCGTCCTCCGCGCCGCCGCCGGGGAACGAGACCTGCCCGGCGTGCGAGCCGAGCGTGTCCGCCCGGCGCTGCAGCAGGACGTCCGGACCGTCGCCGCCAGGCCGTTCGCCGAACAGGATCAGCACCGCGGCGGCACGGGTGAGCAGGTCTTCCGGCGGGCTGAACCGGGTGAACGTGCGGCTGTCGACCTCACCGGACACCTTCACCAGCGGCCGCAGCCATTCCGGCACGGCTTCGGGTTCGACGAGCGGTCCGGTGGTCATGAGTAGTCCTTCACAGCAGCGCGCACCTGGTCAGTGTTGTCGAACAACCGCGGGTTCGCGATGAACCGGACCTGGCCGTCCGCGGTGACCAGGTACGACGCGGGCAACGACGAGGGCGCCTTGAGCGCGGTGCGGATCGGACCGGCCTGGCCGTCGCCGTCGTAGAGCGACGGAAGATGCACGCCGAGTCGCGTGAACAAGCCCAGCCCGTCGGCGGCCGGGCTCGCGACCTGCACGCCGACGACGCGCACCGCACCCGGCTCGGAGGCGTACCGCTGCAGCACCGGCAATTCCGTGCGGCACGGCTGGCACCACGACGCCCAGACGTTGACCAGCACCGGACCGCCGCCGAGAACCTTGCCGACGTCCACCCGGGAGCCGTCGCCGAGACAGTCCGCCTCGATCCCGGACAGCTGGCCGACCTCCTTCGCCGCGGCGGGCGGGCAAGCCTCGAGCTTCGCCGAGCCCCGCGCGGCCGTGAGGTCACCGGAAGCGGGTGGCGCGGAGCTCGAATCGCCGCCGCGAAGCGTCAGCACCGCGACCAGCGCGGCCACCGCCAGCACCGCGACCCCGAGCGCCCATTTGGTGACTGCAGTCACCCGCGCGCCGCCAGCTCGAGGATGTGGTCCTTCTCCGGGCCTTTGACGAGCTTCGCGGCGACCTCGAACTCAGTAGGCCCGGCACCGAACGACGGGCAGTCCTTGCGCAGCGGACACGCGCCGCAGGCCGGTTTCCGCGCGTGGCACACGCGGCGGCCGTGGAAAATCACGCGGTGGGACAGCATCGTCCACTCTTTCCGCGGGATCAGCTCGCCGACCGCGTGTTCGACCTTGACCGGATCCTCTTCCGCGGTCCAGCCCCAGCGCCGCACGAGACGGCCGAAGTGAGTGTCCACTGTGATTCCAGGCACGTCGAAAGCGTTGCCGAGCACGACATTCGCGGTCTTGCGGCCGACGCCGGGCAGCGTGACGAGGTCGTCCAGTTTCTTCGGCACCTCGCCGTCGAAGCGCTCCACGAGCGCCGCGCCGAGGCCCAGCAGCGAATTCGCTTTCGCCCGGAAAAACCCGGTCGTGCGCAGGTATTCCTCGAGTTCGGAACGCTCCGCTCCGGCGTAATCGGCCGCGGTGCGGTACTTCGCGAACAACGCGGGCGTGACCAGGTTCACCCGCACGTCCGTGGTCTGCGCCGACAACACCACCGCGACCAGCAGTTCCAGCGGATTCGTGAAGTCCAGCTCGGCCTTCGCGTCCGGATAGACCTCGTCGAGGCAACGTTTCATCCGCCGGGCGCGTCTCACGAGGGCGAGCCGGCTTTCTTCGCGGTCCGCGCGGGGCCCGTTCGGGACAACAGGGGGCACCCCGATAGCCTACGGGCGAGTCGGACGAGCCGGTCGGGAGCATCCGCCGGTGGACGGCCGAACCGCCAGAGCACCACCTCTGCGGGCCGCGCGTCCGCCCTGAGCGAGGATCTGGAGATCCATGACCGAGTGCGTCACCGACAACAGCGGAGCTGTGGCATGACCGTGTGGTTCGTGATCTTGGTCCCGCTGGTGATCATGTTCTTCGCGTTGTTCATGGAGCGGGTCGAAAGCCGGCTCAAGCACGTCGCGGTCCAGGAGAACGAGGTCGAGGAGTTCCTGGAGCAGGCTCAGCCCAACGAGGTCAGGGCCCTGTACGGGCACGGGATCGGCCGCGCGCTCGAGCTGTTCCGGCTTCGCCGGCTCGGCGGACGGGCAGCCAGGCTACGCGCGCGCAAGGTGCGGAGTTAGGCTGCTCAGTCGGACGTGATCGTTCCAGGCAGCCGCGCCGGGCGCGGCGAGCCGACGAGCGATCTGCCCGACACGCCCTAGACTGACGCGAAAGTGATCGGCGACACTGCCTTCGGCCTGCGAAGGAAGTGATCGTTTCTCGACGAGGAGGCACCCGAGGTGGACGAAACCCTGGCCCGTGCGGGCATTTTCCAGGGTGTGGAGCCGGCAGCGGCGGAGGCGCTGGCCCAGACCTTGGAATCCGTGGAGTTCCCCCGCGGCCATGTCATCTTCAACGAGGGCGAGCCGGGCGACCGGCTGTACATCATCCAGTCCGGCAAGGTGAAGATCGGCCGCAAGTCCCCGGACGGCCGCGAGAACCTGCTGTGGATCGCCGGCCCGTCCGACATGTTCGGCGAACTGTCCATCTTCGACCCCGGCCCGCGCACGTCCGGCGCCACGACGGTCACCGAGGTCCGCGCGGTCACCATGGACCGCCCGGCGCTGCGGCAGTGGATCGCCACCCGCCCGGAGATCGCCGAGCAGCTGCTGCGCGTCGTCGCGCGCCGCCTGCGCCGCACGAACAACATGGTCGCGGAACTGATCTTCACCGACGTCCCCGGCCGCGTGGCCCGTGCGCTGCTGCAGCTGGCGCAGCGCTTCGGCAGCCAGGAGGCGGGCCTGCTGCGGGTCACGCACGACCTGACGCAGGAAGAGATCGCCCAGTACGTCGGCGCGTCCCGCGAGACCGTCAACAAGGCGCTGGCCGACTTCGCCCACCGCGGCTGGTTGCGGCTCGAGGGCAAGAGCGTCCTGATCCTGGACCCGGAGCGGCTCGCTCGCCGCGCCCGCTGATCTTCCCCCGAGTGGGTTAATCCGTACGGGTTTTTCGAAGGCCATCTCCTACTGGGGGTGGCCTTCGTCCGTCTGCACCGGACATCCCCCACAAGAGCGGCATTCCGCCGCGGCCCCGTGTCGCCGCCGGTTTTGGCCGCCTCGACCAGGAAAATGACAAGGAGCCGGGCGCCACCCCCGACGTGGCGCACCGGCTCCTCGCCTGCGCACGGATCATCCCCCGACGACCCGCGCTCCCCGCCCTCCGGACCAGGCCCCGACCCATATGCCGGAGGGAGCTGGGTGCTGCAGTGCTGTCCAGCCCGTAATGGGCTGTCGTTCAACCATCACGGCCAAAACTCACGAATTCAAGGCCATTCACCCTCAAGGACGCCAAGACCGCGTCTTCGTTGCACGAGTTCACGCAGAATCCAGCTGCTGTTACCGGATCGAGACCTTCAGCGCAGGCAACCGCGCGACCACCGCCGCCGGATCGGGTTGCCCGGCGATCTGGGCGGCGAGGGACTCGGCGGACTCCCGGTACTTCCGGCCGGCGAGCACCGCCTGGACCGCGCCGAGAATTCCGTCGCCGGAGTCGGCCACGATCCCTGCTTCCGCAGCCTGAACCTGCTCGGCGACTTCGAAATGATCAGACGCCAACGGTGAAATCACCAGCGGCACTCCGTGCGCGAGCGCGCCGAGAACGGTCGCCGAGCCGCCGTGGCAGACCACCGCGTCGACTGCGGGCAGCAACTGGGTCTGCGGCACGAACTGCTCGATCCGCACGTGGTCCGGCTGCTCGCCGAACCGGCCGACGTCGCCGCCCTGGCCCATCGTCACCACGACGTTCACGGGCTCGTCGCGCAGCGCGGAGACCATTTCTTCCAGCACGCCGGGCCGTGCGTTGTGGGTGGTGCCGAGGGTGACGTAGACGGTCCGGTCGTACCGCAGCCCGTCGAGCACCGGCGGGCGCGGACCAGGCGTCGGGACCACTCCGGAGGGCAGGAGCGGCCAGCGCGTGGGGTACTCCCACGGGACATCGGCCGGGCTCAGTCCTTCCGGCCAGAAGTCCAGATAGGGCACGTTGTCGCGCGACGGCAAGGCGTCGAGGCCGCGCTCGCGGACCAGGCCGTTGGCGACTTCCCAGGCCCGCTCCATCGTCGCGGCGGACTTCGGCGGGCCGATGGCGTGCATCGCGTACGGGACGCCGACCAGGCAAGCGGCCATCACCGCCGCACGTTCGGCGAGATTGGCGATGACGAGATCGGGCTGCCAGTCGCGGACGAACTCGACCATGTCGTCGAGCCGTGCGGCCGCGCCGAGGCCGACCATGTACTCGGCGACCAGGTGGGAGAGCCGCTCGTCCGCGGTCATCCCGGCCATCTCCTCCCGAGCCCGCTGCCACATCGCGGCCGCGGCGGCGGGGTCGCTCGGCCGCCCTACGGAGACCGCCTGCAGCTCGGTCTTTTCCAGGTACCGCATGGCTTCCGGGCCGGTCACGAAGGCGACCTCGTCCCCGGCTTTCCGTGCTGCTTGGGCGAGCGGCAGCATCGGTGCGATATGGCTGTAGCCAGCTCCGGAGGAGAACATCAGCCGCATCGCGCGAGCGTAGCGACTGACCCGATCGGGCGTGACCAAGACGACCAGAAAATTACTGGTACCTCCGTACCAATTTCGCCATACTAGTACACGTGTCCCAGTCTGCCCATTCCGAAGGCCGCACCACGCTCGCCGACTACCGTGCCGCGCTGACCGCCCCTGGCTCGCGCGGGCCGGTGATCGCGTCGATCCTGGCCCGGCTCCCGATCGCGATGATCGGCATTTCCGCGCTGCTGTACGTGCAGCGCGAAACCGGTTCGTTCGCCGCGGCCGGGCTGGTCTCGGCGAGTTCGCTCGCCGGGGTCTCGGTGGGCGCGGTCGTGCAGGGCAGGCTGATCGACCGGTTCGGGCCGAGCCGTCCGCTGCTGATCGTCGTCTCCGTGTTCGCGCTGTCGATGGCGTCGCTCGCGGTCGCGATCGAGGCGCATCTGCCGACGTTCGCGCTGATCCCGCTGGCCGCCGCGACCGGGCTGTCGGAACCGATGGTCGGCTCCGCGTCGCGGGCGCTGTGGACGAAAATCCTGCCGGAGGGGCCGGCGCGCAACGCCGCGCTGTCGTACGAGGCGATCAGCATGGAGGTCTTCTTCATTCTCGGCCCCGGCATCGCGGGCCTGCTGATCACCGCGCCGTGGGCGGGCACCGGCATGGTCGTCGGCTCGATCACGATGGTCACCGGCGCGGTGCTGTTCGCGCTGAACCCGACCGTGCGCGCGTGGGGTCCGGCCCCGAAGGCCAAGACTCCGCTGCTCGGCGCGCTGGCCAGCCCCGGCATGCGGACGCTTGCGTTGGCAGCGCTCGGTTTCGGCATGGTGATCGGGTTCGTGGAGGTCGCTGTCCCCGCCGCCGCGACGGAATCCGGCCATCCTTCGCTGAGCGGTTTGCTGCTGTCGGCGTGGTCGCTGAGTTCGGTGGCGTTCGGCGTGGCCTACAGCCTGCACCCGTGGCCGCGCCGGCTCGGCCTGCGGCTGCCGGTTTTGCTGGGCGGCTTCGGCGCTTTCGTCGCGCTGCTTGCCCTTCCGTCGAGCCTGTGGGCGCTGGCGCTGCTGATGCTGCTGGCCGGCGCGATGATCACGCCCCAGTCGACGACCCACTCCGCGGCGATCGAGGTCGTCGCCCCGCGCGGCACTGCGGCCGAGGCGTTCGGGTGGGTCCTCACCGCGGTGACGCTGGGCCTCGCGGCTGGGCAATCGGTGAGCGGCTACCTGGTCGAGCATTCCGGGACGGCTGCGGCTTTCTTGGCCGCCGGGGTGGCTGGCGTCGCGTTGGCCGGGGTGGTGTGGCTGCTGCGTGGGACCGTGCGGGCCGCTACGCCGGTTCCGGCGGACGGCGCTCTCGTCGGGGCTGCCAGCTAGCCGTTCCCCCGCCGCGGGGCCTTCTCGCACGCTGTCCGTGCCCACGTGTTTTCGCAGCCCAACGGCTTCGGCTCGCGTTTTTGTCGGTGGTCGCCGTTACGTTGCGTGGCATGGATCTCACCTCCCTCGTACGGCCGCTCACAGCCGCCGTGACCGCCGCCGCCCGACTCCTCTCAAGGCAAGCCCGCCTGCGTTTGCGGGCGAACGCTGACGGTCTCGTCGTGTCCGGAAACGACCGCGACCTGGCCGTGCAGCTGTCCTGCCCGGCGACGACGCACCTGGACGGCGAAGTCGTAGTGCCAGCCGCGCCTTTCGCCGAAACGATCCGCATGCTGGATGTCGACCAGGTCCGGCTAGCTGTCGAAGGAACTCGCCTCGCGATCCGAACGGACAACGCCCGCTTCGCGTTGCCTCTGCTGGACCGCGACCTGCTCCACGATCCAGCACCGCCACCCTTACTGTCCAAAGTGGACGGCGCTGCCCTCCGCACGGCTTTGCGCACCGTCGCGGGCACCGCCGCGAAGGACGATCCGCTCCCGATCTTCACCGGCGTACGAGTGCAATCCATCGGCGACGAGCTATGCCTGACGGCCTCGGACCGCTACCGAATGGCCGTGGCTCGATTGCCGCTGCAAGACGTCCAAGACCCCATCGATGTGTTGGTCCCAGCCACCCTGCTGACCGAAGCCGCCCGCCACAGCGCCGGTGCGATGGGACTCCACGCCGACACCGGCCACTTCGCCCTGAGCTGGCCTGGCGGCACAGTGACGACGGCAGTCCTGGACGCGGGCTTCCTGTCCGCAGACGCAATCCCGTCCGACGCAGTCGACACAGAAGTCGAGGTCGGCGCCGACGAGCTAGCCGCGGCCGTCCGCCGAGTCGGCGTCTACTCCGAGGACCGCCGTGTCCTGACCCTGGAAGTCGGCGATGCGCACCTGCGCCTGGCCAGCACCCGGCAAGACACCGGAGAGGCAGAGGAACACCTGAAGGCAAACGTTTGCGGCGGCCGGACCTCGCCGTCCTTCCAGGCCCGATACTTCCTGGACGCACTAGCCCCGTTCACCGGAGAACGAGTCCGCCTGGCAATCCAGCCCGGGCTGCGAGCGTGCGTCCTGACCCCGGCGGATGCGGATGGACGGGAGGTGAGCTTGAAGTACTACCTGATGCCGATGCTGCCTCGGTGACCCGGCGCTCGCTGAGTCCGGTCTTCGCTGATCCCGGTCAAAGCGGCAGCCGATTCGCACCGAGCGGGGTGCGGTCCCGGGCTGTCGCGGTTCCCGGACGCACGGGTGCCGGGCGTGGCTGCAGGGCGCTGCCGGAGCGAACGGGAGCCAAACTGGATTGGACTGGCCGAGCCGGGTTGGGCGGACAAGCAGCGCGAAGCTCACCCGCGCCATGCCGCGCGGGGCTGGCTGGGCCAGCGCGCTGAGTTGGCTTGGCTGTGCCGAGCGGCACCGAGTTGAGCTGGGTTGGCCGGAATCACGCCGGAGCTACGCGGACCTGCGCCGTGGCATCCCGAGCAAGTGGGGCCTGCGCCGCCGCGCTAGGAGCGAGCAGCTCTGCGCCGAGGCACCCGGACATGCGCCGCGGCACCCCGACACACCGGGCCTGCGCCGGCGCGCCAGGAGCGAGCAGCTCTGCGCCGAGGCACCCGGACATGCGCCGCGGTGCCCCGAGCAAGCCGGGCCTGCGCCTCCGCGCTAGGAGCGAGCAGCTCTGCGCCGAGGCACCCGGACATGCGCCGCGGTGCCCCGAACACGCCGGGAGCTATCCAGGCCTCCTCGGCGCTGTGGCGGCAGGCCTGCGGGAGCATCCGGGCACCCGCCCACCCCAGGACTCTTCGGCGCGCCCGACGCAAGCCCAGGGAGCAGCCGCTACGCGCCACAAACCGTCCTCAGGCGGCGGTCTCTGCTGCCACCGCGGCTTTGACCTCGTCGAAAGTCGGGTTCACCAGCGCGGTCGACCCTACGATCACCGTGGGCACCGTCTCGTTTCCGTTCGCCACTGCGCGCACTCGCTCCGCCGCGCCCGGTTCTTCCCAGATGTTGATTTCCCGCACCGGCAGGCCGCTTTCCAGCAGCGGGCGGCGCAGGGCTGAGCAGAAGCCGCAGCCTGGGCGCCAGTAGAACTCGACCTCGACGTTGCTCATTGTCCGTCCTCCGCAGAAGCCCGTAGGTAGTCCAGTTGTGCACGCACGCTCGCCTCGGCCGGCGCCCACAGCGCACGGTCGACGTCGGCGTAGACGACCTCGACCACTTGCCGCGGCGTTGCGTCTTCGCCGAGCGTTCGCAAGGCGGAACGCACCTGATCCAGGCGCTGTTCCCGGTGCGCCAAATACTCCCGGGCGGTCGCGGGCAGATCCGGCAGCTCCGGACCGTGGCCGGGGAGGCCGGGAGTACCGGCTGGCAGGGCGATCAGTTTGCGCAGCGACCGCAGGTAGTCGCCCAGGTCGTGCAGGACTGTGGTGCCTCGGCCGAGGATCGTGTCTCCGGTCAGGATTTGGCCTGCTACCAGCAGCGACACCGAATCGTCGGTGTGGCCGGGGGTGTGCAAGACCGTGAAGTCCAGGCCGCCCGCGGTAATGACGTCACCGTCGCCGAAGGGGGGCGCGTCGATGCAGAGGGAGGCGTCGAAGGCTCGAACGGGTGCGCCCGTTTTCGAGGAGAACCACGGTGCGCCTTCGGCGTGATCCGGATGGTGGTGGGTAAGCAGGATCAGCTCGACGGGGCCGACCGCGGCCAGCTTTTCCAGGTGGTCCAGGTCGTGATAGCCGGGGTCGACGACCACGGACGCGGCGGCGTCACCACCGCGCAGGACCCAGGTGTTGGTTCCCTCCAACGTCATCGTGGACGGGTTGTTCTCCAACAGCACCGACGCGGTCTCGGAAACACGGCGCAGCACGCCATAAGCAGGAGCGGTCACTCAGGACTCCGAAGTATCGAGGACAACGCGGATGTTCTCGCCGTCCCGGACAAGGGTCGGCACGGTCTTCACGATCTCGCGCGGCTCCGCGAGCACGGCGTCGGCCTTGGAAAACTCGGCGAGTTCGACGAGGGTCAGCCAGGTCGGCGGCATCAGCGTGCGGCGGCCTTCGCGTGCGTCCGCGACTGCCTCGGCGGGCGGTTGCCAACCGGCGGCGACCGCTTCGGAGGTCGCGCCGTCGGCGCGCTGGCCTTCGGGCAGCTTCGCGACGAAGAAGCGGGTGTCGTATCGGCGCTGTTCCTGCGGCGGCGTGACCCAGTGCGCGTACGGGTGCAGCAGGTCCGCGCGCAACGTGAGCCCGGCGTCGGCGAGGAAGCCGGCGAGCGAGATTTCCCGTGATTCCAAGGCTTTTCGCGCTTCGTGATACGGAGCGACGTCGGCGACCACCGAATCCTCGGTCCCGGCCAGCAGCACGCCGGACTCCTCGAACGTCTCGCGCACCGCGGCGCACACGAGCGCGCGGGCGAGGCTTTCGTCGCAGGTGAACTGCTCGGCCCACCACGACGGCGGCGGCCCGGCCCAAGCCACGGACGCGTCGGCGTCGCGCGGGTCCACCCCGCCGCCGGGGAACACAGTCATGCCGCCGGCGAACGCCATGCCCATCACACGATGTTGGAGGAAAACCTCCACACCAGCGTCCGAAGTGTCCCGCAGCAGGATCACCGTGGCGGCGTCCTTCGGGGTCGCCGGCGGGCCATCCGCGTTGTCCCGGATCGCGATGCCGGGACGGGCGGGGATGTCGAAAACGAATTCACGCGGCCGTTCCACCCGGGCAACATACCTCGCAATCCGTACGCGTCGCGGATTACTTGTGTCACCTCGCGACAGTCCGTGAGGGGAACCTTCACGGACTCAGAGTCCCTCACGGACCGCGACCCAAACCAGCCCGAAGCCGCTCGCCCGAAAGCCGTGAAGGGCTCCTTGAGGGAATCAGATTCCCTCAAGGAGCCCTTCACGGAACAACAGTCAGGACCAGTGCTGGTCCCCGCCGGAGCGGGACGCGCCGTTGAGCCGCAACCGGGCGGCCTCGGCACGTTCGCGCTCGGCCAGTTCCTCGTGCAGCTCGCGCAGCAACGCACGGTCGCGTTCGGACAGGCTCGGATCGTCCAGATCCAGCGCGGGCAGCTCGACCACCTCGTGCATGCTCGGCTTGCCCGCGGCGATCTCGCGGCCCTTCTCCGGATCCTCGGCCAGCGCGCGCCGCAGCTGCGCCACCTCGGACGGAGTCAGGTCCGACGTGCGCT
This sequence comes from Amycolatopsis albidoflavus, assembly GCF_039525725.1. Taxonomy (NCBI): domain Bacteria; kingdom Bacillati; phylum Actinomycetota; class Actinomycetes; order Pseudonocardiales; family Pseudonocardiaceae; genus Amycolatopsis; species Amycolatopsis albidoflavus. The sequence continues at coordinate 370,321 of NZ_BAAAHV010000003.1, forward strand.
CGGCACGCGTCTCCGACCCGGCCGTCCGCGGACGCTCCGAAGACGCGGCGGGCTCAGCCGCCGGCTCCGGCATCGCGACCGGCTGTGCGGGCACGGCCTGCACGATCGGCACCACCGGCGCGACCGGAACCACCGGCTCCGCCGCGGCAACCGGTTCCGGTTCGGGCTGACGGTGACCGTGGCGGCTCGGGGCTTCCGAGACCGGTTCGGGCACCGGAGCCGGAGCGGGCGCCGGGGCGCTGCGCTGCGGCGTCGGTTCCGGCCGGTAGTCCGGGGCCGAATGCGTGCTGCCGGTGACCCAGACCGGGCTCGCGACAGCACCCGCGGCCTGGTGGTAATCCGACTGCGGGATCCCCGGGCCGCTCACCTCGACGACCGAGCGGATGCCCGCCCGGCGCAACGCGGTGTCGACGCGGAACGCGACCGCGGGCGGATTGCCCTCCGGACCCAGCTCGACCAGCACGACCCGCTGCGGCAGCGCGCCCGGCACGCTGCCCGCCGGGGTGTTGCGCCACACCGCGTGCACGGAACGCACGTCGGGCAGCACCTGCAGGGTGCGGTCGAGCGCTTCGGCGAGACCGAACTCGGGCTGGTTGTCGCCCGTGAACCGGTGCGTGTGCATCGGTTCGTGGTCGGTGACCAGCAGGTCGTTCGCGAGCGTCGCGTCCGACCGGCTCATCTCGAGGACCAGCGCCAGCTCGCGCTGTTCGGCCTCGCTCACCCCGATCCGGCCCGCGATCAACGTGCCGGTGGTGAGTTCCACCGCCTCGTCGATGTGGGCGCGGGCGATCAGTTCCCGCGCTTCGGTAAGGGCGCTGTCGTCGATGCGGCCCGCCAGGGCCAGCAACAAGTTATGCAGGCGCAGGGGCACCGAGAACCCGTCCATCGGGCCGTCGTGAACCTCCACCATGGCTCTGCTCCTCCCAGCTCGCCTGGCGGCAACGAGCGTTAAGCGGCGACAAGTCGATGACCGGCGCCCGCGGCGCCTACGCAGACCAGCTCGGACTCGGCGAGCGCGGCCCGGTGGTACCCGGGAAGGTCGAAGCGCGGCGGTATGACCTCGACGCTGGGTTCCTCGTCCCCCATGACCCGCAGCACCCGCTGCAGTTCACCGGTGAGCCGGGGCTGTCCCGCGGTCGCCGTCACCAGCAGGACACGCTTCGCCCCGCCCTCGCCGGAAGCGCCGAGGCGCCGCCAGCTCTGCCGTACTTCCCCCACATCCGCGCGTCCACGCAACGTCGCGTGGAGCAAGACGGACACAGAGTCGACGGAGTTCACCCATTCGGGCGCACTCTGCGTGAATGTGTACCTGGTCTCGGTGACGTCGTCTACCCCCAGGGTCGAACTCACCTGGTGCCAGTCGGCGCCGTGCGGGATCAGACCGGCCACGAGCAGCCGGTACTCCGCCTGGTCCAAATCGATCCTGTGCTTGAGCAAAGACCTCGGCAGGGTCCGCGCGAGCGTCCCCATCGCGCCTTCGCCGAGCCAGTCGCGGAAACGCCACAACAGCTGGTCTGGCGTGCGGCCCGCCAGGCGCAGCAGCAGTTCGTGCAGGGACTGTTCGATGTCGGGGTCCATCACTCCACCTCCACGATCAGTTCGACTTCCACCGGCGAAGCGATCGGAAGCTCCGCGACGCCGACGGCCGACCGGGCGTGCACCCCGGCGTCGCCGAAGATCTCGCCGAGCAGCTCGGACGCCCCGTTCACGACCGCGGGCTGGCCGGTGAAGCCCTCCGCGGAGGCGACGAAACCGACCACCTTGACAATCCGGATAACAGAGTCAATGCCGACGAGGGCGTGCACCGCGGCGAGCGCGTTCAGCGTCGCCGTGCGGGCGTGGCCCTTGGCTTCCTCCGGGCTGACCTCGCCGCCGACCTTCCCGGTCGCGGCGAGCGCTCCGTCGACGAAGGGCAGCTGGCCGGAGGTGTAGACGTGCGAGCCGGTGCGCACGGCCGGCACGTACGCGGCCAGCGGTGCGGCGACTCCGGGCAGTTCGATTCCGAGCTCGGCGAGCCGGTCGCTCCAGGTCAACGCCGCCCCCTCAGCTCTTCGGCCGCTTCAGGTACGCGACGTGCTGTTCGCCGCTCGGGTTGGGCAGCACGGTCACCAGCTCCCAGCCGTCCTCGCCCCACTGGTCGAGAATCTGCTTCGTAGCGTGGATCAGCAGCGGGACGGTGGCGTACTCCCATTTGGTCGCACTCATGACTCGGGAGCGTAACCAAGCGGGCAAGGCCCCTCCGGACCGCCGCCGCCGAAAGCCCGTCACCCGTCCAGGGCAACGCCTGGCTAGGCCGGGTGAGTGTGGGTCACTTCACATCCGATCGTCGCTCGCTAGCGTGGGCACGTGGAGACCTGGCGGATCGTCGCGACCGTGCTGCTCGCCGTTGCCGGAGTGCCGCTCGTGCTGGCCGTGATGGCCAAAACCCGGGACCGGGTCAACGATTCGGGCCAGGTCGCGATCGCCGGAGCGGTCACCCTCACCGGGCTGATCGTGGTGGCAGTGCTCACGCTGACCGTGCTGCCCGCCCTGGTGACCTGGATCGTCGTCGCGGCGGTCGCGGCTGCGGTCAGCGTCATGATGCTGGCCAGCTGAGCACCGGTTTAGTGTTGAGGATGTGACCACACCCTCCGCCGGCTGGACCGACGAGCTCGCCAGGGCCCGGCTGCATTTCGTCACCGGCAAGGGCGGTACTGGCAAGACCACGCTCGCCGCGGCGCTGGGTCTCGCACTCGCCTCGCGCGGGCGCCGGGTGCTCTTGATCGAGGTCGAGGGCCGCCAGGGCATCGCCCAGCTTTTCGACACCGAACCGCTGCCGTACGCGGAACAGCGGATCGCGTCGGTCCCCGGCGGCGGCGAACTGCGCGCGCTGCACATCGACGTAGAAGCGGCGCTGCTCGAATACTTCGAGATGTTCTACAACCTCGGTTTCGCCGGGCGGACGCTGCGCCGGATGGGGGCGATCGAGTTCGCCACCACGCTCGCGCCGGGCCTTCGCGACGTCCTGCTCACCGGGAAGATCAAGGAATGCGTCGGGCGCACGGAATCCGACGGCCGCCACACCTACGACGCGGTCGTGGTCGACGCGCCGCCGACCGGGCGCGTGGTGAAGTTCCTCGACGTCACCAAGGCTCTCACCGACCTCGCCAAGACTGGCCCGATCCGCGGCCAGGCCGACGGCGTGGTCCGGCTGCTGCATTCCGGCGAGACCGCCGTGCACCTCACCACGCTGCTGGAGGAGATGCCCGTGCGCGAGACCGTCGAGGCGGTGGCTGAACTGGACGGCGCGGACCTGCGGCCGGGCGCGGTGCTGGTGAACCGGGTCCGCCCGCCGCGGCTGCCCGCGCGCTCGGTGACCGCGGCCGCCGACGGCCGGGTGGACGCCGACCGGGTCCGTTCCGGCCTCGCCTCGGCCGGGCTGAACCTGCCAGAGGCGACGCTCGACGCGCTCGTGGAGGAAACCGTGGAGCACGCCGTCCGCGTCGCCGCCGAGCAACGGGCCCGCGAACAGCTCGCCGAGGCCGATCTGCCGACGCTGGAGCTGCCGGACCTCACCGACGGCGTCGACGTCGCCGCGCTCTACGAACTCGCCGAAACGCTGCAGGAACAGGGGGTGCGCTGATGCCCGCCGACACGACGCTCGACGTGGACGCCCTCCTCGACGACCCGGCCAGCCGCGTGATCGTGTGCTGCGGTTCCGGCGGCGTCGGCAAGACCACCACCGCCGCGGCGCTCGCGCTGCGGGCCGCCGAACGCGGCAGGCAGACCGTGGTGCTCACGATCGACCCGGCGCGCAGGCTCGCACAGGCGCTCGGGCTTCGCGAACTGGGCAATCACCCGAAGCAGGTGCAGGTCGAAGGCTTCGAGCCCAAGGGCGAGCTGTGGGCGATGATGCTCGACATGCGGCGCACGTTCGACGACATGGTGCGCGTGCACGCCGGCCCGGAGCGGGCCGAGCAGCTGCTGCAGAATCCCTTCTACCAGACCATTTCCACGTCGTTCTCCGGCACGCAGGAGTACATGGCGATGGAGAAGCTGGGCCAGCTCGCGGCGACCGACGAATGGGATCTGATCATCGTCGACACGCCGCCGAGCCGGTCCGCGCTCGACTTCCTGGACGCGCCGACCCGGCTGTCCACCGCGCTCGACGGCCGGATGATCCGGCTGCTCACCGGCCCGGCGAAAGCGGGCGGCTGGGGTCTGCGCAAGGTCGTGAGCGCCGGGTTCTCGATGTTCGCGAAGGCCGTGTCGACGATCATCGGCGGCCAGTTGCTCGCCGACGCGTCGGCGTTCATGCAGGCCTTCGACAGCATGTTCGGCGGATTCCGCGAACGCGCGCGCAAGACCGCCGAGCTGCTGCGGTCTTCGGGCACGTCGTTCCTCGTGGTGGCCGCGCCGGAGCCGGACGCGCTGCGCGAGGCGTCCTACTTCGTGGAGCGGCTGGCCGGAGAATCGATGCCGCTGGCCGGTCTGGTCGCCAACCGCACGCATCCGGTGCTCGCGCCGCTGTCCGCGACCGAAGCGCTGACCGCCGCCGAGTCGGTGCAGAACGCGCCGCTCGCCGAGGCCGTGCTGCGGCTGCACGCCGACCGCGTCGCGCTGGCCGAACGCGAAAACCGCCTGCTCGCGCGCTTCACCCGCGCGCATCCGGAAGTGCCGCTGACCCGGGTGCCCGCGCTCGCCGGTGACGTGCACGACCTCGAGGGCCTGCGCGACATCGGAGCAAAACTGACGTCGTGAGCGGCTGCGCCTGAGCACAGCCGCTCACGAGCGGGTTTCAGCCCGCCGCGGCGGCCAGCGCGTCCCGCTTGGCCGCTTCGAGCAGGTCAGTCCAGCTGGTCACGTCCGGGCGACGGCGCAGCAGGGCGCGCCGCTCCCGTTCCGTCATCCCGCCCCAGACCCCGAAATTGATCCGGCCGTCGAGTGCCTCGGAGAGGCATTCGGTGCGGACCGGGCACCCCATGCACACGGCTTTCGCCCTGTTCTGTTCGGCGCCTCGCACGAACAACCCGTCGGGATCAGCGTCCCGGCACGAGGCATCGACCCGCCAGCCAACCTGATTGGTTTGCATACCCCCAGCTCCCTCATCTGGTGTATGGCACCAGCGAAGGCGAAGCTCCCGCTCCCACCCCCGCGAGCGTTTCCCACTGCGCCGCACGTCGGTGACGGCACCTCCCCGGTGCCGCTGCCGCTTTCCGGACCAGCCAGGCTCCCACCCGGGCTGCTCCGTCTGTCGGCATCTACGTGAGACGTTGACGGACTGTAGGGTCCCTCGGTTCCCTCCGTCGAGACCTAGCATGCATTCCGTTACCTGAGGTCACGACACGGGGTCCCGTTATCGATCTCCGCCGGGGGCGCGCGGGCGTGAGGTCACGGAGGCGACACGGGGCTTCAGTACCCTGGCTTTCGTGCGCAAAACGGATGGTCTTTTCAAGCTCATCGGCCTGTGCCTGCTGGCGGGGGTGCTGGTCGCCGGGATCATGTTCCCGGTGGTGGGCGCCGCGGGGGTCGTGTCCAACCAGGCGAGCGAGACGGTCGACAAGACGTCTTCCGACCTCGCCGACATCCCGCCGCCGCTGGTGACGACTGTCACCGACTCCGGAGGGAAGCCGATCGCGACGCTGTACGACCAGTACCGCATCCCGGTCCGCCCGGACCAGATCAACCCGGCGCTGAAGTGGGCGCTGCTGTCCGCCGAAGACAAGGCGTTCTACGAGCACCACGGGGTCAACTGGGGCCGGACGCTGCGCGCCGCCGTCTCCAACACCGCGGGCGGGGACACGCAGGGCGCCTCGACGATCACGCAGCAGTACGTGAAGAACTACCTGATCAACGTCGTCTACCGGGGCGACAAGAACGGCCAGGCCAAGGCGCAGGAGCAGTCGCTCTCGCGCAAGCTCAAGGAAGCCCGGATCGCGATCAACCTCGAGACCAAGCTCTCGAAGGACCAGATCCTCGCCGGCTACCTCAACATCGTCGAGTTCTCCAGGCAGATCTACGGGGTCGGAGCGGCCGCGCACGCCTACTTCAACACCACGCCGGAGAACCTGACCGTGCCGCAGGCCGCGCTGCTCGCGGGCATCGTGAACAACCCGATCGTCTTCGACCCGTGGAACCACCCGGACAAGGCGACCAAGCGGCGCAACCTGGTGCTCGACCGGATGGTCAGCAACCAGAAGCTGGCGAAGGCGGACGCGGACAAGTTCAAGGCGGAACCGCTCGGCGTGGTGCCGGACACCCCGCAGAAGCCCGCGTCGAACTGCACCGGGGCCGGGCCGGAGAACGGCTTCTTCTGCCAGTACGTCGAGGACTATCTGATCAAGTCCGGGATGTCGAAGGACCAGCTGTACACCGGCGGCTACACGATCAAGACGACGCTGGACGAGAAGGCCAACCACGAGGCGAAGGTCTCGGCCGAGCAACAGGTGAGCAAAACCCAGAAGAACGTCGCGAACACGCTTTCGCTGATCCGGCCCGGCAAGGACCGGCATGAAGTGGTGGCGCTCGCGGCGAACCGGGATTACGGCATCGACGCGGATCAAGGGCAGACGACGTACGCACTCCCGTCCGGCGTGTTCAACACCGGCGGCGCGGGGTCGAGCTACAAGATCTTCACCACCGCGGCGGCGTTGAACCAGCACGTCGCCGGGATTTACAGCAACATCCCGGTCGGCAGCGGCTATACGTCGCACGTCTTCACCGGTGGTGGCAACCACTGCCCGCCGACCGGTCCGCCGCTGAACTCCCGCTGGTACTGCGTCGGCAACGCCAGCAAATCCTCCCCCGAATCGCTTTCCTTGCAGATGGCGCTGGCGACCTCGCCCAACACCGCGTTCGTGGCGCTGGAGGACAAGATCGGCAGCACCGGGCCCGGCATCGACATGGCGATCAAGCTCGGCATGCGCGACACCATGGCGAGCAACCCCGGCGGCGGCCGCGTCGACCCGAAGTCGAACGAATCGGGCAAGAACCAGAGCCAGGCACAGGCTTACGGCCCCAAGCCGAACTATCCCGGCACGGGTGCGTTCACCCTCGGCTTCAGCCCGACGAGCGGCCTGGAGATGGCGAACGTCGCGGCGACCATCCTGAGCGGCGGCAAATGGTGCCCGCCGACCCCGCTGGCGTCGGTGACCGACCGCGACGGCAAACCGGTGCCGATCAAGGAAGCGCCGTGCGAGCAGGTCGTGCCGGAAGGCCTCGCGAACACGATGGCAGTCGGCATGAGCAAGGACGACCAGCCCGGCGGCACGTCCGCCGCCGCGGCCGGAGCGGTCGGCTGGAACCGTCCGCTCGTCGGCAAGACGGGCACGACCCAGAACAACGGCTCGGCGACCTTCGTGGCCGGCACTCCGCAGATGGCCGGCGCGGCCATGGTGTTCCGTCCGGAAGGCGGCAGCGGCGGTCTGTGCTACGGCGGACCCGGCGACGTGTCCACCTGCGGCACCGGCAACATGTTCGGCGGCAAGACGCCCGCGCAGACGTGGTTCGGCGCGATGACGAACATCATGAAGGACCAGCCGGTGGTTCCGCTGCCGCCGGAGGATCCGGCGTACACCAACTGAATCCGGTGAAAACGGGGCGGGAGACGCGATCTCCCGCCCCGTTTCGCTTGTCCGGGCTCAGCCGTCATCCTTTGCGCGCTATCCGGAAAAGCCGCGGCACCGAGAGCAAGAAGAGAATCGCCAGTCCCCTCGCCCGGCTCCGCGTCGTCGTCCGGCTGGTCCAGTCCAATTCGATCCAACGACGCCCGGTGCCGGAAGTCGAGAGAATGCCGCTGAGACCGTCGCCCCGCGTCGTCCGGCACCGGCCACAGCGGACGACCCGATCGAACACGTATCCTCGACCTTGTGAGCACGCTCGGTAACGCCAATCCGCCCGGGGGCACCGCGAAGCGGTTGGCCGCAGGGACCATCGCCCTCGGGGCCGCCACCCTCGGTTACGCCGTCGGCATCGAACGCCGCCGCTTCACGCTGCGGACCGCCGAACTTCCCGTACTCGCGCCCGGCACGCCGCCGTTCACCATCCTGCACGTCTCCGACCTGCACATGCTGCCCGGTCACCAGGCCAAACAGCGCTGGGTCGCCGCGCTCGGCGAACTCGAACCCGACCTCATCGTCAACACCGGCGACAACCTCTCCCACCGCACCGCGGTCCCGTCCGTGCTCCGCGCGCTCGGCCCGCTGCTGGACCGGCCAGGGGTGTTCGTCTTCGGCAGCAACGACTACTACGCGCCCAAGCCCAAAAACCCGGCGCGCTACCTCATGCCGCGCGGCAAAAAGAAGCGCATCCACGGCACCCAGCTGCCCTGGCGCGACCTCCGCGCCGCCTTCGTCGAACACGGCTGGGTCGACCTCACGCACGTCCGCCGCACGGTCGACGTCGGCGGCCGCGCCGTCTTCGCCGCCGGAGTCGACGACCCGCATCTCCACCGCGACCGCTACTCCGACATCGCCGGACCCGCCGACACCACGGCGGCTGTCCGCCTCGGCGTCACCCACTCCCCGGAACCGCGCGTCCTCGACACCTTCGCCACCGACGGCTACGACCTGGTCCTCGCCGGCCATACCCACGGCGGCCAGCTCCGCATCCCCGGCTACGGCGCGATCATCACCAACTGCGAACTCGACCGCAGCCGCGCCCGCGGCGCCTCCCGCTGGGGCGCCCGCATGTGGCTGCACGTCTCCGCCGGGCTGGGCACCTCCCCCTACGCCCCCGCCCGCTTCGCCTGCCCGCCGGAAGCGAGCCTGTTGACGCTGGTCCCGCGCGGATCCGGGGCCTCCGACCCCCGCAAACCGGCCCCGCGCAAAGCCGCGAAACCCGTCCGCTAGACTTACTCTCGACCCGCTAAGCAGTACCTCGGGGTGTGGCGCAGCTTGGTAGCGTGCCTCGTTCGGGTCGAGGAGGTCGTGGGTTCAAATCCCGCCACCCCGACGTATGAAGGCCGGGTAGCCACGAGAGTGACTACCCGGCCTTCATTGTTTCCGCCACCTTCCGCGGTTCGACTGCTCCCTGCGCCGACCGAGTTCGCGAGGCGCGTTGGACCGGCAACCGCGATCTTGAACCAGATGGTTCTGCGCTGTCACTACGAAATCGGAAAGCAATTACCTTCCGGAGACGGCGACGGCTATTCTGCTGCGGTGCTTTCCTGCGACCGGGACATCCGGGCGGCGAGAACGGTAGTCCTGGTTCTCGGGCTGGCCTTGATCGCGCTGGGAATCGCCGCTGTTTGCGGGCTTCTCTTCGTTCTCGCGTTAAGCCGCGGCGGTCAAGGCTGGGTCAACGCGGACGCGGCATTCACCACGTTCGCGGCGGGTTCGGTCTGGACCCTGCTGGCAGGCGGATTCGCGGTCTGGCTGTCTCGGCGGATGTACAGCCGGACGCTCTGGTCCGCCGGGCTGTTCTGCGTCGCGCTCGGCGCGGTACCCGTCGTCCTCGCGGCGGCGAGTGTTTTTTCCGGCCACGCCGGGTAATCCCGCCCGCGCGCACTAGCAGGTAGCGGTCAGCTCTTGCCAGCACTGCTGGAAGTCGCCGACGGCGGCGGTTCTTGCCCAGGACCAAGCGGAACGAGCCGCGGAGGTCACTTGGTCGCGATCGTTCCCGCCGGATTCCGACAAGGCGACGGCCAGCCGGGATTCCATGTAGGCGGCCAGGGATCGGTAGGACAGCTCTTCACGGAAGCGAGCGCGCTCGACGATGTCGGTGAATCCGGCGTTGGCGACGTGGGCGGCGATCGCGCGACCCACGAAGGGGTCGCCGCCCGCGCGGCGGCGCACCAAGTAATAGCCGCGCAGGGCGGCGTCCACGTTTGCTGTTCTGGGACGGATTTTCGCCCGGCTCCAGTCCGGCGCGGCCAACGCCAGCCTGCCGCCGGGGCGCAGGATGCGGCGGATTTCGGTCAGAGCCGCGTGCGGGTCGGACAGATGCTCGAAGAGCGAATGAGCGAACACTACGTCGATCGATGCAGCGGCAAAGGGAAGTGCGTAGACCGCTCCGGCCACGTAGTCCGTTGTGGACGGCGAAGCGATTGCCGAGGGACGGACGTCGACGCAGATCACCCGCACGTCCGGGGCCACGGAACTGAGGATCGAGCCTTGGCCGCAACCAAGGTCGAGGACTCTTGAGCCCGGGGTGAAGAGCGGTCGGGCGAACGCGGCGCGGTCACTCGCTGTGCGCGTGTTCATCATCGACAGCGCGTCTTGGGCATAGCCCGGCGCGTAACCCTCCAGCACCCCGCACAGAGTACGGGTGGAAGGTGGCAGGATCGAGGGGTGAGCACGCAGTCAGGCAACCAAAATCCGCCCGCGGTGGTCCCGGACCGCCTGTTCGACGACGCCGAAGCCGAAAAGCGCTGGCTGGCGCGGTTCCACGCGCCGCGCATCTCGGTGCCCGAATGGGCCCGCGACGCACCCGAGGCCAACGTGTACGTCTCCAACGCCAGCGGCGTCTGGGAGGTTTACGCGTGGGACCGGGCCACCGACAGTCACCGGCGCGTCACCAATCGACCCAACGGCACCCTGCACGCGACGCCCGCGCCCGACGGCACGGCCATCTGGTGGTTCGACGACACCGACGGCGACGAGTTCGGATCGTGGCGCAGCCAGCCGTTCGACGGCGACAGTTCCGCGGCCGTCAAAGCATTGCCCGATATTCACGACGGATATCCGGCCGGTCTGGAGATCGGCCGGCGAGTGATCGCGGCCGGCGTTTCGACCGACGACGGCAGCGAATTGTTCGCGAAAATCGACGGCGTGACCGAGCGTTTCTACCAGCACTCGGATGACGCTGGGATCGCGTCGATGTCGCGCGACGAAAGCCTCCTCGCGATTTCCCATTCCGAGCACGGGGATTCGCGGCATCCGGCGTTGCGGGTGCTGTCCACCGACGGGTTCGCCACCGTCGCGGAGAAGTGGGACGGCGAAGGAAAAGGCTTGCAGGCGCTGGAGTTCTCGCCGCTTCCGGGCGACCAGCGCGTACTGGTCCTGCACGAACGCCGCGGTCGCGAAGAACTGCTGGTGTGGGACGTGCAGGCGGACACCGAAACCGAGCTGCTGATCGATTTGCCCGGCGAGGTCGTCGCGGATTGGTATCCGGACGCTCGCGCGCTGCTGGTCGTGCACTTCCACGAGGCGCGCAGTTCGTTGTACCGCTACGACCTCGACACCGGCGAACTGTCCGCTGTGGACACTCCGGCCGGGCGGATCGGCGGCGCGGGCGTGCGCCCGGACGGGACGATCGAGTACTCGTGGTCCAGCGCCGCGGAACCCGCCGCGGTCCGTGCCCGCGCTGCCGACGGCACCGATTCCGTACTGCTGACGCCGCCGGGCGAGCGCGCGCCGGGTTCGTCGCCGGTCACCGACGCGTTCGTCGAGGGCGTCGGCGGCCGGATCCACGCGCTGGTTTCCCGTCCGGCGGACGCTCCCGACGGCCCGCTGCCGACGGTGTTCTCCCTGCACGGCGGCCCGCACGCGGCCGACGAGGACCGGTTCTCCGCTTACCGCGCGACCTGGCTGGACGCCGGATTCGCCGTGGTCGAGGTGAACTACCGCGGCTCCACCGGCTACGGCTCGGCGTGGCGCGACGCCATCGAAGGCCGCCCGGGCTTGACGGAACTGGAAGACGTCGCGGCGGTGCACGACTGGGCTGTCGAAAGTGGACTGTCCGATAAGGACAAGTGCGTGGTGAACGGCGCTTCGTGGGGCGGATACCTGACCCTGCTGGCAATGGGCACCCAGCCGACGCGATGGGCGGCCGGAGTCGCGGGCGTGCCGGTGGCCGATTATGTCGCCGCTTACGAGGACGAGATGGAACAACTGCGCTCGTTCGACCGCGCCCTGTTCGGCGGCGCCCCGGACGACGTGCCGGCGGTGTACCGCGAATGCTCGCCGCTGACCTATGTGGACGCGGTCGCCGCCCCGGTGCTGATCCTGGCCGGCGACAACGACCCGCGCTGCCCGATCCGGCAGATCGAGAACTACCTGGACCGCCTCGCCAAGCGCGACGCGCCACACGAGTTCTACCGGTACGACGCCGGGCACGGGTCGCTGGTGATCGCGGAGACGATCAAGCAGACGTCGATTGAGGTTTACTTCGCCTTGCGGGCATTGGGAATGCGCTGAGGGTTCGGGCCGTCCAGGTTCGACTGGACGGCCCGGCTCACAGCCCGCGCTTAGCGCCCTTCAACTGCGCCACCGCGGCATCGTCACCCTCATAAGTCACCTGCACCGCATCGCGCCCGAAGACGAACAGCAGCAGTTCCACCGGCTCGCCCACCACCGTGACCACCGGCGCCCCCGACTTCACCGAGGCCGACTGGCCGCCCGGGGTTCGCAGCACCACCCCGACCGGGGACTTGCGCAGGTTCAGCTTCGCCGTCCGCGTCGCCAGCTTCCAGGCCGCCGCGTCTCGCGACGGGTCTGCCGGGCGCGGGGTCCACTCCGGTTGTGCCCGGCGGACATCCTCGTGGTGCACCAGGAATTCCGCACTGTTCGTCGCCTCGTCCACCGGACCGATCGACGTCGGCCAGAACCGGGACGGGCCGCGGCGGACCTGGGAGACCAGGTCGTCCCACGGGCGCGCCGCGACGCCGTCCTGCACCTTCTGCGTGTGACCGGCCAGCGCGGGCACCACGATCCCCGGCATCGCGTCCGGTCGATGTTCTCGAACGACCAGGTGCGCGGCGAGGTCCCGCGTCTGCCAGCCTTCGCACAGCGTCGGGGCGTCCGGGCCGAGCTGCTCGAAGAGGTCGCTCAGCGCTTGGCGTTCATCCTTGGCAAGGCCCATGCCGGCCAGGTTACTCGCTGGTAGCCGCTAGTGGTGGAATCCCGTCGACGTGGCTGGGTCGTGCTGCGGCGACGGCTGACGGTTCAGTTCCGGCAGCACGCGCTTCAGGTCGGCGAGCAGCAGATCGGCCAGGTCGTGGGTGAAGCCGTTGCGGACGACGACCCGCAACACAGCCAGGTCGGTGCGGTTGTCCGGGAACGTGTACGCGGGCACGAGCCAGCCGCGTTCGCGGAGGCGGCGGGAAACGTCGAAGACGTCGAACGCGGTGATGTCCGAGCGCGTGGTGAAGGCGAAAACCGGCAACTGGTCACCGCGAGTGAGAAGTTCGAAGGGCTCCAGTTTGGAGATCTCGTCGGCCAGATACATCGCCACGTCGCGCGAAGCTTGTTGCACCGCACGGAAACCTTCGCGGCCCAGCCGGACGAACGTGTAGTACTGCGCGGCGACTTCCGAGCCGGGGCGGGAGAAGTTGAGCGCGAAGGTCGGCATGTCGCCGCCCAGGTAATTGACGTTGAACACCAATTCCTCGGGCAGCGCGGCCTTGTCGCGCCACACGACCCAGCCGACGCCGGGGTAGACGAGGCCGTATTTGTGCCCGGAGGTGTTGATCGACGCGACGCGCGGCAGCCGGAAGTCCCACTCCAGGTCCTCGTCGAGGAACGGGGCGATCATCGCGCCGGACGCGCCGTCGACGTGCACCGGGATGTCCCAGCCGGTCCGTTCCTGCAGCGCGTCGAGCGCGGCCGCGACCTCGGCGACCGGTTCGTAGCTGCCGTCGAAGGTCGAGCCGAGGATCGCGACGACGCCGATGGTGTTCTCGTCGCAGAGCTTCACCGCTTCTTCCGCGGACAGGTGGTACCGGTCGCCCTCCATCGGCACCAGGCGCGGCTCGACTTCCCAGTACTCGCAGAACTTTTCCCAGCACACCTGGACGTTGATGCCCATCACCAGGTTCGGCTTTCCGGTGCGGCCCAGCTTCGCCCAGCGCCGCTTCAGCGCCATCCCGGCGAGCATGCAGGCCTCGGACGACCCGGTGGTCGAACAGCCCATGATGTCGGCGGGATCGGGCGCGTGCCACAGATCGGCGAGGATGTTGACGCAGCGCCGCTCGAGTTCGGCGGTCTGCGGGTACTCGTCCTTGTCGATCATGTTCTTGTCGACGCATTCGGCCATCAGCTCGCGCGCCTGCGGCTCCATCCACGTCGTGACGAACGTGGCGAGATTGAGCCGCGCGTTGCCGTCGAGCATCAGCTCGTCGCGCACCAGCTGCAGCGCAGTGTCCGGCGGCAGCGAATCGTCCCGCAGCCGGTCGCGCGGCATCGTGAAGTCCGCTGCGAGCGCCGGATTGCTCCCGGCGTACAACGGATTCGTGCCCGTCTTCCGGTCTGCCCGATCTTGTTTCCCCTGATGCAGCACCATGGCTGCGAACCTACTGCGGGGCGCCGGTGACGACCACCGGATGCCGAAAGCCGCCCGCCACGAAGGCGGACGGCTTTTCTGGCGAGCGAGGCGGGTCAGGCTTGCTGCGCCTGCCACATCCAGTGCGCCTCTTCCAGCGCGCGGGTGATCTCGATGAGCAGGTCCTGCGTCACGAGGTCGCTCTTGTCGGTCTCGTCGATGCGCTTGCGGAGCCGTTCGATCAGCGTCGCGAGCGTGTCGACGATCGCGGAGATGGTCGAGTCGACGGACTGCCAGTTGTCCGGGTACTCCGGGGCCCCGGACGTCGCCACGACGGTTTTCGCCTTGCCGTTGGGCGAAACCCCGATCGCGGCGGCGCGCTCGGCCACCTCGTCGACGTACTGCCGCGCGGTCGACACCAGCTCGTCGAGCTGCAGGTGCGCGCTGCGGAAGTTCTGGCCCACCACGTTCCAGTGCGCCTGCTTCGCGATGAGCGAGAGGTCGATCAGATCGGTCAGCGTCGCCTGCAACGCGTTGCTGGTGATCTCCTTGTCCGCGTCGGAAAGCGGGCTCTTGATGGGGGAAGTCGTCATCTCGGGTGTCCCTCCTCGGTCTTGGTTCAGACGGTGCCTAATCAGACACGGGTGGTCAGCTCCACCTCGATGTTGCCGCGGGTCGCGTTGGAGTACGGGCAGACCTGGTGCGCCTGCTCGACCAGCTGGTCGGCGTCGGCCTTCGCCAAGCCGGGCAGCGACACGTCAAGCCGCACGCCGAGCTGGAACCCGACGTCCTTCTTGAACACGCTGACCGAACCGGTCACCGTCGCCGCCGGCAGCGCGACCTTCGCCTGCCGGGCCACGGCTTGCAGCGCGCTCAGGAAACACGCGGAGTACCCCGCGGCGAACAGCTGCTCCGGGTTGGTTTTGTCGCCGCCGGGACCGCCCATCTCCTTGGGGATCGCCAGCGACTCGTCGATCACGCCGTCCGAGGACGTCACGTCGCCGTTGCGGCCTTCTCCTCGCGCGGTCGCGACAGCGGTGTAAATCGGCTCGGCCATGCGTATTGCCTCCTCATCGGGGACGCCTCCGGAGTCAGCGTCTCAATGAGTTCAACGCTCCGCATCCGCGGAACAGTGCCCCGGCATGGCAGTCATCACCCCAGGAATAACCGGGATGCGAGGAGGCCAAACGTCAGCGCGCGCGAAGCAGCGCGTGCTCCGCGACCTGCTCTCCGATGAGCCGCAACGTGCGGACGCTCTTCTCGTCGGAGGCCCCGCCGGCCTCGTCGAACTTCGTCTCGGCGGAGTTGATCGAACCACCCAAGGGAGTGGACCAGCCGCGCAGCGCGTGCGTGATCGTGCGGAGCTGTTCGAGCGTGGTGACCGCGGCCTGCCAGCCGTACGCGACGGCGGCGAGACCCACCGCGCGGCCGTCGAGGTAGGGGCGGGTGTCTTCGCGGAGGTCTTCGACGTAGTCGAGGGCGTTCTTGACCAGCCCGGACAGCCCGCCGTGGTAGCCGGGCGAGACGACGATGAGCCCGTCCGCCTGGCGGATGCCCTCGATGAGCTTCCGCGCGCGTTCGTCCCGTTCCGGGATGGCGGTGTCGTAGAACGGCAGGACCAGCTCGGGACCCGGGATCAGCTCGGTCACGACGCCGCGTTCTTCGGCGGCGGCGAGCGCGATGCGCAACGCGCGCTCGGATTGCGAGCCCTCCCGCAGGGAGCCGCCAATGCCCAGCACCTTGACCTTATTTGCTGAAGTCACTTCCGACCTTCCTCCCCACCGCCACCCTCAACGGAGTGGCTGCGCCACGCTGGCTCGTTTCGAGGCTAACCCCTCGACCTAACTGGAGGACCAGAATCTGGGACGGAGGCTTGGGTCACACACCGACTGGACCAACGTACCTACTGGCAAGTAACCTCGGCTCATCCGGCGTTCGAGGAGGAACGATGGCCATTCCGCTGCAGATCCGCGCCCAGACTGCCGCCGCCCAGTTGCTGTTCTGGCTGCCCCGGCCGGTGCGCAGGCTGATCGCCGGAGCGCCGCTGCGGCTGGACGGCCAGGAACTCGCTCTCGACGCCCAGTTGCTGCTGCGGCTGCAGAAGCTTTCCGGCGCCGCGCTGGTCAACGGCTCGGTCGAGCGGTCGCGCGTGCTGCTGGAAGCGAGCCAGCACCTGGTGAACGGCAAGCGGGTCAACCCCGTCGCGACCCGCGACGTCGCCATCCCGTCCGGCGACGCGTCGCTGGACGCCACCCTCTACACCCCGGCCGGGCTGCCCGAACCGTCGCCGCTGCTGGTGTTCTTCCACGGCGGCGGCTGGGTCATCGGCAGCCGGGCCACGCACGACAACGCCGCGCGCTACCTGGCCAAGCACGCCGGCGTCCGGGTGCTGTCGGTGGAGTACCGGCTCGCACCGGAGAGCCCGTTCCCCGGGCCGGTGGACGACGCGCTGGCCGCGTTCGACTACGCGCACGCCAAGGCGGCCGACCTCGGCGCGGACCCGGACCGGATCGCGGTGGGCGGCGACAGCGCGGGCGGCAACCTGTCCGCCGTCGTCGCGCTGGAGACGACCCGGCGCGGCGGCCCGGCGCCGGCGTTCCAGCTGTTGATCTACCCGGCGGTCGACTTCACCACGCGACGCCGGTCTCGCACGCTGTTCGGCGAAGACCTCTTCCTCACCGACGCGGCGATGGTGTGGTTCGAGGGGCATTACGCGCCCGAGGGCGTCGACAAGGCCGACCCGCGGATGTCGCCGCTGCTCGCGACTGACCACAGTGGACTCCCGCCCGCCTACATCGTGACCGCGGGCTTCGACCCGCTGCGCGACGAAGGCGAGGCGTACGCGGAAAAACTGCGTGCGGCGGGGGTTCCGGTGGCGCTCAGCCGGCAGTCCGACCTGATCCACGGATTCCTCAACTTCGCCGGAGTCGGGACGCGGTTCCGGGAGGCGATCGCGGAGATGGCCGGCGCGCTGCGGGTGGGACTCGCGAAGCGCTCGTGAGCGTCTATGCCGGTTAGAACCGGCTAGAACCGGCATCGCCACTCACGAGCCCGGACATGGAACGGAGCCTGGCGCGGCGAACCGCACCAGGCTCCGGGCCTTTTCCCCTCCTGTTCAGGCTGCTCAGGTGCCAGGCACCGGCACCGGCGCGGGCACCGGCGGTGCGGGCAACGGCGGCGTCGGCACCGGAAGCGGCGGCACCGGCACCCCGCCGAGCAAACCGCCCAGCAGGCTGGTGACCGCGGCGAGCAGGCCCTTGACCAGGTCGCTCACCGCCTTGAGCGGTCCGGGCAGGTCCGGCAGCGGCGGAATCGGCAACGGCGGGATCTGCCGCGGCGTCGCAGTCGGGTCGGCCAGGAGCCGGTTGGACTCGTCCGCGCGGACCTTCGCCGCCGACGAGAGCTGCTGGGTTTCGGATTGGACCTGGTAGCGCTTGCCCGCCGCGATGTCGGCGAGCACCGGGCTGAGCTTGCCCAGGTCCGCCCTCGTCTTCGCGACGTCGCCCGCGTACGCCACCTTGGTCAAGTCGTCACGCATCTGCAGCACCTGCGCGGCGACGGCCTGAGTGGCCGAGGAGCCCTTGCCGCCCGCCGGGCTCGCGGAGGCCATCCCCGAAGTGCCGACGGCCAGCAGACTGCCCGCGGCGACCACGGCGATGATCCGCCCGATCTTGCCTTTCATTCTTTACCTCCCTGGCCTTTGGGACCTGCCGGGTAAATCGATACCCGCCGTGTCGGCCCAACACCAGCCGATCACCGGATAGGGAGTTTTTCTAACCCTTACGTGCCGAATCCAAGAACCGGGAACCGGCCCGCAATTGATTAACGTGGACGGCTTGCGCGTCCCCCGACGATCACGGACCGCGGACCTGAATCTGACTCATAGTAGCCGGATTGCCCAAATGGCGGCATTGCTCACTCACACAGGCGTAGTTCGTGATCGATTACCTTCATCACCCCGTCGGGACGCGCGATCTCGCTCGTCCGACCGTGGTGGGTCCCCCACGCACGCACCGCCGCCCGCATTCGGGTCGGTTCCCCTTTTTCCGGGGACCGCCGCCGCTTCGACCGGAGAACTCCAAGGTCGGCGCAGAAAAGTGAAAAACTGTTCGCGAATGGGCGGCGAGAATGCTTTTCCGTGCTGACGACGAAGTTATCACCCAGGTCGCGCGTGCGTTTTCCGGCCCCGCCGAACGCCTGCGCGACACCCGACCGGGTGCGCGACGCAGCGCGGAGGGTGTGACGAAAAGAAGTTGCACGCTCGTACCAACTCTTGCTCTCATGGGGTACGTGCCTTTTCAGCCGTATCGCCGCGTCCTGAGCGTCCCCGGGGTCCGCCCGTCGATGGCGCTGATGTTCTTCGCACGCGTGCCCATGACGATGACCGGCGTGACGCTGACGCTGTACGTCGTCAGCGGTCTCGGCCGGGGCTACGGCGCGGCGGGCGTCGTCGGCGCGGCCGTCACGCTGGGCATGGCGCTCGGCGCGCCGCTAATCGGGCGCACCATCGACCGCTACGGCCTGCGCCCGGTGGTCGCGGTGTGCGGGCTGTCGTCCACGGCGTTCTGGTTCGCGGCTCCGCATCTTTCTTACGAGGCGCTGGTGGTGTGCGCGCTGCCGGCCGGCGTGCTGTCGGTGCCCGCGGGTTCGCTGGCACGGCAGATCCTGGCCGCGCTCGTGCCCGCCGACCAGCGGCGCGCGGCGTACTCGCTGGACACGATCCTGGTCGAGGCGTCGTTCATGATCGGCCCGGCGGCCGGGATCGCGGCGATCTCGGGGCTGTCGGCGACGCTGACCTTGAGCGGCATCGGCACCATCTTCGGCGTCACCGCGCTGCTGATCTTCCTGCTCAACCCGCCGATCCGGAACGAGGACGAACTCGCCCCGACCGGCACCGCGCGGCCGCCGCTGCGATCGTGGCTGACCGGACGCCTGCTGGCGACCCTGCTGATCGCCGCCGGGACGCTGTTCTGCCTGGTCGGCACGGAGGTCGCGACGCTGGCCGCGCTGCGCTCGCACGGCGACGTCGGCTGGACCGGCCTGGTCATCGCGGTGATGTGCGCGGCGTCGATGATCGGCGGCATCGTGCACGGCGCGGTGCGGAAGTCGCTGCCGCAGGGGCTGCTGATGCTGCTGCTCGCGCTGCTGGTGATCCCGGTCGGGCTGGTGACGCAGCCGTGGTGGCTGCTGATGCTCGTGCTGATCCCGACGAACCTGGTCTGCGCCCCGACGCTCGCGGCCACCACGGAGGCGGTCAGCGAACTCGCCCCGCCCGCGGTCCGCGGCGAGGCGATGGGACTGCAGGACGCGTCGACGCGGCTCGGGCTGGCCGCCGGGAGCCCGGTGGTCGGGTTCGCGATCGACCATTCGAGCCCGGCGTGGGGCTTCGCGGCAGCCGGATTCGGCGGGCTGGCGCTGGCGGCGCTGGGTCTGGTGTGGTCGCTGCGCCGGAGGCCGGTGCGGACGCCTTCACTGGCGGCCGCGGTTCGGGCTCGCCGCTGAACCGCCTCATGTGACGTTCGGTGGGTTCAACGCACCCAATGCGGCATTCGCTGCGTTCAACGCACCCAATGTGGCATTGGGGTCACGCTAGCGGGCCGTCAGATCGGGTCGTGGCAGGCACGGGGCAGGTCGAAGCAGGTCGCCGGGTCGGGACGGGCCAAGGCCGCGGGCCCGGTCAGGTGCAGGCTTTGCGCAGCCCGTCGAGCTTCTCCAGGTTCCGCTTGGTCCACCGGGCGATCACCCCGGCGTCCTCGAGGTGTTCCTTCTGCACCTGGACGTACGAGTCCGCCATGCCGAGGAGGGCGTTCTTGACGTCCTCCTCCTTGACGTTCGCCGCCAGTTCGCGCAGCCGTCGTTCCTTGTCCTGCGCGCGGGCTTTGAGCTTTTCGCCGTCCACCAACGGGTTCAGGTCCGCCAGCCCCAGCGCCTCGGTGCACGTGGAGACCTTGTCCACCGCGGAATTCGTCTGATTGACCGCCGAATCGACCTGGTCGCATCCGGCCAGCAGCGTTCCGGCCGCCACCACGGCGACAGCCGCCCCCCAGTACTTCATGGCTTCAGGGTAGCGGGTCCCGCGGGCGGACCAGTGCGGTTCGCCCGCGGGATTCCTCAGCCCTTCACGCACACGACCTGCTTGAGGTGCGCGACCACCTCGACCAGGTCGGTCTGTGCCTTGATCACGGTCTCGATGTCCTTGTACGCGGCCGGGATCTCGTCGACGACCCCGGTGTCCTTCCGGCATTCCACGCCCGCGGTCTGCGCCGCGAGGTCGGCTGCGGTGAACGTCTTGCGGGCCTTCGTCCGCGACATCCGCCGGCCGGCGCCGTGGGACGCGGATTCGAACGACGCCGTGTTGCCGAGTCCGCGCACGATGTACGAACCGGTTCCCATGCTGCCCGGGATGATCCCGAGATCCCCGGAGCCGGCCCGGATCGCGCCCTTGCGGGTGACGAGCAGGTCGACGCCGTCGTAGGTTTCCTCGGCGACATAGTTGTGATGGCAGTTGCCGGTCAGAATGTTCCCATCGAGAGCGAATGAATGACTGTCCTCGACTACGGCGCAGAACACCTCCTCGATCTCATCGGTGGCACGCACTGCGCGGACGGTCCAGCCACGCCGCTCGACAGCATCCCGGTTCGCTTCCCAACGGGCCCGGTGCTCGTCGTGGATGAAGAACTCCTGCGTGAGGTCAGTTCTCGACAGCCCCATCACAAATATCGGAGTGTCGACCGTGCCGAACCCAGTGCGCATCTTTTGCCGGATCGGAAGCGTCCAGATGCCCAGCGAGTCACACGCCTCCTTGAAGAACTCGAGGTTTTGCCTGTTCGCGGACCAGATCGCAGGCCGACCTGTCTTGCCTACCTCCCCGTCGGCCGCGAAGTAGCCCGCGAGCCACCCGTAAAGGTCCGTCACCGAACCCTCGACGCGGGGATATTCGCGCTTCCACTCACAAGGAAGACCGCCGAGTCGCTTCATTTCCCCGACCACGACTCCCGCAGACCGAAGTGTTCCGACCTCGCCTGCGGGCACATGCGTCTTCTTCGCTTCAGCCTTGTCGTACGCGTAGTAGTACGTCCGCGCACGATCCGCTTGGTCGAAGTATGGCAGCAGAACTTCGTCCTTCTTCCCGTAAAAGTTGGCATGCGCCATCCCTCGGCCGGAAATTGACCCGTCGCCGAAGACGAATCCGCGCGCCACACCTTCGCGAGACGGCCGCAGACCGGGAGTGCGCGCCGGGAACACGTAGGCGAGACGGTCTCCGACTCGAAGCCCTGCCGTTGTTGCCTCAGTTCGGTTGTGCGCCACCTTTGGCCGCAGCAACCAACGGTGTTCTCTGGTCGTGCGAATCGTCCGCTCCTCTCCGAAGCGGCCGATCACGACCTCCCAGATCGGTTGCCGGCCGAATGACTTCACCGGCGCTTTGACCCACTCGCCGCCTTCAGTGAGCACCTTGTGCACACCGCCCGACAGTTCCGAGATCGGGCGACTGCCCGCTTCGGTCATGACCAAAGTTTCGGCGGCGAAGCACGAAATCGCGTCGTCGAAACTGGTTCCGGGAATGACCTCCGCGACCGCGAGCTTCACCAGCGCGATCATCGTCGCCCGGTTCCGCGCCGCGTAGTCCTGCGCCCAGAACAGGTCGCGCCGGTACGCCCGCATTTCCGGCGTGTCCGCGACGAACACCGACAGGTCGGGATCCGGCAGATCCCGGTTGTGCGGCAGTTTCCGTGCGATCGCCATGTGCCGCTCAGCGAGTTCCTTGCCGATGTTGCGCGAACCCGAATGCAGCATCAGCCACACGCGGCCCTCGTCGGCTCCGCCCTGTTCGAGGCAGACCTCGATGAAGTGGTTGCCGCCGCCGAGGCTGCCGACCTGCAGGTGCGCTCGCTTGCGCAGGTCCTGGACGCCCTCGTGCAGGTCGCCGAACGACTTCCAGAACGTGTCCCAGCCGCCGACTCCGTGCACCTTCGCCGTGTTGACCGGCGTCTTGTGCAGCCCGAACCCGACTGGCACCGACGATTCGATCCGCTTGCGGAGCTTGCCGAGGTCGTCCGGCAGGTCGCGCGCGGTGAGCGACGTCCGCACCGCGCTCATCCCGCAGCCGATGTCGACGCCGACCGCGGCCGGGGAGACGGCGTCGCGCATCGCGATGACGCTGCCCACCGTCGCGCCCTTGCCGTAGTGGACGTCGGGCATCACCGCGACGCCGTGCACCCACGGAAGGTTGGCGACGTTGCGCAGCTGACGCATCGCTTGGTCTTCGACCGAAGCGGGGTCTGCCCACATCCGGATCGGAACCCGCGCGCCGTCCACTGCCGTGTACATGACTTTCCTTTCCCAGAACGAAGTTTGCTCAAGTCAGCATCCGGCACCGGGCCGCACGCGACAACGGGTTTTCCGGCATCGGGGCACGGATGAAACGAAATCGGCGTTTGCGTCGATAACGGGCTCGGACGACCGGTTCGCCCAGGGTGCCGGTCTTGGGGAGGATTCCGTTTTTCCATGAAGAACTCGCCGCGGGCGTTGCTCGCTGTCTTGCTGCTGGCCGGTTTTCCGGTGCTGGTGCTCGCCGTCGCCGGGTCGCTGATCTGGCTCGAGATCGCCGCGTTCCGCCACAGTCCGTTCACCGCGGAACGGCTCGCCTTCCTCGTCGGTCCGGTGCTGTACGTGCTGTTCGCCGCCCTGGTGACCTACGAGCGATCGCGCGACGACGTGGACGGGGTGCCCGTCACGCCCGAGGAGCAGCCGCAGCTGTGGGCGGCCGTCCGCGAACTCGCCCGGGAAGTCGGCACCCGGCCGCCGGACGAGATTTACCTCCTGCCCCAGGTCAACGCGGGGGTGACCGAGGAGACGCATTGGGCGGGGCTGCGCGTGCGGCGGCGCCGGATGTTCATCGGCGCGCAGCTTTTCGCCGGGCTGCGGATCAGTCAGCTCCGGGCCATTCTCGGGCACGAACTCGGCCACTACAGCAATCGCCACACGCGGTTCGCCGGTGCGACTTATCGCGGACGGCAGACGATCGGGCGAGTCGTGAACGGACTCCGCTCGTCGGGGTCCGGCCGGCTGCTGCGGCCGGTCTTCACCGCGTATGCCGCCGTGTACTACCGGGTCTCGGCGCGCGTGAGCCAGGAACAGGAACTCGCCGCGGACATCGCCTCCGCGCGGGCCGCGGGCACCACGGCCGCGACCACCGCGTTGCGCGAGACCGAAGTCCTGGACGCGGCCTGGTGGGTCTTCCTGGAGAACTACGCGACGGTCGCCTGGTCCTCCGGATATCTGCCGAAGCAGCTGGCCGGGGGCTATCAGCTGCTGCTCGCCGACGAAACCCGCGCGGAGGAAATGGCTTCCCTGCGGGAGAATCCGCCGTCGCGGCCTGCCTCGAAATACGACAGCCACCCGCCGATCTCCGAACGGATCGCGTTGCTGGAGGCCGCGCCGGCCATCCCGGTGCCGCCCGGCGGCGAACGGCCCGCGACGGATCTCCTGCGCAACGGTTCGGAGCTGCTCGAAGCGGTACTGGCGACGGGCTTCACCGAGGACGCGGCCTCGAAGAAGAAGCTCGACTGGGCCAGCCTGGTCGACATCGGGATGCGCGATTCCACTCAGGCCGAGGCGCTGAGAATTCGCCGCAGCCGCAGCGTCGACGAGCTGCTCGACCTGCTCGACGCCGGGCGCATCGAGGACCTTGCCGACCCGGAGAACCCCGCACCGGCGGGGGCCGGGCTGCGGGCGAAACGCGAGTTCTACCGGCACTCAGTCCACAACAGACTGTCCATTGTGGTGCACGCGCGGCTCGCCAAAGCCGATGCGGCGCACTGGGAACTGTCCTGGTCCGGGCCGGCGAAGCTGGTACTGGCCGAACCGTATGCCACCGAACTGGATCCCGCCGTCGGCGCGGCGATCGACGGGGACACCGCTGCGCTCCGTGCGTTGCTCGCCCCGGTTCATTCCTGAGAGGAACACCCTTGCTCGGCTTGATCAAGCTCTACACCGTTCCGAAATACCGCCGGATGATGAAGGCGGTCGCGAAAGACGCGAAGCAGCGCGGAATGGGCACTTTCGATTTCATGGAGACCCTCAACCAGGAGGACATGGCCCGCTACCTCACTCCGCCGCTCAAGCCGACGGACGTCGCCCGCTTCGGCCTGCCCGCGGACGACGACATCACCGAAGAACGGCTGCTGCCCGAACCGCTTCGCGTCGCCCGGGACGCCTACCGAGCCGGAGAATGGCAGCCGGGTGCCGACTTGCTGGCCGGAATCGGCACGGATTGGGACCGCCGCAGCACCGCGGTGAGCGTCCTTTCCAAGGCCGCGGCCGACGACGACACCGCGTTGAAAGCCTGGCGCGCCGCCCGTCCCGACGACGCGGACGCCGCCATCGTCCACGCGGACTCGCTCACGGAGGTCGCCTGGCAGATCCGGAGCTCGCACCGGGCGAGCAACGTCAGCGCGGAGCAATTCGCCGGCTTCCGGCGCGTCCTCGAACAGGCCGACGAAGCCTGCCAGCTCGCCGCGGACCTCGCCCCGGAAGACCCGACGCCGTGGGAAAAGCGGTGCTCGATCGCGATGGGCCGCCAGTACTCGCGCGACGATTTCCGCGAAGTATGGGCTGGAGTCATGGAGCGTGACCCGCTGCACGTCGCCGCACACGGCCGCGCGATGCAGTACTGGTGCGCGAAGTGGTTCGGCTCGCACGAGCTGATGTGGGAGTTCGCCGAGGAAGGCGCGGCGAAGCATCCGAAGCTGGCGTGGCTGCCTTTGGCGGCCGCTTTTGAAATGTGGGCCGCGGACGTCAAGAACCCGTGGCAGGACAAGCGGGTCGAGCAAGCCCTCGACACGCTGCTGCCCTGGCTCGACGGCGATGGCCGCGACGCGCCGGAAGCCCGGGACAGCCGCGCGTTCGCCGCCCGCGCACTGGTGGAATTGAACCGCGGCAAGGAAGCGATCGAGCAGTTCCGGCACCTCGGCGCGCACGCGGACGGTTTTGTGTGGTCCTACCACGCGTTCGGCTCGGTGCACGAGTTCCGGAAGATCCGGAGCCGGGCCTGCCGGCTGGCCAAGTAGCCGGGACCGGTCCCGGGCGCCGCGTGGTCCCCTGGCCCGGCTCCCGACCTGAGGTGGTGTCCGCGGTGTTCCCGTCCAGTCCTGATCAGCCCATGCCCGCGTCCGGTGCGAACGCGGAGCAGGAGGTGCGGCGAGGAATCCGGTCGATGCGGTGGGCGATCGGCGGCCAGGCCGTGGTTTACCTGGCTCTCGCGGCGTTCGTCGGATACCTGCTCGGGCTTGGCGGCACCTCGAGCGCCGTGGCCGTTCCGGTGACGATCATGGTGATCAACTCGGCGCTGACCATCGCGTTGGTGGTGTGCGCCGTCCTGCTGAGCAGGCGTCAGCGCACCGTCGTGCTCGCGCTCATCTGGCTGGAGTGCGGGTTCATGGCGATGCTGCTGCTCGGTGCGATCGTGGCGTTGGCCACGAGTTCGGGCTCCTCGGGCGCACCGGTCGGGCTGATCCTGTGGGGCTTCCTGATGCAGGCCGTCCTGCGTCCGCTGCAGAAGCCGGAGTTCCGGGCCGCGTTCGGGTTGAAACCGCTCAAGCCGCGGCAGAAGAAGAAGTGAAAACTGCCCGGCCCCTGAACAAGGGACCGGGCAGTTTTACCGGGAAACTCAGCGGTTCTGCGCCACCAGCTCGGCGATCTGCACCGTGTTCAGCGCCGCGCCCTTGCGGAGGTTGTCGGCGGAAACGAACAGCGCCAGCCCGCGACCGTCCGGGACGCCCGGGTCGGTGCGGATGCGCCCGACCAGGCTCGGGTCGATGCCGGCGGCCTGCAGCGGCGTCGGCACGTCGGCCAGCTGCACGCCCGGTGCGGTCGACAGGAGTTCCGTCGCCCGCTCGACCGACAGCGGCCGCTCGAATTCGACGTTCACCGACAGCGAGTGCCCGGTGAACACCGGGACGCGCACGCACGTACCCGAAACCAGCAGCTCCGGGATGCCAAGGATCTTCCGGCTTTCGTTGCGCAGCTTCTGTTCCTCGTCCGTCTCGAACGTGCCGTCGTCCACAATGGACCCGGCCATCGGCAGGACGTTGAACGCGATCGGCGCGACGTACTTGGCCGGGGCCGGGAATTCGACCGCCGAACCGTCGTGCGTGAGCGAGGCCGCGCGCGAGGCGACGGCGTTCACCTGCGCGGCCAGCTCGTCGACGCCGGCCAGGCCGCTTCCGGAGACTGCCTGGTAGGTGCTCGCGATGATCCGCACCAGACCGGCTTCGTCGTGCAGCGGCTTGAGGACCGGCATCGCGGCCATCGTGGTGCAGTTGGGGTTCGCGATGATCCCCTTGCGCGCGTCCTTGATGGCTTCCGGGTTGACCTCGCTGACGACCAGCGGCACGTCCGGGTCGCGGCGGTAGGCCGACGAGTTGTCGACCACGATCGCGCCCGCCTCGGCGAACCGCGGCGCCTGCTCGCGCGAGGTCGCGCCGCCCGCGGAGAACAGCGCGATGTCCAAACCGGACAGATCAGCGGTCGCGGTGTCCTCGACGGTGATTTCCTCGCCGCGCCACGGCAGCGTGCGTCCCGCCGAGCGGGCCGAGGCGAAGTACCGGATCTGCTCGACCGGGAAGTTCCGTTCGTCGAGCAGCTTGCGCATCACGGCGCCGACCTGGCCGGTCGCCCCGACCACGCCGACCCGAAGACCCTGTGCCATCAGCGACCACTCCCCGCGTAGACAACGGCTTCCTCGTCGCCGCCCAGTTCGAACGCCTCGTGGATCGCGCGCACGGCCTCGTCCAGCTGCGCGTCGCGGATCAGCACCGAAATGCGGATCTCCGAGGTGTTGATGATTTCGATGTTCACGCCCGCGTTGGCCAGCGCCTCGCAGAACGTCGCCGTGACGCCCGGGTGCGAGCGCATCCCGGCACCGACGAGCGAAACCTTGCCGACGTGGTCGTCGTACAGCACCGACTCGAAGCCGATCCCGGCCTTGATCTTTTCGAGTTCCTTGACCGCCTTGGCCCCGTTGGCCTTCGACAGCGTGAAGGTGATGTCGGTGCGGCCCGACGACGTGCTGGACACGTTCTGCAGCACCATGTCGATGTCGATCTCGGCGTCGGCGACGACCCGGAAGATCTTGCCCGCGGCCCCGGCGTGGTCCGGCACGCCGGTCACGGTGATCTTCGCTTCCGAGCGGTCGTGTGCCACACCGGTGATCAGCGCTTGTTCCACGGGGATCTCCTCGATCGATCCGGCCACCGTGGTGCCCGGCTTGTCGCTGTAAGAAGAACGGACTCGGATCGGCACGCCGTAGCGGCGCGCGTACTCGACCGAACGCAGGTGCAGGATCTTGGATCCGCTCGCCGCGAGCTCCAGCATCTCCTCGTACGGGATGGTGTCGAGCTTTTTGGCGTCCGGCACGATCCGCGGGTCGGCCGAATACACACCGTCCACATCGGAATAGATCTCGCAGACATCCGCGTTCAGCGCGGCGGCCAGCGCCACCGCGGTGGTGTCGGAACCGCCTCGGCCGAGCGTCGTGATGTCCTTGGTGTCCTGTGCCACGCCTTGGAAACCGGCCACCAGCGCGACGTAACCCTGCTCCAGCGCCTCGGTGACGCGGCTCGGAGTGACATCGATGATGCGCGCGTTGCCGTGCACCGACGTGGTGACCACGCCCGCTTGGGAACCGGTGAACGACCAGGCTTGCGCGCCTTGGGCGGAAATCGCCATCGCGACCAGCGAATTCGAGATGCGCTCACCGGCGGTGAGCAGCATGTCCATTTCCCGCTCCGGCGGCGCCGGGTTCACTTGCTGCGCCAGATCGAGCAGCTCATCAGTGGTGTCGCCCATCGCCGAGCACACGACGACCACGTCGTTGCCCGCCTTCTTGGTCGCGACGATCCGTTCTGCGACGCGCTTGATCCGGTCGGCACTTTCCAGCGACGATCCGCCGTACTTCTGGACCACGAGGGCCACGCCCGAACCTCCTTGACGGGCCGGGGCGTACTCCTTGGAGGGCACCGAGGAGCGCCCACGGCCCTTCATTTGGAGAAGAGCCTACCGGCGAGAACGGCGCCCGCCACCCCATCGAGTGGTCCGCCACGGCCCCTTCGGAGCATTTGGAAGTAAATTTTCCTTGACGCCAGGGGAAAGCTCGAAGCCCTTCCTCCGGAGTGACGGAGAGCACTCCCGCTCGTACTACGGTTCGCCGCATGCGCAAACCAGCCGAGACGAGCGTCCCCGTCGCGCCGGCCATCGCCGAGCGCTGGAGCCCGCGGGCCTACGACGAGACCGCCGAAATCACCGACGCCCAGCTGACCGCCTTGCTCGAAGCCGCCAGGTGGGCGCCGTCTTTCGGCAACACCCAGCCGGCGCGCTACCTCGTCGGCCGCCGGGGCGATCCGGTGTTCCCGCGCCTCCTCGCGACGCTGAACTCCGGGAACCAGGCGTGGGCGTTCCGGGCGAGCGCGCTGCTGATCGGCGTGATGGTCACCACGAACGAAAAGGGCGAGGTGCCCTACACCGACTACGGACTGGGCTTGGCGACCGAGAATCTCGTCCTGCAAGCGGTCGAACTCGGCCTGATCGCGCACCAGATGGCGGGCTTCTCGCCGGAGCGGGTGCACGACGAATTCGGCCTGCCTTCCGACGCGGTGGCTCGGGTGGCGATCGCCGTCGGCTCGCCCGCCGACCCTTCGGTACTGGAGGACCCGCGCCGCATCGAACGGGAACTCGCCCCGCGGCGACGGCTGCCGCTCGAGGAGTTCGCGTTCGGCGACCGATGGGGTTCGCCCGCACTGTGACCGATCCGTGAGCATTCGAGGGAACCGGCGCCCCGCTTCCGAGGTCTGATAGGCACCAAACCGGTCAGGCCACTGAATCGGTGGGAGATTCCTCAAGGAGTGACGAGATGCGTACTGGGGTGCCGGTTTTGATGGCGGTTTCCGCAACTGCGATGGCGTTCGCGCTGTCCGGGTGTTCCAGCTCGGACGACAAGGCTCCCACTCCGGCGATCGCCACGCCGCCCGCTTCGTCCTCGGCGGCGGCTCCGTCTTCCTCCGCCGCCGCGCCCGCCGGCGACTCCGCCTCGGCCGAGTACACGAAGCAGGGCACGAAGCTGAAGATCGGCGAGAAGGCCGTGGTGCCGTTCAAGTCGCAGAAGAACACCGGCGCGATCGGCGTGACGGTGACCGGGATCGACAAGGGCGTCGAGGCCGACCTGGCCCCGCTGAAGCTCGGCGACCGAGCGAAGGGCATGACGCCGTACTACGTGCAGGTCAAGGTCACGAACGAGACCGGCTCGGACTTCGCGTACAGCTCGCTGGGCCTGATGAACGGCTTGCTCGCGGACGGCACCAGCGGCCCGCACGTGACGGTGATCGGCAAGTTCGAGAAGTGCGACAGCGGGAACTCCGGCAAGGCGTTCACGACGAAGGGCGCTTCGTACACCAGCTGCGTGCTGGCGCTGGCCCCGGCTGGCGCGGAGGTCAAGGGGGCTAGCTATGGGGCTAGCACGTATCGGGACTTGGCTCCGAACACTGACTACGGCAAGGACGCGGTGACCTGGCAGTAAGCTGGGCGCGAGACCGCCGCGGGGGCGTCAGTCGAGGACTGGCGCCCCTCTTCGCGTCCTGGGGGAGCTTGATGTCTGGCAGAAGACCGATCGTTGTGGTCGCGGCGTTGGCGTTCGCGCTGTCCGCGTGTTCGAGCGCGGCCGACGCACCGCCGCCGGGCACCGCCACGGCCTCAGCACCTGCCTCGACCAGTGCGCCCGCGCGGAAGAAGATCGCCTACACCAAGCCGGGCACGAAACTCAAAATCGGCGAGAAGGCCGTGGTGCCGTTCACGACCGATTACTCGCCCGTCGGCGCGGTCGGCATCACGGTGACGCGCATCGACCGAGGCACCGAGGCGGAGCTGGCCCGGATGAATCTCGGCGACGACCACCGGCGACTTCACGGCCAAGGGCGCGGCCTACGGCACCTGCACGATGGAACTGGCCATCCCCGGCACCACGGTTACCGGCGCGAAGTACGACGACGACGGCTACGCCTGGCTGGCCAAGGGCACGGACTACCAGGAAAACCCGATCGTCTGGCAGCCGTGATCAGGCGCCAGCGCCCCCGACCCGACGGATGATCTTCGCCAGAATCCCCGACACGATCAGCC
This sequence comes from Amycolatopsis albidoflavus, assembly GCF_039525725.1. Taxonomy (NCBI): domain Bacteria; kingdom Bacillati; phylum Actinomycetota; class Actinomycetes; order Pseudonocardiales; family Pseudonocardiaceae; genus Amycolatopsis; species Amycolatopsis albidoflavus. The sequence goes on from NZ_BAAAHV010000003.1 coordinate 400,666, forward strand.
AGAACACCGCCGCGATGCCGTAGTTCACCAGCACTCGCAGCTTCGCGTCGCTCGGCGTGAACAGGTCCTTGAAACCGAGCGACAACCCGTCGGCCCAGCTGCGCACGAACGAGACGATGCCGTTGCCCTGGTTGGCCTCGCCGATGACGAAAATCACGTGCAGCACCAAGACCGCGGCGAACAGCAGGCCGACCCAGCGCACGAGTGACGCGATGAACGACACCGTGCGCTCACGAGTGCGCCGCCAGTCCACCGGGGTGCGCTGGGGTCGCGCCTTCGCCTCGGTTTCCTGCGCTTGTTCCGCGTGCTCGCCCATGCCGGGCAGTCTGGCACGTCGCCTCGCGGCCCGCTACCCGCTAGTAACAGGTATCAGCCACCCGACGTAACAGTTCGATCGCGGCGGGCGGCTTTCCTTTCGGCGCGTCGGGTGGTTACAGTGACCTCGTGGCGCGTGAACTCCTGCTTCGCTGCCGCGACGGGGCCTGATCTGACCGGCTCCTCGTCGCGGGGCTTTGTGGTGCCGGTCGTCCGCACCGAACCCGTCAGGAGATTTTCCCGCGATGAGCACCGACCCCCGCACCACTAACTCCCGTCTGCGCACGCCCTCCCGTCCCGCGCCCGCCGGACAGCCCTCGTGGAATCCGCAGCGCGGCACGTCCATGCCGGTGCACCGGTACCGCCCCTGGTACGACGTAGTCGAGAACATCGACGTACCCGACCGCACCTGGCCGGACAAGCGCATCGAGCGCGCGCCGCTGTGGTGTGCGGTCGACCTGCGCGACGGCAACCAGGCGCTGATCGACCCGATGTCTCCCGCACGCAAGCGCAAGTTCTTCGACCTGCTGGTCCGCATGGGCTACAAGGAGATCGAGGTCGGTTTCCCGGCCGCCTCGCAGACCGATTTCGACTTCGTGCGCGAGATCATCGAAGAGGGCGCGATCCCGGACGACGTGCACATCCAGGTGCTGACCCAGTGCCGTCCCGAGCTGATCGAGCGCACCTTCAAAGCGCTCGAAGGCGCGCCGCGGGCGATCGTCCACATTTACAACTCCACCTCGATCCTGCAGCGCCGCGTGGTGTTCCGCGAGGAGCGCGAGGGCATCAAGAAGATCGCGACGCAGGCCGCCGAAATGGTGGTCGAGCTGGCGGCGAAGCAGCCGGACACCGACTTCCGCTTCCAGTACTCGCCCGAGTCCTACACCGGCACCGAGCTGTCCTACGCGCTCGAGGTGTGCAACGCGGTCACCGAAATCTGGCAGCCGACGCCGCAGAAGCCGGTCATCCTGAACCTGCCCGCGACCGTCGAAATGGCGACCCCGAACGTCTACGCCGACTCGATCGAGTGGATGAGCCGCAACCTGGAGCGCCGCGATTCGGTGATCCTGTCGCTGCACCCGCACAACGACCGCGGCACCGGCATCGCCGCCGCCGAACTGGGCTACCAGGCAGGCGCGGACCGGATCGAGGGCTGCCTGTTCGGCAACGGCGAGCGCACCGGCAACGTCGACCTGGTCGCGCTGGGCATGAACCTCTACAGCCAGGGCATCGACCCGCAGATCGACTTCTCCGACATGGACGAGATCAAGCGGACCGTCGAGTACTGCAACCAGCTGCCCGTCCCGGAACGCTCGCCGTGGGGCGGCGACCTGGTGTTCACCGCCTTCTCCGGCAGCCACCAGGACGCGATCAACAAGGGCCTCGACGCGATGAAGGACGCCGCGGACAAGAAGGGCGTGCCGGTCGACGAGCACCCGTGGGAGGTCCCGTACCTGCCGATCGACCCGAAGGACGTCGGCCGCACCTACGAGGCCGTGATCCGGGTGAACTCGCAGTCCGGCAAGGGCGGCGTCGCCTACATCATGAAGGCCGAGCACCAGCTCGACCTGCCGCGCCGGCTGCAGATGGAGTTCTCGAAGGTCATCCAGGCCTACACCGACACCGAGGGCGGCGAGGTCGACCCGGCCACCATGTGGCGCGCGTTCTCGGCCGAGTACCTGGAGTCGAAGACCCCGCTGGAGCTGATCAAGCAGCGGGTCACCGACAACGGCGGCGGCGAGTACGACCTCGAGGCCACGGTGAAGGTCGAGGGCGACGAGCACGAGATCACCGGCCGCGGCAACGGGCCGATCGCCGCGTTCTTCGACGCACTGTCCACTGTGGGCTACGACCTGCGGCTCCTGGACTACAGCGAGCACACGCTGAGCCCTGGCGACGACTCGCGCGCCGCGTCCTACATCGAATGCGCGATCTCCGACCGCGTGTTCTGGGGCATCGGCGTGGACCCGTCGATCGTCACCGCTTCGCTGCGCGCCGTGGTGAGCGCGGTCAACCGGGCCAACCGCTGACCCGAGCCTGATGCGCCCCAATGTGGCATTGGGTGCGTCACACGCACCCAATGTGGCGTTCGGTGCATCGCATGCACCCAACGCCACATTGGGGCGGTTAGGCGGTCGGGGCCGGGCGGGAGGTAGGTGTGCGGGCTGAGCGTCTGGTCGCGCTGCTCTTCACCCTGCACCGCAAACGCGCGGGCACCGTCGGGGAGCTGGCCGACGAACTCGGCGTGACCGAACGGACGATGCGGCGCGATCTCGCCGCGTTGCGCGAAGCCGGCGTGCCGCTCTGGAGTGAACCAGGGCGGTACGGCGGCATTCGGCTCGTGGACGGCTGGCGTTCGAGGCTCGACGGTCTGACCTCGCGGGAGGCCGTCGCGCTGCTGGCCCTCGACGTGCCGGACGCGCTCGCCGGGCTCGGCCTCGGCACCGCGGTGGCCGCCGCGCACGCCAAGGTGTCCGCGAGCATGCCCGCTCAGCTGCAGGAACAGGCTCGGACGGTCGCCGGGCGGTTCCATCTCGACGCCTCAGCCTGGTTCAGCTCGCCGGACGACGCGGCCGCGCTGCCTGCGGTCGCGAGAGCGGTGTGGACGCAACGACAGCTCGACGTGCGCTATCGGCGGCGCGACAAGGTCACCAGGCGGACGCTCGATCCGCTGGGGCTCGTGTTGAAAGCCGGGGTTTGGTATCTGGTGGCGCGGGTCGGGGAAGACCTGCGAACGTATCGCGTTTCCCGGTTGGAGGCGGTCGCCGAGACCGGGGAAACCTTTGCGCGGCCGGAAGAATTCTCGCTCGCTGATTGGTGGCGGGCGTCGTCGGCGGAGTTCGAGAAGATGCCGCTGCCGTTGAAGGTGACGGCTCGGCTCGACCGATCCGCGGCGGGTGCGTTGCGGCGGGTTTTCGGGCCGGAGCACGTGAACGAGGTGCTGGTGTCGCTCGGCCCGAAGGACGACGACGGGTGGGCCGAGGCCGAATTCGCCATGGAGGGCAAGGAAGTCGCCGTCGGACAGCTGGTTTCCCTCGGCCCCGGCGTCGAGGTGCTGACCCCGCCGGAGATCCGCGCCGCCGTCGCGGAATTCGGTCAGGCGCTCGCCGACCGCAACCGTCCGTGAAGGGCCCCTTGAGGGAATCTGATTCCCTCAAGGAGTCCTTCACGGACAGTCGGCATCAGCGGTAGCCGGTGGCGTCGGCGGGTTTTCCGGGTTCCTGGACTTCGGTGATGTACCGCCACGCGTCCGGGCGGCTGCCGTCCACGTCGTCGATCTCGTAGACCTTCGCCAGCTGTCCGCTGGAAACGGTCTGGCCGGTCCACCGGTGCCGGTCCGCGTCGGCGGCGAGTGCGACGACCGTTCGGCCGGAGAAGACCGGCGACTCCGAGATCACGAAGTGCGGCTCGCGGACCGTCGCGTCGCGCCAGTTTTCCTCGGTGACCTCGAAGATCTCCAGCATCGCCTCCGAACGCAGCCAGCCCGGCGTGAACGCGATCGCCGTGCAATCGTGCGCTTTCAGCTCGGCCGCCTCGCCGACGGCCAGGACGTTGATCGCCGCCTTGGCCAGGTAGTAGGGCAGCGAAGTGCCCTCGCGGTACTTCCGGTTGTACTCGGCGGTGCCGTCGGTCAACTCGATCACGAGCCCGCCCGGACGGCGGATGACCAGCGGAAACAGATGGTGGCTGGTGATCAGGTGGGCGTCGAGGGACAGCCGCATCATCCGCAGGCTGGCGTCCAGCGAATGCTCCCAGACCGGTTTGCCCCACTCCAGGTAGCGGTCGCCGCCCCAGATGCCGTCGACCAGGATGTCGAGCCCGCCGTGCTCGGCGTCGATCCGCTGGGCGAGCGCGGCGACCTCGTCGCTCACCAGATGGTCGACCCGCAGCGCGCTTCCCTTGCCGCCGGCGGCTTCGATCCGCTCCAGAGTGTCCTCAATGGTCTCCGGACGGTCCACTTCGGACCGCCCGGAGCGCGTCGTGCGACCGGTGACGTACACGTACGCCCCGGCCCGGCCCAGCTCGATCGCGATCGCCCGGCTCGCCCCGCGCGTGCCGCCCGCCACGAGCGCGACCTTGCCCGCCAGTTCCCCGCTCATTCCGTTCGTCCCCTTTTCTCTCGGTGGACCACCAGCGTGCGCGCGAACCCTGACATCCTCTGTCCGGGTTCGCGGAATCTGTGTCCCGGCTGTGCCTTGCTGTGAAGTGCCGGTGATTGGGACTCATCTGGACTGGCAAGGCGGTTAATAGAGACATGAACGCTACGACGGCTGGACTGGTGCTGCTGTTCGTCGTCTCGCTGGTGCCGCTGTTGCCCACCGAGGTGACGCTGCTCGGCATGGGCGTGGCCGCGGCGCAGCACGGGACGTCGCTGGCTGTCGTGATCGCGGTCGCGAGCCTCGGCTGCCTGCTGTCTGACCAGGCGTTGTACGCGCTCGGACGGTTCGGCGGGGCGCGGATGCTGACCCGGCTGGGCCGCCGGCGCAAGCTGGCCGCCGGGCTGACCTGGCTCGACGGGCGGCTGCAGCGACACCCTCGGCCGGTCTTGGTGGTCGCGCGGTGGCTGCCTTCCGGCGGAACGGTCGGCGCGCTGCTGGCCGGCTCGTTGCGGTGGCGGTTCGCCGAGTTTCTGACCGCGTCCGCGGTGGGCGTGCTGCTGTGGACCTCGTATGTCGCGTTCCTCGGCTACGCCGGTGGCCAGCTGGTTGCCGAGCCGGGAGTGAGCCTGGCGTTGTCGCTGACCATCGCGGTGCTGCTGGGCTCGGCGATCACCCTTGGGATTCGACGCCACGCAGCGCCGAGTACAGCGCCCTGATCAGCGATTCGTTCTCTGGAGCGGCCGCCGCGGGGAACGGGATGCGGCGGCGGGTGTAGCCGTACGCAATGCCGTTTCGGGGATCGGCGAACGCCTGCTGGCCGCCCGCGCCACTGTGCCCGAAGCTGCCCTGGCCCAGCTCCGGGTAACGCTCGCCGGTGGCGTGGAATCCGATGCCGAACGCCTTCTGCTCGCCCAGCACCACGTCGCGCCCGATGGAATGGATCTGCGCGAACTCGGCGATGATTTCCGGCTTGAGCAAGGGCGATTCGCCGTCCAGCGGGCTGATCGCCGCCGCGTACATCCGGGCCAGACCGCGGGCCGAGGCGACCCCGCCGAACGACGCCGGACCGAGCCGCCGGACCTCCGGCAGGTTCGGCAGTTCCCACACTTCCGGGCCGTCCGGGTGGTGCCGGTTGAACGCGATGCCCTGGAGGCTGTTCGCGGCGGGCAGCGGGAGCTGACGTTCGGGAGTCAGCACCATCGGTTGCGTGGCAACGAATCGCGGCTCCAGGTCGGCGGGCAAGCCGAGATGAAAGTCCACTGTGCACGGACCGCTGACGCGATCGGCGAAGTTTTCCTGGAGGGTGCGGCCGGTCACGCGGCGGACGACTTCGCCGCTGAGCGCGCCGATTACCAATGCGTGGTAACCGAATGCGGTGCCGGGCCGCCAGAAGGGGCGCTGCCGAGCCAAGCGTTCGGCGACGATCCGGTCGTCCGCGAGCTCCGCACGGCTGAAGCCTTCGTCGGAGCCGACCACTCCGGCTCGGTGCGCGAGGAGTTCTCGCAAGGTGACGTCTTGCTTGCCTTCGACCGCGAACTCCGGCCAGTAGTGGCTCACTCGCTGGTCCAGGTCCAGTACGCCGTCCTGGACCAGCAGCGCGACGGTCAGATGCGCCGCCCCTTTCGACGCGGAGTACGCGCCGATCAAGGAATCTCCATCGATGTCCTCGCCGGTCCAGAGGTCGACCACTTGCTCACCGCGGTGGTACGCCGCCAGTTGCGCGGATCCGTCGGCTACTGCGGCGAACTCGTCTCGCACCTGTTCGAAGCCGGGCCGCACGGTGCCCTTGATGTCTGCCATGCCGCCACGCTACACCCGTTTGTAACCAATGGTCACTAATTCTTCTCGGTAGAGTCCCCGGCTATGACTCGACCGCGGCCCGGCCGTCCCGCACAGCTCGACCGCGAGCGGATCGTCGACGCCGCGTTGTCCGCCGGGAATCTCGACACGCTGACCATGCGCGAACTGGCCGCGCGGCTCGGCGTGACGCATGGCGCGCTCTACCGCTGGGTCGCCAATCGGGACGCGCTGTTCGACCTGGTCAGCGAGGTAGTGCTGGATCGGGTGCTTCCCGAGGAGGGGCCGCCGCGCCGGTCTTGGCGACCGTGGCTCGCGAAGGTCGCGTGGGCGATGCACGACCAGTTTCTCGCGGTACCCGGGTATGCGAGCCGGTTGTCCCGGCCGCATCGGCACAACGCGGATTCGTTCGGCCGGCTGCACACCGAGGTGGTCGCCGCGTTCACGAATGCCGGGGTGTCGCCGGAACTGGCCGAGCAGAGCTGGTACATCTTCATCACCTGCACGGTCAGCTGGCTCGCCGTCCGGGAAAACCCGCTCGACCTCGGGCCGGACGCACCGCGGTTCGAGCTTTTCCTCGATACGTTGCTGCGAGGGCTGCCCGCCAGGGAACCCAGCTAGGTCGTGAGGGCGGCTACTTCGGCGCGCATTTCGTCGATCACGGTCGCGACAGCTGGCCGGTTCGCGGCACCGGTGCGGCACACGACTTCCACCAGCCGCGCCGCTCGGATCCCCGCCAGCGGGCGGCCGACCAATCCGCTGCCGCGCCGAGTGTCCATTGTGTACCGAGGCATCAGCGCGATCCCGTGTCCGGCCGCGACCAGCCGTTCGGTGATGCGGAAATCGTTGATGCGCTGGACGATCTGCGGCCGCACGCCGGTGCGCACGGTCAGCGAGCGGAGGACGTCGTCGACCGGAAAGCCGTGGTCTACCGAGATCCAGCGTTCGTCCGCGAGATCGGCCAGGCCGACGCGGCGGTTGCGGGCGAGGCGGTGGCCGACCGGGAGGGCGACGTCCAGCGGTTCGCGCAGCAGCGGGACCACGTCGAGGCGTTCGGTGTCGAACTCGGCCGCGTGCTCGTCGCGGTGGGCGACGACGACGTCGTAGTCCGCGACCAGGCCAGGCACCTGCGGCGGGACCATGTCGACGTCGCGGACGTCGACCTCGAGGTTCTCGTGCTGGTCGATGCGGCGCAGCAGGCCGGGCAGCAGCATCAGGCCGGCGGACTGGAAGATCGCGATCCGCACGCGGCCGCGCGGGGCACTGCGGTAGGTGTCCAGCTCCGCTTCGGCCCGGTCCAGCGCGGCCAGCACGTCGTCGGCGCGGGCGACGAGCGCGCGGCCGGCGTCGGTGAGCCGAAGCCCGCGACCGGCCGGTTCGGTGAGCGCGATGCCGACCTCCGCCTGCAACGCGCGCAACTGCTGCGAGATCGCCGACGGCGTGCAGTGCAACGCCTGAGCGGCGGCGGTGACGCTGCCCCGATCGGCGAATTCGCGCAGCGTCCGGAGCCTGCCCAAGTCCATCCGCGCAGTGTATGTGAAGCAACGCTACACAGTCAGTGCAGTTATTCTCGCTGGTGCTTCAAAGTTTGCCTAGGCACAGTAAGAAGCATGGCCATCCGGGACCGTCTGCTCGCTGTGTTCGTCGCCGTCCTGTGGGGCCTCAACTTCATTGCGATCCACGCCACACTCGGCCAGTTCCCGCCGATGTTCGCGGGCGCGCTGCGGTTCCTGCTGATCGCGATCCCGACGGTTTTCCTCGTGCCGTGGCCGCGGGTGAAGCTGCGCTACCTCCTCGGCTACGGGCTCGGGTTCGGCACCGGTCAGTTCGCGTTCCTGTTCGTCGCGATGCACCTGGGCATGCCGACCGGGCTGGCGTCGCTGGTGCTGCAGGCGTCGGCGCCGTTCACCGTGCTGCTGGGCGCGGCGCTGCTGCGGGAACGCGTCTCCGGACGGCAGCTGGCCGGGATCCTGCTCGCGGTGGCGGGCATGACCGCGATCGCGTGGCAGCAGTCCGCCCACGCCGCGCTGGTGCCGGTGGTGCTGACCTTGCTGGCCGCGCTGAGCTGGGCGATCGGCAACCTGAGCATGCGCCGCGCCGAGCCGGACAACCCGCTGCACCTGACGCTGTGGATGTCGGTGGTGCCGCCGCTGCCGATGCTGGCACTGTCGAGCATCTTCGAGGGCCCCGGCGCCGCGTGGCATTCGCTGGCGACGCTCGGGACCAAAACGGGTCTGATCGGCGTCGCGGGGCTGGCGTACGTGGTCATCTTCGGGACGGTCATCGGGTCCGGGATCTGGACCACATTGATGCGCCGCAACCCGGCGGGCGTGGTCGCGCCGTTCTCGCTGCTGGTGCCGGTGGTGGGGTTGACGGCGTCGTTCTTCATCCTCGGCGAGGTGCCGACGGTGCTGACGCTGGTCGCCGCGGCGGTGGTGATCGGCGGGGTGCTGCTGGGGTCGTTGCGGCGGAAGCCCACGGTTACGCCGGAGGAATTGCTGCCGGTGTGAGGGTTATCCGGCGGGACGCTGCCGCAGCAACTCGGGTACCCGGTCGTAGGTCTTCAGCTCGCCGGCCAGCTCCGGAACCAGATAGCCGAGCACGCGCAGAATCGTCTCGTGGTCCTTCCACAGATGCCGGTGATGAATCGGCTCGTGGTGCATGATCCGGTTGCGGAACAGCAGAACGGTGCGCAAATCGGTGTGCAGATCGCGCCGTTTCCCGCGGTAGAAGGCGAACGCGCGATGCAGGTGCGGGACCCACAGCGTCCGGTCGTAGGCGCTGCTGAGGGTCGACACCCAGAATCCGAGAGACAGGTTGGCCACGAGATCGTCGGGGGTCTGCCGCCGTTCGCGGACGGTCAGCTTTCGCCGGGCCTCGGCCAGTTTGCGCACGCCGTCGGACCGCAGCGGGGCGACCCGCCACCAGTCTTCCCGGTCGAACGCCGTCGCCAAGGTGCGGTGCAAACCGTTGCGCAGCGCCAGTTCCAGGCAATGCAGCGCGGGGTAGAAGGCGGCGGAAACCTCGATGTTCCACCAGTACAACGCACAAGCCCGGGCGAGATCGCCGTCTGCCTTCGCGAGATACGGCGCGAACCTCGGGGTCGACAAGCCGTCCCGGATCCACCCCGGCTCCTCCGGCATCAGCCGCCCCTCCTCTTCATCCCCTCTCGGTCGAGGGGGGATGTGCTAGTATGGCCTAGTACGCCCCGGGTCGCCTCTGCTTTCAGCATGCCGCCCGGGGCATCGCTTATTTCCGGGCCAGAGAACAGAAACCCCCAGCGAGTCCGAAGACTCACCGGGGGAATCCCAGGGCCGAAAACGTCAGGCCACCGCGTCGTTCTTCTCCGACGACGAGGACGAAGCCGAGGCCGACTCCGCCGCGTGGCGGGCCATGCGCTTCTTCAGCACCAGGGTCACCACCACGCCGATCACCAACGCCGCTCCCAGGCCTGCCCACTGGAAGCCCTTCAGCCACTTGTCGGCGACCACGCCCAGGTAGTAGATGAGCGCCGTCGTTCCGCCCGCCCACACGATGCCGCCGAGGGCGTTCGCGATCAGGAAGCGCGGGTAGTGCATGTTGAGCGACCCGGCGAGCGGGCCGGCCAGGATGCGCAGCACCGCGACGAACCGGCCGAAGAACACCGCCCACATGCCGCGTTTGTGGAACATCCGTTCGGCGCTCGCGATGTGATCGGGGCCGAAATGCTTGGGGAACTTCCGGCCCGCCCACGCGAACAGCCGTTTGCCGCCCTTGCGGCCGATCAGGTATCCGATGCTGTCGCCGATGATCGCGCCCGCGGTGGCCAGCGCGCCGATCCACACCGGGTTCAGCCCGCTGTGCGACGACGCCAGCAGCGCCGCGCTCACCAGCACGATCTCCCCCGGCAGCGGGATGCCCAGGCTTTCGACCATCACCACCAAGCCCACCAACAGGTAGACCGAGAGCGGAGGGATCGCCTCCAGCACGTGGTCGATGTTCACTGCCAACCCCCTTGTGATTCGTGCCTGGTCTCCGCAGGGTACCCAGCTTGCGGCGATCCTCGCGTCCACCTGGAGTCGGGGGTGGGGTCCGTCTTACGGCAGGGTTTTTCAGGGTTTTTCCGACATAACACGCAAAGCGCGCGATTCGAGGTACTCCCGTTCCGGCAGGCTCAACGTGCGCTGGGCGGCGCGTACGTAGCAATCGTGGGCGCCTTGCGGGTCGCCGGAGAGTTCCAGGAGATGCGCGCGGACGACGTCGGCGCGGTAGTGGTCCACGTCGGTGGCGTCCAGTTCGCTCAGTGCGAGCGCCGGGCCTTCGACGCGGGCGAGCGCGACCAGGCGGTTGAGGGTGACCATCGGGCCGGGGGCGATCTGCTGGAGAAGGTCGTACAGCAGCAGGATCTGCGGCCAATCGGTCGCGTCGGCGGTCGGGGCTTCGTCGTGCACGGCGGCGATCGCGGCCTGCAGCTGGTACGGGCCGACCGGGGTGGTGGCCAGCGCGTGTTCGATGAGCGCGCTGCCTTCGGCGATCGCGGACGCGTCCCAGCGTGAGCGATCTTGTTCGGCCAGCGGCACGGGGATTCCGTCCGGACCGGTGCGGGCGGGCCGACGGGCGTCGGTGAGCAGCATGAGGGCGAGCAGGCCGGCGACCTCGCCGTCGGCAGGCCGCAGTGCGTGCAGTTGCCGGGTGAGCCGGATCGCTTCGGCGGTCAGCTCGACGCGGTTCACCGCGCTGCCGGAGCTGGCGGTGTGGCCTTCGGTGAACACCAGGTACAGCACCTGCAAGACCGCGGCGACGCGTTCCGGCAGCTCGTCCTGCGGCGGCAACGCGAACTCCGCCCCGCGCAGTTTGTGTTTCGCTCGGCTGATCCGCTGGCCGATAGTCGGCTCCGGGACGAGATACGCCCGCGCGATCTCCGCAGTGGTGAGGCCGCCGACGGCACGCAAAGTGAGAGCCACCTGCGACGGCCGGGTCAGGGCCGGATGGCAGCAGAGCAACAGCAGGGTGAGGGTGTCGTCCTGCTGCGGCACGAGTTCGAAAGACGGCGGTTCCATCGCCGCCACCGTCTCCTCACGACGAATGCGCGCGGCTTCGGTGCGCCACATCTCGATCCGCCGCCGCGAGGCCGTCGTGATGAGCCAGGCCTTCGGGTTGTCCGGAACACCGTCCTTCGGCCATTGCACGGCGGCGGCGAACAGGGCCTCTTGCACGGCGTCCTCGCATTTGCCGAAATCGCCGTAGCGGCGCACGAGCGCGGTCAGCACCTGCGGGATGAGATCCCGCAGGAGGCTGTCGATCACAGCTCGAAGTCCACGTCGCCGGTCAGGCCCATCACCGGCCGCACCTCGATCGTCGCGAACGGGGCCTCCGGGATCCGCGCGGCGATCTCCAGCGCGCGGGCCTCCGAATCGCATTCCAGCAGGTAGAAGCCGGCGAGCTGTTCCTTGATCTCGGCGAACGGGCCGTCGGTGGTGCTCACGCCGTCGGCGCGTACGTGGACCTGCTTCGTCAGGTCCGGCGCGGCCAGCCGCTCGGAGACAATCCGCTCGCCTTCCAGCTCCTCGTGGAACCGCTGGTAGGCACGCAGGCCCTCGGCCTTCTGCTCGTCGGTCATCCCCGCCCAGGCCGCGCGCGACGCCGGGTTGCCGTAGATCAGGACCAGATACTTCATCCGAAGCCTCCTCGAAAAAGTCTTCTACCCCTGATGTCGAAGCCGCGCGGACAGCTTCGACGTCCCGGACGTACGCACCGCCTGAGGAGAAGGAGACCACAAAATGTCCGAGAACGAGATCCGCGACCTGCTGGCCGAGCACACCGCCGCGACGCACGCGAAGGACCCGCAGCGGCTCGTCGCCTGCTACGCCGACAAGGCGGTCCGGTTCGACCTCGCCCCGCCGCTGCGCACGACCGGCGCTTCCGCGGACTACGTCACGCAGTGGTTCAGCACCTTCGACGGTCCGATTTCCCGCACCCACCACGACGAGGAGATCACCGTGTCCGGCGATCTGGCGGTGGTGACGGCGCTGACCAAGCTGACCGCGACCCCGCGCGGCGCGAGCGAATCGTTCACTCTCTGGTTCCGCAGCACGTTTGCCTTGCGGCGGCTCGAAAACGGCTGGCTGATCTCGCACGAGCACAGCTCGACGCCGTTCCACATGGACGGTTCGTTCCGCGCCGCCGTTGATCTCCAGCCCTGAAAAGCCGTGAAGGGCTCCTTGAGGGAATCAGATTCCCTCAAGGAGCCCTTCACGGACGACTCAGAGGATCTCGGCGGCCGAACCGACGTCCGGCGGGCCGAGGTCGGGGTTCAGCGCCCCGGCGTCGACCAGTTCCACCTCGACCTTGTGCGGTTGGATCCGCCCGTCGCGGATGTCCTCCGCGTAGTGGCACGCCACCCGGTGCCCGGCGCCGATCTCGCGCAGCTGTGGGCGATCGGTGTCGCAGAGGCTTTCCTGCTTCCACGGGCAGCGCGTGTGGAAGCGGCAGCCCGACGGCGGATTGGCCGGCGACGGCAGGTCGCCGGCGAGCAGGATCTGCTCCCGGCTGTCCTCCACGACCGGGTCCGGCACCGGAATCGCCGACAGCAGCGCGCGCGTGTACGGGTGCAGCGGGTTCTGGTACAGCTCCTCCGACGTCGTCTCCTCGACCAGCGCGCCGAGGTACATCACGCCGATCCGGTCGGAGATGTGCCGGACCACCGCGAGGTCGTGCGCGATCACCACGTAGGTGAGACCGAGCTCTTCCTGCAGATCCTCCAGCAGGTTCACCACCTGCGCCTGCACCGAAACGTCCAGTGCGGACACCGGTTCGTCGGCGACGATCAGGTCCGGCTCCACCGACAGCGCCCGCGCGATGCCGATGCGCTGGCGCTGGCCGCCGGAGAACTCGTGCGGGTACTTCCGCAGCGCGGTCTCCGGCAGGCCGACCGCGCTCAGCAGCTCGCGCAGCCGCTTCGCGGTGGATTCCTTGTCCTTGTCGAGCCCGTGCGCGCGCATGCCCTCGACGAGGATCGACTCGACCGACTGGCGCGGGTCCAGGCTCGACATCGGGTCCTGGAACACCATCTGCATCCGCCGCCGCGCCTTGCGCAGCTGCTCGCCCTTGAGCTGGGCGACGTCGGTGCCGTCGAACACGACCTTGCCGTCGGTCGGCTCGTTGAGCCGCAGGATCGCGCGGCCGAGCGTCGACTTGCCGCAGCCGGATTCGCCGACCAGGCCGTAGGTTTCGCCGCGGCGGATCGACAGGTCGACCCCGTCCACCGCGAACACGTGGCCCACCGTGCGGTCCACGACGATGCCGCGCTTGATCGGGAAGTGCACCTTGAGGCCGGTGACCTCGAGCAGCACCTCGTCGGTGTTCGCCACCGTCATCGGGTTCCTCCTCCTGCCGCCACGGCGGGTTGCACCGGGTTGTGGCAGCGCAGCAAGCCGTTCCGGTCGGGAACCAGCTCCGGCGAATCTTCCAGGCAGGCCGCGACCGCGTTCGGGCAGCGCGGCGCGAACGCGCACCCGCCGTCCCACGGGATGTTGTCGGCGACCGAACCGCGGATCGGCACCAGCTTCTCGCCGCGGCCCTCGTCGAGCCGCGGGATCGAGGCCAGCAGGCCGTGCGTGTACGGATGCCGCGGCTGCGCGAACAGCGAATGCCGTTCCTGGCGCTCCACGATCCGGCCGCCGTAGAGCACGTTGACCTCGTCGCAGAGCCCGGCGACGACGCCGAGGTCGTGCGTGATCATCACCAGCGCGGTTCCGGTGTCCTGCACCAGTTCCCGCAGCAGGGCGAGGATCTGCGCCTGGATCGTCACGTCGAGCGCGGTGGTCGGCTCGTCCGCGATGAGCAGCCGAGGACGGCACGCCAGCGCGATCGCGATCAGCGCGCGCTGGCGCATCCCGCCGGAAAGCTGGTGCGGGTACTCGGAAAGCCGCCGCGTCGGGTCGGGAATGCCGACCTTGTCGAGCAGTTCCGCCGCTTCGATCCGCGCCTTCTTGCGCGGCATGTCGCGGTGGCGCTCCAGCACCTCGGTGATCTGCAGCCCGATCGGGATGACCGGGTTCAGCGAGGACAGCGGGTCCTGGAACACCATGCCGAGGTCGCGGCCACGGCGGTCGCGCATTTCGCGGTCGGACAGGGTCAGCAGGTCGGTGCCTTCGAAGCGCACCGAACCGCTGACGGTGTTGCCGCGCTTGGCGAGCAGCCGCATGATCGCGAGCGAGGTCACCGACTTGCCGCAGCCGGACTCGCCGACCAGACCGACCGTCTGGCCGGGTTCGACGTCGAAACTCACGCCGTCGACCGCGGTGAACGGGCTTTCGCCGCGGCGCTGGAACACGACCTTCAGGTCGCGGACTTCGAGAAGTGCCACGGGGTCACCGCCGGTTCTTCGGGTCGAGGGCTTCGCGGAGGGACTCGCCGAGCAGGGTGAACCCGAGCGCCACGATGATGATCGCGATCGCCGGGTAGTAAGCCAGCTCGGGCCGGATGTCGAGGAAGTGCTGGGAAGCGTTGCCCAGCATCAATCCCCACTCCGCGCGGGTCGGGTCCGGGTCGCCGAGACCGAGGAACGACAGCGCCGCGGCCTCCAGGATGGCGGTCGCCAGGGTCAGCGTCGCCTGCACGATCACCGGGCCGAGCGAGTTCGGCAGCATGTGCCGGAACACGATCGTCGTCCTCTTCACACCGAGCGACGTCGCCGCCAGCACGTGGTCTGCCTCTCGCTGGGCGAGCATCGAACCGCGCAGCAGCCGGGCGAAAATCGGCACGCCGATGATCGACACCGCGATGATCACCGTCCACTGGCTCGGCTTCGCGAACAGCGCCGCGATCGAAATCGCCAGCAGCAGCGAGGGAAACGCCAGCAGCACGTCGACGATGCGCATGAGGACGGTGTCGACCCAGCCGCCGAACGCGCCCGCGAGCCCGCCGATGAGCGCGCCGAGCAGCACGCCGATCACCGTGGCGAGCACGCCGACCAGCAGCGTCTGCTGTGCGCCGATCAGCAGCCGGGACAGGAAGTCGCGGCCGAAGTCGTCGACGCCGAGCGGGAAACCGGGCTGCGCGCCCGGAATGATGCCCCGGCCGAGGACGACCTGGTCCTGCAGATACCGGACCTGCGGGTCCTTCGGCGCGAGCAGCGGCGCGAAAATCGCCAGCAGCAGGAACAGCAGGGTGATCACACCGCCGACGATCGCGACCGGGCTGCGCAGCATCCGGCGCAGCGCCTCGGCGCCGAGGCTGCGCCCACCCGCCGAAGCGGCGGCGAGCTTGTCGATCGGCTCTTTCTTCTTGTTCAGCAGAGTGTTCACCGCACACGCACCCTCGGGTCGATGAGCCCGTAGGAAATATCCACGAGCATGTTCACGAGCACGTAGACCAGTGCCCCGAGAAGCAGCAGCGCCTGCAGCCGCGGGTAGTCCCGCTTGTCGATCCCTTCCGCCAGAAGGAATCCGAGGCCGCGGAAGTTGAACACTCGCTCGGTCAGCACGGCGCCGCCGAGCAGCGCGCCGGTCTGCAGGCCGATCGTGGTGATCACCGGCAGCAAGGCATTGCGCAGCACGTGCCGCTGGCGGACCACGGGCTGGGTGAGGCCCTTGGAGTTCGCGGTGCGGATGAAGTCCTCGTTGAACACGTCGAGCACCGACGCGCGGGTGATCCGGGTGATCACCGCGAGCGGAATCGTCGCGAGCGCGAGAGCGGGAAGAATGAGGTGCTTGATCGCGTCCCAGACCGCGTCCCATTCGCCGGTCATCATTCCGTCGAGAATGGCGAAATGCGTGACGACGGTGGCGTCGATGCCGGGAGCCTGCCTGCCTTGCGACGGCAAGCCGAGCGGCGTGGAAAGCAGGTCCTGCATCATGTAGCCGAGGAAGAAGATCGGCACCGCGACGCCGACCAGGGTCAGCACGATGATGACGTTGTCGACGACCTGGCCGCGGAACCGGGCGGCGAGATAGCCGAACGAAATGCCGGCCACCACGGCGATGATCATCGCCGAGATGCCCAGTTCAATGGTGGCGGGAAGGAAGGTGCCGATCTCCGACATCACCGGCCGGGCCGACACGAGCGAATTGCCGAAATCGCCGGTGATCGCGCGGCCGAGGAATTTGAAGTACTGCACGAAAATCGGCTGGTCGAGGCCGAGCACGTGGTTGAGGTTCGCCAGTTTTTCCGGCGTCGCCTTGTCCCCGAGCAGAGCGGACGCGGGCCCGCCGGGGAGTGAGCGCAACCAGGCGAACACCAGGATGGACAGGATGAGGAGCGTCGGGATCGCTTGTAGCAGCCGACGCACGAGAAAACGGAGCACGAGTAGTCCTTTGTGTACAGCCCGGGAACGAGGCCAAGGGCAGGCGCGGTAGCACCTGCCCTTGGCCTGGCTGCTCAGTGGAGCACGTCAGCCGATCGTGACGGTGTCGAAGCGTTCGTCGGTGAGCGGGCTGGCCACCACGCCCTTGATCTTCGGGCCGACCACGATCGCCGGCGTCGGGTAGGCGATCGGGATGGCGGGCAGGTATTCCATGATCTTCTTGTTGGCGTCCTGGTACGCCTTGGTGTGCGCGTCGCCGGCGGGCGCGGCGTCCGCGTCGGCGAGCGCCTTGAAGATGCCCTGGTTGTTCTGGTCGGTGAGGCCGAACTCCGGCTTCGGGCGGCCGAAGAAGGTGCCGACGAAGTTGCCCGCGTCGTTGTAGTCACCGGTCCAGCCGAGCAGGTGGATGTCCTGCTTGCTGTTCTGCTGCACGTCGTCCTTGTACCCGCCGTTCCACGACTCCGCGACCGGCTGCACGTTGATGCCGATGGCCTTCAGGTCCTCGGAGATCGCGGTGTAGGTGTCGGCCGGGTTCGGCATGTAAGGCCGGGTGACCTCGGTCGGGTAGTAGAACTTGAGGGTCATGCCCTCGGCGCCGGCTTCCTTCAGGAGCTGCTTGGCGCGTTCCTTGTCGTACGGGTACTTGGTCACGTCGTCGGTGTAGCCGGAGATCGCCTTCGGCACGAACTCGGTCGCGACCTCGGAACCCTCGGCCAGCTTGGAGCGCACGAACTGCTCGCGGTTGATGCCGTAGGCCAGCGCCTGGCGGACCTTGGGGTTCGCCAGCTTCGCGCCGTTGGGGCCGCCCTGGTTGATGCCGAGGTAGAGCACGTTGAACGACGGGCGGATCAGCACCTGCTCGCCGTCGTTGCGCAGCAGTCCGTAGTCGGCGGGGGCCGGGAAGTCGTACCCGTTGATGTCGCCCGCCTTGAGCGCCTGCTTGCGGGCGTTCTCGTCCGGGATCACCTTGAACACGAGCTTGTCCAGCTTCGCCGGCTGCGGCATCGTGCTGGTGTCGTTGCGCACCAAGGTGATCTGGCCGTTGCCCTGGTCCCAGCCCTCGAACTTGAAGGGGCCGGTGCCGGTCGGGTGCTTGTAGCCGTACTCCGGATACGTGATCGACGTGCCGGAGCCGGTGACCTTGTCCGCGTTGTACTTCTGCAGCGCGGTGGGGCTCTGGATCGCGAACGACGGCAGCGTGAACGCGGCCGGGAAGGCGCCCTTCGCGCGGGTCAGGTTCAGAACCGCGGTGTGGTCGTCCTTCGCCTCGCAGCTCTTGTAGACCGGCTGGCCCTTGGTGGTGCCCTCGTTGTTCGCGAAGCCCTCGAAGACGTCGCCGTAGTAGATCATCTGGCTCTGGGCGGTGGCGCCCTTCATGTTGTACCAGCGATCGAAGTTGAAGCAGACGGCCTTCGCGTCGAACGCGGTGCCGTCGCTGAACTTCACGCCCTGCTTGAGGTCGAACGTCCAGGTCTTGCCGTCGTTGCTCGGCGTCCACTTCGTGGCGAGCGACGGGGCCAGGTCAGCGGTGCCCGGCTTGTTCTGGATCAGCGTGTCCAGCATCTGCCGGGTGATCCGGAACGTCTCGCCCTCGTCGTTGAAGATCGGGTCGAACATCTTCGGGTTGCCGGTGTTGCCGAAGACCATGGTGCCCCCGGAACCACCGCCTCCGGACTCGTCGCGCTTCGATTCCGCGCACGCGGACAGCGAGACCGCGAGCGCGCCCGCGAGTCCGATCAGAGCTGCCCGGCGTGTTCGGGTCAGCCGCAATTGCTGCATCTGGCACCCCTTGGGAATGTTCGGTGTATCGAAATTCACCGTCGGCGGTCAGTTCGGGAAGACCAGTGCGATCGGTGTGTTCGGTGACACTAGCGGGAACTCGGCCCCCGCTTAAGCACGTGAGGTTACGATCGCGCTACGTAAGCCCCAAATTGACCGCAACGTGTCGGCAATTGTGCGCTCTGCGTAGCGAAAACCGCCGGTTTGGTACGTTGAGTGGCGGTTTGCTCACCCGGTTGGCCTAGCGGAGCGGGTTGTCCGTTCCGGGTGCCGTGGATGTTCCGGAACTCGTGAGACGGGCCTTCGGAGTTGCCCGCGAAGGACATCGGAACAGCCCGAATGTACTCGAGTTTCCAGCGCTCGCGCATTCCGCGCAATAGCCGTTTTCGCTGGCCGCAAACCGATGTCGAGCAGGCATTCCGGTTGTTCAGACCAGCTGGTCCGCCGCCTCGCGAGTGCCGTCGACGGCGAACCAGCCGCGTTCGAACAACTGCCAGCGCCGCAGCTCGCCGCGGGCCACCTCGCCGTCCCGGGCGACCGCCCTGGACAACCGTTCAGCCTCGGTCCCGCCCTCGATCCAGCACAGCCACGACAACCTCGACCGCAGTGCCCGGCGTCCACTCGAGACGCCTTCCAGCACCAGCACCTCGGGCACTTCGACGCGCACCAGCTCGCCGGGCCGCGGCGTGCCGGAGGTCCAGTCCACTCGGCGGTACTCGCCGGGCCTGCCTTGCGCCAGCGGCGTCAGCACGCCGTCTTCCAGCTGCGGCCACCACGCGACGGGATCGTCCCAAGTGGCGAAGGCATCGGTGCTGACCAGCGCGGCACGCGGCCCGAGAGCTTCGACCGCCTCAGCGGCGAGAGTGGATTTCCCGGCCCCGGATGGACCATCGATGGCGAGCACCCGGACGCCGCCGAGCCGGGCCGGAGCGGCGAGCAGCGCGGAGATCAGAGAACGCGTGCCGGGCTCGCTTCAGGCAGGCCGTCCACATTGTCGGGTGCGGACGTGCGCTTCTCCAGCTCCGCGATGCGCGCTTCGAGCTCGCGCTGGGTGTCTTCGAGTTCGCAGCGCAGCAACGCGGTCTCCTCGACCGCGGTCCGCACCTCTTCCTCCAGGTGCCCGACCTCGGTCGACAGCTGCAGCGCGACCAGCGCAAGCACCACGCCGGCCAGGAAAAACACGAAGTTCGACGGGGTGGCGACCCCGGTGAGATGCGCCAGGAACTCCGCGACCGGCGGGACCACCGCGAGCACCACGACGCCGAGCGCCACCACGAGCCAGATGCCGGCGTACTTCTCGCGCAGCTTGCGCCGCCGCATCATCTCGACGACGACGAGCAGCACCAGAGCCGCGATGACGATGCTCAGTACCTGCCAGCCTGCCATGGAGCCTCCCTACGCCGTGACGGACGAGTCGACGGACGGACGACGGCGCACGAGCGCGAGCAGCAGGGCGAGCCCCGCGCGGCCCAGGTACACCGCGGACTTCACCGGCGAATGGCTCGGTTTGCCGCCCGCTCGTTCGCGCATGACCACCGGGGTCTCCCGGATGGACAGTTTCGCCCGGATCGCCATCACCAGCGCCTCGACCGTGTCGCCGAGGTACTCGGCCGGGTAGTAGCCGGCGAACAGGCGGATCGCGCGCGGGCCCATCGCCTTGAACCCGGAGGTGACGTCGGTGAGCTTGCTGCCGGACAGCTTGCTGAACACCAGCGACAGCACGACCATCGCGTACTTGCGCGGCCCGACCGCGCGGTAGGCGCCCTTGCCGGCGAACCGGGAGCCGATCGCGATGTCGGCGCCCTCGTCGAGGAGCCGCAACAAGGCGCCGACCTCGTCCGGGTCGTGCTGGCCGTCGGCGTCGACCTGGACGACAGCGTCGTAGCCGCGGGCGGCGGCGTAACGGAAACCGGTGCGCATCGCGCCGCCCACGCCGAGGTTCACCGACAGCCGGGCCACCCGGACGCCGCAGGCGCGGGCGAGTTCGGCGGTGCGGTCGGTCGAACCGTCGTCGACCACCAGCACGTCCGCACCCGGCAGCGACTGCTTGACCTGGGCGAGCACCGAAGCGACACTGTCTTGCTCATTGAGCGCGGGCATCACGATGAGCACGCGTCGAGTGCTCACGGATGTGCTGGACACGGCAGCCACTTTAACCGCTCACTGACCGTTCGCTGTGGTAGGGCCGGTCACGCCGGACTGTCCGGCGATTTCGTAGATCGTCGCGCCCTCGTTGTGGAACACCACGCGGAACTGCGGGCCGGGCTGGACCCGCACCACGCCGACGGACTGGATCGCGTTTTCCGTGGCCAACCCCTTGCCCTGGATCAGATAGCGCACCCGCAGGTCGGTGAGGTCCGCGCGGACCCGCGGGTACTTGTCGATGTCGTTGACCCACGCGCTCAGGTACCCGGCCTTGGTGTTCGCCTCGGCGCCGTAGAAGGTCCACTCGACCGGCTGGACTCCGGCCAGTGCGTACATCCACACGGAACCGTCGGACCGGTTGTTCATCACCCGCTCGCCCGGCACGGTGTGCTGGCCCAGCCAGGCGAAGGCGGCTTCCTCCGCCTTGGACACGGTCGGCCCGTCCCGGTAGGTGACGGCCAGCCGGCTCGCGTTGCGGCCGATGTAGCCGCCCTTGCTCAGGCCGCCGCACACCACCAGCAACAGGACGACCCCGAGCACGCCGAGCACGGCCGGCTTGAGGTTGACCCGCGGCTGCACCTTCCGCGTGAACCAGGCGGCCCCGGTGTGCGCGAACTCTCCGAACGCGACCGCGCCCGCCAACGGCACCAGCGCGGCGATCCGCCAGTGGTCGTTGTAGAAGAGGCTGGTCATCTTCTGCATGATCGGCGAGTTGATGGACACCGTCAGCATGAAGAGGCCGCCGAACACGACGTACGCGGCGACCAGCCACAGCATCCGCCGGTGCCGCACCAGCAGGACGAGCCCGATGAACGCGGGCACGCCGATCCACCACTGCGGGAAGTCCGACATCGGCGAGAACGTGATCGTCTGGCCCAAGCCGCCGGCGAGCGTGGTCTCCGGCGCCCAGTACGCGCTCGTGACCCCGCCGGCGTTGTACAGCGAGGGCAGCACCAGCGGCACGCCGAGCACGATCGCCAGCCCGCCGGTCGCGATCAGCGACGGCAGGCTGCGCCGCCATTCGATCTTCTCGAAACGGCAGAGAACGGCGACAAGAATAAGCAGGAAATAAACAACGACCACGAACACGACGCTGGTGTGCAGACCGCACAACCCGGCCACGCCGACACCGATCGCGACCGGACCGGCGATGCCGTTCGGCTTCAGCAAATAGCGGCCGAGCGCCAGCATCGCCGGAATCAACGCGACGCCGGCGACGTAGGGCCACAACGGACCGCGCCACAACGAGTCGTACGGGAAGGCGCTGAACCACGTGCTGACCGCGGCGGCCGCGGCGGTGCCGAGCGCGGGCATGCCCCAGACCCGGCACAGCGCGGCGACCCCGAACGGCACGGTGAAAATCACCGCCAGCGCGGCCAGGTTCAGCGTGGGCATCATGGTCAGCCCGCCCTTGCCGAAGACCAGCGCGAGCAAGGCGTGATACGTGTCCGGGTAGAAGTAATTGCCCTGGTTCGGCAGGTTGGCGATAGTGCCCACGGTGGACGGCCGGGCGTCGCCGTGTTCGGCGATCCAGCGGACCAGGTTGCCGTGGAAGGGCGCGTCGAAGCCCTGCTGGACGGTGTTGATCCCGCCGGAGCCGCGCAAAAAGGTGACCGCGCCCACGCCCAGTGCGACGACGACGCCCGCCGCCATCACGAGGTGGTCGCGCAGCGGCAGCTTCGCCGGCTCCTCGCCCGCCCAGTCCGGGTGCCTGCGGGCACGCAGCCGCTGCGCCCCGAACGCCAGCCCGAAGCCGACGACGGCGAGCACCAGCGTCCACAGCACGACGTTGAGCAGCGACCAGCGGACGCCGAGGCCGCCCAGCACCGGGACGCCGAGCGCGATGATCCCGAACGTCAGCAGCGGCGCCGCCGCGGCGAGCGTCCACCCGCGCAACCGGATGGCCGCTCCGAAGACGAGCCCAGGCACCCAGAATGCAAGCAGCACCAGAAGAACGTTCATCGAATTCGAATCCAACCCTGATTGGCTTTCGCCATCCGACGCACGCCGGGAATCGGCGGCTCGGAACTCACACTACTGCGACGCTAAGAACACGCTTCACCCGTGTCAGAGGTTGCTTCCGCGGCCGAATTTGTGAGTACGAATACCAGCACGACGACGAGCCCGGCCATCGGCGCGACGGCGAGCGAAACGACGGCGCGCAGCACGGTGTCACCCGGAATGGCCAGCAGCAACGCCGCCGCGGTGACCGCGACCACTGCCCAGGTGATCAACACGCGGTTGGCCTGGGCGCGCGCCACCAGCACGGCGGTGAGCAACTGCATCGGCACCAGCAACACCGACGACCACACGAGCCCGGCGACCGCCCAGCCGTCCACCTGGTAGGCGGCTCCGTAGACGAGTTCGACCGCCCACGGCCCGATCAGCATGCCGACCAGCGCGCCGAGCGCGGCCAGCGCGAGCGCGGCGAAAGTGCCCAGCAGCAGGACTCGGCGCAGCCGGCCCCGGCCGTCCGCGGTGGCGGAGAGCCGCACCACGAACGGCACGGCGAGCGACTGCACCGGCGCGACCAGCGTCAGCGGCAGCCGGGCGATGACCAGCGCGGCGAACACCGCGCCGAGCCGGTCCCGGTCGCCGCCGGGAGCGAGCAGGCCGACCAGCGCGGGGTACCCGGTGATGACCGTCGCGGTAAGGGCCGCGCCGAGCAGCAGCATGAGCATCCGGCGGCTGGTGACCGCCCAGCCGTCGCCGTCCGCGCGGACGTCCAGCAGCCGCCACGCCTTGCGGATGAACAGCAGCCAGGCGAACGATCCGGCCGCGACCGCCAGCGCCAGCGGCACCAGCCGGTACGCGGTGGCGATCACCAGCAGGCCCAGCACCAGCGCGCGGACCGCGGGTTCGGCGACGATCAACCCGGCGAAGTGCTTGACCTGGTGCTGGCCGATCAGCAGGCCGCGCACGCCGAACTGGCAGGCGAACGCGATCCCGCCGGCCACCACCACCAGCGCGAGTTCCCAGGTGCCGTGGAACAGCCGGTCGTTGATCGGCGGGATGAGCAGCGCCAGCCCGAACGCCCCCGCGGCCGCCGCCGAGACAACCACGGCGCGCAGCGCCCCGCGGCCGGCGACGCCACCGGTCAGCGCCGCCGTCGCGGATTGCCGGGAGAGCTCCTGCTCCAGCGGGGACAACGCGCTGCCGAGGCCCATCAGCAGGCCCCAGAACGTGAGGAAGGTGGCGTACTGGTCCGGCGGCAGCAGCCGCGCACAGGCGACGGTGAGGACGTAGCCGAGGATGATCGCCGCGATCAGCGAACCGCCGAGTTTGCCCGCGGTGCGATGGGTGTCCCGGACGACCCCGTTGGCCGCCGCGCCGGTGTCCGCCACGCTCATCGGCGCCGCAGCCGGGCGCGCAAGGCGAGGAACAAACCGCGGAACACGCCCGACCCGAACCCGGCCGCGAACACCGGCAGCAAGGTGCCCACCGCACGCGCCTCGGCGGTGCTGGCCCCGCACTTCTTGACCGCGGCCGCGGCCGCCGCCGACCCGGCGATCCCGAGCGCGGCAGTCGTTTTCGGCTTCTTCACGGCCAGCCCGGCTCCGACCGCGCCGACCGCGAGCGCGCCGAACAGCGCGGTGCGCGCCGGGCCGGGCGAACCGAGGTAGGAATCCACGTACGTGGTGCCGCGGAAGAACGACTGCGCCCAGAACTTCTTGAGCGAATCGCGGCCGTGGTAGGTCCCGGAGAACTGCGGGGCGAGGTGAATGCGCGCGCGTTCGGCGATCCAGCGCAGCATGCGGGTGTCGTCGCTGGCCAGCCGGACGTCGTCGAACAACGATTCGAAAGCGGCGGCGGAGCCCTCGAGCAGATCGCGGCGGGCGCAGAAGAATCCGGTGCCCTTCGGGTACAGGTCGAATTCCTCGATGCCGAACGACGTCAGCTTCGGATCCGCGAAGTACTTGCGCCACGAGAACGCGACCAGCCCGGCCATGAAACCGGCGTACGGATTGTGCTCGGAGGCGACGTTGATGTGGCCGTTCCAGGCCGTGCGTTCGGGGTGGCCGGTCAGCTGGTCGCGCAGAAACCCGAGGCTGCCGGTGTCCACGATCACGCGACTGTCCAGCAGCAGCAGCCATTCGCCGGACGCCTTCGCCATTCCGGCCCGGCGGGCCTCGAACCGGCCGCTGTTGGACTGGCTCAGCACGGTGATGCCGTGCTGGTCGCGCAGCCGGGCGAGCCGGGCGGGCGTGCCGTCGGTGCTCCCGTCGTCCACGACAAGGATTTCCACCGGCCACCGCGCCGCCTCGGCCGAGGCGATCAACGCGCCGACGCTGCGGTCGATCCAGTCTTGTTCGTTGTAGACCGGAATCACGACGCTGAGCGATGGGAGGGGCGGATTCGCACTCACCCCGGCGAGGCTACCCTGTACCGGGCGGGGCGGAGCGCACAGCGTCCTGGCCCGCGGCGTTGACCTGCTGTTCACCCGGCTGTCGCCGGCCCGGAGATTGGGTAATCCACGGTGATTTCGTTCGTTGTCGGCACCACCGCGGAACTGATCAAAATCGCGCCGGTGTTCCATCGCGTCGCCGAGCGCGGAGCGAAACCGGAGATCTGGTTCACCGCACAGCACGTGGACGAGGTCGCGGACGTGCTCTTGGATTTGAAGCTGCCGGAACCCGCGCTGTGGTTCGTGCCGCGTTCGCAGGCCCACAATCTCGAGTCCCCGGCGCAAGTACCCGGCTGGGCGGCGCAGGTCATGCGCACCGCGTGGAGCCGCCGCGCCGAACTGCGCGCGCGGTTGTCGTCGGACGGCCGCCCGCCGCTGGTGCTGGTGCACGGCGACACGTTCACGACGCCGTACGGCGCGTTGATCGGCAAGAAGATCCTGAAGGCACGCGTCGGCCACATCGAGGCAGGCACGCGGTCGGGCAGCATCCTGTCGCCGCTGCCGGAGGAAATGAACCGCAAAATCGCCGGGAAGCTAGTCGACATCCACTTCTCGCCGAGCGAGCGAGAAGTGCAGAACCTGCGCAACGCCCGCGGCGTCGTGGTGAACACCGAAGCGAACACGGCGATCGACTCGATGCGCCAGGTCGTGGACCAGCCGCTGGATGTACCGGGCTTGCCGGAGAAATTCGGCTTGGCGACGCTGCACCGATTCGAGTTGGTTTCCCGCGCGGACAAGTACCGCGAGGTCTTGGAAATCCTGCGCGCGCAGAGCCGCAAGATGCCGATCCTGTACATGGCAGGCGCGCCAGAACGGGAAAAGATCCGCGCACTGGGCTTGGACAATCTGTTCGACGACAAGTTCATCGCCCAGCCGAAGATGCGGTACCTGAAGTTCCTGCCACTGGTCGCACGAGCCGAGTACGTCGTCACGGACTCCGGTGGCTTGCAGGAGGAATGCGGCTACCTGGGCCTGCCGTGCGCCGTCCACCGAGCCCGCACCGAACGCCACGTAGGGATCGGCGAAAACGTAATCCTGACCGAAATGCGCGGCGACAAACTGCAGGAATTCCTGGACACGTACCAGAATCGACGCGGCGAATCCTGGATGGACAAATACCACCCGTCCGACATCGTAGTGAACTCACTCGCACAACTGGGCTACTGCTAACCCAGCCACAACCAGCCACCCCTAACCAACCCAACCACAACGCGGGATCGCGTCGGCGTCTGACGGAGCTGCGTGCACGGCCCCCCGGGCCGGGCGCGCAGCTCCGTCAGACGCCGACTTAAAGGCGATCCCGCCCGCGGCGGCGAAGCCGACGCCAAAAACACAGTTGGCGACCTAACATCAAAACTAGAGCACGCGCCGCCAGCCCCTCGGCACGAAAGCTCACGACCAACCAGGCCATTCCGGCCCACAGTCGTTCGAGGCCAGTCACCAAACCCCTCGGTCCGAGGACCTCGGTGGTCCCTCTCGTCCCATAAAGAAGAACGACCTGACCTTCCCCACCGGCTTCATCGCCCGAGTATCCCAGCACACAAAAAAGGACACGGCACTACGGCCGTGTCCCTCCCTGCCGAAAAGCTCTTACAACGCTCGCCGCCCAGACAACGCGCGTCCCAAAGTCAGCTCGTCCGCGAACTCAAGATCCCCACCCATCGGCAACCCCGACGCCAGCCGCGTCACCGACAGCCCGGGGAAATCACGCAGCATCCGCACGAGGTAAGTGGCCGTAGCCTCCCCCTCAGTATTCGGATCCGTCGCGATGATGATCTCCCGAACATCCGCCTCGCCGATGCGCTGCAGCAACTGCCGCATCCGCAGCTGCTCCGGCCCGATCCCCGACAACGGATCCAACGCGCCGCCGAGAACGTGGTAGCGGCCCTTGAACTCGCGGGTCCGCTCGACCGCCAAAACGTCCTTCGGCTCCTCGACCACGCAGATCACCGTGAGGTCGCGGCGTTCGTCGCGGCAGATCCGGCACGTTTCCTGTTCCGAGACGTTGCCGCAGATCTCGCAGAACTGCACGCCTTCCTTGACCTTGCCCAGCACGTCCTGCAGCCGCGCGATGTCCGCGGGGTCGGCGGCCAGCAGGTGGAACGCGATGCGCTGGGCACTCTTCGGACCGACGCCGGGCAAGCGGCCCAGTTCGTCGATCAGGTCTTGGACGACACCTTCGTACAAGTGTCAGCCGCCGAAGCCGAGGCTGCCGAGGTCCGGCATGCCGCCGCCGAGGCCTCCGGCCAGCGGGCCCAGCTTCTGCTCGGTGAGCTTCTGCGCGCTCGCCGACGCGTCGCGCACCGCGGCGACCACCAGGTCGGCCAGGGTTTCGACGTCTTCCGGGTCGACCACCTTCGGGTCGATGACGAGGCTCTTCAACT
Organism: Amycolatopsis albidoflavus; assembly: GCF_039525725.1. Classification (NCBI taxonomy): domain Bacteria; kingdom Bacillati; phylum Actinomycetota; class Actinomycetes; order Pseudonocardiales; family Pseudonocardiaceae; genus Amycolatopsis; species Amycolatopsis albidoflavus. Next base: position 427,876 of record NZ_BAAAHV010000003.1, read on the forward strand.
GGCTGTCGCCGGACACCGTCGCGGTGACCAGACCGCCGCCCGCGGTGCCGGTGACCTCGGTGTTGGCGAGTTCCTCCTGGGCCTCCACCAGCTTCTGCTGCATCTGCTGGGCCTGCTGCATGATCTGCGACAGGTCGAAGCCGCCGCCGCCGGGTTGCACCATGATCGCACTCGGTCCTTCCGCGTTTGGGTGTTCCTCCCCAGCCTAGCCGCGCGCCCGGCGCGTCCGTCCTGGCGGCACGCGTGTGCTGTGGCACCGTGGTCGCGTGCGAGCGAAGACACTCCCGCTGCTGACCGGCCTGATGCTGCTCACGGCGTGTTCCGGCGGCGGCGAGACGCCTGCTTCACCTGCCGCCGCGCCGACGTCGAACGCCACCAGCTCGGCGGCCCCCAGCCCGAGCCCGTCGTCGAGCCCGCCGCCGGTGTCTTCGAGCCCGCCTTCGACGTCCGCGGCGCCGCCGGTCGGCTCGGGCAAGGTCGTGGTCCTCGATCCCGGCCACAACGGCGGCAACGCCTCGAACCCGGCCGAGATCAACCGGAAGGTGCCTGCCGGGCGCGGGCAGACGAAACCGTGCAACACCACCGGCACGTCGACCAACGCCGGGTATCCCGAGCACGCGTTCACCTTCGCGGTCGCGCAGGAGGTCGGGAATGCGTTGGCGGCCAAGGGAATCAAGGTCGTCTACACGCGGCAGAACGACTCCGGTGTCGGCCCGTGCGTCGACGAGCGCGCGCAGATCGGCAACAACGCGAACGCCGACGCGGTGGTCTCGATCCACGCCGACGGCTCCACTTCGCCGACCGCGCACGGCTTCCACGTCGCGTACTCAGCGCCGCCGTTGAACGCGGCGCAGGGCGAACCGTCGCTGAAGCTCGCACGCACCATGCGCGACGGAATCCGCGACGACGGCTTCGCCACCTCCACTTACATCGGTTCGGCAGGCCTTTCGCCACGAAACGATCTGGCCGGTCTCAACCTGTCGACCCGGCCGTCCGTGCTCGTCGAATGCGGCAACATGCGCAACGCCGACGAGGCCGGGCAGATGTCGTCGGCGGCGGGCCGGGCGCACTACGCGCAGGCCATCGCGAAGGCGCTCGAGGCGTACCTGGCCAGCGCCTGACGCAGAGAGCCGAAAGGGCTACTGAGCGGACAGAACACCGGACACCGCCTTCTTTCTTGATCGGTCCCGACTTACCGTCGCTGGGGACTTCTCGAGGAGGCGCCGGTGGCAACATCACTCCGAGGACGACTGGTGCGGCTGCTGGCCGTGACAGCCATGGCGGGCACGCTCGTGTCGACGGGAGTCGCCGAGGCCGCTCCACCGGCGGTGACCGCCGGGCAAGCGCGGTTCGAAGTCCTGTCCCCGACGCTGATCCGGACCGAATACGCGGGCGACGCCAAGTTCGTCGACGCCGGCACGTTCAACGCGATCGGTCGCGGCAGTTTCCCCAAAACCCCTTACACCGCAACCAAACGCGACGGCTGGCTGACCATCCGGACCAGCGCTGTCCAGCTGCGCTACAAGCTCGACTCCGGCGCGTTTTCCGACGACAACCTGACCGTCCAGCTGCGCACCGGCGGTCAAGACGTCACCGCGCGGCCGTGGGCGGGCAAGCTGACTCCGGCCTGCGCGTTCGGCACCCTGTGCGAGGCCGAACAACTGCAGCTCAACGGCCCGGGCGTGGCCAACGACCATCGCGGCTACACGGGCGACGGTTTCGCGGCGGGCTTCATCAATCCCGGCGACAGCCTGGCCTTCCGCGTCACGACGCCCGGTGATCAGCAACTGGATCTGCGCTACGCCAACGGAACCGGCGGCGACGGCCAGCACACCACGCGCACCCTCACCGTCCTCGTGGATGGCGCCAACGCACGCACCATCACCCTTCCGGCCACCGCTGACTGGGACACCTGGGCCCTCGCGACCGTGCCGCTCACCCTGCCTGCAGGACAGCACCAGGTGACCGTCAAGCGCGGCACCGCCGACTCAGGGAACGTCAACGTCGACAGCCTCGCCGTGGTCAACACCGGCACCGCCTACCCGCAGCCCGTGCCGCCCGCACCGACGCCGTGCACCTTCGGCACCCTGTGCGAGGCCGAGCAAGGCACCCTGTCCGGCGGCGCGCATCCGGCCAGCGACCACGACGGACACTCCGGCAAAGCCTTCCTGGCAGGCATGGAACGAGCCGGTGCGTCCGACGCGCTGACGATCACCGGCGTCCCCACCGACGGTCCCTACGATCTGCAACTCCGCTACGCCGACGCGACCGCCGTTTCCGGCCAAACCCAGCCAACCTCGTTGACGCTCCAAACCAACGGCACCTCGAACAACCTCACCCTGCCGTCGACCAGCAGCTGGAATTCGTGGCGCACCACCACAATCCCGGTCAAGCTCAAGGCTGGCACCAACACCGTCACGCTGTCCTGCCCGGACGCGAACTGCCACGTCAACCTCGACACGGTCGCCATCACCGCCTCGCATTCGGCACTGCTGGCCCCGCACGCGCCGCTCGGCGGTTACCGACGCGGCCTGGACGGGGTGGACGGCAGCGCAGTCTCCGCACCCGGAATCCTTTACCAAGACGGCTGGTCCCTCCTCGACGACACCGCCTCGGCCCTGTACGACCCGAACACCAAGGTCGTCACCCAACGCCCCAGCAGCGAGAGCTACCAGGACGGATACGTCTTCGCCTACGGCCAGGACTACGGCCGCGCCCTGCAGGAACTGGCCCAGCTGACCGGACCGTCACTGCTGCTTCCCCGCTGGGCCTACGGCGTCTGGTACTCCGAGTACTACGACCGCACGGCCGCTGACTTCCAGCAGACGATCGTGCCCAAGTTCCGCGAACAGCACGTGCCGCTCGACATGCTCGTCGTCGACACCGACTTCAAATCGCCGGACCGGTGGAACGGCTGGGAAATCGACCCGGCCCGCTTCCCCGACCCGAAGGCGTTCTTCCAGTGGGCACACGACCAGGGCCTGCACACGTCGCTGAACATCCACCCCAGCATCCGCGGCGACGACCCGCAGTTCCCGGCCGCGCAGGCGACCGCGAAGGGCAAACTCCAGCCCAGCTGCGGAAAGGACTGCTACGTCTTCGACTTCGGCGACCCCGACCAGCTGCGGGCCTACTTCGACCTGCACCGGCCGATGGAGCAGCAGGGCAACGACGTCTGGTGGCTCGATTGGTGTTGTGACGCCTCGAAATCCAGCCTCGCCGGGGTCACCCCGGACGCGTGGATCAACCAGCAGTACGCACAGCGCGGCGGCTTCGCGTTCTCCCGCGCATACGGCTCGCTGCAAGCCGGTGGATACAGCTCGCCGACAGCCGTGCCGACCGGACCGTGGGCCGACAAACGCACCACGCTGCACTTCACCGGTGACACGATTTCCGACTGGGCCACGCTCGCCTTCGAGGTCGGCTACACGCCCGGCGAATCCGCAGCGACCGGCCTGGCTTCGATCAGCCACGACATCGGCGGCCACACCGGCGGTTTGCAGCAGCCGGGCACGGAGCCGGGCAGCACGAAACTGCCCGACGATCTGTACGCCCGCTGGGTGCAGCTAGGCACGTTCCAGCCGATCGACCGCCTGCACTCCAACCACAGCGACCGGTTGCCCTGGCAGTACGGGACGGCCGCGGACGCGTCGGCGACGAAGTTCCTTAACCTGCGCGAAAATCTCGTGCCGTACACGTACACGCTCGCCCAGCAAGCCACCGCGACCGGGATGCCGATCGTGCGCCCGCTGTACCTGCAATATCCGGACCAGCAGGAGGCATACGCCCAAGCTGGCGGCGAATACCTGTATGGCCCGGACGTCCTCGTGGCTCCCGCGACCAGCCCGGGCAGCACGGCGACCACGAGCGTCTGGTTCCCGCCGGGCAACGATTGGACGGACTACTTCACCGGCAAAACCTACCGAGGCGGCACCACCGCGCAGATCACTACCGGTTTGGACACGATGCCGGTATTCGTGCGCTCGGGCGGAATCATGGTCACCCGCAGCGGCGACGTTCCCGGCGACGAACCGCTTACCGCCGCGACCGCCACGGTGGCTGGCGGCCACAACGGTGCGTTCACTCTCCAGGAGCAGGGCATCGCGACTTCCTTGCGCTACACCGAAAACGCGCACTCGGCGACGCTCGCGATCGGCAGCACGCAGCGGGCGTGGACCGTCCGATTCACCAACGCGACCGCGCCGTCCGCGGTGTACGTGGACGGTCGTCGCAGCGGAGCCTGGACCTGGGACGCCGCCACCCGGACCGTAACCGTGCAGGCACCACCGACGCCGCACCCGCTAAACGTGCGGCTCGTGCGGTAACCGCCCCGGGCGAGGTCCGTGAGGGGAACCCTGAGGGACTCTGATTCCCTCAGGGTTCCCCTCACGGACGGCAAATCCGTCCGTGGCAAGAGCTGCGGCGGCCAAGGCCACGCGACTCCGCCGCGCATGGCGCTGCCGCGCCACGTGCCCGGCTTTGGAAGCCAAGTTCGAGAGAGTGCCCCTCGCAGCACGGCCTCGTGAGTGTTGGTGCCGGTTCTAACCGGCACCGCAACTCACGAGGCGGTCAGTCCAGCGGACGCGCGCCGAGGTGGTCTGACAGGAGCTTGCGCGCGATCTGCTCCGGGTCCTCCTCCGCGGGCGGCGGCGGAGGGGGCGGGACCGGGCTGGAGTCCTCGGAGTAGATGTCGTCGTCCTCGTCCGAGGGCTCGGGCGGGAGCGGGATGTCCGGCTCGCTCGTGGTGACGCGGGGACGGCTCGGCGCTTCCGCCGCAGGCTTCGGCGGGGCCGGAGGCGCGGCGGCGGCCGCCGGGGGCTGGGCCGCCGCGGACGGACGCGTGAACGACCGTTCCGGAGCCGGTGCCGCCGGTTGCGGCCGGGGAGCCTGCCGCGCCGGAGCGGCGGCCGGGGCCGCGCCGTGCACGCAGCGGACCTGCCATTCGCCGCCGAGCACCTCGCTCAGCCCGGCCGCGATCTTGCCCGCGTTGCCCTGATCGCTCAGCCGCCGGGCGAGCGGTTCGGACTTGTGCGTCAGCGTGACCGCCGACCCGTCGACCTCGGCGACCGCGGCCTGCGTGAGCATGGCTTCGAGCGCGCGACCGCCGGTGAACTTCCGCAGCGACGCCAGCAGTTGCGGCCATTTCTCGCGTACCTTGGCCGCGTCGACGCCGCCCGCCGCCGGGGCTTCCTCCGCGGCCGGAGCAGCCGGAGCCTCCGGCGCGGGAGCGGGTGCAGGCGCGGCGGCAGCCGGAGCAGGTGTTTCGACGGGAGCGGCCGGACGGCTGACCTCCGGACGCGCAGGACGCGCGGGTTCCTCCGCAGCCGGACGAGCCGGTGCCGGGGTCGCGGCCGGTGCCGGTGCGGCGGGAGCTTCCTGAGCCGGACGCTGCGAAGGCCGCTGGAACCGAGCCGGAGCTTCCGCCGGAGCAGCGGCAGCGGCCGGAGCGGGACCGGCATTAGGCGCAGGCGCAGGACCAGGGGCGACAGCGGGACCAGCCGGGCCAGCCGGAGCGGGCGCACCAGCCGGACGCCGCTCCAGCCGTTCGATCCGTGCCAGCAAGGCTTTCTCCGCCTCGGTGACCGACGGCAGCAGCATCCGCGCGCAGAGCAGTTCGAGCACGAGCCGCGGCGAAGTCGCGCCGCGCATCTCGAGAAGTCCATTGTGGACAATGTCGGCGTAGCGGGACAGCGTGGCCGGGCCGAGCTTCTCGGCCTGCTCGGTCATCCGCTTCAGCTCGTCGTCCGGCGCGGAGACCAGGCCGCGTTCGCCCGCTTCCGGGACCGCGCGCATCAGCAGCAGGTCGCGCAGCCGGTCGAGCAGGTCGGTGGCGAATCGGCGCGGATCGTGTCCGGCGTCGGCGAGTTTCTCGACGGTGCCGAACACTTCGGCGGGATTGTCGTTCGCGAGGCCGTCGACCACCGCGTCGATCAGCGCGGTGTCCGTGACGCCCAGCAGCGCCATCGCCCGCGGATACGTGACGCCTTCCGGGCCGGCGCCGGCGAGCAGCTGGTCCAGCACCGACTGGGTGTCGCGAGCCGAACCGCCGCCGGCGCGGATCACCAGCGGGTACACCGCGGGCTCGACCGTCGCGCCCTCGGCGGCGACGTTGCGCTCCAGCAGTTCCCGCATCGAGTTCGGCGGGATCAGCCGGAACGGATAGTGGTGCGTGCGCGAGCGGATGGTGGTGAGCACCTTGTCCGGCTCGGTGGTGGCGAAGATGAAGATGAGGTGCTCTGGCGGTTCTTCCACGATCTTCAGCAGGGCGTTGAAGCCCTGCGTGGTGACCATGTGCGCCTCGTCGATGATGAACACGCGGTAGCGCGATTCGGCGGGCGCGTAGAACGCCTTGTCCCGCAGTTCGCGGGCGTCGTCCACGCCGCCGTGGCTGGCCGCGTCGAGTTCGGTGACGTCGACGCTGCCGGGGCCTTCCGGCGCGAGCGCGCGGCACGAGTTGCACTCGCCGCACGGATCCGGGGTCGGGCCTTGGGCGCAGTTGAGCGAGCGGGCCATGATCCGCGCGCTCGACGTCTTGCCGCAGCCGCGCGGCCCGGAGAACAGGTACGCGTGGTTGATGCGCCCGGCGGCCAGCGCCGTGCGCAGCGGTTCGGTCACATGCTCCTGGCCGACGACCTCGGCGAAGGTCGCCGGACGGTACTTCCGGTACAGCGCGAGAGCCACGTGCCCGAGACTACAGTGAGCACGGTGAGCCCCTCCCGTTCCGGTCGCGGCCGTGCGCCGAGCGGCCCGCGACCGGGCAGTTACCCGGTGCGGTTCGGGACCGCCGAGCTGCTGCGCGACGCCGATCGGCCCAACGCGTGGATGCTTTCGGTGGACGGGGTGGCGCAGTCTTACGTCGATCTGGACGACCCGACGAATCTGGAGTTCGACTACGTGCGCCGGCTCGGCGATCTGGTCGACTTCCTTCCTCCCGGCCCGCTCGACGCGCTGCACGTCGGCGGCGCGGGCTGTTCTCTCCCGCGCTACGTCGCCGCGACCCGGCCGGGTTCGCGTCAGCTGGTATTCGACGCCGACGAGCCGCTGATCGACCTGGTCCGCGAACACCTTGAGCTGCGCGGCGTCCCGAAGCTGCGGGTCCGGATCGAGGACGGCCGCGCGGGCGTGCGCAGCAGGCACGACGCGACGGCGGACTTGATCGTGATCGACGCCTTCGAACGCGCGACGCTGGCCGGCGGCTTGGCGACCGTCGAATTCGTGACGGACGTCGCCCGCGTGCTGCGGCCGGGCGCCACGATGCTGGCGAATATCTCCGACGGGCCAGGGTTGCGGTTTGCGCGCCGATTCCTCGCGACGCTGGCGGAGGTGTTTCCGCACGTCGTCCTGCTCGCCGAGCCCAGCGTGCTGCGCGGCCGGCGATTCGGCAATCTCGTGCTGGCCGCCTCACGGCTCGAACTGCCGACGGCGGAGCTGACCCGGCGCGCGGCGTCCTCGCCGTATCCGGCGCGGGTGGTGCACGGGGACGAGCTGCGTCAGCTTCGGGGGAAGGCCGCCCCGGTGTCCGACGCGGAAGAGCTGCCCTCGCCGGTGCCGCCAGACGACGTCCTCGGCCTGTTTTAGGGCAAAAAAAAGCGGGTTCCCCCCGTACCCGCCAGAGCCCGCTTATCCTTGCTGCCTTCCGGCCCTGGGGAAGTTCACAGGGTGGACGCCACGGGGGGTCCCCGCAGACGACTATAGCGGACTCGGTTGCGGCGCCCGCGACCCCCGCGCCACCCCGGCTCCGACGAGGTCGAGGACTTCCCGCACCGACGCCGGGTCGCGGGCGTCGAACGGATGCACCGGGATGCCGTCGCGCACGGTCAGCGCCCAGCGCACGTCGTGCAGCGGCCGGGTGAGCAGGCCGTCGAAGCAGTTCACCCCGACCACGAACGGCAGCCGCAGCCCTTCGACCGCGTCGAGCACCGGGTAGGCGTCGGCGATCCGGCGCGGGTCGACCACCACGAGCACGGCGTCCGCGCCCCGCACGAGGTCCGGCCAGCGGAACCAGAACCGGGCCTGCCCCGGCGCGCCGAACAGGTACCGCCGCCGCTCGCCCTCGCCGAATCTGCCGAAGTCGAGCGCGGCGGTGGTGTCGCCGGCGTCGGTGCGCACCGGCGCGATCTCCGAAACGGCGTGCACCGCCGTCGTTTTCCCGGCTCCGGCCGGGCCAAGCACGAGAATCTTCACGGGTCAGGCGAACGCGGTGTTCTTCAACTCCTCGACCAGCGCGGGGGTAAGGACTTCGGACGCGCGGTTGGCGAACATCGCCATCTCGTAGGCGATCGTGCCGAGGCTGGCCTGTTTGTTTGCCAGCACGCCGAGCGAGCAGCCGATGCTGATGGTGCAGACCACCAGGTAGCCGCGTTCCAGTTCGACCACGACCTTGTCCGGATCGCCGAGCGGATGGCTTTCGGACACGCTCTGGGCCAGCGCGAGCATCGCCGAGCAGGTCGCCGCGAGCCGGTCGGCGTCCGCGCGGTCGAGGTCCTGCGACGCGGCGATCAGCAGCCCGTCGGCGGACACCGCGAGCGCGGCGATCGCGCCGGCGGTGTGCAGCGCGAAGCGGTTGACCAGCCAGTTGAAGTTCTGCGCGGCGGCGGGAACGGTCATGATCCTCCTTGATCGGCCTGCTGAGCGGTGACTTGCTGTGCTTTGGCGACGCCGTCGGAAAACGAGTCGAAGGTGGCCCGCTCGGCGGCCGGATCGCGCAATTCGCGGCGCGGCAACGGGGTGCGGACGATCTGCGGCAGTTTGAGCCCGGGGGCCAACTGGGCGCCGGGGACGCGGCGGTAGACGCCGTCGCGGGATTCCGGCTGCACCACGGTGAACTGGTGAGTCGGGGACGGGTCCGTGACGTCCTGCGCTTCCGAAGTGTCCTTTTCGGACTCTTCGGTTTCCCCCGGCTCATCGGGCAGTTCCAGCGTTCCGGCGCGCGAGGCGAATTCCGGTTCCGCGTCCGGCCATTCCGGCGTCTCGGCCTGCTCCGGCTCTTCGGTTTCGGGCTCCGGCGGGTCGATGAACCACCGGAACCCGGCCGGAGTCGGCGCGGACAGTGCGGCGATCGCGGGCGCGGGCAGCAGCACCGGACGCGGATCCGGCACCTGTCCCGGTTCGAAAAGCCCTGGCCCGCGACGGAAATCGACGTCGCGGGTGAACAGCGCCTGCGGCACCGAGACCTTTGCCGTCACGCCGCCGTCCGGAGTGGACTCCAGCTCGACGCGCAGCGAATGCCGCTGGGCAAGCCGTCCGACCACGGCCAGGCCGAGTTGCTGTCCGGACGCCGCGTCGACCGGTTCGGCGAGCCGCCGGTTCTCCTGCGCCAACCGTTCCGCGGACAGCCCGACGCCGTGATCGGCGATGCGCACCAGCAGATCGCCGGACGGCTGGAACTCCGTCGAGATCTCGACCGCGGATTCCGGCGGCGAGAACGCGGCCGCGTTTTCCAGCAGTTCGGCGAACAGCAGCACCAGGTCGATCCCCAGCGACGGCGCGAGCAGCGCCTCGGCCGGGTCGTCGAGCCGGATCCGGGATTCGTCGTCGATTTCCGCGGCGGCCGAGCGCAACGCGGTGGCCAGTTCGATCGGACCGCCGACCCGGGTTTCGTCGCGATTTCCGGTCACCACAAGCAGATCGTCGGCAGTGCGGCGCAGCCGGAGCGCGGCGTGTTCCACCCGATGCAGCCCAGCGAGCAACACCGGATCATCCGCGCCGCGCGTCAATTCCTCGACCACCGTGCGCTGGCCCGCGACCAGGTTCTGCGTGCGCTTGGCGGCTCCGACGAGCAGCTGGACACCGGCGCGGCGTGCGTTCGCCTGCTCGGTGACCGCTTCCGCCGCGGAGCCGCGGAGCCGGTTGAACGCGGCGGCCAGCTCGGCCAATTCGCCGCCGGTTCCGGCGTCGAGAGCGGGCAGCAACGGTTGCGGCGGACCCGATTCCGGCTCGGCGACCTGAACCAATTCAGCGGCAGCGAGGTCGGCAGTCGAGCGCGCTTGCGTGCTGAGCCGACGCAGCGGCCGGACGACGGATCGCGCGGCCAGCACGGACAATGCGGCAACCAGTCCGAAAAGGACAATCGCGGCGCCGCCGATGATGAACGCTGTCCGGGTCGCGCTGGACGCCTTCGCGGCAGCGGCGTCGGCGATCGCACCGGAGAGCCGGGCTTCCACCGCGCCGCGCTGATCGGCGAGTTGTGTACCGGCAGTGACCACATCGGACACAAACTGCCGGTCTTGCCGCGGCGCGGCGGCCAGCCGGTCCAGCTGTTGAGCCGTCGCCCCAGTCTCGACCGCGGCGAACTGTGCCGCGTCCTGGTTCCCGGCCAGCCGGACGAACTGTTCTCCGTAGACGGCAGCACGCTGACCTGCGCGATCAGCTCCAGTGGACGCGATCAGCGCGGTCGCCCTTGCCGCCCGTTGCTCGTCCGCGCGCAGCAGTGCGTCAAGGGCGTTGAGCTGCCGAGCGCCGGTACCGTCCGAAGTGGCCAGTCCCAGCGCGTCGATCACCCCAGTGGACAGGGAATCGTAGCCGGACGCCACATCGGCTACGGAAATCTGACGTTTGAGCGAGTTCTGCCGCAGTTTCGACAGTGCTCCACCCGAGCTGACCAGGCTGTCCGCGACGCCGTGCGCCGCGCTGTCCACCGCCTGCCGCTGCCGGACAAGCTCCGTATTAGTGGCCGACGGATCAGCGACAAAAGCCGCGGTGAGCAGGCTTTCCCGCTGCAACTGTCCAACCAGGCCGCCCGCCCGCTGCGCCCGGGCCGCGGCGTCCGAAGTGGTCGCGGCCGTCGACGCGGCGGTGACCTGGGCAAAGACGAGCGGAACCGCCGCCGCCAAGACCAGGACCAGCGGAGCTACGACCACCACGGTCACTCGCGCTTGCACAGTGCGGATCCCGAGGCGGTCGAGCAGCCGCGCAGCGGATTCGTGCGACCGGGCCGAGCCGTCGCGCATCCACGTCACCTTCCGTTCCCGAGGAGTCCCGACGAGACCGAGGCGTGGAGTGCACCGAACGGGGACACCCGCAGGACGCTACTACTCTCAGTAGTACTTGTCGCGGTACGCACATGGTCGGACACCCCACGTCTGCGCAGAGCTTAGCGAGATCCGCAAGATCTAGACAATGCCCTCTTGTACCGTGTCGCGCCCTGACACGCTGGGGTTTTCCCGGCGAGCGGCACGCACGCCGGTACGCCCGAGAGGACAATGGCCGATATGCCCTCCCTGCCTGTCGCCGCCGACGTCGCCGCTGCCCACCTCCGCCTCGGACCACACGTCCGGTGGACGCCGCTGTTACGCACCGAAATCGACGGCCGACCGCTCGTCCTGAAGCTGGAGCACCTCCAGCGATCCGGTTCGTTCAAGCTCCGCGGCGCGGTAAACGCCCTGCTCAGCGGTCCTAAGCCGAAGCGAGTGGTCACGGCGTCGGGCGGCAATCACGGCCTCGGCGTCGCCACCGCCGCGCACGCGCTGGGCATTCCCGCCGTCGTCTACGTGCCGGAGTCCGTGCCCGACGCGAAGGCCGCCGGCATCGAAGCGGCGGGCGCGAAGCTCATCCGGCATGGCACGGCCTACGCAGAAGCCGCGGCAGCCGCGCTGGCGGTCGCCGAGGAACCCGGCACCCGCTACCTGCACGCGTACGACGACGCCGACGTGATCGCTGGTCAAGGAACCGCGACCGCGGAGATCGTGGCCGACGCTCCGGACGTCGACGCCATCGCCGTCGCGGTGGGCGGCGGCGGGCTGGCGTCCGGCGCGACGCTGGCGTCCGGCGGCCGTCAGGTGTTCGCGGTGGAGCCGGAGCACTGCCAGGCGCTGCACGCCGCCCTCGCCGCGGGCGAGCCGGTGGACGTCACGATCGACTCGGTCGCCGCTTCCGCGCTCGGCGCGACTCGCGTCGGCGAGCTGGCGTTCGGCCTCCTCAACTCGCCGTCCGTCACGTCCGTGCTGGTGTCCGACGCCGAGATCCTCGCTGCGCGCGACCGGCTGTGGCGCGATTTCCGGCTCGTGGTCGAACCCGCCGCCGCGGCACCGCTGGCCGCCTGGCTCGCCGGGCGCGTCCCGGCCGAGCTGCCGTGTTTTGTCTTGTGCGGAGCCAATATCTCGGTCAGCTTTGAGTGAGGTCGTACACCTTCGCGCCGCCGACCGTGGTGGCGCGGAAGTGCTGCTCGACCCAGCTCGTGATCTTCCCTGAGGTGCCGCGGCTGCCGCCAGGGCCGCCGCGGCCGCCCCGCGAGGCGACGACGAAGTAGTGGATGTCGCCGCTCGTCACGTACTGCTGGAATTGCGCGAGCGTCGGCGCGGGGTCACTGCCGCTGAAGCCGCCGACCGCGAGCACCGGTTTGCCGCTGCCCAGAGCCAGGCCAGCGGCCTGCATCGCACCGGTTTCGGCGGCGGCCCACTTCGTCGTCGTGTTCTCCAGCAGCCGGTTAAGCTCCACATTGGACTGTTGTGGCCCACCGAAACTGGTGCGGCCCTTGTGCTGGCTTTGCGGCCCGGACGCCGGACTTCCGCCGGTGTGCGCCGTCGACGCGGTAGCCACCGTGAAAGACGCCATCCCCAGCAACGCAGCCACGATCGCCAGCGCCGCGACAGCTCGGCGCGCAGTCCCGATCAGCAGCGCGACCACGCCTAGGACGCCGAGCACCAGCACGGTGTACCGCACCCACGGCTGCCAGTTCGGAGTCCGGTGCAGCAGCACGAAACTCCACGCGACGGTCGCCGCCAGCATCACCGCGAGCACCGCTCGCGGGGCCAGGTAAGCGCGGCCGCGCCACAGTTCCATCGCGGAAATCGCTACGGTGGCGGCGATTCCCGGCGCGAGCGCGACCGTGTAGTACGGGTGGATGATCCCGCTCATGTAGCTGAACACGAGCGTGCTGATCACCGTCCAGGCGCCCCACAGCAGCAACGCCGCCCGCGCGCGGTCAGTGCGCGGCGCTCGGCGGGTGAACCACAATCCGGCCACGAGCCCGATCAACGCCGCGGGCAACAGCCAGGAGGCCTCGCCGCCGAATTGCTGAGTGAACAACCGAGTCAAGCCCGTCTGGCCGCCAAAGCCATGCTCAGCGCCGGGAAACTCCGGCAATTTCGGTTTCGCGTCCCCGCCGTGCGACTGTCCGAAAATCCGGCCGAGTCCGTTGTACCCGAAGGCCAATTCCAGCACGCTGTTGTTCGTCGACCCGCTGATGTACGGCCGATCCGCCACCGGCCACAACGCCACCGCGAGCACCCACCAGCCCGCGGAAACCACCACCGCGCCGGCCGCGGCGAGCAGTTGCCACACCCGCCGTCCCAGCGAAGCCGGCGCAGCGACCGCGTACGCGAGCACGAACGCAGGCAACACCAGGAAGGCCTGCAGCATCTTGTCGAGGAACCCGAAGCCGATCGCGACGCCCGCCAGCAGCAGCCACTTCGTGCTCGCGTTTTCCAGCGCCCGCACCAGGAAATACCCACCGGCCACAAGCAGCAGCACCAGGAACGCGTCTGGATTGTTGAACCGGAACATCAACGCGGCCACCGGAGTGAGCGCGAGCAACGACCCCGCCAGGATCCCGGCCACCGGACCGGAAAGCCGCCGCACCGCCAGATACAGCAGCCCGACCGAGCCCACGCCCGCCAGCGCGTCCGGCGCCAGCATGCTCCAACTGGAGAATCCGAAGATCCGCCCGGACAATCCCATCATCCACAGGGAAAGCGGCGGTTTGTCGACGGTGACCACGTTGCCCGGATCGAGCGAGCCGAAGAACCACGCTTTCCAGTCCCACGTGCCCGCCTGCACGGCCATCGCGTAGAAGTCGTTGCCCCAACCGGAAATCGCGACATTGGCGAGGTACAGCGCGGCAGTGCCGAGCAGCAACACCGTGACCGCGGGGCGAACCCAGCGTGGCGTGCCCACCGCGGCGGGCGCGTCGACAATCGTCATGCCCGCAATTCTCACGGCCCGGGCTGTGCGAGGGCTGTGAATCACTCACGAAGGAGTGTTGCCACCGTCACGCAATTGCGGGAACGAGGCGACGAATTCGGTCCGTCCCGGCCCGCTGGCGACCATCACCCGCCCGGAATGCGCCGCTACCACCGCGGCGACAATCGCCAGGCCGAGCCCGGTACTCCCGGCAGCACGCGAACGAGAATTGTCGCCACGGGCGAACCGCTCGAATACCTCGGGCAGGATTTCCGGCGGAATTCCCGGCCCATCGTCCACAACGGACAAAGTGACCCATCCGTCTCGTGTGGACAGTGCGGTCGTCACCGTGGTGCCCGCGGGCGTGTGCGTGCGGGCATTGCCGAGGAGGTTCAGCACCACCTGGTGCAGTTGCCCGGAATCGCCCAGCACCGCGATGGGTTCGCCGGGAAGTTCCAGCAGCCACTTGTGTTCCGGTCCGGCGACGTGCGAATCGGCGACCGCGTCCGCGACCAGCCGGGACAAATCGACCGGCTGGTGCACCACCGGGCGTCCGGAGTCGAGCCGGGCGAGCAGCAGCAGGTCTTCCACGAGCGTCGTCATCCGCGCCGATTCGGATTCCACCCGGCTCATCGCGAACGCGATGTCCGGCGGCACCTGTTCGCCGCTGCGCCGGGTCAGTTCCGCGTACCCGCGAATCGCGGCGAGCGGCGTGCGCAATTCGTGGCTCGCGTCCGCGACGAACTGCCGCACCCGGCTTTCGCTGGCCTGCCGGGCGGCGAGCGCCTCGGCGATGTGGCCCAGCATCCGGTTGATCGCCGAACCGACCTTGCCGACCTCGGTTCGCGGGTCAGTGTCCACTTCGGGCACTCGCTCGGACAGCGCGACCTCGCCGCGGTCCAGCGGCAGTTCGGAAACCCGGGAAGCGGTGGCAGCGAGCCGGTCCAGCGGAGCCATCGTGCGCCGGATCGTGACCGCACCGGCGAACCCGGCGACGAGAATGCCGCCGAGCGCGACGCCGCCGAAGATGAACCCCAACCGCCACAACGTTTCCGTGACCCGGGTCATCGGCAACCCGATCACGGTGAACTCGCCGCGCGGCGAATACGTCGAGATCACGCGGTATTTCCCGAGATTCCCGGGAAGCTCGACCGTGCGGCGCTGGCCGTTCGGCGCGAGCACGAGCAAAACCCGTTCCTGCTCCGTCGTCAGCTGAACGAGACCGAGCGGGCCGATCACCTGCCCGTTCACGTTTCCGTCGTGCACCGTCAGGCTGAGCGTCCCCTCGGGCTGGCCGAGCACGCGCAGCGGGTCCGGCGGCACCTTGCCGGTGCCGTTGATGGGCGGCCGCGGCACGCCGTGCCGGAACCCGCGATCGCTCGCCGCCGCCAGCTGTACGTCGAGCTGCCCGACCAGAAAACTGTTCAACGCGAGCTCGGTGACCACGCCGACCACTACGCAGACCAGCGCGAGCAGCGCCGCCAGCTGCATGATCAGCCGGCGGCGCAACGACCACGGACGGCGGCGCTCAGCCCGCGGCAGGTTTGAGGACATACCCCGCGCCGCGCATGGTGTGGATCATCGGTTCCCGATCGGCGTCGATTTTCTTGCGGAGATAGGAAATGTACAGCTCGACGATATTGGCCTGGCCGCCGAAATCGTAGCTCCACACGCGGTCGAGGATCTGCGCCTTCGACAGCACCCGGCGCGGATTGCGCATCAGGTAGCGCAGCAGTTCGAACTCGGTCGCGGTGAGCGGCACCAGATCCCCGCCGCGGTGCACCTCGCGGCTGTCCTCGTCCAGCGTCAGATCGCCGACCACGAGCTGCGACCCGGTCGACCCGGAAACCCCGCCCGCCCGGCGCAGCAGCGCGCGCAGCCGCAACGCCACCTCTTCGAGGCTGAACGGCTTGGTCACGTAATCGTCGCCGCCCGCGGTGAGCCCGGCGATCCGATCCTCCACCGCGTCTTTCGCGGTCAGGAAAAGAACGGGCAGATAAGGCGTTTCGGCGCGCATCCGGCGCAGCACCTCGAGCCCGTCGAAATCGGGCAGCATCACGTCGAGCACCACGGCGTCCGGCCGGAAATCGCGGCCGACGCGCACCGCCTCGGATCCGGTGCCCGCGCTGCGCACCTCCCAGCCCTCCATCCGCAGGGCCATCGACACGAGTTCGGCCAGCGTCGATTCGTCGTCGACGACCAGCACGCGGACCGGGCTGCCGTCCGCGCGGCGCAGTTCGGCCTTGCCCCGGCCGGCAGATGCGGCGTTCACACTGCTCATGGTGCCATCTTCGGGGCCCGCCTTCAGGTCGAGCTGTGCCCCGGCTGTGCGTTTCCTGTGCAGTGCGCCCCCGCGTTCCCCCGCCTGGGTGCACAGGTGTCCCCCACGTCCGGCACAGCTTCCGCACAGCGCGCGCCCCGACGCTCGGGAAGAACCAGCTCGAACGTTCCGGAGGAGACCATGACGACCGATCCAGCACAGGGCGCGACCTGGGGAGAGCAGCCTGCTCCCGCATCCGGCGGCAGCGGCCCGGGGAAAGCGTGGTCGGGCCGGAAGACCGCGATCGCGGCGGGCGTCGCGGTAGTGATCGCGGTGGGCGGCGGGCTGGCGATCTGGGCGGGCACCAGCGGCAACAACGCGACCGCACAGCAGGGTCAGGGTCCCGGCGGCTTCGGCGGCCCAGGAGGACCCGGCGGACAAGGCGGTTTCGCCGGTCGCGGAGGAATGGGCGGGATGGCCGCGCTGCGGGACGCGCTGCACGGCGACTTCGTGGTGGCCGATCCCGCCGGCGGGTACGTGACCGAACGCCTGCAAACCGGGACGATCACCGAGCTCAGCGCCACCTCGGTGACTCTGACGAGCAAGGACGGCTACAAGCAGAGCTACACGCTGGATTCTTCGACCAGCAAAACCGGTTCGCCCAAGTCCGGCGACAACGTCACGGTGGTCGCGAAGGTCCAAGGCACCACGGCCACCGCGACCTCGCTCGGCGAAGCCCAGCAGTTCGGCAACGGGCAGCCTCGCCGCCGCGGGTAGTCCGTGAAGGGCTCCTTGAGGGAATCTGGTTCCCTCAAGGAGTCCTTCACAGCGAGCGAGGAGGCTGTCGTGAAGCGGTGGATCACGCTGGCGTGCGGTGTGGTGCTGGTGCTCGTCGGCGCGGTGTGGGTGCTGCAGGGCGTCGGCGTGCTGACCGGCAGCTTCATGACCGGACAGAAACTCTGGTTCCTGATCGGGCTGGTCGCGTTCCTGGTCGGCGTGGTCCTCGTCGCGGCCACAGCGTTCCGGAAACGCACGCACTGACTCACCGGGTGAAGATCTCGAACACCGGGTAGCCCGGCGCGATCTCCAGCAGCTTCTCCTCCGGCGCCTTCGCGTCCACGCCGTCGAAGAACGCGCCGACCTCGAACGCCCAGCGCTTGAGGTACGAGCGCAGGATGACGGGCTTCTCCTCGTCGGCCAGCTCGCGGTAGGTGAAGGTCTCGGTGCGGCGTCCGACGGTCAGCTGGCCCTCGCCCGCGGCGCGGAGATTCCGCACCCACTGGGTTTCGCCGCGCGCGGCCACCAGGTACTGCTTGCCCTCGAACGGCAGCAGGTTCACCGGGACCTCGCGCAGTTCGCCGGACTTGCGGCCGCGCACGCCCAGCACCCGGCTGCCCCACACGCTGAGGCCGCGCTTGGTGAGCCAGCGGACGAAGCCGTTGAAGGCCGCCATCGTCTTGCTCGGTTCGAGGTAGCGGGTGCTGGTCATGGGATCCTCCTCGGCTTGCGAGAGCGGTGCTCTCTGTTGTGAACAGTGAACACCGGCACGCGTCGGCTGTCAAGAGCGGTGCTCTCGATTTTGCGCAGCGCTCTCAATCGAGGCACACTGATCGCATGACTGCCGCACCCCGGACCGCCCGCGAACGAGTCCGCGCCGAGCTGACCCGCGAGATCAAGGACGAGGCCCGCCGCCAGCTGGCCGAGGTCGGCGCGCTCGGACTTTCCCTGCGCGCGGTCGCCCGTGAGCTGGGGATGGTCTCGTCGGCGCTGTACCGGTACTTCCCGAGCCGGGATCACCTGCTCACCGCGCTGATCGTCGACGCGTACAACGCCGTCGGCGAGGCCGCCGAACAGGCCGACCCGCACACCGAAGACCCGCGCACGCGCTGGCGAGCCATCTGGCGCGCGACCCGTGAGTGGGCCCGCGCCAACCCGCACGAGTACGCGCTCATCTACGGCTCGCCGATCCCCGGCTACCAAGCTCCGCAAGACACCGTCGGACCCGCGGGCCGAGTGGCGTTCGCGCTGGTCGCAGTGCTGCGCGACGCACATCCGCACGAGCCGGCGGTCACCGCGCCGATGTCGGCGGAACTGCGCGCGCAAGCGGATCAGCTCACCCGGATCCTGGAGATCGACGCGCCCGCCGAGGTCGTCATGCGGGCCATCGGCGCCTGGACGCAGCTGTTCGGCGCGCTCAACTTCGAGCTGTTCGGCCAGTACGTCGGCAGCGTCGACCCCGCCGACGCGTACTTCGAGCACCTCATCGGGCAGATGGCGGACTTCGTCGGTCTGTAGTCCGGGGTAAGTTCGCCGTGGCGCAAGAACGAAAGGCGGGTTCGACGTGACGGGATGGGCCGGACGGGTCGGCAGGATCCGGGTGATCGGCACCGGCGTGATGGGACGAGGCATCGTCCAGCTCGCCGCGACCGGCGGAGCCACCGTGGAACTCGCGGACGCGGCACCGGACGCGGTGAACGCGGCGATCGAGCACGTCAGCGCGATGGTCGACCGGTTGGTCGCGAAGGGCAAACTGGCCGAGGAGGCCGGCCGCGCGGCAAAGGAACGGTTGGTCCCGGTCGACGGCCCGCTCGCGCCCGCCGAGGGCGTGGACCTGGTGATCGAAGCCGTCCGCGAAGACCTGGAAACGAAGCAAACCCTCTTCGCCGGCTTGGAGAAGGTCTGCGGTCCCGACACGATCTTCGCGACGAACACCAGCTCGCTGTCGGTCACCGAAATCGCCGCCGGGATCACCGACCCCACGCGCATGGTCGGTCTGCACTTCTTCAACCCGGTCCCGCTGATGCGCCTGGTCGAGGTCATCCCCGGCGCCCGCACCGCCGATTGGCTGCCCGGCGAAGCGCTCGAACTGGTCCGCGGCTGGGGCCACGAACCCGTGCTGGCCAAGGACGCGCCCGGCTTCCTCGTCAACCACGCAGGCCGTGGCCTGAACACCGAAGCCCTGCAGATCCTTTCCGAGTCTCTCGCTTCTCCCGCCGAGATCGACCGCATCGCACGCGACGTCCTCGGCCTCAAGCTAGGCCCGTTCGAACTGCTGGACCTCACCGGCCTGGACGTCTCGCACGCAGTGTTGGAAAGCATCTGGAGCGGCTTCCACGCAGAACCGCGCCTGCGCCCGTCGTGGCTCACCCGCCCGCGCGTCGCCGCCGGACTCTTCGGCCGCAAAACCGGCGAAGGTTTCTACCGCTATCCGGACGGAAAACAGGAAGTCCCCGCGGAGGCTCCGGCCCCGCCCGCCCCCGCCATGCCGGTCTACGCCGCCGACGAACGCCTGGGCCGCCTGCTGTCCGCGGCAGGCGTCGACGTCGTCCCAGACGCCTACCCGGACACGGTTCTGCTGGTGACCCTGCGCGGAGAGTCCACTGTGGAGGCTGCCCGGCAGTTGGAATTGCCCGCCTCGCGCGTCTGCGGAATCGACGCCCTCGGCTACGAATCGCGCTTCACGATGTCTGTCCATCCTGGACTGGACCCCCAGTACGGCCGCGCCGCCTGGGCCGCCCTGGCTGCCACCGGAACCCCGGTGACGGTCGTCCGCGACGGTGCCGCCCCCATCGCGCAACGCCTTCTGGCTTCGATCATCAACACGGCCTGCTACATCGCCGACCAGGGTCTAGCGGCCCCCGCCGACATCGACACCGCCGTGCGGCTAGGTCTTGGCTACCCCCGCGGTCCCCTGGAATGGGGAGACCTGGTCGGTCCGGAAAAGGTTCTCCGGATTCTGAACGGGTTGCTGCGCGCCACCGGGGATCCTCGCTACCGGCCCAGCGGTTGGCTGACTGAACGGGTTGCGTTGGGCCTGCCGCTCGCCTCCACCGGTACCCGTCCGGCTGATCTGGCCTGATTTTTGTCGGTGGTGCGCGGTAGCTTAGGCAGTGCTGGCGGATCCGGAGAGGATGCTTGCCGGACGCCCGTTTCGAGCTTGATGCTCAACCGGAAACAGGGCAGTGTCGAGGCGCGTCATCGGCTGGTGCCCGCGTAGTGGTCCAAGGCAGCGAGGACGGTGAGTGCGTCCCGAAGCGCCGCGACGTCGTGAGTCCGGATGAAATCGACGCGGTGGCTGGCGGCGTACAGCTCAGCGGCCAGGCTGGCCGGGCCGATCTCCGCCAGCTCGCGTCCGGTGATCGCGCGCAGGAACGACTTCCGGGACGGCGAGACCATGATCGGGACCCCGAACCGGGTCCTGATCGCGCGGAGCGCGCCCAGCACTGCCAGCGACGGTTCCGGCGTGGCGCCGAGAAAGTAGCCGAGCCCAGGATCGATGATCAGCCGTTCGCGGTCGATGCCCGCCGCTTGGAGCGCGGCCAGCCGCTGGTCGAAGAACTGCTCCAGCGCCGTCAGCACTGTCTGCGGGTCGGTGCGCACCTTGGTCGCGGGTCCCCGCCGCTGCACCGAGTGCATGACGACGAGGCGGCATCCGGTATCGGCCAGCTCCGCATACCGTGCGGGGTCCGGAAATCCCTGGATGTCGTTGAGAAACGTGGCTCCACGAGCAGCCGCGAACCGGTGAGTCTTGGACTGGAACGAGTCGACCGACACGGGGATGCCGTCGGCGACCAAATGGTCCAGGACCAGGTCGAGGCGCCGCACTTCCTCGTCGGCGGTCACCGGCGCGGCGCCCGGATGGCTGGCCGCGGGGCCGAGTTCGACGACGTCCGCGCCCGCCGCCAGCAATCGGCGCGCGTGCGCGAGCGCGTTCGCCGGCGTCAGGAATCTGCCGCCGTCCGAGAACGAGTCCGTGCTGACGTTGACAATTCCCACCAGCTGAGGCCGGTGCCAGGATTCTCTCGAAAAGGCCAGAGGTCGAACCATCGCCGTGTCTCCCGGATCTCGATCCTGCAAGAGCCCAGGCGCACGGCACGACGTCACGTGGACGAGGCCGCTCCCCGATGGTGATCCATCTTCACACGCCAGTCACAGCCTAACGACACAGTAACAAGAAATCCCGGTGCGGAGCTACCGTCGGCCGAGCGATGGCGCACCGACGGCAGCCCCGAGAACGACTCACCACCGGTAGTCCGTGGTCACCCCATTCCGGAAAATCACATATCCGCCCCGGAAATCGCTTCGGGCGCCCCCGCTGATCGGATATTCATCCGAGGTAGGCAACCCCAGATACCCGTTCTCCCATCCCAGCGCGGCCCATCGCTTGCGGATCTCCCCCTGCACCATGTGCGCCCCGGTCCCCGCACTCCAGTAAATCGAGCCACCGCCGGTGAAGTGGTTGTACCGCGCGATCCCGTTAGGGGTACTGGTTTCATCGGTAGTCGGATAACCGAGACCTCGCTCCCAACCCAGCGAAGCCCACTTGTCCCGAATGGCCCCACCGATCTGATGCGCCCCAGTAGCCGGCGTCCAGTAGATCGACCCGCCAGTGAAGTGGTTGTACCGGCCCACCCGATCCGGCGTCGCGGACTCATCCGTAGTCGGATAGCCAAGACCCCGTTCCCAACCCAGCGAAGCCCACTTGTCCCGGATCGCGCCGCCGATCTGATGCGCCCCACCGGAAGGCGTCCAATAGACCGACCCGCCGGTGAAGTGGTTATACCGCCCGACCCCGTCGGGAGTCCCGGACTCATCAGTGGTCGGATACCCGACCCCACGCTCCCAGCCCAGCGCGGCCCACTTAGCCCGAATCTGCCCTTGCACCGAATGCGCGCCCGTAGAAGACGTCCAGTAAATCGACGCGGCCTGGCTTGCCGGGGTACCGATCAAATGGTTGTACCGCCCCACCCCGTCCGGCGTCCGGGTCTCGTCGGTCACCGGCGGCCCGTACAACTGATGCCCGCCGATCGCGAGGTACCGGGCCAGGATCTGCCCGCCGATCTCATGCACTCCAGCGGCCGCGGACCAGTACAACCGGCCGTTCGCGTAAACCCGATAGCGCACCGGGCCGTCCACGACCTCAGGACCCGTTGGCGCGCCGAGCAAACTCCGCAACCCAGGTTCAGCCGCATATCGCTGGTCGATCGCCGTGACGTAGTTGGCGGTAAGGGTCATGTCATTGGCGCCAACGGTGATCGACCACGAAGAGGTAGCCGGACCGCCCTGCCAACCGGTGAACTTGGAGACCCCGTCAGTGCCGACCAACGCCGCGGTCACGTCGAACGTCGCACCCTCTGTGACCATCGCGCTGCTGACGCCGCCCTCGCTCGGGATGCTCAACGCGGCAGGCTGCGTCCCCACCAACGTCAACCGATGCTGACGCGGGTAAGCGACATACGTCTTGCTGGCCTGCACCCCCGCGCTATCGGTAACAGTCGCGGTGAACTCCATCCGAGAGTCCGTGTGATCGGTAAACGGAACCGTCAGCGTGGGCCCAGTCGCCCCGTCTCCAGGATGCACATGGCAAGCCCCAAGATCCGGACAGTGCCGAATCAACGACGTCCACGTAACCGGAAGTGCCCCGTCCTCAACGTCAGTAGCCGTAGCCGACAACGAAACCGGCTCACCGACGGCGAAGTTCTTGTCCGGAGCAGACAACGTCAACACCGGCGAGTGATTACCCGGCGCGACAGCAATCTTCGCCGTCCCAATCCCGCCAAGCGGATCCGAGACGGTCAACGTCGCCGTAAACGAAGCACCATCCCCGTACTGATGGCTGGCCTGAACCCCAGCACCAGTACTGCCGTCCCCGAAGTCCCAGGCGTAGGTCAGCGGATCTCCGTCAGCGTCAGTAGAACCACTGGCGTCAAAGGAAACCGTACGAGTATCCGGATCCGTCGAAGACGTCGCCTTGGCCACTGGCGGAGCGTTGTTCGTCGAGTAACTCAACCGCCGAAGCACCCCGGCGTTGAGGTCACTGAAGACGATATCCCCATTGGGCGCGGCAGAAATCCGAGTAACCCCACCGACATTCTGGAACGGCGGCGGACTCGTCGGCACCTGCGTGAGCTTGCCCTGGGCGTCATAACGCAGCGTCCAGATCTTCTGCCCCGCGTAGTCGCCGAAGAAGTACGCACCCTGGTAAGCAGCCGGATAAGTAGTGCCCCCATACACAATCCCGCCAGTGACACTGTTGCCCTGCGCAGGACCAGTCCCGTGCTGGTAGTCCCACAACGGCGGAGTGTTCACCACGGAAGCACAACGCGCGTCCGTCGAATAGCCCGGCGTGGGATGGTTCCCCTCGTAACAAGGCCAAGCGAGATTCGCGCCAGGCTGCACGACATCCAGCTCTTCCCAGGTGTACCAGCCGACGTCGCCGACCACCGGCAGGCCGCTCTTCGGGTCGAGACTGAACCGGAAGGGATTGCGGAAACCACTTGCGAACACCTTGCTGCGAGCGGAATCCGGCGCGGAAGCGTTGTAGTACGGGTTGCTCGGCACGCCCTTGCCGTCCGCGGTGAGGTGCAGGATCTTGCCGAACGGCGAATCGAGGTCCTGCGCGACGAAGGCGACCGGGTTGGTCTTGCCCGCGTCGCCGTTGTCGCCGACGGAGTACCAGAGCGTGCCGTCCGGCGCGGGGTAAACGGTGTCGAGGCCGTGGATGTAATACGGGCTGCCGGGCAGGTCGAAAATCACCTGCTCGCCGGTCAGTCCGGAGGGATGGCCGTCGCCGTCCACCTGCACGGTGAACTTGGCGGCGCGCAACGTGTACTGGCCGTTGCCCAGCGACACCGAGCGGTTCAGGTAGATCTGGTGCGAGGTGACGTAGTCCGGCGCGAGCGCGATGCTCGTGAGGCCCATGTCGCCCTGCGTCTCGACCGGGAAGGTCGCGATCCGCTGCGGCGCGCCGGCGCCCGCGGCCGGGACCCAGTTGACGACGCCGGACTTGCCGAGCGCCAGCACGCTGTCGTCGGGCAGCCAGGCGAAGTCGGTGAACTCGTACTGGCCGAGCCCGGTGGGCAGGTCCCGCAAGACGAACCCCGGCGGCAGCGCCGGAGTATCGGCAGCTGCCGCCGGGGCGACCGCGATGTCCACAACGGGAACGGCGACCGCCACGAGTGCGGCCACGAGCAGGGAACGGAGCTTGCGCCAGGCCATCCAAGGCCCCCTTTCTCAGCGAGGAGTAATCGCTCAAAAGGGGGATGGAGTTGCCTCTATCGGGTGATATTTATCCGAACGTGACGCTCTGGGTCAGGGCACGACCTGGACGACGTCGCCGACGTGCAGGGTGTTGAAGAACCGCAGCGACGACGCCGCCGACAGGTGGATGCAGCCGTGCGAGTACACCTTCAGGCTGCCGGTGTGGAACGCGTCGCCCGGGTAGAAGAAGACCGAGTTCGGCATCGGCGCGTTGTCGAACTGCTTGCTCAGGTGCATTTTTTCCTTGGACAGCACGTGGAACGTGCCGGTCGGGGTCGCGTGCCCCTTGCGCCCGGGCAGCATCGAGACGGGGCCGTAGATGACCTTGCCGTCCTGCAGCAGCCAGGCGCGGTGCCCGGAAATGTCGACACAGGCGCTGGTGCCGGAAGCGGCGGCGGCCGCCGCGCACGGAACGTCGGCGCTCGGCTCCGGGTCGGCCTTCGGCTGCGGCTTGGGCGCGGGTTTCGGAGTCGGCTTCGGCGTCGGAGTCGCGCTGGTGCTCGCCGGGCTGCTGCTGGTCGCCGGGGCGGAACTGCTGGCCGGCGCGCTAGCCGACGAGGTGGGCGCGCTCGCCGCGGCGGGAACCGCCCCGCCGCCGGAAGCCGACCCGGCCGTGCCGCCGGAGCACGCCACGAGCCCGAAAGCCGCGGCCAGCGCCGCCATCCCCACCAGAACCCTTTTCACGATCCGGTACCCCCGCATTCGGTCGGGTCACATTCGGTAGGACCCGTATCACCCGAATAGACGACCATCACCCCCACGTGGTTGCTCGGAAATGGTCACGATCCGGCGTCTCCACCCCCGGGTTGAGCCGCGGATCCACCCGGCACCAGCCCGTACGCCGACGAAAACCGCACCGATCCCGGTGAGGCTGGAAGCACGCCGGGCAGCCTCCCGGCACCCGCCGCCGGCCGGGCGAAGCCGACCACCTCCGAAGGAGCACCGTGAACCTCGGCCCGCTCACCATCGTTCTCTACGTCGCGATCGCGGCACTCGTCCTCTACCGGGTCGTCTACCGGCAGTGGCGCGGCACGCTGCTCAGCCGCAAGCGGTTGCTGACGCTGCCGTTCATCCTGACCGCGATCGGCGTGTTCTCCGCCGCCACCGCGTTGCAAAGCGCGACCGCCACGGAATACGCGCTGCTGGCTGGCGACGTTGTAGTCCTTGGCCTGCTGGGCGTCCTGCGCAGCTCCACTTCGGTCCTCAGTGCCCGCGAAGGCACGACGTTCGTGAAGGGCACTCCGCTCACGTTGGTGCTGTGGTTCGCCACCATCGGCGTACGCGTTGGCTTCTCCTTCATCGGAGCCGCGCTCGGCGTCAGCAACACCGTGACGTCTTCGACGATCATGCTCACGATCGGCGTCAGCATCGGCGTACAGAACGCCTTCACCTACTACCGCATCCAGAAGCTTGGCCTGCCGCTCTCGGAGCAGACGCCCGCGAGCATCAGCCGCTAAGCCCCACCATGCGCGCGTACATCCGCGAAGGGCTCAGCACCGTTGCCGGGTGCAGGAAACCCGGCAACGGTGGCAAGTCGCGCGCGAAAGGCACGAGATTCGCGTACAGCACTTCCGCCCCAGACGGTCGCGCCGAAGGATCCTTCGCGAGCGTCGCGGCGAGAAGCGCGTTCAACTCTCGCGGTACGCCGGGAACGACCGGCGCTGTTTCCTTCACCTGCTTGTCGAACACCGCGTACGCCGTCGGCCCGGTGAAGACCGGACGGCCAGTCAGCATCTCGTGCAGTACGCAACCGAGCGCGTACAGGTCGCTTCGCGGCTCCGCGTGCCCACGCTGGATCTGCTCCGGAGCCATGTACGACGGCGTACCCAGCAGCTGTCCTGCGCGCGTGAAGCGAGCAGTGTCGGCTTCGCGCAACACAGCGAGCCCGAAGTCCATCACCTTCACACTGCCGTCCGGACAGAGCATCAGGTTGGCTGGCTTGAGATCACGGTGACAGACCGCGCGAGCGTGCGCCGCCGACAGCACCGCGGCTGCTTGCGCCGCGATTGCCGCCGCCCATGGCACCGGCAGCGGACCGTGTTCGGCGATCAGATCGTCCAGCGTCACGCCTTCGACGAACTGCATGACCTGGAACAGCCGGTCGTCATGCGCGCCGAAGTCGTACAGCGTGGGGGCGCCGGGATGGTCGAGCGTGGCGAGGATCCGCGCTTCGCGCGCGAAGCGTTCCTCCAGCTCTTCGTCGCCGCCGGGCAGCCGCAGCAGCTTGATCGCGACGTGCCGGCCCAGCCGCCGGTCGAGCCCGCGGTGCACCGAACCCATGCCGCCCCGCCCGAGCGGCAGATCGTCGACCTCGTAGCGGTCCGCGATCAGCATGGGCCCCCTCACAGCGCTCACCCGCCACCGGGCTTCAGCCGTCCTTCGGCGAGTGCGGCAAAGCCTAGCCGCACCAGGTCGCGGCCGATTTCCGCGGTTTGCCGCAGCGCCCGGTCGAAGTCCGCGAGCGCGCGGAAAGCGACGCCGTACGCACGCTGCGTTTCGAGCGGATGCCGCGGCACCTTCAACCGCCGCGCATCGATCCGGGTCGACGCGCTGTGCACCGGGAAGTCCGCGGCGCGCAGGCAGCCGGCGAGGAACTGCGCGTCGAGCAGCTCCGGATCCACGCGATAACGGGAAAGCGCGGGACCGAGCCGCACCGGAGCTCCACTGTGGACGATCACCGCGCCGGTGACCGACGCGACCACGTCGCCTTCATGCGCGAACACCGCCGCCGGATCGGGCGCGGCATGCCCGGTCGGTGGGCCACCGATTAGGACGTCGTCGGTGGTCAGCACGGCTTCGTCGCCGTCGGCGGTCCGCGGCGGCGCGTGCGTGATCCGCAGCGCGCCCGCCTTCACCAGCTCGCCGACAGTCGTGTGCGCCGGTTCGCCGGAAGCCGGTTCCAGCTTGGGCAGCTCGATCCCGATCTGCCCGAATAGCCGTTGCGCGGCAAGGAAAGCCTCGCCCGAGTCACTCTCGCCAGGGCGACCGGACGGCGTGAGGTCGACGTCGTCGTCGAGCACGTCGATGATGCGTTCGCCGGTATCCGGATCGGCCAGAAAGTCCAGCCACACCTGCTCGACGTTCTCCGCGGTGGTGTCGGCGATCAGCACGGTCGCCGGCGCGCGCTGCTCCGGCTCCGGTCGCGTGAGCAGCCAAAGATCGGTGCCGGCCGCGAGCGTGCACACCGCACGCAACGCGCCAGCGCGCAGCAGATTCGCCCGGATGCGCTTCCCGCTCCGCCGCCCGGCCGCCGCCCCCGGCATCAGCACCGCCACCGCGCCGCCGGGCTTCACGTGCGCTAGGCAATGCTGCACCCACGCCAGCTCCGACTCGCCGCGCGGCGGCAAGCCGTACTCCCAGCGCGCGTCGCCGACCAGTTCCTCGTGCCCCCAGCCGCGCTCGTTGAACGGCGGATCGCACAGCACGACGTCAGCGAGCCGATCGGCGAAAGCGTCCGCGCGCAACGCGTCCGCGGCGTGCACCTCGGTGTCCGCGCCGTGCAGCCTCAGCCGGATGCCAGCGATCCGCGCGGTGTCCGGATCGACGTCCTGCCCCCGCGCCCGGGTCGCGGCGGCGGCCAGCAGCAGCGACCCGAACCCGCACGCCGGGTCGAGCACCGTGGCCCCCTTCGCGCCGGTCAGCCGCACCATCAGGTCGGCGTACGCGGTCGGCGTGGTGGACAGTCGACGGGCATGGGCCTCGAAGAAACGGTCGCAGAGCTGCTCGAACGTCTCCGCCGCGCCTTCGCTCGACGCGAGCTGGGAGATCAACGCCAGCAGCTCCGCATCATCGGGCCCCTCAGCATCGTCCGCGAGATACTCGCCGACCGCCGCCAGCCGCGCGCCGAGGTCGAGGTCATCGCCAAGGGCACGCAGCCGTTGCCACGCCTCGTCAATCGGCGCGAGTTCGAACGGACGACCGCGTCCGCGCAGCCACGCCTGCACCTCCGGCAGCGAAAACAACGGGCTGGACGCCGTGCCGCCTACGGGTTTGGGAAAATCGTCGTGGCGCCGCCGCCAGTTGCTCACCGCCGCCCGGCGCACGCCCGCCAGGCGCGCGATGTCGGCCGCACTCACCGCCGCGTCGTCTGCCATGACGAGCACGATAGCCGACGACAGCGGTTTCCATCGTTTTGCTTGTTAACTCAGTCAACCAATGGTTTCATGGGGGCATGGCCACCGAGCAGACCCGGTTCACCCTGCGCTACTCCGCGGGATCGGATCAAGGGCGACGACGCACCAACAACGAGGACTCCGTGTACGCCAGCGGGCGGATGCTCGTGGTGGCCGACGGCATCGGCGGCCAGCCGCACGGCGAGGTGGCCAGCTCGACCGCGGTCAGCGTGCTGGCCTCGCTGGACGCGGAGCTGCGCACGCTGGACCTCACCGCGCACAACCTGTCGAATCTGCTCTCCGACGGCGTCCGCCGGATCGCCGAACAGCTCGCCCAGGTGGCCGAGGAAACCCCCGCCACCCAAGGCATGGGCACCACCCTCACCACCCTGCTGTTCGACGGCACCCACTTCGCCGCGGCGCACGTCGGCGACTCCCGCGGCTACCTTTTGCGCGACGGCGAACTGCAGCGCATCACCCGCGACCACACCCTGGCCCAGGCCCTGGTCGAAGACGGCACCATCAGCGCCGCCGACGCCGACCACCACCCGCGCGGCTCGATGCTGATGAAGGCCCTCCTGAGCACCGGCTCGGCCGAACCGGACGTCTGGGAGTTCACCCCGCAAGCCGGCGACCGCTACCTCCTCTGCTCCGACGGCCTCACGGCGGGCGCCAGCGAACCGGCCATCCAGGACGTCCTCGCCGACGGCACCCCCGAGGAAATCGTCCCGCGCCTCATCGCACTGGCCAACGAGGGCGGCGGCCCGGACAACATCACCATCGTGGTCGCCGACGTCGTCCCGGCCTGAACCGGTTCGCGCAGGTCGGACCACCTGCGGAAGGCGAAAGGGCCATCCGGTATTCTTCCCCACGGAGGATTGGCCGAGCGGCCTAAGGCGCACGCTTGGAAAGCGTGTTGGGTTCACGCCCTCGCAGGTTCGAATCCTGTATCCTCCGCTGCAACACCACGAAGGTCCCGGCTTCTCAGAGGCTGGGACCTTCGTCGTTTCCGCGTAAATCCCTTGCCTGGCAACGATATTCCGCTGGCAGAATTCGTTCATGAACCACAGCGCAGCTCAAGAGTTCGCCGATCACTGGGCCCAGGCGTGGAACGCCCACGACCTCGACGCATTGATGACCCACTTCGCCGACGACGTGACGTTCCGGTCCCCGGTCGCGGTTCAGGTGATCGGCGGCGACGGCGTGCTCCGCGGCAAGGCGGCGCTGCGCGCGTACTGGGCCGAGGGACTGCGCCGGATTCCCGATCTCCGCTTCGAGGTCATCGGCGTCTACGTCGGACTCGGCGCGCTCGTCGTCAACTACCGCAACCAGAAGGGCGGACTGGTCAACGAGGTCCTGGTCTTCGACGGCGATCTCGTCGTCGAGGGTTACGGCACCTACCTCGGCGACGACCCGAATCCGGCAGGCGCTCGCTGAACCGGGCGGCGGGCCGTCGCTGTCCGCAACCGGGGCAGGGGCTCGGATCGGCCGAACGGTCCTACCCGCTAGGCTTCGCCGCAGACTTCATCGCAGCCGTCCGGAGAGGTTTCCCGGTGTCACGAATACCGTTTTGACCTGGGCGTTGGCCGTCGCACGAACACCGAGAACCCGCAGGTCAGAAGGCTGAAACGCGGGTTTCGGGCCCCGCGTGCGCACCCGAGAAGCCGACGCCCGACTGGCCCCGGATGCCCGACCGCGTCCGGGGCTTTGTCGATTCTCCCGTTCCCACTTACTTACCGAAGACACCTGATCACGCTAAGTTTGTATGTGGTCGTTTCAGCCCATGACGCACCGAGGAGCCCGCCCCCATGGCCGGAGTGGAAGAGATCCGCGCTGGTATCGCGCTCGCGAACGAGAAGGCGTCCGCGAGCATCGCCGCGCTGCAGCAGGCAGCGCAAGCACTCGAAGAAGCACAGCTGTCGCTGTCCCAAGCCACCCAGGGCAGCAGCCAGCACGAGGTGAACCAGGCGCACGGCCTTCTCGCCGAAGCGCTGCAAGGGATCACCGGCATGCAGAGCACCATCCAGGCCGGCATCTCGTCGGCCGATTCCTACTCGGCGCGGCTTTAACGCCGATGTCGGGGCTCGCCGAAATCCACCAGTTGCTCACCTCCGCGCGAGCGGGGGTCGGCGACGGACGGGCGCATGCCGAGCGGGCGAGGACTCTGCTCGGCGACGCCCGGCGCGCACTCGTCGACGCGCAGGCCAAGGCAGATCCGTGGCTGCCGGGCCAGTTCGCGCAGGCCGACGAGGCGCTTGAACACCTCCTCACCCGTTTAGCCGCCGCCGACGATTTGGTAGGCGGATACCAGTCACGCCTGTAGGGATGAGATGGCCAGCAAGTCAGCCGAGCAACGCAACCGTGTGCAAACCGCTCTCGACCGGGTCCGGCACCAGATCGGGCTCGTGCTCGGGGCCGCGGTCGGCGCGCGCGAAATGGCCGAGGCCGAGGTGGCGCGGCTGACGCTGGAACAGGAGATCGTCCGGGTCGGCATGGATCACGCCGACCCGGCCCAGCAGACGGAATGGGCGCGGCATCCGGCGGCGCACGAGGTGTTCGCCGCGCTCGGCGGCACCCGCACCGCCTTCTACACCGACTGGAGCGCCGGTCCCGGCGAGCTGCGCGACCTCGTCGCCGCGCACGCGCCGGGCCCGGCCGGGCGGCCGCCGAGCGAATGGCTCGGCCGCGTCGGCACGAACTCCGGCGTCACCGCGCCCGGGCTGTGGCGGGTCGGTTCGGCCACCGCGGCCGGACGCGACATCTCGCGCACGTTCGACGTCGCCGTGCCGCTGCTGGACGAATCGCACCTGGCCATCACCTCCGCGCCGAAAACCCGGCCGGTGGTTGACGGAATCGTGCAGGGCCTGCTGATGCGCGTGCTGTCGGCGTTCGAGCCCGGCGCGGTGAAAATCCACCTGTGGGACGTCGGCCAGCTCACCGCGATCCTGCCGGACCTGTACCCGCTCAGCCGCACGAGCGCGCTGTCGCTGTACGACCCGACCCGGCTGGAGGATCTGCTCGACGAACTCGCCGGGCACATCCGCCGGATCCACGCCACCGGCATGCAGGCGGGCCACACCTCGTTGCGGGAACTGCGAAAAGCGACCAACCAGCGCTTGGAGCCGTACCGGATCGCGGTGCTGTACGGCAACGGCGAAACCCTCGACGCGGAACGCGCGCGCGATCTCAAGCGCGTGGCCAGCGGCGCGCTCGCGGCCGGGATCTGCCTGATCCTGGTGGACGTGCCCACCGCGGTGAGCGCGTCGATCGAAACGCTCAGCCTGCTGGACGAACGCCGCGCGGTCAGCAGCATGACCGGCAGCGACCTGGTCGTGGACCTGGATCCGCCGATGCCGTCCGGGCAGGTCATCCGCGCGGCGAACCGCATCGCCGAAGCGCTGATTTCCCGCCAAGGCGGCCCCAGGTCGTTCGCCGACCTGATGCCGGCCGAGATCGGCAAGGAAAGTTCCGCGCGGGAACTTCGCGCGCCGATCGGGTTCCACGAGGGCGAAGCCGTCGAAGTCGTGATCGGCGACGCGAGCCCGCACGCCCTCATCGGCGGCCCGAGCGGTTCGGGGAAGACGAACTTCCTGTACGCGCTGCTGGGAAGTCTCGCCGCGCGCTACACGCCGGACGAGCTGGCGTTGTACCTGCTGGACTTCAAGGAAGGCGTCTCGTTCGCCGGTCTCGCGCCGGGTCGCAAGGACTCCAGTTGGCTGCCGCACGCGAAGCTGGTCGGCGTCAACGTCAACACCGACCGTGAATTCGGGTTGGCGCTGCTGCGTTTCCTCGCCGACGAACTGCGTCGCCGCTCCGCCGCGGCGAAGGAGCACGAGGTCACCAACCTGGCTGACCTGCGCGAACAGGATCCGGGCGGGCACTGGCCGCGGATCGTCGCGGTGATCGACGAATTCCAGTACCTCTTCGCCGGACGTGACCAGGTCACCGCGCAAGCCACGCAGCTGCTCGAAGACATCGCCCGCCGTGGGCGTTCGCAAGGCATCCATCTGGTGCTGGCCAGCCAGGATGTCGCCGGTATCGAAGCTTTCTGGGGCAAGCCCGCGGTGTTCGAGCAGTGCACGCTGCGCATCGCCATGCCGAAGGCGCGCCGGGTGCTCGCAGAGACGAACAACGCGGCTGTTTCCGCACCTAAGTGGCACGCGGTGATCAACCACGATTCCGGTGTCGCACACGGGAACCAGCTCGCGCATGTGCCGGATGCGAGCACTCGCAACGTTTTCGTGAACCTGCAGCAAAAACTGTGGGAACTCTACGCTGGCCGATTCTCCCGGCCCCGCCTGTTCGACGGTGCGCATTCGCCGGTGCTGGAACAGTTCCCGGCGTTCATGGAGCTCAAGCCGAGTCCGCAGCCGCGGGCGATCCTGGGTCAGTCGATCGACGTCACCGAGGCTGCCTGCGGCGTCGAGCTGCCTCGGGTACCCGGCCGAAACATCGCGGTACTCGGCGGCGCGACCGCGGAGGCTTTGTCCATTATGGACTCAGCCGCGCGATCG
Source organism: Amycolatopsis albidoflavus (assembly GCF_039525725.1). Classification (NCBI taxonomy): domain Bacteria; kingdom Bacillati; phylum Actinomycetota; class Actinomycetes; order Pseudonocardiales; family Pseudonocardiaceae; genus Amycolatopsis; species Amycolatopsis albidoflavus. The sequence goes on from NZ_BAAAHV010000003.1 coordinate 460,701, forward strand.
CTTTCCCGGCAGCTTGAGCTCGGACAGGTCGAATTCCTGCTCCATTGCCCCATTGTGGCCAGTTCCCCCGCGGTTTTGGACTTGAAGAGCCGCCTAGAAGCCGAAGGTCACCTCGCGACACTCACTGAAGACCTCTCCACCGAGCTGGGATCAATCGTCGAGTCACTCTCCACGACGACGCCACGCATCCTGCTGCTGTACGGAGTGGACGCTGCTTTGCCTTCGCTGGAAGCCAAAGCCGTCGGACAGTTGAAGAGCGGCCTCGACCACCTGCGTCTGCTGCTGAAAAACGGCCCCGCGCACGGCGTGCACACCATCGGCTGGTGGCGCAGCATCGCGCGACTCAAGGACACGCTCGGCTTCGGCGGCACGGACGACATCGGAACCTGGGCCGCCTTGGACGTCCAGGGCAACGATCTGTCGCCGTTCGCCGCCGGCCAGGTCGTGCATTGGTCGCCGCGGCCCGGCCGGGCATTGTTCTTCGACCGCACCACGCACGGGGCGCCGGAAGTCATCATTCCGTTCCAGCGCCCGGAAACCGAGCCGACCGCGGGAGGTACGCCGTGACCGAGGGAACCACCAGTCCTGCCATGCGGTACAAGGAAATCGTCGGCCTGGCCCGGGGTTCGGCGGACAGCCTGCGCGCGTGGGAACTGGCGCGGGCGGACGAGATCGAACGCCAACTGTCAGACGCCCAAGCCGCAGTGGTCGCCGCGCAGGATCGGGAAGAGAAGACCCGCGAGCGCGCCAGCCGGTGGTGGAAGATGGCGCTGCACAATGTTTCGCGGCTGAATTTCGTTGAGGCTTTGGATGATCCGCAGCCGGTTACTACGGCTCGGCCGCAGTATTTGGATCGGTATTTGGAAGAGGTCAAGCCGAGTTATCAGGAACTGGTCCAGGCGGTGCTGGGGCTCGGCTGGCGGGCGAAACGTTAAGCCGTGAAAGCCCTGTCCCAGACAGCTAGCGCACTCGGCTGGCGAAACGCGTCAGAAAGTGAACTGAACGACTGAAACTCAGTCGGCCAACTCTATCGTCCATGCCAGGACCGGAGACGCCTCAACCTGCCCGAACGGCGTGGGAGCCACGCCAACCCCAGAGAGTATCCGGCCCACGAAGTCACGGTTCACGCGTGACATCGCCCAGTTCTAGCCGGTGACATCGCGCCCGCGGTCATGAATCGGGGTGATCTACGCGGGGAGAGGCGTACGTCGTGACGGCAACAGTGGCGGAAGTCGCGGCAATTGTTGCCGCCTCCGGAACGCTGCTAGGAAGCATCGCCCGGCCGCTCTTTAAGTGGCTGACGGCGAGAACCTTCGCGGCGAAGGCCCTGCCTCAAGATCTTCCCAAGATCGCTGAAGTCATCCACCATCCAGGCAATCGCGGACAGATGGATCGCCCCAGGAAGCAACAGCCGTGAGGGGAACCCTGAGGGAATCTGATTCCCTCAGGGTTCCCCTCACGAACAACTAGCTACGCCGTACGGCGCAGAAACCGGTCAAGCTGGTCGAGCACGTCGTTGGCGAGATCCGCGAACGGATTCCCCGCCGAAGGCCGGAACCGCACCACCTGCGGGTCATGGTCACTCGCCTGATCAGCGAACTCGGCATTGATATGCACCACGTCGTAATCCACACCGCGCGGAGCAGCGGAAGCCAGGATGTGGTCCAGAACCTGCGACTGACCCTCAAAAACGTAGCTGTACCGCTCAGCCGGAGGCAGTGTCGCGATCAAGTCCTTCAACAACCCACCCGAAGTCAGCTTCGCCAGCGCAGGCGAGAACTGGTAGTCGTTCAGGTCCCCGGCCACCACGACGTTCGCCCGCGGGTCCGCGCCCAGCAGTTGCGACACAAATCCTTGCAGAACCGTCGCCTGCTTTTGCCGCTGCACCTCGGAACTGCGCGTCGGCGGCTGGTAGCGGCCATGCGTCGGCTGGTCGCCGCCCTTGGAGTTGAAGTGGTTGGCCAGCACGAAAACCGTCCGGCCGCGGAACACGAACTCGCCTGCCAGCGGCTTGCGGCTGTCCTCCCACGCCTCGTTGCCCGGGTCGACCCGGCCCGGCGACTGCGTCAGGTGTGCCTTGCCGCGGTCGGAAACCACGCCCACCGAAGAGGTCGGGCTGCCACCTGGGCGATCCACAAAGGACACTCGTGACGGGTTGAACAGGAAGCCCACGCGGATGTTGCCACCCGGCTGTCCGCCGTCCTCGTCGTTCACCGGGTTGATCTGCCGCCATTGGTACTGCGGGCCGCCGGCGGCGACGATCGCGTCGGTGAACTTCTTCAGCGTCTCGTCCGCATCAACCGTGCCGTCGTCGGTCGCGCCGCTGTTGTCCTGGATTTCCTCCAGGGTAACGATGTCCGGCGTCGCGAGGTTGTCGACGATGCCGTGCGCGAGCTGCGCGTACTTGGTGTCCGAATCGGACGGTGCGAGGTTCTCGACGTTGTACGTCGCCACCGAAAGCTCGCCCGGACGCTGCTTGCGCGTGGTCTCCCGCTGCAGCTTGTTGTCCTTGGCCGCACCCAGTTTCGACGCGAACAGCGTGTACCCGCCGAAGTTGCTGTACTCCACCGGACCGGACGTGACGCCAGTGAGCACGTCACCGGTGTTGACCTTCGGAGCCGCTTGCTGCGAGGACGGAATGATCGACTGGACCTTCAGTACCCCAGTGTTGATCTTGTCGTAGCCGAGGTACACCGTGCCACCGCGCGGCGTCGGATTCTGCTGCGGCTTCGTGGTCACGTACAGCTCGCCGTACTTGTTGCTCGGGCCGACCACCCGCGCGTCGGAAACCTGGACGATCTCGCTTTCGTGCGATTCCCAGAAGTCCAGCGCGTACTTCGACGGCTCGAGCGGCAGCGATTCGATGTTGCCGCCCGCGTTGGGGGCCAGCACATCCGGCACCTGATCCGGCGTCAGCACGGTCGGGGCGGGCAGCGGGTTGCCCGACGAGTCGACCGTCCACTGTGCACTGGTCAGCTCGGTCAGCGACTGGTAGTTCGACGTCGCGGGCGCGTCCGGGTAGTACTCCTTGACCTTGCCCTGCGCGGTGATCGCGTCGCCGACCGCCACGTCCGGGGTGGTCGATCCGGTGAACACGAACAGGCCCTCGCTGGTGCGCGGGTCGCTGTCCGGATGCGGGTCGGTGATCCAGAACCCGCGCGCCGAGCCGAAGCTGCGAACCGCGGTGACGATGCCGGTGACGTCCTCGACCTGCTTGTCCTTGAACGGCGAAATCCGCGTGGTGCCCTGGATGTCGTGGATCTTCGCCGGAACACCTGGCTCGCCCGGCTGCGTACCGGTGGTCTCGCCCTTGGTGTTGGTCGGCGTCGGGTCGCCGACCGCGAAGTCCGCGCTGTTGTTGTCGGTGTCGGCGAGCGTCGCCGCGCGCGCGACCGAGGTCGTGTTGGACGGCGCGGCGGCCGGATCCCCTTCGCGGACAACGGCATCGCCGAAGCCGACGAGGTCCTTGACCCGGCTGTCGGCAGCGCAATCGGCAGCGGTCTTGCAGGTCAGCGGCGCGCTGTCGGATACGAGAGCGACGGTCCCGGCGGTCGCGGACATCGCGATGGCCCCGGTCGCGTCGGGCGTCGGCAGCGCGACCGTGCCACCGTTGCCCTTCCCCTCCGCGACGAGGTAGCGGCCCTTCGGCGCGACGGACCCGGCGAGCGGCGTGACCTGCCACTTGCTCGACGCGCTCGCCGAACCAGGCAGATACTGGACGCTGTAGCCGTCGAGCGCGACGGGCGCGCCGCCGTGGTTGGCCAGTTCGATGAAGTCGTTGGTGAGCGTGGCTCCGGAATTGCCGCCACCGCCGTAGACCTCGGCGATCAGGGCGTCCGCGCTCGGTGCCGCCGAAGCGGGCGCGGCCAGTCCGCCAAGCACGAGAGCAGCTGCGGAGACGGCAACCGCGCCTCTGGTCAGTCTTGCCCCACCGGCGCTGCGGCCCCCGGCGGGACGACGGGATATGGTCACCCTGAGTCCCCTCTGCATGTCAACGGTCGAGGCATCGTCCCCCGAACAAGCGAAGCAGAGGAAGACGAAAGGGCAACGATTCGTAACGAGCTGGAGGGATTTCCTCCTTTGGACGGGTTGACGCAATGATCACGCTCGTACTCGGCGGAGACGTCAACCTGCAGGGCCGCGCGAACCCGGAAACGGCGTTCCACCCGTTGACCTCGCTGCTCACCGGTGCCGATGTGCGGTTCGTGAATCTCGAAGGACCGCTGTCCGGCTCAACCGGCATGGACATCCCGCACAAGCCGAACTGGCGGCACTCGCCGCCGGAGATGGTCGCCGCGCTGACCGGCGCCGAGATCGACGTGGTGTCGGTGGCCAACAACGTCACTTACCCGCCAGCCGCGGCGATGGCGAGCCTCGCCGTGCTGGACCGCGCCGGAATCGCGCATTGCGGCGCGGGAGCGAACCTGGCCGAAGCGCACGCGCCGGCGATCCTCGAACGCCCAGGCGGCCGGATCGCCTTCCTCGCCTACACCTCGCTGTGCTGGCCGGTCGGGCAAGAAGCGACGGAAGACTCCCCTGGCGTCGCCGTGGCGAGCGCTTACACGTCGTACCAACCGGATCCGCGCGTCCTGGACGTCCCCGGCCGCCCGCCGATCGTGCACACCACGCCGGTCCGCCGCGACCTGGAGCTGCTGCTCGCTGACATCCGCCGGGCCCGCGCCGAGGCCGACCACGTCGTGGTGTCGATGCATTGGGGCATCCCCGGCGAAGAACTGACCGAGTACCAGGTGACCTACGCGCACGCGATCATCGACGCCGGCGCCGACCTGGTCGTCGGACACGGTCCGCACACCGTGCAACCGGTCGAGGTCTACCGCGGCTGCCCGATCCTCTACAGCCTCGGCAACCTCGTCTTCGACTGGCCCGCCATGCGCGACCGGCACCGCGACGGACTGCTCGCCGGCTGCGTCGTCGGCGAGCAGATGCGGGTCGAATTAGTGCCGATCCGCCGCGACGAAGACAACGAATGCGTACCGTTGACGGGAGCGGACGCCGACGACGCGCTGCGGCGGTTTGTGGAGCTGTCCGCGCGGCGCGGGACGAACGTGACGGTCAGTGATGGCTTCGCGACCGTCGAAGGACTTCGCAGCTAGACCGCCGGTCCCGCCGTCACCCGGACGGCGCATCTGCCTTAAATGCAGCTCAAGCCCGGGGTCTACCGGTACCGGGCGGGAGTACCTTACCGATGAGCGCGGAAACTGTGGCCCAGACCACTTTCGGGCCGCATCCCGGGCTCACGGGTAGCACCTCGCGGGGGAGGCGACACGGTCACGTGGGGGTTGACCGTCGTCGAGTGCGCGGGTGCCACCACCCGGGAAAACAGCCGCGGGCGCGGGACTTTCCGCTTCGCCCGCGACCGCGGCTCCACGGATTTGCCCCGGGGAAGCCTCGCGAGTGGCGAGGCGCCGCCTTAACCGCGCAGGGGAGCGCGGGAGGGGGAGGAAGGCGGCCCGCCTCGCCACTCGTGAGCACTATCCGCTGACGAGAGCCGACGCGACGCCGTCCACCACGCGCGCACACGTTTCTCCGTGGGTGAGCGGCAGGTAATGACCGGCCCCCGGCACGATCTGCAGCGCCCCGTCCCGGCAGGCAGCCAAAAACCGGCGTTCGCCGAGTCGGAAGTGGTCGTGGCGGCGGTTTAGCAGAAGTACCCGCCCCGGGTACCGCGCCAGGTCGGCTAGCGGGTCCATCCCGGCGGCCGCTTCCATCACGTCGGGAATGACCTCGGACGCGATACCCGCGGCAATGACCGGCTCGGCGACTTCGGCCGGAAGAACCCGGCGGAGCAGCCACGCGCTGAAGGACGCACCGTCGTCAGCAGTCGTCGCCAATCCACGCCGGGCGAACCGGAAACCGCCGCGCAGCACCGAACTCGGCGCGAGCGAACATCCGGCTCCCACCAGGGAAGCGACCCGATCCGGATGGCGTGCCGCGGTCGCGATCGAGACGTAGCCGCCGAGCGAATGCCCGACCAAAACCGCCCGGCCGCCGACCTCGTCAATGGCCTCGGCGACCGCGTCCACTGCGCCGTCGAGGGTGAACCGCTCCCCGCGCCGCGTCCCGTGTCCAGGCAGGTCCGGCGCGGCGATTCGGCCGCGTGCCAGGCGTTTCTGCTGCTGCCAACACGCCCCGGACAGCCGGATGCCGTGTACGAAAACCACCGGCAGAACGTCGCTCATGCCCCCACCTCCGAATGCAACGGATCGTTGCATTCGGGTCTACCACGACGCCGAGACCAAATGCAACGCACCGTTGCAAATCTGGCTAAGATCGGGCCATGAACCGGACTGCCTCCCGCCCGCGCAAGGCGGACGCCATCTTCTCCGCGACCCTCGCGCTGCTGGCCGAACGCGGTTACGACGCACTGACGATCGAGGCTGTAGCGGCGCAGGCCGGAGTGCACAAAACGACGATCTACCGCACGTGGGCGACCAAAGACGAGGTCTTCGCCGATGCCCTGGTCCAGGCTCCGGAACTGACCTTCGCCATCCCCGACACCGGCTCCCTGCGCGGCGATCTCTTCGAGCTCGCGAAGCAAATCCACCGGCTGCTGTCCGATCCCGCGAACCGGCGCGTCATCACGGCCGTCGTCTCCGCGCTGCCCGACCGTCCCGCCACCGCCGAGGCAGCCGGACGCTTCTTCGCCGACCGCCTCGGCCGCGAGCAGGCCGTCTTCGACCGCGCCCGCGACCGAGGCGAACTAGCCGACGCCGCGGATGCAGAGATGGTCATGGATCTGCTGGGCGGAAACCTGTGGTTCCACACGCTGATCCGAGCGAAATCCGCCGACGACGCCTACCTCGAACGACTTGTCGACACCGTCCTCACCGGAGTCACCCGCTGATCAGTACGGCCGATCCCCGACGATCGCGACGCGCTCCGCGATCCGGACGTGCGGGTGGTAGTCGTTGACCGCGTAGTGCTGAGTCGCGCGGTTGTCCCAGAACGCCACCGAATCCGGCTCCCAGCGGAACCGCACCTGGAACTCCGGCGTGTGCGCCTGCAGGAACAAATACCGCAGCAGCCGGTCGCTTTCGGCGCGGTCGAGGCCGACGATGTGCGTGGTGAACGCCTGGTTCACGAACAACGTCCGCCGTCCGGTCTCCGGATGGGTGCGCACCACCGGGTGCTCGACCGGCGGGTACGCGTCCTGCCACTGGGCCAGCAGATCCGGGTCGGTGAACCGGTCGAAACCGGGGATGAAGTCGTGCACCGCGGTCAGGCCGTCGATCCGCTCGCGGACGTCGGCGGGCAGGTTGTCGTAGGCGGCGGCCATGTCGGCCCACATCGTGTCGCCGCCGATCGGCGGGACCTCGACCAGGCGCAGCACCGAGCCGAGCGCCGGATTAGGCCGCCAGGTGACGTCGGTGTGCCAGATGTTCTCGTACCCGGGCATCCCGGCGGTGCGGGTGAACCGCACGACCTCGTCGGAATCTCCCCGCGGGATGAACGGGTTGGTTTCCAGCTCACCCCAGTTCGCGGCGAACGCGCGCTGCTGCTGCGACGTGATGTGCTGGTCGCGGAAGAACAGCACCTTCCACTCCAGCAGCGCGCGGTTCAGCTCCGCACGCAGCGGCGGCGGCACCGGCGCGCCGAGGTCCACTCCGGATATTTCAGCGCCGATCACTCGTCCGAGCGGGCGCAGGGTGAAAAGTTCGTACGGAGCTTCGGCACCGGAAAGGCGGCGCAGCACGCGCGGGCCTTCGAGGATTCCGTCGTCCGGCGTGGCGGACGAGCGCAGGCGGGCAGGCAGGTCTACAGACATGGCGGTACTCCCGGAAGAATAGGTGAATTCGGCTGTAGCAGCGGAAAATCGCCTACGCGGGAGGAGAGCCGAGACGACCGCGACGCTTGAGGAGGGCGGCCACGCCCTCGCCGTCCGTCCGTGCCGGGGCACGGCCGGCTAGCGGCACTTCCCGGTTCTCTGGCATGACTCCAATTCTGGCGGTCCGGAGAACGCCCGGTCAAGGATCCCCACGATGTGGAATCGTCGCACGCCCGGCCGAGTGACCCGGGCCGCCTCGATGGGGTTAGATCTCTCCAGAGGGTGGCGGGCCGCGGTTCGCGCTCTCCCGGAAGCGGAGGTCCCGATGGCAGGTTCGACGAGCGAGCGGCTCAACGCCGCCGCGGACGCGCTCGATCGAGCGGCTGCCGACGCGGACCGCGCGGCGGGCCGGTTCTCCGAAGCCCGCCTCGAATCGACGCCGTGGGGGATTTCCGCGCCCGCACGGGAAATCGCCGCCCGGTGGGAGGCCGCGCTCGCCGCGCGGGACGTCGACGCGCGCATCCTGGGCGACGCGACGTCCGACCTCGCCGGCCAGCTGCGGATGGCCGCCCGCGGCCACCACCACCGCCCGACGATCGCGACGGCGCTGCTGAGTTGATGCCGTTCCTCCACCCGGCGCTGGACAACGCGGCCGCCGGGCTTGCTTCATTGGGCGCCGCGGCCGCCGTGATCGGCGCACCGGACCCGATCACCGCGCTCAGGCAGATCGACTGTTCCCCGCAGACGATCCGCGAATCGGCGCGCACCCTGTCGGGCGGCCGCGACGTTTTGGTCATGGCCCGTCTGGAGTTCGAACGCGGAGCGCACAGCGCGGAACGCAAATGGGGCGGCGAACCGGCCGCGCAATTCCGGGGCAGCGCCGACGAACTGGACGCGCATTACCGGCAGGCCGCCGAAGCCGCCGCCCGCACCGCGTCGGTCGGCTTGGATCTGGCGGATCTCCTTGACCGGCTGGCAGATCAGACCGCGGCGCGAGTCATGCTGATCGCGGAAGGCGTTTCCCCGGCGGCCGCCGCGCTGCTGGCCGGAGACCGGTCCGCGGAACCGGCGGTCCGAGAGGCGTGCGGAACTATCGCCGAAGCGGTCGCTCGCGGCGTCGCGACCATAGGAGAGGCAACGACTTTCCTCGACGCCTTCGGAACACCGGTGCTGCAGGAAGAAAACTAGCGAGTCGCGGTCACGAATCCGCCGCGCGTGATGTCCAACGGCTCGCGTCCGTACTGGACGGCAAGTTCCGCGACAGTAACGGTTTCCGGCCGCCAGCCGTGCTCGGCGAGCCACTCCGGAGCGTCGCCGGCCAGCCCGCCGAGCCAGAGCGACGTGACCTCGCCGCCGACGTTGCGAGCCTGATCCAGCAGCCCGTCCCGCTCACCGTCCGGCCGATGCTCGAAGGAAATCCGGCTACCTGGCGCGGATAAGTCGGTGACGGTCGTGAGCAGCCGCTCCGCCTCGTCCCGGCTGAGGTAGATGAGTAGCCCCTCGGCGAGCCAAACCGTCGGCTGTTCCGGGTCGAATCCCGCGTTTTCCAAGGCAGCGGCCCAGTTGTCCCGCAAATCCACCGGGACAGCCGTGCGCTCGCACCTTGGCCGCGCACCTTGCTCGGCCAACACGGCTTCCTTGAACGCGAGCACGTCCGGCAGATCGACCTCGAACACCCGCGCGCCGTCCGGCCAGCCAAGCCGGAACGCACGAGCGTCGAGACCGGCCGCGAGCAGCACCGTCTGCGTCCCGCCGGAAACGAAGTCGTCGAAGAACCGGGTGCGGATCGCGACCTGCTGCGCGAACACCATCCCGAGCCGGGAATCCCGCTCCTTGCCTTCGAAGATCGCGCGCCCGGCATGGAAGAACGCGCCCGCGTACGGATCCTCGAACAGCCGGTCCGGCCGCCCGCTCTCCAACGCCCGAAGCCCAGCCACCCCAACCGCGGTCTTGCCGACCGGCGGAAGCTCTTCGCTCATGAGCCCAGCGTACGGACGAAGCTACTTCGGCATCAGGGCTTTGATCTCCTCGACCAGCCGGCGCACCTTCTTTCTGTCGGACGAACTGTAGTAAAAGGTGCACAGGTCGGCCTTGTCGCCACCGGAGGCCGGGTTCTCGATCACCGCCGTCGACGCCCCGGTCACCTTGAACTTGAGACACCCCGGGCTGAACGCGCGGGGTTCGGTGTTGCTGACCCCGCTGATCCTGCTGACCCTGAAACTGTGCGTCTTGTCCGCACCGAACAGGCCGTCTTTGATCGCGGCCTTGATCGTCACCTGTTTGCCGCTGAACGAGAGCGAACGACGCCGGGCATAGATGTACAACGCGCCACCTCGGGTACGGGGACCAGCTACCCGGAAGGTCAAACGAACGAACCCCGGCCGGAGTGCCCGGTCGGGGTTATGCCGATATGTCATAACCAGTTGACCTATTTACACAAGTGCACTACCTTACTGTGCGACAAGGTGACCTCAATATGACAGGGACTGACCATGGAGAACATTCCCGCCCTCACCAATTTTCTCCGCACCGTGAGTGACGCGTGCTTGACGTTCGCGAGCGAGCTGGAGACTGCGTCAGCGACACCCGCGCCTGCCGAGGACATCGAACTGCCGCGCGGGCGCGGCCAGCGCCAGCAACAGATCCTCGAGCTTCTCCCAACAACCGACGATGCTGGGATGAAGACCGCTGATATCGCCGCAACGATTGAGTACGAAGTACCAAATACGCACTCAACACTCCAGGCCCTCGAGAGAGCTGGCCTGGTCGAGATGGTTCCCAGGGCAACGCCCCAGCGTTGGCGTATCGCCGCCCGCTACCGAACAACATCGGCAGTTTTCAAGCGGGTCTCTTCGCGGATTCGAAAGGGCGAGTGGGCAAGCTACGGAGATATCTCGATCGCCGTCCGTGGCGACACCGCTGCGGCACGAGGTGTCGGCCGTGCCGCCGCAACCGACCCCGAGTTTCCGCACCCTGAGCGATTACTGATGGATGATGGCAGCGTGAATCCGCGCTGGCACGACAGTGAAGGCCGCGGTCCTGAGCACTGTCAGCTGCTGCTCGAGAAACAGGGCATTAAGTTCACAGACGGCCGAGCAAGCAGCGCCCAACGGGTTTCGTGGGCACTTCTCGCCGAGCGAGACAAAACAGAAGCCGTCCCCGAGTAGAGGTTAATGCTCGGAAGGGGCCGAGCAGGAGTCTCGCTAGCTATCGGCCCCACCAGGGATGCTGACGGTGTCCTTCTGTATGCGACACAGTTGACAATCCTGTCGCGTGGGCAACCCGCCGCGCAGGACTCGGGTCGGGCGGGGAAAGATCGGGACCCGGTTTGAGGTCCTCGCTCAAGCGCAACTGAGTGCCAACGCGAGAACGCCCGGCGACCCCCTGTGGGTGCCGGGCGTTCTCACTATCGCGAGCGGTGGCGGTGGGATTTGAACCCACGGACGGGATTAACCGTCACACGATTTCGAGTCGTGCTCCTTCGGCCGCTCGGACACGCCACCGCCGAGAACAATACCGGACCCCCGACAGCGGGTGCGGCGGGGGTTACTCGGCCCCCGGCCGCCGGTCCGCGAAGTACGCCTCGAGCAGGGCGGCGCAGTCGTTTTCGAGCACTCCGCCGAGGACTTCCGGCCGGTGGTTGAGGCGGCGGTCGCGCACGACGTCCCACAGGGACGACACCGCACCGGTCTTGGGCTCCCAGGCTCCGAACACCAGCCGGGCGACGCGGGCGAGCACGAGCGCGCCGGCGCACATCGTGCAGGGCTCCAGCGTGACCGCGAGCGTGCAGCCTTCGAGCCGCCAGCCGTCGCCGAATTTGCGGGCCGCCGCGCGCAGGGCGAGGACCTCCGCGTGCGCGGTGGGGTCAGCCAGCTCGACGCGCGCGTTGCGGGCGGCGGCCAGCGGACGTCCGTCCGGATCGAAGACGACCGCGCCGATGGGCATGTCCGCACCAGGAGCGCGGGCCGCGTCCAGCGCGGCCCGCACGGCCTCGATGTCGTCCGGCCGTCTCAGAGCTGGTCCAGCAGTTTCGAGAACTCGGCCTCGAACCCGCACCGCTGGGCGATCATCTGGAGCTGCTCGTCGGGGTAGAGGTCGACCTCGCCGACGATCACCTCCAGCTCGCCGCCGGGAAGGCCGAGGTCGGCCAGGATGTCGAGGTCGCCCTCGGGCCACACGGCGTCGTCGTCCTCGTCGGGCGGATCGACGCGCAGCACGTCGAGGACGTCCGCCGCGATGTCGTAGTCGAGCGCCGCCGCGGCGTCCGACAGCAGCAGCGACGGTCCCCTCGGGCTGGGCCGGACGATCACGAAGAACTCGTCGTCGACGGCCAGCAGGCCGAACGCCGCCCCGGTCGACCGGAGCTTCCCCAGCTCGGTGATCGCCGCGTCCAATTCTGTGAGCGCCGAAGAATCGAGCGCACTGCACCGCCACCGACCGTCTTCACGGACCACAGCTATCGCGAAGCCCGTGACCGGCTCTTGCACCGCCATGCGCACACCGTATTCCGCCTCGCTGACGAACGCACGCACGGTGCGCCCGAAGCGTGCGAGGTGCCACTATCGAGCCATGACCGGACCCACCGACCTCCCCACTCTGCCCGGCAATCGGCACGCCGGGCTGCTCGACGCCGCTCGGCAGCTGCAAGACCGCACTGTCGAGCTCCGCCGCGCTGTGCATCGGCACCCCGAACAGGGCTTGCAGCTGCCGCGCACCCAGGCGGCGATCCGCGCCGCACTGGCCGACCTGCCGATCGAACTCACCGACGGCCGCTCCACGACGTCGCTCACCGGCGTGCTGCGCGGAGCCCGTCCCGGACCGGCCATCCTGCTGCGGGCCGACATGGACGCGTTGCCGCTGACCGAGGACACCGGCCTGGAGTTCTCGTCCGAGATCGACGGTTCGATGCACGCCTGCGGACACGACACGCACGTCGCGATGCTCGCTTCAGCGGCGCGGCTGCTGTCGGAGCGCGTCGACGACCTCGCGGGCTCGGTGGTGTTCATGTTCCAGCCGGGCGAGGAAGGCCTCCACGGCGCGCGGCACATGATCCACGAGGGCGTGCTGGACGCGGCGGGCACGCGCGTCACGCGAGCCTTCGGCCTGCACACGATCGCCAACAGCCCGAGCGGAGTCCTGCAGGTGCGCGGCGGACCGATGATGGCCTCAGCCGACACGTTCAGCGTCGAGGTCACCGGCCGCGGCGGCCATGGTTCGGCTCCGCACGACGCCATCGACCCAGTCCCGGCGGCGGCCGCGATGGTCGGCGCGCTGCAGACGATGGTCACGCGTCGCATCAGCGTCTTCGACCCGGCAGTGGTCTCGGTGACCCGCATCGTGGCCGGGACGACGACGAACATCATCCCCGAGACGGCGGTGCTCGAGGGGACCATTCGCACCCTGTCGGAGACGACGCGGTCCTTCGTCCGCGAGGAACTGCCGAAGGTGTGCGAGGCGGTCGGAGCGGCCCACGGATGTCGCGTGTCGGCCGGAGTGGACCCGGGTTACCCGACGACGGTCAACGACCCGCAGGTGGCGGCTGAGGTGTTGGCGCTGGGCGCCGAGGTGCTGGGCGCGGAGAACGCCGAGGAGCTCACCACGCCGATCATGGGCGCGGAGGACTTCTCGTATGTGCTGCAACGGGTTCCGGGGACGTTCGCGTTCATCGGGGCCCGGGAGCCGGGAGCGGATCCGGCGACCACGGAGGACAACCACTCGAACCGGGTGAGGTTCCACGAACCGGCGATGGCAGCCGGGGTAGCCATGTACACCGCGTTCGCGCTGGACGCTCTGCGCTGAGTTTCCGGCCCGCCCTTGACCGGGGCGGGCCGGCTCACTCGGCTTGCGCGAGGAAGACGAACTCGCGGTCCGGCCGGTCGGGTGCCTGCCGGAGGTCGGTGACTCGGTAACCCTGCTCTCGCAGGCTTGCCTCCACCTCGTCCTGGCTGCGGAACCGGAGGGTCGAATCCGAGGTGAGGACGCTGCCGTCGGTCTGGAACGTGTAAGTCATGCGGAACGAGACGAGCGGCAGCCGGATTTCGGTGACGTCGACCCGCTGCTCCACCGCGCCGATCCCCGGCACCTCGCGGGTGTGCGGCGGCACATCCCAGGTTTCCCAGGCGCGGTAGTCCGGCCGGCGGGTCTCGAACACCAGGTGCCCGCCGGGCCTCAAGGCCGTCCGGATCCCGCGGAGGGTCGCGGCCCAGTCGTCGTCGGTCAGGAAGACCTGCGCGACGTTCCCGGTCATCACCGCGAGATCCGCGTCGAGCGCGGGCAGGGTTGTCGCGTCCCCGAGCCGCCAATCGACCCTCGGGTCCTTCGCTCGCGCGATGTCGAGCGACGCCTCGGCCGGATCGACGCCGACGACCGTGCGTCCGGTTCCGGCCAGCAAGACCGCCAGGCAGCCCGTCCCGCAGCCGACGTCGAGCACCCGGCGAGCAGCCAACTCGTCGGCGATGCGGACGTACGCGGGCAAGTCGACCCGGTCGCCATCGAAGGTGTCGTAGATCGGCGCGAGGCGGGGATCGGCGAAAATCGCATCAGGCACCGGACCACGGTACTCAGCGACTCTCCTTCGCCCATCTTGTTTTTCTCCAGGTCCAGCCTTCGCTGACGTCGAACTGGGACGCTTATCCCAAAGATCAGGACACTTGTCCCGCAGGTCCGCGTGTTACGCTCCGTGCGTCGAGACATCATATATCAGATCGGATCTGCTCGTGGCGTTCGAGAAACAGCGACAGCGGCTCGCCGGCGTGGTGGCGATCCCGGTGACCCCGTTCACCGCGGCCGGGGACGTGGACGCCGAGACGTACGAGCGGCTTGTCGAGCGGCTCGTGCTGAGCGGCGTCGAGGTCGTCACGCCGAACGGCAACACCGGCGAGTTCTACGCGCTCGACGAGCAAGAAACGCGGCAGTGTCTCGAAGTCACCACGAAGGCCGCGCGCGAGGCGAGCGTCCTCGCTGGGGTCGGCCATGACGTGAGTACAGCCGTGAAGGCCGCGAAGCACGCGCGCGCGTCTGGAGCGGACATGGTGATGATCCACCAGCCCGTGCACCCGTACGTCTCGCGCGCGGGCTGGATCGACTACCACCGCGCTATCGCGAACGAAGTGCCCGAGCTCGGGGTTGTCCTGTACGTGCGCAACCCCGCCATCGAGGGTTCAGACCTGGCACAGCTCGCCGACGTCGCGCCGAACGTGCTCGGCGTGAAGTACGCGGTGCCGGACCCGGTGCGCTTCCGCACTGTCGCGCGCGACGCGGGGTACGAGCGCTTCGTGTGGATCGCGGGCCTCGCCGAGCTGTCCGCCCCTGGGTACTTCGCAGTCGGCGCGACAGGCTTCACCTCCGGCCTGGTGAACGTCGCTCCGCAGATCTCGCTCGACCTGTTCCGCCGGCTGCGCAACCACGATTTCGCCGGGGCGATGGAGATCTGGGACCGGATCCGCCCGTTCGAGCAGATGCGCGCCGCGGAGGGCAATGCCAACAACGTCAGCGTGGTCAAGGACGCGCTCTCCCAGCTTGGCCTGTGCCGCCCCGACGTGCGGCCGCCAAGCAGGCTGCTGACGGCCGCCGAACGGGACCAACTGTTCGAAATCCTGTCCTCGTGGGGGCTTGCGTAACGCGTCAGGCGAGCGCTGGCGGGAGGTCGAAAGCCGGGAAAACTTCCGGACCGAAGGTGGTCACCTCCGCGACGCGGTCGCCGTCCAGACGCAGCGTCACCAGTCCGAAGGCCCGGAACTCTCCGACTGTGCGCGCGTACGTGGCGAGCGCGGGCAGACCGTTCGCGCGCGTCTCGACAACGCGGAACTCGGCAGCGTCGCCGCCATGCAACGCCGGTGCCCAGCCTTCGAGCACAGCAGCCCGTCCCGCGTACCACGTCGGTTCCGCTCCCATATGCCCGCCAGCGCCAGGCGCGTGGCTGCAACGCACGTCTTCGCGCAACAGTTCGGCGAAGGCCGCTTCGTCGTGCTCTACGAGCGCCTTCACGTACTTCGCAACGACAGCCCGTTCCTCGTCGCTCGCGGACGCCGACGCCCACTCCGTACGTCGCGTAGGCAAGTGCTCCTTCAGCTCGGCCCGCGCGCGCAGCACATTGCTGTTCACCGACGCAGGCGTCGTACTGAGCGCTGAAGCCGTTTCGCGCGCAGACCAACCGAGTACGTCGCGAAGCACCAAGGCAGCCCGCTGTCGCGGCGAAAGATGTTGGATGGCTGCGAGGAACGCCAACTCCACCGTCTCGAGCGCGACGACGACAGCGTCCGGCTGAAGCGCGCTGTCGGGAGCGGGCTGCAACCACGGCACCGCGACATCGGGACGCGGCGCGAGGTCGGAGTCGTGCGTGACCGGAAGATCGAGCGTCGGCAGCTCGCGCGGGTGTGCGTCGAGGTGGTCCAGACACGCGTTGGTCGCGATCCGGTACAACCACGCCCGCAGGCTCGCGCGGCCCTCGTATGTCGAACGGCCGCGCCACGCGCGCAGCAGCGTCTCCTGGACCAGGTCTTCCGCCTCGTCGAACGAGCCCAGCATCCGGTAGCAGTGCACCCGCAGCTCGTGCCGGTACGGCTCGGTCTCGCTCGCGAAGTCGGTCATCTGTTCAACCATGTCCGATAAGACGGCCGGGCACCGGAAAACTCAGCAAAGCCCAGCTCAACCGGGGTGTGGCGGAGGTTACTCGCGCGTTAAGAACACGTCAGCACGACCGCCGGGACCGTCAGGGGCCCGTTGCCGGGACGCCCCGGGCCGGGGTCGGCGGCGTGTGCTGGCGATGTTCGCCGCGATCGACATCGACCGGAGGTAACCGTGACGCTCAGCGAGCTGCTCCCGAGTCTCGGCTGCGAGGCCGCCGACCATCTAGAACCGGGACTCTGGCCGCAAGGCACGAAGCTCGGCGAAGGCGGTGAGTTGCTCTTCGCGGGCGCGCCGGTCAGCCACTTGGCCGCGCGCTTCGGTACACCCGCTTACCTTCTCGACGAGGAACAGGTGCGCAACACGGCCCGCGCGTATCGCCGTGCGCTGCCGGAGGCCGACGTCGCCTTCGCGAGCAAGGCGCTCTGTACGCGAGCAGTGTTGCGTTGGGTCGCCGAAGAAGGACTGTCGCTCGACACCTGCTCCGCCGGCGAGATCGCCGTCGCGCGCGCTGTCGGTTTTCCCGCGGAGCGAATTCTGTTGCACGGCAACGCGAAGACGCCCGAAGACCTGAAAGCCGCGCTGCAGTACGGCGTCGGCCGCATCGTCCTCGACTCTCTCGACGAAATCGAACAACTCGGCACCCTTGCCGATGGCGCACAGCGCGTTCTCATCCGCGTCACGCCGGGCGTCAGCGGCGACACGCACGCTGCGATCACGACAGGCACCGAAGGACAGAAGTTCGGCTTCTCGCTGCGCCCCGACGTACGCGACAACGTCGACCGCGCTGTCGCAGCAGTGCTCTCGCAACCGAGCCTCCAATTAACCGGACTGCACTGCCACATCGGCTCGCAAGTGTCCCGTGTGGACCGTTACGAAGAAGCCGCGCGAAAGATGGTCGAAGTCCTCGTCCGCATCCGCGACCACTACGGAATCACCTTGCGCGACTTGGATCTCGGCGGCGGCCACGCAGTCCCGTACGCCGACCGTGAAGCGTCCTTCGACCTTGAAGGGTACGCACGACGCCTCCGCGTCGCACTGGGCTACGAATGCTCGTCACGCGACTTCCCGTTGCCACGCCTGACAATCGAACCCGGCCGAGCGATCGTCGGACCGGCCGGCATCACCGTTTACCGCGTGTGCGCCGTGAAACGCGGCGCGCGCACCTTCGTCGCTGTCGACGGCGGCATGAGCGACAACCCACGCCCCGCGCTGTATGGCGCGCGCTACACCGCGCGTCTCGTCGGCCGTCGCACGAAGGTCGCGCGTACGCCGATGACGGTTGTCGGACGACACTGCGAGTCCGGCGACGTGCTGGCGGACGTCTGCCTGCCCGACGACATCCACGTCGGCGATCTGCTGGCCGTACCGTGCACCGGCGCGTACCACCACTCGCTGGCGTCGAACTACAACCTCGTCGGCCGCCCACCGCTCGTCGGCGTACGCGACGGACACGCGACGCTCCTCGTACGCCGCGAAACCGAAGAAGACCTGCTTCGCCGCTGCTAGCTCTCGATGGTCTGACCGTCGCGGGCAACGGCGCCGCGCGTCAGACGTCGCCCCGCGAAGAAGTCACGGCAGGCGCGTTGCACGGCAAACATCAACGGGAACCCAACGAGGATCGCTACGACCCCGATCACCGCGACACCGCCGATGCCGAACACAGTGGTCTCTCCGGCGTCAGGCTTCGCGTACGCGATCGCCGCGAGCACCAGTACCGCCAGGAAGAACACGCCGCCCACGAAGGGCAGTAAGCCGCGAAGCAGGAAGTTGCGCACGCTCGACAACAGCGTCCGGCGAAACACCCATACGCAAGCGAGCGCCGTCACCGTGAACTCGATCGCGATCGTGAGCCCGACCGCGTCGACCGAATCCGCGAGCACGTTGCGGCTCCACAACGCCAGCAGCACGTACAAGGCGAGCGACACCAACCCGAACGCCCACGTCGTCACCGACGGCGTCTGGTACTTCGGATGCACCCGGCCGAACACCTTGGGCAGCGCGCCGTGACTGGCCATCGACAACGTCGTGCGCGCGGCGGGCATGATCGTCGCCTGGCTCGTGGCCGCGCCGCTCGTCAGCACGGACACGATCAGCAGCACCCCCATGACCTTGCCGAACCCGGACGTCCCGAACACCGCGCCGCCCAGCCCGGCGAGCACGTCCTCGGCGTTCGGCTCGTTGGCCAGCCCGATCCCGTGCTCGCCGACGCCCGCGAAAGCCAGCGCGGCGACGGTCACCAACAGGTAGTTGAGCACCAGCAGCACGGTGGAGAGGATCGCCGCCCGGCCCGGCGCGTGCCGCGGATCAGCCGATTCCTCGTTCACCGAAAGCGAACTCTCCCAGCCCCAGTAGATGAAGACCGCGAGCAGCACCGCCGACACCGCCGTCCCGACACTGACCCCGTTCGGCCACAGCCAGTCCCACTGCGGCGTCGTCGCCTGCGGGCCCGCAGTGCCGCTGTAGACGCGCGAAAGCGCTACGGCGGAGAAGATCACCAGGACGGTGAGTTCGATGCCGAGGAGGACCCACTGCGCCCGTGCGGACACCTCGATGCCGCGGTAGCACAGCCAGCACAGCGCGAGCAGCCACGCGCCCCCGATCGCCGTCGTCACCGCGCGGTTGTCGGCCAGGTCGTCTAGACCAAACAGCAGCAGGGTGTACCGGCCGGTCAGCGCCGACTGACTGCTCATCACCAGCAGTTGCTCCACCAGGACGACCCAGCCCGTCATCCAGCCGACGCGACTGCCGAACGCGCGGGTCGCCCAGGTGAAGTTGGTGCCGCAATCGGGTTCGGCCGCGTTGAGTTCCCGGAAGGCAAACGCGACGAACAGCACCGGGACGAACGACAGCAACACGAACGCGGCGGCCTTGAACCCCGTTCCGGCGAGCACGAGGAACCCGAGCGTCGCCGCGATCGAATAGGCCGGGGCGGTCGACGACATTCCGATCACCGTCGAAGACACCATGCCCAGCGCGTTCGAGCGGAGCCCCTTGGCCGGCACCACCGGCGCGGCGACGGCTTCGGTCATTGGAATATTCCTCCTCAAGATCGGCGGTCCGCGACCGTACCCGGCGTTTGCCCGAGCCAGAACGGCGGCCGCATGTCCGCCATCTGGAGAAGAAAACGGGAAAGGGTCTCCTGCTCTCCGGCTCCTGCCGATACGCTGCGCGTCTGACGAATCACATGCCGAAACACAGGGAGGGACGGCATGGGTGACGAAAACCGTACGAAAATCGAGGAACCGCGTGCTCCGAGAGCGCTAGACGGGACCGACCGGACGCTCATCACGCTGTTACAGGAAGACGGCAGGGCGTCGTTCACCGCACTGGCCAAGGCGGTGGGTCTTTCGGAAGGCGCGGTGCGGCAGCGAGTACAACGGCTGCTGCGAGAGGAAATGGTGCAGATAGTCGCCGTGACCTCGCCGGAACACGTCGACCTGACCCGAAGGGCCATGGTCGGCATCACGGTGGACGGAGACGCCCGCGAAGTGGCCCAGCAACTGGCCAAGGTCGCCGACGTACACCAGGTGGCACTCTGCTCGGGCCGCTTCGACCTGCTGGCGGAACTGCTATGCCGCGACGACGACCACCTGCTGTCCGTACTCGGCGACGAGGTACGGCCCATCGCGGGAGTCGTCGCGACGGAGCTGTTCGTGTACCTGAAGCTCGCGAAACAGGACTATTCGTGGGGAAGGCTGACCGCCTGATCCGCGGGTTGGGTTCGCGACTGGGTCCATGGCCGGGTTTCCGGCCTGGCTCGTGGTCGGGCTCGTGGCTGGGCTCTTGGTGAGCGCGTGGTCGGGCTTGTGGCTGGGCTTGTGGTCGGGTCCACGAGCTGACGTGCTCGGACTGGGTTCTCGGTGGGGTTCCCGGCCTAAGCTGCGCGGCTTGCCGACCGACTGGGTTCTCCACCCGGCGCGGACGGACCGGTGGCTCGGCAGGGTTCTTCAGCTGGGCGGATGCCTGACTGGGTTCCTGAGCTGGGCTTATGGTCCTGGTCCTTGGGTTGGAGCATTCGGTTTGGGCAGCGCTTGCGGCCTCGGTTCTCGGGCTAGAGCGCTCGGCGCGGGCAGGGCTTCCGGTCCTGGTCCTCAGACCGGAGCACTCGGCTTGAGCCGGACTTTCGGTCCTAGCTCTCGGGCTAGAGCGCCCGGCTTGGGTCATCGAACGATGTCCTCGGTCAGGCGTGCTAGGGCTGACACGGCCGGTCCGGATCGGGCCGGTACCCCGGCTGCGTCGGCGCGACTCCGAGGACTGGACCGGGCTGGCCCCCAGGCCTGGTTCGGCGTACCCGAACCGGACTGGTCCCGGCCTCGGAACTCCGGCACGAACACCGGTCCCGGAATCAGCACTGGTCCCGGCGGCGAGGCACCGTTCCGGCAACGGGCTCCAGCCAAACGCCAGTTCCGGCACTGATTCCCGGCCCCACCGCTGTCCAGCAACGACGCTGGCCAGCACGGGCTCCCAACCGGCGGCTGTCTCCAGCAAGGACGCTGGCGCGGCATCCGGCCTGACCACGGGCTCCAGCAACAACGCTGACCTGGCAACGAAGCAGGTTTGACTGCCAGCTCCAGCAACAACGCCGGTCCAGCGACAAACAGGCTAAGCCGCCAGTTCCAGCAACGACGCTGACCCGGCGACAAAGCAAGTCAGCACCAGTCCCGGCAACGACGCTGACCTGGCGACAAAGCAGGTCGACACCAGTCCCGGCAACGACGCCGGTCCCGGCGCAAAGCAGGTCGACACCAGTCCCGGCAACGACGCTGACCTGGCGACAAAGCAGGTCGACACCAGTCCCGGCAACGACGCCGGTCCCGGCGCAAAGCAGGTCGACACCAGTCCCGGCAACGACGCCGGTCCCGGCGCAAAGCAGGTCGACACCAGTCCCGGCAACGACGCCGGTCCCGGCTCGACCACCGGTTCCAGCACCCGTGCTGGCCCCGGCAACGAGCTCCACCGCCAGCCAAGGTATCCGCGCTGGTCCGGCAACACGCACCACCCGGCGTCACCCGTCGAAGGCGGAGACGCCGGTCCCGGCAACGGGCGTCAGCCCGAGCCCCGGCATCCGTGCCGACCAGGCAACGCGACTCCGGCATCAGCACCGGCTCCGGCAACGGCGCCGGCCATGACCCCGGAATCCCGTCCCAGCATCGACGCTGGACCGCCTCCGGTCGCACACCGACGTTCCCTGCCCCAGTCCCCGGCACGGGAACGCTCGCCGATTTCCGCGCGCCCTCCGCACAGCAGACCTGCGTCCCACTCATCGGAACAGCGCTGGCCGCGAAAAAATGCCCCGCGGCCAACGCTCGCCACCGACCGAATTCGCGACCAGCCACTCCGACGCTCTTAACAGCTGGCCATTACAATCCCTTCCCCGATTAGCCCGACTGGCCGAAGCCATCAGTTTTGCTAATACCCCCGAACGGTCGCACCAGTCGAATTTGCCTGCTGCGCAATCGGAATAGCGAGCTGGATTCCGTATCGACCTTCCGCCAACAAGTCGGTTCCGCAATCCCCAGCCGCGTACCCGTCTTCCGCAACCCCAGCCGCCGCACCCGTCTTCCGTAATCCCCGAGCCGCCGCGCCACTTTCCCCCGTCCCCAGCCGCCGCGTCCGCCTCGCGAACCGTGGTCGCCAGCCGCAATTGCCGAGCGGCCACTCGACGCCGCCGGTCAGCCCAGCAGAAATTCCCGCGGAGCCAGCGCCCGGTCGACCACCCGGGCCTCGCCGATCTCGCCGTAGAAGCTGCGCTCCACCTTGCCCCGGTACGACGACGCGCCGATCAGCCAGCCGCCGCCCGGATTGGCCAGGCCGATCGCCGGCGTCTTGGGATTGCGCAGCAGCGGGCAGCCGTCGACGTACAGCGTGCTGCGCCACCCGTCGTTGACGACCGCGACGTGCCACCACTTCGCCAGCGGCAGTTCGTGGCCCCAGTTGGTCGAGATCCCGTTCTGGTTCAACGGGAACACCGCCCACTGAAGCTCCGCGCCGTCCGAGACGCTGAAGGTCGCGGCCGATTCGTTCGGGTCATCGCCGGATTTCCCGGCCGCGCCGCCGTTGCCGAGGCGCGCGAAGATGCCGCACCAGCCGTGGGTGCCGTCGCGGAAGTCTTCCGGCAGCCGGACGAACGCTTCGACGGTATAACCGCGCTGGAAGGTCAGGCTGTTCATCGGTGCGCTGTCGACGGTCTGGAGGTACGCGCCACGACCGGGATTGCGCGCGCCGTCGAAGCGAAGGCTCGCCCGCGACGGTTGGCGAGACGCGAAGTCCGCCGAGTAAGTCAACGCCGTCGGCCCGCTGCCCGACACGGTCATGCGGCGCAGGTCGTTGCCGCGGCCGGTGAGGTCCTTGATCACCGCGTTGTCCGGCACCGGAGAGCCCGCGCGGCCGCCCTCGAACCGCCAGTACGCGACGGTGCCCGGCACGAGCTGCGGCTTCACCGGGCGGGCCGGCGGCACCGGAACGGGCGCGAAACCGGCGAACCGCTTGTCGAAGTCGATGTCGATGCTGAAGTAATCGACGTCGGTGCTGCGCTCGGCCTCGATGCGCTCGAGTTCGGTGAGGTCGCGCTTGCCGTCGAGCCACGGCGAGAAGGTGCGGACGTCGATCACGCCGCGGGCGACGTCGAACTGGTACAGCCGGATCATTCCGCTGCCGCCGTAGTAGCGGTCCTGGTAGTTCGTGAGGTGCAGGTGGACGTCGTGCCCGGCGGCGTTGCGCTTCACCAGACGGCTCGGCGGCCAGTAGTGGCCGTTGAGGGTCAGGAAGATCTGGTCGCTTTCGTTGACGAACTGGTCCCAGACCTGCTGGCCGAAGTCCGACAGGAACGCTTTGCCTTGCTCGTCGGAGTTGACCAGCTCGTGGATCGTCAGGATGGCCGGCATCCGCGGGTGCTGCGCGAGAACCTGCTTCGCCCACGCGAAACCGCCCGCCGACGGACGCCAGTCCATCGCGAGCACCAGCCACTCCCGACCAGCGGCCCGGAACACGTGGTAGGTGTTGTAGCCGTCCTTCGAGGAGCCGCGGAAAGTCGGCGAGTTCCGCTGCCGCTGCGGCCCGAACGCGTCGAGGTACGGCGTGCGCCCGCGCTGGTCGTCGGTGGAGCCGTCGATGTCGTGGTTGCCCGCGAGCGTGCTGTACGGGAACCGGAACCGGTCGAGCGCCTGGAACGACCGGCTGATGCCCGCGAACTCCCGCGCCTGCCCGTTTTGCGTGAGGTCGCCGAGGTGCGCGAGGAAGACAACGTTGTCGTCGTGCGCGTGGCGCAGCACGTACGACAACGACGCGTCCACCGGCGTCGAGTCGCCCCGGTCCTCGTCGAACAGGTACTGGGTGTCCGGCATGACCGCGATCGTGAACCGCGGACTGTCACCGTCCGGCCGGCGAGCGACGCTGGGATCAGCCGCAGCGATCCCGTTCAGACCAGGCAGCGCGGACACCGCCGCGCCGGCACCGAGGATTCCGGCACCGCGCAGGAAGTTCCGCCGTGAAGAGTCAGTCACGAGCAGGAAGCTACGGGCCGGCCCCAACCGCTACGGCAACAATTGCCGACGGCTCGATGAACAGCTCCGTTTCTGTCCTGTGCAGGACAAATCCGGCAGGCACCGACGCCGCTCAGTGACCGTCGCGTCGCCTTTGGTCGCCGACGAGCATTCCCGGCACCGCGAACCACAACAGCCCGAACAGCAACACCGCCATCCCACCGACGAGCCCCATCGCAACCGGCCCGAAGGAGACCTTCGCGATCAGCGCAACGGTGACCGTGATCGCCGCGGCAAGACACCCAAAGCCAACAAGCACGACCCGGTTGCCAACCCGCAGGATCTCCTCCCGCCGCCCAGTCCGGAACAGCATGCGATGCCACGCCGCAGGCGCGATCAGCAACGCCGTCGCCGCGACGGTGAGCAGCACCGCCAGCAGGTGCAGCGTCTTCTCGAACCCGCTGGCGTCGTGGAACCGGCCCGTGAAGACCACCGACAGCAGGAATCCGAAAAGGATCTGAACGCCCGCCTGCGCGACCCGCAACTCCTGCAACAGCTCGCCGACATTCCGCTGCAGCATCTGGTTCCGCGTCTCGCCAGTGTGCTCGACGTCGTCGTCTAGCTCCGCTGACCCGCCGACCCGCGCCGACCCGCCGACCGCAGCGAACCCGCCGCCCTCCGAGGAGCCAGTGCCGTCCGACGATCCGGTGCGCTGGGAAGGTCCGCTGCTTTCCGCCAGCCCTCCGTCAGCCGGTCGGCTGCCGCTGGCCAGTCCACTGCCAGTCGGTCGGCCACCGCTGTCCAACCCACTGTCAGTCGGTCGGCTACCGCTCGCCAGCTCACCGTCGGCCGGTCGGCCACCACTCGCCAGTCCGCTGCCAGTCGGTCGGCCACCGCTGTCCAACCCACCGTCGGCCGGTTTGCCACTGCTCGCCAGCCCACCGTCGACCGGTTGACCGCCGCCGGTATTCCCGCCGCCGGGAGATTCGCCGCCGCTAGCCTGCCCGCCCTCGGTCGATCCGCCGCAGCTGGCCTGCCCGCCGGAGTCCGCCGGCCGGCCACTCTCCGGCGACCCACCAGCCTCGACCGGTCCACCGGCCTCTGCCGACCCGTGGACGTCCGCACGACGGCCGTCAAACCCCATGGCACTGTTCGGGTCGTCAGGCATGTCAGGCTCCACCGGTGCTCACCGAAGCATCGCCGGGCAAGTCCGACGCTGCCACGCTGCCAAGTACCCAACGCGTCATCGCCCGAAAACTCGCCCAGGCCAGTCGAGCGCCTTCGTCTCCGCCGCAACCGCCGCCCGAGCCGCCCAAGCCGCATCCGGCCCGTCGGCCCGTTCCTGTCAGCGGAGCGCACCAGGACTCCGTCGCCGCGACACAACCGGCACCAATACCAACGGCAAGCGGGAGCCGCACGCCTTGCGTCCAGACAGAAGCCCGCGCTCCCACTCGAGCCTGGCCCGGCCTGACCACCTGCCTAGCGGCACGGCTTGGTCCACGTCTGAATCTGGCCGCTCCCGCTGCCGCCCCAACCGACGCCCCAGCGCACCTCACGCCCGCACGAAAGCCGTCCCGAGATCCGGACGACCTCCACACGTTCGAGTGGAGAACATGGCACGGCACGCGCCGACTGGTTAGAGAAGTTTCATGCGTTTCCTCCCTAAGTTCCTTTCCGCGGCCCTCGCCGCCGGTCTCACCGTCACGAGCCTCTCGGCCGCCACCGTCGCAGCAGCTCCGGCCGAGGCCTCACCACTGCGCTTCACCACCGCCCACGGCACGTTCGCGGCGTACACACCGGGCAGCCAAGCCGTCACCTACCGCCCGGATCTCGTGCCCTCCGGGGCCAGGGCGCACGTCTCCGCCCTGTCCGGCAGTCGCGTCGGCACCACCACCGTGCTGGTGATCAGCGGCCTCCTGCCGCAGCACGAATACGGTGCGCACGCGCACGTGAACTCCTGCGGCGCCACCGGTGACGCCGCGGGCGGACACTTCCAGCACGTGCCGGACCCGGTGAAGCCATCGGTGGATCCGGCCTACGCCAACCCGCGCAACGAGATCTGGCTCGACTTCACCACCGACCGCTCAGGCATCGGTCATGCAACCTCCATTGTGGACTGGAAATTCGGCGAACGACGGGCGAAGTCCGTGGTAATCCACGAAACCCATACCCACACCAACCCCGGGCACGCCGGAACCGCGGGTGGGCGGCTGGCCTGCCTGAACGTCGGCTTCTGAATCCGGAACGCCCTCAAAACCCCCAGGACTTCTCGGGCACGATCCGGATCCGCACCGAGTAGTCGGCGTCGAAGGCGGCTGGATCGGCGAACCCGATACCGGCGTAATGCCGTTGGTACTTCGCCAGGTAGCCGGGAGCTTCAGAGGCTTTGGCTTCGTCGATGTGCGCGCGCCCGTTGACGACGATGATGCTCCCGCCGTGTTCGTCGCTGTTCAAGTGAAAGCTCACCTCCGGGTTGGCGGCAAGGTGCCGGAGTTTGGCCGTACCAGGCCGGCTGAAAACCACGATTTCTTCGCCGTCGAGCACGAACCAGACCGGCCTCGGCGCGGGGCGGCCGCTCGGAGTCACGGTGGTGAGCCATGCGACGGACTCGCCTGCGCGTTCGATGAGTTTCGGGTCGTGGGTGTAGGTCATGGTCGGATACCTCCTCGGTAGGTTTCCCAGGTAACCACGAGCCACCGACAGTTCCGCGACATCAGCCCGCACCGAGGACGCCTCGGACTGCCTCAAGCCACTGTCACCACAGCAAATTTTTGTTTACACAAAAGGGAAATCCCCCGATCCGAGATCATTCTCGATTCCCCGGATCGGGGGACTTCTCGCGAATCAGCGCGACGCGACAACCCGCGCGTACCGCGCCCCCGCCACGAGCAGGATCACGCCAGCACCGAGGAAAGCGCCCACCCGGGCCAAACCGTCCAGCGCGGCAAGGTCGAACAACACGAGCTTCGCCACCGCGGCAGCCACCAGCACCAGCCCGGCGATCCGCAACGCGACCACCTCGATCCCGCGCAGGAGAAGGACAAACGCGACCACCGTCCAGGAAACCGTGACTAGCGTGTGGCCGACCAGGAATCCGAGCCGACCAGGGGACACGAGCATGGACGCTGCGAGCACCAGACCAGCAGCGCCGTAGAGCGCACACAGTCCCGCGGGCAGCCAAGGCGCAAGACTGGCCGATTTCACCACGTTGAGACGAATTGCCGCCCATGGCAACGCGATCGCGGCGGCGAGGAGAAGCGCAGCCGAGGCGAGTGCGGCGAAAAGAAGATCCCGCGGATGCCAGTGCGGGAGCATCAGCAGCGGCAGCGTCAGCTCCGACCCGAGCACGAACAGGCCGCCGATCACCGCGAAGGCGAGAGAACCGCCTAGCGCGAACCGGTTCCGTGTGAACTTCGCCGCGAACGCGAGCACGACCGCTTCGCCGAGCAGGACCGCCCCGCCATCGAACTGCGTGACAGTCGCTTGCATCGCGGCGACGAGGCCAGCGATTCCCGCGACAGTACCGGAATTCCCTCGCACGATGGGCCAGGTCGCGATGAGCACGACCGCCGTTCCGCCCGCCAGAAACACGGATTCCGGCCGGCGCAGAAGCAGTGCGGCAGCCAGGACAGGCAGCGGGGCAACAGCGAGCACGGCCAGCGAGTAGGGCTCGTTATCGTTACGCCGCAAAGTGATCAGCGCCGTCGCCGCGCTGACGACACCGGCGGCAATCACTGCCCACAGCGGCAAGGTTCGCAGCCCGGTGCCGATCAGCGCCGTTGTCAAGGGCGGAATGGCTGCAGTAAACGAAAGTGGCGACCATGACCGTCGGAGGTGGACAGGAACGGTCGCGATCTGGATCATGAGAAGGAACGTCACGAGTTCATAGGTGAAGCCCCAAGTGATCAGGGGCGCACACACTCCGCATCCTCCCACCACGGCATTCGCCAAGAGAGAGGAATCCCATTTGACCGCAAGCAAAAGTCCGCCCACCGCGATCGCGAAGCCGACCGCGAGCCCGGCGGGAACCGGTAAGAAATCGTACAAGGAGGTGGCAGCGACAGTGTCGAGGTAGAGCGTCGCGATCCCCGTGGCGACAAGAGCGAACGCACCGGTGCGCGCGGCCGGTTTGCGGTGCAGCCAAGCGCCCGCGCCGACAAGGATCCCGCCGAACGCAGCACCGACCGCCACCCGCGGCAGCGGGCCGAGCCAGCCGCGCTGGATGGCCAGAATCAGCAGCAGGACAACCCCGAGCAACGTCACCGCGCCGCCCACCCACGCCAGCAGTCGCGAACCGGCGCCTTCACGGCCGAGTCGCTCACGGAGCGTCGGAGATGGGGTGTAGCGGTGATAGCCGAAAGGCGGTTGAGCGAAGAGCCTCTGGCCATACGGCACCTGCTGGGCGGTTGCCTGGGGGTGTTCTTGGGCTGACTGTCCGGCGGCGAGACCTTCCGGGCCTGGCTGTTGGGTGCCGGGTTGCGGTGTTGACGGGTGGGTCGCGCTGGCCGCAGGTTGGGCGGAATACGAAGCTGCGTAAGGGTTGTGCGGGTAGTAACCCGGGTGGGGGTGGAACGCCGCACCGTGCGCGGCCGAGTAGGCCGGGTACAGGTAGGGGCCGCCCTGCGCAGCTGGGTAGCCCGGGGCGGGCGACTGGCCTGGAGCAGCCGGGTAGCCCTGCGCGGCAGGGTGACCAGGTGCAGGAGGCTGGGTTGGCCCGGCAGAGCGGCCTGGCTCGGCGGCCCGGACCTCTTCGGCGGGCTGGCCCTGTTCGGCGGAGTGGCCCTGTTCGGTGGGGTGGCCCTGTTCGGTGGGGTGGCCCTGTTCGGTGGGGTGGCCCTGTTCGGTGGGGCGGCCTGACTCGGACGGCTCGCCCGGCGCGGCGGCCTGACCCAGCGCAGCGGAAGCGCCTGCCACGTCGGCAATGCCCTCCGCGGCCGTGTCGGAGCTGACCGGCTGAGTGGGGCCGGGCGAGAAGGCCGACTGCGACGACTCCCCGGTCGACGCTGCTGACTCGGCGTGGCCGCTCGGGTGGCCTGGCGTCGGCTGGGAGGCCGCTGTGTCTGGGCCGGATTCCTCGGCGGGCTTGTCGGTGGCCAGCGCGGGCTGGTCAGAGGCCAGCGCGGGCTGATCGGTGGCCGACTCGGGCTGGAGGTGCACTGCGCGGAGTTCGGCGCCTACGTGGGTCAGGCGGCGGCCGAGGTCGTCCAGTTCGCCGGCCAGGCGGTGGAGCGTTGCAGCTTCCGTGGTCATACCGGACATCGTCGGAGAAACGGAGCGATGATCGGATCCGTAGCACTACTCAAGGCTGGACACGAGATGGTCTCGCGACCGCGGAGCTGCCCGGATGCGTGTGCCGTACGTCACGGGCGACAATGGAAGCGTGACTGCCACCTTGACCGCGCCCACGTTGAAGATCGGCCCCTACCAGGTCGATCCTCCCGTCGTGCTCGCTCCGATGGCGGGGATCACCAACGTGGCGTTCCGGCAGCTCTGCCAGGAGTACGGCGCGGGCATCTACGTGTGCGAGATGATCACCGCCCGCGCGGTCGTCGAACGGCACCCCGGCACGATGCACATGATGACCTTCGGCG
The DNA here is from genome assembly GCF_039525725.1 of Amycolatopsis albidoflavus. NCBI lineage: Bacteria > Bacillati > Actinomycetota > Actinomycetes > Pseudonocardiales > Pseudonocardiaceae > Amycolatopsis > Amycolatopsis albidoflavus. The sequence goes on from NZ_BAAAHV010000003.1 coordinate 490,187, forward strand.
AGCACGAAAAGCCGAGGTCCATGCAGCTTTACGGGGTCGACCCGAAGACGATGGCCGAGGCGGTCCGGATCATCGTCGGCGAAGGCCTCGCCGACCACGTGGACAGCAACTTCGGTTGCCCTGTCGCGAAGGTGACGCGCAAGGGCGGCGGCGCGGCGCTGCCATTCAAGCGGCGGCTGTTCGCGGACATCGTGCGCGAGTCGGCGAAGGCGGCGGCTGAAGGCGGTGTTCCGTTCACCGTGAAGTTCCGCGTCGGCATCGACGACGATCACCGGACGTTCCTCGACGCCGGACGCATCGCCGAAGCCGAGGGCGCGGCCGCCGTCAGTCTGCATGCCCGCACGGCCGCGCAGCGCTACTCCGGCCAGGCCGACTGGACCAAGATCGCCGCTCTCAAGGAGGCCGTCACCAGCATTCCGGTGCTGGGCAACGGCGATATCTTCAGCGCGGACGACGCGCTCCGCATGGTCGCCGAGACTGGCTGCGACGGCGTCGTCGTCGGGCGCGGCTGCCTCGGTCGGCCGTGGCTGTTCGGCGAACTAGAAGCCGCCTTCCAGGGTCGGGAGATTCCGGCTGGGCCGAACCTCGGCGAAGTCGCGCGCGTCCTGCGCCGGCACACCGAACTGCTCATCGAGCACGACGGCCACGACAAGGCGATGCGCGACATCCGCAAGCATATGGCCTGGTACCTGATGGGCTTCCCGGTCGGCTCCGAGCTGCGGCGCGGCTTCGCGATGCTCTCGTCGATGGGCCAACTCGACGACCTCATCGCCCAGCTCGACCACGACGCCCCCTTCCCCGAGGCCGCCACCGGCCCGCGCGGACGCCAGGGCTCGCCGGGCAAGGTGACGCTCCCGCACGGCTGGCTGGACGACCCGGACGACGACTGCGTCCCCGAGGCCGAGGACATGCACTCCGGAGGCTGACCAGCAGGGATCGGCCGGGCTGAGCACCGCGGTCCTAGGGCAAAACACGACGGTCTCCGTCGGCCGGGAAGACCAGTTTCACCGCTGCCCGCACAGCAGCGATTCGGAAACTGGGAACCCCTGCCGTCGCGGACTCCACCGCACCGCCGAGGTCGCATCACAACAGCGACCGCGAACTCGGCACCTCGCCGAACCAGCAGCGACGGCAAACCCTCGCGTACCACCTGATCTACGCAATTCTCGCCGACACGGCCATCCCCGCCATCACGAGACGCTCACTGCACAGACCCAGTCCGAGCAGGAGTTTCGTGATGACTTTCGCCGTTCCCCGCCGCAGCCGCCGACGGATCGCCTGGGCCGCCGTCGCGGTGTCCGCCGTCGGCGTAGCGCTGTTCTCCGCCGCGACCTACCTGACCGGCGACCCGACCTTGAGCCGGATCCCGCTCAACCCGGGGATCGCCTTGCACTACTTGACGATCGTGCTGCACGCCTTGCCCGCGAGCCTGGTGCTGCTGATCGGACCGTTCCAGTTCGCCCAACAACTGCGCGCACGTCGACCGAAACTCCACCGGGTGCTCGGCCGCGTCTACGTGGTGAGCATGATCTTCGCCGCGGTCGCCGCACTCGTGGCAGCGACGTTCTCGGTCGACGGCATCTCGTCACAAATCGCCTTCTACCTGCTGTCCGTCGCGTGGCTCTACACGCTCTACCGCGGCTACACCTTCATCCGGCAGGGCCAGATCCAACTCCACCGCATCTGGATGATCCGCAACTACGCACTGAGCTTCGCCGCGGTCGTGCTCCGCGGCTTTCTCGGCATCGGCGCGGCGATGCAGGGCATCTTCCCGACGCTGAGCTTCGCCGACATCTACACGACGAGCGCGTGGGGTTCGATCACGATCTGCGTGGTCGTCGCGGAGTACTTCGTCCTCAACCGCACAATCGCGCCGCTAGTGCGCAAGCGGCAGCCGGGCGAGCGAGCGGGTATCCCCAGCTGACCTGCGCGGATAGCAATTGTCCCCAGGTTATCCACAACCCACTGTGGACAACCTGGGGACAACTTGGGTTCGCGACCTCAGGCGTCGATCTCCTGCGGCGCGCCGCCGACAGTGATCTTGCGCGGCTGGGCCTTCTCGGAGACCGGGATGCGCAGCGTCAGCACTCCGTCGACGTAGTCCGCGGCGATGCGCGTGGTGTCGAGCGTGTCGCCGAGGAACAGCTGGCGCGAGAACTTGCCGCGCGGCCGCTCGGATACCTGGACCTGCGCGTCCTCGACCGCGACCGGGGTGCGCTCGGCGCGGACGGTGAGCACGTTGCGCTCGACGCTCACGTCGATGGAGTCGCGCGCGATCCCCGGGAGGTCGAACTGGATGACGTACTCGTCGCCGGAGCGATAGGCGTCCATCGGGACCGAGCGCGGCGCGGTCCCCTGACTGCCGAAGACCTGCTGGGTCAGGCGGTCGAACTGGGCGAACGGGTCAGTGCGGATCAGCATGTCGAATCCCCTTTCGGACAACTGCGGCCAGCTGCTGGGGCGCTGACCAAGCCTTGCAAAGTTGCCAATGAGCGACTCAACTTATTTGTTCCCGTGTAGCTCAGATCACAGTGACAGCGAGAGACCGCCCGAAACTGTCGGTGCCTGTCCGTAGAGTGCGTCTCGTGATCGACCAGCTGACGATCCCGACCGAAGCGGGATCCTTCGACGCAATCGCGGCCGGCCCAGAAGACGGCCGACCGGTACTGCTGCTGCACGGCTTTCCCCAGGCCGCCGTGGAGTGGGAGCACCAGGTGGCGACGCTCGGCGTGCTCGGATACCGCGCGATCGCGCCGGATCAGCGCGGTTATTCGCCGGACGTGCGGCCCGAGCGCCCGGCCGAATACGGCATCGCGTCGCTGGTGTCCGACGTCGTCGCAATCGCCGACACGCTCGGCTGGAGCACGTTCGACCTGGTCGGCCACGACTGGGGCGGCGCGGTCGCGTGGTGGACGGCCGACGAGCACCCCGACCGGCTGCGCAGCCTCACCGTGGTGTCCACGCCGCATCCCGGGGCGCTCGCCGAAGCGCTGCGGACGGACGAGGACCAGCACCTGCGGTCGGCCTATATGACGGAGTGGCGGCAGACGCCCGCCACCGAGCAGCGCATGCTGGCCGACAACGCCAAAGCGCTGCGCGAGATCTTCGACCGGCGCATCCCGCCGAGCAAGATCGACGAGTACGTCCAGCGGCTGTCCGAACCAGGTGCGCTCACCGCCGCGCTGAACTGGTATCGAGCCGGGCGTCCGGGCGGGAAGATCGGCAAGATTTCGGTGCCGGCGATGTACGTGTGGTCCACAGAGGACGTCGCTTTCGGCTCGGCCGCCGCGCTCGACACGGCGAATTGGTGCACCGGGCCGTACCGGTTCGAGATGCTGGAGGAGGTGTCGCACTGGGTAGCGGAGGAAGCGCCGGAGGCGTTGACCTCGTTGATCGTCGAGCATCTCGGCAGCCGGTGACACCCGGTCTGGCCTGCGCAGTCGTTCGGCTGGGTGTCCGACGGGACAAGGATTCGAGCGCTGCGTGAAGATCCGACACTCGAATCGGGCGAAACGGCCACCCGGCTCGCGGTATCGGCCGGTAGGTGCGTGGTGTTCAGTATCCGGAGTGGACACCAGCACTGAAGCCGAAACCGAACGCGTCGTCTTCGTGACCGAGGACGGCGTGCCCACCGGGGAGACCGGGCCGAAGCTCGCCAGTCATCACGCCGAGACGCGGCTGCACCTCGCGTTCTCCTGCTACGTCCTGCGCCGTTCGGACAACGCCCTGCTGATCACTCAACGCGCGCCGCACAAAAAGGTGTGGCCGGGAGTGTGGACCAACAGCGTGTGCGGTCATCCCGCGCCCGCCGAAGCGTTGGAGACCGCCGTGCGCCGGCGGGCTTCGTACGAACTCGGGCTGCCCGGGCTCGAGGACCTCGAGTGCGTGTTGCCCACGTACCGCTACCGCACGCCGCCCTTCCAGGGGATCGTGGAGAACGAGTTCTGTCCGGTGTTCGCCGCGTGGACGGACGTCGATCCGCGGCCGAATCCCGAAGAGGTGGGCGGCTGGCGATGGATTTCCTGGGCCGATTACACACAGTGGATCACGGATCCGACGACTGACGCGAGTTACTGGGCTCGTGATCAATTCGCGCAGCTCAAGGACAAAAAGCCCTTTTCCGCGCTCTGAGGCGGAGAACTCCGTTGCGTGACATCAGCGGAAGTCCGTCGTCCACTTGAGCGAAATTCACCTTCGAACGTACCGATGACTCAAGCCGCCGCTCCTTTACGACGAAAACGATGGAGTGGCGGAGGTCAGAGTGTCGGCGTACGACGAGCTCGGAACGGGGGAGACCGCGCCAGACCTGCTCACGTTGCACGAGTCCATCGCGGACCTGTTCGCGACGCGCGGCGACTGGCGGCGGGCCTACCGGCACCTGCGCTCGGCGCTCGACATTGCCCGAGCGGGCAGTCTTCGCGATCCGCTCACCTCGAGCTACAACCGCCGCTACCTCGACCAGCGGCTGCCCGAACTGCCGGCCGCGGTGGCCGTCGCGCTGGTCGACCTGGACCGGTTCAAGTCCGTGAACGATACGTACGGTCACCTTCTCGGCGACCGCGTCCTCTGCCGGGTCGCCGATCTCCTGCAGGAGGGGCTGCCTGCCGATGCGTTCTGCGCACGGTACGGCGGCGAGGAATTCGCTCTCGTCCTGCCGGGAATCGATCATCGGGGAGCCGTCCGGGTCGCCGACGCCGCGCGTCTGCGGGTCGCTCGTCATCCCTGGTCAGAACTGCAGCCAGGCCTTCGGGTTACGATCAGCGTCGGCCTCGCGCACGGCACCGAATCCGGGCCGCGTCAGCTCCATCGAGCCGACAATCTCCTTTACGCCGCGAAGCGGGCCGGCCGCAACAAGGTCGCTTTCCATGACCGCGAGACCGCGCAGGTAATTACGCACTCTGAGTAACGCACGTCTGCGATTACTCCATTCACCGAACCCGAACTTCACCTGTTCGTCCGCTTCAGTGCGCCTTAGGGCGACTCATGGTGAAGAAATTCGCGGGAGGGTGTCGTCACGAACGGCGGGTATCCGTACGATAACGAAAAGCTCCCCCGGTACGACGAGTCCTGGGAGACCCGGCGAAGCCGCCGGGTGTTCAAAGGTAAGCCGCCCCAGCCTGGCGCCTGACGTGCGAGAGGAGACCGAGTGCCCGACGAGCGCAACACCCCCGGCACCGGTCGCCATTCCGACAGCGCGGCACGCCCCCGAGGCGGACGTCGCCGTTCGATGGACACTCACGGCGGCATCAGCGTGTCCGACGTGGTCGCGCGGCACACCGGGGAACGACCCGCCTTCGCCGAGGACGCCGGGATGCAACTCTCGGAGCCGGTGAGCCGGCTCGCCGAACCGGGCGCCCGCCGGGCAGAGCCGGGCCGCCGCCGCGCGGACGCCGAGCGACCCGAGCCGGGACGACGGCGGGCCGAGCCGGACGCTGGTTATTCGGGGGCGAACGGTCGCACCGGGTTGCCCGCCGAACCGGGCCGGCGGCGGGCGAATGGGCACGCCAACGGATTCGGCAGTCGGCACGCTGAGCCGGGAGACGCCTCGGACCTGGGCGGCGATCGGGCGAATGGGCAGGTCAATGGGGTCGGCGGCCGACACGGCGGGTCGGCGGAGGACGACGCTTCAGGAGCGAGCGCACACGGCAGCGAGCTGGCCGGAGGCAGCAACGGCACGGCTGGCAGGCGGGCCAACGGATTCGGCAACCGACACGGCGAGCCGGCGGCGGACGGCCTCGCGCCAGCGGGTGGACCGGCGAATGGTCAGGTCAACGGGGTTGGCGGCCGACATGGAGAACCAGCGGTAGACGACGCCGCACCAGCGGGCGGGCGGACAAACGGCTACGGAGTCGGCAGTCGACACGGTGAACCGGCCGGAGAAGACGCCGGTTCGGTGGGCAGACGGGCAAACGGCTTCGGCAGTCGGCACGGCGAGCCCGCGGCGGACGATGTCCCGCCCGTTGGCGGACCGGCGAACGGCCGCGTCAACGGGGTCGGCGGACGGCACGGCGAGCCCGATGAGGCCGCACCAGTTAGCGGACCGGCAAACGGCTACTCCAACGGAATCGGCAGTCGGCATGGCGAGCCCGCGGCAGACATCCCGCCAGTTAGCGGATCGGCGAACGGGCGCGGCAAGGGAATCGGCGGACGGCACGACGAACCGGCCGGAATCGACGACTCGATCGGCCGACGAGCGAACGGCCGCGGCAACCGACACAGTGGTGCTGCGGAAGACGGTGTGGCCTCTGACCGGGCCAATGGCGTCGGCAGTCGGCACGGTCGCGAAGTTGCCGACGGTTCCGAGTTCCGGAACGGAGCCAGCGGGCCGACAGCGGACGTACTCGCGAACGGCCAGGTCAACGGGATCGGCGACCAGCGCGGTGGTTCTTCGGGCGATGGCGATGATTTGTCCGGCGGCCGTCGGGCGAACGGGGATCGTCGGGGTGGTGTTTCGGACGTCAACGGCGGGAATGCCGCGCGAGTAGGCGGACGGGCGCTTTTCGGCGGTGCGGTGCCTGACGGCAATCGACACGGTGCTCCGGATGTTGCCGGGTCGCCGGTGGATGGTTCCGTTGGCGAGGTTCGGAGCGCTGAGTCTCGACGTCGGGAGACTGGGGCTTATCAGCCTGGTGACGTCGGCGGGCCTGGTGGTCGTCGCAGGGATTTGGGCGGGCACGAGGCAGGTGGACGTCCTGACGAGACTGGTTCTGGCGAGGTAGCTGGGCGAACCGGCGGCCGTCGTGGGGAGCCGGGTGGGCGGGTTGCCGAGTCTGGCGGTCGGCTTGAGGAAGGCCGGTCCGCGGAGCTGGGCGGTCGGCTTGGAGAACCGCGACGGCGTGCGGACGACGGGCTGCCAGGGAATGCCGAGCAGGATTTGGGTTCTCCGGAGCGGGGGATGCAGCCTCGGCGTCGGCGGGCGGATGGGCTTCCGCCTCGGCCTCGGCAGGGTGGCGGGGTTCCGGTTTCTCCGGATCCGCCTGGGCCGCGGCGGCCGCACGGGGCGGAGAACGCTCCTGGGCAGCGGGGGGCCGGTCCGGATTCCGGCGGGCATCGGTTGCCTGGTCCGGAATTGGACGGGCCGCGCATGGCTGGCCCGGGCGGACCGCGGGTGGCGGGTATTGGCGGGCAGCCGGTCGCGGATCCCGGCGCGGCCTCGCAACGGAGCGCTGGTCCTGACTCGGCGGCGCTGCCGATGCCTGACGAGCACCGGTTGGCTAGCCCCGATGCCGCTGGGCCGCGGACGCCCGGTCAAGACTCTGGCGGGCACCAATCGGGCGAGCAGCGAATGCCCGGCCCGGCGAGGCGACGGGCTGCTGGGCCGGAGTCCGCGGGGCAGCCGATGGGCAGCCCCGAGTCTGCGGCGATGCCGGGCGGACCCGAACCTGACGGACAGCGAATGCCCGGTCCGGCAAGGCGACGGGCTACCGGGCCGGAGTCCGCGGGGCAACCCATGGGCGGCCCCGAGTCTGCGGCGATGCCGGGCGGACCCGACCCCGACGGACAGCGCACGCCCGGCCCAGGAAGGCGACGCGCGGCAGGGCCGGAGTCCGCTGGGCAAGCGGTGGCAGGCGAATCGGCGGCAAGGCCGCTGTCGGGAGGGCCCGATCCAGACGGCCAGCGAACACCAGGTCGACGAGCGCCCGCTGGGCCACCGGTAGCCGGTCCCGAGTCGGCGGCGATGCCGATGCCCGGCCCGGCCAGGCGACGGGCCGCAGGCCCTGAGTCCGCGGGGCAGTCGATGGCCCCTGAATCGGCGGCGATGCCGGGCGGGCCCGACCCCGAGGCGCAGCGGGCGCCTGGGCAGGACGCTGGCGGGCACCGGGTACCTGGTCCGAACACGCCTGGGCGGCGGGCAGCAGGTGCGCGGCGGCCCAGTGGCGTCGACGGCGCGGAGCCGGAGGACGGGCTCGAGCGGACCCAGCTCAGTCAGGCCCTCGAGCCGGATCGGTTGCGGGGCAAGCCTGGCCAGAGGCGTGGTGGTTCGCGGGGGCCGGGGCTTGAGCAGACCCAGCTCAGTCCGGCCCTGGACGGCGACGGTTCCGCGATCGACAGCCGGCGTGGTGAGCGGCCTAGGCGTGGGCCGGATCCGGAACGCGCGCCGCTCGGCGGGAAGGCGCTCGCGGGCGATCGGACGCAGTTCACGCCGGTCAAGGGGCTCAGCCTCAGCCCGGTCGAGGAGCATCCAGCCGATCCGGAGCGGACGCAGCTCAGCCCGGTGGCCAAACCGGACGCTGATCCCGAGCGCACCCAGCTCAGCCCGGCCGTCAAACCGGACGCTGATCCGGAGCGCACGCAGCTGAGCCCAGCCGTTGAGGGGCCGAACGGCAAGCGGCCGCGGCGTACGCCGGTGAAGTCGGCCGCGGCGGCGCGGGCTGAGATGGATCCGCTCACCATGACCGACGAGATGGAGGCGATCGACGAGGCGACTCAGTACCGTCGCAAGATCGATCACAGTCTCGCCCGGTTCTCGGCCGCGCACGACGACGCGGCGGCTGAGGAGGCGAAGCGCCGGGAACGGCGGGAGCGGCTCACTACCCGGTCGATGGCGTTGTTCGAGCAGACCCGGACCGCGTTGCAGCGGGTCGTTTTGCTGGACAAAGAAGACGAAGCAGAAGAGAAACCCGCCGAACAATCCGAGCAGACCCGGCTGCAGGAGAAAAAGCAGCGGCACATCGCGCGCAATATCCGGATCGGACGGATCGCGCTTATTGTGGTCGCTGTGCTGATCTTCATCGGCACAGGAGTCGCCTGGGGTGCGGTCACGTGGTTCGACGCCAAGTTCACCGAGGTTTCCGCGCTGGACGAGAACTCTTCCGACATCCAGAACGCCGACGCGCAGGCCAACGACGAGAACTTCCTCATGGTCGGCTCAGATTCGCGGGACGGGGCGTCGTCCGAGGAAAATGTCGGGGACGCGGCGAATATCCCTGGCGCGCGGTCGGACACGGTGATGGTGGCGCACGTTCCCGCGGACCGGAAGCGGGTTGTCGTCGTCTCATTCCCCCGGGACCTCGAAATCGACCGCCCGGACTGCAACCGGTGGGACCCGGCCAAATCGCAGACTACCGACGAAATCGTGCGCGAGCAGAAGATCGCGAAGCTCAACACGGCCTACGCGGTCGGCGGGCCGCAGTGCATGACGAAAGTGATCCAGAAGATCACCGGCCTGCGGATCAACCACTTCATCGGCATCGATTTCAACGGGTTCAAGGAAATGGTCGACGCCGTGCACGGAGTGACCGTGCACAACGAGAAACCGATCGACGACACCACGCTCGGCAAGGTGCTCGCCGAAACCGGCGACGTGACCATTTCCGGCGACCAGGCACTGAGCTACGTGCGCGCCCGGCACGTCATCGGCGACCCGACCTCCGACTACGGCCGGATCAAGCGGCAGCAGGCGTTCATCGGCGCGCTGCTCAAGAAGGTCATGTCCTCGGATGTCGTGCTGGATCCGGGAAAACTGTCCGGCTTCATCACCGCGTTCGCGCATGCCACGTTCGGCGACAACCTCGGCGTGCAGCAGATGATGACGCTCGCGCAGTCGATGCGCGGGCTGAACCCGGCCAACATCAACTTCATGACCGTGCCCACCGTCGGCCTGCCGAACAAGCGCGGCAACGAAGTGCTGGTCCAGGAAAAGTCCAAGAGCCTCTTCGACGCGTTGCGCGACAACACGCCGCTTCCGGGCAACCAGCCCGCCGGAACCGCGGCCAGCGCGCCGCCGGCCAACGCCGATTCGCGCAAGAGCGTCAACACCGGCTGATCATTCGGATTCGTTAGGCGGGGTTCACATGCGGTTCACCCAGCGATGCGGTATTCGGACAGTCCACGTCGTAGGGTGTGCTCATGCGTGAGGCCTACCATGTGGAACTCGATCAGCTCGCCGAAAACCTGGCCGCGATGTCGGTTCAGGTCGCCGACGCCATGGAGCGGGCCACCAAAGCACTGCTGGAGGTCGACCTCGGCCTCGCCGAGCAGGTGATCAGCGACGACGCGAAGGTCGACGACGCGCGCGCCGAATGCGAGGAGCAGGCGTACGCGCTGCTCGCGCTGCAGGCCCCGGTCGCGACCGATCTGCGCACCGTGCTCGCCGCCATCCACGCGGCGGAAAGCCTGGAGCGCATGGGAGATCTCGCCCTGCACGTCGCCAAGGCCGCCCGCCGCCGCCACCCCGACCCGGTGCTGCCGGAAGCGGTCAAGCCGTACTTCGCCGAGATGGGCCAGGCCGCGGTCAAGCTCGCGCGGCAGGTCGAGGCGGTCATCAAGACCAAGGACGTCTCTGCCGCGAAGGATCTCGAGGCCGAGGACGACCAGGTCGACGACCTGCACCGGCACCTGTTCACCGTGCTGATGGACCGCGAATGGCCGCACGGCGTCGCTTCCGCCGTCGACGTCACGCTGCTCGGCCGCTTCTACGAGCGCTACGCCGACCACGCGGTGTCCGTCGCCAAGCGGATGATTTTCGTGGTCACCGGCCGGATGCCGGGCTACGGCACCGACGACGAAGACCTGACTATCTAAAGACACCACAACGGAAACCGCCACCCGGGCCAAGCGCGGGTGGCGGTTTTTTAGTGCCCGGAAACGAAAACGGCCGCCCTGGCACGGAAAACCAGGGCGGCCGTCCACAGTGGAATCAGCCGAAGCGGCCCGAGATGTAGTCCTCGGTGGCCTTCTCGTCCGGGTTGGAGAAGATCTTCTCCGTGTCGTTCAGCTCGATCAAGCGACCGGGCTGGCCGACGCCGGCCAGGTTGAAGAACGCGGTCTGGTCCGAAACCCGCGCCGCCTGCTGCATGTTGTGCGTCACGATGACGATCGTGTATTCCTTCTTCAGCTCGCCGATCAGGTCCTCGATCGCGAGCGTCGAGATCGGGTCCAGCGCCGAACACGGCTCGTCCATCAGCAGCACGTCCGGCTGCACCGCGATCGCCCGCGCGATGCAGAGCCGCTGCTGCTGACCGCCGGAGAGGCCGCCGCCCGGCTTGTTCAGCCGGTCCTTGACCTCGTTCCACAGGTTCGCGCCGCGCAGCGCCCGCTCGGCGATCTCGTCGAGCTGCTTGCGGTTCTTGGTGCCGCCAAGGCGAAGCCCGGCCACCACATTGTCCTTAATGGACATCGTGGGGAACGGGTTCGGCCGCTGGAACACCATGCCGATGGTGCGGCGCACCTGCACCGGGTCCACCGCCGAGGCGTAGATGTCCTCGCCGTCGAGCAGCACCTGGCCGTCGACCCGAGCGCCGGGAATGACCTCGTGCATGCGGTTCAGCGTGCGCAGCACCGTCGACTTGCCACAGCCCGACGGCCCGATGAACGCGGTCACGTTCCGCGGCGGGACGTTCAGCGTGACGCTGTCCACGGCGTGGAACTTGCCGTAGTAGATGTCCAGGTCTTTGACGTCGATTCGCTTGGCCATGACTCACTTCTTCTTCGGGGCGACGATGCGGGAAAGGACCGTGGCGAGCAGGTTGATCACGGCGATGATGAGCACCAGGGTGAGCGCGGCTCCCCAGATCCGGTCGAAGCCGACGCTGCCGGGGTCCATCGAGTTGGTGGCGCGTTCGTTGTTCATCACCAACGGCAGCGACGCCTGCTCCCCGCTGAAGATGTTCCAGTTGACGTACGACGTGTAGCCCACGAGCACCAGCAGCGGCGCGGTTTCGCCCATCACGCGGGCGAGCGCCATCATGATGCCGCCGAGGATGCCCGACAACGCCGTCGGAAGCACGATCTTCATGATCGTCTTCCACTTCGGCACGCCCAGCGCGTACGACGCTTCGCGCAGGTCGTCCGGCACGATCCGCAGCATTTCCTCCGCCGAACGGACAACCACCGGAATCATCAGCAGCACCAAGGCCAGCGACACCGCGAACCCGCTGCGCGGCAGGCCGAGCGTGGTGACCCACAGCGCGTAAATGAACAGTGCGGCCACAATGGACGGAACACCGGACAGGATGTCCACCATGAACGTGGTGGCCTTCGCCAGCTTGCCGCGACCGTATTCGACGAGATAAATCGCGACCAGCAGGCCGATCGGCACCGAGATGACCGCGCACACCACGCCCTGCAACAGGGTGCCGATGATCGCGTGCAGCACGCCGCCGCCGACCTCGTCGCCGAGCACCGAACCGAAGTCCTGGCCCCACCAGTTGCTGTACGGGATCCGCTTGATCCCGTTGGCGATCACCGTGTACAGCACCCACACCAGCGGGACCACGGCGATCAGGAAGGACAGCCACACGAGCACCGTGGCGACGCCGTTTTTGACCTTGCGGGCCGCGCTCACCTGCTGGAAAGCCGGTGTCGTCGCGGGCCGTTCGAGGGTGGTCGACATGGTCACCCCACCTTCTTTCCGACGATCGAGCGGGCGGCGAAGTTGACCAGGAACGTCAGCACGAACAGCACCAGACCGGCCGCGATGTAGGCACCGGCCGAGGTCGGGTTGTTGAACTCGCTGTAGTTCTGGGCGATCTTCGAGGCGAAGGTCGCGCCGCCGTCGAAGAGGCTCCAGTCGAAGTTGCGGCCCTGCGGGATCAGCAGAATCACTGCCAGCGCAATGGTTTCACCGAGTGCGCGGCCGAGGCCCAGCATCGACGCGCCGACGAAGCCCGCCTTGCCGAACGGCAGCACCGTGGTGCGAATGACCTCCCAGCGCGTGGCTCCGAGCGCGAGCGCGCCCTCGACCTGCGCGGTCGGCGTGCGCTCGAAAACCTCGCGGGTAAGCGACGTGATGATCGGCAGAATCATCACCGCGAGCACGATCCCAGCGGTGAAAATGGTGCCGCGCACGTTCGGCGCGATGTTGCCCGGCGCGAAAATCGGAATCCACGAGAAGGTGCTGTTGACCCACTCGGAAAACGGCTCGATCGCGGGCGCGAACACGAGAATGCCCCACAGGCCGAAAATGATCGACGGCACCGCGGCGAGCAGATCCACGACGTAGGCGAACGGCCGGGCCAGTTTCGCGGGCGCGTACTGGGTGAGGAACAGCGCGATGCCCAGCGAGATCGGCATCGCGATGATCAGCGCCACCAGCGAGGTCGCCACGGTGACCTCGGCGAGGTCGGCGATCCCGAACGCCATGTTGGCCGGGTCGTTCGTCGACCACCCGTGGTTGAACAGGAAGTTGACCTTGTCCGCCTTCAGCGCCGGAATCGCCTGCACGACCAGGAAAATCCCGATCAAGGCGATCAGGGCGACGACGAAGATCCCGGCCCCGGTGGTCAAGTTCTGGAAGATGCGGTCACCGGCTCGCACCTTCGTCGGCTTCTTCCGCGCGGGCGGCGCTTCCGGCGCCGGCGCGGGTGGCTTGTCCGAAATCGGATCCTCCGGGAACGCTCGGGCGGACGACGAACGCCCACCGGGGTCGCCGGTGGGCGTTCGCGTCGAGGATTGGTCGCTCATCGACAGTCTCTGTCAGCCTTCGTACCAGTTAGGCGGTTCAGGAAATTTCCTTGACGGCCTTCAGCACCTTGTCCTGCAGGCTCTGCGGGATCGGCACGTAGCCCTTGGCCGACAGCGGCTGCTGGCCGTCGGTGGCGGCCACCGTCAGGAACGCCTTGACGGCCTTCGCGACGTCCGGGTTCGAGTACTTCGAGCACACGATCTCGTACGTGGTCAGCAGCAGCGGGTAGGCGCCCGGCACGTTGCTGGAGTAGATGCCGTTGAGGTCCATCGCCAGGTCGTTGGTGCCCGGGTGGGCGAACTTGGCGGCGTCCAGCGACTTGGCCACGTTCTCCGCGCTCAGCTCGACGCCGCCGGAGCCGCTGTCGATCTTGGCCGGGGTGACGCCGTCCTTGGCGAACGCGCTCTCCACGTAGGTGATCGAGCCGTCCGCGCCCTTGACGGTGCTCGCGACACCGTTCGAGCCCTGCGCACCGTTGCCCACGCCGCCGACGAACTTCTTGCCAGCGCCCTGGGTCCAGACGTCCTTCGCGGCCGCGCCGAGGTACTTCTGGAAGTTGTCGGTGGTGCCCGACTCCTCGGAGCGGGAGACGACCTGGATCGGCTTGTCCGGCAGGTTCAGGCTCTCGTTGCCCTTGACCGCCTTGATGGCCGGGTCGTTCCAGTTCTTGATGCCGCCGTTGAAGATCTTGGCGATGACCTGCGGGGTCAGCGTCAGGTTGTCCACCCCGGACAGGTGGTAGCCGACCGCGATCGGGCCGACGACCAGCGGGATGTTCAGCGCGGGCGAGGCGCAGCGCTTGGTGGCGGCCTCGAGGTCGGCGTCCTTGATCGGCGAGTCCGAGCCGCCGAAGTCGACCTGGTTGGCGTTGAACTGCTTGACGCCGGCGCCGGAACCGGTGCCGTTGTAGTTCACCTTCTGGCCGGAGCACTTCTTGTTGTAGGCCTGGTTGAACACCTCGATGGCGTTCTTCTGGGCCGTCGAGCCCTCAGCGGAAAGCGGGCTCTTGCCCCCGCAGTCGACCTGGGCGGTTCCGGTGGCGGCGGGAGCGGCGGAGTTCGAGCCCGAGCCGCTGTTCGACGCCGAAGGGTCGGAGCCACAAGCGGCGAGGACGAGGGCGGCGCTCGCCACGATGCCGACGGCACCCAGGGGCCGCATGATCTTCACTGCATTTCCTCCACTCGGAGATGTGCCTTTTTGAATCCGGTCGGGATTGGCGGCGGGTGAGCCGCACCGGAACCGGACACTAGGCAGCCTCGGTGGACGGTCGTCCTTGGTTGCATGAACGGGAGGTGAACAAGTCACCGTTTGTGAGCAGGACTACTACCCCGAATGGGTGCCGTGGCCTGGTCGTGACCTGCTAGTACGCAGAAAGTAACCCGGGTCACCGCATGCGCCGACCGTGATCACTCACCGTACTGGACGTCGGTCTCGAAACGCTGGAACCCCAGCTTGTTGTACACGGCCAAGGCCGCGGCGTTGTCGCCCTCGACGTAGAGAATCACCCTCGGTAGCCCCCGGGAGCGCAGGTAACGGAGTCCGGCCAAGGTCAGCGCCTTGCCGAGGCCACTACCCTGAGTAGCAGGATCCACGCCGACCACATAGACCTCCCCGACCGGGTCTCCGTCGAACCGGCCGGGCACCGGGTCGTGGACCTTCGTCCAGTGGAAGCCGACGACGTCGCCGCTCTCGTTCTCCGCGAGGAAGAAGCCTGCCGGGTCGAACCAGGCCTGCCTTTCTTCGGCGCGCACCTCGGCGGCGGTCAGCGCGCCCTGTTCCGGATGCCAGTCAAACGCGCGCGCGTTGACCGCGACCATCGCGTCCTCGTCCTGGCCCGGCACGAAGGTGCGCAGCCGAAAACCGTTGTGCAGCACCGGTTCCGGCCAGTCCGCACCGGCGACATCGACGTGCAGGACCAGCATTTCGCGCTGACGGCCGAGGCCGAGTTTCGCCGCGATCGCTGCCGCACCAGGGTGATCGCCGTGCGCCCACACGCGAAATCCCGAGTCGGCGCGTTCGACCACTGCCCGCGCGAGCGCGGTGCCGACGCCACGACGCCGGAAATCCGGGTGCACGAAAAGCTCCGCGACCTGATGGCCGTGGGAATCGCCTTCGGTATCAAGGTGGACATACCCGGCGGGCGCGCCGTCGAGGCGGGCGAGGAGATGCAGCCCGCCCTCGAAGTCGCGCGGCAACGGCCCGGTCGCGTCGACCTCGGGACGCCCGTCAGTCGCTTTCGCCGCGAGCAGCACTTCGCGCACCGCGTCGTCGGGATCGGTCGTCCAGTCGCCAAGGTCGATAGCCACAGACCGACCTTACCGGCGAAAGTCAGCGGGAGGTCAGCTCCGAAGCGTCGGACGGAACGGCGATCACCGGCTTCGCGCCCTTCGCCGGCCGCTCGAACTTGTAGCCGACGTTTCGCACAGTGCCGATCATCTGCTCGTGCTCCGGACCGAGCTTCGCGCGAAGCCGCCGTACATGGACGTCGACCGTGCGCGTGCCGCCGAAGAAGTCGTAACCCCACACTTCCTGCAGCAGCTGCGCGCGGGTGAACACCCGGCCGGCGTGCTGGGCGAGGTACTTGAGGAGCTCGAACTCCTTGTACGTCAGTTCAAGCGTGCGACGGCGCAGCTTCGCCGTGTACGTCGCTTCGTCAATGACAAGGTCGCCTACACGCAGCTCGGCGTCCGCCTGCAGGCCGATGCCGTCGCGAGTGGTGGCGAGCCGCAGCCGCGCGTCCACTTCGGCGGGACCCGCGGTGGGCAGAAGGATGTCGTCAGTGCGCCATTCGGCGTTGACCGCGACCAGACCGCCTTCGCCGACGACGGCGATGACCGGCGTGCCCGATTCGTCCTCCGCGCCTTTGAGCAGGCGGCACAGGCTCTTCGCGGACGCGAGATCGCTGCGCGCGTCGAGGAGGATGACGTCCCGGTGGCCCGCGTCGAGCAGGGCCGTCACTTCCGGCTCGCGTACGCGTACGGTGTGCGGCAGCAGGTCCAGCGCGGGTAGTACGGAGGTAGCGTCGAGTTCCCCCGTCAGCACCAGCAGGTCCAAGCTCATGATCCGCACCGCCTTCAGATTCGTCGCCTCAAACGTGGCGTCGGTCGGTGCTAAGTGAGAATAGCGGGTGAACACCCCGGCACCTAGCTCGTGCTGGATCGATCACACCTGGTCCAACGCGCCGGGCGTGACCCGCACCACGACGAAATCCACCCGAACAGGAGAACCGAGGCGATGGCGAGCAGGCCCGTGACCCGGGACGACCGACCGGCCAGCAACCCCGGCAACGGCCGCCGCGGCAGGCGCGTGCGGCGGTGGCTCATCGTGCTGGGAGTGCTGGTGCTCCTGCTGGTCGGTGCGGATTTCGGAGCGGCGGCCTTCGCCGAGCACACGATCTCGCAGAAAGCCCGCGCGCAGCTCGGGCTGAGCGACGATCCGTCGGTCACCATCCACGGCTTCCCGTTCACCGTGCAGGCGCTCTCCGGTGACTACAGTCACATCACGGTTTCCGCGGACGGCGTGCCGGTCGGCAGCGAACTTCGCGACCTGCGGGTCAGCGCCGAACTCGAGGACGTCATCGCGCCGCTGTCGGACCTCACGTCCGGCAACACCAAGGCGGTGAAGATCGGCAAGCTCACCGGCGCGGTGACGATCAAGGCGGCCGACCTCGCGCGCGTCTCGCCGCTGAACAAGATCCAGAACCTGAAGATCGAGCAGTCGACCCAGGCGTACGTGAAGTACGGCGACACCGAGCAGGGCAAGCAGCCGGACCCGACGCCGACCAACGCCGACGGCGAACCGGCCGACGGCACCAGCGCGGGACTGCGGATCTCCGGCGACGTCCAGGTGGCCGGGCAGAAGGTGGAGATCTTCTGCTTCGCGCTGATCGAGCTCAAGGCGAAGTCGATCTCGATCGTGCCTTACCGGCTGCAGTTCGGGAATGACCAGAGCACCACGATCGTTCCGGAAGCTGTGCAGAAAGCTCTGCTGCCGAACTTCCGGGCGACCATCTCCACGTCCCGGCTGCCGCTGTCGGTCACGCCGACCGCGGTCCGCGTGGACAGCGGTTCGGTGACGCTCAAGGGCGAAGCGCACGACGTGAACTTCGCCGACCTGTCCACCAACCACGGAGGCTGATCCCGGTGACCGGAGTGTGGGTGCTGCTGGCGACGCTGGTCGTGGCGACGGCCGCGGGCCTGCTCCTGCGCGCGCGCAACGGCCGGATCCGCGCGGCCAAACCGGCCGCCGCGACCCGGACCGCCAGCACGCTCCCCGCTCCGGTCGCCGAGGCCCTTGATCCGGAATCCGCCGTCACCCTGGTGCAGATCTCCACCACGTTCTGCACCCCGTGCCGGCACACGCGGGCGATTCTGTCGTCGCTCGCGGAGAAGACCGACGGCCTGCACCACGTCGACCTGGACGTCACCGAACGTCCCGAGGTCGCGCAGGCATTGTCGGTGCTCAGCACGCCGACCACGCTCGCGCTGGACCCGGAAGGCCGGGAACTGCTGCGCGTGGGCGGCGTGCCCAAAGGCCCGGAGCTGCTCGAGGCGCTCCGCCCGCACCTCACCGCCGCGTCGCACTGACCCTCTCGCCGCCGGGCTCCGCTTGCCCCGACGTCCGTGAGGGGAACCCTCACGGACTCTGATTCCGTCAGGGTTCCCCTCACGGACCTCCGCACGGCGTGCCGGGCCGGCGGGCATGGGAGAGAGACCCGGCCCCGCGGCGGTTGATTCTCAGGATCCGGACCTCGTCCCAAGGAATGAACATGGTTCCGGGAGCGAGCGAGCCTGGGTACCCTCCCCCCTGTGGACGAGCTGCCCATCACCCTTCTGACGCAGCGCCGCGCGGTCGATTTCTGCCGCGTGCGCAGCAGCTTGTGTCTGCCTTTTTCCGGCCGGCGCTGAAGCACGTCTCGCGCCGTTCCGCTGTACCCGTCTTCGCCGCGTGCTGCCCGCACGCCCTTCCCCTCGCACTGAGCAGGAGGAACCCATGTCCGCCGGACCGGCCGTAGACCCGCGAGGTCCCAGGTTCGCCGCGATCGTGACCACGGTGGTGCTCGCCGTCGTGCTCGTCACGCAGTGGTGGCCGTTGCTCGCACTGCAGACCGTGGTCTTCGCGATCGGTGCGTTCGTCGGGCTCAAGCCCGCGCCGTACTCGGTGCTGTACCGGCTCGTGGTCGCGCCGCGGCTCGGGCCGCCGACCGAACGCGAGGACGCCGCTCCGCTGCGGTTCGCCCAAGCGGTCGGGTTCGTGTTCGCGCTCGTCGGCACGATCGGCTTCGCGACCGGCGTGACGCCGCTCGGCGTCGTCGCTACCGCGTTCGCGCTCTTCGCCGCCTTCCTCAACGCGGCGTTCAACTATTGCCTCGGGTGCCAGGTGTACCTGCTGATCAAGCGTTTCAGCCCCGCGCGGGCGTCCTCGTAAACCCAACCAAGAAAGAGAGCCAGCTTCCATGAGCCGAGAAGACGTCCTGGTCACCACCCAGTGGGCCGAGGAAAACCTGGACACCCCGGGCGTGGTGTTCGCCGAGGTCGACGAGGACACGACCGCCTACGACAACGGGCACATCCGCGGCGCGGTGAAGCTCGACTGGCGCAACGACCTCCAGGACGGCGTCCGCCGCGACTTCGTCAACAAGGAGGGCTTCGAGAAGCTCCTGTCGGAGAAGGGCATCTCGAACGACGACCGCGTGGTCCTCTACGGCGGCAACAACAACTGGTTCGCCGCCTACGCGTACTGGTACTTCAAGCTCTACGGCCACGAGAACGTGCAGCTGCTCGACGGCGGCCGCAAGAAGTGGGAGCTCGACGGCCGCGAGCTGAACTCCGACGAGGTCAAGCGCGAGGCCACCAGCTACAAGGCCAAGGACCAGGACCTTTCGCTGCGCGCGTTCCGCGACGAGGTCGTCAAGGAGATCGGCGCGAAGAACTACATCGACGTGCGCTCGCCGGACGAGTTCTCCGGCAAGCTGCTCGCCCCGGCGCACCTGCCGCAGGAACAGTCGCAGGTGCCGGGCCACATCCCGGGCGCGCTGAACGTGCCGTGGGCGAAGGTCGCCAACGAGGACGGCACCTTCAAGTCCGAGCAGGAGATCAAGGACCTCTACGCGGAGGCCGGCTACGACGAGGGCAAGGCGACCATCGCGTACTGCCGCATCGGCGAGCGTTCCTCGATCGCCTGGTTCGCCCTGCACGAGCTGCTCGGCCAGGCGGACGTGAAGAACTACGACGGTTCGTGGACGGAATACGGTTCGCTGGTCGGCGTTCCGGTCGAGTTGGGAGCTAAGTAATGGCAGACGGCTGCAGCGCACCTGTGCAGGAAGCGACCCCGGCGGACTTCGACACCAACGGCCAGGTCGTGCTGGCCGGCAAGGTCACCGGCACCGAGGGTCCGGTCGGCGGCGCGTTCGTCCGGCTGCTCGACGGCGGCGGCGACTTCGCGGGCGAGGTCGTTTCCTCGGCTGACGGCGACTTCCGCTTCTACGCGGCCGAAGGTTCCTGGACGGTGCGCGCGCTGCACCGCACCGGCAACGGCGAGGCCAACGTCACTGCGGAGGGACCGGGCCTGCACCAGCTGGCCATCTCGGTTGCTTGAGAACACCTGATTTACGGTCCGTGAAGGGCCCCTTGAGGGAATCTGATTCCCTCAAGGGGCCCTTCACGGCTTTCCGGACGCTTGACCTCAAGCCGACTTGAGGACCCAAGCTCGCAAGGGTGTCCCAAACGAAAATCGTTGCGCGGAGCCCACTTCTGGCCATCGCCGTGTTCGTCGGCAGCTTCATGGCGTTGCTCGACGCGAGCGTGGTGAGCGTCGCGCTGCCGACGATTCAACACGAGCTGCACGCCGAATTCACTGACCTGCAATGGATTGTCGACGGATACACCGTCGCGCTCTCCGCGGTGATCCTCACCGGCGGCACGCTCGGCGACCGCTACGGCCGCAAGCGGATCTACCTCGGCGGACTCGCCGTGTTCACGCTCGCCTCGTTGGTGTGCGGCCTCGCCCCGACGCTCGAACTGCTCATCGCCGCGCGCGTCGCGCAAGGCGTCGCGGCGGCCGCAGTCATCCCCGGCGGCATCGCGCTGCTCGCGCACGCGTATCCGGAGCCGCGCGAACGGGCGCGGATGCTGGGGGCGTGGGGCGCGGTGGCCGGAGGTGCGCTGGTCATCGGGCCGCTCATCGGCGGACCGATCACCGACGCGTTCGGCTGGCCCGCGATCTTCCTGGTCAACCTGCCGATCGGCGTCTTCGCGGTCTTCGCCGGCCGCCGGGGTCTCGGCGAGTCGTCCGATCCGGCGCACGGTGCGCTGGACCTGCCCGGACAGGTGCTCGGCGCGTTGTGGATCGGCGCGTTCACCTACGCCGTGATCGCGTCCAACGCTGTGGTCGCGGTGCTCGGCGCGCTCGGGCTGGCCGCGTTCATCGTGGTGGAACTGCGCGCCCCGCATCCGATGCTGCCGATCCGGCTGTTCGGCGAACTCCGCTTCGCCACCTCGATCTTCACGTCGTTCGTGATCGGCTTCGCCTGCTACCCGCTGCCCATCCTGATCGCCGTGTACCTGCAGCAGGCTTGGGGCAGCACCGCCTCGACGACCGGCGTGCAGATGCTGCCGTACGTGGTCGCCAACGCCGTTCTCGCGTTCTTCTCCGGAAGGCTCGCCGCCCGCTTCACCGCGGAACGGGTGCTCCCGATCGGCCTGGTCATCACCGCGGCGGGCAGTTTCGCCTTTCTGCTGGTCGACACCACGAGCCCGTATTGGCTGCTCAGCGTCCCGCTGGCGCTGTCCGGCATCGGTCTCGGCCTGAGCATCACCCCGACCAACGTCGTCGGGCTCGCCGGGCTTCCGGTGCAGCGCACGGGCACCGCGGCTGGGACGGTGAACGCCGCGCGGCAGGTGGGGATGGCACTCGGCGTCGCCGCGCTCGGAGCCCTTCTCGATCGCGGCAGCACGCTCACGACAGGGCTGCAGACCGCGATGGCGGTGGCTGGAGCGGCGCTGCTGGCGGTGACCGTCCTCACCGCGACGACCCTGCGCAGCGCTAGATGAGCCGGGGCGGACTATTGTCCTCGCTGTGGAGACCTTGTTTACGACCCTGTTGATCATCGCGGGCATCGCCACCGTGCTGTTCGCGGTCTTTGTCGTCTACCGGCTGTACGCCGACCAGCGCTGACCAGCATGACGAGTGGCGACGAGGCCATCGCGGCAGCCGAGGAGCGGGCCGCCAGCACGCGCGACCGCAACCTGCCGTTGTGGGACGACTTGGCGATCCCGAACGACACGGCGAACCTGCGCGAGGGCCCGAACCTGAACGACGCGTGCCTCGCACTGCTGCCGCTCGTCGGCGTCTGGCGCGGCGAGGGCGAGATCGACTACCCGACGATCGACGGGCCGATCAAGTTCGCCCAGCAGCTGACCGTCGCCCACGACGGCCGCCCGTTCCTGTACCACGAGGCGCGCTCGTGGCTGCTGAACGAGGACGGCAGCGTGCTGCGGCCCGCCGCCCGCGAAACCGGGTTCTGGCGTCCGCAGGAGGACGACACCCTGGAACTGCTGCTCACGCACAGCTCCGGCATCGTCGAGCTGTACTACGGGAAACCGCGCAGCCAGACGTCCTGGGAACTCGGCACCGACGCGGTCATCCGCACCGCGACGGCCAAGGAGGTCACCGGTGCGCAGCGGCTGTACGGCCTGGTGAACGGCGACCTCGGGTACGTCGAGGAACGCGCGATGGTCGGCCAGGAAATGCAGCCGCACGCCTCCGCGCTGCTGCGCCGCGTGGTGGGCTGAGGCTCCGGGAGACGCCGTGCGCTGGCGGCGGTACGGCGAACACGCCGCCCTGCTCGACTGCGCCTCGCTCGCGGAGATGAGCGCAGCCCGGGCGACCCTCGCCGAAGCCGCGCTCGACGGCGTCGAGGAGATCGTCCCTGGGGCGCGCACGCTGCTGGTAGTCGCGTCCGCGGGTGCCCTGGAAGCTGCGCGTTCCTTGCTGGCTTCGGCCGATCTGGACCATCCGCCCGCCGGGGATGCCCGCGAAGTTGTTTTGGACGTGCGCTACTCCGGCGAAGATCTCTCGCTGGTCGCTGAAGACGCGGGGCTCAGCGTGGACGAGGTCGTCGCCCTCCACACCGGCGCGGTCTACACGGTCGCTTTCACTGGTTTCGCGCCCGGTTTCGGTTATCTCGCCGGGCTTCCCGCTCAGTTGCGGCAGCCACGGCTGACCTCTCCGCGGACCCGGGTCCCCGCTGGCTCGGTGGCCATCGCCGACGAGTACTCCGGCGTTTACCCGCGAGAATCCCCTGGTGGCTGGCGCTTGATCGGACACACCGAGGCGACGCTTTTCGACCCTTCCGCCGAGCGGCCGGCGTTGTTCACGCCCGGTCTCCGCGTGCGGTTCCGGAGCGTCTGATGCGCGCGTTGG
Organism: Amycolatopsis albidoflavus; assembly: GCF_039525725.1. Classification (NCBI taxonomy): domain Bacteria; kingdom Bacillati; phylum Actinomycetota; class Actinomycetes; order Pseudonocardiales; family Pseudonocardiaceae; genus Amycolatopsis; species Amycolatopsis albidoflavus. The sequence continues at coordinate 513,015 of NZ_BAAAHV010000003.1, forward strand.
AGATCGTCTCGACCGGATCGCTGGCTCTGGTGCAAGACCTCGGCCGGCCCGGTTACGCACATCTGGGCGTCCCACCGTCGGGTGCTCTTGACGTCGCCGCGCTACGGCTCGGCAACCGGCTGGTCGGCAATGCCGAGGACGCCGCCGGGATCGAAACCGTGCTGGGCGGACTGGCTGTCCAGGCTGTGGTTTCGTGCACTGCCGCGGTGACCGGACCGCCGGTCGCGGTGTCCGTGGACGGCCGGGAAACCGGCTCGCACCTGCCGATTTCGCTGCGGCCAGGCCAAAAACTGACGATCGGCCGACCAGCCACCGGGCTGCGCTGCTACCTGACGGTGTCCGGCGGTGTCGCCGTGCCGCCGGTGCTGGGAAGCCGGTCGACTGATGTCCTTTCTGGACTCGGCCCCTCGCCGTTAGAAGCTGGCGCGAGAGTCCCCCTCGGTCCGGTCACCGGTGTTCCTTCTGGTGCCGACGTGGTCGTCACCGCGCCCGTGCCGTCGCAGCTGACAGTGCCCGTCCTGCTCGGCCCGCGCGACGATTGGTTCACCGATCCCGCGAGCGCGCTCAACACACAGTGGACAGTCACCGCGGAATCCAACCGAGTGGGGGTCCGCCTTGACGGGCCGCCGCTACGTCGAGTGTCCAATTCGGAGTTACCCAGCGAAGGCGTGCTCACCGGCGCGATTCAGGTCCCGCCGAACGGATTGCCGCTGGTGTTCCTGGCCGATCACCCGACCACGGGCGGTTATCCGGTGGTCGCGGTCGTGAGACGGGAGTCACTCGGAGCACTCGCTCAAGCACGCCCCGGAACCTTGGTGCGGTTCCACGCGTCCTTCTGAGCGTGGAACGGGTAACGATCACCGGCGGCGCGGGTTTCCTGGAGCTGAACACCGGAGGACGGGCGGAGCTGCCGCAGTCGCTGCGCATCGCGCTCGCGACCGGTCAGGTACGCCTGCCGCTGGCGGAAACCCTGCGCGAGCTGCTGGCGCTGCTCGTCGACGGCCAATACCGAGTCAGCGGCCCGCAACGCTTCGAGGCGGCGAGCCTGGTCCCGGCGAGCGACTGGCCGGACGACGACGATGCCCGCGTCACGTACTACCGCACGGCAATCCGTTCCGGACACCGTCCGGTGGCGGTGGTTTTGTCCGGTACGCGGCCGTTGCTGGTGGACGGGCACCACAAGATCAGCGCGTACCGGGCGGAGGGGATCACGCCGTCGGTGGTGCTGATTTCGGAGGTCGTGGGTGACTGAGAAGTTCGTCGGCGGCTGCGGCCGCCCGCACTGATTTCCGCCGCGAAGCGCCGTACAACTGCGTGTTGCGCGGCGAAGAAGTCGTGGGCCTGATCGACTTCGACACCGCGCATCCCGGTCCTCGAACGCACGACCTCGGCTACGCCTTCTACCGCCTCGCGCGAAACTGTTCTGCGACAGCTACGGATTCACCGACCCGCGAGCAGTGATCGACTCGGCCGCTGACCGGCTGCGCGACGTCGCCCACATCGAAGCGAACGCCGCTCAGTACTCGCTCTCGTAAGCCGCCACCAGCTCCTCGTGCAGCGCCGACGAATCCGGCAGCTCCGTCCCGTTCAGCGTGTGCACCCGGGTCACCTTCCGCACCGACGACGTAAGAAAAACGCCGTCACCGTGCAGCAAGTCGTCCACCGACAGCGGCTCCACCTTCACCGACCAACCCGCCTTCTCCGCGCCGCGGAACAACGCGTACTGGGTCGTTCCTGGCAGGATGCCAACAGTGGACGGCGGGGTGTAGAGCGTCCGTTCCTTCGCCAGGACGACCGTCGACGTCGGTCCTTCGAGCACCGAATCGTCGGTAGCGGTGAAGATCACATCCTGGGCTCCGCGACGGGCCGCCTCGCGCAGCGCGGCCATGTTCATCGCGTAGGAAACCGTTTTCGCGCCGAGCAAAAGCCACGGGGCGCGCTCGGCGAGTTCGGGGCCGAAACCGCGCTCCAGGGTCACCACGGAGACGCCTTCGGTGCGCGCCCGCAGCACCTTTTCGTCGACCTCCAAGCCCATCGCGAACGCCGTCGGCTTGCCTTCCGGATCACCGTCGACACCCCGCGTGTACACGAGTTTCAGGGCGATTTCCGGCCCGCCCTGCCACGCGTCGACGACTGCCTGCGCGGCTCGGGCGAAGCCGTCCAGGTCCGGCGCCGGCAGGTCCAGCATCGCCGCGGAACGGGCGAGCCGGTCGAGGTGCGGACGCATTTCCCGCGGCTTTTTCACTGCCACGAGGATCGTTTCGAACACCCCGTCTCCGCGCAGCAGGCCGAGGTCGTCCACCCGGAGGTGGGCGGCTTCGGGGTCGGCCAGTGAACCGTCGAGGAAGGCGAGAACGCGCATCCCCACAAGGTACTCACTTACCCTTAGCGTTATGCCGTACAGCTCGCCGCTGCTCGAAATCCCCCGCGCGGTCGCCGCGCCCGAGGGCCATCCGGAAGCCGGAGTTCCGTGGCACTGGGGCGATCCGTTCGCCGAGCAGCGCACCGCCGCCCGAGGAGTGGTCGTGATCGACCGCTCGCACCGAGAAACCCTCGCCGTCACCGGCGAGGAACGCTTGTCCTGGCTGCATTTGGTGATCTCGCAACACGTCACCGAACTCGCCGGAAACACGGGCACCGAAGCGCTCGTCCTCGACAGCCAAGGCCACGTCGACACCCATTTCGTGCTCGCGCACACCGGCGACACGGTGTACCTCGACAGCGACCCCGGCCCGCTCGTCACGAGCGCGTTGCCCAAGGGCGGCAAGCAAACCCTGCGCGAGTACCTCGAAGCGATGAAATTCTGGTCCAAGGTCGAGATTCGCGACGCGACGAAAGAACTGGCCGTTCTTTCGGTGCTCGGCCCGGAGACCGACAGCGTGCTCGGCGTCGAGCTCGGCGCCGAGCCGTACTCGGTGGCCGCGCTGCCCGAGGGCGGTTTCGCCCGGCGGATGCCGTGGCCGACGCGAGCGGGCGCGGATCTCGTGGTGCCGCGCGCTCAGCTCACTCAATGGTGGCAACGGCTCACCGACGCCGGCGCGCGTCCGGCCGGCTCGTGGACCTTCGACGCGCTGCGCGTGGAATCGCGGCATCCGCGGCTCGGCGTCGACACCGACGAACGGACGATCCCGCACGAGGTCGGCTGGATCGGCTCGGCCGCGCACGTCGCGAAGGGCTGTTACCGCGGCCAGGAAACCGTCTCGAAGGTGCACAACGTCGGCCGCCCGCCGCGGTATCTCGCGCTGCTGCACCTCGACGGTTCGCCGGAGATCACGCCGGAGACCGGCGACCCGGTGAAGCTCGGCGAGCGCGTGGTCGGCCGGATCGGCACAGTCGCGCAGCACCACGAACTCGGGCCGATCGCGCTGGCGCTGGTCAAGCGCTCGGTGCCGGGCGGGGCGGAACTGCTGGCGGGCGACGAGGACCGAGTGGTCCAGGCCACTGTCGATCCGGACTCGGTGCCGGGCGAGCACGCGGCGCCCGGACGGGAAGCAGCGCAGAGACTGCGGGGCTGAAGTGAACTCGACGGTAGCGTCGTCGCGGAATGTGGAGCAGGATGTGCCCGTGATCGAAGTGCGTCCCGGCGGGCGGCGACGGATCGACCGCGTCCTCGGCCCGGGATATCTCACCGGATTAGGCGACTTGCCGCTCCCGGTGCTGCGCGAGCGGCGCGACGAGGCCGCGCAGGAAGAGACAGACCTGTCCTACCTGCGCCGGCTCCTGCACGCCCGCATCGACATCGTGCGCGCGGAACAGGAGCGCCGTTCGTCCGGCGGGGAAGCCAGCATCGTCGACCGGCTCGCGTCGATCCTCGCCGACAACGCGCTCGGCCCCGCCGCCGGTTCGGGCCGCCACCAGCAGCTCGAACCGTCCCGCGCGGGCGAGCACCGCAGGCACGCCGAGGCACTGATCGGCGACACCGGGCTCACCGACGTCGGCTCGCTCACCGACGACAAGCTCGCCGCCGCGCTGGACACGTACGCGGCCGAGGAAGCGTCCGTGTCCTCCTTTCGCCGCCAGGTCCAAGGCGTGATGGACACGCTCAACGCCGAGATCGCCGCGCGCTACAGCAGCGGAGCGGCCACTGTGGACCAGCTGCTGGACAGCGAACTGGGGCGCGTCGAGGAATGACCGGCCAGCCGATCCTCGTCGAGGTCGTCCGGAACGGGTTCGTCGAGAGCGTCCACCACGGATGCCTCGTCGTGACCGCGCCGGACGGCTCCGTCCAGTTCTCCGCGGGCGACGTCACCAGCCCGTTCTTCCCCCGGTCGGCGAACAAGCCGCTGCAGGGCGTCGGGATGCTCCGCGCCGGGCTCGGTTACGACGGCGCAGACCTGGCGCTGGGCTGCGCCTCGCATTCCGGCGAAACCGGACATCTCGAGCGCGTCGCCGCGATGCTGTCCGCGGCCGGGCTCGACCCGACGGCGCTGGCCTGCCCGGCCGAGCTGCCGATCGGCGAGGACGCCCGGCGCGCGGCCGACGAGCCGCGGAAGATCACCATGAACTGCTCCGGCAAGCACGCCGCGATGCTCGCCACCTGCGTCGCGAACGGCTGGAAGACCGACGGCTACCAGCTGCCGGACCATCCGCTGCAGGTCCAGCTCGCGAAGACGGTCGAGGAGCTGACCGGCGAATCCATCGCCGCGGTCGGCGTCGACGGCTGCAGCGCGCCGCTGTTCGCGTTCTCGCCGACCGGCCTCGCGAGGTCGTTCGGCCGACTCGCGCAGGCCGACCCGGGCACCGACGAACGCCGGGTGGCCGACGCGATGCGGGCCCACCCGTGGCTGGTCGCGGGCACCGGTCGCGAAGACACCCGGCTGATGCAGGCGGTGCCTGGGCTGCTGTCGAAGAGCGGCGCGGAGGGCGTCCTGGCGTTCACGCTCGGCGACGGCACCGCGTGTGCGATCAAGATCGCGGACGGCAACAAGCGAGCCTTGGCTCCGCTGGCGATGGCCGTCCTGGCTCGGCTCGGGATCGAGGCACCGGAGGAGCTGGCCGACCTGGTCCATCCGCCGGTGCTCGGCGGCGGTCAACCGGTAGGCGAGCTGCGGGTCAGTTGGAGTGCTCCTTAGCCGCGAGATCGCCCCAGAACTCGCGCAGCTGCGAAAACAGCTCGGCCAGCTCCTCGACGTTCCCGGTGCGCAGCGCGTCGAGGATGTCGTGGACCTCCTCCGCGGTGGAGTCGGCGTCCAGCAGCGAATCGGCGAACAGCTGCACGAGACCGCCGTAATCCAGCTCGACGACCGAGTCCGCGTCGAAGCTCTCCAGCCACTGGCGGGTCTGCGAGAGCACCCGGCCGGGACCGGAGTCGCCGAAGGTCGTCTCGATCAGCTCGCCCGCCTCGGACGCCCGCCGCAGCGCCTCGGACATCGGGGTGCGCCAGGACGCCTCCCGCGTCGGGTCGCCCGGGCCGCTGCCGAGCACGAGCTTGCGCTCGTCCGGGTCGACCAGTGAAAACCACGGCAGCGGGACGGTCCAGGTGGTGGTGAGGGTGTGCGCGGCGGTGGCGGTGAGGTCGGTCATCGCGGCCTTGGTCTGGGCGCGGGCGCGATCCGCGGTGACGCCGCCGGAGTCGAGGACCGCGATCCGCAACGCCGGCTCGGCGTCGGCGAGGAAGGTGCTCAACGCGGCGGCCGAGCGGGCGCGCACTTCGAGCGGGCACGCGAACGGGCCTTCGGCCGAGTGGCCGGCGGGGACGTCGGCCGGATCCAGCACGAGCACGTCGTTGACGAGACTCGGCGAGGGGCGTCCGTCGCGCAGCTGCGCGGGCAGCAAACGCACCGGCGCGGCCGCCTGTGACTTGAGCCACATCCACTGTTCGCGTTCGCCGATCCCGACCCGGCTGAGCCCGCCCGCGGAAACGGCCTCGACCAGCTGTTGCGCGGGGGGATCGCCCAGCGCGCGCAGAGGTTCGTACACCCGCAGATAGGCCACGAAGGGTCGGAGCACCCGAGCATCGTGGCACGCCGACCAGGGCCGATCGGCATCGACGTGCCGGTAACCGGCGTCCGGCGGACACTGTCGCGACGAGCACACCGTGCCACGTCGCATCCAACCCCCGGGACACGGTACGGTGTCAGCAGGAAAGAACTGTCGAGACGATGCGGGGCCGCCGATTCCCCCGGCCGCCCCGCCCCTGTGCGAGGGGGTCGAGCCATGGGGCGCGGCCGGGCTAAGGCCAAGCAGACGAAGGTGGCGCGCGAGCTCAAGTACAGCTCCCACGACACCGATTTCGATGCTTTGCAGCGCGAGCTGTCGAGTAGTTCCTCGGACAACCACGAGGACGACAAGCGGTACGAGGACCCGTACGACGACGGGTACGACGAGTACCGCCGTTGACGCAGGCACACGACACGCGAGGGCGGAATCGGACTGAGGTCCGAGACGCCCTCGTGCGTTGTGTGCTGCCCGTTTTCTTGCTGTCGGCGAGGTGACGAAGGAGTTGGACGGGTGAGCGACATCGCACGAGTAGGTGTGGTCGGAGCAGGGCTGATGGGCTCCGGCATCGCCGAGGTGCACGCCAGGTCCGGGTTGGACGTGCTGGTCACCGAGGTGAACCAGCCCGCCCTCGACGCGGGCAAGGCGCGCATCGAGAAGTCGCTGCAACGCGGCGTCCGCAACGGCAAGCTGGCCGCCGAGGACGCCGAGGCGGCGCTCGGGCGGCTTCGCTTCACCACGGACATCGCCGAGTTCGCCGACCGCGATCTCGTCGTCGAGGCCATCCTGGAACAGGAGCAGGCCAAGGTCGACGTGTTCCGGCAGCTGGACAAGATCGTCGAGCGGGAGGACGCGGTGTTCGCGTCCAACACCTCGTCGATCCCGATCATGAAGCTCGGCATGGCCACCGGCCGTCCGCAGCAGGTCGTCGGCATCCACTTCTTCAACCCGGTGCCGGTGCTGCCGCTGGTCGAGCTGGTCCCGTCGCTGCTGACCAGCGAGGAGACCGCCCGCCGGGCCGAGGAGCACGCCACCGGCGCGCTGGGCAAGACGGTGATCCGGTCGCAGGACCGGGCCGGGTTCATCGTGAACTCGCTGCTGGTGCCGTATCTGCTGTCGGCGATCCGGATGATCGAATCGGGCTTCGCCTCGGCCGAGGACATCGACCGCGGCATGGAGCTGGGCACGGCGCATCCGATGGGTCCGCTGCGGCTGTCCGACCTGATCGGCCTCGACACCATCAAGGCGATCGCGGACTCGATGTACGCGGAGTTCAAAGAGCCGCTGTACTCGTCGCCGCCGCTGCTGCTGCGCATGGTCGACGCCGGGCTGCTCGGCAAGAAGACCGGCCGCGGGTTCTACTCCTACTCCTGACTTTAGTTGCGGGCCTGATCCACTTTTCCCCGCTGTGCTGGGCCGGGCGGGTCGCTTGACTGTGCGGCATGACTTCGACGTTCGTCTTCGCCGCCGGCGCCAACGGCGTGTCCGCCTCCCCGCCTGAACTCGTGCTGCGCGGGTATCGCGGGGTGGGGGTGCCGCAGCCGGAGCAGCAGTTTCGGCTGTCGTACCAGGCTCCGCAGGATCTCGGCGCGTTCGCCACGGAACCGTCGGCGCTGGTCGGCCTGACCGTGGCCGACCAGGTCGCGACCACTGTGGACGTCGTCCGCCGCGCCGCCACGCTGGGTCCGGTCGTGCTGGTCGGGTCGAGCATCGGCGGCGCGCTGGTCACGCTTGTCGCCGAAGAGGTCCCGGATCTGGTGTCGGCGCTCGTCTACGACGCCGCGTTCTGCTGTGTCGATCTGCCGACGCCGGAGGAATATCTCGCCACTCCTGAGGCCGCGTCGTCGCAGGTCGGGGCGATGCTCGGGTTCATCGCGGCCGATCCGGCGGTGATCGGTGCGATGCGGTTCAACTGGCGGTCTTCGTCGGCGGAGGCGAAGGCGGCTCTTTGCGCGGACGCCACCGACGGCGAGTTCTACGCCTTGCTCAACGCGATGGCCCCGGACGACATCATCGGACGCAGCTCGACCGATTCGCGCGGCACGCCGGAGCGGTGGGGGCGCGTCCCGCGCTTCTACATCCGGCATCTCCAAGACCGCTTGGTGCCGCTCGCCCTGCAGGACCGGATGATCGCCGAGGCCGACGCGCGCACGCCCGGCACGCAGTTCGAGGTGCACGACATCGACACGTCTCACTTCCCGAACGCGGCCGGCATGGCTCAGTTCGTCGAGGTGCTGGACAAGGTCGGCCAGTCGCTCAGCTGAACGCGGCTCGTCGTGCGGCCCGGCGCAGCACCGTCAGGATCGCCGGGCCCAGCACGAGGATCGCGGCCAGATTCGTGAGCGCGCGGCCGGTGTCCCAGCCCAAAGTGGACGTCAGCACGGTGAAGACCAGGAACCGGTGCAGGTTTTCGCCGAGCGGGCCGCCCGGGACGAAGTCCAGCGCGGTGTGGCTCGCCAGGAACGGCCAGGTGAAGAGGCTCATCGCGAGCCCGTAGAAGTAGGCGGCGACCACGCCGTAGACCGCCAGCATCGCGATCTCCCACCGGCCCTTCACCCGACGCGGCAGCAGCCCGGCGCCAAGGCTGACCAGCGACGACGCCAGCATCTGGAACGGCAGCCACGGCCCGACCCCGCCGGTGAGCAGCGCGGACGCGAACAGCGACGTCGAGCCGAGGACGAACCCGAAGCCCGGCCCGAAGACCCGCCCGGCCAGCACAAGCAGGAAGAACACCAGCTCGATCCCGCCGGTGCCAGCGCCGAGCGGACGCAACGCGGCGTTGACCGCGGACAGCACGCCGAGCAGCGCGAGCGCCTTCGCGTCGAGTCCGCCGCTGGACAGCTCGGCCAGCACGATCAGGATCAGCACCGGGAGTGTCACGAGGAAAACGAACGGCGCGTCGGTCACGTGTGCGGAGGTCCCGACGGTGCTGCGGGCGAGCAGCGGCCAGCAGAACATCGCCAGGCCGACCACGACGGCGGCCGTCAGCACCAGCGCCGTGCGGTGCCGGATGCGGACAGCTGGGCCTAGGAAATCGGTCACGCCAACGCCTTCGCCACCGCGTCCACGGTCAGCCACGGTTCCGGCGCGAGGATCTTCGCCACCTGCGGTGCGAAGGCGGGCGAGGCCACAACGACGTCCGCGGTCGGGCCGTCGGCGACCACTTCGCCCTCGGCCAGGACCACGACGCGGTGCGCGGCGGAGGCGACGAACTCGACATCGTGGGTGGCCAGCAGCACCGCGTGTCCCTCGGCGGCCAGGTCGGCGAGAATGGTCGCGAAGTGCCGTTTCGCCGGGTAGTCGAGGCCGCGGGTCGGCTCGTCCAGCAGCACGACCGGCGGGGCGGCGGCGAGTTGCACCGCGAGGACCAAGGCGAGTCGCTGGCCTTCGGACAGGTCTCGCGGGTTGGTGTCGTCTTCGATGCCGGGCACGAGGCGGTCGAGCAGCTTCCGCGCGGTGCCTGGCGTGACGTGCGATTCGACGTCCGCCTGTCGGCATTCCGCGCCGACTGAGTCGAGATACAGCAGGTCAGACGGGGTCTGCGGAACCAGGCCGACGCGGGTGCGGGCAGCGCGAGAGCGGAGCGTCTTCGGGTCCGCGCCTTCGACGTCGACCGTGCCGTCGGAACGAGGTCCGCTGCCCTGCAACGCCCACAGCAGCGAGGATTTGCCCGAGCCGTTCCGGCCCATCAGCGCGACGACCTCGCCGCGATCCAGCCGCAGGTCAACGCCGCGCACCGCGTTCACGCCGCCGTACCGAACCCGCACACCCCTCGCCTTAAGCACCGCCTCCCCAGAACGCCCCAATGTGGCATTGGGTGCGTCAGATGCACCGAACGCCACATTGGGTGCGTCGCATGCACCCAATGCCACATTGGGGCGGCGCTCGGCCAAGCGTTCCCGCAGCGGACGGGCGAGCCGTCGGGCGTCGCGGACCGAGAGGGGCAGCGGCGACCAGCCCGCGAGTCGTCCCAGCTCCACGATGGGCGGCGCGACATCTGTCTCGGCGAAAACCTCCGCCGGCGGACCGGACACCACGGTGCCGTCGCCGGGCAGGTAGAGCAGGCGGTCGGCGTACTGTGCGACGCGTTCCATCCGGTGCTCGGCGACGACGACCGTCGTGCCCAAGTCGTGCACCAGCCGCGTGATCGCGGCCAGCACCTCCTCGGCCGCGGTCGGGTCGAGCGCCGACGTCGGTTCGTCCAGCACCAGCACGCTCGGATGCGCCGTGAGCACCGCGCCGATCGCGACGCGTTGCTGCTGCCCGCCGGAGAGCGTCCGAAGTGGACGGTCGCGGAGTTCGGCGATGCCCAGCAGGTCAAGGGTTTCCTCGACGCGTTTGCGCATCACGTCCGGCGCGACAGCGAGCTGCTCCATCGCGTAAGCCAGTTCTTCCTCGACGGTGTCGGTGACGAATCCGGCCAGCGGATCCTGCCCGACCACGCCGACCACCGACGCCAGTTCGCGCGGCGGATGCGTCGCGGTGTCGAGCCCGGCGACCGCGACGCGCCCAGCAAGCGTGCCGCCGGTGAAATGCGGGACGAGACCGTTGATCGCGCCGAGAAATGTCGACTTACCGACACCGGTGCGCCCGGCGACGAGGCAAAGCTCGCCCTCCTCGATCGTGAGGTCGACGTCGCGGAGCACCGGCCGGTCCGCCCCGTCGTAGGTGACGCTGACGTGCGAGAACTCGATCATCGGGCGACCTCCGACACCAGCGCCGGACGCGGCGCGAACCAAGCGGGCGCCGCGCTGATCAGCACCGCGACGGTCGGCAGCAACGGCAGCTCCGGCCAGGTCAGCGGGCTGGCCGGGGTGGTGAGCGACACCGGGTCGGCGATCAGCACGAGCACCGCGGTCGTGACGCCGCACAGCGCCACCAGCGTCTCCGGCAGCCGCCACGGATCGGGCCGGTAGGTCGTTCGCCGGATCTGCCGTCCGCCCAGCACGAATCCGGCGGTGGCGAGCACCAGACCGGCGATGAGCATCGGCACGCCGAGCCACGAAGCGGACCCGTCGAGCACGCCGTAAACCCCCACCGCGACGCCGACCAGCCCGGCCAGCACGCAGGTCGCGATCAGGATCCGGACGCGTGGCGAGAGATACGCGCGCCGTCCGTAGCCGCGGGAATCCATCGCCGACGCGAGCTGCAGCGATCGGTCCATGGCGTCGGCGAGCACGGGCACGAAAATCCCCTTCACGAACCGAAGGCCGCGCGTCTTGCCGGAACGCAGCCGACGCGCGCGGCGCACCCGTTGCACGCTCTCGACCAATTGCGGCGCGACGGACAACGCGACCGTGACCGCGGTACCAACCTCATACAGCGCGCCGGGTACGGCCTTGAGCAGGCGTTTCGGGTTCGCCAGCGCGTTCGCGGCCCCGATGCAGAGCACGATCGTGGCCAGCCGGAGCCCGTCGTACAGCCCGCCGAGCAGCTCCTCGGCCGAAGTGGGGCCGAGGAGCTGAATGCCGGCGGCGACGCTCGGCAGCGGGATGGTCGGCAGCGTGAACAGGATGTGGCCGCCGTCCTCGCCGCCGATCAGGATCCGGAACAGCACGCGCGACGCCAGGATCACCCCGGCGATCCAGGCGTACATCCGGAACGCCAGCGCCCACGGCGCGTCGCCGCGGCGGAGCACCACGACGAACCCGGCGACCGCGATCACGAGCGCGAGCAGAACCGGGTTCGTGGTCCGGCTCGCGGCGACGGCGAGCGCGAGCGCCCACACCCACCACGCGCCGGGATGGAGCGCCCGCGGACTACTCCGCGGCACGCCTGCGACGCACCGCGACGACCGTCCCGGCCACCGCGAGCAGCACGACGACCACGATGCCGATCACCAGGCCCCACGGGAATCCACTGTCCGAAGTGGACGCCGGGGCTTGGGCAGGCGCGGCGGCCTTGCGCACCGGCTCGGTGCGCGGCGGCGGATACTCGGTGTAGGACTTGCCGATCGCGAAGGACCAGCCCTCGAACGCCCCGGCCGGCGGCTTCCAGCTCTGCGCGCCGACCTGCGCCGACTCCCATTTTCCGCCGTTGGTGGCGGTCCAGAAGCTCCACGACGCCTTCTCCGGCGGCATCCCGGTGCAGGCTTGATCAGCGGGCTTGCCCTCGATCTTGCACATCACGGCCAGGCCGTATTTGCCCGCGCCGGCGAGTTCGAAACCCGCGTTCTGCAGGGCGGTGACGCCGTTTTCCTGCTTTCCGGGCGCGCACCGGATGAGGGTTTCCCCGCCCAGCCCCTGGAAATCGACGATCACCGTGACGCCGTTGTCGTCCTGGCAATAGCCGTCGGCGCCCTTGCCGGGCGTGGTCGCGGAGGCGGAGGACGCCCCGCCTAAGCCGGTGGCGACGAGAAGAGCGCAGCCGGCGAGGACTCGCCCCCAGTGCCGCGCGTGCACGAATCGCATGTCAGATGTACCTCGCATCGATCGGACCACGACGGGCGATCCGGCTCGCGGTCCCTCCGGGGGGCCGCTCACGGTTGCGGGCCAGCGCCGGATTCTCACCGGCTTCCCCCGTTCGTGGCGAAGAACTTGTCGACGTTAACGCACCGCAGGCCCCGCTGGAAGCGACCGCGGCCACACCTACACTTCCGGGCGTGGGACAGGACCAGCTGCGCGTCGGCCTCGTAGGAACCGGACCGTGGGCCACCACGGTGCACGCTCCCGGGCTCGCGGATCATCCAGGGACCGTGCTCAGTGCCGTGTGGAGCCGCCGGCCGGAGGCCGCCGCCGCGCTCGCGCAGGCCTACGACGCCGTGCCGACCAGCGATCTGGACGAGCTGTTCGAGCAGGTCGACGCGCTCGCGTTCGCCGTGCCGCCGACCGTGCAGGCCGAGCTGGCGACCCGGGCCGCGGAGGCGGGCAAGCACCTGATCCTCGAGAAGCCGATCGCCCCCGATCTCGCCTCGGCGCAGCGTCTCGCCGACGCCGTGACGTCGGCTGGCGTCGCGTCGCTGGTGATGCTGACGCTGCGGTTCGCCCAGCAGACGCGCGATTGGCTGGACGGCGTCACCGCTGCTGGCGGTTGGCGAGGCGGCAGCGTGCGGTGGCTGTCCGGCGCATTGCTCGCCGGGAAGTACGCGACCTCGGCCTGGCGGCAGGATCCGGCTGCCGGCGCGCTCGCCGACATCGGCCCGCACGCGTTCGACCTGCTCGACGCCGCCCTCGGCCCGATCACCGACGTCCTCGCCGCGCATCGTGGTCCCGAGGACTTGTGGCAGCTGCTGCTCGAACACGAAGGCGGCATCACGAGCACCGCGACGCTCAGCCTGCGCCTGCCGGTGCAGCCGACGGTGGTCGAGTACTCGGTCTTCGGCGAACACGGCCTCCGCACCCTCGGCCGCACCGGCACGGCGAACGACGCGTACACCGCGCTGCTGGACGATTTCGCCGCGATGGTGTCGTGCGGAACGACCACGCATTCCTGCGATGTCCGGCGGGGCGTGCACCTGGCTCGGATCGTGGACCAGGCGCGCGCCGCTCTTCGCTGAGCCCGTTTATTCGCTTGCCCGGCCTGAGACGATGAACGGGAAGTTCGTTTCGGACGAAGGAATGCCTATGTGCTCCGCCACGGCCCACTCCGGCCGCGTGGCCTGAGCTGTTCGGCCTGCGCGCCGGTCGTGGGGTTCGCCCTGCCCGGTTCTTGTGCTGCATTCCTTCTTTCTCGAAAGGCTTCCACCAGAGATGTCCGCCCTTCAGGCCTACGTCCGCGCGACCGCACCGATCGGCCGCGACACCGAGCGCATCGGCCCGTTCCTGGCGACTTTCGCCCAGGACAGCTCGCATCCGATGGAGAACTACGCCATCCCCGATGACGGCGCCGCACCCACGCCCGCTGAGATCGCTCTGCTGATTTCCGCTTACCAGCAACGAAATCTCCTGCCGAGGCTGGAGTTCTTCACCGACGCCGCTCCCGATGTCGAGAAATCCCTTGTCGCCGCAGGCTTCACGCTGGAACGACGCGTGCCGGTGATGACCTGCACTGCCGAGGACCGCGTCGATTGTGGTGCACCGGAGCGCATTCAGCTGCGGGAACCGGTGTCCGACAACGAATTCCGCCGCCTGCGGTCCGTGCAGAATGTCGCCTTCGGCGAGTCTCCGGAGGTGTCGGATGCTGATGTCGAACGCAACCGCAACTACCTGACCGTCCTGGCCGAACACGGCGAAACCATTGTGGGCGGCGGAATCGCGCTGGACATCGTCTCCGGTGCAACAGAAATCGTCGGCATCGCGGTGGCGGCTGAGTACCGCGGCAAAGGCATCGCGGCGGCAATCACCGCGTACCTAACGCGCCTCGCCCACGAACGCGGCGCACGGACTGCTTTCCTCACACCAGGCGATGTCGGCATCGGGACCGTGTACGCCGCGCGGGCTACCAAGTCGCCGGTGAGTGCGTGCACCTGTCGCTGACCTAATCGTCGTACCGGCCGCCGCGACCACGCTTCACATCGCTGCGGCGCTTCTTCGCCGCCAGACGGCGTTCCTTCGAGCCTCGCGAAGGCTTGGTCGGACGCCGTTTGGCAGGCGGCGGCGCGGAAGCCTTCGTCAACACGTCAGCCAACCGCTCCCGGGCCGCGTCGCGGTTCATCAGCTGGGAGCGGTACTCGCTGGCCGCGATGGTCAGCACGCCATCGACCAGACGGGTGCCCAAACGGGCCGTGATGCGTTCCTTCAGCGCGGGCGGGATCGCGGCGGAGCTCGCGACGTCGAACGACAGCTCGACGCGCGAGTCCGTCGTGTTCACGCCCTGTCCGCCCGGCCCCGAGGACCGGGAGAACCGCTCTCGCAGTTCGGCGCCCGGGATCACGAACCGGGCGCCGACGCGTACGTCCTCCGCCATGTCTTCAGTGTCTCAAGACGTGGCAAGCGGCTTTCAGAACCGCGGGTGGTCGCCGGACAGGACCGCGCGCGGGCCGTCCGGGTCTTCGGCGGGCTGGACGTCGCCGAGGATCCACGCGGGCACGTGCCGCGCGGTGAGCACCGCCAGCGCCCGGTCGACGTCCTCGGCCGACACGATCGCGACCATGCCGACGCCCATGTTGAACGTCTTCTCCAGCTCCGCGCGCTCGACCTTGCCGCGCTGCCCGATCAGCGCGAACACCGGAGCCGGCGTCCACGTGCCGCGTTCGAGCTTGGCGACCAGGCCGCGCGGCATCACACGCGCCAGGTTGGCCTCCAGGCCGCCGCCGGTGATGTGCGCGAACGTGCGCACCTCGGTCTCGGCGACCAGCGCGAGGCAGTCCTTCGCGTAGATCTTGGTGGGCTCGAGCAGTTCCTCGCCGAGGGTGCGGCCGAACTCCTCGACGTGCCCGTCCAGCGGCATCCGCGCGATGTCCAGCAGCACGTGCCGGGCCAGCGAGTAGCCGTTGGAGTGCAGGCCGGACGAGCCCATCGCGATCACGACGTCACCGGGGCGTACCTTCTCCGGCGAGAGCAGCGCGGACGCCTCGACCGCGCCGACGCCGGTGGCCGACAGATCGTAGTCGTGCTCGCCCATCAGGCCGGGGTGCTCGGCCGTCTCGCCGCCGAGCAGCGCGCAACCAGCCTGGACACAGCCCTCGGCGATGCCGCCGACCAGCGCCGCGATCTTCTCCGGCACGACCTTGCCGACCGCGATGTAGTCCTGCAGGAACAGCGGCTCGGCCCCGGTGACGACGAGGTCGTCGACCACCATCGCGACCAGGTCGATGCCGACCGTGTCGTGCTTGTCGAGCGCCTGTGCGACCGCGATCTTGGTGCCGACGCCGTCCGTCGACGACGCGAGGATCGGCTCTTTCCACTTGTCGAGCTTGAGGGAGAAGAGCCCGGCGAAACCGCCGACCCCGCCGCGCACCTCGGGCCTCGTGGCTCGCTCGGCGTGTGGCTTGAGCAGCTCGACGGCCTGGTCACCGGCGTCGATGCTGACCCCGGCGGCTGCGTACGTGGCGCTCGTGGACTCGCTCACGGAAGCGGACTCCCTACTGGACATGCTTGGTTCACGGACGCCGGACGGCGTCTTCGGCACCGTACCCGGCCGCACTGACGGGAGCGGCCGCGCCACCTGCGGCGTCCATGCTTTCGAGCAGGTGCTTGCCGATGAGCGCGTCTTCGGGCAGCGCGATCGGGTACTCGCCGGAGAAGCAGGCCGTGCACAGCCGCGACTTCGGCTGCTCCGACGCCGCGACCAGGCCGTCCAGCGAAATGTAGCCGAGCGAATCGGCTCCGATCGAGCGGCGGATGCCGTCGAGGTCGACGCCGTTGGCGACGAGTTCGGCGCGCGAGGCGAAGTCGATGCCGTAGAAGCACGGCCACCGCACCGGCGGCGACGCGATCCGCACGTGCACCTCGAGCGCGCCTGCCTCGCGCAGCATCCGCACGAGCGCGCGCTGGGTGTTGCCGCGGACGATCGAGTCGTCCACCACGACCAGGCGCTTGCCGCGGATGACGTCGCGCAGCGGGTTCAGCTTCAGCCGGATGCCGAGCTGCCGGATGGTCTGCGACGGCTGGATGAAGGTGCGCCCGACGTAGGCGTTCTTGACCAGACCGGTCCCGTACGGAAGGCCCGAGCCCTGCGCGTACCCGATCGCGGCCGGGGTGCCGGACTCCGGCACGGGCATCACGAGGTCGGCGTCCACCGGGTGCTCGACGGCCAGCTTGCGGCCGATCTCGACGCGCGTGGCGTGCACACTGCGGCCGGCGATCGACGTGTCCGGGCGCGCGAGGTAGACGTACTCGAAGACGCAGCCCTTGGGCTCCGGGTTCGCGAACCGCGACGAACGCAGCCCCTCGGCGTCGATGGCGATCAGCTCGCCCGGCTCGACCTCGCGCACGAAGGACGCGCCGCAGATGTCGAGCGCGGCGGTCTCGCTCGCCACGACCCAGCCGCGCTCCAGCCGGCCGAGCACCAGCGGGTGCACGCCGTGCGGGTCGCGGGCCGCGTACAGGGTGTTCTCGTCGGCGAAGACCAGGCAGAACGCGCCCTTGAGGGTGGGCAGCAGCTCGAGCGCGGCGGCCTCGATGCCTTTGTCGGCGGCGTTCGCGGCGAGCAGCCCGCAGACCAGGTCGGAGTCGCTGGAAGACCCGGTGAGCCCGGCGTGCGGCTTCAGCCCCGCGGCGACAGTGCGATCGCGCAGCTCGGCGGTGTTGACCAGGTTGCCGTTGTGCGCGAAGGACAGGCCGCTGCCGGTGTCCGTGGTGCGGAAGATCGGCTGGGCGTTCTCCCAGATCGTGGCTCCGGTCGTGGAGTACCGGCAGTGCCCGACGGCGATGTGGCCCTGCAGCGACTGCAGGACCTGCTCGTCGAAGACCTGGCTGACGAGCCCGAGGTCCTTGAAGACGACGATCTGCGAGCCGTCCGAAACGGAGATGCCCGCTGCCTCCTGCCCGCGGTGCTGCAGGGCGTAGAGGCCGTAGTAGGTGAGCTTGGCGACTTCTTCCCCGGGAGCCCAGACGCCGAAGACGCCGCACTCCTCACGGGGTTCCGGATCGGGTTGATCTTGATCTTCGGGTCGAGCAGGACTGGCGGAGGGGTCGGAAACCACCGGGGAGCTCCCAGGAAGACGCGGGCGGGCCAGGTCCAAGTGTAAGGGGTGGATCGGTCGGGGATCGGGGTTGCGGCGTGGTTCTGACCACTACGGGGGAGGAGAGTGTGGAGCGGTGATCTGGTTTTGGAGCGGGGGTCTCGTTCCGGGATTCGGCTCGTCGCCTGGCGGCGACATTGCCGTTCTTTGGCTGGGTGGGCACCCCGAAGCCGATTGTGATGACGGTCTGTGGGTGGTTGTCAAGGCGGGAAAGATGCCTTGACAACCACCCTCAGACCGCATTGTGGCTTCGTATCGGGGTGCGGGGCGGGAGTGGCTGCATGGCCGAGTCGGGGGTGCGAGATGCGGTTTAGGGCGCGCGGCTGGAGTGCATGGGCGCGTTGGGGTTCGCGGCCCCAATGTGGCGTTGGGTGCGTCAGATGCACCGAACGCCACGTTGGGTGCGCCGCATGCACCCAACGCCACATTGGGGGCGCATCGGCGGCGGTGAGCGGGCGGGCTGTGAAGGGCCCCTTGAGGGAATCCAGGTCCGTGATGGGGTCCCCCACGGCCTGGTGCGGGTCGTGAGGGGAACCCTGAGGGACTCAGAATCCGTGAAGGTGGCCCTCACGGCAGTGGCCGAGCCACGTGCGGCGGCGGCGAGGGGGCAGAAATGAGCCAGGCCCCGCACGAAGTGGATTGGGCCACTTCGTGCGGGGCCTGAAATCTGGGAGGCACCGGTGGGGACAAGCGCGGGGAGAGGAGGGCGAATCAGCTAGCGGCTAGCCACTTCGAGCGGCCGCCTCGGCCGGGGACCCAGCAGCCCGCGGTGGAGGCCGCGGCGGAGGCCGGTTGGCGCTCGGGGAGGGCTAGTACTTCGCCCAGTACCTGGCTTGCTTCGCCGCGCGAGCGCCACAGCGTGGACGCGGGGGCGAAGATGTTCTGCTCGCTGCCAGGGATGCGCGTGGCCTCGACGTCGTCCTCCGCGTTCAGCCGGACGACGTCCACCACGTTGTCGTGGACTCGCACTCCGACGACGGCCTGCACTTCGCCGCTTCCGTTCGTCGGGTGGACGAACCGGTAGCCGCGGTCGATCAGTTTTTGCAGGCCTTGCTCGATGTCGAAGGCGGGTCCGACGACGTTGTTCTCAGCCGAGGACATCGTCGAATTCGCCGTCCTTCGCGCCGGCGAGGAAGGCCGCCATCTCCGCGCGCGTGTAGACGAGCGCGGGGCCCTCCGGGAAGCGCGAGTTCCGCATCGCGATCTCGCCCGAGGTCAGCGGGGCTACTTCAACACAGTTGCCTACCGCGCCGCTGTAGCTCGCCTTGCGCCACTCGGCGCCGGTCAGACGGTCGGCCGGAATACCGTTCTCGAACCGCTCAGCCATGATGCCACCTTCCGGGAAGGACGATGAAAAGCTCAGGAATCTGCATGTGCATCTGCCCGCGACTTTGACGCTAGCACGCGCGCATGCAGCGGTAAATGCACGTGCAGAATTTTCTGCAAATTTCTCACTGCGTGACGACACGGTTCAGTAGAAGTTCCCAGACAGGTGATTCGAGCACTACCCGAACGGGCTAAATATTACCTTGGGTCACGATATTGGCATCCTGATAACGCACCGCGTTCGTGACTCGCTACCGCTGGGTGCAGCGGGTGAATGAAGAACACTGACCGTGATGACTGAAGGGGCGAGAAGAAGACCGGGAACCGGGTCAGTGGAAACAGCCTTCCGGACTTATGCACGCTCGGTGATGAGAATGGAGGCGGGCGTTCTCTATACGGCTACCGCTCGCCCGGATGGCTGGGGCGGAATTCTTGATGGGGAGAATTTCACCGGAGCCGAGCGCTCGGTGCGGTGAAGAGAGACAGCGCTTAGATCTCGGCCTTGCGCTTGGCGATGCGGGCCCGGCTGCGCTCGGGAGTCTCGGCGTCGACAGCCAGCAGGTCCAGCGCTCGGCCGTACTTCTCGATCTCGTCGCGCTTGTCCAGGTAGTGCGCGCCGGTCAGGTACTCGACGTAGACGATGTTCGGCAGCTCCGCCTCGGCGAAGCGCAGCAGCGAGAACGCGTGCTCGGCCGACAGACCGCTTCGGCAGTACGGCAGGATCTGCACCGACACGTGCGGCAGCGTGGTGACCTCGAGCAGGTATTCCAGCTGCTGGCGGAACACCTTGGGGCCGCCGATCGGCCGGTACAGCACCGATTCGTCGAGCACCGCCCAGATGCGCGGCGCGTCGGGGCGGGCCAGCATCTTCTGCCGCCGCATGCGCAGGGCCACCAGCTGGTCCACGCGTTCGTCGGCCATCTCCGGGCGGCCGTGGCTGAAGATCGCTCGCGCGTACGGCTCGATCTGCAGCAGACCGGACACGAACAGCGGCTCCCAGATCTGGATCCGGGACGCCGCCTCCTCAAGACCGACGAGGTCGGTGAACCATCCGGGCACCGTCTCCCCGAACTTGCGCCACCAGCCCGCTTCGTTCGACTGCTTGACCATGTCGAGGAACGCTTTGCGCTCGTCGTCGTCCGAGACGCCGTACATGGTGAGCAGGTCGGCGACGTCGCGTTCCTTGAAGCCGACGCGGCCGAGTTCCAGCCGGGAGATCTTGGATTCCGAACCGCGGATGTTGTAACCGGCCTGCTGACGCGTGATCCCGGCTTCCTCGCGCAACCGGCGAAGCTGCGAGCCGAGGATCATCCGGCGCGCTGTCGGGCCGAGGCTCTGCTCGCCGGCGGACACGCCTACCGCGTTCATGACCAGGGCCCTTCCATTGCCGCTCGTACGAAATCCGACTACCCAAAGTACACGCAAGGCACTGCCCGGACAGCGTGGCACAGGCCCGCGTTCAGGGGATTCTACGGAGTGTGTGCCTCAGAAGACACACCCGCGGGAACAATTCCGGCGGAAAATCAGATCCGCACGACCGGAAGCCAGTGCGAAAGGTCCGCGCGGCTGCCCGAGGCGGATACCCGTGCGGCGCTGAGCGCGTCCTCCCAGTCCAGCAGACCGGTGGCCAGTTCGAGCCACGTCCGCGGATCGGTCTCGATCACGTTCGGCGGCGTGCCCCGGGTGTGGCGCGGGCCCTCGACGCACTGCACCGCGGCGTACGGCGGCACCCGGACCTCGACGGTGTGGCCGGGTGCGTCCTGGGCGAGGGTCCGCAGTGTCGCGCGCACCGCAGCGGCCAGTTCGGGGCGCGCCGGATCCGGTCCGTCGCCGCGCAACCAGTCCGAAACGGCCAGCACCGCCGCTCGTAACTGAGCGGGATCGACCGAACGCGAAGAGGCCATGCGACAACAGTAGAGTGGCCGCGGACGGAGTTTCAGGCACCCGGCACCGAGGGACGGCGATGGCGCAGCGGGACGAGGCAGATCGGATGGTTTCCCGGACCCCGGCGGGCAAACGCGCGCGCCGGAACGCGTATCCGCGCCGCGGGCCGCAAGGAAAACCCGAGATCACTCCCGAGATGCGCGCCAACGCGCGGACCAACCCGAACAGCTGGCTGTATGTCATCGACGAGGCCTTCGACGCGCGCGGTCCGGTGCCGTCCTGGGCGGTCGTCGGCGCGTATCCGGTGAACGGAACCGGAGAGGTCGTCGAGGACTTCCACCCCAACGACCGGTACCGGCCCTCGCCGAAGGCGCTCGGTTTTCCCGAGCCGCGCAACGAACTCGAGCGGCTGCTGCAGATGGTCCGCACCGAACACCGGCCCGCCGAAGACTTGCCGCGCGTCATCCTCGATTCGACGCTGCTCGTCTACGCCCTGTCCCCGGTGCAGCGCACGGTGATCGGCTTCCACAACGCCGACGGCCGGGTCATGGTCCCGGCGTACACGGCGAAGTCGCTGGTGCCGCGCGAATGGCCGCACGCCCGCGCGGTGCTCGGCCGCGACATCGTCGGGCTGCTCGCCGGGCACCCGCTCGCGGTCAACCCGCACGACCTGATCACCGCGGTCGTGCCGGCCGAGCACCTGATGAAGGCACTGGCCGAAGAACGGCGCTGACCTGGGCAGACCACTCTGCCGAGTGATCATGATTCGCCGAAATCCGCGCATCCGGGCATCGTGACGCAGTAGGAGTACACGCGTCCGGTGAGGAGCCCTGGGTGAAGCGTCATCTGCTGCTGCGCTGGAGCGCGGTTCTCTTCGCCGGGATCGCCGGCACGTCCCTGTGCGAAACGGCGGAGGCCGCGCCGAGCTACGCCGGGGCCGCGGACAACTACGCCGGTTCGCAAATCGCGAAGCACGAAGGCGTGCTCGGAGCGCCGAACATCTCCTATACGACGGCGGATCAGTACCTCGGGCACGACGTCAGCGGACACCAAGGCCCGGTCGACTGGCCCGCCGCGGCCGGAGCGGGCGCGAAGTTCGTGTATGTGAAAGCGACCGAGGGCACCGGGTTCGTCAGCGGGCAGTTTGCCCAGCAGTACAACGGTTCCTACCAAGTTGGGATCGTGCGCGGCGCCTACCACTTCGCGCGCCCGGACGTGTCCGACGGCGCGGCGCAGGCCAACTACTTCCTCGCGCACGGCGGCGGCTGGTCGGCCGACGGCAGGACGCTTCCGGGCGCACTCGACATGGAATACAACCCCTACGGCGAAACGTGTTACGGCAAGGACGCGAACGGGATGGCCGACTGGGTTCGCGCGTTCTCCGACACCTATCGCGCCCGCACCGGACGGCTGCCGACGATCTATACCTCGACAAGCTGGTGGAAACGCTGCACCGGAAACAACCCTTCTTTCGGAGGGAATCCGCTCTGGATCGCGCGCTACAACTCCTTCATCGGCGAACTCCCCGCGGGCTGGGGACAGCACGCCATCTGGCAGTTCTCGAACAGCGGCACGCTGCCAGGGGACCAGAACTGGCTCAACGGAACCCAAACAGCGCTGCGCAATCTGGCATTCGGGTGAACATTCGTGACGTTGTCACGAATTAGTCATCACCGCCCGATGAAAATCACCCACTCGACCATTCATCTTCACGGAACTTGATGACAAACGACGATTCGTCCTCAAGAATCTCCCCCGTGGCGGCTACCTGCACATAGCCGCCCTCCGCGAGGGTATCTGTGAAGGGATCGACGATGTCCACTTCCCGAAGAGGGCGGCGCACCGCGCTGCTGTCCGCTCTGACCGTCCCCGTTGTCGCGCTCCTGCTCGGCGCTTCGACAGAGGCGACGGCCGCCCCGGCCGCTTCCCCGCTTTCGGCGCGGGAGGTCAACGCCGTCAACGCCGACATCCAGGCGAACAACCACACCATGGGTTCGCAGATCCGGCGCGTCGAGGGGGATCAGTCCACCCCCGAGACGAAAACCGCCGCGCAGCAACCGCAACCGGCGGCCGCGCTGCCGAACCAGGTAGCGGCCGCCGTCGCCGGCATCGACGTGTCCGGCTACCAGGGCAATGTCGACTGGGGCAACTGGTGGGGCCAGGGCAAGCGGTTCGTGTGGACCAAGGCCACTGAGAGCACCACTTACACGAACCCGTACTTCGCCCAGCAGTACAACGGTTCCTACAACCAGGGGTTCATCCGCGGCGCCTACCACTTCGCCACCCCGAACACCTCCAGCGGCGCGACGCAAGCGAACTACTTCGTCTCGCACGGCGGCGGCTGGTCGCGCGACGGCAAGACGCTGCCCGGCGTGCTCGACATCGAGTACAACCCGTACGGCGCGACCTGTTACGGCCTGAGCAAGGCGTCGATGACCGCGTGGATCAAGGACTTTCACGACACCTACCACGCCAGGACGGGCCGCTGGCCGGTGATCTACACGTCGACGAACTGGTGGAACCAGTGCGCCGGCGGCGATTTCTCCAGCACCGCGCCGCTGTGGATCGCGCGGTACGCGTCCTCGGCCGGAACGCTTCCGTACAACTGGGGCTACTACACCGTGTGGCAGTACACCTCCAGCCCGCTGGACCAGGACACGTTCAACGGCGCCTACGACCGGCTGCTGGCACTCGCCAACGGCTGACCTCAGCGGCGCGCACGGACGCGGCTCCCGGTTCTCCCCGCCTCCTGCCGGGCGGGGCGGCCGGGAGCCGCTTTTGTGCGAGCTTTACCCGCCTTGCACAATGCAGACCTGGGGCGGAGACGGAACCGCCTGAGCCGGCGGGGCGTCAGACCGCGGCGCGAGTCGGTGCAGCAGGAAGGCGGAACCGGACATGACTTACCCACCGCAGCCCGGACAGGGCGGGGACCCCTACGGCCAGGGCTGGCAGCAGCCCGGCTCGGGCGGGGTGCCGCAGCAGCCGGGGTGGGACCCCAACCAGGCTCAGCCGCAGCCGGGCTGGGACCCGAATGCCCAGCACCAGCAGCAGCCGGCCTGGGATCCGAACGCCCAGCAGCAGCCGCAGCAGGGGTGGGACCCGAACGCCCAGCAGCAGTACCCGGGGTACCAGCAGCAGCCGTATCCGGGCACCCAGCAGTTCCCGCAGCAGGGCTGGGACCAGCAGCAATACCCGGGCGGGCCGGGCGGCGAGCCGCCGAAGAACAACAAGACCGGGCTGTGGATCGGCATCGCCGTCGCGGTCGTCGTGGTGGTCGCGCTGGGCATCACCGGGTTCGTCGCGCCGGGGTTCTTCCTGAGCAAGGACGACAAGGGCAGCTCGCAGGCGCAGCCGCCGGCCCCGGCTCCGTCCCAGTCCTCGGAGGCTCCGCTGCCGAGCGACTCGTCCTCGCCGTCGACGGATTCGAGCGAGGACCCGGGCTCCAGCGGCGCGTCGGGCGAGGCGAAGCAGGTCATCGACAACTTCCTCGCCAAGCTCAACGCCAAGGACGCCGCCGGTGCCACCGCGCTGGCCTGCCAGGGCACCGAGAGCATGTCGAAGCGCAGCATCGACGAGACCACCAGCGGCGACCCGCAGCTCACCCTGGGCAAGGTCACCGCGGGCAGCGCCACGACGAGCGCCCGGATCACCGGCACGCTGTCGGGCAAGGACGCCAGCGGCACGATGGTGATCATGAACCGCGGCGGCGGTTACTGCGTGGGGCTGTACCTGATCCTGGCGTTCTGACCCGGTGCGCTCGCCGCTGCTGTGGACGTTGATCGCGTCCGTGGCACTGCTGTGCGGGGTCGGTGGCTGGCTGCTCACCGACCCCGCGACAAGCCGCAGCGAAGCTCTCAAGACCGCCGGTCTCGCCGGTGGCGCGGTCGTGGCGCTGTACGCGTTGTGGCTCAACGACCGCCGTCGCCGCGTCGAGGAGGCGCGGCAGGCGATCGAGCAGCAGCGGCACGACGTCGACCGCGAGCGGATCTCCGACGAGCGGTTCGCGAAGTCGGTGGAACTGCTGGGGCACGAGGCCGATCAGGTGCGCGTGGGGGCGTTGCACGCGCTGGCCGGGCTGGCGCGGACGCGGCCGGAGTATCGGCAGACCGTGCTGGACGTGCTGTGTTCTTATCTGCGGCGGCCGTTCACTCATGGCCGCTATGAGGGTGCGGACGTTACACCCGAAGAGGAACGCGAGCTCCAGGTGCGGCTTACCGCGCAGCGGCTGGTCCGGGATCTGCTGCCACCGTCCGATGTGGACGGACCCGGGCCGGATCTCGACCTGACCGGCGCGGTGCTGGAGTATTTCGACCTTTCCCGCCGCAAGATCGGCGGATTGCTGCTGCGGCACGCTTCTCTCTACAGCAGTACGAACATCAGCGGCTGTGTCTTCACCGGCCAGGCCTACTTCACCGCCGCGGGCACCGGACGCGGTCGGTTGATCGGGGTTTTCCGTTGCCGCAACGCGACTTTCCACGACCGGGCTTGGTTCTCCGGCACCGCGTTCTCGGAGCGGACCAATTTCTCCGACACCGCGTTCAAGGGCCCGACGACCTTCAAGGGTGCGACTTTCGCGAAGGAAGTCCTGTTCGACGGGGCGACTTTCGCGGATTCGACGGAACTCCAGCTGCCGGACGGCTGGAAGCTGGAACCTCGGAATGGCGGATATGTCGCGGTGCCGAGCTGAGTAGCATCAAAAAACCGTGGACGTCTACGAAGCGGTGCGCTCCCGGCGGTCGGTCCGCGGCTTTCTCGGCAAGCCGGTGCCCGACGAAGTCCTGACCCGAGTCCTCACCACAGCTTTGCGCGCGCCCTCCGGGGGAAATCTGCAGCCTTGGCGGGTTTATGTCCTGTCCGGAGCGAAGCTGGCCGAGCTGAAATACCTGGTCCGGCAGCGCATCTCCGACGGCGACACCGGTGATCCGCCCCAGGTGCTGCCCTATCCGGAAGCGCTGCCTGAGCAATACGCGCGGCGGATCGAGGAGCTGGGTGCGCTGCGCTACGGCGCGGTCGGTGTCGCGCGCGGGGACTACGCGGGCCGGGAACGGGTCCGCGTGCGGAATTGGGACTTCTTCGGTGCTCCGGTCGGCCTGTTCTGCTATCTGGACGAGCAGATGCTTCCGCCGCAATGGCTGGACGCGGGGATGTTCCTGCAGACCGTGATGGTGCTGCTGCGTGCCGAGGGGCTCGACAGCTGCGCGCAGATCGCGTGGGGCCGCTACCACCGGAGCGTCACGGAAATCGCGGAGCCGCCCGCCGGTTATGTCCTCGGATGCGGCATGTCGATCGGGTATGCCGATCCGGACGAGCCCCGGCCGGCGATCCCCCGGGCGTCGCTGGCGGAAGTGGTGACGTTTCGGTCGTGAGTGCCTACGCCGGTTCTAGCCGGCATAGGCACTCACGAGGCCCTCAGTCAAACAGCGCCGGAAGCGTCTTCTCCCAGGTCTCGCGCAGCTCCTCAAGGCTGAACTCCGTGACGCCCTGGATCTCCAGCGTGCCGGAATCCGGGTCGACGACGCCGGTCTTGCGCCACGGCAGGCCGCGCGCGGTGCACATCTCGGTGAACCGCAGCTCCTCCGTGCGCGGGACCGCCACCAGCACGCGGCCGGACGACTCGGAGAACAGCTGCACGAACGGGTCCTGGTCGCGGTCGAGGAACACCCGGGCCCCGCACTGTCCAATGAGGACAGTCTCGGTGAGGGCCTGAGCGAGACCGCCGTCGGCGAGGTCGTGCGCGGCGGAGATCATGCCGTCGCGCGAACCGGCCACCAGGACGTCGGCGAGCAGCTTCTCGCGGGCCAGGTCCACGCGGGGCGGAACGCCGCCGAGGTGGCCGTGCAGCTCGCGGGCCCAGGCCGAACCGTCCAGCTCGTCGTGGGTGTCGCCGAGCAGCAGCAGGGTCTCGCCCGCTTCCGCGCCGATGCCGGTCGGGATGCGGCGGGTGACGTCGTCGATCACGCCGAGCACCGCGATCACCGGGGTCGGCAGGATCGCCGTGTCGCCGGTCTGGTTGAAGAAGCTGACGTTGCCGCCGGTGACCGGGATTCCCAGCTCGACGCACGCGTCGGCGAGACCGTGCACGGCCTGCTCGAACTGCCACATCACGCCGGGGTCGGTCGGGGCGCCGAAGTTGAGGCAGTCGGACACCGCGACCGGGGTCGCGCCGCCGGTGGCGACGTTCCGGTACGCCTCGGCCAGCGCGAGCTGCGCGCCGCGGTACGGGTCGAGGTAGACGAACTTCGCGTTGCAGTCGGTGGCCACCGAGACGCCGCGGTTGCTCTCCTCGTCGATCCGGATCATGCCCGAGTCGGACGGCTGGGACAGCACCGAATTGCCGCGCACGTAGCGGTCGTACTGCGCGGTCACCCATTCCTTCGACGCCTGGTTCGGCGACGCGATGAGCTTCAGGAAGTCCGCGCGCAGCTCCTCAGGCGTCGACGGACGCGGCAGGTTCGCGGAGGTGTCGGCGATCAGGCCGTCCTGGAACGCGGGGCGCTCGATCGGACGGTCGTACACCGGGCCTTGGTGCGCGACGGTGTGCGCGGGCACGTCGACCACGATCTCGTCGTTCCAGGTGATGACGAGGTGCTCGCCGTCGGTGACCTCGCCGATGTCGGTGGCGATGACGTCCCACTTGGCGCAGACCGCCATGAACGCCTCGACGTTCTCCGGCGAGACGACCGCGCACATGCGCTCCTGCGACTCGCTGGACAGCACCTCGGCCGGCGTCATTCCGGTGGCGCGCAACGGAACCCGGTCGAGGTAGATGTGCATGCCGCCGTCACCGGCCGCGGCCAGCTCGGACGTCGCGCACGACAGTCCGGCGCCGCCGAGGTCCTGGATGCCGACGACCAGCTTCTCGCGGAACAGGTCGAGACAGCACTCGATGAGCACCTTCTCGGTGAACGGGTCGCCGACCTGCACGCTGGGCAGCTTGCGCCGGCCCGCCGCGGATTCGTCGCCGGAGAAGGTGTCGCTGGCGAGCACGGACACGCCGCCGATGCCGTCGAGGCCGGTGCGCGCGCCGAACAGGATGATCTTGTTGCCGGAGCCGGACGCGAACGCCAGGTGCAGGTCCTCGGTGCGCATCGCGCCGACGCACAGCGCGTTGACCAGCGGGTTGCCCGCGTAGGAGGGGTCAAAGACCAGCTCGCCGCCGATGTTCGGCAGGCCGAGGCAGTTGCCGTAGCCGCCGACACCCGCGACCACGCCGGGCAGCACGCGCTTGGTATCCGGCGCGTCGGCCGGGCCGAAGCGCAGCGCGTCCTGGACCGCGAGCGGCCGCGCGCCCATCGCCATGATGTCGCGCACGATGCCGCCGACGCCGGTGGCCGCGCCCTGGTACGGCTCCACATAGGACGGATGGTTGTGGCTTTCCACCTTGAAGGTGACCGCCCAGCCGTCGCCGATGTCGACGACGCCCGCGTTCTCGCCGATGCCGGCCAGCATCTTGGCCTTCATCTCGTCGGTGGCGGTCTCGCCGAAGTAGCGCAGATGCTTCTTCGAGGACTTGTAGGAGCAGTGCTCGCTCCACATCACCGAGTACATCGCGAGCTCGGCGTCGGTGGGCCGGCGGCCGAGGATTTCCCGGATCCGCGCGTACTCGTCTTCGGCGAGGCCGAGTTCGACGTACGGCTGGCTCGT
This sequence comes from Amycolatopsis albidoflavus, assembly GCF_039525725.1. Classification (NCBI taxonomy): domain Bacteria; kingdom Bacillati; phylum Actinomycetota; class Actinomycetes; order Pseudonocardiales; family Pseudonocardiaceae; genus Amycolatopsis; species Amycolatopsis albidoflavus. The sequence goes on from NZ_BAAAHV010000003.1 coordinate 541,369, forward strand.
TTCCGGGGTCGCCGCGGCCACTGCGGTGGTGTCAACTGTGCTGGTCACGGTATCCGTGTCAGGGTTCGCCACAACCTCAAGACTACGTGTCGGCCGGGTCACACCCGCAGCCGCCCGGCCTGGTCTCGGGAACGTTCGGCCGGGGATAAATCAGTCGCGCTGGACACTCCCGGCGGCTTAGCGTCAGTGATCGTGCTTTCCGCCACGTACCCCTTTCCCGCCATCCGGCTGCCGGAACGCCCGACAGCGGCTCGGTACCTGCTGGCGGTCCTGCGCGCGCGGCCGTGGCTCGTCCTCGGCGCGGCGGTCGCCGGGGCCGGCTGGTCGCTGCCGAGCGCCTTGCTGCCGCTGGTGATCGGCCGTGGCGTCGGGGCGATCGCCGACGGCGACACTTCCGCGCTCTGGCGCTGGGCAGTGGTCGCGGGCGTGCTGGGCGTGCTGCAGGCGCTGCTCGGCACCGCGCTGCACTTCGCCGCGTACGGCATGTGGATCCACGGCGCGGGCACCACGCAACGCCTGGTCACCGACCACACCACCCGGCTCGGCGCGACCCTGCGCGAGGCGGCCAGCACCGGCAACGTCGTCGCGGTCACCTCGTCGGACATGAACTGGATCGGCAACGCGTTCGAGGTGCTCGGCCGCTCGTTCGGTTCGATCGTGGCCTTCGTGGTCATCGGGATCGCGATGCTCGGCACGTCGCCGCTGCTGGGCACGGTCGCGCTCGTCGGCGTCCCGCTCGCGGTGCTCGGCATCGGCCCGCTGCTCGCGCCGCTGCAGAAGCGGAAAACCGCGCAGCGGGAGAATCTGAGCGACGTGAACGCGCTCGGCGCGGACATCGTGTCCGGGCTGCGGATCCTGCGCGGCGTCGGCGGCGAACGGCGGTTCCTGCGCCGGTTCCACGACGCCAGCCAGCTGGTGCGCCGGTCCGGCGTCGAGGTCGGGCGCAGCGAATCGTGGCTCGCCGCGGCGGAGGTGCTGCTGCCGGGGCTGGTCACGGTGGCGATCACCTGGCTGGGAGCGCGGCTCGCCCTCGACGGCACGATCGGCGTCGGCGAACTGGTGGCGTTCTACGGTGTTTCGGCGTTCCTGGTGGTGCCGGTGAGCACGGCGACCGAGCAGGTCAGCGCGCTCAGCTCGGGCCTGGTCGCGGCGCGCAAGGTGTGCGGGCTGCTGTCGCTGCGCTCGAGGCTGGCCGACCCGGAGTCGCCGCGGCCGCTGCCGGACGGGCCGCTGGAGCTGGTGGACACGACCAGCGGCATCCGCGTCGAGCCGGGCAAGCTGACGGTGGTCGACCTCGGCGCCGAAGCGGAGCCGATCGCCGAGCGGATGGCCCGGTTCGCGGATCCGGACGAGGACGAGAAGGTGCTGGTCGGCGGCGTTCCGGCGGACCGCGTCGCGCTCGCCGAACTGCGGACCCGCGTGGTGTACGCGCACAACCAGGACATCTGGTTCTCCGGCGTGCTGCGCGAACAGCTGGAGCCCGCGCGGCAGGGAAACGTCGACATCTTCGCGGCGCTGCACGCGGCGGACGCCGAAGACATCGTCGAAGCGCTGCCGCGCGGGGTCGACGAGCTGATCGGCGAACGCGGCCGCGAGGTTTCCGGCGGTCAGCGGCAGCGGCTGAGCCTTGCCCGGGCGCTGGCCACCGACGCCGACGTGCTGCTGCTGGACGAGCCGACCTCGGCCGTCGACGCGCACACCGAGGCCCGGATCACCCAGCGCGCCAAGGAATTGCGGAACGGAAAGACCACGGTGGTGTTCAGCCAGAGTCCACTGTGGAGGAACGTGGCGGACGAGATAGTGAGCGCGAAGGCGGTGACGGTATGACGACGCGGCTCCCGCTCGCGTCGAGGCGCGAGGTCCGGCAATGGGCCCGGCGCACGGCCGCGCAGCACCGGCGCGAGTTCTCCCTGATGCTCGGCCTGTTCTTCCTGGCCACGCTGATCGGGCTGGCCGGGCCGCAGCTGCTCGGCCTGCTGGTGGACGGCGTGGTCGGCCACGGCACGACGCTGCGGGTCGACCTGCTCGCGGTGGCGTTCGTGGTGGTGCTCGTGCTGCAGGCGTGGGCGAAGAAGGCGGCCCGGCTGCGCGGGCGGGTCTTCGGCGAACGCGTGCTGGCGGAGAATCGCGAACGGTTCGTCAAGAACGCGCTCGACCTGCCGCTGGGCACCGTCGAGGCGGCCGGGACCGGAGACCTGCTGAGCCGCGCGACCAGCGACGTCAGCAGGCTGGACCACGCGGTGCGGTTCGCCGCGCCGGAAATCCTGATCGCCACCGTCACCGTGCTGCTGACGACGATCGCGATGATCGTGACGTCGCCGCTGCTCGCGCTCACCCTGCTGGTCGCCATTCCGCTGTTGGTCCCGGTGAACATCTGGTACCAGCGGGTGATTCCGAAGGCGTTCGCGTGGATGCTCGACCGGTGGGGCGACCTGCAGTCGGTCACGCACGAGACGGTGGAGGGCGCTCGGACGGCGGAGGCGCTGAGCCTCACCGAGCGGCGGCTGCGCACCGGCCATCGCGCGCTCGACCAGGCGGTGCTCGGCGAGCGGCGGATGCGGTCGTATCAGCTGCGCTGGCTGCCGTCGCTGGAGATCAGCTATGTGCTGCCGATCGCGGCACTGCTGCTGCTCGGCCTGCTCGCGTATCAGCAGGGCTGGGCGGGGCTGGGCACGATCACCACGATGCTGGCCTACGCGCAGGCCATGACCGCGCCGCTCAACGAGGCGCTGTTCTGGCTGGAAGACCTGCAGGTCGCGGTCGCAGCGGCGCGCCGGATCCTCGGCGTGCAGCCGCCTGAAACGGCCGCGAAGGTCACCGACGTGCCGCGCGGGCGCGGCATCGAGGTGCGCGACGTCCGGTTCGGCTACACCGCGGACCGCGAGGTGCTGCACGGCATCAGCCTGAGCGTGCCCCGCGGCGAACGGCTGGCGATCGTCGGGCCGTCGGGCGCGGGCAAGTCGACGCTGGGCAGGCTGCTGGCCGGAATCTCGGCTCCGACGGCCGGGACGATCCAGGTCGGCGGCACCGAGGTGTCGACGCTCGCGGACGACGTGCTGCGCGGCGAGGTTCTGCTGCTGACGCAGGAGCACCACACGTTTTCCGGGACGCTGCGGGAAAATCTGGCGCTGCCGGCTCGGCGCGACGGCGGGGATTGGACCGACGAGGAACTGACGGCCGCGCTCGCGTCCGCCGGTGCGGCGGAGTGGGCGGCCGGGCTGCCGGACGGTTTGGACACCAAGCTCGGCTCGGGTGCGTACGCGGTGCCTGCCGGTCTCGCGCAACAGCTGGCGCTGGCCCGGGTCGTCCTGGCCGACCCGCACACGCTGGTGCTGGACGAGGCGACGTCGCTGCTGGACACCGGTTCGGCACGGGAGCTGGAACGGTCGCTGAACGCGGTGCTCGAAGGCCGCACGGTGATCGCGATCGCGCACCGGCTCCACACGGCCGCGGCGGCCGACCGGGTCGCGGTGGTCGAGGGCGGGCAGATCACGGAGCTTGGGCCGCATCAGGAATTGATCGCGGCTGGCGGTCCGTACTCGCGACTGGTTGAAGCGGCGAGCTGAAGCGCGATTCCCGGACGACAAATCCGGCGCGGTGAAAGCCGCGGCGCCGTCGGCTATGGGGATCTCTGCTCGAACGCGGCCGTGCTGGATGTCAACGCGGGAAAGCTGCTGTGGCAGCGGGGCGATGCCCATCACCTCGTCGGGAAGCCCGTCGGAGGCGAAACTCGACGAGCACGCAGTACTGGAGATCGTCGGCGGTTCGGTCGTGGTCGTGCACTAACAACAACTGCTCGGGCTGGACGTGGCCACCGGCACCGTCCGCTGGTCCGAGGTCACGCCACCGACCGACGAGAAGGTGCACTCGAACTGCATCCCGTCGGACGGGATGCCGCGGAGGGCGGACTTCGTACTGCTGTCCCACTGCAGCGCCAAGGACTCCGGCGACGACGGATTCGGCTACAGCCTGAGCGGGGTCTCCAACGGCACGTCACATCGACGTTCGCGAGCACTCGTCACAGGCACCACGATGATCGCGCTGACAAGCCCGCAGAAGCCCAACCGCCTCGCCGCGTTCGACCTCCGCACCGGTGCCAAACGCTGGGAAGCCCCGGCACCCGGCGGCGGCATCGTCGCGGCACCGCTCAGGGTGGAGGGCGGGCAGGTGATCGCCGTGGTCTCCGCTGGCCAGACGGGGCCGTTTTCGGAGTCCGCGGGATCTACAGCGGGCAGTCCACGGCACTGATATTCCGGCTCGGCTGAGCACCGTGCTCGAAAGCCGCACGGTGATCGCGATCGCGCACCGGCTCCACACGGCCGCGGCGGCGAGCTAAGCGGAATGCCTGCTGGGGATTCGGCGTTGGCTCCAGACGGAACCATGCCGGCGGGATCGCGCCGGTGTCTGGGCGAGCGACGTGCTCGGCCCCCGGGCCGAGTGCGTCGCTCACCCAGACACCGGCTTGAAGGCGATCCCGCACGCCTCGGCGAAGCCGAGGCAGACAACACGGGGGTGACGCCGGATGGCGGTCATGACGGTGGACGAACGAGAGAAATTCCTCGCGGAGAAGCGAGTGGGCGTGCTGTCGATCGGCCGGGAAGGCGCGGCCCCGCTCGCGGTGCCGGTTTGGTACGACTACGAGCCCGGCGGCGAATTGCTGATCTGGATGGACCGCGGGTCGGCGAAGGACCGGGCGATCGAGGCTTCCGGCAAGCTGAGCCTCACTGTGCAGCAGGAAACCCAGCCGTACAAGTACGTCACGGTGTCCGGTCCGGTCGTGGACCGGTCCTCGGCGCCGACCGAGGAGCAGGCGCTCGCTATCGCTTCGCGGTACGCGCCCGAGGCGGACGCGCGGCAGTTCGTCGCGGGCTCGCTCAAGGAGACCTCGGTGCTGGTGCGGGTGCGCACCGAACGCTGGCTCTCCAGCGACCACAGCAAGTAAAAGCCGTGAAGGACTCCTTGAGGGAATCAGATTCCCTCAAGGAGTCCTTCACGGACCTTTGCCTTAGGCCTTCACGAGCGCATCGACCGCGCTGTAGAACATGCCGAGGCCGTCGTCGGACGGGCCGGTGAGCGCGTCGATCGCGTGCTCCGGGTGCGGCATGAGACCGACCACGCGGCCGTTCTCGCTGGTGACGCCCGCGATGTCGTTGCGGGAGCCGTTCGGGTTGCCGCCGACGTAGCGGAACGCCACCCGGCCCTCCGCCTCCAGCATGTCCACAGTGGACTGTTCGGCGACGTAGCAGCCGTCGTTGTTCTTGAGCGGAATCAGGATTTCCGCGCCTGCCTCGTAGCGCGAGGTCCACGCGGTGGCGTTGTTGTCCACGCGCAGCCACTGGTCGCGGCACACGAAGTGCAGGCCGACGTTGCGGATCATCGCGCCGGGCAGCAGGCCGGCCTCGCACAGGATCTGGAAGCCGTTGCAGATGCCGAGCACGGGCATGCCCTTGTGCGCGGCGTCGATGACCGAGGTCATCACCGGCGCGTAGCGGGCGATCACGCCGGCGCGCAGGTAGTCGCCGTAGGAGAAGCCGCCCGGGACGACGACCGCGTCGACGCCCTTCAGGTCGTCGTCGGCGTGCCAGAGCGAAACGGCTTCGGCGTCGGCGTAGCGGACCGCGCGGGCGGCGTCGCCGTCGTCGAGCGTGCCGGGGAAGGTGATGACGCCGATGCGGGCGCTCACGCCTCGACCCGCCGGATCGTCCACTGCTCGATCACCGGGTTGGCGAGGAAGCCCTCGGCCATCTTGGCCAGCGTCTCGTCATCGACGTCGTCGTCGACCTCGAGTTCGAAGTGCCGCCCCTGGCGCACGTCGGCGACCCCGGAGAAACCCAGCCGCGGCAGCGCGCGCGCCACCGCCTGGCCCTGCGGGTCGAGGATCTCGGGTTTGGGCATGACGTCGACAACGACTCGAGCCACGGCTGGCTGCTCCTTATTTCTGCAGGTCGTGGGTGCGGTTGAAGCGTACTTCACTAGCCTGACCGGCAGACAGACCGGTATCGAGGGGGAGACATGAACCACCCGCCGCAAGGCCCGTACCCGCAGCAGGGTCCTTATCCGCCGCGCGGGCCGCGGCAGGGCCAGTTCCAGCAGCCGTACCCGCCGCAGGGTCAGCCGCAGTTCGGGCCGCCTTTCGGCCAGCAGCCGCAGCCGCCGAAGAAGTCGAAGGCCGGGCTGTGGATCTCGCTCGGCGCGGCGGTCGTGGTGCTCGGCGGCGCGGTCGCCTTCACCGGCTGGGTCACGCCGGGGTTCTTCAAGGAGAAGCTGGACACGACGTCGCGGGGGACGCCGGAGCAAGCGGCCCAGTCGGTCGCGAACTCGATCACCGAGCAGACCGGGCTGGATCAGCTGTGGTGCAAGATCCGGTCGAAGCGGTCCTACACCGCCGACGACTTCTTCCGGAGCGCGAAGAGCGAGGCGAAGATCAGCAATCCGGTGCATCCGACCGGCCAGCAGGAGCGCGCGGCCACGATCACCGCGGGCGAGATCGTCTACGGCATCGCGCTCATCCCGGACGGCGACGGCTGGTGCGTGCGCGACGCCAAGTCCGGCGGCGAACCGGCCCCGCTGGCCAGCCTGTCGACCGACCCGAAGCCGCGACCGTCCGTGAAGGACGGCACGGATGCCGCGACGAAGTTCATCGACGCGGTCAACGCGCGCGACATCCCGGCGGCGCTGTCGGTCATGTGCCGCGACGCGCCGGACACCACTCGCAACGGCACCCAGCAGTGGATCTACGGCGAAACGAAGCTGACCGTGCGCAAGACGGACGTGCTGCGGACCGCGGGGCGGACCATCGTGCACCTCGACACCAAGGTCGACGGCACCACCGGCGTCGGCCGGGTGGAGACCGACGACCACGCGGTCGACGGCGCGTGCGTCACCTCGTTCGATGCCACTTCTGACTGATCGGTTTTCCGGAGACTTGCGCGTAGCGTGACCTGCGCCATGATGTGTCGTTGACAGGGTGTCAACACCACCGGGAGGCAGCGTGCCAGAGCAGGACTCCTTCGACTACGTGATCGTCGGCGCGGGCAGCGCGGGCTGCGTGCTGGCGAACCGGCTGAGCGAGGACCCGTCCGCGCGGGTGCTCCTGCTCGAGGCGGGCGGAGAGGACACCGCGGACGAGGTCCGGATCCCGGCGGCGTTCGCGTCGCTGTTCAAGACGAAGTGGGACTGGAACTACGAGACCGTCGAGCAGAAGCACACCGGCAAGACGGCGTACTGGCCGCGTGGCAGGCTGCTCGGCGGGTGCTCGTCGATCAACGCGATGATCTACATCCGCGGCAACCGCGCCGACTATGACGGCTGGCGCGATGCGCACGGAGCCACCGGCTGGGGCTGGGACGACGTGCTGCCGTACTTCAAGCGCGCCGAGGGCAACCAGCGCCTCGGCGGTCCGCTGCACGGCACGGACGGCCCGCTGCATGTCGAGGACCGGCGGTTCACCCACGAGCTGTCGCACGCGTGGGTGGACAGCGCCGTTTCGTGGGGGCTCAAGCACACCGACGACTTCAACGGCGAATCGCAGGAGGGGGCCGGGCTCTACCAGGTCACCTGCAAACGCGGCCGTCGCTGGTCCACCGCGGACGCTTACCTGCGGCCCGCTTTGTCGCGGCCGAATCTCACCGTGCGAACAAACGCGCAGGTCACGAACGTGGTCTTCGAGGGCACCCGCGCGGTTGGCGTGTCCTATTCGGACAAGGGCGTGCCGACGACAGTCCGGGCAGACGCCGAGGTGCTGCTGTCCGGCGGCGCGATCAACTCGCCGCAGCTGCTGATGCTGTCCGGGGTCGGGCCGGCCGAACATCTGCGCGAACTGGGCATCGACGTGGTCGCCGCGCTGCCCGGCGTCGGCGACAACCTGCACGATCACCCGGCGGTCGGCGTGATCTGGTCGACGAAGGGCACCACCGACATCGCGGACTCCGCGACGCCCGCCGGGCTGGTGCGCTACCAGCTGACCAAACGCGGGCCGCTCGCGTCGAACATCGGCGAGGCGGGCGCGTTCTACTCGACCCGCGACGGGCTCGACGCGCCGGACATGCAGATCCACGTGGCCCCGACGTTGTTCTACGACAACGGAATGCGCGAACCGACCTGCCCTGGTTTCACGTCGGCGGCCACGCTGGTCGACGTCGCGAGCCGCGGCAGGCTCCGGCTGAAGTCGGCGAATCCGTTGTGGAAGCCGGAAATCGACCCGGCCTACTACGCGGAGTCGATCGACCTGGAGTCGATCAAGTCGGCGCTGCGGTCGCTGATCGAGATCGGCCGGTCGGGGCCGCTGGCGAAATTCCTGGACCGGCCGTTCCTTCCGGCGACGCACGAGCTGTCGGACGAGGCGCTGACCGAGCACGTCCGGGAGAACACGCAGACGCTGTACCACCCGGTCGGCACTTGCGCGATGGGCAGCGGCGAGCACTCGGTGGTGGATCCGGAACTGAAGGTGCGCGGGGTTTCGGGGCTGCGGGTGGTGGACGCTTCGGTGATGCCGGTGGTGCCGCGCGGGAACACCAACGCGCCGACGATCATGGTGGCGGAGAAGGCGGCTGATCTGATCCGGGCTCGATGACCGCTCTCTCGAACTGGCGGGATCTCCTTGCCGCTTGGGCGATTCCGGACGCCGTGCACCCTCCGGAATCGCCGTGGGTCCTTCCCCGCGAGGTGTTCCTGCGGCGGGCCGATCAGCAGATCGCCGAGCCGATCGGGGCGACGCACCGGTTGGCCGCCGAGGCGTTGCAGGAGCCGGGCACGGTGCTCGACGTCGGCGCGGCGGCCGGGGCGGCGAGTCTGTCCCTGGTCGGCCGGTCGAACGTCACCGCGGTGACGGCGGTGGACACCGACGACGAGTTGCTGGCCGCGTTCGCCGAGCGGGCGGCAGGCGTGGAGCACCGGCTGCTGTCCGGAAGGTGGCCCGAGCCGGCCGCGGAAGCTGGTGTGGCGGATGTCGTGGTGTGCGGGAACGTGGTTTACAACGTTCCCGACCTCGCTCCGTTCGCCACGGCGCTCACTGCGGCGGCGCGGCGGCGGGTGGTGGTCGAGACGGCCGCGCGGCATCCACTGACCGAGCTTAACCCGTTGTGGCAACGGGTTCACGGCATCGAAAGGCCGACAGGACCGACCGTCGAGGACTGTCTCGCGGCGCTCGCGGAAGTGGGGATCGAACCGGAAGTCGTGGTGTGGCAACGGCCGCCGGAGCCGGAGTACGCGGAGTTCTCGACCATGGTGGACGTGACTCGGCGGCGGTTGTGCTTGCCCCGCGACGCGGCCGGGGAGGTGGAGCGGGCGTTGCTGGAACTGGGCGTAGACCCGGAAATGCCACCAGACCTCGGTTCTTCCGGCCGGGATTTGGTGACGCTGGTGTGGCCCGGCTCCGCCTAACGGGCGCGTTCCAGGGCGGGAACCCGGGCGAGTTGCAGCGAGAATAGTTGCCCGGCAAGGAAACCCAGCCCGAGAATGAGGTAGGAGTCGCCGACCAGGTGCTGCCACGGGGCCCACGCGAGTTCTTGCATTCCGCTCGACGGCACGAAAGTGTGCGGCGCGGCGATGAAGACCGCGACCCCCGCGACCAGCATCGCGACGGTGCCGGGCGTGCGGACCCGCGCGGCGAGAATGAGCGCGGCGGGCACGATCCATACCCAGTGGTGCGACCAGGAAATCGGCGACAGGACGAGCACGGCTGTCGCGTTGACGACGAAGGCGAGCGGTCCGTCGACGCGCCGCATGACGAGCACAGCGGCGATCAAAACGAACGCGGAAAGGCTCAGCCACAGCAGGTCGTGCGTGCGCGGCAGCAGGGCGAGCCGGTTGAGGGCGCCTTCGATGGTCTGGTTGGTCGCGTAGGGAGAACCGCTGAATCCGTCGGCGTTGGTGAGGCCGCCGCCGAAGAAGTACTCGGCGGACGCGCGCGGCGCGACCAGGAAACCGGCCAGCGTGGCCGCGGCACCGGTGAAAAGGGCGTTTCGGGCGGCGCGGAAATCCTTGGTGAGCAAGAAGAACAGCAGGAAGCCCGCGGGCGTGACCTTGATCGCGGCGGCGATCCCGACCAGCACGCCGCGTGGCCAGCGTTGGTTGGGCGCAAGGCAATCGACCACGACCAGTGCCATCAGGACGAGGTTGATCTGTCCAAAAGAGAGCGTCGAGCGCACCGGTTCGAAGGCGAGCGCGGCACCGGCCAGCGCGGACGCGGTAACCGCGGCGGTACGGCGGTTCCAGCTCTGCCGCAGGCGGCGGACCACGGCGTACAGCGCGGCCCAGAGCGACACGACCGAGATGAAATCGAGCACAAAGGACGCGACGGACAGCGGCGGAAGTGCCAAGGCGGAGAAGAGAATCGCGGCGAACGGCGGGTAAATGAAGGGCAGCATGGACCCCGCCGTGGTGGTGGGGAGAGCGCCGTAAAGGTCGCCACCGTGAAGGACGGCGTCCGCGCCGAAGCGATAGACCTGCAGGTCAACCGGATTGAAGCGGCTGAGGGCGGCGGCTGCGCCCACGGCGATCGCTGTCAGGCTGACGACGAGCAACGAGACTGAGAGCCGCCCAGCTTTTTCCTGCAACCACATACGGCGGCCATTGTAACTTCGGCTCTGGCGATCAGCTGAACGGTTGCGAATGTTCTTCGCGGTAGGCGTGCAGGATGTCGCGCGCTTCCTCGGCAGAACGGCGGATGCTGTCCGCGACGACGTCGACAAAGCGCGCGATGCCCTCCAGCCGGACGGCCGCCTGCGTGTCCGGACCCAGCACCTCGACGCCGCGCCGCGCGGTTTCGGCGAGGCGGAGGTTGGCGCGGACAGTGGTCATGATCGATTCGTAGAAGACGTCGTCGTCGACCAGGTAGCGTTCGCGGCGGCCCTCGTCGCGTTCCCGGCGGACTAAGCCCTGGTGTTCGAGGAACGCGATCGCCTTCGACACCGACGCGGGGCTGACCTGCAGCCGCCGGACGAGCTCGGCGGCGGTGAGGCCGCCGGAATCGGTGGTGTAGAGCGCGACCAGCAGCCGCGCGGTCATCTTCGGCAGCCCGGCGTCGGTGAAGACGGTGGCGAACGACTCCTCGTACTCGCGCACCTTCTCGGCGTCGCGTCCGCCCTCCTCCGGGGCCGGGCGAGCGCGGCGGGCAGTCGACTGCCTGCTCCGGTGGGCGCGATGTTCAGTGGCGTGCTGGGCGAGGTCGGCGCGGTAGCCAGCCGGGCCGCCGTTGCGCAGCACCTCGCGGGTGACCGTCGAGGTGGGCCGGTCGAGCCCGCGCGCGATCTCCGCGTACGCGAGACCGTCGGCGAGCCCGAGCGCGATCTGGTGCCGTTCCTGCCGGGTGAGTCTGCCGCCGGGCATCGCGACCTCCTTCGTTCCTGGCCGACGATAGCGTTGATCTTACCTTCATTGCAACAGTCTCATTGCGTTGACCTTAGCGCTCGTTGCAACGATACACCGCAATTTACCTGCATATACGCGCTCGAAACGCAGCAACCAGGCTGACAAATTCCTGAAACGCAACGTAGCGTTTCGCAAGTCAGAAACAACTGGGGGAAGGAACCCGAGCGTGACCGCCACCGAGAACTACCGCACCGCCGAACTGCTCCTGCGCCGCCCCGCCCGCCCCGGCGAGCTGGTCGTCGGCGACCGCGTCCGTCCACAGTGGATCGACGGCGGCACGCGGTTCTGGTACGCCGTGAACCACGGAGACAGCAAGCAGTTCTTCCTCGTCGACCCGGCCGCGGGCACCCGCACCCCGGACTTCGACCCGACGAAGCTGCCCGCCGCGACGCCCCCGGGCGCCCCGCTGGACGTGCCCTCGCCGGACGGCAAGGTCGCAGTGTCCCAGCGCGGCGCTGATCTCTGGGCCGTGTCCGGCACCCGCGAATGGCCGCTGACCAGTGACGGCGCGCCCGGCTACCAATACGGGACCAGCCCGGAAAGCCTCGGCAACGGCACCCTGCTGCGCAAGTTCGGGTTGCCGCACCTTCCGCCCGCGGTCGCGTGGTCGCCGGATTCGACCAAGGTGCTGACCCACCGGACGGACGAGCGCGAGGTCCGCGAGACGCATCTGCTTGAATCCCGGCCCGCCGACGGCAGCGCGCCGGCGCTGCACACCCAGCGCTACCCGTACACCGGCGACGAGCATATGGCGCTGGCCGAACTGGTGGTGCTGGACGTCGCTACCGGCACTATGGTCCGCGCGCAGACCGAACCGCTGCTCTCGCCGATGATGTCGCCGGTGATGGCCAAGTGGGCGTGGTGGGCGGCGGACGGTTCGGCGGTGTATTTCCTCGCCCAGCCGCGCGATCGCCACACCCTCACCCTGCACCGGATGGACCCGTCGACCGGCGAGGTCACCACGGTGCTCAGCGAAACCGGGCCGACCCGCGTCGAGCCCAACCAGTGGCTGTACGAACCGCCGATCGTCCGCGTGCTGGAGAGCGAGGTGCTGTGGTACTCGCAGCGCGACGGCTGGGGTCACTTGTACCGCTACGACCTGCGCACCGGCGAGCTGCTGAACCAGGTCACGTCCGGCGAATGGGCGGTGCGGCAGATTCTGGGCGTCGAAGCGGAGACGGTGTACTTCGTCGCGTCCGGGCTGGTCGCGGAGGATCCGTACCGGCGGACGGTGTGCCGGATCGGCTTGGACGGCAGCGGATTCGCCAAGGTGACTGACGATTGCCTGGACCACGTCGTCACGATGCCGGACAGCATGGCGTACTTCGTCGACTCGGCGTCCACTGTGGACACTCCGCCGGTGACGACGGTCCGCGACTGGTCTGGTCGCGTGCTGGTCGAGCTGGAGCGGGCGGACATCACGAAGCTCGCCGCGACCGGTTGGACGCCGCCGGAACCGTTCTGTGTCAAGGCGGCAGACGGGGTCACCGACATCTACGGCGTGCTCTACCGGCCGCACGGCTTCGATCCGGAGAAGACGTATCCGGTCGTGGACAACATCTATCCCGGCCCGCAGGTCACCCGGACCTCGCCGTCGTTCGACCCGGGCGGCATGGGCCTGGACGCGGAACCCCTTGCCGCACTGGGCTTTGTGGTGCTCGCGGTGGACGGACGCGGTACGCCGGGCCGGAGCAAGGCGTTCCACGACGCGTCTTACGGCAAGCTCGCCGACGCGGGCAGCCTCGACGACCACCTCGCGGCCATGCGGCAGCTCGCCGAGACACGGCCGTGGATGGATCTCGACCGGGTGGGCGCGTTCGGGCATTCCGGCGGCGGATTCGCGACTGTGCGGGCGATGCTGGACTACCCCGAAGTCTACCGGGTCGGCGTCGCGTTGTCCGGTTCGCACGACGCGCAGCACTTCAGCCTGGACTTCGTGGAGGCCTACGACGGCGCGGACAACCCGCGGGCGTGGGCGGCGTCGTCCAATGTGGAGATCGCGGATCGGCTGGCGGGCAAGCTGTTGCTCGTGCACGGCGAGATGGACGACCGGGTGCATCCGGACAACACGCTGCGGCTGGCGGACCGGCTGATCGCGGCGAACAAGGACTTCGAGCTGCTCATCGTGCCCGGCGCCGAGCACGTGTTCATCGACTGCCTGTCCTATGTTCGCGCCCGCGGCTGGGATTTCCTGGTGCGCGAGCTGATGGGCGAGCAGCCGCCGGCGTACCGGCCCGCTCCGATCGTGCTCGACCCGGAGCTGCTCAGCGAGCTGTTTGCCTGACGGTTTGTCGACATTGCCCGTTTTTGTCGGACCCTGCCGCTACGGTTCCAGTCATGAGCACTTCCCTCTACTACGACGCGAGCCGGGCGACCGCGCTCACGCCGGCCGAGACCACCGCGATCGAGCGCATCGTCACCGCCCACCAGTCGGCTTTCCCTTACCAGGACGAGGAATCCCTCTTCCTGTACGAGGAAGGCGGCAGTGAGCCGGACGCGATCGTGGCCGGGTCCACCAAAATGCCGTTCGATCTCGACCGGGTAATGCCGGTGCTCGGACAGGTGCTGGGCTCGGTGACCGAACTGCGCCGCGCGATTCCGGACGCGGAGTGGCGGGTGCAACTGGACGATTTCGAGATCCCGTGGGACGAGCACGAGGGGTACTTCCTTCCCTCGTGACGCGGGCAGTCGGCCAGGCGCTGTTTCAGGCCTGGCCGACCCGCCGCAGCGCCTCGCGGGTGAGGTCCTTAAGGGTCGGATAGCCGTCGACAGCCATGATCAAGTCAGCTTCAGCGAGCAAGGTACGCAGCACATGGACAACGCCGTCCTCACCAGCCAACGACAAGCCCCAGGCATAAGGGCGGCCGACGCCTACCGCGGTCGCGCCCAAGGCCAGCGCCTTCACCACGTCGGCTCCGGAGCGAACGCCGGAGTCGAACAGGACTGGCGTGCCATCTGCGGCGTCGACCACCTCGGCCAGGCAGTCCAGCGCCGGGAGACCGCCGTTGGCCTGCCGTCCGCCGTGGTTCGAGCAGTAGATCCCGTCGACCCCGCCGTCGATGGCGCGGCGGGCGTCGTCGGGATGCTGGATGCCTTTCACCAGCAACGGAAGCTTCGTCAGCGACCGCAGCCAGGGCAGGTCCTCCCAGGTGAGCGGATTGCCGAAAAGCTGTGCCCACAGCCCGACGGCGGCGGCCGGGTCGTCCTCCGGGGCCTTGCCGAGCCGTTTCCGGAACACCGGGTCGGTGAAGTAGTTGGCCAGGCAATGCCCGCGCAGCTGCGGGAAGTTCGCCGTCGACAGGTCGCGCGGACGCCATCCGGTCACCCAGGTGTCGAGTGTGACGACGATGCCGCGGAAACCCGCCGCCTCGGCCCGTTGCACGAGCGAGGCGGCGAGGTCGCGATCGGTCGGCGTGTAGAGCTGGAAGAAGCCCGGAGTGTCGCCCAGTTCCGGCACGAGCGTCTCGATCGGGTCGACGCTCAGCGTCGAAGCGACCATCGGCACGCCCGTTCGCGCGCTGGCTCGCGCGGTCGCGAGATCGCCGTGCCCGTCCTGCGCGCACAGGCCGATCACCCCGACCGGAGCCAGGAACAGCGGCGACGGCAGCGTCATCCCGAACAGGTCCACCGACAGGTCGCGTTCGTTCGCGCCGACGAACATCCGCGGGACCAGGCCCCAGCGCTCGAATGCCTCGACGTTCCCGCGCTGGGTCCGCTCGTCGCCCGCCCCGCCGGCCACATAGGACAGCACGGACGGCGGAAGCGCTTGTGCCGCACGCGCTTCCAGTTCCGCGTACGACATCGGCAGGTCCGGGACGCGGCCGGACAGCCCGGCGAAGTAGATCTCGAGCTGGAAATCGCCGAAGCCGGGCAACAGTTCTCCTCAGCGCTTGCCGTGCAGGACGGTGACCAGCTTGGCGACCAGCGCGTCCGTGGATTCCTTGCGGAAGAAGGACGTGAGCGTGAGCGGCGCGGTGAAGCGCTGCCGGGCCACGGCCTTCGGACGGGCGAACTCGCGCAGCCCCTCCGGGCCGTGGATCCGGCCGAACCCGGAATCGCCGACGCCGCCGAAGGGCAGCGACGCGATGCCGGCGAACGACAGCGGCGCGTTCACCGAGGTCATGCCCGCGCGCAGCCGCGACGCCAGCTCGGCACCGCGCGCCCGCGAGAACACCGTCGAGCCGAGGCCGTACTTGGTGGCGTTGGCCTTCTCGATCGCCTCGTCCATGTCGCGGACCTTGGCGATGGTGACGGTCGGGCCGAACGTCTCCTCGCGCACCGCCTCGGAGTCCTCCGGGA
The DNA here is from genome assembly GCF_039525725.1 of Amycolatopsis albidoflavus. Lineage (NCBI taxonomy): Bacteria > Bacillati > Actinomycetota > Actinomycetes > Pseudonocardiales > Pseudonocardiaceae > Amycolatopsis > Amycolatopsis albidoflavus. Next base: position 557,038 of record NZ_BAAAHV010000003.1, read on the forward strand.
CGTCGACCAGCACGGTCGGCTGCACATAACGGTCGCCGACGCTCTCCACGCCGCCGACCAGCGCCTTTCCGCCGCGCTTCAGGGCGTCCTCGATGTGGCTGCGGATCACCGAGAGCTGCGAGGGCATGGTGATCGGCCCGTACTGCGCGTCCTCGTCGGAACCTGCGCGCACGTTCTTCGCCTTCTCCACCACCCGCGCGACGAACTCGTCGGCCACGCGTTCGTGCACGTAGACGCGCTCGACGCCGATGCAGGTCTGGCCGGAGTTGGAGAACGCGCCCCAGACGGTGGCGTCCGCCGCCGCTTCGAGGTCCGCGTCCGTGTCGACCAGCAGCGCGTCCTTGCCGCCCGCCTCGATCACGACCGGGGTCAGCGTGTTCGCGGCGGCGGCCATGATCTTCTTGCCGGTGGCCGCGGAGCCGGTGAAGGCGATCTTGTCCACGCCGGAGCCGACCAGCGCGGCCCCGGTCTCGCCGAAACCGGTGATCAGCTGCAGCACCGGCTGCTCGGGCACGATCTCGGCGAACGCGTCGACCAGCCATTTCCCGACGCCGGGGGTGTACTCGCTCGGCTTGAACACGACGGCGTTGCCCGCGGCCAGCGCGTACGCGATGGAGCCGAGCGGGGTGAACACCGGGTAATTCCACGGCCCGATCACGCCAACGACGCCGAGCGGGAGGTATTCGACGGTCGCGGCCTGGTTGGCCATCAGGAGGCCGGACGAGCGGCGGTGCTTGCCGAGCACCTTGCGGGCGTTCTTCGCCGCCCACGCGATGTGCTCGATCGCCAGCACGCTCTCGAGCTGGGCATCCGCGACCGGTTTGCCGGTTTCGTCGCGCACGACCTGGCACAGCTGCGGGAGCCGCCGGGTGAGCACGCCCTTCCAGCGCTGCAGCCGCTCCGCGCGACCGGCGAAACCGAGGCCGTCCCACCAGCGCGCGGCCGCCCTTGCCCGCTCGACGGCGGCGCCGACCTCGTCGGCCGTGTGCACCGGATAGGTCCCGACGACCTCGTCGGTGGCCGGGCTGAGCGAATCGAACGTCTCGCCGACGGGCGTCGGCTTCGGCTGGACCGCGGTCATCGGCGTTCTCCCCGTCTCGGTGAACCCCCAGGCTACGAGGTTGCTGACACTCTGCCAACAGTTGCCCGGGCTTCCCGCCAGCATGTCATCCGGGAGCGGGCGCGGAAAGTCCTCCGACCGGGAGTCCTCGCTGGACGCCCTCGTGGACCGAGCCCGAAAGCGTAGGGTTGAACCGACCGATCTTGGTAAGGAGAAACCCTGATGCGCATCGTCCATTTCGGACATTCCTGCGTACTGCTCGAGACCGCCGCGGAGCGGATTCTGCTCGACCCGGGCACGTTCTCCACCGGCTTCGAGGCCGAGCGCGAACTGTCCGCGGTGCTGATCACCCACCAGCACTTCGACCATCTCGACGTCGAACGGCTGCCCGGGCTGCTCAAGGCGAACCCGGACGCGAAGCTGATCGTCGACCCCGGTTCGGCCGAGGCGATCGAGAAGCTGCACCTGGAGTTCGAGGTCGCCAAGCCCGGCGACGCGTTCGAGTTCGGCGGCACCTCGGTGTCGGTCGTCGGCGGCGAGCACGCGGTGATCCACGCCGACATCCCGGTGATCCCGAACATCGGCTACCTCGTCGACCACGGTGCGTTCTACCACCCGGGCGATTCGTTCTTCGTGCCCGAGCAGAAGGTCGACGTGCTCGGCCTGCCCACCGGGGCGCCCTGGCTGAAGGCCGGCGAAGCGGTGGACTTCCTGCGCGCGGTCGCGCCGCGCCGCTCGGTGCCGATCCACGAGGCGGTGCTGGCCAACCCGGCGATGCATTACGGGCTGTTCCAGAACCTCGCCCCGGAAGGCACCGACGTGAAGGTGCTGGAACGAGGCGTCGCGACGGAGGTGTAGGCCTAGGCGGGCGCGGTGTGGCGCAGGGAGCCGTAGGTGCTCCCGAAGGCCCGGTTTTCGAGGGCGACGTCCACCGCGTCCAGCAACGCCTGCCGCAAGCCGGGGCGGCTGAGGTCAGCGGCGTCAATGCCAAGCCGCACCAGCCCGCCTCGGCGCGCGGCCCGGGCGGAGGCCAGCACGAGCGCGAAGCAGCGGACAGTCTCCGTACGGTGCGACTGACTCGTGAAGTCCTGCACCCGCGCGCGCCGGATCTCGCCGGACACCAGGTCCCGGACGGCGTTCTGGTCGGCACACAGCGCGAAGCCGTGCTCGCGCAACGCCTGAACAGTGCCGGTCGACGCGAGCCAACGCGGGGGTGCGAAGCCGTCGACAGTCACGCCGGTTGCGTCGAGGGCCGCCTTCGCGGCGATGAGCCTGAGCCGCGCTTCGTGCGCCGGGAGCACGGCGAACTCGGCCTTGCGACCGAGGTGCACGGCGCGATGCGTCGGCGGAATGCGGTGGTCGTAGCCGTTGAGCAGCACCGAGTCTCCCGCCGCCGCGCGCGTACGGACCCAGGCCGTGACAGGCCCGTCCTCCGTGCGCGCGACATGCAGAATCGACAGCGGAACATGCCGACGTTCGAGTTCGGCCGCCAGATGCGCACAACGGTGCAGCGTGCGCGTGGTGACCCCGGACAGCGAGACCAGCAGGCGAGCATCCACGCCACCATTGCGCCGCAGCCGTGTGGCGACCGCCTGACCGCACCGTGAACTACGAGTGAGACTTACGCGGCGGACAGTCACCGCCGGGTATGCGCGCTGTTCAGGCCTCGGTTTTCCGGCAGTGCCAGATAAGCATCGACGGAACATCCTTCGCTGCCGCAGCCAGCGCGTCCGGTACTAGCCCGTTGAGCGACCAGGGCCAGAGATCCCACGGCCCGCCACCGGGAACCTGCTGCGGTTTGGTCGGGGTGGGCGTCGGCTCCTGGCAACTCACCGGCGCGAGACCCGCGGCGAAAAACGCGCGCAGATAGTCGCCGACCCGGTGGTGATAGGTGCGCACCCGAGCCGGAGCACCGTCGGCCATGCGCACCGAGGGAATCGATCCGCGCTGGACCTGCTCGGGATGCACGTCGGAGAGCACGAGGTGCCCGCCCGGCGCGAGAACCCGCGCGAACTCGGCGATCACCGGCGTCAGGTCCGGCACGTGCGACAACGCGAGACCGCAGAGCACCAGATCCTGCGAACCGTCGTCGACCGGGAGTTCGCGCAGGTCAGCGACGAGCGTCGAGTCGGCCTTCGCGTGGCTGAGCATCTCGGGAGAACCATCGACGGCGACGACGTGGTGACCGCGTTCGACCAGGAGACGGGTGAGACGTCCAGTGCCGCAGGCAGCGTCGAGCGTGCGACCGGGTGGGATCGTGTCGAGGATCGTCGCGAGGTAGGGCTCGTCGGCGAAGGCAGCGTTCTCGCCGGAGTCGTACGCGGCGGCCCAGCGGGCGTAACCGTCCCGCGGGCCGAGCTGAGTTACCTCGACGCCTTCGGCCAGGCCTTCGTCGGCCAGCAATGCGCGGATTTCCGCAAGGCGCGCTTCGACGAACGCGCGATCGTGCTCGCCCGTGAACGCGCGGAGCAACGCGGTTCCTTGGATGCCGACGAGGTAGGCGAGGGGATGCTCGTAGCTCACCCTCGCGGACGTTAACCGGGCAAATGCCGCAGGGCCACCGATTTTCGCTGTCGCCCTGGCCTCCGAGACGGTGGAAACCCCTCACCTCTGGGGAAAGGCCCGGCTCACCGCCGTGGTGACCGAGCAGTTTTCACGGCTGGGCTCAGCAGCTCACGGATTGCCCGGTTTGGCTGGTTTGGCCGCCTCCACGAGCCGCCGCACCGCGACCGCGACCCGCCCACGCAGGTCGGGATCGATGAGGGCGCCGTTCTCGACAGCCTGGCGAGGAATGGGAATCCGCGCACAAGCGTCGTCGACGATGCGGGTACCCGCGTAGGTGAGCGTCTTGCGGAGGGACTCGTGCGCGTCCGCACCCCCGGTCGGCGCGGCGACCGAAGAAGCGTTGATCCACGCGACAGGTTTGCCGTACATCTCGCCGCCGCCAATGGTCCAGTCGAGCAGGTTCTTGAACGAACCCGGCAAGCCGCCGGCGTACTCCGGGGTGCAGAACAGGACGCCGTCCGCCGCCCCGATCGCCGCCCGCAACGCCGAAACCTCGTCCGGCAACGGATCCCGATCCCGATCAGGATTGAAGTGCGGCAACCCGTCGAGCCCACCGTACACAGTGGACGGAGCAAACCCGGCCGCGGTCGCGATGACAGCCGCGTTGACCGAACCGGCCCGCAGACTGCCGCTGATGAGCAGAATCACGAGCCCAGTGTGCCAGCGCGGACGGCACCGCGGGGTCTCCTTTTTCGACAGGCACCTAACGTTCACCCGCTGCGACCGCGATTGCCGCACGCGCTGCCGCCACCCCCGGCACCGGCCGCCTCGGCAGTTCTCAAGAGAACGGCTCGGTGGCACGGGATTTCCCAGTGGCGGCCGGGGGTTCTGGCAGCCGCGCTTCCTCATGGCGCGGGCGGCGAGGGAGATCGGGCCGCCAAGATCGAGGATGGACCCGCTTCGCGGCGCGCCGCGTTGCACGGAGTCTTGGCGGCAGACGGTTGGTGACGGATCGGATTCCAGTCAAGGGCAGGTGCGGCCGGAGCCACGACCGCGACCAGACCCGGTCCGGAGCAGTCACACGATCTGCCCAGATCACAGCCAACCCGCACCAGGACAGCCGCCGCAAGCCGCCAAAACCGCCGCCAACCCGCACCAGAACTGCCGCCACAAGCCACCAAACCGCCGCCAACCCGCCCCGGAACTGCCGCACCCTGCCTCTCGACAGCCGAACACAGGTACCGCAGCAACCCGCGAATCACCAGCCGCGAGACCGCTCCTGACCAGGCGGAGGGCCTGCCGGCCGAGAGACCAGCCGCGAAACCCCACCCGAACAAGCCGAAGACCCGCCAGCCGACAGACCAGCCACGAAACCGCTCCCGACCAGGCGGAGGCCAGGCGAGGAATCAGCCGTGAGCCGCCGCGCGGTGTGCCTGCCTTACTGCCACACCACTCCTCCCCGTTGTCCCTGCGCCAGCCCGGCCGTCGCGGCCGCGGTGCGAGTTTCTGGGTCCAGTGGGTTCGGGCCGATCGCCGCGACCGAGGCCTCGTCCGGTTCGAGCACCGCTACCTTCGCGCCTGCCTCGCGGAGATCCGCCAGCACCTGCTCGAACGGGCGCTCCGTCGGGAAAGCCTCCGCCGCGCCCATCGGAACCACCACCGTCACCTGAGCAAAACCTGTTGCATAGTCGGCATTCGCGGACGAACGGACCCCGCCGTCGACATACCGCCTGCCGTCGATTGGCACCACCGGCCAGATGCCGGGCACCGCGCAGCTTGCCTCGACCGCGGCGACCAGCGGGACTCCGGACGCACGGTCGAACACCGCCGGTTCACCGGTTTCCGCTTCCACCGCAACGATTTTCACCGCACGCTCGGGCCAATCGTGGGACGGCAGGCGGGATTCGATCACCGCGCGCCGCCGCGGTTGCGGTACGGTTTCCGCGGCCAGGGCGTATTTTCCCATCTTCCGGCGGATTTCCGCCGCGGTGCCGCCTTCGGCCAGCACCGCGGCGAACTCCTCGCCGAACTTTTCCGGGTTGAACTCGGCCGCGATCTCCGCCGCTTGCCGGGCCGGATCCGCCTGCCGCGCGTACAACCGCGGCAACGGCAATCCGCTGCCCAGCTGCGCCGCCACCGCCGCGCCCGCCGACGTGCCGATCAGCACGTCGGCTCCGGTCACGTCCTGGCCCGCTTCCGCGAGCCCGGCCAGCAATCCGGTCGTCCACGCGATCCCGGCGACGCCACCGCCGCCCAACACCAAAGCTCGGCTCATGCCGCTCCTTTCACCGGTGTCCACTCTGCCCTAGGGCACCGACAATTTCCGAAGCGCCGACTCCAGCAGGGCATCCGTCTCGGGGCTCGGCAAAGCCAGCTCCAGCAACGTTTCCGCCACCTCGCGGTATTTCGCCACCCGCGCCGGGCTCGAACTGCTCGCGCTCTCGCGCAGCAACCGCTCGTGGACGATCGACGGCAGGTCCGCGAAATCGAAAATCGTGAACGCCCTGCCCAGATCGGGATGCCGGTCCGCCGGGACCACTCGCACCTCGACCTTTCCTTCCGCAAGCCGCTCGCGCAGGTGCCGCAGCTGCTCCGCCATCGCCTCCGCGCCGCCGATCCTCTTGTGCAGCGCCGTTTCCCCCAGCACCAGCACACACCGCGCGCCCGAATCGAGCACCGCTCGCCGCTCCAGCCTCTCGGCTACCCGCGCGTCCACCTCGTCCGCGACAGCGCCCGAGGCTCCCGACAGCAGCGCTCGCGCGTACCCGCTCGTCTGCAACAACGGCGGCACCAACTCCGGCTCCCAGCCGAACACCGCGTCCGCCGTGCGCTCCCACTCCAGGTACGGCTCTTCTCCGCCGCTGTCTATCCAGTCCTGCTCTCGCGCTCCTCGCGCCATCTCCACTATTCGCCTGCGGTCCGGCCCGATCACCCTGCAGTGCGCCAGTACCGCTCCGATGTCCTCCGGCTTCGGCAGCCGCAGTCCTCGTTCCCAATTCGTCACGAAACCAGGCGTCATCCCCAGCAACCGGGCCAACTCTCTTACGCCCAGTCTTCTTCTCTCCCGCGCCGCGCGTAACTCCAGGCCCAATGCCCTCGCGCGCGGTGTTGCGTACGGTGTGGTCATGGTTGCAGTGTGTCAGGGGGTGCCGACAGTTTTCGGGGTTCTCTCCCCTGGGGCCTTCGCTCTCCCCCTGTCCTACAGCCACTCCTCCAGCGACAACCCCGTCATCCTCTCGTACGCCTCCACGTACCTTCCCCTCGTCGCCTCCACCACTTCCCCCGGCAACGGCGGCGGCTGCACGTTCGACGCCCTGTCCCAGCCCGACTCCGGCCCCGTCAGCCAATTGCGCACGTACTGCTTGTCGAACGACGGCTGCACCCTTCCCGGCTCGTACCCCTCCGCCGGCCAGTACCGCGACGAATCCGGCGTCAGCACTTCGTCCGCCAGCACCAGCGCGCCCGTCTCGTCCACCCCGAACTCGAACTTCGTGTCCGCCAGCAGGATTCCGCGCTTCGCCGCCACTTCCGCGCCACGGCGGTACACCGCGAGCGTCGCCTCGCGTAGCTCCTCCGCGCGCTTCGCACCGATAGTCGCGACCACTGCGTCGAACGAAACGTTCTCGTCGTGCTCGCCGAACGCCGCCTTCGTCGCGGGCGTGAAGATCGGCGACGGCAGCTTCGAGGCCTCCACGAGACCTTCGGGCAGCTCGACGCCGCACACTGCGCCCGTACGCTGGTAGTCCGAGTATCCGGACCCCGTGAGGTACCCGCGCGCGACGGCTTCCACCGGAAGCATGTCGAGACGGCGTACGAGCAGCGCGCGTCCGCGTACCTCCGCGGGGATGCGCGGGTCGTCGTACGCGACAAGGTGGTTCGGGATCAGGTCCGACAACTGCTCGAACCAGAACACGCTCATCGCCGTGAGCACGCGGCCCTTGTCGGGGATGGGCGTGTCCAGGATGAAGTCGTAGGCGGAGATGCGGTCCGAGGTGACCAGCAGCAGGTGGTCGTCTCCGACCGCGTACAGGTCCCGGACTTTTCCAGCGGCGATCTTCGGGTAATCGGCGAGCGTCGTCACCGCTGCACCCTAACCCGACGGCCGTCACTACGAGGATGATGCAGGTCATGGCCTACCGCTGGATTTCGTTCACCTCCGACTACGGGCTGCACGACGGCTTCGTGGCGGCCTGCCACGGGGTCATCGCCGGCATCGCGCCCGACGTACGCGTTCTCGACGTCACTCACCTCGTACCGCCGCAGCAGGTGCGCTCAGGCGCGGCAGTGCTCGCGCAGACCGTGCCGTCGCTGCCTAAAGCCGTGCACCTCGCTGTCGTCGACCCAGGCGTCGGTACGGAGCGTCGCGGCATCGTGGTGGTCGCGACGCACGGCATCTTGGTCGGCCCGGACAACGGTCTGCTGCTGCCCGCCGCAGAGGCGCTAGGCGGCGTGTACGCGGCGTACGTGATCGATGTGCGCACGCCGACGTCCGCGACCTTTCACGGCCGAGACATCTTCGCCCCGACAGCCGCGCGGCTCGCGATGGGCGCACACCCCGGTTCCTTCGGGCCCGCCATCCGCGACTTGGTGCGATTGCCGGAACCGCTGGTCGCCGCGTTCCCGGGCAAGCTCGTCTCGGACGTGCTGACCGTCGACCACTTCGGCAACGTCCAGCTCGCCGCCACCCCCGCTGACCTCGATCTAACCGGGTTGACCGGTGAGGTGACGGTGCACAGCGAGCACGTCGCGGTGTCCGCCGCGATCGGCCGGACCTTCGCCGACGTGCCCCGTGGCGCGAACCTCGTCTACACCGACTCGGCAGGCAAGCTGGCCGTCGCGGTCAACGGCGGCTCGGCGGCTTCGGTGCTGCGGATCGGACCGACCGAGGAATGCACCATCACCGCGTCGCCGACCGCCAGTTGACCGGGCCTGGTCACCGCCGCCTTCATGCCGAAGAGGACGCCGCCGTCGGGATCGCGGTGGTACGCCGCCAGCGAGCGAATCGGCTCCGGGCCGGAGCGCTTGCCGGTTTCCTGGTCGACCATCGGCACCGCGCAGCGCACGCACAGCTTCGCGTAGGCGAACTCGGCCCCGCCGGCTTCCATCCGCCGGACGGAGTCCTCGGCGTGCGGCTCCGCCCAGCCGCGGATCACGAGATTCGGCCGGAAGCGGTCCATCGGCACGGGTTCGGCCCCGCGCTCGGCGATGCGTTCGTTCAGGTGGTCCAAAGAGGACTCGGAGATCACGAGGATCGCGTGCCCGTCGGCGAACCCCGCGGTGCCGGCGGTCTCGCCGCTTGTCACCCGGTCGTGTTCCGGCGTCACCCCGAGAAGCACGGACGGCTGCCCCACGACGGTGGAGAACCACTCGGCGGCGTCGGCGCCCTGGTGGACGCCTTCGCCGGTCCAGTTGAAGGTGGCCGCGGGGTGCCGCTGGCCGTCCTTCTGGACTTCGATGGTCAGGTCTTCGATCCCCGGCGCGGACAAGGTGAGGCGGGTGCCGTCGTCCAGGACGCGGGGTCGGATGGCGGCCATGATCGGGGAGCGGCGCTGGCTGCGGAAGTCGCCGTCGGGGGCGGTGACCATGAATTCACGATCGTGCGCGAGACCGGCTGGGGTTACGGCGGCGGACTGGACTGTGGTGCCAGCGCAGCCTTTGACCGGGTAATACGTGAGCTGCGAGATCGTCCCCATGAGGATCACGGTACCTGTTCGTCCGAAGGGGACGGGGCGGCGCAGCCATCCCGCGGGGGTTGCGTTCCGACGAACGTACGTGAGGGGAACCCTGAGGGAATCTGATTCCCTCAGGGTTCCCCTCACGTACCTTGGCCTTACAACACCTGTGACAGGAACTGCTGCAACCGAGGACTAGCCGGCGCCTCGAACACCTGCTCCGGCGTCCCCTGCTCCACGATCCGTCCCGCGTCCATGAACGCGACCTCGTCGGCCACGCTCCGGGCGAATCCCATCTCGTGCGTCACCACGATCAACGTGAGACCCCGCGAAGCCAGCCCAGCCATCAGGTCAAGGACGCCCTTGACCAACTCCGGGTCCAGCGCACTCGTGGCCTCGTCGAAGAGCATCACTTCCGGTTCCATCGCCAGCGCCCGGGCGATCGCCACCCGCTGTTGCTGGCCACCGGACAACGCGGCCGGGCGGTAGGGGGCCTTGTCCGCGAGGCCGACTTCCGCCAGGCGCGCCCGGGCGACCTCGGCAGCGTCCTCTTTGGACAGACCGCGCACGCTGCGCAGCGGGAGCACGATGTTGTCCAGCACGCTTCGATGCCCGAACAGGTTGAAGTGCTGGAAGACCATCCCGACGCGCTGGCGCAGCGCGTCCGGATCCGAGGCGATGACGCTTTTCCCGTCCAGCAGCAGGTCGCCGCTATCGGGCTCCTGCAGGCGGTTCACGCAGCGCAGCAAGGTCGACTTTCCGGAACCGGACGGGCCGATCACGCACGTGGTGCTCCCGCTCGGCACCTTCAGGTTCACCCCGCGCAGGACCTCCAGCGTCCCGAATCGGACGTGGATGTCCTTCAGTTCCACCGAAGACGAACGAATCGCTGTACTCATACCGTCCCACCCGCGAGCATTTCGTTGCTCTCCGCGGTCACCTTGCGACCGGTCTGCAGCCGCTTGTCGATGTAGTTCACCAGGTGCGTCAGCGGAACCGTGATCACCAGGTAGACGACCCCGGCGGCCACCAGCGGCGACAAGTTGCCCGTGTTCGCCGCGAGGTCCTGGCCGATGCGGAACAGTTCCCGTTGCGAGGTAAGGAAACCGAGGAAGTACACCAGGGTCGAGTCCTTCACCAGCGCGATGAACTGGTTCACCAGCGCGGGCAGCACCCGCCGCACGCCCTGCGGGATCACCACCAGCAGCATCGCCTTGGAATAGCTCATGCCGAGCGCGCGGCTCGCCTCCAGCTGTCCCTTGTCGACGCTCTGAATGCCCGCGCGGAAGATCTCGCCGATGTAGGCGGCGGCGATCAGGCTCAGCGCGGCGATGCCCAGCGGGTACGGGTTGTTGCCCACCAAACCGCGAGCGAGCAGGCCGACGCCCTGTCCGATCACCAGGATCGTCAGGATCGCGGGCAGGCCACGGAAAATGTCCGTGTACACCCGCGCGGGCCAGCGCAGCCAGCGTTTGGTGGAAAGACCCATCACCGCGAGCACCATGCCGAGCAGGGTCCCGATGATAGCCGCCGCCACCGACAGGATCAGGGTGTTCAGCAGGCCGGTCTTGAGCAGGTCCGGGAAAACCTCCCAGATGTACTGCCAGTTCAGGAAAGTGTCGAAAAACTGATCCATCAGGCTACTTCGTCTTGAAGTCCGCGGGAACCGGAATGCTCGGCTCGAACTGCTGGTGCACCTTGGCCCAAGTACCGTCCGCGACGGCCTTCTTGATGCCGTCGTTCAGCTTGGCCAGCAGGTCGGTGTTGCCCTTCTTCACGGCGTACCCGTGCGGAATGTTGGTGGTGATCGCCTTCGTGACCTTCAGCGCGGGGTTCTTCGTCGCGTAGTCCTCCGCGGACACCTGGTCGAACACCGCGCCGTCGACCGCCGCGGAGTTCAGCGCGCTCAGCGCCGCCGCGTCGTTCGGGAACCGGACCGCCTGCGCCTTCGGCGCGTTCGAGGCCAGCCAGGTGTCCGACACCGTGCCCTGCACCACGCCGATCCGCTTGCCCGCCAACGAGTTCTCGTCGGTGATGCCCGCGGTCGCCTTCGCCTCGATGCCGAGCGACTGGTAGTTGTACGGATCGCTGAACGCCACCGTCTTCTTGCGCGCGTCGGTCTGCGCGATCGCCGAGCTGCCGATGTCGAACCGGCCGTTCGCGACGCTGCCGAGCAGCGCCGAGAAATCGGTCGCTACGAATTCCAGCTTCAGGCCCTCTTTCGCGGCGACATCCTTCAGCAGCTCGTTGTCGAAGCCGGTGAATTGGCCGTTCTCCTGATACGCGTTGGGCCGCGAATCGCTCAGCGTGCCGACCCGCAGGGTCTCGCCGCCGTCGCCACCGCACGCGGTGAGACCGGCGACCAGTGCCGCCGTGAAGGCGGTGACGATCAGTTTTTTCATGCCACCAGTGTGCCCCGGCATCAGGAGTTCGCCACCGGGAGGCCCGGGCCGCCCTTCTCCAGCTCCTTCGCGACCGGAGCCTCCTTGAAGAACTGCGCGTGCAGCCGGGCCGCGGTGCCGTCGGCGATCGCCTTCGCCAGACCGTCGTTGATCTTCTTCAGCAGCTCGGGGTTCGACTTGGCGACCGCGAAGGCGGACGGGGTGTCCTTGTCCGCGACGGTGTAGCCGAATTCGAGCGGGAGCGTCGGGTTCTGGTCGATGTACTTCTGCCCGATGTCCTTCGGCACGACCCAGCCGTCGAGACCGCCGGTCTTCAGCTGCGCGAAACCGGCGTTGTAGTCCGGGAACCGGACCACCTGCGCACCGGCGAGCTTGCCGGCGAACTCGTCCTGCACCGAACCCTGCACGACGCCGACCCGCTTGCCCGCGAACGAGTTCGCGGCGGGCAGCGCGGCGCCCTTCTTGCTGACCACGGTGGTGTAGCTGGTGTCGTAGCCGTTGCTGAACGCCACGGTCTTCTTGCGCGCGGCGGTCGCGGAGATCGTCGAGCTGCCGATGTCGAGCTGGCCGCCGGCGACCTTGGCGAGCAGGCCGGAGAACTCGGTGCCGACGAAGTCGACCTTGAAGCCCTCGCGCTTGGCGATGTCCCGGAGGAGTTCGTTGTCGTACCCGGTGAACTGGCCGTTCTCGAGGTAGATGCTGGGCGGGGCGTCGGTGAGGGTGCCGACGCGCAGGGTTTCCCCGGAAGCGTCCGAGGATCCGCACGCCGTAAGGCCCGCGGTGGCGGCGACAACGACGGCGAGCGTGCTGAGGATCTTTCTCATGACTTCTTCCTGAATATCCGGGGTGCGCAGACAAGAAGCGCCAGGCCGCGGGGTGGCGGCCTGGCGCTTCCGGGTTCGGCACGAAGACTAAAAGCTTCGCCCGATCGAGTAATGCCGTCTCAGCACGTGGACGGCGTGCGCGCACTCACAGAATCGGCTGCGGCGCGTACTGCGCGGCGTCCGGGAATCGCTTGAGCACGTCCTCGACGCGCGCCGCGACTTCTTCGACCTGACGCGGGGCCACGCCGGTGAACGAGATCCGGTCGGCGAGGAGTTCGTCCAGGTCAGCGCGGTCGAGCGGGAGGCGTTCGTCGGCCGCGAGCCGGTCAAGGAGGTCGTTCTCCGCGCCGCGTTCGCGCATCGCGAGGGCGACGCCGACGGCGTTCTCCTTGATGGCCTCGTGAGCCGTCTCACGCCCGACGCCCCGGCGCACCGACGCCATGAGCACCTTCGTGGTCGCGAGGAACGGGAGATAGCGATCAAGCTCACGCTCGACGACGGCCGGGAACGCGCCGAATTCGCCGAGCACGGTGAGGAAGGTCTCGAGCAGGCCGTCGAGCGCGAAGAACGCGTCCGGCAGCGCGACGCGGCGCACCACGGAATCCGAGACGTCGCCCTCGTTCCACTGGTCGCCGGCCAGCTCGCCGATCATCGACAGGTAGCCGCGCAGCACCACCGCGAGGCCGTTGACGCGCTCGCAGGACCGGGTGTTCATCTTGTGCGGCATGGCCGACGACCCGACCTGGCCCGGCTTGAAGCCCTCGGTGACCAGCTCGTGCCCGGCCATCAGCCGGATCGTCTTGGCGAGGCTGGACGGCGCGGCGGCAAGCTGGACCACAGTGGACAGCACGTCGAAGTCGAGCGAGCGCGGGTACACCTGGCCGACGCTGACGAACCGGTTGCCGAAGCCGAGGTGCTCGGCGATCTTCGTCTCCAGCTGGTCCAAAGTGGACTCGTCGCCGAGCAGGTCGAGCATGTCCTGCGCGGTGCCGACCGGACCCTTGATGCCGCGCAGCGGGTAACGCTCGATCAGGTTGTCCAGCCGGGAGAACGCGACGAGCAGCTCGTCGGCGGCGGTCGCGAAGCGCTTGCCGAGCGTGGTCGCCTGCGCGGCGACGTTGTGCGAGCGGCCGGCCATCACCAGGTCGGAGTGCTCGACGGCGAGCGCGGCCAGCCGCGACAGCACCGCGGCGACGCGGCTGCGGACCAGCTCCAGCGAGCGCAACTGCTGCAGCTGCTCAACGTTCTCGGTGAGGTCGCGCGAGGTCATGCCCTTGTGCACGTGCTCGTGCCCGGCGAGGGCGTTGAACTCCTCGATCCGGGCCTTCACGTCGTGCCGGGTAACGCGTTCGCGGGCGGCGATCGATTCGAGGTCGACCTGCTCGACCACGCGCTCGTAGTCTTCGACCACGCCTTCGGGCACCTCGACGCCCAGCTCGGCCTGAGCCCGCAGCACGGCGAGCCACAGCCGCCGCTCGAGCACGACCTTGCGTTCGGGCGACCAGAGCGCCACCAGCTCAGGCGAGGCGTAGCGGGCGGCGAGCACGTTCGGAATGCTGGGCTTGAGCGTCACGGGGCCACGATACCTGCGCAGGTCAGCGGGGCGGTCACCACTCCGTGAGGCTGCCGTCGGGAAGCCGCCACACCGGCGACCGCCAGGCGTGCCCAGTCTCATCAGCGCGACGCACGGCCTCCTCGTCCACTTCGATGCCGAGGCCAGGCGCGGTCGGGCGCGCGGCGTACCCGTCGACGAAGCGGAACAACGCGTCGTCGGCGAGATACGCGACCGGCTCGCGGCCGTCGTGATAGTGCATGCCGAGGCTTTGTTCCTGGATCAGGAAGTTCGGCGTCGCGAACGCCACCTGCAGCGCGGCGGCCAGCGAGATCGGGCCGAGCGGGCAGTGCGGGGCGAGGCTCGCGCCGTACACCTCGGCCTGCGCGGCGATGCGGCGCAGTTCCGAGATGCCGCCCGCGTGCGACGGGTCCGGCTGCACCACGGCCACGCCCGCGTCCAGCACCGGTTTGAATTCCCAGCGCGAGAACAGCCGTTCCCCGAGCGCGATCGGGACCGTGGAGGCCTCGACCACCGATTTCAGCACGTCGGCGGGCAGTTCCGGCAGCACCGGCTCCTCGACGAACATCGGCTGTACTTCTTCGAGCATCTTCACCAGCCGTCGCGCCATCGCGGGCGAGACGCGGCCGTGGAAGTCGATCGCGAGGTCGCGGTCGGGTCCGAGCGCCTCGCGGGCCTCCCGGGCGCGGGCCAGCACGGCCTGCGCTTCGGCAGGCGTGACGATCGGTCCAAGCGGGCCGGTGCCGTTCATCTTCACCGCGGTAAAACCACGCTCGACCTGCGCGGACACCGCGTCGAAGATCCCCGACGGACGGTCTCCGCCAACCCACGAATACACCCGCACGCGATCGCGCACCGGACCGCCGAGCAGCTCGTGCACCGGAGCGTTTCGCGCCTTGCCCGCGATGTCCCACAGCGCCTGGTCGAACCCGGCGAGCGCGCTGGAGAGCACCGGTCCGCCGCGATAGAAACCGCCGCGGCGCAGGACCTGCCAGTGGTCCTCGATGCGCAGCGGATCCTTCCCGACGACCAGCTCGGCCAGCTCGTGCACGGCCGCGCGAACGGTCCCGGCGCGGCCTTCCACGACCGGTTCGCCCCAGCCGGCGATGCCCTCGTCGGTGCTGACCTTCAGGAACAACCAGCGCGGCGCGACCAGGAAGGTCTCGACCCCGGTGATCTGCACAGTGCCTCCAAACGGACTAAGCGGAATCCTTAGCGGCCGACCAGCCGCCGTCGACGGTCAGCTCGGCGCCCGTGACGAACGACGCCGCGGGCGAGAGCAGGAACGCGATCACCGCGGCGATTTCGGCCGGGTCGCCGAGCCGTCCGGCGGGCGTCGCGCGAACGCTGCGTTCGCGGTCCTCCGCGCTGATCCGGTCCCACGCTTCGGTCTCGACCGGGCCGGGAAGCACCGAATTCACCCGGACTTCCGGTGCGTACTCGACGGCCAATTGCCGGGCCAGGGAAACCAAAGCGCCTTTGCTGGCCGCGTAAGCCGGGTGGCCGGGCAGGCCGAACCGCGCGTGTACCGAGGAAACCAGCACCACAGAGCCGCGCCGAGATCGCAGCGACGGCAGACAGGCCCGCACGGCCAGGTACGACGCGGTGAGATTGACGTCCAGCTGTCGTTGCCATTGCGCGCGGTCGGTTTCGTGCAGCGGGCCCGAAGTCGGCAGATACGCGTTGCTGACCACGGCGTCGACTTCGCCGGCAAGATCGAGAACTCGTTGCCACGTCTCGTCTTCGGTCACGTCGCCCTGCACGCCGCCGGGCACCGGGGCGAGGTCGACGCCGATCACCCGGTAGCCGTCGGCTTCGAGCTGGAGGGCGGTCGCGGCTCCGATCCCGGACGCCGCGCCGGTCACCACGGCAGTGCGCATGGTTCGGAAGCATGCCGGGACGCCCGCGACCCCGTCAAGAATAATTAGTAATTTATAATTTGCCTGCTAGGCTGGCAGCCATGGGATACCGGTGGGAGATCACGCGCGAAGCGGTGCGCCAGGGCGTCGTCGGGATCGTGCGGACAGCGGACGCCGCCTCGGCCGTCGCCGCCGCACGAGCGGTGCTCGACGCGGGGTTGAAGTCGGTCGAAGTCCCGCTCACGAACGCGGGTGCGCTCGTCGCGATCGAGGAGCTGGCCGCCGCGTATCCGGACGCCACGATCGGGGCGGGCACGGTGCTGGACGAGTCGTCCGCGACGGCCGCGATCCGTGCGGGGGCCCAGTTTCTCGTGTCACCGTCGTTGCACACCGAGGTGTTGCGTACCGCTCATCGGTACGGCGTCGCGGCGCTTCCGGGCACTGGCTCAGTCACCGAAATCGTACGCGCGATGGAGGAAGGTGCTGACGCCGTAAAGGTTTTCCCGGCTTCCGCGCTCGGTCCGCAATGGATTAAGGACGTACGCGCCGCGCTTCCGCAGGCTCCACTCGTGCCGACGGGTGGAATCGCCCCCGAGGACGTGCCACTCTGGCTCGACGCGGGCGCGGTCGCCTGCGGGATCGGGTCGGCGCTGACCCGTGGTTCGTCGGAGGACATCCGGGCCAGAGTGGCCGCATTGGTGAGGGAGAGCTCGTGAGCGACGTCGTACTCGTCGGCTGCCGTACCGCCGAAACCGGCGGAAACGGCACGGGAATCACGGTTTTCCGACGCTCCGGCGGCGAGCTGATCGCGGATTCGACGTTGCCGATGGTGTCGCCGACCTGGCTGACCCAGCATCCCGCGCTGCCGATGGTGTACGCGGTCAACGAGACGAGCTACGGCGAAATCACCTCCGTTTCGGTCGCCGACGGCCTGGTCGCGCTCGACGTGGTCGAATCCGGCGGGGCCAGCCCGTGCCACCTCGCGGTGACGCCGGACGGCCGATTCCTGTTGTGCGCCAACTACGGCGGCGGCAGCCTCGCCGTGTTCGCCCTGCGCCCGGACGGCCGGATCGCGGGCCGCACGGACCTCGTGCAGCACACCGGGAGCGGGCCGCGCGCCGACCGGCAGGAAGGCCCGCACGTCCACATGGCGGCGTCCTCAGCGGACAGTTCCGTGGTGAGCGCCGTCGACCTCGGCACCGACGAGATCCGCAGCTACACCCTGTCGCCGGAAGGAAAACTGACTCCGCTGGCCGTTTCGTCGCTGCCGCCGGGAACGGGACCGCGGCAGCTCGTGCGCAGCACGGATGGAATCGCTTACGTGGCAGGAGAACTGTCCGGTGAGCTGATCACGATGCGGGAGACGTCGCCGGGAGAGTTCGAGTTCGTCGCGGCGACTCCGGCGACGGCGGCCGGTAGCGAATCCCTGGTGGCGCACCTGGAAGTGCTCGAATCCGGGATCTACCTGTCGAACCGCGGGCCGGAGTGCATCACTTCGTTCGCCGGAGATCCGCTGCGCGCGACCGTCGACCAGCCGTGCGGCGCTTATCCGTGGAACTTCGCGGTGGCAGACGGAACGTGCTACACCGCCGCGTTCCGGGACGACGTCATTTCCGTCTTTCCGTTGAAAGACTTGGGAAACGCGGAGGTCCGCAAGTACCCGACCGGTTCCCCGACGTGCGTGCTCCCGCTCCGGTGACCGACCATCGCCCTCGCGGCCTGCACGGACAGACCGTGGAAACGCTCGCCGCGCGCATTCTGTCCGGCGAATGGCGCGAGGGCATGGTGCTGGACCTTCCGGCGCTGCGCGAGGAGCTGGACATCAGTCTCACTGCGCTGCGCGAAGCGTTGAAGGTGTTGGCAGCAAAGGGAATGATCGGCGCGCGGCAGAAGCACGGCACCTTCGTGCAACCGCGCGAGAACTGGCAGCTTCTCGACGCCGACGTCATGCGCTGGCAAACCACCGCACGCGGAAACGCCGGTCTGCTGGACGAATTGGCCGAGGTACGCGCTGTGGTCGAGCCCGCCGCGGCGCGGATGGCGGCGGAACGCGCGACCGCCGAGGACCTTGCTGCGCTTGAGTCCGCACTCGATGCGATGGTTGCGGCACCGGATCTGGAAGCGAGTATCGAGGCGGACCTGGCGTTTCACCGCGGCCTGTTGACCGCCGCGCACAACAACTTCCTGCTCCAGATCGAACGCGTCATCGCGATCGGCCTGGCAGAGCGGGACAAACTCGTCCACAGCGCCGGTCCCACCGACGATCCGGTGCCGAGCCACCGCCGGGTGCTGGACGCCATCGCCGCGCACGACCCGGTCGGCGCGGAGACCGCGATGCTGGAGCTGCTGGTGAAATCGGCCGCCGACGCCAAGAGGACAGGTCAGGAAGTAAAAGCTCGCCGGTAAGCAGTCGGCGTGGTCCCGAGCACCCGCCGGAAGTGCAGCCGCAGGTTGGCCGGGGTGCCGAGACCGCAATCCCGCGCCACCCGGTCCACTGAATGCTCCGTGGACTCCAGCAGTTCCCGCGCTTTGCCGAGCCGCGCGTTGAGCAGCCACTGCAACGGAGTCGTCCCGGTTTCTTCAGCGAAGCGGCGCAGGAAAGTCCGCTGCGACATCTCCGCGTGCCGGGCGAGCAGGCGAATGCTGAGCGATTCGTCCAGTCGCTGCAACGCCCATTCCCGCGTGGCGGACAGTGAAGCGTCGCCAGCGTCCGCGAGCGGAGCGGGGACGTACTGCGCCTGTCCGCCCTCCCGATGCGGCGCGGCGACCAGCCCGCGCGCGATTCGATTCGCGACCGCAGCGCCTAGGTCGCGGCGCACGATGTGCAGGCACAGGTCGATGCCGCAGCAGACGCCGGCCGAGGTGAGCACGTCGCCCTCATCGACGTAGAGGACATCCCGGTCGACCTGGACCGAGGGGTACTCCCGCTCGAATTCGTCGATATATTCCCAATGCGTCGTCGCGTGCAGGCCGTCGAGAATTCCGGCCGCGGCCAACGCGAACGCGCCGGTGCAGATGGACACCACTCGCCGTCCCCGGTCGCGCGCCTCGGCCAGCAGCTCGACCGCCGCTTCCGGGGTCTCCCGGATCGGGTCGTAGCCCGGCACGATCACTGTGTCCGCCGCGCGCAGCTCCTCGATCCCGCCTTCGGCCGCCAGCTCGAACCCGGCGCTGGTGGCGACCTTCGGGGCGAGCGCGCACAGCGTCATGTCGTAATGCGTTTGCGGCCGGGCGTGAAACACCTGCGCCGGGATCGCCAAGTCGAGCGGCAGGACCCCGTCGAGTGCCAGCACCGCGACTCGATGCACCGTCATGGCAAGATTCTATCGAAGTACGGCAAACTTGCCACTCGCCAGGTCAGGGCGTTGCGGGCCAGGGTTGAAGGCATGACCGAACTCCTTCCGGACGCGGTTGCCACCCTGCCCGCGACTCCGCTGGCGGACGCCGTCATCGAGGTCGTCCGACCGCTGGAATCGCGGTCGGTGTTCAACCACAGCGTCCGCACCTACCTGTTCGCCCGGCTGGTCGCCAATCGGCTCGCGTTGTCCGGCTACGACGACGACCTGCTCTTCGCCGCGTGCGTCATGCACGACATCGGCGTGGCGCCGGACGGCCCGCACGTGGAACGCTTCGAGGTCGAAGGTGCCGAACGTGCGGCCGGATTCCTTGTCAAACAAGGGATTCCCGTCGCGGACGCCGACCAGGTCTGGCAAGCCATCGCCCTGCACACCTCCCCAGGGATCGTGCAGCACCGCGGCCAACTGTGTGTGCTCGTCCACGCCGGGGTCGCCGTCGACTTCGGCGGCCCGATCGGCGCCGAGTACGTCGAAGCCGTCACCGACGAGCAGGCCGCGACGATCCACGCCGCTTACCCCCGGCTGGAGATGGTCCGCTCGCTCACCGACGCGATCGTCGCGCAGGCCGCGAAAAATCCGAAAAACGCGCCCGTGCCGTCCACTCCCGCTGATTTCTTGCGCGAGCGTGCGACCGACGGCGAAACCCGGTTGGAGCGTGCTGCCCGCACCTCCCGCTGGGGCAACTGAGAAAGGAATCCCCATGCACTCCCTCAAAATCCCCGAGGACTCCGAGGTTTTCGGGCCGTCCGGGGCGTCCGCCTTCACCCGCTTCGGTTACTCGGCCGCGGTCCGCGCGGGAAATCTCCTGTTCATCGCGGGGACGATCGGCCGCCGCCCGGACGGGGCGATCGCGGAAACCGTCGAGGAGCAGACCGAGATCGCGCTCCGCCGGATCGAGGAAATCCTCCGTCTGGAAGGCCTCGACCTCTCCGCGCTGGTCGACATCACGAGCTATCACGTCGACATCCACCAGCACCTGCCCGGTTTCCTGGAGGCCAAGAAGCGCCTGGTGACCGCCGAGCCTTATCCGGCGTGGTCGATGATCGGCGTCAGCGGGCTCGCCAGCCCGGGGCTGCTGATCGAAATCCGCGCCACCGCGGCGTATCCGGGCTGACTGTCCTCAATGGACGCCAGCGGACTCCGCGAGCGCCGTCCGCAGCATCCGCCCGGCGGCGGCGCGCGGGGCCGGGTCGACCGCGATCAGCGCGTTGACCACGGCCCCGTCCACGAGCGCGACCAGCCGGTCCAGCTCGTCCTTGGCCACCGGCGTCCCGGAGCGGGCGAAGATCTCCGTCAGCAGTTCGTTGAGCTGCTGGGACAACGTCCGCATCAACGGCCGCAGGTACGGCCGCCGTCCCGTGGCGACCAGGCGTTCGTAGCGCAGCAGGACCGCCTCGGCGTCGGCTTCCGGGTCGCCGCTCTGCGGGCCGAGCAGCATGTCCAGCACGAGTTCCACGGTCGCCTGCACGCCCCGGTTCCGGGTCGTCAGGTCGTCCAACTGCCGTCGCCCGTTGGCCAGTTCGGTCTGCCCGTGGTGCTCCACCGCGGCGGTGACGAGCTCTTCCAGCGAGTCGAAGTAGTACGTCGTGGACGCCAGCGGCAGGCCGGCCCGCTCGGCGACCGCCCGGTGCCGGACCGCGTCGAAGCCGCCCTCGGCCAGCAGCTCAGCGGCGGCCTCGACGAGCGCTGCCCGTCGTCGCTCGCCCTTGGGGGTGGTGGCTGCTGCCGTCATGTCCGGTCATTCTGCCAGCCGCCCCGGAGGCCGCCGATCAGAACCGGGTGGCCAGCGAAGCGGCGAAGCGCGCCAGGTCGGTTGCGTACGGTGCCGGGTGCCCGGACGTCCCCGGCACGCTGACCAGCACGAGAGTCCCGCCGCTGCCAGTTTGCTGACGCACGGTGACGGCTCCAGCCGGTTGCGTGGGCACATTCACCGCGGCACCGCGAGCGAACACCGCCGCGCCGATCGTCCCGTCCGGAAGCGGGAACCCCGCGCCGCGCGACGACGTCGTACAAACGCTGCCTGGGGAAGCCTGCGCGGCGTTCAAGTGGCCTGGGAGCTCGCCAGCGAGGGCAGTGGCGAGCTCCCAGTCCACCCGTCCGCACCCGGAGGTGCCTTCGACCCGAGGGCCGGTCCTCCCGGTTTCGCCGGCTCCCTGCCGAGACGGCTGACCCGGGAAGTCATCCCCATTGCTGAAAGGACGCGCCGCCGACCCGCCGGGTTGCACTGGCGCGGCCGCGGAATTCGCCATCGAATCAGACTTCTCGCTCGAAATTCCCACAATTCCCCAGGTGCCGAACCCGGCAGCCACCACTACGGCCGCGGCGCCAGCGGTGATCCGGTTGCGCCGGCGCACCGTCTCGCGCTTGGAGCGGCGCACCACGTCGTCCACCGAGAACGTCGGGGGCGGCACCTCGCCGGGAGCGGCGGAGAACAACGTCTCGGCTTCCCGCTCATCCATTGGTCTCCACCTCCCGTTCCAGCACCTGGCGCAGGTTCGCCAGCCCGCGCGCCGTTTGACTCTTCACGTTGCCTTCGCTGCAGCCCAGCGCCGTCGCCGCGGCCCCGACGTCCAGTCCGTCGAAGAACCGCAGCACCAGCACCGCCCGCTGCTTCGGCGGCACTTCCTTCAACGCCGCGAGCAGGTCCTCGCGCGTCGCGACGCGTTCGGCGAGCCCCGGTCCGTCGTCCATGGGTTCCGGCAGCACTTCGGTCTGCCGCTCCCGCCGCCACGGACGGCGAGACTCGTCGATGACCGCGCGCACCAGCGTCTTGCGCACGTACGCGTCGGTCGCCGCGCGGTCTCTGATCTTCTTCCACCTCCGGTGCAACGCGACGAACGCCGTCTGCGCGAGGTCGTCGGCTTTGTGCCAATCCCCGCACATCAAGTAGGCCGTCCGGCGCACGGCGTCCCTCCTCGCGGCGAAGTACTCCGCGAACTCCTGTTCGTCGCGCTGGTCCACGCGCTTTGCAGCTCCGCTCTGGCCATGTCCGGTGAAGGGACGGATCCGGGGGCGTCCACGGTTGCACGTCCGGCCGGAGACGTTCCACCCCCCGTCGCATTGATGCCGCGCCCACCTGTGTGATGTGATCGGACTGTGACCATGACTGGGCAGCTGATCGACTTCCGTTCCGACACCGTCACCCGCCCGGACGCGATCATGCGCGCGGCCATGGCCGAGGCCGAGGTCGACGACAACGTCATCGGCACCGACCCGACCATCGCCGAGCTCGAGCGCCGGGCCGCGCAGACGCTCGGCATGCCCGCGGCGCTGTGGACGCCGAGCGGGACGATGGCGAACCTGATCGCGCTGAGCGTCCACCTGCAGCGCGGCGACCGGTTCCTCGCCACCCGCGGCGCGCACGTGCTCACGAACGAACTCGGCTCGGCCGCCTGGCTGGCCGGCGGCATGCCGGACATCCTCGAACACGACGCGGGCCCCGGCCGGTGCCTGCCGGAAACGCTCGAAGCCGCGATCGGCAACCCCGGCCCGTACTTCACGCTTCGCACCACGCTGTTGTGCCTGGAGAACACCCACAAC
Source organism: Amycolatopsis albidoflavus (assembly GCF_039525725.1). Lineage (NCBI taxonomy): Bacteria > Bacillati > Actinomycetota > Actinomycetes > Pseudonocardiales > Pseudonocardiaceae > Amycolatopsis > Amycolatopsis albidoflavus. The sequence continues at coordinate 579,829 of NZ_BAAAHV010000003.1, forward strand.
GCGGCCGGCGGCGCGGTCACTCCGCCGGACGAGCACGCGCAACTGCTGTCCGTCGCGAAGCAGGCCGGGCTCACCGTGCACCTCGACGGTGCGCGAATCTGGCACGCGGCCGTCGCGCTGCAGGTGCCGCCCGCCGCGCTGACCGTCGGCGTGGACTCCGTGTCGGCGTGCTTCAGCAAGGGCCTCGGCGCGCCGGTCGGCTCGGTCGTCGCCGGCAGCGTCGAGTTCGTCGAGCAGGCCCGCCGGATGCGGCAGATGCTCGGCGGCGGCGTGCGTCAAGGCGGGGTCCTCGCCGCCGCGTGTCTGGTCGCGCTGGACCGCGTCGACGAACTGGCCGAGACGCACGAGTTCGCGAAGCGGCTGGCAGACGGCCTGTCCGAGCACGGCTGGGACGTGCGGACGCCGGACACCAATATCGTTCTGGCCGGGGTGCCGGACGTGCCGACCGCGCTGAACTGGCTCGGTTCGCTCGGCATTCAGGCTCTGCCCATGGCGGGCAAGGTCCGGTTCGTGACGCACCGGGACCTGTCGTCCGCTGACATCACCGAAGCGCTGCACCGGATCAAGGCCGGTGCCTGACCCCTGGGGGACTCGGGTGACCAACTGGATCGTGTTCGACTACGGCGAGGTGCTCAGCGTCCGCACCACCGCGGTGCCGAAGCTGGCCGCCGCCATGGGCGTCTCGCTCGAGACGTTCGAGCCGGTGTACTGGAGCGTGCGCGACGCGTACGACCGCGGCTGCCCTGACCTGGAGTACTGGACGTCGATCGGCGACCAGGTGGGCGCGAAGGTGGACGACGCGCTGTCGGCCGAACTGACCGCGCTCGACGTCGCGGGCTGGGGACAGCTCGCGCCGGGATCGCTGGACCTGCTGCGGTCGCTGTCCGAGGCCGGCGCCTCGCTCGCGTTGCTGTCGAACGCGCCGTCGGCGTTCGGCGTCTGGGTGCGCGAGCAGGAGTGGTCCAAGCTGTTCAAGCACACGCTGTTCTCCGGAGACGTGAAGGTCGCGAAGCCGGACGCCGAGATTTTCCAGCTGCTGCTGGACAAACTGGGTGCGAAGCCGGACGAGTGCCTGTTCTTCGACGACCGCCAGATCAACATCGACGGCGCCCGCGCGGTCGGACTCCGCGCGCATCTGTGGGACGGCGCCGAAGCCGCCCGCGCGGCGCTGGCCTGAGCCGTGAACGGCTCCCGCACCTTCGCGGTGCGGGAGCCGTCGAGTGCTCAGTATGGTTCGGCGCCGGTCAGCGGCTGATGCGCTTCGACTGCTTCTTCCCGGTGATCGCCCCGTAGGCCGCGGTGCCCAGGAACAGCACCCCGCCGATGATGCCGATCCACAGCACGGCCTTGAACACGAAGCCGATCACTGACCCGAGCACCATGAAGGCGATCCAGGCCACGACGAGCGCTCCGACGATCTTCCAGAACATGGCTCCTCCGATGCCGTTTCCGCGCCACGTCGGCCCGGTGCCCTCCAGCGTGCCATCCGTGCGACGGAAACTCTCTCCATCCTGCCAACGTTCAGGGTCTTTTCCGGGTTCCCCCTGAACCAGCTCTCCTGGTCGTCTCGTCCAGCGGGTCCGGCTCGGGCTCCGCCGGAGCGGCCGGCTGGCAGGCCGCGGAGCAACCCGACCCCCTTGGCCACCGGACCGGCCGAGACATCACGGAATGCGGTTTTTACGGCTTTACGACTGTCCGTTGAAAGACACCTACTATCGGCCCGTTGTTCATTCGGCACCCCGGACCAATTATTAATGGTGAATTATTCACCACTGAGTCGGGAGCAAAATCAATGCGCAAGAAATTGATCGCAGGCGGTGTCTTCGCCGTCGCGCTCGCCCTCACCGCCGGTGGAACTGCCACCGCGCAGCAGTTCTCCGCCGCCCCCGCGGCCACCGGTGGTCCGACGGTGAAAAACGCCTGTGCGCAGGTGCGCGCGGCAGGCCACATGTCCTGCTTCGCACAGGTGCGCACTGACATCAAGCAGGCCCGGCGCGCCCCCGGCGCCGCTCCCTCCGGCTACGGCCCCGCAGAGCTGCAAGCCGCCTATCAGCTGAAGGCCGACGGCGGTGCGGGCCAGACGATCGCCGTCACCGAGTCCGGCGATTACCCCTCTCTCAAAGCAGATTTGGCCGCCTACCGCAAGCAGTTCGGATTGCCCGCGGGCGACGTGCAGATCGTGAATGAAGACGGCCAGGAGAGCCCGCTGCCGGCCGCCGACCCGGACTGGGCCGTCGAGACCGCGCTGGACGTCGACATGATCGCGGCGACCGCGCCGAACGCCAAGATCCTCGTGGTCGAGGCCAAGCAGGCCAGCACCGACGACCTGGGCAAGGCAGTGGACACCGCGGTCAAGCTCGGCGCGAAGTTCGTCTCCAACAGCTGGGGCGGCGACGAGTCCGAGGGCGGCGCGGGCGACGCGCACTTCAATCACCCCGGCGTGGCGATCACCGCGTCCAGCGGTGACAACGGCTACGGCGCGAGCTGGCCGGCGTCCTCCCCGTACGCCGTCGGCGTCGGCGGCACGACCCTGAAGAACAGCGGCGGCTCGTACACCGAGACGGCGTGGAAGGGCGCGGGCTCGGGTTGCTCCAGCTACGCGGCGAAGCCCGCTTTCCAGACCGCCGCGACCGGCTGCGACAAGAAGGCCATCGCGGACGTCTCCGCGGTCGCCGACCCGGCCACCGGCGTCGCGGTGTATGACACCTTCCAGCAGAGCGGTTGGCAGGTCGTCGGCGGCACCAGCGCTTCGTCGCCGATCATCGCGAGCGTCTACGCCGATGCCGGCACCCCCGGTGCGCAGGACTGGCCCGCCCAGTACCCGTGGTCGCACACCGACCAGCTGACCGACGTCACCTCGGGCAGCAACGGCAGCTGCGACACCAAGCAGTGGTGCAACGCGGGCACCGGCTGGGACGGCCCGACCGGGCTGGGCACCCCGAAGGGCACCGGCGCCTTCACCAAGTAAGAATCGACAATTTCAGATAGTTCACCTTAATCGGGCATAATAGCGACCAGCGGTCGGGCGGAACAAATACGACGTTCCTCCCGATCGCTTGTCGTTACCTTTTTCTAGCCCCCTTCACTCGATAGGGTTCCGAACGAGGGAAGGTGCCACCGGCACGGGGAGTCGCAGCGGAGGTGACGCGCGTTTGACGCTCCACGATTATTCGGACGCACGGCACAGTCCCGACCAGCGGAACAATTTCGACTCCCTCGACCCGGCCGGGCCCTCCTTCGCCGACACGCTGCGCGGCGCGATCGATGCCAGCGGCCTCACCCTGGAACGCATCCGGGCCAGGCTGACCGAGCGCGGAAGCCGGGTCAGCCTGGCGACGCTGAGCAACTGGCAGTCCGGCAGCCGCCAGCCCGAACAACGCCGGTCGATAGAAGCGGTGCGCCAGCTCGAGAACGTCCTCGAACTGCCGATGGGCAGGCTGTCCGGCAGGCTGGGACCGCCCCGGCCGAGGGGCAGGCAAGTCGCCGCCGAGGAGTCCGCGGCGCCCGACGAGCAGTGGCTGGACTCCAGTGGTCTGTCGGCGCTGATGACCGACGCCGACATCGCGCCGCAGAACGGACTGCGCCGGATCAGCTTGCACCTGCGCTGTCACCTCGACTCCGGCCGGGCTGTGCACCGGATCAGCTACCGGCACGTCCTGCGGGCCGAACGGGACGGCCTCAGCCACGACCTCAATCTGCTGGAACTCTCTCCTGGCACCCGACGGCGGCCGACGCTCATCTCGACGCACAACTGCAGGCTGGGCCGCCAGTCGGTGAGCGAAGAGAAGCACCTGATGATCAACGAACTGCTCTTCGACAGTGCGCTCCGCCGTGGCGAAACCGTGGTCATCGAATACGAGATCGAGCTGTACCCCGAGCCGGGACAGCCGTCCGACAACAGCTGGACCGCCAGTTTCCGGCTGCCCATCCAGGAATTCCTGATCGAGGCCCAGTTCGGTCCCGGCGCCGTCCCAGTCCGCTGCCGGGAGATCCGCCGCCCGTTCAGCGATCCGACCCCGACCGAACGACCTGTTCGCATCAGCGAATCGGCCAACACGCACGCCGTCATGCTCGGACTGCGCGCCGGGAGGTACGGGCTCGAATGGGACTGGCCCGAGCAGCACGGCTGACCGGACCGCTCAAGCCCGCGCGGCGGAACCACGCTGCCTCGACGCACCAGCAGGTCAGCGGCCGATGGCCAGAGATCCCCGGGTTCCCCTGACCGGTTTCACCCCAGCCAGCCGCCGAGCCTGCGCAGCCCCTCGGTCACGTCCTCGGTCGCGCCGGCGAAGGAAAACCGCACGTAGCGGCCGCCGTCGACCGGGTCGAAGTCGATTCCCGGGGTGATCGCGAGGCCGGTGTCGGCGAGCAGGCGCTGGCACCAGCTGAGGCTGTCGGTGGTGTGCTCGGAGACGTCGGCGTAGGCGTAGAACGCGCCGTCGGCGGGGGCGAGCTTGTCGAGGCCGATCTCGCGCAGACCGGCGAAGAGCAGGTCGCGGTTGCGCCGGTAATGCTCGACGTGCGCGTCCGCTTCGGCGTACGACTTCGGGGTGAACGCCGCGACGGCCGCGTACTGCGAAACCGCGGGCGGGCAGATGGTGAAGTTGCCGGTCAGGACGTCGACCGCGCGGTGCAGCCGCTGCGGCACCAGCATCCAGCCGAGCCGCCAGCCGGTCATCGCGAAGTACTTCGAGAACGACCCGAGCACCAGCGCTTCCCGGCCGTACTGCCAGGCGCAATCGAGCTGCTTGCCATACGAGATGCCGTGGTAGATCTCGTCGCTGATCAACTGCACGCCGTGCGACGCGCACCAGCCGGAAATCGCGGCCAGCTCACCCGGCGGCAGCACGGTCCCGGTGGGGTTGCTGGGACTCGCGACGATGAGCCCGTCGATCGGCCCGAGCCGGTCGAGCTGCTCGACGGTCGGCTGGAAATTCGTCTCGGCGGTCGTGGCGAACTCGACGACCTCGCAGCCGAGGACGTTCAGCAGATTCCGGTAGGCCGGATAGCCCGGACGGGCCATCGCGACCCGCGCGCCCGGGTCGAACGCGCTCAGGAACGACAGCAGAAACCCGCCGGACGAGCCGGTGGTCATGACGACGTCGGACGCGGCCACGTCGACGTCGTAGGTGCGCCGGTAATGCCCGGCCACGGCTTCGCGCAGCTCAGGAATGCCGAGCTGCTCGGTGTAGCCGAGGGTGTGCTTTCCGAGCGCTTCCTGGGCGGCTTCGAGCACCGCCGCCGGAGCGGGCACGGACGGCTGCCCGGCGGCCAGCGAAATGAGGTCGCCGTGGCTGCGCTGCCGGGCCTGAGCCGCGGACAGCACGTCCATCACGTGAAAAGGAGGCACGCCTGCCCGCAACGCGGGCCCGCCGAAAGCACCGATGTCGACCATGCGGCCAGGCTAACCGGCGGAACCGCGTGCGGGGTGTGCCGTCAGTAACCGCGGTACGCGCCGCCGTGCGCCATCGCCGCGATGCCCGGGACGTTGGACATCGAGCCGTACCGGTCGAGCGAGTACCGGACTCCCGCGATGATGTTGTCGACCGGGTTGTAGATGTTGTCGTGGCCGGGCAGCTTGTGCGCGTTGAACGTCGAGTCGATGCACTGCATCAGGCCCTTGGACGGATGGCCCGCGGCGGCATTGGAATCCCAGTTGTTGATCGCGTTGGGGTTGCCGCCGGACTCGTGCTGGATGATCGCCCAGATGTTCTTGATGTCCGCGTCGGTCACGTTCACGCCCGCGGCCTGCAGTGCCTTGATGGCTTCCTGGATCCACTGCTGAACATTGCCGGGCGGAGGCGAGGAGGGCGGACCGCCGCTCGGGCCGAGACCACCGCCGCCACCGGACGCGCCGCCACCGCCACCGCCGCCGTGGTGGCCGCCGCCTCCGCCACTTCCGCCACCGCCGTGTCCGGTGTGCAGACCGCCGGTGCTCTGCGGCACGGTGCCGTCCGAGTTGGGCAGCGGAACTTCTGAGTAGCCGCCAGTGATCTGGGTCTGCATCAACTGCTGCGACTTCTTGACCATGTCGTCGGCCTGGGTCAGCAGCGGGTCAATCGTCGCTTCAGCGTCGCTCGCCGTTTTCTGGTTCGCCGTGTTCGCCTCGGCGATGATCTGGTCAGCCGACTTCGCGGGTGCCGGATTCTTCTCGTCTTTCGCGTGCGCGGCCTGCGCGGCTTGGGCGTCCTGCGCGGCCTTCGTCTGCTTTTGGATGCAGTCGTCGATCGCCTTTTTCGCCTCGTCCATCGCGTGGCCGACCTTGGTCTTGATCCCGCCGAGGTCGCTCGACAACTGGCTCAGATCCTTGCCGACCTCGTCGAGATGGCCCTGCACCTTGTCGCCCGCTTTGGTGATCTGCCTGACGTAGTCGACGAAGGCGTCCGCCGCCGGACCCTTCCACACGCCACTGGACAGCGATTCCGTTGACGACCTGAACTCCTGGCTGTGGTCACCCGCTCGCTTCGAGGCCTCGGTGAATTGCTTGCCAGCGGCGTCAATGGCTTCCGGCTTGATGCCGTCGACCTTTTTCGCCTTGTCGACAACGCCCTGCCAGTTCGGCGGGTAGTCGATCAACGCCATCCTCTTGCCCCCTCGTGCCTGCTCAGCGGTCTTCGTGCACAGTCAGATCGGTCTTGTGGACCTGGTCGGTCTCCTGGATCAGGCCCGCAGCCTTGCGCAGGATGAACCCAGTCGCCTCCATCAGCTTCCCGCCCGCGTCGAACTCGCTGTGCACGCCCTGTTTGAAGGTGCCGACCGCGCCGTGCACGTCCTGGGATCCGCCCATCGTGCCGAACGGGCTCTCGTGCTCGTCGTCGACTCCGGTGACATGCTTCTTGGACTTCTCGAACTCGTCCTTCAGCTTCTCCACGTTCCTGGCGGCAATGGCCATGGAATCCGGGTCGTAGACAGGCACCGTTCGTCATCCCCTTCGCGACACTCGCTTCCCGACCAGTTCGGACGTTGCGCTGACCGGTTCGGTTCCCCTGCTTACTCTAAGACTTCGGACGCGTGCCGTGTGCAGTTCTCCCGGACTTCCACCCGCGTCGCGACCACGAGGACCCCGACCGGGGAATGGAGGGTATTCGGTGCAGCCGCTGCATCCTGGCGAATCCCGGCAATTCGGGCGCTACCGCCTGATCGCTTCGCTGGGCGAAGGGGGAATGGGCAGGGTGCTGCTCGGGGTGTCCAGGGAAGGACGGCTCGTCGCGGTCAAACAGGTACATCCGGCATTCGCACACGACCCGGGATTCCGTTCTCGATTCAAGCGCGAGGTGGAAACCTCCCGGATGGTGTCCGGTGCGTACACCGCCGCGGTGATGGACGCCGATCCGGATGCCCCGCTGCCCTGGCTCGCCTCAGTTTTCGTCGCGGGCCCCTCGCTCAAGGAAGCGGTGGACGCCGCGGGCCCGCTCCCGCTGAGCGCGGTGCACTTTCTCGCGACCGGTCTCGCGTCGGCGCTCGCCGAGATCCACCGAGTCGGCCTGATCCACCGGGACCTCAAGCCCAGCAACGTCCTCCTCGCCGCGGACGGCCCGCGGGTCATCGACTTCGGCATCGCCCGAGCCGCCGAAGGCGACACCGACATCACCCACACGGGGTCGATCATCGGTTCGCCCGGATTCATGTCCCCGGAGCAGGCGAACGGTCTTCCGCTGACGCCCGCCAGCGACGTGTTCTCATTCGGTGCGCTGGTGGTGATGGCCGCGACCGGGCGGGCACCGTTCGCCGGAGCGTCCACTCCTCAGACGCTGTACAACGTGGTCCATAGCGCTCCCGACCTCACCAACCTGCACCCGGACCTGCGGCGGCTCGTCGAACCGTGCTTGGCGAAGGACCCGAAGTCGCGGCCGAACACGGCACAGATCCTGGACTTCCTCGGCACGGTCCAGCTCACCGCGACGCCTTGGCCGCCAGCGGTGCACACGATGATCGAGCGGCAGCAGGCTGAGGTGAGGACTGCGCTCGCGTTGCCAGTGCCGAAGGAGCCCCGGAAACGTCCTAAGTGGCTGATTCCGACTGTCGCGGCGGCAACGGCGATAGTGATCGCGGCGGCAACAACAGTGGTTCTGGTGAATCGCGACGACAATCCTGCCGCGGCCTCGGTGAGCCCACCGCCGCCTGATCCGCTCAGCCCCGCAGCACTGCGCCGGGTCGATCCGTGCAAGCTGCTTGGCCCTGATTCGCTGCCGAAAAGCGGGCCGTTGGAGCCAGGCCAAGCCGACGATCTCTTCGCCGGCTGCGCCTTCCACTTCAAGAAGGACCCGAAGCAAATGGTCATCCTTCTGCTGAGCACCACGCTGTACGGCAAAAAAGGAGAGCCGACGAAGGTGGGTTCAATGGACGCGATCCAGTACCATAATTCTTCTGAATGCGGACTGACTGTTGCCAATCCCGCCACTCCCGGATTCGGCATTGACGTATCCGTGCCTGAAACTGGACAGGACACATGCAGCATCGTGCTCGAAGGCATGACGGCGGTACTCGCAAAGCTGCGCGGCAATCCGGAGCCATACCCCAACGTCGAGAAAACGCTCCGCCAGGCCGACCTATGCCGTCCAGATCTGAAGAAACCGCTTCAAGACGCCGCGAACAGTGCTCTGACAAGCGAATTTTCAGGATTGAACGAGTGCACCTGGAGGGGCAAAAAAGACTATTCGGCAACTGCTTCACAACTGTCCGATCCGAAATTCCTCGACGGGCAGAAGACCAAAGTGGGGAATTCATACCTCATCACGGAACAGGATGCGGACAGGTGCTACCTGCGGTGGCTGTTTCCTCCGTATGAGCCGGGCTGGCAGGGCGTTCTCTCCGTGAGTTCTACGGTGGATATCGCGGCGACCGGCGGGAAGAACTGCGATTCGGCCCGCCGGGTGCTCGATGTGTTCGTGAACGCGGTCAAACCCCGCGGCTGACTCAAATCGCGGCTTGCAACTCCCGCACCCGCTCCACCAGCACCGCGTTGTCCGCCGGACTCACCGTCGCCCAGGTATGCCCGTCCGAATCGTCAGTGAGCTGGAACAGATACCGCCCGGAATCAGTGTCGTAGAACGCCGCCACATGCGGCGACCGGCGCACCGTCCCGTCCCGCAGCACCCGTTCCGCGCAGAACTGGCCGCGCGCCGCCTGTCCCATCAGCATGCCCGCCAGCTCCTGCGCCTCCCACAACGCCACGCCCCGGTCCTCCAAAGCCGTGACCAGCGCTTTCGGATCGCCAGCGGCAGCCGTATCCGCGGCGACGAGCGTGCTGTGCGGGACCGAGATCGACTGGCCGACCCCGGCGTCGAAATCCCCGGCGACCCGTACCGCGGCGTCGGCGAGCGTGTCCGGTTCGGCGTCGATCAGCCACACCTCGTCCCGGTCGACCACCGCGAGCACAGCCTGGCTGCCCCGGCTCACCGCGCGCCCGCGGATCTCGCGGTCCGCCCACACCCAGACGTCCAGGGCCTCCCGTGGACGCGCCAGCAAATGCAGCTGATCCAGCACTGTCCCGGATGGCCGACGGCCGCGCGCAAGCCTGCGCTGTGCCAGCGAATCCCAGACGGACTCGATCAGTTCGGCCCGTTCGGTGTGCGTGCGCCCGGGCGACGGAACCGCGAGCGCGGCCGGGCGTCCGCCCAGGTCCAGCGATTCCCACAGCACGTCGAATTCGAGGGCGGTCAGTACCAGGTTCACGGCCGGCGCACGTCTCCCGTGCCGTCGCCGAGGACGTCGCGCGTCACCATCCGGCCGTCGGCGAACAGGTCCTTGTCGTCGACACCGAAGCGGCGCACGTGCTCGTCGTCGCTTTCCTGCGGAGCGGCTTCGGAGAGGTACTTGGCGTCTCCGCCGCCTGCTTTCGGCGCGATCTGCTCGGCCTTCCGCAGCGCGACGGCTTCTTCCTCGGGAAGCTCGTCCACCGGCAACGGCCGGACCGGGCCTTTCTGCTGACCGTCTTGTCCTCGGCCTTGCCGTTCGCGGTCGCCGGAAAGCGCGCCACCGGCTACTCCCGCGCCCAAGGCCGCGGCACCTGCCCCGATCTCGCCTGCCGACGCTCCTCCGCCGCGCGGGGCCGGAGCGTTGCCGGAAGGTTCGGCGACGGGGGCGGGCGGCGGCTGCTGGACGCTGCCGACCAGACGACCTCGTTGCAGCGCTTGGTTTTCGTGCCCGCCTCCGGGGTAGCTGCCGCCCGTGGCACCGCCGGGATTTCCTCCCGAACCGCCGCGACCCGTGGTGCCGCCGAGACTTTCGGAACTGCCGACAGTGCCGCGATTAGCCGGACCGCCGCTGTCGGATCCGCTGCTCGTCCCGCGCGGACCAGTCGGCAGGAACGTGCCGGATTCCCCGGGACGCATCCCGCCGGGAACCCGCGTCCCGCCCGAAGTGCTTGGCGCACTGGGGATTCCCGGCCCGTGGGTGGAGCCGCCCGACCGAGGCGCGCCAGGCGATCCCGGCTCGCTGCCCCGAGCTGCCGGTGCTTTCTCCCAACCCGACGGCGGAGGCGCGGACGGCGGCACATAGCTGGCCGCGACCACCGGCGCGGCTGGCCGAGAAGCCTGCGCCTGCGAAGCCGTGCCGTACGCGGGCGTCGGCGGATCCACCACCGGCGCGACCGGAGGGGCCGGAGGTGGCGGAACATACTGCGACTTCACCGAAGCCGCGGCAGGCCGCACCTGGCCATCCGGCGTCACCTCGACCGCCGCGGCCGCGCGGTCGACCGGGCTCGGCCCGCTGCCGGGCTGGACCATCGCGAGCGACTGCGGCTGGCTCAACGGCTCGGTGGACAGCAGGTTTTCCCCGCTCTGCTGGGCATAAGCGTTCAACGCCTCGACCGCTTGGCCGCGCGCGTTGTCCGCGGCGTGCACCTGTGCCGCGTGATCAGTCTCGAAGCCAAGGAAGCTCGCCACCGAATCGACGATCGTGAGGCTCTCCGCGCCTTTGCGCACCGCGGCCGGATCGGGCAGCTTGTACTTGGTGCGGTTGAACGCTTCCCCTTGCGCGAAAAGCATTTCCGCGGTGTGCGTGACCTTCTGCATCGCGTCCTGGGAGAAGCCGGCCTGATCTGAGAGCACCTGCCCGGCCTGTCCGCCCGCATGGCTCTGCCATTCCACGCCGAGCTTCGCCAGCTGGTCGCGCAGCGTGCGGTCGGTGCCCGCGAGCGCGGTCGCGACCTCCCGCAGCGCCTCGACCGCGGTCGCGATGCTCGCGATTCCGTCGCCGGTGCCGAACTTCTCGATCTCGTCGGCGATGGCGGTGTCGGTCCACCCGTCGAAACGGTGGTCGCGGATCCTGCCCGCGAGTTCGGAGATCTCCACGCGCCCTCCCTAGGTCCGGTTCTTCAGGCCCTGCACGGCCAGGCCGGCGGCCTGGGTGGCGATTTCGCACAACTGCGGCTGGCTGAACGCGCCCGCGGTGACCGCGAACTCCTGTGCCGCCATGGTTTGTCCCTGCGCGACGCCGACGAGCACCTCGCAGTCGGAGGGCGTCCCCGCCGCGCGGTAGTTCGTGATCGCCGGATAGCCCTCGACGCTGGTGGCCGCGGTAGTCATGCTGTTCTTTCGCCGCGAGCCGGTGAGCCATTCCTGCACGTCCGCGCCGACGATCCGCAGGTGCAGCGCGTGGAACGGCTCGGTCTTGTCCGAATCGAACACGCAGGTGGGGCCGTCCTTCGCCTCCGCGGCCTTGCGCGGCACGCTCGTGACCTTCAGCAGGTCGAGCTGCGCCTGGCCGAGCAGGTCACACGGATCGGTCCCGGCGATAGGCAAATCCGACGGCCGCTGCGGCAATGCGGCCGCCTTCGTCTGCTGCGCGAGGGAACTCATCGCGGGCTGTACGGGGTACGCGGTGCCTTGCTCGCCCGACGAGCAGCCCGCGACGCCGAGTACCGCGACAACCGCGAGGATCGGCTTAGTGGATGCCGTGCGCACCGCGGTCCCCGAAAGCCGCGGCCTTGTCCGCGTCACTGGCTTCGTACGTCTTCGCTGCTTCGCGCAGCTGTCCGACGAGCTTGTGCAGATTGGCGACGTACGCGCGCACCTGCGCGGCGTACGACTGATCACCTTCCGCGACAACGGTGTTCCACGCGGCCATCGCGTTCACGCTCACCGCGTCCGACGAAGGAGTGTCGACGCGCAGTTCGCCCAGCCGCGTGAGGAGCTTGTCTTCGAGCGCGCTGACCTGCTCGTCGACCACCCGCGCGACCTCAAGCAGCTTCGCCGGCTCGACCACGATGTCCGCCACGCCCGGCGCTGCCGGTACCGACGAAGCCAGGTCGGTGAGCGGTGTGCTTCCCGGCATGCGCTAACCCCTCCCGTGATACGGACGGTGACCGTACGGACCCGTTTCGAGGCTACCAACCGGCGCGTGAACCCGAGGCGAACTTCGTGGGAGAAAGTGCTCAGGCGGGAGCGCTTACTTCCCCGTTGGCCGCGCGCAGTGCGATATCGGTGCGATGGTGCGAGCCAGCGAGGTGTACGCGCTCGACAGTCTCGTACGCGTGCTTACGCGCCGCCTTCAGCGACTTACCGGTGCCGACGACCGACAGCACGCGTCCGCCGGCCGAGATCACCGCACCGTCGTCGCGACGCCGCGTACCCGCATGAAGCACGCCTTCGATCTCTCCGCCGGTGATGACGTCGCCAGTGCGCGGCTTGCCCGGGTATCCGTCCGCAGCGATGACAACGGTGACCGCGGCCCCGCCTGACCACTCCAGCGGCGGCAGCTCGGCCAGCTTCCCGGTCGCCGTCGCGTTCAGGACGGACGCCAGCGACGTACGCAGCAGCGCCAGCACAACCTGGGTCTCGGGGTCGCCGAAGCGGCAGTTGAACTCGATCACCTGCGGGCCCTCCGAGGTGAGCGCGAGACCGGCGTAGAGCAGGCCGGAGAACGGGCTGCCCCGGTCGGCGAGCTCGTCCACCACCGGCTGCACGACCCGCGCGACGACGTCGTCCACCAGGTCCTCAGGTGCCCACGGCAGCGGTGCGTACGCGCCCATGCCGCCGGTGTTCGGGCCGGTGTCGCCGTCGCCGACGCGCTTGAAGTCCTGCGCGGGCAGCATCGGCACCACAGTGCGGCCGTCGACGAAGCAGAACAGCGAGGCCTCCGGACCATCCAAAAAGGACTCCAGGAGGACCGGGTGCCCGCCGTCGAGCAGCATCAGCGCGTGCTTGCGCGCGACCTCGACGTCCTGGGTCACGACGACGCCCTTGCCCGCGGCGAGACCGTCGTCCTTCACCACCCAGGTGGGCCCGAAGCGCTGAAGCGCGGCGTCGAGACGCGCGGGAGTGTCGACGACCTCACTGCGCGCCGTCGGCACCTTCGCGGCCGCCATGACGTCCTTCGCGAACGCCTTCGATCCCTCGATGCGCGCAGCCGCGGCAGACGGTCCGAAGCAGGCGATACCGGCTTCGCGCACCGCGTCGGCGACGCCCGCGACGAGCGGCACCTCCGGCCCGATCACGACGAGGTCGGCCTTCCACTCCTTGGCCAGGGCCGCGACGGCCTCCGGCTCGGCGAGCTCGACCCCGAGCTGCTCGGCGACCGCAGTCGTGCCGGCGTTGCCGGGGGCGCAAGCGAGCGCCGTGACCGCGGGGTCGCCTGCCACCGCGAGGACGAGTGCATGCTCCCGAGCGCCGGAGCCGATTACCAGTACGCGCACGCCGGACAGCGTAACGGTGCGTGTCGCGCCGCGGCAGCGCGCCGTCCGCGACCCCGGCCCGGACCAGGTGCGCGACTGGTCCGGTCCAGGGAGAACGGTGTCCGGATTCGGCCGCCATCCACCGTTTACCCGGTTGTCAACCGCCCGTCCGGCTGGTGCCGCGCGCCCGACGCTTGCGGCGGTGAGGGTGACGCGGTAGTCGTGGCGAGCTGCGGATCGCCCGGTAGAGAAAGGTCCCCCCATGAAGCGCAAACGCCTCGGCGTGCTCGCCCTGTCCGGCCTGGCCCTGCTCGGCGTCGCCGGCCTCGCGATCGGCCCGGCCGCCGCGAGCGAGGACACGGCCGCGGGTGCGGCCGCGAGCGGCGCCCGGCACGATGGCCCGGTGATCGTCGGACACCGGGGCGCGCCCGGCTACCGCCCGGAGCACACGCTCGCGTCGTACGAACTCGCCTGGCGGATGGGCGTGGACTACGTCGACGTCGACCTGGTGCCGACCAAGGACGGCCAGCTCGTCGCCCGGCACGAGCCGGAGATCGGCGGCACCACCGACGTCGCGGCCCACCCGGAGTTCGCCTCGCGCAAGACCACGAAGGTCATCGACGGAACCAAGATGACCGGCTGGTTCACCGAGGACTTCACCCTCGCCGAGCTGAAGACGCTCTACGCGAAGGAGCGGATCCCGCAGAACCGGCCGAACAACCAGCTCTACGACGGCCGCTACCGGATCGCGACGTACCAGGAGGTGCTCGACCTGACCCGGCGGCTCGGCCGCGAACTGCACCGGACGCTGGGCACCTACCCGGAGGTCAAGCACTCGACGTACTTCTCCTCGATCGGCAACCCGACCGAACCGAAGCTGGTGTCGATCCTCAACCGCAACGGCCTGAACCGGCCGAACGCGCCGGTGATCATCCAGTCGTTCGAGGTGTCGAACCTGCAGGAACTGCACAAGCAGGTGCGCGTCCCGCTGCTGCAGCTGACCGAGGCGAAGGGCGCGCCGGCGGACTTCATCGCGAAGGGCGACAAGCGCACCTACGCCGACCTGGTCACGCCCGCGGGCCTGCGCGAGATCGCGAAATACGCGAAGTACCTCGGCCCGGAGAAGGGCCAGATCATCCCGCGCGACGCGCAGGACAACCTCGGCAAGCCGACCACGCTGATCGCCGACGCCCACCGCGCCGGGCTCGAGGTGCAGCCCTACACCTTCCGCAACGAAAACCCGTTCCTGCCGGCGAACCTGCGCTCCTCGGCCAGCCCGAGCGCGTTCGGCAACGTGTTCGCGGAGGAAGCGGCATTCCTGAAGGCCGGGGTCGACGGATTCTTCGCCGACCAGCCGGACACGGCGCTGGAATCGGTGCGGGACTTCACCGGTCGCTGATTTTCTTTTCTTCCCGGCCCGCCGGTGACGTTCGCGTCGCCGGCGGGCCTTTCAGTTTCGCGGAGCGAGCAAAACGATCGGGATTACGCGGTCGGTTTTCCGCGCGTACTCGTCGTAGAGCGGGAACATGTTCGCCATCTGAGGCCAGAGAATCTCGCGCTCGTCCGGTGCCGCGACGCGAGCGCGGGCACTGAACCGGCGGTCGCCGACCTGCACGCCAACGCTCGGTTCCGCCGCCAGGTTCTTGAACCACTCCGGATCCTCGTCGGCACCGGCTTTGGAAGCGACGACAACGAATTCGTCGCCTGAGGTGCCGTAGATCAGGCAGGTGCGCCGGGGAATGCCGGTCTTGCGTCCGGTCGTGACGAGCAGGAGCGTGTAGAGGCCGTTGGATTCGTGGCCTTCCGCGCCGTTCGAGGCCAGGTACGCTCGGGTCTGCTCAGCGACCCAGTCCCACTTCGAGTCGGTCGCGCGGTCGAAGTCTTCGGCGACAGCCATGACGGCGGTCCTTTCTGGTGCGGGCGGCGGTTTCTTGTCCCGGAGACGGAGCCGCCCCGATGTTCTCGACATTCTGACCCGACGTGCCGGTTCAGCCGGACGGAGGTAAGGCGGGCCCCACCCCGTAACGGGGGGTGCAGGCCATCGTCGTCGTGCCGTCGAGAGCCCTAGCGTTCGTTGCGCAGGCTGTCGAGGGGAGAAGACAGATGGCTGGAATTGCGGTGCAGGCCGTGCGGTGGGAGTCGGTCAGCACGAGCGGACGGTGGTAGGCCGATGATCATCTTTCGGCTCGCGCTGCGCTCGCTGCGGCACCGCCCCGCCAGCTTCGCGGCGAGCTTTGTCTCGCTGTTCCTCGGCGCCACAATCCTGATGACTTTCGCTTCATTGCTGGACACCCGCGCCAACGTCGACGAATCGACCGGACGCATCCTGACCATCATGGCGAGCGCGGTCGGAGGCTGGGGCCTGGTGCTTGTCGTGGTCGCGGTGATGTCCACACTCGGTTTGCTGGTGCGGCAGCGGGACACCGAACTCGCTTTGCTGAAAAGCATCGGCGCGACCCCTGCCCAGATCGGCAAGCTGATCGTCGGCGAAGCGGTGTCCATCGCGATCGTCGCGTTTCTCGCGGCGATCACGCCAGCCGTGTTCACCGGCCGGCTGGTGGTCGGCCTGCTCAAGAACGCCCAGCGCCTGCCTGAACGCGTGCCCGCCGAATTCGGTCCATTCGCGATCAGCATCGGCCTCGGGATCACGCTGCTCGCGGCCGCGATCGCAGCGGCGGCGACGGCGTGGCGCAGAGCCAGAATCGGGGTGCGGGAAGGGCTGCTCACCGCGTCGATCGGCGACGCTCGACCAGGTCGGGTCCGCCTGGTTGCCGGAGTTCTCGTGCTCGCCACGGGCATTTCCGCCGGAGTGCTGACCGCGACCGTGTTCACCGGCAGGGAGCCCGCCTTGATGGCTGTTGGCGGCCAGGGCGCGATCCTGTCCGCGGTCGGGTTCGCGCTGCTCGCGCCCTCGCTGCTGGCGGCGATCACGAGGGCGGCGGCCAAGCCGCTGAGGCGAACGGGAGCCAGCGGTTACCTAGCCGTGCTCAACCTTCACGGGCAGACTCAGCAACTGGCCGGAGCCCTCGTGCCGAACATCCTGTTCACCGGAATGGCCACCGGCACCCTCTACATGCAGAGCATCGAGAACTCCGCGGCGACCGGGGCGCGGACCGAGATCGCGCGGAGCATCGAAACGCTGAACTACGTGGTGGTCGGCATGGTCGCGTTGTTCGCCGCGATCATGCTCGTGAACACGCTCATCGCCACCACCATTCACCGCAGGCGGGAGTTCGGCCAGCAACGTCTCGTGGGTTCGACACCACCGCAGGTGCTCGGGATGGTCGGGCTGGAAGGAGCCGTGCTGGCGTCGACCGGGGTGCTGTTCGGCTCGATCGCCTCGGTTGCGACCGTGGTCCCGTACAGCCTGGTGAAGACCGGCTCGGTCCTGCCCCACGCGACGATCACGATCTACCTCGGCGTCGTGCTCATCGCGTGCGCGCTGACCCTGGCCTCCAGCGTCGGCACCGCCCGGCAGGCGATCCGCGTCCCGGCGGTGCAGGCCTGCCGCTGACCGGCCCGCCTCGTGCGGCTGGCCAGGAGACGACCGGTTCGAGTGATGCGCTCTCGAACATTCGTTCGACATACTGGTTCTATGTTGATCACCCAGACCCGGACCGCCCTGCGCCGTTCGGAGGAGCTTCCGCCCAGCGACCAGCGAAACCTTGACACCCGCGAACGGAGAGGGCTAACTTCTGCGCACTCTCAATGGTCTGTCCGCATACCTTTCAGGTGGGTGCCCGATGGATGTCTCCGACCAGCAGACCGGACAACCCGACGAAGACAGCGCTCGCCTGCACGCGCTCGGCTACGCGCAGGAACTCAAACGCACGATGTCGGCGTTCTCGAACTTCGCCGTGTCGTTCACGATCATCTCGATCCTGTCCGGCTGCCTCACGCTGTACGGCTTCGGCATGAAGACCGGCGGCCCGGCGGCGATGATCTGGGGCTGGCCGCTGGTCGGGCTGTTCGTCGTACTGGTCGGGCTGGGCATGGCGGAGGTGTGTTCGAGCTACCCGACGGCGGGCGGGCTGTACTACTGGGCGGCGAAGCTGGCGACCCGCAACGGTCCCGCGTGGTCGTGGTTCACCGGCTGGTTCAACCTGATCGGGCAGATCGCGGTCACCGCAGGCATCGACTTCGGCGCTGCGCTGTTCCTCAACGCGTTCCTCGATCTGCAGTGGGGCTTCAGCGCGACGCCCGGGCACACGATTCTGTTGCTGGCCGTCATTCTCGTGGTGCACGGAGTGCTGAACACCTTTGGCGTGCGCGTGGTGGCGGTGCTGAACAGCGTCAGCGTGTGGTGGCATCTGGTGGGCGTGCTGGTGATCGTGGGCGTGCTCGTGTTCGTGCCGGCGAAGCATCAGGAAGCGTCGTTCGTGTTCGGCAGCTTCGTGAACCAGACCGGATGGGGTTCCGCGCCGTACGTGTTCCTGCTGGGTTTGCTGCTGGCGCAGTACACCCTCACCGGCTACGACGCCTCGGCGCACATGACGGAGGAAACCAAGAACGCCGCGAAAGCGGGTCCGCGCGGAATCATCAACTCGATCCTCGTGTCGCTCGTCGCGGGCTGGATCCTGTTGATCGGCCTGACCTTCGCGATCCAGGACTACGACGGAGCGGTCAACTCGGCCACCGGTGTCCCGCCAGCGCAGATCTTCATCGACGCGACCGGTGCGGTGACCGGCAAATTCCTGCTCCTGATCTGCATCGGCGCCCAGCTGTTCTGCGGCATGGCTTCGGTGACCGCGAACTCCCGCATGATCTACGCCTTCGCCCGCGACGGCGCGATCCCGGGTTCGAAGATCTGGCACAACATCAACAAACGAACCCAAACCCCGACCAACGCGGTATGGCTGGCTGCCGGCGGCGCGCTGGTGCTCGCACTGCCGTACCTGTGGAGCGCGACGGCTTACGCAGCAGTCACTTCGATCGCGACAGTGGGCCTGTACGTCGCGTACGTGATCCCGGTCTTCCTTCGCGTCCGCCGGGGCGACAGCTTCGAGAAGGGCCCGTGGAACCTGGGCCGCTGGGGCAAACCGATCGGCATCGTCGCGACGGGGTGGGTCGTGGTGATCTTCGTGCTCTTCATGCTCCCCCAAGCAAGCCCCATCACGGTCGACACCTTCAACTACACGCCGATCGCCTTCCTGGTCGTCCTGGGCGGGGCCGCCCTGTGGTGGGTCTTGTCGGCCCGGAAGTGGTTCACCGGCCCGAAGGTGCAAGGGTCGGCGGAGGAATTGGCCGCGGTGGAGAAGGAACTCAAGGAACTCGGTTAGCCCTGCGGATTCTCGCGGCGGCTGGCCGTTCTCCACCCGGCACCGCTCCGCCCAGCATCGCCCTGCCCGGCAAAGCTCCACCCGGCGTTGCTCTGCCCAGCATCGCCCTGCCCGGCAAAGCTCCACCCGGCGTTGCCCTGCCCAGCGTTGCCTTGCCCGGCGATGCTCCACCCAGCGATGCCCTGACCGGCGATGCTCCACCGAGCATTGCTCCACCCGGCGATGCTCCACCGAGCATTGCTCCACCCGGCGATGCGCCACCCAGCATGGCTCCGGCGACGAGCATCGGACGGAGGCCTGCAAGCGGGGCCTGATCAACCCGCTCGCCGAACCGCTGTGCGCCGATCGCAGCTTCGGTTCGCGTCGTCTGCAGAGCCGTGAACCGGCTGCCATAGCCCGCCGCACATCGCCACCGCCGTCTAAGACCGCATTCGCACCGGAGCCCACCGCCATCCCCGTATCAATGCCGGGCAGGCCACCTCATCGATGCCACGCCACCCACGACCGCCACCCGCCAACGTCCCCGCGGGGTCCGCCCCTGTCGTCACCGTGCGGCGGCCGTCGAGCCTGACGCCACCGCCCCCTCCAACGTCCGTCACCAGTAGCCACCCCCATCTCCGCACCGTCCGCCGACCGCCGCCAACTCCGTCGCGTCCGCTTCGCGCTGGAGTGCGGGACCGACCAGCCCCTGCCCGCCTCGACCTCGTCCGTCCGCCTCACCCCGAAGGGAGTCCCGACACGAACCCAACCATCCGCGCCTCGCGCTACCCATGAGTCAAGATGCGAAGCATGGAGACCTTGACGCTGGTCGGCGTGCTCGCCGGGTCGCTCGGGCTGACTGCGATCGCCCGGCGGTTCAACCTGTCCGCGCCGCTGCTCATCGTGGTGGTCGCGCTGGGGATCGCGCTGATTCCCGGCGTTCCGCGGGTCGAGCTGGAGCCCGAGCTGATCTTGACCGTCGTGTTGCCGCCGCTGCTGTACTCGACGTCGCTGGAGAGTTCGATCTCCCACTTTCGTGCGAATCTGCGGCCGATCATCACGCTCGGCGTGCTGCTCGTGGTGGCCACCGCGTTCGTGATCGCCTTCGTCGTGCATTTGCTGCTGCCCGATTTGCCGTGGGCGTCGGCGCTGGTGCTCGGGGCGGTCGTGTCTCCGCCGGATGCCGTGACGGCTGTCGCGATCGGGCGGCGGCTGGGGTTGCCGCGGGGCGTGATGACGGTGCTCACCGGCGAGAGCCTGGTCAACGACGCGGCCGCGCTGACGCTGTACAAGGTCGCGCTCGCCGCGGTGGTCGGGACGGCGGGGTCGCTCGGGCACGGGTTCGCGGTCTTCGCCGTCGCGACGGTGGTCGGCATTCTGGTCGGGCTGGTCGCGGGCGGGGTCGTCGAGCTGATCCGCACGCGGCTGGACGATCCGCTGCTCGAATCGGCGTTCGGGATCGTGGTGCCGTTCGCGGCGTACGTCACCGCGGAGCATCTGCATCCGTTCGGGGCGGAGTTCAGCGGGTCCGGCGTGCTGGCGGTCGTCACGGCGGGGCTGTTCCTCGGGCACCGGTCGCTGCGGGCGTCACCGGCGACGCGGGTGCAGGACCGGTCTGTCTGGGCGTCGATCGACGTCCTGCTCGAGGCGCTGGTGTTCGCCTTGATGGCGCTGCAGCTGCCGTTCGTGCTCGACGGGGCGCAGCATGCCGCGCGGGACAACGGGACGCTCGCGTTGTCCGCGGTCGTCGTGTTGCTCGCGACGATGTTCGTGCGGATACCCGCGGTATTCCTGTCCAGCTATCTGCCTCGGTCGCTGCAACTTCTCAGACGCACCAAGCATGATCCGCCGGCGTGGCGTTCGCTGGCGGTGATCTCCTGGACCGGCATGCGCGGTGTCGTCACCATCGCCGCCGCGTCCGGTGTTCCGGCGGATACGCCTGGGCGTGCCGAGATCCAGCTGTTCGCGTTCGCCGTCGCGGTCGGGACTGTGCTGATCCAGGGACTCACGCTGCCGCCGCTGATCCGGTTGCTCAAAGTCCAGGATCCGGACGAGGACGCCCGCGATCAGGCCGAGGAGCTGGCCGCGCGCAAGGTCGCGCAGAAGGCCGCGCACGAGCGGCTGCGCGAACTCGCCCGCGACCAGCTGTCCACATTGGACATGGAGCCGGAGAAAATGAAGCGGCTCGAACAACGGCTGGAACGCGTGGTGGACACCCGCTACCGGTTCGCGCAGGCCGCGATCACCCTGTCCGGCGAGGAACGCCGCGACAGTCCGCAGGCGCAGTTCGCCAAGGCGCGGCGGGAACTCCTCATCACCCAGCGGGCGGCGATGATCGAGGAGAACCGCGCCGGCCGCCTTGACGACGACGTCCTGCAGAAGGTGCTGCGCGAACTCGATCTGGAGGAAATGTCAGTGACGACAACCCTTACGAACCGGATGAGTTGAGCTCGCCCGCCAGCCGCCAAGTACGCCGCCGGTCCTCGTCGGTGTGCAGGGCGGTCTGGGTGAGCAACACGTCGGTCGCGCCGGCGTCGAAGTAACGCCGCACGCCGGCGGCGACCGTCTCCTCGTCGCCGATCAGCACCAACTCCGCCGCGTTTTCGATGCCGCCTGCCTCCAGCACGCGCCGATACGACGGAATCGAACCGTAGAAACCGAGTTCCCGCGCCGCGATCTCGCGCACCGCGTCGACGTCGCTGGTCACCACGGCCGGAACCGCGGCGATCACTCGCTTGCCGGGACCGATCCCGGGGACGATCAGCTCCGAGAGCGCCCGCGGGCTGGCCAGGTACGGCAGCGTGCCGTCAGCCAGTTCCCCGGTGACGCGCAACGCCTGCGGACCCATCGCCGCGACGATCACCGAAATCGGCGCCGCGGGCGCGGGCTCCGACAGATGCACCTCAACCGTCGAGCCGGTGAAGTCGACCTGCTCCCCGGCGAACAACGCGCGCAGGACAGTCAGGTACTCCCGCAGGTGCCGCACCGGCGGCGGATACGGCGTGCCGTAGACGGGTTCGAGAAAGTTCTTCGCTCCCAGGCCGATTCCGAGGGTGAACCGCCCGCCGGACGCCTCGCTCGCCGTGCGCGCGGCAGAGGCCAGCACCAGCGGATGCCGCGGGTAAATCGGCACCACCGACGTCCCGATTTCGACCCGGGAGGTCACCTGCCCGGCCAGCGCGGCCGACGCCAGCGCGTCATAGCCCTCGGGCAGCTGAGCGAACCAGATCGACGCCGCACCAGCCTCCTCGGCCTCGCGTGCCTGGTTCAGCAATTCGGTCACCGTGATGTGCTCCCGCGGAAGTGCGGGCAAGGTCAGTCCGACGCTCATCTCTTCAAACTATTCGGGAAAGCCCCGGTTTCTCACCATCCGAACCACGTGCGCGGCTTTGTGCCAGCCGCCTTCCCATCCGACGAGAGCCCCTGCCCGACGACCCGGCGGACCCGCACCCTGGACGCCCGACGACCCCAGGAGGACCGATGTCACTGACCGACGTCATCGACGGCACCCGCCAAGCCGTGCGAACGGACCGGCACAACGCGGCGGTGTCGTTCAGTGTCGACCACGCACTGGCCCCGAACACGGCGACGGTGGTGGACGTCCGGGTGCGCGACCACGCCTTCACCGTCGACGAACCGCCCGCCCTCGGCGGCACCGACCAGGCGGCGAACCCGGTCGAGTACGCGCTGGCCTCGCTCGGCTCCTGCCAGGTGATCACGTACCAGTTCTGGGCGGCCCGCCTCGGCATCCCGCTGGACGCAGTGCGCGTGAAGGTGGACGGAGACCTCGACCTGCACGGCTTCTTCGGCTTCGACGAATCGACCCGCCCCGGCTTCAGCGACGTCCGGGTGTCCGTGGAACTCGACGGCCCGGCCGCGCCCGAGGTCTACGAACAACTCCGCCGCGCGGTGGACGAACACTGCCCGGTGCTCGATCTGTTCCGCAACCAAACCCCAGTCACCACAACGGTTCGCTGACAAAAACGGCCAGGCCGGTACGAAACCAGCCTGGCCGCTCAAGCGAAAAAGATCAGGCGAACTCGTGCCGCACGATCGTCTGCTCCCGTCCGGGACCGACGCCGATCGCCGAAACCCGCGCGCCCGACAGTTCCTCGATCCGCTCGACGTAAGCCCGCGCGTTGGCAGGCAGCTCGTCGTACGTGCGGCAGTTCGAGATGTCCTCGAACCAGCCCGGCAGCTCTTCGTAGATCGGCACCGCGTGGTGCACGTCGGTCTGGGTCATCGGCATGTCCGAGGTGCGGAAGCCGTCCACCTCGTAGCCGACGCACACCGGGACCTTCTCCAGGCCGGACAGCACGTCCAGCTTGGTCAGGAAGTAGTCGGTGATTCCGTTGACCCGCACCGCGTAGCGGGCGATCACCGCGTCGAACCAGCCGGTGCGCCGGGAGCGGCCGGTGGTGACGCCGAACTCGCCGCCCTGCTTGCGCAGGTACTCGCCGGACTCGTCGTCGAGCTCGGTCGGGAACGGGCCGGAGCCGACGCGGGTCGTGTACGCCTTCAGGATGCCCAGCACGGTCGTGATGCGACCGGGGCCGATGCCCGAGCCCGCGCTCGCGCCGCCGGACGTCGGGTTCGACGACGTGACGAACGGGTACGTGCCGTGGTCCACGTCGAGCAGCGTGCCCTGCGAACCCTCCAGCAGCACCGTCTCGCCGCGCTCCAGCGCCTGGTTCAGCTGCAGCCGGGTGTCGGCGATGCGGTGCGCGAACTTCTCGCCCGCCGCGAGCACCTCGTCGGCGACCTGGTCCGCGTCGAGCGCCTTGCGGTTGTAGACCTTCACCAGCACCTGGTTCTTGAACTCCAGTGCCGCCTCGACCTTCTGGCGGAAGATCTTCTCGTCGAGCAGGTCCTGCACCCGGACGCCGACGCGGGCGATCTTGTCCTGGTAGCACGGGCCGATGCCGCGGCCGGTGGTGCCGATCTTGCGGCTGCCGAGATAGCGCTCGGTGACTTTGTCGATCGCCACGTGGTACGGCATGATCAAATGCGCGTCGGCCGAGATCAGCAGCTTGCTGGTGTCGACGTCGCGCTCCTCGAGACCGGCCAGCTCGTCCAGCAGCACGCCCGGGTCGATGACCACGCCGTTGCCGATGACGTTCGTCACGCCCGGCGTCAGGATCCCCGACGGGATGAGGTGCAGCGCGAAGTTCTCGCCGTTCGGCAGCACGACCGTGTGGCCCGCGTTGTTGCCGCCCTGGTAGCGGACGACCCACTGGACGCGGTCGCCGAGCAGGTCGGTGGCCTTGCCCTTGCCCTCGTCCCCCCACTGGGCACCGATCAGCACGATGGCCGGCATGTGACACTCCAGGTGTTCGGCAATAGGAATAGTGACCCCGGACGGGGGCACGGGTGGCGCTGGTAAATGCCGGTGCATGACTTTAACGGAGGACGCCGGAGTGCGCGGAATAGTGGTGGCCTGCGGCACCGCGGCGGATCTCCCCGCACGGCTCGGCGACGTCCCGCTGGTGCATGCCGGACCCCGTCCCGGCAAGGCGGAAATCGACCCCTTGCTGGGGGAACACGACCGGCTCGTCGTGCTGGGCTCCGATGCCGACCTCGCCGCCGTGGTGGTGCGTCTCATGCGCCGCGAACTCCTCCCGGGCGTGTCAGTCGGTTTCGTGGCCACCGAGGCCGGCTCTCGCGTCGCCGCGCGCTGGCGGCTGCCTTCGGACCCGGACGAGGCGTTCGCGCTCGCCTGGAAGGGCGAGGACGCCGAGATCTCCCTCGTGCGCGACGACACCGGCGGCGTGCTCCTCGGGCACGCGACCCTGCGCGATGTCAAGGGCCAGGCGTATTGCGACGAACAGGTGGCTTTCGACGGATTCGTTTCCGGCATCGAGGTCGCACCGGACGACTCCGGCGTCACCGCCCGAATCACCCGCGGCAAGCTCCTCAAACGGTCCTCGACGTATCGCGGGCGCGCCTTCCAGCTCGGCTGCGTTCCGACGTTTTCGCTGGTCATCGACGGTGTTCCGCAGGAACGCGAGATCACCCGGCGGACCTGGTACCGGCACACCGCCGATCTCCGCGCGGTCCGCGGCTGACCCGGCGGTGCGGACGAGGTTCAAGCCGACTTGGACTCTCGGTGACTTTCCGTTTACTGAAGGTCGGTTTCCTGTCACCTGACGGTGTTGCGCACGCCACTTTCGTGGTCAAAGGTGAATCAGTCCCGCATCTGACCAGGAAGGCAGCAATATGCCGACCACACGTACAGTTCGCAACTCCTTGACCGTCCTGGCCGGCGTCGCGCTGCTCGGCTCGGTCACGGTGGGCGTCGCCGACGCCACCCCGCCCGGCATCCCGTCGGCGGACACCGCGAAGAGCCAGCTCGCCGGTCTCACGGTGAAGCCGGACGGCTCGCAAACCGGGTACAGCCGCGACAAGTTCCCGCACTGGATCGACCAGGGCAACAGCTGCAACACGCGCGAGATGGTGCTCAAGCGCGACGGCACCAACGTGAAGGTCGGCTCCGACTGCGCCCCGACCTCGGGCACCTGGACCTCGCCGTACGACGGCGCGACCTGGAGCTCTCCGTCCGATGTGGACATCGACCACGTCGTGCCGCTCGCCGACGCGTGGCGCACCGGCGCGTCGTCGTGGACCACCGCGCAGCGCCAGGCCTACGCCAACGACCTGACCGACCCGCAGCTGATCGCGGTGACCGACAACGTCAACCAGGAAAAGGGCGACAAGTCGCCGGACCAGTGGAAGCCGCCGTCCACCGGATACTGGTGCACCTACGCCAAAATGTGGGTAGCGGTCAAGGCCAAGTTCAAGCTCACCGTGAATTCGGCGGAGAAGTCTGCGCTGACGGACATGCTGGGGCGCTGCTGACCCGATCAGCCCTACCGCGGGCGCCGCCGCCGTCTTATGGTCCAAACCCATGAGGAAGATCACGGCGGCGGTGCTGGCGGTGTTCCTGGTGCTCTGCGGAGCGGTCCCGGCGACGGCGGCGACCGGGCGCAGAGTCGTTGTGTACTACCAAACTACGCACCAAAACGGGTCGTACATCTCCCCGCTGGGGCTCACCGACCACGACGCGGGCGTCACCGACGTGATCGTCGGAGCCGTGCACCTCAACGACGGCGGAACCATGACGCTCAACGACGATCCGCCCTCAGACGGCAAGTTCACGCAGATGTGGGCCGATCTCGCCACGATGCAAAGCAAAGGCGTGCACGCGCTCGCTTTCGTCGGCGGCGCGGCGAAGGGCAGCTTCCAGCGCCTGGAGCAGGACTTCGACACTTACTACCCGTTGCTGCGCAACCTGATCCGCGACCATTCGCTGTCCGGCATCGACCTCGACGTCGAGGAACAGATGTCGAACGACGCGCTGAACCGGGTGATCGACGCGCTGCGGGGCGACTTCGGCCCGGATTTCCTGATCACCCTCGCACCGGTCGCGACCGAACTCAGCGGCGGTGGCGGTCTTTCCGGCCTCGACTACGACCGGCTCTACCGCGAGCGCGGCGACCAGATCTCCTGGTTCAACACCCAGTTCTACTGCGGCTGGGGTTCGCTGGCGGACACCTCGGGTTACGACCAGATCATCAGCCACGGTGTCGTCCCGGCGAGCAAGGTCGTCGCCGGAACGGTGACGAATCCCGCTAACTGCAACGGTTACGTCGACATGCCGACGCTGAAGAACACTGTCAGCAGTCTCGTCCAGAAATACTCGGACTTCGGCGGCATCGACGGCTGGGAGTACTTCAACTCGCTTCCCGGCGACACCGCCGCACCATGGGAGTGGGCGCAGCAGATCGCGCCGACGGTCAAGGGTTAGCCAGCCGCAGGATTTCCCTTGCCAGCGCGTCGTTCTGCCGGAACGAAATCGCGTTCGTGCGCGGCCGGGTAAAAGCGCCCGCCGATCGGACGCTCGTGTGCGGGCCGACCGCGAACCGTCGCGGATGCACCCCACCGTCCACAGTGACCAGTCGAAAGTCGTTGATCGTCGTGGCAATCCGCCCGGAAGGCAACGTCGCGCCGTCGACATCCGGCACAGTCTCCTCGGCCAGCGCACCGGTGTCCCGCAGGCTGCGCAACAGCGGATCGGACACTCGCGGAACGCTGGCGTTCGGCAGTCGCGCCTCGATCAACGTGCGCGCGGCGACCGTATCCGGGTGACTGACGCTCGATGCGACGAACGACCCGGCCGTCTCATCGGCGGCGATCGAAATGTCCGCACCGAGGAACGACACGACGCCAGCGTCCTCCAGCGCGAGCAGTTCGTCGAGCCGACGCGGCGGCGGCCCGCTTGCGTAGTAAGAGAAAAACCCGTGGAACCAGCCGTCCATATCGGACACTTGGGAAGCCGCGGTCAGCCGTCCGGTCGCGAGCAGCGCGGGCAGCTGACCGATCACCGAAAGCAGCGCCATGAACGCGCCGAGGTCCGCACTGTGGTGCACATCCGCCCGTCGCGCCAGGTCGGACTCGACGTATTTCCGCACCGCTTTCCCGAATTCCTCACCGGAATCGAAGCGGCGGCCAGCGAACGGGCGGTCCAGCCGCTCCAGGTCGAGCCGATCTTCCAGGGCAGGAACGGCAGTCGCGATGAGAGCGTCCATTTCGGACGTTCCCCACGGCAGGTCGGCGAATTTGTCCGCGAAGACCGCGAAATCCGTGCGCACGCGGTCCGGATGCCCAGTGAACAGCTCGGTGTAATACGCCCAGGCGAGTTCCTTCGCGATCAGCGGCCACACATCCGTCCGGAAGTCGAGCGGGCCGGTCAAGCCGTCAATGGCGCGCTTGTCGAAGAATCTGGGCAGCTGCAACGGTTTCCCGCGCAGCCGATAACCGGTTTTCGCGTGATACGGCACCCCGCGCCGGGACCCGACGTGCAGCACCGGCTCGGCACCGCTCGGGTGATAGCGCAGACCGCCGCACGGCAGCTCCTCGAACCGGCCGCCGCGACCCTCCGTGAGCAACAGCATCAGGTCCACGAACGCCAGGCCGAAACCGCGTACTAGCACCGGTTCTCCGGCGGGCACCGCGGAGTAGTCGACGTCCGCGGTGTAGCCGGCGGGGTAGTAGGACAGCCCGTGCTGCTCGGCGAACGCCTCCAGCTCGCGTTCGCGAGAGTCGGGGACCGCGTCGAGATGGCCGACCGTCAGCACCACAGCGTCGGCAGTCACCGTCGTACCGTCGGAAAGCCGCACGGTCTCGTCGCTGTCGATGCTCTCGGCCGTGGCGAGGTGCTCGATCACCGTGATGCCGGGCGGCAATTCGGCCACCACCTTGCGGTAGAACCACTCCAGGTACCGGCTCTGCAGCCGCCGGGTCGGGAAATCCGTGGACGCGAGGGCCTCGAACTCGGCGCGGACGTCGTCCGGCACCGGATACGCGAGGGTGCCCGCGCGCACCTGCCGCACCCACTCGATCAGCGACGGACCCGGCCGCACCGGGCCGTCGATCCGGACGGTGTCGTCGGTGAACACGGTGACGTCCTCGGGCATCGAGTTCATCCGCAGCAGCGGCGACTGCTCGTACCGCCACACGCGGCCGGGACCGGGCGGGAACGGGTCGATGAGATGGACTTCGGCTTGCCGGTCGCCGAGCAGTTCGGCGGCGTTCGCGGACAGCCGTTCGAGGACGCCGACCCCGCGAGGTCCGGCGCCCACGATGGCGAGCGTGAACGTCGGGAGAGCGGTCACCCGGGCGAAGCTACGCGGCCGGGTGGCCGAGCGGCGGCCGTTCCACTCTGCGGACGTCCGCCCCGAACGGATGTGGCACAAACCACAAAGATCGAACAGCCCCCGGAGGAGAGTGCGGAGCGCTATCGTCTGGACACGTGGCGAACTGACCGTGACCTGACGGATACCGGCGAAAGAACCTAGAGAATCACCAACAGTCACGAGACACTGAGCTTGGCAACTCACTTCGTGTGACCGGCCCGTGACCAGGAGGATCTAGGGTCACCCGTTGGTCACTAGTGCGGCACAGTCCGCACACAGCAGCGGGGAGAACACGCATGACGACAGCACCACACCGGGTCACGTTCCGCGAGGTGTTCGGAGTCGCCGAGTTCCGCGCGATGTGGTTCGGCGAACTGCTGTCGATCGCCGGCGACCAGCTTGCCCGGGTCGCGTTGTCCGTCCTCGTCTACGCCAACACCGGTTCCGCGACGCTGACCGGCCTCACCTACGCGCTCACGTTCTTCCCGTCGCTGCTGGGCGGCATCTTCCTGACCGGATTCGCCGACCGCTTCCCTCGCCGGGCGGTCATGGTCACCGTCGACGCCACGCGCGCGGCACTGATTCTGTGCGTTGCGATTCCCGGACTGCCGTTCTGGGCGCTATGCGTGCTCGTCGGCTGTGTTTCACTGCTGAATCCGCCGTTCAAGGCGTCTCAGCTGGCGTTGCTGCCGCAGGTGCTCGAAGGCGACCGTTTCGTGGTCGGCATGGGCATCCGGAGCATGACGGTCCAGTCCGCGCAGCTGCTCGGTTTCGCCGGCGGCGGCGCGCTGCTGCTCGCGATGGACGCCCGCCTCGCCCTGGTGCTCGACGCGGGCACCTTCGTGCTCTCCGCGCTCTTCCTCCGCTTCGGACTGAAGTCCCGCCCCGCGGCGGCCAGCGGGGAGAAGCGCAAGCCGTTCCTCTCCTCGCTGAGCGCGGGCGGCAAGGTCGCCTTCGCGACCAGTGCGTTGCGGTCCTTGATGGTCTTCACGTGGCTCGCCGGCCTGATGCCGGTGTACGAGGGCATTGCCGCGCCGTACGTCGCGTCCTCGGGCGGCGGATCCGAAATGATCGGCTTCCTGCTCGCCGCCGACCCGGTGGGCAGCGTGATCTTCACGTTCGTCTACACGCGCTGGGTGCCCGCCGGGATCCGGCCGAAGCTGATCGGCCCGATGACCGCGCTCGCCGCGATCCCGCTGCTGCTGTGCTTCCTGCAGCCGGGTCCGGTCGTCTCGGTGATCCTGTTCGTGATCTCCGGCGGTTTCGGCACGATCGCGCTGCTGCAGGCGACGGCGTCGCTGACGGTCGCGGTCCCGGACGAGAGCCGGGCGCAGACGATGGGCCTGTCGAACACCGGATTGACCACGACGATGGGCGTGACGCCGTTGATCGGCGGGGTCATCGCGGACCACGTCAGCGCGCAGACGACGGTCGGGATCTTCGGATTGGCCGGGCTGCTCATCACGATTCCGATCGCGATCGCCTGGCAGCGGACCGTTTCCGGGCAGGCCGAAGAGGGGTCTGCGAAGGAAGCCACACGCGCCGAACATGCCTGATTACCCCGACATGCCCCGCGCGTGAGGCTCTGACCTGCGCGACCTTGCGGTGCTGCTACGCGGTCACTGTTCCTTGCTGCGCATCGCTGGTCACCCTTCATCCGGCGTGTTCGGGAAAAATGTACACACCTAAGGCCCTTGTGGACAGGCGGCAAACGGTCTGAAACTGTGAGTAAGGCGAGTGTCACTGGAGATCCGCGCAAGACCCGGGGGGAAGAATGGTCACATTGGGGGAATTTTCTGGTCTGGGGCTGCGCGATGCGGTTTCCCGGTGGTCGCTCTGGACTCGGCCGCGGCAATGGGTCGCGGTCACGCTGACGAGCATGGCCGTCACGGTGGTGCTCACCGTGGTGAGCACGCTGGTGTTCCCGGTCAGCCTCGGCCAGCTCGGGATCCTCGGCATGCTCGCCGGACTGGCGATCGCGCAGACCGAGGTCACGCGGCAGATCGAGCGGCAGCGCCGGATGTTGAGCCAGGGCCCGCACATCACCGTCACCTCGGTGTGGCTGCTTCCGGCGGCGCTGCTGGTGCCGCCGCAGCTGGTAGCCGCGCTGGGCGTGATCATTTACGTCTACCTGGCGTTCCGCAGCTGGAACGGCACGCGCCCCGGTGAGGCGCACCGCGTCGCGGCCAACGCGACCACGATGATCCTGTCCGGCTTCGGCGCGGCGCTGGCCGGACATCTCGCGAACGGCCACAGCGTCACCACCGTGGTGGCGGGCGCGCTCGGGTATTTCCTGGTCAACACCGCCCTGACCGGCCTTGGCCTGTACCTGACCGACCCGGCGAAGGCGACCGCCGAGTCCTGCCTCGGCACGATGGACGACAACCTGATCGAGCTGGCGACCCTGTGCGTCGGCGGGCTGCTGGTGATGGTGCTGAGCCAGGAACCGCTGCTGTCGGTGCTGGTGATCCTGCCGCTGTACGTGCTGCAGCGGTCGATGCTGATCAAGCGGCTCGAGGAACTCGCGACCACGGACCAGAAGACGCAGCTGCTCAACGCCACCACCTGGCAGGACGGCGCGCAGCGCGAGATTTCCCGTGCCGAGCGCGAGAACGGCAGCTTCGGCGCGCTGATGATCGACCTCGACCACTTCAAACGGATCAACGACACTTACGGGCACCTGGCGGGCGATGACGTACTCAAAACCGTTGCCGCCGTGGTGAAACAGGAGACCCGGGCGCACGACCTCGTCGGCCGGTTCGGTGGCGAGGAGTTCGTCGCGCTGCTGCCGTCGACGTCGAAAGAGGACGCGATTGTCACGGCGGAGCGGATTCGGCAGCGCATCAGCGAGCTGGTGATTCCCACGCAGACGAACGAAGGCGTGGCAGTCGCGATCGAAAACCGGACCGCGTCGATCGGGGTGGCGGCGTTCCCGATGGACGGGACAAGCATCGAGGAAGTGATGGCCGCGGCCGACGCCGCGGTGTATGCGGCGAAGAACAGCGGCCGAAACAAGGTAGTCGGCTCGGTGACTCCGACCCGGGAACTCGCTGCAGTCGCCTGACGACCTCGGACCCGGCCGGCACCCTCCCCCGGCCGGCCGGGTCCATCCTTCGTCAGGTTCACAACCGCGATGCCCAGCGAGCCGCCCACGACGTCCGGAAATTCGGAAGTGACACCTGTGCCGCTCACCGGGATCCGCCCAGCCCGCGCCGACGAACTCCCCGTCGTCGCCGCGCTGCGCTGGCGGTGGGTCGCGGACCAAGACGGCCTGCCGCACCAAGATCGAGCCGAATTCATCCGCGAGTTCTCCGCCTGGGCCCAAGCGCACGCCGACACCCATCGCTGTCTGGTGGCGGTGCGGGACGAGCACGTGCTCGGGATGGCGTTCCTCGCCCTCACCCCCAGAGTGCCGACGCCGCATGACTTTTCGCGGATCTGCGGCGACGTGCAATGCGTGTACGTCGTGCCGGAAGCACGCGACAGCGGCGTCGGCGGGCTCCTGATCGAGGCGATTCTGCGGCTGGCCGCGGAACTCGGGCTGGAGCGGGTGACCGTGCACTCCTCGGAACGCGCGATACCGGCCTATGTGCGGCACGGCTTCTCCGCGGCGAAGAACCTGCTCCAGAGCGAACTGCGGATCGCGACCGACGTCCCGGCTAACCGAACGTATTCCTAGGCCCCTCCGCGGTTTTCCCCTGCGCGAGCTCCCGGAACTGCTGTGCGGTGCGCTGCACGAACGCCGCCGACTGGCGGGAGTCCAGGGAAAAATCGCGGATCCGGTCCGCGACCTCGCAGTAGGTGTCGTTCCCCTCGTCGAGGAGGAAGGCCCCCGAGTGCTGGTGCTCGAAGTAGACGATCGGATCGCCGACCTCCACGTAGTACACGCAAAACCGACCGGCCAGTCCCGAATGCCCGCCGGAGCCGGCGGGCACGACGCGGACCGACAGCTTCGCCGACGTCGCCATCAGGTCGGCGAGAAACCGCAGCTGCCGGGCCATCGTCGCGGGCCCGCCGATCGGATTGCGCAATGCCGCCTCGCCCAGCAACACCTCGCACGGGATCGCGCCGGGGCCGACCACCAGCGGCCGGCGCATCATCCGCAGCTCCGCCTGGCGTTCCGCGTCCTTCAGCGGCAATCCGTCGGCGAGGAACAGCGCCCGCGCGTAGTCCGGGATCTGCAGCAGCCCCGGAATCAGCAGCGGCTGCCATTCGACGACCGACGTCGCGGCGCGTTCGCAGGCGAGCAGCCCGCCGAGGTGGTCCGGGTCGGACTGTTTGCCGCGGGCGACCCAGCCCGGTTCGGCGGTGCCGCGCGCCAGTTGCAGGATCCGCTGTTTCTCCGCGCCGACGACGCCGAGCGCGCCGAGGATGCCCGCGACGTCCTCCAGCGCGGGAACCCGTTGTCCCAGCTCCCAGTTCGACACCAGCGCGGGGTTGGTGCCGACTCGCCGGGCGAGTTCGCGCAGTCCGAAACGGGCGTCGACCCTGGCCTCGCGCAGTGCGGTGCCGAGGGTGCGGATCCTGGGGGTGAGCATGGCCGTGCCTCGCATGGCCGTCTTTGTAGGTGTCACCAAATGCGAACACCTCTAGCTGTCACCCGAAGGTGGGCAACGGGCCGGTCGCGCCCGGGTTTTCCGGGACGCGACCGGCGGCCCGCGTCACTTCAGACCGGTCGCCTCGGCCGCGGCCGGGTCGGAGTCGGCGAGGAACGTCTTGCAGCGCTCGTGCTCCTCGGACTCGTCGATGCGCTCAGCGGCCAGGCCGAGCGCGGCGAGCGCGCGCAGGAAACCCTGGTTCGGCCGGTGCGCCCACGGCACCGGGCCGAAGCCCTTCCAGCCGGCGCGGCGCAGCTGGTCGAGGCCGCGGTGGTAGCCGGTGCGGGCGTAGGCGTACGCGGCGACGGTCTCGCCGTCGGCGAGCGAGCGCTCGGCGAGCGTGGCCCAGGCCTCGCTGTAGTCGGGGTGTTCGGCGGCCACGGCGGACGGATCCGTCCCGGAGTCGAGCGCGGCCTGCGCGTCGGTGTGCTCGGGCAGCAGCGTGGGCTCGGGGCCCAGCAGGTTGTGCGTCATGCCGCCATTGTGCCCACGCTGCTCTCGGCCTAGAGGAACAGGCTGGTCAGCACGCCTCCGCCGGCCAGCACGAGAGCTGCGATCAGCACGGCGGCGACGGCTCGTTTCGGCATCATGGGCCGACACCCTGCCGTGCCGGGCCGGGCGGGGGCAAATCCGCCACCCGTAGGGGTGAACCCCGGTTTTTGCCCCTTCTCCCGCCGCGTCCTCTTGCGGCAGGGAATGATGGCGCCTATGACGAAGGCGGTTGAAGACGTCGCCGGCCCCGCGGTCCCGCGCGGACCAGTGGGCAAGACCAGGCTTTTCTTCGCGACGCACTGGCACCGCGGCGCGCCGGGACAGCCGACTCCGGCGTGGGTGCTGCGGTTCTGTTACGGCATGTGGCTGACCGCGTTCGCGTTCAAGCTCGTCGGGTCGTCGTGGGACATGTCGTGGCACTTCAAGTGGCTGCGCGACGACCTCGCCCCGCCGCACCTGATCAACACCGTCGGCACGGTGATCATCATCGTGCTGGTGGCGATCCACAGCTACACCGGCCTCGGCTGCGACCGGCGCTCGCTGCGGCTCATGCAGGCCGGGCTGATCGTGTTCCTGGTCGCCGCGCCGCTCGACGTGATCAACCACCGCGTGAACGGCCTCGACCTGACCGCGTGGAGCCCGTCGCACATGATGCTGTACCTCGGCACCGGCATCATGCAGGCGGGCGTGCTGCTCGGCTGGCTGCGGCTGGCCCCGCCGGGCCGCTTCCGCACCGGGGTGCTGCTCGCGCTGTGGGCGTTCTTCCTGGAGAACACCTTCTTCCCGAACGGACAGCAGGAGTACGGCATCCTCGGCCTGCGAGCCTGGGAACGCGGCACGCCGGAGGCGGAGCCGACGCTGCTCTCCTTCGCCGCCAACCAGATCGGCCACCCGGTCGACCGGGCCGCGGTGCTGCACTTCACGATGCCGATCCCGGAGTGGGTCTATCCGCTGTGGGGGATCGGGGTTTCGGCGCTGATCCTGGTGCTGGCGCGCAAAACCGTCGGACGGCGCTGGGCCGCGCTGACCGTGGCCGGCGCGTATGTCGCGTACCGATGCGTGATGTGGCCGCTGCTGCTGGCGCTGGGCTTCCCGGTGTCGACGGTGCCGTTCTATCTGCTGGCTGTCGGGGTCGCGGTGGATCTGGCCTTCCTGCTGCCGCGACCCGCGCTGTCGGGGGCGGTTCTGGTGACCGTGCTCGGGTACGGCGCGTTCTGGGTGCAGTCGCAGTTGCGGCCTTGGCTGCTCGGGGACTCGCGGACGGAGTCGGCACCGCCGGTCGCGTATTGGACGGCTTTGGTCGCTGCGGTCGCGATGTTCGCGTTGTGGGCTGGGGCCGGTCCGGCGAAGGAATGGTGGGCTTCGCGACGCTCGGTCGCGGCGTAGCGCGGAGGTGGGACTCAGCGCGCACGCCCGGCGTCACGTCCAGCGGCAGGCCACGAAGCTGATCGCGGAGCGGTTCCGGGATCCGTTGCGACGCAACGCGTTGGCCGGGTTGCTGGAGCGAACCGCCGAAGGCTGGCACCTGGCGGTGCGCACCGGGGACCCGGGAACCGCCGATGCCTTCCTGATCGGGCGCGCCGGGGTGTTCGCAGTTGTTGTCACCGATCCGCCGCCGGACGAAGCGGCGATGCGCGAGGTGGCCCGGGACGCCGAAGAACGGTTCGCCGGGCTGCCCGGCCCGGACGGGCAGCGCATCGCCCGGAGCGCGGTGACCCTGGTCGCGATCGGCGGCGCGGGCTCCGCCGGGCCGTTCTGGTCGTTGCCCGCGGGCAAACTGGACCAGCTTTTCCGGCGCGACACGGTGCATCTGACCGCGCGGCAAGCCGCCAGGATCGCTTCGGGGCTCGCTGCGCGGTTGCGTGGCTACGAGTGGCTGACGGTCACGGCTCCGGAGAAGGAGGCCGGGTCGCTCGAGCTGCTCTCGGCGGAGAGTGTCGCGGACGACCAGCTGCTCGCGGCAGTGGAGCGGCCGTTCGAGACCTGGATGACGTTCCTGCATCCCAATCAGGCCGCGCTGGCGTCGCGCAATTATTCCGGCCCGGCGCGGATCAGCGGTCCGGCCGGGACCGGGAAGACGGTGGTCGCGCTGCACCGGATGCGGCACGTCGGCCGCCGGAGCACCGGCCCACTGCTGTTCACGACGTTCGTACGCACTCTTCCGCCGGTCAATGAGACCACGTTCCGGCGACTGGCCCCGGAGCTCGCGAGCCGGGCCGAGTTCCTCAGCCTGCACGCGTGGGCCCGGGCGTTCCTCAAGCGGCGCGGCATCGAGCTGAACACCAATCCGCGGCTCACCAAGGACGCGTTCGCGCGCGCTTGGCGGGAGCATCGCGAGCCCCTTGAGCGGCTGGGGCCGAACTACGACTATTGGGAAACCGAGGTCCAGCGCATCATCAAGGGCCAGGGCATCGCGACGCTGGAGAAGTACCAGTCCATCCACCGTGCTCGACGAGGGCTTCGGCTGGACCGGGGCCAGCGCGCGAAGGTCTGGCAGCTGTACGAGACCTACTCGGAAAATCTGGCCGCGAACGGGTTGTCCGACTTTCACGACCTGTTGGCTCGGGCCGGCGCTGAACTCGAACGGCAGCCTCTCGAAGAGCCGTACGCGGCTGTCGTGGTTGACGAAGCGCAGGACATGACGTTGACCGGCCTGCGGCTGCTGCGCACGATCGCTGGTGACGGGCCGAATCAGCTGCTGCTCGTCGGCGACGGACAGCAGCAGGTCTATCCCGGCGGCTGGCGGCTGTCCGACGCGGGGATTCCGATTCAGGGCCGGGGCGAGGTGCTCAGGGTCAACTATCGCAACCGTGCGGGCATTCTCGACTTCGCCCGGCGGATCAACGCGGTGGATGATCTGGACGGTGCGGCCGGGGTCGCGCTGCGCGACGCGGATTCGGTCAACGCGGGCGGCGTTGTGCGGTCGTGGACCGGTACGCAGGCCGAGCTTCCAGGTGCGCTGACTGACGCCGTCCGCGACTTGACCATTCCGCGCGGCGAGACGGCGCTGATTACCTTCAGCAATGCGGATGCCGAGCAGTGTCGGCGTTTTCTCGAAGCTGCGGGGATTCCTACGCGTGCGCTCGAACGTTACGTCGGGGAGGCCGAGGATCGGCTGCATGTCGGGACCGTGCACCGGGCGAAGGGGCTCGACTTTCGCGCGGTGCTGGTTGTCCAGTTGCCGCGTCCTTCGCCGGAAGACCCTGCGGAGCAAGAGGAACAGCGTGAGTTGCTCAGCCGGCAACGGCTGGTGGCCGCGACCCGGGCGCGGGATTTTCTGTGGTGGGGCGTCGTACCGTCCTAACTGGACAGCAGGCGGCGGTAGTAGTCGGTGGCCGGTTTGATGCCGTGGTCCGGGTCGGCGTTGTACAAGCCGTCCGGGCCTTTCGGGCCGAAGCTGTACGGTTGATACAGCGTCGCGCAGGACGATTCAGTCTCGGCAAGTCGTTGCCAGCGCTGCCATTCCGCGTCGTAGCGGGCCAGGTGGTAGCGCATGACCGCTTTGTCGTGCCCGCCGGCGTAACCGCGCAGCATCACTTCCCAGCCGTGGTGCACGACGCGGTGCCAGGATTGGCCGTAGCGCGCGGATACTCGCAGATACGTCCGGTCGGAATGATCGCGCAACGGGAGCGTGGCGGACAACGCGACGATTTCGTCCCACATCCGAGCGGCGCTTGCTTTCTCGGCGAGCACCGGCTCGACCCGGCCCGCTGCGATGATTGCGTCGTAATCGCTGGTCAGGTCCTTGTCCGAGCCGCCGAGGAACTGGTCGCGGGTCCACATCAGCCTGCCCATCGGGTGCACCACGCTGTAATGCCCGCGCAGCACGGCCGCCGCCGACAGCAGTGCCAAGCGGCGGAAGCGGCGGACTTGATCGCCGTGCAAGCCGAGCCGCGTTGTCGCGTATTCGGTGAACGCGCCTTCCTCGCCGAGGCCGGTGTCGCGGGCCCAGCGGGCGATCACCCAGGTGTTGAGGTCGCACCACAATTCGTTGTGGAGATACGGTCCGCGCCAACCGCCGCCGCGGGACCAGGTCCAGATTCCGGCGATGATCGGGTTGTCCACCACCTCGGCGAGCCCGATCGGGCCGGTCCGCGGCTGGGTGCGGAATTCTTCGAACCCGTTGACCACGCCGTCGATCACGTAATTCGGGAACGCGCCCTTGCCCTCGTATTCGCGCTGGCATTCCACTTCGATGATCTGCCGGTGCTTGCCGACGCCGATGGTGCGGTTGAACGGGATAGTCCGCCAGAAGTCTTTAGCGGTGTGCTTGATCGAGAAGACCAGGTTTTCGTGCGTTTCGACCTGATCGGTCACCTGCCGGTAGAAGTCCGGGTCGCTGGTCAGTTTGTCGCTGCCGGTGGACCAGGTGCGGTAGAAGACTCGCTTGCCGCGCAAGCACATCTCGTCGCTCAGGATGCCGAGCAGCGTCAGATGGCTTGTGGCGCCGTTGGTGATCGGGTTGTTTCCGGTGTGGAATGGCACGTTCTGCACGTACGTCTCGCCGGTTCTTACGACAATTCCGTCCAGACCGGGAAAGCGGGCGCAGATCTCGCGCAGCATGAGGCGGTGGATTTGCTGAGTGAGCGGACGGTCGAAGCTGATGCGGCCTTGGCTGTCGAGAATTTGGTCGCCGTACAGCTCGACCAGGCATTTCGGCAGTACGATGATGTCGGTGAAGAAATACGCCGCGATGCCCGCCGCGTGCGCTCGCACGATGTGTGCGTCGATCTTCTTCGCCGCCGCTTCGACCCAAGCGCGACCCGGTGAATCCGCGGGGAAAATGCGCTCGTCGAACGTTTCGAAGGTGATCGCGGTTTGCGGCGGGGTGAACTCGTTGATCACCTGACCGTCGTAGCCGTAGCTCTTCAACGTCGCGGGATCGTTGAAGCGACTGGAAAACAGCGGTTCGCCGGGGTTGTTCTGAACCATGTCGAGCAGAAACGGCAATCGCCGGCCGGCGGGTTTCGCGAAAGCTGTCCCGGTGGTAGCCGCGAGAGCCGCGAGGGCGATCCCGCCGCGCAACGCCGTCCGCCGACTGGTTTCTCCCATTACGGCCACCCTTGATAGATCTGATGAATTCCCTCGACCATAAGAATGGTGCCCAGTCGAGTCAATCGGCCAACCGTCGCGTTCATGCTTGTGAACAACTGTCTTGACCAGACAGGATGCTTGCCGGTCGCCCGGCGAGCTGGTACCCCTGGTAGACCGATACATCCGATGACCGCCGCCGCAACCGGGAGTGGATGCGTCATGGACCAGGCAGGACTCAGCCGCCGCAGCGTGCTCGCCGCGGCCGGCGCCGCCGGACTGCTCGGACTCACCGCGCCATCAGCACAGGCCGCCCCCGCCGCCACCCCGTGGTACCCCTCCGCCAAATTCGGCATCTTCATCCATTGGGGCGCTTACTCAGCCGCGGCTTGGGGCGACGCGAAACACGCCGCGGAATGGTATCTGTACGCCATGAACGTCACGGATCCAGCGCGCGGCACCGGAACCCGTGACCACCACCTGCAAACCTACGGCGCGGACTTCGCGTACGACCAGTTCATCCCGCGCTTCACCGCCCGCCGCTACAACCCGCACTCCTGGGTACGCCTGTTCGAAGAGGCCGGAGCCCGGTATTTCGTCCTCACTTCCAAGCACCACGACGGCTTTCAATTGTTCCGCAATGACGTTTCCGACCGCAATTCCGTCCGCCTAGGCCCACGCCGCGACCTGGTCGGCGAACTCTTCTCCGCGGCCGCACACTCCCCACTCAAGCGCGGCCTCTACTACTCACTGGGCGAGTTCTACAACCCCGCACTAGGCACCGCTCCCCGAAACCCTTACACCGGAACGGAAATCCCTTACACCGGCTACCGCCCAGTCGCCGACTACGTGACACAATACGAACACGCACACCTGAAAACCCTGATAGACCACTACGATCCGGACCTCCTGTGGGCAGACGGCCAGGGCTACCACGAATTCGGCGGCGGCCCGATCTTCCGGCCGAAGACGTGGGACTGGCGCAGCGACGAGATCCTGTCCTACTACTACCGACACGCTGCTGACCGTCCGCACCCGAAGAGTGTCCTGGCAAACGACCGCTTCGAGGCTTCACGCGCAGATTTCGCTACCGTGGAAGGGGATAATAAGAAGTACGTCCTGCGCCCGGATCCATGGGAAGCCTGCCTGAATATCGGAAAGTCCTGGGGTTACAACGAAAACGAGGACCCGGCGAAGATCAAATCTTCCGTTCAGTTGATCCGCTTGCTCGCCGAGGTGGTGAGCAAGAACGGAAACCTGCTGCTCAACATCGGCCCCCGCGAGGACGGCACGATCGCGGACTGGATGAGTTCGCGGCTGCTGGACATGGGCCGCTGGCTCCGCCTGAACGGCCGCGCGATCTATGGTTCGACACCGTGGATCAGAGCAATGGACGGCGACCTGTGCTACACCCGCACACGCGGCGCGTTCCACCTGATCCCACTGCATTGGCCCGGCGCGCGGCTTCTTGTGCCGGGAGATGTGCCGATCACGAGCCGTTCGCGAATCCGGCTTCTGGGCGGGCACTCGCGGCCCCTGTCGTGGACGCGTACTTCGGAGGGGATCGTGATCGACCTGCCTCGGCGTCGGACGGACGACTTCGAGGAGGAGTTCCCGGCGGTGCTCTCGGTGACTGGTTGGTAGGCGGCCGAATCGCGAAGGAGTCGCTTCCGCCAGCCTTCGACTGTACCCAACCTGGCATTGTTCAAGAGGTGGACGGCCAGAACGACTTCGGCGAGGACCAGCTCGTCACGTTTACCGAGAACGGTGAGGTCACCGGCGGCCTGGTCGAGATCCAGGTCGTGTCCTTGACGTGGCCGGGGGAGGCCCGCCCGAAGCCGTCTCCCCGGGCAAACAGGAACCGTTGAGCAGGAGGCTCAGTACGCGCTGTCGTCAGTCCAGTCAGTCTGCGAGAAATCCTCTTCATCGTCGGCTGCTGGCCGCGGCCGTTGGCGAGCCTTGCGTGGTTGCCCGGGCCCCGCTTCAGCAGCGGGCTCCGACGTCCGCGGATCGCCCTGAGCAACGCCGGGTTCGGTCGTTGGTTCGGCAGCGCCCTGCGCTTCGGGGACCGGCGTTCCGTTCGGCCATACGCAGGGCGAAGTGCTGGTGAGGAACAAGCCACCTTGCGGATTCGCTTCAAGCGCCATCCGAAAACTGTCCGTGTTGTTCTCGACCCAGAGGTACTCGTTAGGCGGATTGTTGTCGAGCACCCGGAAGTTGTGGTTCTGCCACCAAGTGCGAAGCGCATCGAAGTACGTGGGGATCTTGTCCTTTGCCAGCCCCTCGACCCGGTAGGTGCGGCTGGCCAGAACCCTGTTCTTGGGACCGTTGTCGCTAGGGTCGTTGCAATCGCCCCGCTGTTCCGATGCGAACAACGAGTAGCGAGCCTCCGCGGGCAGTGCCTCGCGTGCCTTCTTCGAGTACTCCTCAACCTGCTGGTTGGCCTGTTCGATGGTGATCGTTGGCTGCATTCCGTCTCCTCCCGTATCGCACGCGCTCAGAGACCACGTCAGGACGGCGACTGCCGCCAGGCAGATCACGGCGGTGGGTTTCCGGCGGCTTTTCACGGTTAGAAGGTCGGTTGGCCGGCGATGACGCGACCCATGTTGTTGAGCGCCTTGTTGCCGGGATCCCAATACATCGAGTGAGCGGCTGCGTTGTAACCGAATGCGTACCACGGCCCTTCGGTGCTCTGCTTCGGATCGCTTGGTCCCGAGCTGAACTTGTTGGCGTCGCTGAAGTTCTGCGGCTCGATGCCGTGCACCGGCGCGAGCTGGATCGGATCGTACGGATCTACCGTGGAGTGAACGTGTCCTGCCGGAATCCCGAGTTCGCTGGCCTGGTTGACGCCGACTCCAGGACTGGCAACGAAAACGATGTCGTCGACATTGAGGCGCTCGTCGCGTGCGGCATGGCCGATGACGGTGGTTCCGTAGCTGTGACCGATCATCGTGTTGTGCGACGGCGTACCCTGGTGGGTCGCCCTGAGCCCGTCCTGAAAGCGGTCGAGGTCCTTCTCCGCGTCGTCCGCGTAGTCACCGCTCATCGCGTTGGGCACCACATCATCCGGTGCGTCGTAGCCGACCCAGGAGACCACCGCCGTGGACGCCGACCCGGCCTTCGCCGCCGAGTCGAACATGCGGTCGGAACGGTCCATTTCGCCTTTGATCTTGCCGAGTTCCGCACCCGTGCCGGGAACGTAAGTGGCGACGTTCTTCGCCGTGTCCGGGTTGCCTACCGAGACGATCGCCTTGCCGTCCCCGTTGGTGTCCAAGCCAATCAAGAAAGTCTGCTTCCCGCCAGGACCGATGTTGTCGAGCCGATCCTCGATCGCGCGCAGGCCGTTGAGCTTGCCCGCGATCTCGTCGAGCTTTTCCTTGCCCGGCCAATCGGCCTGATGCGGGGAACGCGGGTCGTTCGGATTGGCCCTGGAGATCTCCGTCGCTTCTGCCTGGAGCTTGTCGGTCTCCCGCTGGAGCACCGCCCGGTTGGCCGCATCGCGATCCACGATCGGAATGCCGTCCAGGTTGCGGACCAGGTCTGGCGAGTCCCGCAGGACCGTAGCCTTCGCGGTGTCGGAGAGGGTGTCCCACCAAGCCTTGTTGTCGCCCGGGGTACCGCCTTCGGGCGGACCGATGATCGAGAGCCCGCTCTGCGCGGCACCTGTCGCGGCTACCTGAGCGAGTGTGCCCGCGTCCCGCTCGGTTATCTCCCCGCGCAGCGCCCGGGTCAGGATCGCGGCAAGATCAGCATCCACGTCGTTCGCTCTGCGGAGGATCTGCTCGACCCGGTCCACGAGTTCAACCCGGATTTTCTCGCGCTGTGCCGCCACGTCCGGGGGCGGGGGCGGACCGGATGTCGGCGGTGCCACCACCGCGCCGTCGCCGCCGATCACCCACGAGTTCGTCCGGGCGAGCTCGTCTGTCTCGGCCACCACGGCCGTAATGCGCTCGACCGCGATTTGCGCCTCGTGCGCACCTCGGCGGACTGCGGACGCTTCGGCTACCCGCTGCTCCAGAGTCGAGGTCAGCGAGTTGCCCCTGGCCGACGCGGCACCTGCGGCATCGCCCGTCCAGCCATCGAACTTCGCCACGTTCTCCACGTCATCGTTCAGCGCGAGCAACTGGTTGCAGCGCTGGTTAAGCGCGTCAGAAACTCCGCCGATCGCCGCGGCGTTCCAGCGCCGTACATCCGCCCACGCGACCATCAGACCGGCCTCGGCCCACCGTGGACAGGGATTGCCCGCAGATCATGTGCTGCCGCCTGGTCGTCCGTTCGGTAGCGGCGGGCCGCCGCAGTGAGCTGGTCGGCGTACTCGCCCATGTTTTTCGTCCAGGCAAGCAGCTCTCGCCCCCACCTATCGCCGAGCATCCGCGCCGCCTCGATTGCCGTCCCGCCGGGCAACCCCTGCGCGACACCGACCAGAGTGCTCGCCAGATCAACAGATCGCGCACCGGCGGCCGACCGCTTCGCGGCCTCCGAGGACTTCTCGATCGCATCGATCACGACCTCGAACCCGCTCATCGCACCCCCACCCGCTGTCACCCTCCGACCACACTATGACCTGAGTGCGGCGAAGAAGCCCGTCGAAGTACCCGAAAATCACCCTGGTGACCGTTTCGGAAGTGCGGCAAAGAGCGGTCTCACACGCGAAAAAGCGGGGAGGCCACCCCGATCAAAAGATCGAGGCGGCCTCCCCGCCAGAAAAACCCCCGTCAGCCCAGCTTCTGGCCAGCAGAGCCCAGTGCCTGCGTAGCCTCGACCACCCGGGCGGCCATGCCCGCTTCAGCGGCCTTCAGGTAGCTGCGCGGGTCGTAGACCTTCTTGTTCCCGACCTCGCCGTCGATCTTCAGCACACCGTCGTAGTTCTTGAAGAAGTGGTCCGCGATCGGGCGGGTGAACGCGTACTGCGTGTCGGTGTCCACGTTCATCTTCACCACGCCGTACGACACCGCCTCGCGGATTTCCTCCGGGAGGGAGCCCGAGCCGCCGTGGAAGACCAGTTCGAAGGGCTTCGAGCCGGCGTCCAGGCCGAGCTTCTTCGCCGCTGCTTCCTGGCCGCCCTTGAGGACGTCCGGGCGGAGCTTCACGTTGCCCGGCTTGTACACGCCGTGCACGTTGCCGAAGGTCGCGGCCAGCAGGTAGCGGCCCTTCTCGCCGGCGCCGAGCGCGTCGATCGTCTTCAGGAAGTCGCCCTCGGCGGTGTACAGCTTCTCGTTGATCTCCGCCTCGACGCCGTCTTCCTCGCCGCCGACCACGCCGATTTCGACCTCGAGGATGATGTTCGCCGCGGCGGCCTTGGCGAGCAGTTCCTGCGCGATCTCCAGGTTCTCGTCCAGGTCGATGGCCGAACCGTCCCACATGTGGGACTGGAACAGCGGCAGCCCGCCGTTCCGGACGCGCTCGGCGGAGATCTCGATCAGCGGACGGACGAAGCCGTCCAGCTTGTCCTTCGGGCAGTGGTCGGTGTGCAGCGCGACGTTGACGTCGTACTTCGCCGCGACCACCTGAGCGAACTCGGCCAGCGCGGTCGCGCCGACAACCATGTCCTTCACCTTCTGCCCGGACGCGAACTCCGCGCCGCCGGTGGAGAACTGGATGATCCCGTCGCTCTCCGCCTCGGCGAACCCGCGGATCGCGGCGTTCACGGTTTCCGACGAGGTCACGTTGATGGCCGGGTAGGCGAACTCGTTCGCCTTCGCCCGGTCGAGCATCTCCGCGTACACCTCGGGGGTGGCGATGGGCATCGGTTCCTCCTCGAGACGACTGGCTTCTACAGCGGCATCGTACGAGGTGGACCGGCCGCGCCGACCGGTCCTACCTCACACGAGACGAAACCGACTGGAGCGATTCAGAGCAGCTCGGCCGCGATTGCCCGGTAGGCGGGGAACGGATCCTCGTCCAGCGACTGCACGCTGACGTGGTCCGCTCCCG
Source organism: Amycolatopsis albidoflavus (assembly GCF_039525725.1). Classification (NCBI taxonomy): domain Bacteria; kingdom Bacillati; phylum Actinomycetota; class Actinomycetes; order Pseudonocardiales; family Pseudonocardiaceae; genus Amycolatopsis; species Amycolatopsis albidoflavus. The sequence goes on from NZ_BAAAHV010000003.1 coordinate 624,449, forward strand.
CGTCAAGGTGCGCCTGCAGGCCCTCGGCCAGCGCTTTTCCGTCCCCGTGGACGGCGAGCGCGTCGATCAGGCGGTCGCTGCCCTTCCCGGCGATGTCCTCCTCGGAGAAGCCGTGCTTGCGCAGATTCGCGGTGTAGTTGGACAGTCCGAGATAGAACTGCACGGTCTTGCGGCCGGTCTCGCGCGCCCGCTCCGGATCCGTGTCGAAGACGACCTTCTGCTCGGGAGCGAGCAGCGCGCCGGTGCCGACGATCTCGCGCGCGGCCCGGGTGTGCTCCGGGGTGGTCAGGTACGGGTGCGCGGCGGCGGTGCGGTCGCGGGCCAGTTCGAGCACCTTCGGGCCGAGCGCGGCCAGCGCGCGCGACTCCTTGGGCACCCCGGCCGCGTCGAGCGCGTCCAGGTATTCGACCAGCGCCGCGTACGGCTTCTTGTACTCCTGCGTGTGCTCGCGGTGGCCCGCGCCGACGCCGAGCAGGAACCGTCCCGGGTACTTGTCCTCGATGCGGCGGAACGCCCGCGCGACGTCCTCGGGGGCGTCGGCCCAGATGTTGACGATCCCGGTGGCGACCTTGATCCGCTCGGTCGCGGCCAGCAGTTCGTCGACGATCGCCAGGTCGCCGCCGGGAGAACCGCCGAGCCAGATCGTGCCGTAGCCCAGTTTCTCCACCTCGGCGGCGAACTCGCGGTCCACCGCGGCCGACATCCGCCAAACGCCTAGCTTGCCCAGTTCGATAGCCATAACCCGCCCAACGCGCGATAACCCGGTTTTCCTCCCGTCCCGGCCGGATTAGGTTCGAAAGCATGACCAAGCTCGGCACCACGGAACTGGACATCCACGGCCTCAACCTCGGCTGCAACGTCTTCGGCAACACGGCGGACGAACCCACGTCATTCGCTGTTCTCGACGCGTACACCGCGGCCGGCGGCAATTTCCTCGACACAGCCAACACCTACGGCGGCGGTGGCGGTTCCGAAACGATCATCGGCAACTGGTTCGCCAAGCGCGGCCGCCGCGACGACATCGTCCTCGCCACCAAGGTCGGCATGGGGGACCAGCGGCCCGGCCTTTCCGCGAAGAACATCGCCGCGTCGGTCGAGGAATCGTTGCGCCGCCTGCGAACCGACCACATCGACCTGTACTACGCGCACAAGGACGATCTCGACACCCCGCTCGAAGAAACGCTCGCCGCGTTCGACCAGCTCGTGCGCGACGGCAAGGTCCGCTACATCGCGGCGTCCAACTACGAACCGGACCGGCTCGCGTCCGCACTGTCCATTTCGGACCAGAACAACCTCGCCCGATACGTTGCCCTGCAACCGCATTACAACCTGGTCGAGCGCGACTACGAGCGGGAGCTGGCCCCGCTCGTCGCCCGCGAGAACCTGGTCACGCTGCCGTATTTCGGGCTGGCCAAGGGATTCCTCACCGGCAAGTACCGCTCGAAGGACGAACCGGGCGACTCGCCGCGGGCTCCGCGGGCGCTGGCATACCTCGACGCCCGCGGCGAACGAGTGCTCGCCGCGCTGGACGAAGTGGCCGCCGCGCACCACGCGTCGGTCGCCAGCGTTTCGCTCGCTTGGCTTCGCCAGCAGCCGACCGTCGCCGCGCCGATCGCCAGCGCGCGGATCCCGGAGCAGCTCGTTGACCTGCTCGCTTCCGTCGAGCTGACCCTGACCGACGCCGAACTCACCGCTTTGGGCGAAGCGTCGAACTGATACTTACCGAAGAGTAGCTTACTGCGGGTAGGTTGTTGTACGGTGCCCTCCGGACAGGCAAAACCGGCTCAGGAGGGCACCGTGGCTCAGAAGCAGGTCGACGGCAAGGTCGTGCTCATCACCGGAGCCGCTCGCGGGATCGGAGCCGGCCTGGCCGAGCGGCTCGCCGCGCGCGGAGCCAAGGTCGCGCTCGTCGGGCTCGAAGCCGCCGAGCAGGACGCGGTCGCCAAGCGGATCGGGCCGAACGCGAAGTCCTGGGAAGCGGACGTGACCAGCTGGGACGACCTCGAACGCGTCACCGAGGGCGTGGTCGAGCACTTCGGCGGCATCGACATCGTCATCGCCAACGCGGGCATCGCGACCGCCGGATTCGTGCGCTCGGTGGACCGCACCGCGTTCGAGCGGGTGATCGAGGTCGACCTGCTCGGCGTGTGGCGCACGTTCCGCGTCACGCTCCCGCACGTGATCGAACGCCGCGGCTACCTGCTCGGCATCTCCTCGCTCGCCGCGATCACGCACGCACCCGGCATGGCGAACTACGCCGCGGCGAAGGCGGGCGTCGAGGCGTTCTGCAACAGCCTCCGCGCGGAGGTCGCGCACCTTGGCGTGAAGGTCGGCGTCGCGCACCCGACCTGGATCCGCACCGACCTGGTCGAAAGCGCCGACGCGCACCCGGTTTTCGGCAAGCTGCGTTCCGGCATGCCCGGCCTGCTCGGCAAGACCTACCCGCTGGACGTCGCGCTCGACGACCTGGAGGCCGGGATTCTGCGCCGCGCCAGGACGATCCACGTGCCACGCTGGGTCGGCGGACTGAAGCTGCTGCGCTCGTTCCTGCCGCCGATCGTCGAACTCGGCGCGCGGACCCGGGTGCCGGCGGCGGACCGGGCCGCGCTGAAGGACGTCGAGGAACGCGGCGCGTACGAGTCGTCGGTCACCGGCCACGGCGGGCGCGCGGCCACGAAGCGCAGCTGAGGAGCGCCATGTCCCGTCGCGACCAGATCCGGATGACTCCGGACGAGGTGCAGGCCTACCTGGCCGAGCAGAAGGTCATCAACGTGGCCTCGGTCGGCCCGAACGGCAGGCCGCACCTCACCGCCCTCTGGTACTACCCGCACGAGGGCGGGGTCGCGACGTGGACGTATGGCACCTCGCAGAAGGCGAAGAACCTGCGCCGGCTGCCCGAGGCGACCGTGCTGATCGAAAGCGGCGACGCGTACGACCAGCTGCGCGGGCTTTCCTTCGAAGCGGACGTCGAGTTCGTCGAGGACACCGACCAGGTCACGGCGATGGGGATCGCGCTGATGATGCGCTACTCCGGAGCCGAACCGGGCGCGCCGGTGCCCGACGAGCTGCGGACCTTCATCGAACGGCAGGCGCCGAAGCGGGTCGGGCTGATCCTGCGTCCGACGAAGATCGCGAGCTGGGATCACTCGAAACTCGGCGGCACTTACTAGGGGACGAGGGCCACGAAGCCGAGCCCGGAAGTGCGTTCCGCCAGGTCAAGCGCGGTTTCCGGGTCGTCGAGGCCCACCTTCAGCAGCTCCACCGCGGAGAGGTCCAGCACGCCCGAACGAACCAGGTTCCACACCCTCGTCACCGTCTCGTCGTCGCTCATCCAGGAGCCGCGCAGGGTGAGCCTGCGGTGCATGAAGTCGCCGTAGGGAATGGCGAGGTCCTGGCGTACGCCGCCGACGAGCACCAGCGTCCCGCTCACGCGCAGGCTGTCGTAGGCGGCCATCGTCGCGTCGGCCGTCGGCGTGGCACCGAGAGCATCGAGGGCTACGTCGACCGGGCCGATCGCCGCCGCGTCCGTCTCGCGATCACCGGTCAGCTGATGGGTACGCACTCGCGGACCGAATTCGGCCAGCCGGTCGAGCGCGACCTTGTTGCGGCCCACCGCTGTCACCGTCGCCACGCCTTCCGCCAGCGCCAGCATCACTGCCGCGCCGCCCATCTGACCGGTCGCGCCGATCACCGCGACGTCGCGCCCGGCCAGCGGACCTGCCGTACGCAGTCCTGCGGCGGCAACGCAGAGCCACGGCAAAAACGCCAGCCGCGCCGGGTCCGGATAATTCTCGGCACCGGGCAGTTTGACCATCGTTTCCTTGGCGCACAACGCTTTCTCCGCGAAGGCACCGTCACGCCACACCTCGCGCATGCGGTCAGTGCGCGCGCTGCCGCCTGAACCGCCGAGGCCGACCCAGCCGACCAGGATTTCGTCGCCGTCGCCCGCGTTGAGCAGCGCCGTGTCCAGCACGACGTCGCCGGGCGCGACGTGGAAGACGTCCGGCGCGACATCAGTCACGCGTCCGATGCACGACGGGCCAAGGATCAGCGGGGTCAGCAGGCCGCCGCGACCGCCCGTCACCACCGCTTTCGTGTACGCCGGGAGATGCGCGGCGAGCACCTCCACGACCACGCCACCGCCCTGGAGCGCGGGTTCCGGGACCTCGGAGAGGCGCAGGTCGTCGTCTTGTGAAGCAACAGTCCAAGCTCGCATACGACAAGCCTCGCGCGCCGTTAAGCTGGTATCCAGAATCGCTTTATTCTGGTACTGGAGGTTCTAGGGTGAGCGTCGAACTGGGCACTTTCCTGCGCAGCCGCCGCGAGCGGATCGCCCCGGCCGACGCGGGCCTGCCGATCACCGGACGCCGCCGCACGCCCGGGCTGCGCCGCGAGGAGCTGGCGTTGCTGGCCGGAATCAGCGCCACCTGGCTCACCTACCTCGAACAAGGCCGCGACGTCCGCCCGTCCGACCAGGTGCTCGACGCCCTGGCCCGCGCGCTGCGGCTGACCAGCGCCGAGCAGGAGCACCTGCGTCGCCTCGCCGACGGCGGAAAGACCCCGGAGGACGCTCCCGAAGAGGCTGCGCCCGAGGTCGAGGGGGTCCCGGCGATGCTGGGCGACAACCCCGCGTATGTCACCGGCATCTGCTACGACCTGCTGGCGTACAACGACGCCGCCGCGGAGCTGTTCCGGAACATCGAACCGGGGTCCAACGTCGTCCGCTGGATGTTCACCGAACCCGCCGCGCGCGAAGTCCTGGTCGACTGGGAGCAGGAGGCGCGCAACATCCTGGCCCGGCTGCGCGCGATCGCCGGACGGCATCCCGATCACCCGCGCGTGACCCGGCTGGTGGCCGAGTTGACCGAGGCGAGTCCCGAGGTGCGCGCGTGGTGGCCGCACTACGAGATCCAGTTCAGCCACGCAGGTCACAAGCGCTTTCGACACCCCCGGCTCGGCGTGGTCACCGCGTCGCACGCCGCGTTCCACGTGGCCGAGCGTCCGGAACAGACGTTGGTGGTCTACCGGCTGCCGAGTGGTACTGGCGAGTAGGAAGTACTTTGAAGTAACTGTTACCTGAGGTAACATCAACGCCGCCAGACCCCCAGCGCAGCGGAGGCCGACAAGATGACCGAGCGGTTCAAGGTCGTGATCGTGGGCACCGGGTTTTCCGGGCTCGGCCAGGCGATCCAGCTCGAAAAAGCGGGCATCCGGGACTACGTGATCCTGGAGAAAGCCGACGAGGTCGGCGGCACCTGGCGGGACAACTCGTACCCGGGCTGCGCGTGCGACGTGCAATCGCACATGTACTCGTTCTCCTACGCGCAGAACCCGGACTGGAGCCGGTCGTTCTCGCCGCAGCCGGAGATCTTCGACTATCTCAAGGGCGTCGCTGACTCCTACCGGCTGCGCGAGAAGATCCGCTTCGGCGTCGAGATCACCGGCGCGCACTGGGACGAGAGCGGACGCCGCTGGACGATCGAAACCAAGGGCGGCGCCGAGTTTTCCGCGCAGTTCCTCGTCGCCGGCGTCGGCGGGCTGCACATCCCGCAGATCCCGAAACTGCCGGGGATCGCCAAATTCAAGGGCCAGACCTGGCATTCGGCGCAGTGGAACCACGAGTTCGACTTGGCGGGCAAGCGGGTCGCGGTGGTCGGCACCGGCGCGAGCGCGGTGCAGTTCGTGCCGAAGATCGCGCCCGAGGTCGGCGAACTGACGCTGTTCCAGCGCACGCCGCCGTGGATCATGCCGAAGCCGGACCACGCGATGCCGGGCTGGGCAAGGCAGTTGTTCAAGCGCGTGCCGGGCACGCAGCGGCTCTACCGCAACGCGTTGTACTGGATGCTCGAATCCCGCGCGATCGGGTTCAACGGGCACCCGAAACTGATGCAGGCCGCCGAGGTTCTCGCGCGCAGGCACATCGCGAAGGGCATCAAAGACCCCGCGCTGCGCCGGAAAGTCACGCCCGACTACACGATGGGCTGCAAACGCGTCCTGCTGTCGAATGACTATTTCCCGGCACTGGACCGCCCGAACGTCGACGTGGTCACCGACGGTATCGCCGAGGTTCGCGCGCACAGCATCGTCGACACCGCCGGGGTCGAGCACGAGGTCGACGCGATCATCTACGGCACCGGTTTCAAGGTGACCGACGCGCTGGAGTACCTCGACATCACCGGCGTCGAGGGCCGAAATCTCGCGAAAACCTGGGCCACCGAAGGGATCCAGACGCACAAGGGCATCACCGTGTCCGGATTCCCGAACCTCTTCTTCCTGCTCGGCCCGAACACCGCGCTCGGCCACAACTCCGTGGTGTTCATGATCGAATCGCAGTCCCGCTACGTGGTCGACGCGATCCGGCTGGCCGATTCGCGCGGCGCGGCGGCGCTCGACGTGCGGCCGACGGTGCAGGACGAATTCCAGGAACAGATCCAGGACAAGCTCGTCAAGGGCGTGTGGACCCAGGGCGGCTGCAAGAGCTGGTACCTCGACGCGAAGGGCGTCAACCGGACGATCTGGCCGGGCTTCACCTGGCGGTACTGGCTGGAGACCCGCCGCGTCGAGCCGAGCGACTACGAACTGAGCGGCCGGTCATGAGTGCCGAGCACGAGCAGATCGTGCTCCACGCACGCGACGTGGAGTTCGACTGGTCCAAGCTGCCGATGCACTGGATTCCCGGGCAACCGCAGGCCACGCACAGCATCAACGTGCTCCATCTCGCGCTGCCCGAGGGCGAACGCTGGTTCGTCGAGGTGTTCAAGCAGGCCGTCCCGCTGATCCGCGACGAGCGGCTCAAGGAGGACGTGCTCGGGTTCATCGGCCAGGAGGCGATGCACGCCGAGGCGCACGACGGCGCGGCGGAACATCTTGAGTCCGCCGGGGTTTCCGTGCGGCCCTACATCGCGCAGATGGAGTGGATGTTCCGGCGGCTGCTCGGCGACCGGCCCGGAGCGAGCCGGGAATGGCTGATCGAACGGCTCGCGCTGGTCGCGGCGATCGAGCACTACACCGCGTTTCTCGGCCAGTGGATCCTCGACGCGAAGGAACTCGACGCGGCGGGCGCCGACGAGACGATGCTGGATCTCCTTCGCTGGCACGGCGCCGAGGAAGTCGAGCACCGGTCGGTGGCCTACGACCTGTTCTGCCACCTCGACGGCCGATACGGTCGGCGGGTGCGTTCGATGATCGTGGTGACGCCGGTGCTGGCGTGGGTTTTCCTTCGCGGGACCCGGTTCCTGATGAAGAACGACCCGACGCGCCCCGGCCGCACCAGCTGGCGGGCGTACGTGCGCGCCGCCCGCCGGGGACTGCTGCCGGGACCGCGCGAACTGCTGCACGAGATCCGGCCGTACTTCCGGAAGTCCTATCACCCCACCGAAACCGGCAACACCGACCAGGCGGTGGCGTACCTGGCGAGTTCGCCCGCGGCCAAGGCCGCCGACGCTCCGCGATGACCGCACCGCAGTTCCCGCCCCGGCTCGACGGCAGCGGCAGACGCGACCGGCTGATGTCCACTTTGGTCGCGGTCACCGCGACTTATCGGCGGCTGGCGGAGATTTCCGGCCGAAAGCGTCCGCCGGTGCGGGAAGTCGACCGGCGGCTGCCCTTGGTCGTGGACGCCGTGCGCACCGAGGCCGACGGTGTGGTGAGCCTGCGTCTCGTGCGGCCCGACGGAAACCCGTTGCCTGCTTGGCGTCCTGGCGCGCACGTCGACCTGATCCTGCCTTCGGGGGAAGTGCGGCAGTACTCGCTGTGCGGATCGCCTTCGGACCTGTCGCACTATCGGATTGCCGTGCGGCGCATCGGTTCCGCGTCCGCCGAGGTGCACGCGCTCACTGCCGGAACTCGCGTCACGGTGCGCGGGCCACGCAACGCTTTCCCGTTCGTCACCGCGCCCGCGTACCACTTCGTCGCGGGCGGAATCGGGATCACGCCGATCCTGCCGATGGTGCACCGCGCGGAGGCGAGCGGCGCGGACTGGCGGCTGGTCTACACCGGCCGCGACCGCGAGTCGATGCCGTTCCTCGACGAGCTTCCGGCCGAGCGGGTGCGGATCCGGCCGGACAAGGAGTTCGGCATTCCCGCGTCCGGCGCGGAATTGCTGGAGGAAATGCCTTCAGGCGCTTCCGTGTACTGCTGCGGCCCGGTGCCGATGATCACCAGCGTGCGCGTCGATCTGGCCCGCACGGACGCCGCCGCGGTGTATTACGAACGGTTCGCGCCGCCGCCGATCGTGGACGGCGAGCCGTTCCAGGTGGTCCTGCGTCGCAGCGGACACACCCTCGACGTGCCCGCCGACCGCTCCACGCTCGACGTGGTGCGCGAGGTGCTGCCCGACGTGCCGTACTCGTGCCGACAGGGCTTCTGCGGCACCTGCGAGGTGGCGGCCGAAGACGGCGGGCGAGTGCGGATCTGCGTCGACCGCGGGCCCGCCGTCCTGGAGCTCTAGTTCTGCGGGGGGACCCAGTCGCCGAGCACCGGCTTGAACTCGCGGACGGTGCGCTCGGCCACCACGCCCTCGAGCGCGTACGGGTCGTTGTCGATCAGCTCGGCCAGCGCCGCCTCGTCCTCGGCCTGCCACAGCACCAGCCCGCCGGAGTTGTCGGCGAGCGGGCCGGCGACGGCCACGCGACCTGCCTCGACGTGCTCTTTCAGGTAGTCCCGATGGCGCGGCCGGACGTCGGCCAGCTTCTCCTGGACGTAGCGGATTTCGACGAGGTACCAGGCCATGCGCTTACTCCCGGGGTGAACACGACGGTGACGCCGCAGACGCTACCGGTGACGGCCGGGCGGACGCACCATGCGAGCGGTGGCAGCGGGAGGCCAACCCGATAGGCTAGGCGCGGGCGGAACCTGTGTGCACGCTGTGCCTATCGCGCACGCGTTGGGGCCTGCGGAGCGGACACGTCGAGGACAGGCGGGGATACATGCTGGAGGGGAACGCGGAACGCAGCGTCGAGGCGACCCTCGGCCACCTGCGGACCATGGACGGGCCGGTCCCGGCGCAGCCGCCGACCGCCCCGTTGAACCTGGAAGACCTCTACCGGCAGCACCGGATGCGGCTCGTGCGGCTCGCCATCCTGCTGGTCGACGAGCCGGCCACGGCCGAGGACGTCGTGCAGGAGGCGTTCACCGGGCTGCACCGCAACTGGGGCAGGCTGCGCGACGCCGCCGCGGCGGTCGGCTACCTGCGCACCGCGGTGGTCAACGGCTCGCGCAGCGTGCTGCGGCGGCGCAAGACCGCCCGCGAGTACGTGCCCCCGCACGCGGTGAACGCCCGGTCCGCGGAAAGCCTCGCGATGCTCTCCAGCGAGCACCAGGCCGTGGTCAACGCGCTGTCGAAGCTTCCGCCGCGCCAGCGCGAGGTGCTCGTGCTGCGCTACTACGGCGGGCTGAGCGAAGCGGAGATTTCGGAAGCCGCGGGCATTTCGAAGGGCACCGTGAAGTCAACCGCCAGCCGAGCGCTTGAGGCGTTGCAGAAGGCAATGCAGCCGCCCCAGTGACCTGGGCGGACCAATCTCGCGCTGGTCGGCCCTCTCTGGTCCAGACCAATATATGCTGGACCGCGTGAAGCACCCCGGAGACTTCGTCATCACGGGCGGCCGCGTCGTGGCCCCGGACCGCGTACTCGACGACGGCTGGCTCGCCGTGTCCGGCGGACAGATCGCCGCGGTAGGCACCGGCACGCCCCCGAGCAGCCCGGATGCCGCGACGGTCGACGTCGCCGGCGCGCTGGTCGTCCCCGGTTTCGTGGACACCCACTGCCACGGCGGCGGCGGTGCGTCGTTCTCGACGCTCGACCCGGACGAGATCCGCACCGCGGTCCGCGCGCACCGGCGGCACGGCACCACGACCATGCTCGCGAGCCTGGTCTCCGACCCGATCGACCTGCTCACCGAGCAGATCGCCGCGCTGCGCGAACTCGTGCAGGAGGGCGACCTCGCGGGCATCCACCTCGAAGGGCCGTTCATCTCGCGCGCCCGCTGCGGCGCGCACGATCCGGACACTCTGCGCGAACCGGACACCGGCACCGTCGAGAAGCTGCTGCGCGCCGGCCACGGCTCCATTCGGATGGTCACGCTCGCGCCGGAGCTGAACGGCGGCGTCAAGGCGGTCCGGCAGCTCGCGGAGTCGGGCGTGATCGCCGCGATCGGGCACACCGACGGGGTCGCCGACCAGCTGGTTCCGGCCATCGACGCCGGCGCGACAGTCGCCACCCACCTGTTCAACGGCATGCGCCCGCTGCACCACCGCGAGCCGGGCCCGGTCGGCGTGCTGCTCGACGACGAGCGCGTGACCGTCGAGCTGATCTGCGACCTGGTCCACCTGCACCCGACCGTCGTGCGGCTGGCCGCACAGCACGCGGGCCGCGGCCGGACGGTGCTGATCACCGACGCGATGTCGGCCACCGACGCCGCCGACGGCCGCTACACCCTCGGCAGGCTGGCGGTCGACGTCCACGACGGCGTCGCCACCCTGGACAACGGTTCGCTCGCCGGAAGCACGCTGACCATGGACAACGCCTTCCGCAACCTGGTGAAGGGTGCGAAACTCGACGTACTGGACGCCGTCCGGGCGACGTCGGCGCGACCGGCCGAACTGCTCGGCATCGCCGACCGCACCGGCGCACTGCGCCCCGGCCTCGCCGCGGACGCGGTGATCCTGGACGACGACCTGCGCCCGTCCCGGGTACTGCACCGGGGCGAATGGGTGGCCGAGGCGGGCCGGGCTACCTTGAGTACGTGACGAGCTAGCACTTCGACAGGCGGACGGAGCGGATGAGCGAGCCGAAAGACCCGGAACGGTTACTGGCCGACGCGCTGCGTGCGCAAGCCGTCTTCGCTCCGCACGTCGCGGCGAACCCGGTCGAAGAGCAGGCCGGGACCGGCGCACAGGGCGCGGTCCAGCCCGGCGCTTCCGGCACGGGCTCGTTCAGCGCGGCTGGCGGCCCTGGCATCTCCGGCCCTGGTACTGCCGGAACCGGCTCGTTCAACGCGGCCGGCGGCCCTGGCATCTCCGGCCCTGGCACTGCCGGAACCGGCTCGTTCAACGCCGCTCCGGCTTCCGGCACCGGATCGTTCGGCGCCTCGGCCCAGACCGGCGCGCCGTCGCAGACCGGCCCGACCACCGAACTTCCGCCCAACTACGGGCTGTTGTCCGGCGCGGGCGCGGACTCGCTCGCCCGCGAACGCGCCGCCCTCGACGCGGCCGACTACACCTCGCCCGGCACGACCGGCTCGATCCCGCCGGTCGGGGCCAGCGACGCGACCGTCCGCCGTCCCGCGCAGGCGGCGCAGAGCGGCCCCCTGCCCGCACACTGGGTGCTGCTGCTGGCCGTACTGCTGGGGCTGGCCGCCGGGTCCGTCATCGGCCTGCTGACGCTGATCTGAGGCCCGAAACCGCCCTCGCTTGCCCGGACGGCCACCGCGGGAGGGCACTCCCGGGCCGAGTTCTTAACCCCGATCCCACACCGATGACCTGCGATTCCTTGCCCGATGAGGCCACCGTGAGTCACCCTGTACCGTTTTCGGTGTGATTCTCGCCCAGAACACAGTGACCACCATGTCCCTGCTGCCGTCGTGGCTGGACCCGCAGCATCTGCTGAACGGGCTGACGGCGCCCGTGATCGCCGTGCTGTGCTTGATCATCTTCATCGAGAGCAGCATCTTCCCGGTGCTGCCCGGCGACTCGCTGCTCTTCACCGCGGGCCTGTTCATCGCGAACGGCACGCTGAAGGCGCCGCTGTGGCTGGTGTGCGTGCTGGTCACGGTCGCCGCGCTGCTGGGCAACGTCGTGGGGTACTACCTCGGCTACTTCGTCGGGCCGAAGCTGTTCAGCAGGCCGGATTCGAAGTTCTTCAAACAGGAGTACGTCGACAAGACGCACAGCTTCCTGGAGAAGCACGGTCCGAAGGCGGTCGTGCTGGCCCGGTTCGTGCCGTTCGTGCGGACGTTCATCACCTGGATCGCCGGCATCGGCCGGATGGACCCGAAGCGCTACTTCACGTACACGGTCCTCGGCGGCATCCTGTGGGCCGCGGGCATCACCGTGCTGGGGTCGCTGCTGGGCAATATCGGCTTCATCCGGGACAACGTCGACGCGATCTTCGTCCTCATCGTGCTGGTGTCGGTGGTGCCGATCGCCATCGAGTACCTGAAGAGCCGCCGCGAGAAGAAGGCCCGCCCGGCCGACGATTCCGGCGACGTCACGCAGCAGATCCCGCGCGTGCGCGACTGAGTTTTCTTGGCTGACCGAAGCGGCGTCCGGACTTTCCGGACGCCGCTTCGATCGTTTCCGGGGTCAGTCGGTCATCGAGAACATCGAGCCCGGGTTGAAGAGGTTCTCCGGGTCGAGGGCCTGTTTGATCTGCCGGTGCACGCGGATCCCGACCGGGCCGATCTCGCGGGCGAGCCATTCGCGCTTGATCTTGCCGACGCCGTGCTCGCCGGTCACCGTGCCGCCGAGCGACAGGCCGACCTCGAGGATCTCGTCGAACGCCTGCTGGGCGCGCGCGAACTCGTCCTCGGAATCGGGCGCGTACACGATGGTCGGGTGCATGTTGCCGTCCCCGGCGTGGCCGACGACGGCGATCTTGAGCCCGACCTTCTCGCTGATCCGCTCGCAGCCGCGGATCAGCTCGGCGATCCGGGTGCGCGGCACGCTGACGTCGTCGGTGAGCCACACGCCGTAGGTCTCCAGCGCGGTCAGCACGACGCGGCGGGCCTGCAGCAGCATCTTGCCCTCTTCGAGGTCGTCCGTGGCGTAGACGAGGTCCGCGCCGCAGTCGGTGCAGATCTGTTCGAGCAACGCCAGCTCGCGCCGAGCCGCCTCGCCACCGGCGTCGGACTGGCCGAGCAGCAGCGCCTGACAGTCCGAGCCCGCACCGAGGTCGGTGTTGAGGTAGGTCTCGGACGCCTTGATCGACGCCGCGTCCATGATCTCCAGCAGCGACGGCACCAGCCCCTCGCGCACCGCCCGCGCGACCGCCTCGCCGGCCGCCTCGGTGGTGTTGAATCCGGCGACAAAAGTGGCCGGGGCCTGCGGAAGCGGCCGCAGCGAGACGGTCGCCTGGGTGATGACGCCGAGCGTGCCCTCGCTGCCGATGAACAGCTTAGTGAGGTCGTATCCCGCGACGCCCTTCACCGTGCGGCGGCCGGTTTTCAGCAGCGATCCGTCGGCGAGCACGACTTCGAGGCCGAGCACCGAATCGGTGGTCACGCCGTATTTCACGCAGCAGAGGCCGCCAGCGTTGGTGGAGAGGTTTCCGCCGATGGTGCACCAGTCGTAGCTGGAGGGGTCGGGCGGATAGAACAGGCCGTGCTTCTCGACCGCGGACCGGAAGTCGAGGTTCACGACACCCGGCTGCACGACGGCGAGCCGGTTGCCCGCGTCGACCTCGACGATCTCGTTCAGCTTCGTCAGCGAAAGCACGACACAGCCGTCGATCGCGTTGGCCGCGCCGGAAAGCCCGCTGCCCGCCCCGCGCGGCACGATGGGGACTCTCGCTTCGGCACAGGCACGGACCGTCGCCTGCACTCCCGCGGTGTCCGCCGGAAGCACTACCGCCAGCGGTTTTCCCGAGGGAGCGAGCGGCATCATGTCGCGCGCGTAGGCGTCGGTGACGTCAGCGTCGGTGAGCACCGCGGCCGGGCCGAGGTCGTCCCGAAGCCGCTGGAGGAGGGCGTCGTTGCTCATTCCCGCATGGTAAACCGGGATGTTCGCAGTGCGGAATATTAATTCCGATATTAGCTGGTCCGCTGGGCGCGCAGGACGGTGTCGCGGGTGTGCCCCGTGCCCGGCGGCGCCGGAGACACCCGCGGCCGACTCTCGTTGACCAGGACCGTCCACTCGTCGCCGAGCGCCCGCGCGATGTCGTCGGGCTGGCAGTAGCCGGAATGCTCCGGCCCCAGGTCGCGCGGGTCGTGACTGCCGAAGAGGAAGGTCCCGCCGGGTGCGACCGCGTCGAGCAGCTTCCGCACCACCCCGTCGTCGGGCCGGAGCGGGAAATACTGCACGCTGACCAGGTCGAACGCCCTCGCCGGAACCGGACTCGCGGCCAGATCCGAACACACCCAAGCGATCCCGGCGTTAGCGGCGGCCGCCCGCTGCAAGGCGGTGCGCGAGATGTCGAGCGCCGTCACCTGCCAGCCACGCGCGGCCAACCACCGCGCATCGCCGCCTTCGCCGCACCCGACGTCCAACGCCTGCCCCGGCGGCAGCCCCTCGACCTCGGTGACGAGCACGCCGTTGGGCTCACCGCTGAAGACCTGCTCACGGCTGCGGTAGAGGTCTTCCCAGAACTGTGCGTCTTGTGGTGCTTCGGGTTTTCCGGACGGAGCCATTTTCGTTGCCACCTCCGCCGTTCACGATTCCGCTGACCGCGCCGGACGGCAAGGTTCTTTGCCGGAACCGCAAATCAGCCTTGAAGATTCTCCAGGTCCGCCAGCAGGCCGGGGTGTTTCGGCGCCCAGCCGAGCGCTTGCTGGGTGTGCGCGCTGGAGGAGGGCTGATCGGTCGCGAAAATGGGACCGAGCGGCCCGTAAGTCTCCTCCGGCACCGATTCGACCGGGAGCCCCAGCCGCCGTCCGATCACCGCCGCGATGTCAGCGACCTGAACGCCTTCGTCGGCGACCGCGTGCCAGGCCGTACCGGGCTCCGCGTTCTCCAACGCGAGCCGGAAGAGAACCGCCGCATCAAGCGCGTGCACCGCCGGCCACCGCTGGGTGCCGTCGCCCGGATAACCGGACACGCCCGTTTGCCGGGCGATGGTGGTCAACAGACCGGCAAACCCGCCCTCGCCGTTGTTGTGGACCGTGCGCGGAAGCCGGACCGCGGACGTCCGGACCCCACGATCCGCGTACCCCAGCACCTCGGCGACCGTGCGCCCCCTCCCGCCGACGGGCCCGTCAGTCGAAACCGGGTCAACCTCGGTCGACGCGCGACCCGGCGCATACGGCGTTCCGGAAACCGTGACCAACGGCCGGTCGCTTCCGACGAGCGCCTCAGCCTGCACCTTGAGCGCCGCCGTTTCCTCGGCGACCGCGTTCGCGAGGGCTTCGTCGCTGCTGAACGCATTGGCGAAGGCGAGGTGAACCACCCCGTCGGCCTTGGCCACGGCCTCGCGGATGACGTCCAAGTCAGCCAGCGCACCCCGCACCGGCTCGGCACCGGCCTTTTCGGCCGCCGCGGCGGAGACTTCCGACCGAGCGAGCGCGAGGACGGAGTGGCCGTTGCCCAGCAGTTCGGCGACGACAGCGGAGCCGATCAAACCGGTCGCTCCGGTGACGAACACGCGCATGGATTTCTCCCTCACAGCGATGAGACCTTTGTCCCGTCACACGCTACCAAGGTGACGGGACAAAGGTCTCATCACATAGGATGGTTTTTATGGCCCGATGGGAACCCGGAGCGCGCGAACGGCTGGTCGTGGCGGCTGTCGACCTGTTCGCCGAACAGGGCTACGACGCCACGACGGTCGCGCAGATCGCTGAGCGCGCCGGCGTCACCAAGAGCACGTTCTTCCGGCATTTCCCGGACAAGCGGGAACTGCTGGTGGCCGGGCAGGAAACGCTGAGCCGGCTGCTCGCGGAGGGAATCGCCGACGCACCCGCCGACTCCAGCCCACTGGAAGCAGTCGCAGGAGGCCTGCGCCGCGCCGCGACCGCGATGGGCCCGATGAACCGGGAGCTCGCCCCTCGGCTGAAGGCCGCCGTCGCGGCAAGTACGGAACTCCAGGAGCGGGACGCGCTGAAGAGCGTCGGCCTCGCCGCGGCGATGACGGCCGCGCTGACCGCCCGAGGCCTGCCCGACGCGACTGCGGCGCTCGCCAGCGAGCTGGGGGTGCTGGCTTTCAAGCGGGGTTATTTCGAGTGGTCGGAGAGCGACCGCGGGGATGCCGCTGATCCGGCGGAGTATTTGGTGGCCGCGCTGGCGGAGCTTCGCGCGGCCAGCGCTTCGCTGGGCTGACCGGCGGAGCCGATCCTGCCCGCCCGCGTGCGGCTTGGGCCGGACGGCATCCGCTCCCAGACAAGCGACTCCCTCTCGCCAGTGAGGAATTTCGCGCAGCGAGCACCTCAATGGGCTTTTCTCACTAGCGCACGGGGGGGTCTCGCCCCCACCGAGGGGTTTTCCGCTAGCGCACGGAAGGTGAACCAACGGCCCGCCCCTGGCTCCGCACCGCCCGCCTGTGGGCCCGGCCCGACGGACCGGAGGTCTGTCAGAGAGACTGGGGGCCAGTGCCCGCCCTCTCGACCTGGAGACTTTGATGCTGCAAGGGACCGTCCGTTGGTTCGACGCCGAACGGGGTTTCGGCTTCCTCGCGCCCGAGGACGGCTCGCCGGACGTGTTCGTGCACGCCTCCGAGATCGTCGGGGACGGCAGCGCGAAAGTGCTCCGCGAGGGTCAGGCCGTCGTGTTCGAGGTCGGCGAGAACGACCGCGGGCCTCAGGCGCTGCGCGTTCGCGTCACCGCCGATGCGGCCACCGGCAGCGCCGTGGGCCTGCTCGGCACCGTCAACTGGTACGAGCCGGGCAAGGGGTACGGCTTCGCGTCGCCGGACGGCGGCGGCGCCGACATCTTCGTGCACAGCTCCGCCATCGTGACTGGCGGCGTGGTCACCGAGGGGCAGCGGGTGGCCTTCCTGATCGTCGAAGGCGAGCGCGGCCCGCAGGCCGGGCACGTGATCCCGCTGGGAGCAGGGGCCGGCTCACCCGCTGCGGCTGGTATCGCGGACGGTGCCGACGGCACGGTGGCCTGGTACGACGAGGACAAGGGCTTCGGCTTCATCAACCCCGACTCCGGCGCCGGGGACGTCTTCGTTCACGCCCGGGCCCTGGCCGAGGGGCTGACGTGGCTCGCGGAGGGCGACCGCGTCGCCTACGAGGTGGCTAGTGGAGACAAGGGCCCGCAGGCCCGCGACGTGCAACTGGTCCGGGGTGCTGAGCCCCAGACGGCGCCGCAGCGGTCGGCACCTGCCGCGGCCGCAGGGCCGGCGGCGCGGGACGCGCCCGTACGAGGCGGCGAGGGCGTCGTCGCGCGCTACGACGACGACCGCGGCTTCGGCTTCATCACCCCGGACGCAGGCGGCGACGATCTCTTCGCCCACGCGTCCGTGATCATGGGGTCGGAGCCGCTGCAGAAGGGCGACCGGGTCCGGTACGCGGTGCGTCAGAGCGACCGGGGCCCGCAGGCCGACCGCGTCGAACGCCTCTGAAGAGTCGGCCCCACCGATGGCTGATCACTTCCCGACGAGAGTGCTCGTTCATCCCCGTCGATGATGCCGCCGGCAACGCGGGCTGCAGCCTCCTCCAGGAGATCGATCTCCCTCGTGGTGACGGGGGCCCCGTGCCGACCCGAGGACCTGCTCCGCGCTCAGAAACTCACCAGTCACCCCACCCAACGACACAGAGCTACCGATGTATCCCAAACGAGTGAATGGATGCGTTAGACCTGGTCGCAGAGCTCGATCTTGATGAGCCGGCGGACGTTGATCACGGTGCGGGCCAGCGTGAGTAGCGCCAGCGTGGTGCGTTCGGTCCGGTCGTAGCGCAGCCCGAGGCGTTTGAACCGCAGCAGCCAGGAGATGGTGCGTTCGACAACCCAGCGGTCCCGGCCGAGGCGGGACTTGCCCTCAATTCCGCGCCGGGCGATACGGACCTTGATACCGCGGCGGGTCAGGTAGCGGCGGCAGCGGCGGTAGTCGTAGCCCTTGTCGGCGTGCAGCTTGTCCGGTCGGCATCGTGGCCGGCCCGCCCGGCCGTGGTGGCCGCGCACGGTCGGGTTCGTGTACAGCAGCGGCTCGAACAGTATGCTGTCGTGGGTGTTTGCCGCCGACAACATGATGTGCGGCGGTAGCCCGTTCGCGTCGCACAGAACGTGGTACTTGGAGCCAGCTTTACCCCCGGTCAGTGGGGCTGCGGCCGGTCAGCTCGCCCCCCTTTTTCGACCGCACCGACACCGCGTCGATGCAGCCTCTGGTCCAGTCGAGCTCGTCGATGTTGGACAGCTCGTCGAGCACGAGCTGGTGCAGCCGGTCCCACACGCCGGCATCCTGCCACTCACGTAACCGCCGCCACGCGGTGTGCCCGGAACCGCATCCGAGCTGCTCGGGTAGGTCTCGCCAGCGGCAGCCGGTGTCGAGCACGAACAAGATCCCCTCTAGCGCGGCACGGTCATCGATCCGGGGCCGCCCACCCGGACCGCGCGCCGCTGGTCGGGACGGGATCAGGGGTTCGATCAGCTCCCAGAGCCGGTCTTCGACCCGTCGCTGCTGCGTCGTCTTCGCCACGACTGCCCACGATCGACGACCAGGACCGGCAGGCTACGCAGTGACACACCCTTAAGTTTTGAGACCAGGTCTTAGTCCGGGCGAGATCCGCGCCCAGACCAGCGACCGCCGCTGAACCGGGAGCGCTCGCCGTCGAGCGGAGTCATTCCGTGTGGCCGGAAAGCAACTACTGATCCGGCGGAGCACCTCGCGACTGTGCCCGAAGAACTTCGAGCGGCAAGCGCTTCACTGAGCTGCACAAGCGGGATCCGAGCAGCGCCAAAGGTTTCCGCTCGCCTCAGCGCCCGTTCCCGCATCTCGAGCAGGACGGCACCCGCACTCGTCAAGCATCGACGGATTGCTGCCCGCCCAGAAGCGTTTTCCAGGCCCGCCAACCGAAACCGCAGTTCTCCAGACTCAGGGGGGATTGCTTCGGGTGGCCGGACGGGCTGGCCGCGCCGGAGCAGGTTCACCGAATCCACGAATGCCGCGCGAGCAACCGCTCCCGCGCCTCCGTGGACCGGATGGCGGCGGGTCCGCGTTCGCCGAGTGTCAGCGGAGGCCGCTCTGAGGAATTTTTCTTGCCCAGCAAGTAGAATCCTCCGCTGGCACGCTGGCACGCTGGCACGCTGGCACGCTGGCACGCGGAACCCGCGCCGACCGTCGGGCAGGCGGCTCTTGTTCGCCTGCCCGACGGGCCGGAGTCACGACGACATCGCGGGCTCCTCCGGTCGAGTTGCCTGTGGGCGGTTTCGACGGCGTCCCAACAGGAAGTACGCCTGCAGTGCCGTGTACACGAGGATCGCGGCACCCACCCACGCGCTCGTGTGCAGCGCCGTCACGAAGGACTCGCGGGCGGTGCTCAGCAACTCCGCACCTTCGGCGGCGGGCATGCCATGCGCGGTGGCTACCGCACCGCCCAAGGTGTCGTGGGCCGCGGCGGGCGTGGTGGCGGGCAGGCCTGACTGGTAGACCGCCGTGGCGAGGCTGCCCAGCAGGGCGGTGCCCAGTGCGCCGCCCAGTTCGTAGCCCGTTTCCGAGATCGCCGACGCGGCGCCGGCGCGGTTGACCGGGGCGGCGGAGATCACGAGGTCGTTCGTCAGGGTTTCCGACAGCGCCACCCCGCCGCCGACCAGGACGAACGCGACCACGACCGCGGCCAATCCGGCTTCGGCGCCGATCGTCGTCAGGACCAGGAAGCCGGCCGCGCCCAGCAGCAGGCCCAGGCTGACCAGGACCGGCACCCGGACTCGGCGGGCGAGCCAGGCTGCCGCCAGGGCGCCGACGACACCGGCGACCGTCGCGGGCAGCATCCACAAGGCCGCGACCAGCGGGGTCAGGCCGAGCACCAGCTGCAGGTACTGCGGCAGCAGGAACAGCAGCCCGACCAGGGCGAACACGCCCAGCAGGTTCGTGATCACCGAACCGGCGAACTTGCGGTTGGCGAACAGGCCGAGGTCCAGCATCGGCTGGTCAAGCCGCCGCTGCCGGCGCACGAACGCGGTGCCCAGCGCGAGCCCGGCGATCATCGCGAACCCGGCCGGCCAGGTGAGGCCCTCCGTCGCGGCGATCTTCACGCCGTAGACGACCGGCAGCATCGTGCCCAGCGACAGCAGCGCCGACCACGGGTCGAACCGGCCCGGATTCGGATCGCGGAATTCCGGCAGCAGCAACGGGCCCGCGACGAGCAGCAGCACCATCACCGGGACGTTGATCAGGAAGACCGAACCCCACCAGAAGTGCTCGAGCAGCCAGCCGCCGACGACCGGGCCGACCGCCATCCCGCCGGAGAACGCCGCACTCCAGATCGCGACCGCGGTGCGCCGCGTGCGGTCCTCAGTGAAGATGCTGCGGATCAGCGACAGCGTGGACGGCATCAGCGTCGCGCCGCCGACGCCCAGCAGCGCCCGCGCGACGATCAGCATCAGCGGCGACGTGGCGAACGCCGCCAGCACCGAGGCCGCGCCGAACGCCGCACCGCCGATGAGCAGCAGCCGCCGCCTGCCGATCCGGTCGCCCAGCGTCCCCATGAAGACCAGCAATCCGGCCAGGACGAACGAGTAGACGTCGACGATCCACAGCTGTTCCGCGCCCGTGGGCGCGAGATCCTCGCTGAGATAGGGCAGGGCGAAGCCCAGGACTGTCGTATCCACGCTGATCAAGAGGACCGGCAGCACCAGCACTGCCAAAGCCCACCACTGGCCTCCGCGCCGCACCATGGCGCACTCTTCCTTTCTTATACCGTCCAGACGGTACAGTTTCGTTCCTGAGGTAGAAGGTAAACCGTCTGGACGGTATAGTCAAGGCGATGGCTAAACCTTCAGCACGTGAACGCATCCTCGGTTCGTACGAGGTCATCCTCGCCGACCGCGGCCCGGCCGAGATCACGCTCGACGCCGTCGCGGCGCACGCCGGGGTGTCCAAGGGCGGCCTGCTCTACCACTTCGGCTCGAAGGACGCCCTGCGCGACGGCCTGCTCGAACGCCTGGAGCGGCTGACCGACGACGACCTCGAACGCGCGCGCACCGCACCGGAGGGCGTGGTCCGCTACTACCTGCGCTCGGCGATCACCGACGTCACGAGCGACCTCGCGCTGCACCGCACGACGATGGCCGCGATCCGGCTGGTGCTCAACGACCCGACCGCGGCGGAGGTGTCGCGGCGCTGCACCGAGCGCACCCGCGAGCTGATGCTGGAGCACGTCGAGGACCGGCTGACGGCGGAGCTGGTGATGCTGGTCGGCGAAGGCCTCTACATGCGCGCGGCGCTGGGCGAAGAGGCGACGGAAAGCCTGCTGGCGCAGATCGACGAAATCGCCGACCGAATCGAGGCCGGAGCCCCTGCCAAGGCGACAATCGCGGCGGGACACCGGAAAAACTGACACGCGACGGCAAGCAGCTCGACCAAACCGGGCGGCCGCGCCGGGTCAGCTCCGAAAAACACCACGGCCGGGCACCTAGCCGCACCCGACTTCACGTCCGTGAGGGGAATCCTGAGGGACTCTGATTCCCTCAGGATTCCCCTCACGACCCGAAGGCGCGCAAGCACACCCAGCCGAGAACCTCAGCGAGCCAAGCCGTAAACCCGCTCGATCTCCACAGTCAGCACCAGCCGCTGATCCGCCACCATCGCCGCCCGGTACTCCGCCCAGTCCGGATGCTCGCCCGCGACCTTGCGATACAGCGCGATCAACGCCTCCACCGCCTCGTCATCCGGAGCCGCGGCGACCGGCGACAGCACCGCCCGCCCCTCCGCCACGGCGTACGACCAGCCATTCGACGACGCCACGTGGTAACTCACCCGCGGATCCCGCCGCATGTTCTTCGTCTTCGCGCGCGTGTCCGTGATCGACACCTGCAGCTGGCGGGCGTCGCGGTCGAAGTAATGCGTCACCGTCGACAGCTGGGGACGGCCGTCTCGCTTCAGGGTCGCCAGGACCCCCTGCTTGCCCGCCGCGATGAGGTCGTAGAGCGCTGTGTCGTCAGTCATACCCCTACAAGGCCCCGCGAGAAGGATCTGTTCCCGCCCCGAAACCACGGGTGACCAGCGGCGTCCGCATACCGGGAGAAAACGGACGTTACCTCTCCGGTTGAAATCTGCTTGCATGCGGCAACTAAAGTGTCCTGTGACACAACCAGGGGTCGGCCGCTTGCGAAATACGCCGTACGGGCACACTCTTGCTTAAGGCAACTAGTTGCAGTCGCCAACCAATGGTTTGCTCCACCCCAAGGAAGACCCACATGGCACCTCAGAACTCCGCCGTCAGGCCCGAGGCCGACCTCGACCTTGCCGACCAGCTCGGACACGAGCTGGTCCGGTTCATGCGCTTGATCACCAAGGCGAAGTCCCAGGTCGCCAAGCATGGTCCGGACGGGATCGAAAGGGCCGCGTACGCGATCCTCTTCTGCCTCGTCCACGAAGGCCCGCAACGCACCAGCAAGCTGGCCGAGTTCCTGCACTCGGAGATCTCCACGATCAGCAGGCAGTCCAGCTCGCTCGTGCAGCACGGGCTCGTCGAACGGCAGGCCGACCCCGAGGACGGCCGCGCCTGCTTGCTCGCCCCGACCGCCGAAGGCCTTCGCGTCTTCGACGAAAACCGCAAGCACCGCGCCCGGTGGTTGGCCGAAGTACTCGGCGACTGGAGCCAGGAGGAGCGCGAGACGCTCAACGAGCTTCTCGCGCGGCTCAACACAGGTATCGAAAAGAACAATCCGTCGCTGTCCGAAATCACGGCGGCGGGACAGGCCAAGGGGGCCTCGAACGCATGACGTCCACCGTTGAAAAACAACCTCAGTCGCGAGGGGGAGCGCCCGCTGACGACAGCGAGAGCGGTCCGCGGCTGACTCACCGCCAAATCGTCACGATCATCAGCGGCCTGATGTGCGGCATGTTCCTCGCCGCGCTCGACCAGACGATCGTGGGCACCTCGATCGTCCGGATCGCCAACGACCTGCACGGCTTCGACCTGCAGGCGTGGGCGACCACGGCGTACCTGATCACGTCGACGATCGCCACGCCGATCTACGGCAAGCTTTCCGACATCTACGGCCGCAAGCCGTTCTACCTCGCCGCGATCGCGATCTTCGTCGTCGGTTCGGCGGCGGCGTCGGCTTCGACGACGATGTACGAACTGGCCGCGTTCCGCGCGGTGCAGGGTCTCGGCGCCGGCGGTCTGATGTCGTTGGCCATGACGATCATCGGCGACGTGGTCCCGCCGCGGGAACGCCCGCGCTACCAGGGCTACTTCCTCGCCGTGTTCGGCATCTCGACGGTGCTCGGCCCGGTGCTCGGCGGCTTCTTCGCCGGCTTCGACACCCTCGGCGGCCTGCACGGCTGGCGCTGGGTCTTCCTGATCAACGTGCCGATCGGCATCGTCGCGCTGTTCGTCGTCGCGAAGGTGCTGAACGTTCCGCACAACCGCCACGACCACAAGATCGACTGGTGGGGCGCGCTCACCATGGTCATCGCCGTGGTGCCGTTCCTGATCGTCGCCGAACAGGGCCAGAAGTGGGGCTGGGGCGACCAGAAGTCGATCTGGATGTACATCATCGGCGGCGTCGGCGTCGTGTTGTTCATCGTCGTCGAGAAGCTGATGAAGGACGCCGCGCTGATTCCGTTGCGGCTGTTCAAGAACTCGACCTTCACCGTCGCCATCATCGGCGGCGTGATCGTCGGTGTGGCGATGTTCGGCGCGATCACGATGATCCCGCAGTACCTGCAGGTCGTGCAGGGTTACTCGCCGACCGAATCGGGTCTGCTGATGCTGCCGCTGATGGTCGGCATCATGTCCGCCTCGATCATCTCCGGCCGGATCACCTCGAAGACCGGGCGCTACAAGATCTTCCCGGTCGTCGGCACGATCCTGATCGCGGCGGGCGCGTTCTTCTTCGCGCTGGTCAAGTACGACACTCCGATCTGGCACCCGCTGGTGGCCGCGCTGATCATCGGCCTCGGCCTCGGCCAGTGCATGCAGACGCTGATCATCGCGGTGCAGAACGCGGGCCCGCGCAAGGACATGGGCGTGTCGACCGCGTCGGCCACGTTCTTCCGCCAGATCGGCGGTACCGCCGGTGTCGCGGTGTTCCTGACGATTCTGTTCAACGTGCTGCCGGGCAACATCACCAAGGCGTTCGGCGGCCACCTGCCTCCGGGCGGGGGCACCAACCTCGGCGACCTGTCGAGCAACACGAGCGTCATCCAGACGCTGCCGGAAGCGGTGCGCACGCCGATCCTGATCGGCTTCACCGAGTCCATCACCACGGTGTTCTGGGTCGCCGGCGGCGTCGCGCTGCTGGCCACGCTGGTGCTGCTGTTCATGAAGGAGATCCCGCTGGCGGGCATGAACCCGGCCGCGGCCGCGGTCGAAGGCGGCGAGGCGCTGCTGGAAGACCTGGACGAGCCGGTCCCGGCCGCGCAGGACGACACCGCTGAGCTGAAGACGGGTTCGCTGTTCGAGGAGGCCCCGAAGCAGGAGCCGGTGCTCGTCGGAGCAGGCGGCAAGCACGCACTGACCAACGGCCACGGCGACGCGCAGGCGGTGGCCGACGCCCGGCCGATGCCGATCACCAACTCGCTGGCCGACGCCGAATTCGGCACGGCAACCGGTTCGGGCGGCGTCCCGGTCACCGGCCACGTGCGCCGCCAGGACGGCAGCCACGTGAGCGCGGCCGCGCTGACCCTGATCGACCAGCAGGGCCGTCAGGTGGCGCGGGCGACCGGCAACGGCGACGGCAGCTACTCGATCCCGACCCAGGGTCCGGGAACGTACGTGCTGATCGTGTCCGCTCCCGGGCACCAGCCGCAGGCCTCCAGCGTGGTGGTCGGCGGGCACCCGGCGAACCTCGACGTCACGCTCACCGGGTCCGGCGAGCTGACCGGCGTGGTCCGTTCGATCGGCACCGCGACCCCGCTGGCCAACGCGACGGTCACGCTGACCGACTCGCGCGGCGAGGTCAACGGCGCGTTCATCACGACCGAGGACGGCGTCTACACCTTCAGCGGCGTCGGCGCCGGGCAGTACACGCTGGTCGCGAGCGGCCCGCACTACCGCCCGGTCGCGGTCACGCTGACGGTTCCGGACAGCGGTGTGCTGCGCCACGACGTCGAACTCGCCGGCGCGGTGCTGCTCCAGGGCGTCGCGCGCACCGAGGGCGACCGGATCGTGCCGGACGCGCGGATCACCGTGCTCGACGCGAACGGCAACGTCGCAGCGGTGGCCCGCACCGACAGCGAGGGCCGGTACGTGGTCAGCGACCTGCCGATCGGCTCGTACACGGTCGTGGCGAGCGGTTACCCGCCCGCCACCAGCCAGGTGACGCTGAACGACGGCGAGGCCCAGCACGACGTGCGGCTGAGCTACGACCAGGCGCTCGACGAGCTGGTCGACCGGTCATGAGCGGGGGCCTGCGCGCACAGCTGCGCTCGAACGGCGGCTGGCCGGTCGAGAACGCGGTGCTCACGGTCACCGACTTGAACGGTCGCCAGGTCGCGCGGCAGGTCACGGACGCGAAGGGGGCAGTGGTCACTGACCCGCTGCCCCCGGGCGTCTACACCGCCGTGATCACCGCGCCGGGGTACACGCCGCTGGCCCGCACCGTGCAGATCGGCTCCGACGGGGCCGGGCTGCTCGGCGACATCGCGCTCGTGCCGGTTTCCGGCGCGGTCGAGCTGCCGCCGGAGGGTCCGTGGACGATCGACCCGATGCACTCGTCGGTGGTCGCCACCGCGCGGCACATGGGCATCGCGAGCATCAAGGTGCGGTTCCCGGACGTGGCCGGGCGGATCGACGTCGCCCGCCCGGTGGAGCGGTCGACGGTGCACGCCGAGATCAAGGCGGGCAGCATCGAAAGCGGCATCAAGATGCGGGACGACCACCTGCGTTCGGCCGAATTCCTCGACGTCGACGCGTATCCGCTCATCACGTTCGAAAGCGCCGGGCTTTCCCAGCTCGGCACGGACAACTGGGCGCTGCGCGGAGTGCTGACCCTGCACGGCGAACGCCGCGACGTCACGCTCGACCTGCGCTACACCGGGCACGGCCCGGACCCGTGGGGCGGCGTGCGCGCCGCGTTCCACGCCGAAACGCAATTGCACCGCAACGATTTCGCGATCAACTACAGCGCGATGGTGCGGGCGGGCGTGGCCGCGATCGGCACGACCGTCAAGGTGGAGCTGGACATCGAGGCGGTGCAGGGCGAGTCCCTGCCGCAGTTCTAGAGAAAACCGCGACAGGCCGCCCGGGAACTGTTCCGGGCGGCCTGTTCGTTGTCCTGGGCGAAAAGGGTGAACAGTCTGGTTATCCCAGGAATACCCAAAGTCACCGAATGCGGAGGATTCGATGGTTGCGTGCTGCAGCCGGTCCCAGCCACGTAGGCTCTTCGCGTGAACCTCGACGCCGCCCAGCCCGCGCACGCCGCGGGAATCGGCCTGAGCTGGCTGGACACCGCCGGCCCGGTGCTCGTCTGGGTCATCGTGCTGTCGTTCGTGCTCATCGAATGCGCGCTCATCATCGGGCTCTTCCTGCCCGGCGATTCGCTGCTGTTCGGCGCGGGCGTGGTGCTCGCGCAGCACGGATCGGACCTCAACGCGTGGCTGCTGTCCGGGGCCGCGCTGCTCACCGCCGTGTTCGGCAACCAGATCGGCTATTACATCGGCCGCGGCGCGGGCACCACGCTGATCGCCCGGCGCGGCGGGCGGATGCTCAACCGGCGCAACCTCGAACGCGCGCAGGAGTTCCTGGACCGCAAGGGCTTCTTCGCGATCGTCGCGGCCAGGTGGATCCCGTGGATCCGCACGCTGGCCCCGCTCATCGCCGGAGCCGCGCGGATGGATTCGCGCCGGTTCCTGCTCGCCACCACTGTCGGCGGGCTGCTGTGGGTGCCGACGCTGGTGCTGCTCGGCTACTACGGCGCGGGCCTGCTGGACGCGATCCCGTGGGTCAAGACCGCGGCGCTGTGGGTGAGCATCGCGTTCTTCGTGTTCGGCACCGCGTACGGCGTGCTGCGCTACCGCCAGGAAATGCGGCGTCCGGTCGACGAACCCGACGACGCGCACGCCTGAGTTCTCACGCCGGGTCGGACCAGACTTCCAGCTGGATGCCGTCCGGATCGCGGAACACGATCACCGCCGAATCCTCGAAGGTCTGCGATTCCGTCGCGGGCAG
Organism: Amycolatopsis albidoflavus; assembly: GCF_039525725.1. Classification (NCBI taxonomy): domain Bacteria; kingdom Bacillati; phylum Actinomycetota; class Actinomycetes; order Pseudonocardiales; family Pseudonocardiaceae; genus Amycolatopsis; species Amycolatopsis albidoflavus. The sequence continues at coordinate 651,376 of NZ_BAAAHV010000003.1, forward strand.
GTAGGAAACGCCGTACTCCCGCAGGCGGTCCTCCCATTCGGCGACCTCGGCGCGCGACGAAACCGAGAACGCGACATGGTCCAGACCAGTGCGTCTTTCGTCGAACGCGGGTCTCTCAGTGTCCGGATGCTGGACCAGCACCACGGAGAAACCGTCTCCCGCCGAACGCAGAACTACTTTGCGCACCCCGGTTTCCGGGTCTTCGCGCCGATGGCTTTCCTCGAGGTCGAGCACCCGGACGTACCAGGGAACACTTCGGTCCACATCGGTCACGGTGAGCGCCAGATGGTGCACAGACGTGAGCTTGGGCATGACTTTCGCGGCCGTCCTTTCAACCCCTCGTTCCAGACTCGCACACCGGCACAACCGCTACGGGCGAGTTGACCGAGTTCCGGGGTCAATCGTGATCTGCCCGTCTCCGGGCGTCTCACAGTCCGAGATCGATCAGCGACCGCCGCCGACCTCGAGCACCGCGCCCACGGTGAAGGACGCCTCCGGGGACAACAGCCACAGCACGGCTGCGGCGATCTCTTCCGGCTGGCCCACGCGCCGGAGCGGGATCAGGGCGCTGAACCGCTCGGGCCGGTCGGGCATTCCCGCGGCGGCGTGCAATCCGGTCTCGACCAGGCCGGGCGACACGACGTTGACCCGGATCCCCTCGTCGGCGACTTCCTGCGCGAGGCCGAAGCTGAGCGTGTTGACCGCGGCCTTGGACGCCGCGTAGTGCACCCATTCGCCCGATGACCCGGTCCGCGACGCCGTGGACGAGATGTTCACGATCCCGCCGCCCGACCCGCCGTAGCGAGTCGACAATCGCCGCACCGCCTCCCGGCAGCACAGGAAAACGCCAGTGACGTTGATGTCCAGCACCCGGCGCACGGTCTCGGCGCTCTGCTCGTCGAGCCTGCCCGGGCTGTTGCCGGTGATGCCCGCGTTGTTCACCAGCCCGACGATCGGCCCCAACTCGGCCGCCGCCGAAAAAAGCTCGCTGACCTGCTGTTCATCGGACACATCGGCGCGGTACGCAAGCGCTTGCGCACCGTGGGAACGCACCCGCTCGGCGACCTCCTCGGCCGGAGCCGGGTCGCCGGAGTAGTTCACCACCACGTCGTAGCCGCGGGTGGCGGCCAGGTCGCAGATCGCCGCTCCGATGCCCCGGCTGCCGCCGGTGACGACCAAAACCCCCACAGGTCACTCCCTCGTCAGCTTGGCTTGAGCGGCTCGACGAACTGGGCGTCGAGCCAGCGCATCTGCGCCATCCACATCCACCACGTCGCGTCGTCCGGACAGTGCTGCCCGTCGACCGCCTCTCCGCGCAACCACGCTCCCAGCAGCGCGGTGATCGCCGTGCACACGTCGAGCAGCGCGCGTCCCCACCACCATTGGTGCATCGGCGTGTGCAGTTCGAGGACCCCGCCGTGTTCCGGCAGCACCGACAACGCCCAGTCCAGCCGGGTCCGCACGTCGGCGAGCACCTCCGGCTCCAGCTGCGGCTCGGCGCTGGTCTCGCGCATCCGCTCCACCAGCAGCACCACCCTCGGATCCGCGGCGGGCACCGCGGGCTCGGTCAACTGCCGCTCGACCAATGCCCGCAGTCCGTTCAGGTGCGTGCGCACGAGCGGGACGTACGGCGGGTACAGCACGGCGATCCGGGCGTCGCCGGCCCGGTCCCAGGTGACCGCGCCGGCGTAGGGATCCGTCGTCGCCGGATCGTCGAACATCACCTGCGCAGAGCCCGCTCAGAGGGCGAAGTTCGTCAGCGGCAGGTTCTCGAGCACCAGGTCGGCGCGGTCGCGAGTGTTCGCGATCAGGTCCGCGTTGCGCTGGTCGGAGCCGAGCGCGCGCTGCCGGGCCTCGACCAGCGAACGGCCGTAGCGCCGGTGCCGGGACACCAGCCGCTCGATCCGCTCGGGCTCGTCCGGCGCGAGGAACCACGCCTCGGTGAGGTACTGCCGCACGCCGCTCCACGGGTCGTCCGGAAGCAGCAGGTAGTTGCCCTCGGTGATGACCAGCTGCACCTCGGGCGCGACCGGGACCGCGCCGGCGATCGGCTCCTCGATCTCGCGGCGGAACTCCGGCGCGTAGACCGTCTCGCGGCCCTCGGCGAGCCGGCGGATCAGGTGCACGTAGCCGGCCGCGTCGAAGGTGTCCGGCGCGCCCTTGCGATCGGTGCGGCCGAGCCGCTGCAGTTCGACCTGGGCCAGGTGGAAGCCGTCCATCCCGACGACCGCGGCGCGCGAACCGAGCGCGTTGGCGATCGCCCAGGCCAGCGTGGTCTTGCCGGAGGCGGGCGCGCCGATGATGCCGAGCACGTGCCGCTCCCGCGGTTTGGCCAGCTTTTCGGCCCGCGCCAGGAGGTCCTCGAACGCCGTCATCGCACTCCCTCTTCTCTGCTCTTCGCCAGTTCTCCGACCGGCCCGGTCCACGAACGCGGACCCACGTGCCGGACGCGTTCCGCGGCCACCGCGTTCGCGTATCCGATCCAGTCGGGGACGGCGCTGTCCCGGTTCGCCACGGCGTACGCGAGCGCGCCGTGCCACACGTCTCCGGCCCCCAGGGTGTCGCGCGCTTCGACGAGCGGCACGGGGACCTGCCCAGAGTCTTCCGTAGTGCTCCAGGCGACCGGCTCCGGGCCTGCCGTCGTGATCGTCACTGACACTCCGCGTTCGGCCAAACTCGGTGCGGGAGCACGGAACCGCGCTGAACAGGCTGCCACGCGGACCAGTGGCAGCAACTGGTCCAGTACCGGTTTCCAGCTGCCCGCGTCGAGGATGACCGGCACATCGCGGGTACCGGCTTCCTCGGCGACAGCAAGCGCTAGCTCGGGGTGGTGGCCGTCGACGAGGACAGCTCCCACTCCGTCGAAAAGCGGTGCTAGGTCAGGCAGTTCCAGCGGCTCGTCGGCGGCGGCGTTGCGGGAGACGACGGTGCGTTCGCCGTCGCCGTCTCGCACCACGACCGCGCTGACCGGCGGTGCCTGCGTGCGTTCTGGAGCGAGATCGACCAGGTCGACGCCGCAGGCTTCGAGGTCAGCCCGCGCGAGTGCGGCCAGCGGGTGTGCACCGAGAGCCGTCACGAGAGTCGCTTCGCCACCGAGCGCCGCGACGGTCACCGCGGCGTTCGTCGCCGGCCCGCCCGCCGCGACATCCACCTGCAGCGACTGCACTTTCTCGCTCGGCTCCGGAAATTCCGCGACCCGTTGTACGACATCGACGGTGCACAATCCCGCCAGCAGCACTCGCACGTCAGGTCAACCCGGCGTGCGTGGTGGACGCGACCTCGACGACTTCGCCGTTGTCGTCGAGCTTCAGCGCACCGGTGAGCAGGCCGACGACCTGGTTCATGCTGTGCGACTTCGGCGTCACCACGGCGACGCGCTTGCCGAGCCGGTGCACGTGGATGCGGTCGGCGATCTCGAAGACGTGCGGCATGTTGTGGCTGATCAGCACCACCGGCAGGCCGCGGTCGCGGATCCGGCCGATCAGCTCCAGCACCTTCGCGGATTCCGCGACGCCCAGCGCGGCCGTCGGCTCGTCCATGATCACCGCTTTGGTGCCGAACGCCGCCGCCCGCGCCACCGCGACGCCTTGCCGCTGCCCGCCCGACAGCGTTTCCACCAGCTGGGTAATGGATTTGACCTTGATGCCGAGGTCGTCGAGGATTCGCTGCGCTTCGGTGCGCATGGTCGCGCTGTCGAGCTTGCGCAACCCGATCCCGAACGGTCCCTTCAGCCGCTTTTCCCGGCCGAGGAACATGTTCGACGCGATGTCCAGCGCCGGCGCGACCGCCAGATCCTGGTACACCGTCTCGATTCCGTAGTGCCGTGCGTCCAACGGGGACTTGAAGTGGACCGTCTTGCCGTCCACTTTGATCTCTCCGGCATCCGGCACCACCGCTCCGGACAATGCCTTGATGAGACTGGACTTTCCAGCCCCGTTGTCGCCGACCACGGCGAGCACTTCGCCCGGGTAGAGGTCGAAATCGGCACCGTCGATGGCGGTGACCCGGCCGTAGCGCTTCACCAGGCCGCGCGCGGAAAGAGTCGGCTGCTGCTGCGTGGTAGTCATGACTGCTGCTGCCTCCGTGCGATCCGGTCCACGACCACCGCGGCGATCAGCAACGCGCCGGTCGCCAGGTCCTGGTAGTTGCCGTCCACGCCCATCTGCGTCAGGCCCGAGCGCAGCACCGCGACGACCAGCGCGCCGAACAGCGTGCCCAGCACCGAACCGCGGCCGCCGAACAGGCTCGTGCCGCCCAGCACCACGGCGGTGATCGAGTCGAGGTTGCCGAGCTGGAACTGGTTCGGGTCGGCGTTCGGCGTGCGGCCGAGCGCCTGCCACGCGGCGATGCCGAAGCACAAACCGGCGACCAGGTAGACCGACAGCACGGTGCGGTTGACCTTGATCCCGGACAGCCGCGCGGATTCCGGCGCGTTGCCGACGGCGTAAACGTGCTTGCCCCACGCGGTTTTCGTGAGCGCGTACCAAACGGCGAGGAACATGAGCAGCGCGAGCGTCATGCCGTAGGTGATCGGGATGCCGCCGAAGAGGTACCGCTTCGTGCCGAGCCAGGTGAGCAGGCCGTCGGACACCGGAACCGCCTGGCCGCCCGCGATCAGCTTCGCCACCGCGGTCAGGCCGGTGAACGTGCCGAGCGTGATGATGAAGGCGGGCAGCTTGATCCGCGTCGCGAGAGTGCCGATGAACAGGCCGACGACGACGGTCAGCGCGACCCCGGCCAGCAGTGCGAAGAAAACGTTCGTGACCGCGGCCAGTTTCGCCATCACCAGCGTCGCCACGACCATCGACGACGCGTTGGAAAGGTCGATGCCCGCGATCAGGATGATCAGCGTCTGGCCGAGCGCGAGCGTGCCGACCACCAGCGACTGCTGGACCACTGTGGACAGATTGTCCAGGTCGAAAAAGGTGTCCGTGGCAAAGGAAAACACCACGATCGCCACGACCAGTGCCAGCGCCGGGCCGACCGCCGGGGCGCGCAGGAAGAACTCGCCGAGCGTTTCGCGCTCGCGGTTGTTGACCGGTTTTGCCGTCGCGGTCGTCATTTCCCGCCTCCCCAGCAGTTCTGCAGACCCCAGGCGGTGTCCTTGCTCGGCACACCCGGCATCGGGTGGTCGGTGATCGCGGTCGATCCGGTGTTCACGAACCCGCTCGGCTTCTTCCCGGTCTTCGCGTACTCGACCGCCGCGAGCACTCCCTGTTCGGCCATCTTCCGCGGGAACTGCATCACGGTGACGGCGAACTGACCGTTCTTGACGTTCTGCACGCCCTCGCAACCGCCGTCGATGGAGCCGACAGTGAGCTGCGCGTTGAGGCCCCTCGCCTTCAGCGCCGCGTACGCGCCGCGGCCCATTGGCTCGTTCATCGTGTACACCGCGTTGAGGTCAGTGGTGCGCTGCAGGAGGTTCTCCATGCCCTGCTGGGCGAGGCTCTGGTCGCCGTTGGCGTTGGCGTGCCCCTTGATCTCCGGCGCGCCGTCCTTGAGCCCGATGCCCTTGAGGAACCCGCCGTGCCGCTGGGTGTCGACCGAAGCGCCCGCGGTGCCGTCGACCATCAGGAGCTTGGGGTCGGTGCCCTTCAGCGCCGCCTTGACGTACGCGCCCTGCTGCTCGCCTGCCGCGAAGTTGTCGGTGGCGAAGGTGGCGTCGACCGCGTCCGGCGGGTCGGTGGCGGTGTCGAGGGCGATCACCAGGATGCCGGCGTCGCGAGCGTCCTTGATGGCCTTGAGTACGCCGGTGGACGAACTCGGGGTGATCAGGATGGTGTTGACGCCCTGCTGCATCAGGTTCTCGATGGCGCGCACCTGACCGTCGTTGTCGCCGTCGAACTGCCCGGCGAGCGCGCTGAAGTCAGCGCCGTTGGCCTTCGCCGCGGCGGACGCGGCGTTGCGCAGTTCGACGAAGTACGGGTTGGTGTCGGTCTTCGTGACGAGGCCGACCTTGGCCTTGCCGCTGCCGCCGGTTTTGGAGCTGCCGCCCCAGTGGCGTTCGACGGTGCACCCGGCGGTGGAGACCGCGACAGCGGCCGCCAAGGCGAGTGCGGTGAGACTCCGGTGTCTCATGGGGATGCCCTCCGAATCGAGGTGCGAGCTTGCCGATGGACGGGAAGGTAGACAGACTCATGCCATGACGCAAGCGTTTGCGCAAACGCTTGCCAACGCTCCTGGTTTCGCTCGCTTGGTGAAGGACAGACATGCCGCGACCCCGCTCCGCCCGCCCGACCCAGCGCGACATCGCCGAAATGGCGGGCGTGTCGATCACGACGGTGTCGCACGTCGTCAACGGCACGCGGGCGGTGGCCGAGGAGACGAAAGCCGCGGTGCTGCGGGCGATCGAGACCACCGGGTACACCGGCGACGCGATCGCCCGTTCGCTGGTCACCGGGGGTACGCGGTCGATCGGGATGGCGATCTCGCTGGTCGCGAACCCGTACTTCGCGGCGCTGATGCACGCGATCGAGCGGGAGGCGTCGGCAAATGGATACACCGTGCTGCTGGCGGACACGCACGACACCGCGGGCACTGAGCGGGACGTGGTGCGCGCGCTGCGATCGCGCCGCGTCGACGGCCTGCTGATCACGCCCGCGCCCGGCGACGGGTCAGTGCTCGGCGAACTGGTGTCGCTGGACGTGCCGACCGTGCTGATGGACCGGCTGACCACGCGGACCGACATCGACCAGGTCGGAGCGGAGAACATCCAGGCGACCTCGGCGCTGACCGCGCATCTGGCGTCGCTGGGCCATCGCCGGATCGGCATGATCTCCGGCGCGCCCGGTCTCACGACGAGCGACGAACGCGTGCTGGGCTACCGGCTTGGCCTGGGCCGCTCGGGCTTGAGCTGGTCGCCGGACCTGGTGGCGTGCGGACAGTCCTCTCGCGACGGTGGCGGCCTGGCGTTGAGCACGCTGCTGGCGCTGCCGGAACCGCCTTCGGCCTTGGTGGTGGCCAACGACAGCATGATGGTCGGCGTCCTGCACGAGGCGCGGCGGCGGGGTTTGCGGATCGGCCAGGACTTGCCGGTGGTGGTGTACGACGACGTCGAATGGGCCGATCTCGTGGACCCGCCGCTGACGACCATGGCCCAGCCGATCGACGAGATCGGCCGCCGCGCGGTGCAGTTGCTGCTGGCTCGACTGGCGGATCCCGGACGTCCCGCCGAGACTGTGCGGTTGCCGCCGACTTTGCGGCACCGGGCTTCCTGCGGGTGCGCGTAGCCGCCGGTCTTGACTGCCCGGTGTAACCAAGCACGTGCTTCGTTCACTCACCTCAGTGATTCTCGGGACCCGATCGTCTCGGACCCTCTCTTAGGCGGCCCGACAGTGGCTACTGTTGGGTAGGTATCTACGACGAGGGCCATGAGAAATGACCGTTCTGGCGCCGGAGGTCTCCCACTGGGACCTGCCGGTCACCCATCGGTTCGGGGTGGCATTGGGGAGGCACGCCAGCCCGTACCACGACCAGCTGCTGCGTGCGATCCGCGGCGCTGCCGCGCGGGCGGGTTGCGACCTGCTGCTGGCCGACACCAGCGACTGCCCGCGCGAGGAAGCCGAAGTGCTGCGCGCCCTGCAGGCGGACCGCGTCGACGGTGTGCTCTTGGTGCCCGCCCCCGGTGACGAGGCGGTGGTCAATGGACTCGTGCGCACCGGCGTGCCCACCGTGCTGGTGGACCGGATCGCCGGCCGCAACGACGTCGACCAGGTCGGGTCGGAGAACTTCCAGGCCATGTCCGCACTGGTCGAGCACCTGGCCGCGCGACGGCACCGGCGGATCGCGCTAATCACCGGCACCGAGGGGACCACCGTCAGCGAAGAACGCGCCCTTGGCTACCGCCTGGGCCTAGGCCGCGCCGGGTTGCGCTACCACCCAGAACTGGTCGCCTCCGGCCAGTCGACGGCTGGCGGCGCGGCCCGAGCAGCGGCCAAACTCCTGGACGGCTGGCCTTCGCCCACGGCCTTGGTGGTCGCCGGCGAAGCGATGCTGATCGGGGTGCAGTGGGAAGCACACCGCCGCGGAATCCGGATCGGGTCGGAACTGGCGGTCGTCGGTTACGGCGATATGGACTGGGCGCGGACGGTTTCGCCTGGCGTGACGACGATGGCGCAACCGATCTCGGAGATCGGCCGCCGGGCGGTGCAGTTGCTGCTGGCGCGCTGCCGGGAGCCGGAGCGCCGGCCGGAGTCAGTCCGTCTCGCGCCACGGTTCTTGCACCGCGCTTCTTGCGGCTGCTGATCTTTACAGGGTGGCCGCTGCCTCCAGCAACATCCATCCTCCAATTTGGACAGACAAGTCTTTCTCCGCTTTTCCTGGCGGGTTTGGTGCTGGCCTTGCCCACTCCGCACTGAAGAGTGGCCCGGTTTTCTCTTGCGTCGCCCCGTTCCAACACGCTTCGGCCGACTTCTGGACTAGCTTCTTAGCCGTCTCTGCTTCCGTCTTGGGGAGCGTTTTCGCCGCAAGTGCTAGGTAGCGAGCCAAAATCGCCGAGAAGAGCCCGCCGTCGCCGCCTTCCGAACCGGGGAGGATGCCGCCGGGTGCTCCGTGTTGCTCGACCGCCCGGATGGTGCGGGCCGCATCTTCCCACCATTGCTGTTCGAGGCACGCGCCGAGGTAAACCCCTTGGCAGTACGAGAAAATATGCTTGACGACTTCGCCGGTGTCCGCCCTTATCCCGTCCCAGACGAGTCCGGTTTCCGGGTCGACGAGGGTGTCGGTGAGCCATTGCGTCATCGCGCGGGCACGGTCTTGATCACCCACACGAGCGTGAAAGATAGCAGCCGGGCCGTTTGCGGGGGTATTCTTGAAGGAGTCGCCCCGCCGCCACCAGATTCCCCCGCCAAGGTCGTTTGTCCAGCCTTCATGCAGCCGTTTGTCGATGGCCTCGATCGCTTGGTTAATCGTCGCTTCGTCCACTGTGGACAGTTGGAGTTGGCGAACTCGCTGCAACGCGAGCCCTAGCCAGGCTATGTCGTCGTAGTAGTCGTTGACCCAAGAGCCGAAGTTGCGCCGGTGCACCGTCGTGACGAACCGATTGATCAGCCGCGCGCGGTCTTCGGCGGGTTCGCGGAGTTGGGCATCGACGAGGCTGTCGAGGAGATGGGCCTGCCACCAGTAGTTCCAGTGCCAGTGAACCCGCTGCCCCAAGGTAGGCGGCCACCCACTGCGACCGAGGACGGTGCCGGGCAGCGCCCATAGCCGACGGAGGTGTCGGGCGCATACGGCCCGCTCAGCCGCCGCCGCCCGGTCAGCAGCAGCGGATCGCCCGGCCGCGGCCCGGTCAGCCGCCGCGGCTCGCCCGGCCGCCGCGGCTCGCGCTGCGGAATCGGCCGCGCCCTCGCCGGGATCGACCGCAGCGGCAGGCACTGCAGGGCCGGCCATGCCCTCTGTAGGGTCGGTCGTTCCGGTGCCTCCTGCGGGATCGGCCGCACCCTCGGCAGGGTCGACCGCCCCGGCACGCCCAGCGGGATCGGCCGCGCCCTCGGCAGGACCGGTCGCAGCGCTGCTCGCAGCGGAATCGGCGGGCTTACCGGGCTCGGATGGATCGGCGGTCATAGGCCGATTCTGCCTGCGCTACGGAAAACTTGCCTCTCCACGACATTTGCCGACCGAGGAACAGCTCGGGGGATCCGCCAGGCCGCCCGAGCAGCCACCGCCGCTACTGCCGTCGGCCAACCAATTGCCGCGCCGATCGCTCGAGAGCCCGCAGCCTTGCCACGCCAATCGCTCAAGAGCCCTGCAACCAGTGCCGTGTCGAGCGGACCGGCCGCCGCGGCTGGACTGCCCCAGTCGGCGGCGCTAGCCGGGCGGGGATCAAGAATGGAGCGATCTGCCAGCGCGCGCTCGAACTGCTTGGCGCGAGTTACAGCCAATTCCGCGGCCAGAGCCAAGTCTGGGTTCTCGTCAGTGGCTATACCGGTTCTAACCGGCGCACCCACTCACGAGACACCCCGTCGGCGGCGCGGCGTCGGGGGTCACCAGGCCTTGGACAAGTCCGCGTGCTGCCGAACCCAAGCGTGCATCACGATCCCCGCCGCTACCCCCGCGTTGATTGATCTCGTCGTGCCGAACTGGGCGATCGACACGACTTTCGCCGAGTCCGACTGGGCGGCTTCGGACAGGCCGGGGCCTTCCTGGCCGAACAGCAGCAGGCACTTGCGCGGCAGCTCGGCAGTCTCGACCGGTTCGGCGCCGGGGGTGTTGTCGACAGCCACCACCGTCAAGCCCTCGGCGGTGGCGAATTCCAGCAAGGTCGCGACGTCCTCGTGGTGGCGGAGGTGCTGGTAGCGGTCCGTCACCATCGCGCCTCGGCGGTTCCAGCGGCGGCGGCCGACGATGTGGACCTCGGCGGCGGCGAAGGCGTTCGCGGTGCGGACGACCGTTCCGATGTTGTGGTCGTGCTGGAAGTTCTCGATCGCGACGTGGAACGGGTGCCGTCGGGTGTCTACATCGGACACGATGGCTTCGCGGCGCCAGTAGCGGTAGGCGTCGACCACGTTGCGGCGGTCGCCGTTGGTCAGGAGTTCGGGGTCGTAGCGCGGGTCGTCCGGCCAGGTTCCTGGCCACGGACCGACGCCGACCTCCTCGCGGTTCACCCACTCGGTGGGGCCCGCTTCGGGGTGTTCCGTCGTCACGAAGGACGATTCTCGCTCAGCCGAGGCTGACGCCGTGCGCCGGACTGTCGTCGTGGCGGTGTCGCCAGCGCAGGTAGGCCCCGAGGTACGAGATCACCAGCACCGCCAAGGCCACTACGACCACCACCGGCAGCAGCGAGCGCGGGATGACCGTCCCGTACAGGTAGTAGGCGTTGAATCCGCCGGGCAGATCGCCGAGACCCTGCTGATGCCGGAAGAAATCTTCCAGCGCGGTGAGCGGGCACGGAATCGGCGTGACATTGACCAGCACGCCCCACACCGCGAAGAAAATGTGCCCGAAAATGACTTTCGGCCACCGCCAGGCGAGGAATCCGCCGAAACCGATGAAGAGCAGAGCAAGGATGTGCACCGCCACGGTTACGTCGGCGAGAACGTGCGCGACCGTCGTGTCCACCTTCGCCCCCTTCCAGTGCACCCACCAGCGACTTTACTCCGATTTACCGCACCGGGAGCGGGATATCGGGGGACTCGATGTGATGTTCGACCCACCGGAGCAACGAGTTCACCCGGCAGGTAACGGAGGGATCACTCCGGGTAGGAGACCCGCCGCGACACCTGCCACGGGCGACCCAATGCGGCGTTAGGCACCCTGCTCCGTGGCTGCGACGGGAGGCGAGCAGTCCGTGGCTGCGACGGAAGGGCTGTAGCAAACGCGACAAAGGGAGCCGATAGCCAAGGAGTTGACGCCTGCGATCGACGCGGCAGCAATCACTTGACTGGGGCCAATGGGTCGCAGGTTCAAACCCTGTCAGCCTGACGGACAACACAAAGGCTCGTGATCAGCGCAACTGCTGATCACGAGCCTCCGCTGTGGTCGCGCAAGCATCCGGCCAACTGGCGTCCTCGCGCCGCATAGGTCATTGCCACAAAACCGCCGCTTCCCAGATGGTGCGTGACTGTCATGCACACCGGGCGCACTACGCGCCACTGTGCCACCAGCGACGCACGAGGATCACAGTTCAAGAACCATCCCTGCACCGCCTGGACAACGTGTAACAACGACCCCGGAAGCCCCGATTGGGCTCAAATGAGCCTCACCAATCATGAGATCTTGTTCTTAGCCGACTCAGCGATTGCTGCAGCATACGCAGACGTTGACAATCTACCCGGCGACGCCGTATATGCAGCCAAGGAGGTATTTGATCGCGTTCACGACATCACGTCCGGGCCGATCCAACAGCAGGTTTTGCTAAATTGTTCAAGCCTCCTAATAGATGCTGGATCTCGAGCCAACAACAAAGAAGCACTAGACATCGCGGCAGAACTGACAGCCGAACTCATAGGATCCACTCACTTAACAAAGGGGCAGGTTGCACAAGCACAGTACAACCGGGCAAACTGTCTCACGTCAATTATTGATCATGAGTTTTCAAAAACTCGTTCAGAGTCGGCTAACGAAGATGCAGACGAAGAGAAAATCAAGCTAGAATATCTAGCACATAGACTCAAATTCCGTTCATCTCTCACGGAATCCCGCCTCCTCTACTACTCCGCTGGCATGAACGAGCATCTTGACATTGATCAACGAGGACGTAGTTTTTGCAATTTGGCGAACCAGTTGGACTTCTCTGGCCGATGGGTCGAGGCCTATGATGCGTACCTGAGCGCACTGGCCATCGATCCAACGAACGGCAACGCGGCAGGCAACGCAGCCCTGCTTCTACGTATCGCCATGCATGAAGGTACCGTTGACGTCGGCCACGCCGCAGTGCTGCACAACAGGTTTCTTCGGATCGCGCACGACCACCTAGGTAGGGTTTCGGAACTGGCCGGCCAACAGACCGCAGATTTTTGGGCCAGCATGGAACTCTTCGACGTCGAGGACCACTGGCATCCCGGCAACCCGGATAACCATCTTCAGAAGTGGCTTATCGAACATCGATTGATACTTGCTACTACAGCACTGGAAGGACTTGGCTCCGCAGAGACCAAGTGGGATAGCGCTCATATCGATACCGTGCATACCCCAGTAACCCAAGGTGGGCCACCAAAAATCTTCGCCATGATTAACTCAATCAAGGCAGAGTACCTGGTTGCAAGAAGTATAATATATACCGCTTGCCAGATGGCGGAAGAGTCCGAGGGGCTCCAACACCCGTCAGATACAGGTTGGTACGCGGACACCGAGGACAACAGAGTTTATGGAAAAATTCCCGGAATGTTCGTGCTTGGCCAGCGAGCAACACTCGACGTCCTAGACAAGATTTGCGTTTGCATCAACGAACACTTCGAGATCGGGGATAGACCATCGTCAGTATCCTTCCGCAGCTTTTTGGCAAAAAAAGGCGAGACAGGCTTTCGCGCGGAAGTTATTTCCAAGCTGGACGTAATCCCCGCACTTGTCGCACTACGAGAACTCGTCGACGACGTAAATCCAAACGGCCTATATCCAGATGCGTATAACCTTAGAAATGCCGGAACCCATCGGATCGTAGTCGCAACATTGGACGAAACTAAGGACCTGGGTCGCGATTCTATCAGCTTGATCGGAATCGACAGCCTAGAAAGGGTGGCAATTCAAGCCCTGCAAGTCACGCGTGCCGCGATAATGTACTTGGTCGCCATGGTTAACTACACGGAGAACAAAAAGAGCACCGAAACCAGCGTAGTCAAGATCCCCGTTGTCGGTCAACAGTAGGTCAGGCTGCCCTTCTCAGCCCGCCGCTGCGGGGAGCATGGAGAACCCCGGCCGATCGATCGACACCTGGCCAGGCTCACTTTCGGGGGCTAGAGGGGACCGCACGTCCCGCATGTCGATGAACGACCAGGCGATTTCCAACACGCCAGTCGCTCACGCACCTATCCCTGAGCTGCGAAACCCTGGCTCCACCGTCCTGGAGAGCCAAGAGGTCCGCCACGGCACGAAGCTCGGGCAGACAACGCGGCAAGAGGAGTCCCGGCTGAAAGCGACTCGCTCAGCTGGGAGGACGCAGCGACCATCGCGGTCCCGCACAGCGGCGAATACCGTCAGCGCAACCTCGAACGAAGCCCCTCTCGCCACGCAAACAAGCCGACCACCGCAAAGGCATGAGCAGGAGCGTTCAGTCAGCGAACGCCGCTCCGTCGATGTCCGTCACCACCAAGCGAAGACGCGCGTCCGCCCACTCCGTCCCCTCGAGCAGCTCGCGCACCCGCGTCTCGGCGGCCGACAGCAAGGGCGGCAGCGGCAATCGCAGCGCCACCAACCGAATCTCGACTGACTCCGAGGTCAGATCGATCGACCCACCAGCGGGATCGGTCGACAGCCAGCTGATCTCCGCGGCCACGCTCGTCGCGGGGCGAAGGCCGTCGATGGCGGACAGGGCGTCGGCGAGTCTTCCGGCCAGCGAACGCGGATCGGTCACTGCCGCCCCACTTCGATGTCCAAAATGGACACTCGGACGGCGTCCACGGAACGGCCGGTCTGCGCCAGGACTTCCCGGAACACCGCGAGCTGCACGGCGCGGCCCACGGCGGCGGCTTGGTCCGCGCCCGAGATGACCACGTCGACCTCGACGGTCAGGCTGTCCTCGTGGGCGCGGACCCGGACGCCGTCCGCGGGAGCCGGTTCCAGGCCCTTCCAGCGTTGCCGGGCGGCGCGGGTCCAGGCGGTCGCCAAACCGCGCAGGCCGGGCTCCAGGCGCACGACTCCGGCGGTTTCGGCGGCCGCCCGGGCGGCGACACTCGCGATCACCGGGGCGGCGATCACGTATTCGGCGGTCATTCCCCGTCCTCGTACACGTCTTCCACCAGCAGATCCAGGCTTACCAACGAAATACCCACTCGTGAGCTCGCGGCGGCGGACACCAGTTCTCGTACGCGGGCCAACGTGTCCGCGCCGCTGGTGTTCCCCAGCCGCGTCGTGAGGGTGAGTTCGACCTCGACCTGAGCGGCACCCGAAGAGTCGACGCCGACCTTCCGCACGCGCACCCGGCGGGCGCGGACGTTGCCGGCGGAGTCGGCCGCGTAGCGAAGCACGACCGCGACGGCTTGTTCGCTCACTTCGACGGAGCCCGGTTCGGCAGCCGGAAGGTCCAGCATCTGTCCGCGACGCACTTCGGCGCGGACAGCCGACATGATCCGTCCTACCAGGTCCGGCGGGGTCGGGTCGGGCTCGTCGATCAGCTCCTGGGTCGCCGCGCGGAGAGCCAGCAGGCTTTCTCGCGCGGTGCGGCAGTGGACGCAGTCCAGCTGATGCTCGTCGACCTCGTCCAGGTTCTCCCAGACCGTCTCCAGTTCCCGGCCGCACGGCAATCCGTAGTCCTGGTTCACCTCCATGGCTTCATCACCTCCGCCAGCTGCGCACGGGCCCGGGCGATCCGGCCCCGGACCGCGGTGGGGTTCGCGCCGACGATCTCGCTGATCTCGTCGTACGACCGGCCGTGCACCTCGCGCAGCAGCCAGCACGCGCGCTGCTGCGGCGTCAGCGTCTGAAGCGCGTCGTCGAGCGCCGCGAGCTGGCCGCTGACCTGCGCGGCGTGCTCGGGCTGAGTGTCGCGGCGCGGCGATTCGGCCAGGTCGAGGTCGACGTCGGCCTGCGGGCGGCGCGCCCGGATCACGTTGAGGCAGCGGTTGGTCGTTCCGCGGTACAGCCAGCCGACGAACGCCTTGTCGTCGTTCAGCTGCGCCAGCTTCCGCCACGCGCCGAGGAACGCTTCCTGCACTACGTCCTCGGCGTCGCCGCGGTGGTGCAGCATTTTCAGGGCGAGCCGGAACATCGGGCCCTGATAACGCAGCACGAGCTGTTCGTACGCGCGCACGTCGCCGTCTCGCGCACGGCCGACGAGGGTGGCGTCGTCGAGCGGGACACTGGTCGTGGTCACGGCACCCCCTTCCGTCAGGGGGACACCGCATGGCGGGCATTCGTCACGCACGCATTGTGGGTGACTGTGCTCACTCCCGCTCGGTTGAAGCCTCGGTTAAGCCTCAGCTGAGCCCGAGGTCGTCCTTGTTCAGCAGGTACCGGTACTCGAGCCCGGCCTTCTCGATGGCCTCGCGCGCACCGGTGTCGCGGTCCACGACCGTCGCGACGCCGACCACGGTGGCCCCGCCTTCGCGCAGCGCCTCGACCGCGGTGAGCACGCTGCCGCCGGTGGTGGAGGTGTCCTCGACGGCCAGCACCCGCTGCCCGCGCACCTCCACGCCCTCGATCCGGCGCTGCATCCCGTGTTCCTTGATCGCCTTGCGGACGACGAACGCGTCGAGCACCACGCCCTCGGCCGCCGCCGAGTGCAGCATCGCCAGCGCCACCGGGTCCGCGCCGAGCGTGAGCCCGCCGGTCGCGACGTAGTCCCAGTCAGCGGTGAGCTGCCGCAGGAGCTTGCCGATCAGCGGGGCGGCCGCGTGCTGCAGCGTCGCCCGCCGGAGGTCGACGTAGTAGTCGGCTTCCTTGCCCGAGGACAAGGTGACTTTGCCGTGCACGACGGCCAGTTCGCTGACCAGCCTGGCCAGTTCGAGCTTCGCAGTTTGATCCAACCCGGGGTACGCCACGGCCGAGAGTCTTACACACGCCACCGACAACTTCCGCGCGTCACTCCCCGGTCGCGACGGCGGTCACCGGACGCGTCCGGGTCGCCACCCAAGCCGGGACGACCGCGGCGACCAAGGCGAGCGCGACAGCGGTCGCGACGATCACCAGGTAGATGGAGATCGGCCCGTCCGGCAGCACCCGGCCGGTCGCGACGAGACAGAACGGCACGATCGCGCCCGCCGACACCACGGTGCCGAGCAGGATGCCGATCGCGGCGATCAGGCCGCCTTCGCCCGCGGCCATCCGCAGCACCTGGCCGCGGGTGAAACCGCCGAGCCGCTGCAGGCCGAACTCCCGCCGCCGTCGCGAAGTCGCCATGACCAGGGTGTTCACCACGGAGATCACCGTGTAGCCGACGATCATGCCGACCAGCAGGTAGTTCACCCACGCGCCGGTCTCGTCGTTCTTGGCGTTCGCGGCGGCCAGCGTGCTCCGGTCGCCGACGGACACCGGGAGGCCGGCGGTCGCGGCGGTCAGGCTCTGGGTCAGCCGAGCCTGATCAACGCCAGGCGCGGCGCGGACGAGCACCTGCTTGGCGAGGCCGGACGTGGTGTGCCCGGCGAGCAGTTCGGCGGGCAGCAGGAGCTGTTCGGCCCCGGCCCGCTCTTGCACGATCGCGACGATGCGAAGGGTCCGGTCGGTCCCGTCGCCGAGACGGAGCGTGACGGAATCGCCGACTGAACGGGACACATCGGCGGCGTCGGGCAAGGCGATCGTGTCACCTTTGAGGTCCGCCAGGTTGCCCTTCACGACCGTGGCAGCGTTGGTCGTCGCGTCGGTGAGGCCGAGCGCCGGGTAGCCCTTCTTGGTCTGGTTCTCGTCGAACGGCGCGGTGATGAACGCGCGGCTGGAGACGTAGGTCGAGACCGCCGCGACGCCGTCCGCGTGCCGGATCCGGTCGATCGCCTCGGGCGAGACCCCGGTGGGACCCGCGACGACCGCGTCGGCGCGGAGGTCTTCGGCGAAGGACTGCGCGGAAGCGGCGGTGGTCGTGGTCTGCAGGTAGATGTTGGCGGTCGCGATGCCGACGGCGAGCATGATCGGCGTGACCGCGCCGGCCACCCGGGTGGCCGCGTTGCGCGTGTTGGTGATCGCCAGCCAGCCGGTGACGCCGCTGAACAGGCGCATCGGGCCCTGCAACAGGATCGCGGTCAGCTTCGTGACGCCCGGGCTGATCATCGCGACGCCGATCGCCCACAGCATCACCGCCGGACCCGCGGTGCTCGCCGCGATGGGTCCCGTCATCACCGCGAGCGTGACGATGGCCAGCGCGGTCCCGCCGCCGAAGCACAGGATGGCGAGGATCAGCCGCAGCGGAGTCAGCCAGCCGCGCGGCACGGAGGCCTCGGCGAGCGCCTCGGTCGGCCGGATGCGGCCGACCCGGAATCCGGCCACCAGCGCGGAAATCCCGACGGCCAGCAGGGTCGCGCCCGCCGCGATGATCATCGGGATCCAGCCCTGGTGGAACTGCACGGCGGGCGAAATGAACCCGCCCGAGGTGAACTGCCCGAACAGCCACCCGCCGAACACCGGGCCCAGCGCCGCCGCGGCTCCGGTCGCGAGCACGCCGATGACCAGCGCTTCGCCGAGAACCATGCGACGCAACTGTCGCGGCGTCGTGCCGATCGCACGCAGCAGAGCCAATTCCCGCTGTCGCTGCCGCACCGACAGCATCAGCGTGCTCGCGATGACGAACACGGCGACCGAAAGGGACAGCCCGCCCGCGACGCCGGACAATGGGATCAGCCTGCCGCCGCTCGCTTGCGCCTCCGGGAATTCGGCGAGTCCGCGCTCATCCCCAGTCAGCACGGAAACGCCCGAACCCAGCTGCAAAGCGGCGGGATTGTCAGTGACCACACCGAAATAGTCGACCGTTCCGGGGTGACCGGAGAGCTGGTCGGCCACATTGTCGGCGAAGAACGCGTCGGGACGGTCGCTGACCTGAGCGACGCGGTATTGGCGCATCGAACCCTGCACGGCGAGATCCACAGTGGACCCAACCGGCACGCCGCTAGCCGCAGGAAGCACCACCTCGTCGGCTCGCGGCGCGGGGCCGGGAAGCCGAGCAGATTCCCAACCGTGCGCGACGAGAGGCTGCTTGCCCAGCGATACCGGGAAATTCACCTCACCGACCACAGTGGACACACCGGGCATCGCGCGGATCGTGTCCGCCATCGACCGGTCCAGCCGGACCCGCTCCGACAGCGCGACCGCCTGCGTCTTGGGCTTTTCGGAATTCTTTCGCATCTCGAATTCCTGTTGTCCGGCAACGACAGCCGACGCCCAGGCCAGCCGGTGCGGCGGGGTCGCGGACCGGATCCCGGTCTCCATCAGACCGGCGCAGGCGGACACGATCACCGCGCCGAGGAACGCGGCCACGAACGCGGCGATGAACCCGCCGGTGCGGAAACGCAAGGTGCGCAAGGCAAGACTGAACATCAGAAGCCGCCCACCGGCGTCCGGTCGGCCCAGGCGCCGAGGTGGGTCATGCGTTCCGCGACTGCGGCCGCGGTCGGCCGGAGCAGCTCGCCGGCGACGCGGCCGTCAGCGAGAAACACAACGCGGTCGGCATAGGAAGCCGCGACGGGATCGTGCGTCACCATCACGACGGTCAGCCCACCGCGCACCGATTCCGACAGCAGGCCAAGGATTTCGCCCGCGGTCCGCGTGTCGAGCGCGCCGGTCGGCTCGTCGGCGAACAGCACCGCCGGACGGCTGACCAGCGCGCGAGCGATCGCCACCCGCTGTTGCTGGCCGCCGGACAGCTGGCCCGGCAGGTGCTTGCGCCGGTCGCTCAGCCCGACGTGCCCGAGCATCTCGGCGACGCGGCGGCGGTCCGGACGACGCCCGGCCAGCCGCAGCGGCAGCACGACGTTCTGCTCGACGGTCAGCGCGGGCAGCAGGTTGAACGCCTGGAAGACGAACCCGATCTTGTCCCGGCGCAGCTTCGTCAGCTGGGTCTCGGAGAGCTTGCCCAGCTCCTGGTCGTCGAGCAGCACCGAACCGCTGGTCGGCCGATCGAGCCCGGCCGCGCAGTGCAGGAACGTGCTCTTGCCCGAACCCGACGGACCCATCACCGCGGTGAACCCGCCGCGCGGAAAGGACAGGCTCACCCCGTCCAGTGCCGTGACCCGGCCGTATTCCTTGCGGACGGATTCGAGCCGCACCGCTTCCCCAGTCGCCATGGGGAAAACGCTATGGGTTTACGGGAGAAAACACCCTGGGGCGCACACGCCGGGACGGGGTAGGGCTTTCCCTACCCCCCTCAGGTGCGGCGGCGGTTGCCCAAGCCTCCGGCGAGCTTGCGCAGCACCGGCCTCGGCAGCAGTCCGCCGATCCCGACCAGGGCTTTGTACTGCAGGCTGGGCACCGAAATCACCTTGCCGCGGCGCAGGTCGGCGAGGGCTTCGTCGACGACTTGGGCCACGTCGAGCCACAGCGCCTTCGGCCCCTCCCGCTGCAGCCCGGCGCGCTCGTGGAACTCGGTGTAGGTGAAGCCGGGGCACAGCGCCATCATCCGCACGCCCTTCGGCAGCGACATCGCGATGCCCTCGGTGAACGACGTGACCCAGTTCTTGCTGGCGGTATAGGTCGAGCCGCGGCCGGAAAAGAACCCAGCGACGCTGGAGACGTTGATGACGTCGCCGCGCCCGCGCTCGACCATGCCCGGCAGCGCCGCCCGGCTCAGCTGCAGCACGGCGGTCACGTTCACGTCGAGCTGGCGCTGCAGGTCCTCGGCCGGGATCTCCCAGAACTCGCCGCTCAGCCCGAAGCCCGCGTTGTTGACCAGCAGGTCGATCGGCTGGGTTTCGAGCAGCTCGGCGACCTGCGCGCGGCCGTCCACTTCGGACAGATCGGCGGACAGCACGGTCACCTCGACACCGTGCTGCGCGCGCAACTTCCCGGCCAGCGCGTTCAGCCGTTCCTCGTCCCTCGCGACCAGGACGAGGGCGTGTTTCTCGGCGGCGAGCCGGCGCGCGAATTCCGCGCCGATGCCCGCGGTGGCTCCGGTGATCAGAGAAGTGGTGGTCATGTGGGTGAAGCTACCCGTTTTTCAGCTGCGTTCGCCCTGGTGGCGCAGTATGGTCCGGCGCATGGGCAAGCACACCAAGCGGACGCCCGGATATCTGCCCCGGATGGCCGCCGGTGCGGCGCCCCTCGCTCTGTTGCTCGCCGGCCCGGCCGCGGCGCTGGCGGACACCCCGCGCGGGGGACTGCCGCTCGACCTGCACCAACACGGTTCCTCCTCCGACCTCCAGTTCACTCGCGACGAGACGATCGCCAGCCGCGACCTGCCTGCGTCCGCCGCGTCGAACCTGCGCCAGACGCTCGGCCAGGACACCGCCGGCCAGTCCCAGACCCACGACCTGCGGCTCGGCGAGCCGGGTCGCGCGTTCACCGGCAACGACCTCGGCGTGCACCACACGCGGCCGTTCGACGGTGCGCACGTGGCCGGTCTGGACCAGTCCATGCGGCACGGCGTGCAGCTGCCCCATGGCGTCGACGCGCTCTCCAGCAGCAAGACCGGCGCCGAGACTGGTCTGGCCGGCCGGTTCTCCGGCGACCTGATGAGCGGCACTCGCTTCGAACGCACCTCCGCCGACGCCGTCGACCTCGGCCCGGCGGGCTCGGTGGTCGCGAACTCGGACGAAAACGTACTCGGCCAGTTCACCGGCAAGCTCGACGTGGCGCGGCTGGAGTCGGCCGAGCGGCACAGCGTGTCCGGCGACCTCGGTCCGGTGCACGCGCTGGCCGCGACGAGCCAGTCGACCGCCGAGCGCACGGACCGGTTCCACGGCGAGCTGTCGGCGGCGGACATCGCGGCGGCACGGACGAGCACCGCTTCTACCCTGGGTGTTCCGGCTACCCGGAGCCAGCACGTGGGCGCCGAAGTGCTCGGAAAACCGGTCATCGACAACGGATGGACAGTTTCCGGACCGCCGTTTACCTTCGCGCCCGGCTGAGTTCATCGATTCGCCGAGTCCGCTTTCGGCAACCGAGTCCGGACCGTTTCCGGATCGTGAAACGGTCCGCCGGACTCCTGGCCCTGACCTGCTCGATGTCACCCGTTCGCCGTAAGCGAGGTCGGGCTTCCTTTACCGACCGTAGTTATTTGTCGAGGGAATCCCGGCTCGACCAGGTGGGGCCGCCCCCGGGAGAGTCCCCAGCGGGAGGCCCGTTTCCGCTTGGATAGCCTGCGGGGCGTGGTCGACCTCGAATCCGTTGCCGCCGAATCGGCGTCTCCGACAGCTATCGGCAAGAGCCAAGCCGGTCGTCGGGCGCGGTTGCTCGCTGCGGTTTTCGGAATCGCGGGCGCGATCCTCGCGATCGCGGTCCCGTTCCTGCCCGTCACGCTCGAGCAAACGACCCTGGACTGGCCGACCGCCCAGGGCACCAGAGCGGTGACCGCCCCGCTGACCGCGCAGGCGCCGATCTCGCTCGACGCGAAGGTCCCCTGCACGACGGCGCGGGCCCTCGACGCGCGCACCGACGGCAGCGCCGTGCTGTTCAGCACCAACCCGCCGAACTCCGGCATCGGCGTCGTCACCGGGATGGCGCTGCAGGTCGGAAACGGCCAGCTCACGCTTTCCTCACAGGGCCAGCAACTCGGCTCGGCCCCGGTCGGCGACGGCGACTGCACGATCACCGTGCACACCGACGCGAAGCGGACGACAGCGTCCGTCGGCGGGAACCGGATCGCCGACGTCACCGACGACCACCGGCCGCAGCTCACCGGCTACTACTCAGACCTCACGAATCAGGACGACACGCACGGTCTGTCGGTCTCCGCACAGGTCGACAACCGCTGGGCGAGCACCGCGACCGGCATCAAGCTCGCCGCCATCGTGCTGTCGGTGCTCTGCTTCATCGGCGCGGTGCTCGCGCTGTACCGCCTGGACCGGCTTACCGGCCGGCGCGCGCCCCGCTTCGCCGCGCGCGGCTGGTGGAAGCTGAAATTTCTCGACATAGCGGTGCTCGGCACGCTCGTCGTCTGGTGGCTGATCGGCGCGATGACCGCCGACGACGGCTACTTCACGACCATGGCGCGCGTCCGCGGCGACGCCGGCTACATCGGCGAGTACTACCGATGGTTCGCCGCGCCGGACGCGCCGATGGCGTGGTTTGTCGATGTCTACGCGGCGATGGCCAAGGTCAGTTCGCTCACGCCGTGGATGCGGCTGCCGTCGCTGTTGATGGGTGTCGCCTGCTGGATGCTGATCAGCCGCGGCGTGCTGCCGCGGCTCGGCAGGCAGGTGCGGATCAGCAGCGCGGCCGGCTGGGCGGCGGGCGCGGTCTTCCTCGCCTTCTGGCTGCCCTACGACAACGGCCTGCGCCCGGAGAACCTGGTCGCGCTGCTGTCGCTGATCTCGATCTGCACCGTCGAACGCGCGGTCGCGACCCGGCGGCTGGGTCCGGCGGCGATCGGGCTGACCGTCGCGGCGCTGTGTGTCGCGGTCAACCCGCACGGGCTGATGGCCGTGCTGCCGTTCGTGGTCGGGCTGAAGCCGCTGGCGAAGATCGTGCTGCGGCATGCCCGCCAGTTCGGCTGGGTGCCGGTGATCGCGCCGATCGCCGCCGCCGGGCTGGTGATTCTCGCGCTGATCTTCTGCGACCAGACCCTGCGCGGCGCGCTGGAATCGGTGCGGCTGCGGTCGTCGCTCGGACCGACCGGTTCCTGGTACGACGAGCTCGACCGGTACTCGATGCTGTTCAGCAACGGCCCGGACGGCTCCATGACGCGCCGGTTCCCGGTGCTGTTGATCTTCCTGTGCCTGGCGACCTGCGCGGTCGTGCTGCTGCGGCGCGGCAACATCCGCGGCGCCGCGCTCGGCCCGAGCCGCAGGCTGCTCGGCATCAGCGCACTGTCCTTTGTGGTCTTGGCGCTGGCTCCGACCAAGCACACGCACCACTTCGGCATGCTGGTCGCGGTCGGCGGACCGCTCGCCGCGCTCACCGCGTTGTCGACGAGCACGACGGTGTTGCTGTCGCGCCGCAACCGCGCGGCGTTCTTCGCGGGGCTGATGGTGATCGTCGCGCTGGCCTCCACCGGGCCGAACGCCTGGTGGTACGTGTCGGCCTGGGGCGTGCCGTGGTTCGACCTGCCGCCGCAGGTGTTCGGCATCAAGCTGAGCACGATGGCGCTCGTGGCGGCGGCGGTCGCGCTGGCGATCGCGGCGATCGAGCACATGAAGCACAACGAGCACGAACCGTTCGTTCCGCCCGCACCGGTGGCGAAGGGCGACCTGGAAAACCGCGGCCGCGCGCTGCGGCTCGGGCTCGCACCGCTGTCGACGGTGTGCGCGATTCTGGTGCTGTTCGAGATCGGCAGTATCGCCAAGGGCATCCAAAAGCGCTGGGACACCTACAACATGGGTGCCGACAACATCCGCCAGCTGGCCGGGCAGAGCTGCGGGCTGTCCGACTACATCAAGGTCGAACGCGACCCGAAGGCCGGGCTGCTGCAAGCCGCGCCGCAACAACCGGAGAACGCCGCACCCGGCTGGACAGTGCCCGCCGACGCCGACCGCGGCGTCACCCCGAAGGACTGGCTGGCCAGCACCCAGAAGGGCTTCGTCACCAACGGCGGGCTGCCGACCGAGAACGCCGACAGCTGGAACCCGCCGTACCAATTCGGCAAGGACGGGGCCCCGATCTGGGGCAGCTACCACAAGTCCGGGGACAACGCGGGCGACCTGCGCACCCCGTGGTACTCGGTCCCGGAGCGGGCGCGCGACGGCTCGGTGCCGATCGTGGTCGCCCTCGCGGGCAAGGCCGACGACCCGAACTCGCTGACCGCCGAATTCGGCAAGAACACCCCCGCCGGATTCCAGGTGCTCGGCCGCGAGCAACTCGACGCGAAGAAGAAGGACACCAACTGGCGCGACGCGCGGGTCAGCGTGCCCGAGGGCGCGGACCAGGTGCGGATCGTGGCGAAGGGCCGCGGGCTCGGCAGCGACGGCTGGGTCGCGTTCAGCGCGCCGCGGGCGCCGAAGATCGCGAAGATGACCGATGTCGTCGGGCAGGACCCGGTGTTCCTGGAGTGGGCCGCCGCAGCGCAGCACCCGTGCCTGCGCCCCTCGTCGATCCACAACGGAATCGCCGAGGTGCCGAAGTACCGGATCAGCGCGGGCGACGACCTGCGCACAGTCGGCAAGTACTGGTCCTCGCCGGCGGGCGGCGGGTCGTTCGTGTGGATGAACGTGGCCACCCAGATGCAGGCACTGCCGACGTACCTGGAAGGCGATGTCGACCGCGACTGGGGCACGTTGTACGAGGTGACTCCCGAGGTCTCGAACGCACTTCCGGCTTCGGCGGCGCTGCACCAGCAGTCGGTAACGCATTCCGGAATCTGGTCACCCGGGCCGCTGGCCAAGCCCGCCAACCCAACCGGCGAGTCGTAAGCCGCACTTTTCCGTGAGGGGAACCCTGAAGGACTCAGAGTCCCTCAGGGTTCCCCTCACGTCCCTAAACCCGCACCGATGCACTCAAATCGAGGCACCCACACCACCCCCGCACCCCGATACGAAGCTCCCCTGCGGTCTGGGGGTGCTTGTCAAGGCATCTTTCCCG
>NZ_BAAAHV010000004.1:0-42492 GCF_039525725.1 Amycolatopsis albidoflavus
ACCATCACCACCACGCCCACGCGGCATGAAACCCGGTGTCCGGTCCCCGGGGGAAACCTCAGTGCTGACGGTTCGGGGGTGCTTGTCAAGGCGGGAAAGATGCCTTGACAAGCACCCCCGAACCGCAGGGAGGCTTCGTATCGGGGTTGGGGGAGGGGCTGGGTGCCTCGATCGTTGGGTGCGCTGGCTGCGGTTGGGTGGGTGGTGTGCGCGGCTGAGTGGCTGGTTGTGTTGGGTTCGCGGGTGGGGTTTAGCGCCCCAATGTGGCATTGGGTGCATCTGACGCACCGAACGCCACATTGGTGCGTGCGGCGCACCGAATGCCACATTGGGTGCAGGCGACGCGCCGAACGCCGCATTGGGTGCAGGCGACGCAACCAATGCCGCATTGGGTGCATCTGGTGCACCGAATGCCACATTGGGTGCGTGGGATGCACCGAACGCCGCTTTGGGTCCGTGGGATGCACCGAACGCCGCTTTGGGTCCGTGGGATGTGCCGGAGGCCGCGTTGGGTGCATCGGCGGCGGTGGGCGGTCCGTGAAGGGCCCCTTGAGGGAATCCAAGTACGTGAAGGAGCCCCTCACGGCAGATCGCGGTTGTGAGGGGAACCCTGAGGGAATCAGAGTCCGTGAAGGTTCCCCTCACGGACTTCGGCGCGCGAGCGAGGTCCGAAGTGGACGTTATTCGGGCTTTTCCGCGTTCAGGCGGGCGGCTTCGCGGCGGACTTCGGCTTGCGTTTCGCGTTCGTGCTGCAGCCAGGTGGGGTTGTCGGACTTCAGCGCTTCGATCTGGTCCGTCGTCAGGGCCTCGGTGACGCCGCCTCGGGCCAGGCCGCCGATGGAGACTCCCAGTTTCGCGGCTACCACCGGGCGCGGGTGCGGGCCGTTGCGGCGGAGGTCGCGCAGCCATTCTGGCGGGTCGGTCTGCAGGGCGTTCAGTTCGTCGCGCGAGACGGCGCCCGCGCGGAACTCTGCGGGGGTGGCTTCGAGGTAGACGCCCAGCTTCTTCGCTGCCGTCGCCGGCTTCATGGTCTGGGGGGTCTTCTGCGCCGTCATGCCCACCAGCGTAACCGGCGACCCCGCGCCGGTAGCCTTGCCACGTGACAGGAGCCGACCAGGCCTCGGCGTTCCGGCTCGCCTACGTTCCGGGTGCGACCCCCGCGAAGTGGGTCCGGATTTG
This sequence comes from Amycolatopsis albidoflavus, assembly GCF_039525725.1. NCBI lineage: Bacteria > Bacillati > Actinomycetota > Actinomycetes > Pseudonocardiales > Pseudonocardiaceae > Amycolatopsis > Amycolatopsis albidoflavus. The sequence goes on from NZ_BAAAHV010000004.1 coordinate 1,180, forward strand.
GGGCGAACGCAATCCCGAAGTGCCGCTTGACCTGGTCGCGGTCACTGCTGCCGAGGCCGCAGACGCGGTCCGCGAAGGTCGTGCGGACGCGGCGTTGCTGCGGTTGTCCGAGGATCGCGAAGGTCTGCACGCGATCCCGCTTTACACCGAGACCACTGTGGTCATCGTTCCCAAGGAGCACCTGGTCGCGGCGGCTGACGAGGTGTCCATTGCGGACCTCGCGGACGAGCTCGTGCTGCATCCGCTCGACGATTCGCTCGGCTGGGACCAGCTGCCCGGCAAGCCCGCGCTTGAGCGGCCGGAGACGACGGCGGACGCGATCGAGCTGGTGGCGGCGGGGGTCGGCGTGCTGCTGGTGCCGCAGTCGCTCGCTCGGCTGCACCATCGTCGCGACCTTACGTACCGGCCGGTCGCGGACGCGGTGCAGTCGCGCGTCGCGTTGTCTTGGCCGGAGGGCGAGACCGGCGAGCTGGTGGAGCAGTTCATCGGCATCGTTCGCGGGCGCACGGTGAACAGCACCCGCGGGCAGCAGGAAACGCAGGCCAAGACGGGCAAGGCGGCACCGGCGAAGAAGAAGCCGCCGCAGCAGCAGCGCGAACCAGCTCGTCGGCGGAATACGCCCAAGCCAGGCGGGCGGGGCAAGCCTCGTCGGCGTCGTTAACGCTTTAAGGGGAGAAGCTGTGGATCTCGGGTTGAGGGGCAAGTGCGCGGTCGTCACGGGCGCTAATCGCGGGATCGGGCTGGCGGTGGCCGAGGTGCTCGCGGCGGAGGGGACGGACCTCGCGCTCGTGGCCCGGGATCCGGAAACGCTCGCGGCGGCGGTGGAAAGCGTCGGCAGGCACGGTACGAAGGTCATCGCGGTGCCCGCCGACACCACTGACGACGCTGCGGTCGCGGCGATGGCGGAACGAGTCTCGACGGAGTTCGGCGCGGCGGACATCCTGGTCAATTGCGCGGCTCCGGCGTCGAGCGGGGTCCGGACGCCGCTCGACGACCTGCGTGACGAAGACCTGCGCACCGAGATCGAGACCAAGGTGCTCGGCTACCTGCGGTGCGCCCGCGCGCTCGCGCCGGGGATGCGGGAGCGCGGCTGGGGCCGGATCGTGAACGTCAGCGGGCTCAACGCGCGGATCGCCGCTTCGACGTTCGGTTCGATTCGCAACGTCGCGGTCGCGGCGATGACCAAGAATCTCGCCGACGAACTGGGGCCGCAGGGTATTACCGCGACGGTCGTGCATCCGGGCTACACGGTGACCGAGCGGACGCCGGAGAAGTTCGCCGAGATCGCCGCGATGCGGGGGATTTCGGTGGCGGAGCTGGAAAAAAGCCTCGCCGCGGGAGTGAGCATCGGGCGGTTGGTGACGGCCGCCGAGGTGGCGGACGTCGTGGCGTTCCTGGCGTCTCCGCGCAGCGTCGCGATCAACGGCGACGCCATCGCGGTCGGCGGCGGTGTCCCCGGGCAGATTTACTACTGAGCCGCTTGGAGTTCCCGCGCCGGGCGGGGGTAGCCGAGACGGCCCCTGGTCGCGGCGAGCAGGATCAGGGCGGCGGCGGCGAACGCGGCGAACAGCAGGTGTTCGGCGATCTTCGGGTCCGCGCCGGGGAACAGTTCTCCCCAGGCGACGGACAGGTAGTTGTTGATCCCGGCGTGCAGCAGCAGCGCGATCGGCAGGCTTTCGCCGCTGCGGTTGAACACCCACGTCATCACGAAGCTGATCGCGATGGCGGTCGCGACGAATTCCAGCACCGACCAGACCGTCACGTCCGGCCAATGGCCCCATTCGGTGAAGAACAACGGCAGATGCCAGACGCCCCACAGCGGACCGAGGATCAGCGTGCCGCGCAACGGGCCGTACTTCGGCTGCAAATGCGGCAAGGCGAAATCGCGCCAGCCGGGTTCTTCGGCGAGGCCGGTGGTGATCACTTGCAGGACGAAACCCAAGGCCCACACCAGGATCAGCGACGCGGCGGGGATTCGGAACGACCCGGCGAAGGGCAAGCTGGACAGCGTCAGCACGACCGGAACGGCGAAAAGGGCGAGTGCGTACCACCGCCAGTTCACCCGCCAGCGCAGCAACCGGCCGGCCCACGCACGCAGTCCGGGACGGCCTTCGGCGAGGGCGGTGACGAGGAACGCCGCGAAGATCGGGCCTAGGTAGGCACCGGGGAGCATGCCAAGGATTTGTGTCGTGCCGAGTACCGGCGGGAATCCGAAGTGGACGGTGCCGAGTCCATTGTCCGAGAGCACGTAAGGGATCCACGCGAGCCAGCTCAGTGTGATGGCGAGAGTGAAGAAGGTCGTGATCGGGTGGCGTGCGACGAGGGCGCGCAGGGTGGTCATGGGTGGTGGTCCTTTGTGGAGGCTCAGCGGCGGGTGCGGTAGTTCGCGATGAGGGCGATGCCCGCGGCGAGGGTGACGACGCCGAAAACGGTGCTGAGTATGAGGTTGACGCCGAGTGCGGAGGTGATGGCGTTGGCTGCGGCGCTGAGTGCCAATACGCCCCACAGGAGAGGCCGGGTGCCTTGGCGGGCGGGTGTTTTCGTCATGCCGGGAACGCTACGAATCGGGGCTCGCCGCGACGATCCCGTGCGCGGGAGGATCTAGGTACAGCAGGCTGTACTTTCGCGCCGCACAGCGGCAGCGGGGCGGATTTCTCGGCTAGGGTTCGGCGCAGGAGGTGCGATGGCAACCGCAGGCGAACCTCGGCCGCGTTCGTGGACTGTGCGGGTCCGGGCTGCTCTCGACGCGTTGGAACACCTCGTCGGCGGGATCGGTACCTCGGTGCTGGCGTTGCTGGTGCTGCTCGGAGTGGCCGCGGTCGCGGTGCTGTGCCTCGTGGGCGTCGGATTGCTGCTGGCACGGCCGATGCTGAGCGTCGTGCACGCGGTCGCCGACCGGGAGCGGATCCGGCTCACCGCGATGAAACCCGACGTCATCAGTCCCGGTCCGGGGCCTGAACGGCTCGGTGCGGCGCTGCGCGACCGGACGGTGCAGCGCGAAGTGCTGTGGGTCGCGGTGCACGGCCTGGCGGGGTTTTTGCTTGGCTTCATCGCGCTGACGATCGTGCTCAATACCGCGCGCGACGGGCTTTTCCCGCTCTACTGGTACCTGCTGCCGCCGGACGACGCGACGGCCTCGCTCGGCTGGCAGGTGCACAGCTTGGCGGAAGCGCTTCCGGTGTCGCTGCTCGGCGTCGCGTGGGCGTTCCTTTCGGTGGCGCTGCTGCCCGCGATGGCACGACTGCACGCATTGCCCGGCCGACGGCTGCTTCCAGCGGGCTCGGACGCGGACGTCACGCTGCGGATCGCCCACCTCACCGCCACCCGCGCCGCCGCGCTCGACGCGCATTCCGCCGAACTGCGCCGTATCGAGCGGGCGCTGCACGACGGCACGCAGAACCGGATGGTCGCGGTGAACGTCCTGGTCGGCGCGGCTCGTCGGGCAGCCGCCCGGGGTTCGGCGGACGTCGACGAGATCCTCGGCCGCGCGCAGGACGCCACCGAGGCCGCGCTCGCCGAATTGCGTGCGGTGGTCCGCAGTATTCTGCCGCCCGTGCTGGCCGACCGGAGTCTCGCCGACGCGTTGACCGCGCTCGCCGCGGACTGTCCGGTGCCGTGCACGATCGACGCCGATCTGCCTGGCCGGTACGCCGTTTCGGTGGAGGCGTCGGTGTATTTCGTGGTCGCGGAGGCGCTCACGAACGTCGCCAGGCACAGCGGCGCCCGCGGCGTCGAGGTGGTGTTGCGTCGGCAGGACGACGTGCTCCACCTCCGCATCACCGACGACGGACGCGGCGGCGCTGCCGAAACCGGCGGCTCGGGGCTCGGCGGGATGCGCCGCCGGATCGAGGCGCTCGACGGAACTTTCGCGCTGGCGAGCCCCGCCGGCGGACCGACCACGCTGACTGTGAGCCTGCCATGCGGATTGTGATCGCCGAGGACGACCCGTTGCTGCGCGAAGGACTCGCGCTCCTGTTGCGCGCGGAAGGCCTGGACGTCGTCGCGACCACCGACAACCCGGCCGATTTCCTTGCCGCGGTGGACAAACACGAGCCGGACACCGCGGTCGTGGACGTCCGGATGCCGCCGACGCACACCGACGAGGGCATCGTCGCGGCCGTCGAAGCCCGCCGGCGGCGGCCGGGCCTGGCGGTGCTGGTGCTGTCGGCGTATGTCGAGCAGGCCTTCGCGACCGACCTGCTGGGCAGCGGCAGCGCGCGGCTCGGGTATCTGCTCAAAGAACGCGTCGGGCGGGTCACCGAGTTCATGGAAGCGCTGAACCGGGTGGCAGGCGGCGGGACGGCGATCGACCCGGAAGTGGTGGCGCAATTGCTGACCCGCACGCGCGCGGATTCCGGATTGGAACGGCTCAGTCCGCGAGAACGCGATGTGCTGGCGCTGATGGCGGAGGGTTTGGGAAACGGCGCGATCGCGGAACGGTTAGTGGTGACTGACGGCGCGGTGCACAAACACATTCGGAGCATTTTCGCGAAACTGGATTTGGCTCCGGACGACAGCGCGGATCGGCGGGTCACCGCGGTGCTGCGGTATCTGGAGGAAGCGCGCCGTTGATTCTTTGCGTAACGCCGGATGAATCCGTGAGCATCTGGCGATACGCGGCAAGGATCACCCGGCGCAGGGCGAAATACCCCGCGTGCACCGAGGTTCCGCGCCGCGCAGTTCACCCGGACGAGTGCAGTATCGAACGCGCAAACCGGTGACACCGAAGTGGCCTAATCGCGCCCTCCCGCCGGGATGCGGGCGCGCGCGAGTACCGCACCGGAGAGCCGGTGCGGCGATCAGGAACGGCGGTTACTTGCCGGAGCCCGCCTTCTTGGCCTCGTCCGTCCCGCCCTTGCCGCCTGCCGGAACGTCCTCTTCGGACCAGTCCAGCCCGGCCTCGGCGACCACGCCGTCGAAAATCGGGGTGGCCACGGCCTGCTCGCCGCTCATGACGCGCTCACCACGTCGATGATCGCGTCGGCCGCGATCCACTGCGGGTTCGCGTCTCTCGCCTGGCCGTCGACCTGGACCGGGACCCAGGTGACTGCTGTCGCGTCGTCGGTGACCGGGGCTCCGGTGACCACCCCGCGCCTGCACAGCTGCCGCCTGCCGGTGCGCTGGCCGACCAGGTAGGTGACCCGGTGGCCGGTGGACAGTTCGGGCCGGTGCTGTTCGCCGTCCATGTGTTCCTCCCTGCACGCCACCCTTGTGGGCGACGCTCGCTTCATCGACGCGACTCGCTCCCCGCGTGCCGATGACGCACTCCCGGTCCATGATCTGGGTCACACCGAAGCAACTGCCACTCGGAAAGCGACTGCTACATCGAGGCAACGCCGACCACCGACAGTCATCCCTCTATACCCAAAGTAACAGGTACAGCGCCGTATCCAGTATGTGACCCGGCGATACACTCGCGCGGATGACGTCCTCAGGTACTCCGCCCGACGGGCGGGCCACCCGGTGGGCAGGGCAGCGGGAACGCCGGCGCCGGGAATTCGTGGAAGCCGGGATGCGCGCGATCGCCCGATACGGGCCGGAGGTGTCCACCGAGCAGATCGCCGACGAGGCCGGCGTCGCTCGCACGCGCATTTACAAGCATTTCGCCGACACCGCGGATCTGCAGCGCGCTATCGCATTGCGCGCCGCGGAAATGATCGGCGCGCAATTTTCGCCGTTGTGGGGAGTTAATGGCACCCCGCGCGATATGGTGCACGCGACGATCGGCGCGCACATCGAATGGCTTTCCGAACACCGCGAGCTTTACCAATATCTGATGCGCCAGTCGGTGACCGGGCCGCGCGACGTCGTCGCGGACGTCAAAACCGCGATCGCGCGACAGCTGACCGTGCTGTTCGAGTACTACCTCGGCCTGTTCGGCGCGGACCAGCGGGTCGGCGAGACCATCGCCTACGGACTGGTCGGGCTGGTCGAATCCAGCACCGCGCACTGGCTCGAAGCACCGCGCGGCATCGACCGCGACGATCTGCGCCAGCTGCTCGCCCGCTGGGTCTGGTCGATCCTCGACGACACCCTGCGCACGGTCGGGGTGGCGCTCAACCCGGATTCGCCGTTGTCCGAGCTGGATTTCCGCACCGTCGAACGTCCGTGAAGGGCCCCTTGAGGGAATCAGATTCCCTCAAGGGGCCCTTCACGGACAGTCAGGCGAGAAGCGTCAGGCCTTCCGGCCGACCGCGCCCGCGATGCACTCCTGGACCTGGTTCAGCGGCTGGTACCGCGGGCCGTCCGGCCACCAGTCCTCGCACAGCACCAGGCCGGGGTCGACCAGTTCGGTGCCGCCGAACATCCGCCCGATCTGCTCCCACGTGCGGAAGAGGCCGCTGCCCATCGGGCTGTGCGTGAACTTCTCCTCCATCCGCCGGGCGATCTCGCTGTGCTCGGGCGTCTCCGGGTCGAGGAAGTGCGCGACCACGACGAACGACCCGGACGGCAGCGCGTCCACGTAGGTCTGCATCATCTCCGCGTAGTCGTCGCCGAGGTAGTGGTGCAGGGTTCCGTTGTGCAGCAACGCGATCGGCTTCGTCCAGTCGAGGAACTCGCGCGCGGTCTCGTTCCGCAGGATCTGCTCGGGCTTGAAGATGTCCGCGTCGATGAAGCGGGTGTTCTCGTTTTCCTCGAGCAGCGCGCGCCCGTGCGCGAGGACCACCGGGTCGTTGTCCACGTACAGGACGCGGGCCTCCGGGATGATCCGCTGCACGACCTGGTGCGTGTTCTCCGCGGTGGGCAGGCCGGAACCGCAGTCGAGGTACTGGGTGACCCGGCCCTGGGTGGCGAGGAAGCGGCAGGCGCGGATGAGGAAGTTGCGGTTGGCCCAGGCGAGGTCGGCGACCTCCGGGGCCACCGTCGCGACCTGCTCGAGCACCCTGCGGTCGATCTCGTAGTTGTTCGTGCCGTTCAGCGCGGCGTCGTACACCCGGGCGATGCTCGCTCGCGTGATATCGACCCCGACCGGGTGCGAACTGGGCGATTCGACGGCCTCGGTCATTTCTGGCGTCACCTCGGATGTGTCGGGCGTCTCTTTGGCCTACTCACAGTAGCCCGCCGGCGCTGTCAAGCGACCGCCAGGAGGAGGACAACCGGAGTGGGTGACAGATTCTTGATTCATTCCAGAAAATCCGGCAGACTCCGGGGCATGCCGACGACCACGGACTTCGAGCAGCTGCTGCGCGGAGTGCAGTTGCGGATCACGCGCCCTCGGGTGGCCGTGCTCTCCGCGGTGCACGCCAACGCGCACGCGGACACCGAATCCGTCATCGGCATGGTGCGCGCGGATCTCGGCGAGGTTTCCCACCAGGCCGTCTACGACGTGCTGCGCGCGCTGACCGAGGCGGGGCTGCTGCGGCGCATCCAGCCGCCCGGTTCGGTCGCGCGGTACGAGGCCCGGGTGGGGGACAACCACCACCACGTCGTGTGCCGTTCGTGCGGCGCCATCGAGGACGTCGACTGCGCGGTCGGCGAGGCTCCCTGCCTGACCGCTTCGCAGACGCACGGTTTCGTCGTCGAGGAGGCCGAGGTCGTCTACTGGGGCCGCTGCCCCGACTGTTCCGCCGCTGTGAGTTCCTGAGCAAGACCAAGATTCCCCGGAAGGATTTCAGTTGTCCGAATCGCTTGACTCCGTTGCCGACGACCACACGGCGGGATGCCCGGTCACCGGTCGCATGGGGTACCCCTCCGAGGGCGCCGCGAACCGTGACTGGTGGCCGAACCAGCTCAACCTGAAGATCCTCCGGAAGCACGCCCCCGCGGCGGACCCGATGGACGGGGACTTCGACTACGCCAAGGCGTTCAAGAGCCTCGACCTCGACGCGCTGGCCCGCGACGTCGACGCGCTGCTCACCACGTCCCAGGAATTCTGGCCCGCCGACTTCGGCAACTACGGCCCGCTGTTCATCCGGATGGCCTGGCACAGCGCCGGCACCTACCGGATCGACGACGGCCGCGGCGGGGCGGGCGGCGGCCAGCAGCGGTTCGCGCCGCTGAACAGCTGGCCGGACAACGTCGGCCTGGACAAGGCGCGCCGGCTGCTGTGGCCGGTCAAGAAGAAGTACGGCAAGCAGATCTCGTGGGCCGACCTGATGGTCTTCGCGGGCAACCGCGCGCTCGAGACCATGGGCTTCAAGACCTTCGGCTTCGCCGGCGGCCGCGCCGACGTGTGGGAGCCGGACGAGGACATCTACTGGGGCCCGGAGCGCACCTGGCTCGGCGACGAGCGCTACAAGGGCGACCGCGAGCTGGACAACCCGCTCGCCGCGGTCCAGATGGGCCTCATCTACGTGAACCCGGAAGGCCCGAACGGCAACCCGGACCCGATCGCCTCGGCGCGCGACATCCGCGAGACGTTCGCCCGGATGGCGATGAACGACGAGGAGACCGTCGCCCTCATCGCCGGCGGCCACACCTTCGGCAAGACGCACGGCGCGGGCGACGCGGACGCGAACGTCGGCCCGGTTCCGGAGGCCGCCCCGATCGAGCAGATGGGCCTCGGCTGGAAGAACAGCTTCGGCAGCGGCAAGGGCCGCGACCAGATCGGCAGCGGGCTCGAGGTCACCTGGACCCCGACCCCGACGCAGTGGAGCAACTGGTTCTTCCACAACCTGTTCACCTACGAGTGGGAGCTGACCAAGAGCCCCGCGGGTGCGCACCAGTGGAAGCCGAAGAACAACGCCGCGCAGGGCACCGTGCCGGACCCGGAGAGCGGTGAGCTCAACCGCGCGCCGAGCATGCTGACCTCGGACCTGGCGCTGCGCTTCGACCCGATCTACGAGCCCATCTCGCGCCGGTTCTACGAGAACCCGGACCAGTTCGCGGACGCTTTCGCCCGTGCCTGGTACAAGCTCACCCACCGCGACATGGGCCCGATCCAGCGCTACCTCGGCCCGCTGGTGCCGCAGGAAGAGCTGATCTGGCAGGACCCGGTCCCGGCCGTCGACCACGAGCTGGTCAACGACGCGGACGTGGCGGACCTGAAGGCGAAGGTCCTCGAGTCGGGCCTTTCGGTCGCGCAGCTGGTGTCCACCGCGTGGGCGTCGGCCTCGACCTACCGCCACAGCGACAAGCGCGGCGGCGCGAACGGCGCCCGCATCCGCCTCGAGCCGCAGCGCGGCTGGGAGGTCAACGAGCCCGACGAGCTGGCTCAGGTGCTGCGCACGCTCGAGGGCGTCCAGGAGGCGTTCAACAGCGCGCAGACCGGCGGCAAGAAGATCTCGCTCGCCGACCTGATCGTGCTGGCCGGCGCTGCCGGTGTGGAGAAGGCGGCGAAGGACGGCGGCGTCGACCTCACCGTTCCGTTCACGCCGGGCCGCACCGACGCGACGCAGGAGCAGACCGACGCGGACTCGTTCGCGCCGCTCGAGCCGAAGGCCGACGGGTTCCGCAACTACCGCGGCAAGGCCGACCCGCTGCCGTCGGAGTACCTGCTGGTGGACAAGGCGAACCTGCTCAACCTGAGCGCGCCGGAGATGACCGTGCTGGTCGGCGGCCTGCGCGTGCTGGGCGCGAACTACCAGAACTCGGCTGCCGGCGTCCTCACCGACCGGCCGGGCACGCTGACGAACGACTTCTTCGTCAATCTGCTCGACATGGGCGCGGAGTGGAAGCCGGCCGACGGCGAGGGCCCGCACGCGGAGTCCTTCGAGGCCCGCGATCTCGCCACCGGCGAGGTCAAGTGGACCGGCACCCGCAACGACCTGGTGTTCGGCTCGAACTCCGAACTGCGCGCCGTCGCCGAGGTGTACGGCAGCGACGACGCCAAGGAGAAGTTCGTCCGCGACTTCGTCGCCGCGTGGCACAAGGTCATGAACAACGACCGGTACGACCTGGTCTGAGTTTCCTGATCGGCTGACCGAGAAAAGGGCTCCTTGCGGGAAATCCCGCAAGGAGCCCTTTTTCTTGCTGCTGAGGGGTCAGCTCTGGACGAGCTTGCCCATCGCGTTGACCTCGTCGACGTCGCCGGTGCTGAAGAACGACCACGGCACGGTCACGAAACCGCTTGCGCCCCAGCCGGATCCCCAGCTGTTCTCGATCTTCACGCCCTGGTCGTTGTAGGCCACGATGGTCACCTCGTGCCCGCCGACGACCGGGTCGCTGCCCGAGTCGCCGGGCAGGTACGAGTAGTCGCTCGCGGTCGAGGAATCCAGGTTCATGAAGCTCTGGTGCACATTGAACCCGATCGCGACCGGCTCGCCCTGGGAAATGGCGTTCTCGATGTCGGACCGCGCCGCGTCGCCGCTCGACGACAATTGCGTGTAGCCGGACAGCTTGTAGTGCGCCGCATTCGACTTTTCGTTCTGGTCGGGCTGGGTGGTGTAGTCGAAATCGCCCTGCCAGTAGTCGGATTTGGTGTCGATGCCCTGCTGCTGTTCCATCGGCAGCGCGACGCTCGCCCAGGTGCCCTGGTCGTTGCCTTTGGCGATCTGGCTGTAAATGAACATCGGGGCCATCGGGCCGCCGGTGATGCCCTGCTCGTTCATCAGCACGCCGTAGCCGGTGTAGCCGGTGGCCCAGGTGACGCACGAGCCGACCTGGCCCTGGTCGCCGGGGGCGTTCGCGTACTGGGTGAGGTCGCCGCTGGAGGGCAGTTCGGCCGTGGCGCGCGGGTGCACGGGGAGCGCGGAATTCGCGTGGGCGTGCATCCGGGACTGCGCGGCCTTCAGCCCGGCGACGTTCAGCCCGAGGCCGTGCTTGAGGTGCTGCGGGTGGTGCTGGGCGGCGGCCGCGGTGGCAGGGGCCGCGCCCATCGCCGCGGCCAGGCCGGCCGCGGCGAGCAGGGAAACGAGTGCGGACGTTTTTCCGATCTGCATCCTGGTACTCCTTTGGACATGCAGAAAAAGAAAGCGGAAAGGGTGGGGAGGTGGATCCGACCACGACAAAGGTAGATCGGCGGAAATTTTCCGGGAACCTACGAAAGGAGGGACCGCATCAACTGCCGAATTGAGGCGGATCGATCAAGCGGACATTGCGCCCGTTAACGCCGCTATTCCGGCGTACTGGTCCATTATGGACCCTTGGGAAACGCGTTCCCTTGAGGTCTGAACCAATTATTCGGGGAGCGGGGTCGTGCGCGCGCCGTTGAGAAGAGCGTCGATCGCCCACTGGGAACGGGCGTCTCCGTTGCCGGAGAACAGATTCCCGCTCGCCGCGACAATGTTCGGATGCGTCTCGGGAGAGAGGCCGCGGACGGTTTCGGCGAGCGCGTCGTGCTGTTGCCGCGCGCCCGGGCGGTCCTTGCGGGTGCTGTGCTCCACCGCGCTGGCCGTGGCGACGAGCAGCAGCAGGTCGACCGTCCACGCGGCGGGGCCGGACGGCACCCCGGCTTCGGCGAGCAGGCCGAGCACGGTGTCGACGATGGCGAGGTAGTTCGGCCCGTTCAGCGGGGTCACGAGCGCGACGCGGGCGAGCCCGGGGTGGGCGTAGAGGACGTCGCGGTAGGTGGACACGACTGTCCACAAGCGACTCCGCCAGTCTTCTTCGGAGGCGGTCGTGGCGGTGACTTCGCCGAGGAGTTCGTCGAGCACGGCGGCGTGGAGTTCGTCGGTGTCGCGGACGTAGACGTAGAGCGAGGCTGGGCCAGTGTCCAGTTCCTTCGCGAGCCGCCGCATGGTGACGCGCTCGGCCCCTTCGCGGCGCACGACGTCGAGAGCGGCCGCGACGATGCCTTCGCGGCTCAGCGCGGGCTTGGCGGGACGCTCCCGGCGGTTGTAGCCACTCGCGGTCATCCGCCCATGGTAGGCGCACGCCGCCCGAACGGTCTGGACCTTGGCCGGTCTACTCGGCGAGCACGCTGTCGAGGGCGGGCTGGACGTCGGTCCGCAGGACGGCGCCGAGGTAGACCGCCGCGACTCGTTGCTGTTTGTCGACGATGAGCGAGATCGGCACCGCGGCCAGCGGGAGGCCGCGCAGTCCCACGGCGACGCGGCTGGAGTGGGCGGTGGCCTTCAGCGTGTCCGATTCGGCAAGGTGCGGCCCGCGCTAGACGCCCAGAGGTTCAGCAGGACGACCTTCCCGGAGTGATCGGCGAGCGAGATGTCCTTGCCAGGCTCGCGCAGGCGGTGATCCTCGAGCTTCGCTACCTTTTTGCGCTGCGGCACGGGATACTGGACGGTCGTGCGCCTGCCCGACGAGACGAATTCGAAGGTATCCGATTGGCTGACCGCGCCTTTGCCGGTCGCGCACGCGGCATCGTATCGCCGATACACCCGGCGGCTTCGCATGCGGTTTTCTAGGCTGAACCCCGTGTGGGAAACAGCGAGGGACCGGCTCCGGGGCCGGCTGGCGGACGGTTTGGCCCAGTCCGGGCTCACGCTGCCCTGGTGGGTGCCGATGGGGACGACCGCCTTCACGGTGATCGGGCTGGTCGTGGCGGTCGGGCAGCGGGTCGGGCCCGCGCTGCCGGTCGCGATCGCCGGGTTTCTGCTGGCCACGTCGTCGTCGCTGCTGTTCGCGTTCACCGGGCGGCTCGCGCCGTCGTGGCTGAAGGCGCTCGGGATGCTCGCCGGGATCGGGCTGCTGCTGACGTATCCGGTGGTGCCGGACTTCGCGCCGATGCCGTTGGCCGTGCTCACCGGCGAGCTGGGGTCCATCGCGACGGCGCGGGTCGCGTTCGCGGCCACCGGCGGGGCGGTCGCGCTGCTCGGGGCGGCCGCGTTGACGGTCGGGCTCGTCGGGTTCCCGGTGTACACGCTCGCGGTGGTGGTCGGGATGGCCGCCGGGTTCATGCTGCGCTGGTACGTGCGCGCGCTGGACGCCGAGCGCGGCAAACAGGAGGCCGTGCGCGAACAGGCGCGGCTCGGCGAGCGGCAGCGGATCGCGCGCGAGGTGCACGACGTCGTCGCGCATTCGCTGAGCATCACGTTGCTGCACGTCACGGGCGCGCGGCACGGTTTGCGCACGGATCGTGACATCGACGAGGCCGTCGCGGCGCTCACCGAGGCGGAGCGGATCGGACGGGCGGCGATGGCCGATATCCGCCGCACGGTTGGATTGCTCTCGCAGGAGTCGGCCGGGACGCGGCCGTTGCCCGGTGCGGGCGACATCGCGGAGCTGGTGGCCGAAACGTGCGCGGCCGGGCTGGTCGCGGAGTACGAACTGGAGGGCGACGTGACCGCGGTCGACAATACGGTGGGGCTGGGGCTCTACCGGATCGTCCAGGAGTCGCTGGCGAACGTGGTCAAGCACGCCCCGTCGGAGAAGGCGTTGGTACGGCTGGAGATCAGCGCTGAGGATGCCCGGCTGACTGTCCGCAATGGACACACCGGCACCGCGCGCAATTCGGGCGGTTCGGGGTTGGCGGGCATGACGGCGCGCGCGGGTCAGCTCGGCGCGCGGCTGACTGCCGGACCCGAGGGCGGCGAGTGGGTAGTCGACGTGACGGTGCCGCTGGCGCGCGAGGCCGTGTCGTGACCGCTGCGTCGGAGGAAATGCGGGTTTTGCTGGTCGACGACCAGGAATTGGTGCGTTCCGGGCTGCGGTTGATCCTGCGTCGTCGTGACGGGTTCGTGGTGGTGGGGGAGTGCGCGGACGGAGACGAGGTCCCGGCCGCGCTCGAAGCGGCCGGCCGGGTCGACGCAGTGGTGATGGACCTGCGGATGAAGCGAGTCGACGGCATCGAGGCGACGCGACGGCTGCGCGCGTCCGGCCCGCGGCCGCCGGTGCTCGCGCTGACCACGTTCGATGATGACGAGCTGCTCGCCGGAGTGCTGCGCGCGGGCGCGGTCGGGTACGTGCTGAAGGATTCCCCGGCGGAGGATCTGATCCGCGCGGTGCGGGCGGTCGCGATGGGCGAGGCGTGGCTCGATCCGGCGGTCACCGGACGGGTGCTCACGACCTATCGCCAGGCGGCTTCCGATCGCCCGGCGGTGCCGTCCGGATTGTTGACGCCGCGTGAACTGGACGTGCTGACAGCGGTCGCGCGGGGGCTGACGGACGCGGAAATCGCCGGAACGCTGGGGATTTCCGCGAGCACGGTCGAGGCGCATTACGAGCGGGTGTGCGCGAAACTCCGCCTCCGCGACCGGGCGGCGGCCATCGTGTACGCCTTCGACCACGGCCTGGTCACTCCCGGCGCGGCTCCGGCTCCGGCCGGTCCGGACTCGTTGCGGTTCAGCGTCCTCGGCCCGCTGCAGGCGTGGCGGGGGCCGAACCTGCTGGACCTGGGCCCAGTGCGGCAGCAGGCGCTGCTGGCGGCGCTGGTGTTGCGCCCCGGCGAGACGGTCAGCCCTGGCGAGCTGCTCGACGGCGTGTGGGGCCTGGAACCGCCGGGCACCGGTGGCCGGGTGGTGCCGGTGTACGTGCATCGACTGCGGAAATGCCTGCGTGCCGTCGGTGAGCGGACGGAAGACTCGGTCATCGGCAGCGATCGCGGCGGATACCGCTTCGCCCGGGAGCGAGTACGGCTGGACGTCACCGAGCTGACCGACCGGATCTCGGAAGCCGCGACCGCCACTCACGGCGGCGATCCGGCCGCTGCGGTCGATGCTTACGCCGGTGCGCTGGCGTTGTTCCACGGCGAGCCGTTGGCCGGGTTGCCGGGCCCGTTCGTGGAGGGGGAGCGGCTGCGGCTGACCGAGCGTCGGCTGACGTTGGTGCAAGAGAAAGCCTTGCTGCAGCTGAAATTGGGGCGGACCGACGAGGTGGTGCACGAGCTGTCGGCGCTGCTGGCGGTGCATCCGCATCGGGAGCCGCTGGCGGTGTTGCTGATGCGGGCGCTTCATGGCGGCGGCCGCCGGGCGGACGCGCTGGCGGTGCATCGGCGGATGCGGGAACGGCTGCGGACGGATTTGGACGTCGAACCGGGGGCCGAGCTGGACCGGGAGTTGCGGGTGGTGCTCAGCTCGGATCGGGGTCCCTCGTGAGTGCGCACGGGACCCTGCACCATGTCGAGTTGTGGGTGCCGGACCTCGGCCGCGCGGTCGCGTCGCTGGGATGGCTGCTGGAAGAGCTGGGATATCAGCAGTTCCAGGACTGGGCGGCTGGCCGCAGCTGGCGGCTCGGTCCGACGTATCTCGTGGTCGAGCAATCCCCGGCGCTGACCGCGGACCGGCACGACCGCTGCCGTCCGGGGCTGAACCACCTCGCATTTCACGTCAAGGACGCCGCGACGGTCGAGCAATTGGCCGCCGACGCCGCCCGGCACGGGTGGCAGCTGATGTTCCCGGAGAAACATCCCCATGCGGGCGGCGCGGCGCACTATGCCGCGTATCTGCAGAACGACGACGGCTTCGAGGTCGAACTCGTCAGCTCTGCTGGGCAGTGCTGACCGGAGTGCGCGAGCTGTATTCGTCCGAGTCCGAGCCCGAGTCCGGGTACCGCGAAGAAGCCGGATAACGCGACGAAGAATCCGAAGAGCTGGAATCCTCCCCGGAACTGCTCTTCGACGCCTCGCTCAACTTCGTCATCAGCTGCGTAGCCGCCTCCAGGCCCTGAGTCACTGAGGTGATCAGCTGCAGCAAATTATCCGAATCCGACAGCAAAACCCCGAGCTTCTGCGCGATCTGCCCGCCGTACTGCGTAGCGATCGCCACCGCCTGCGGGATTGCCGCGGCGATGCTCGCGCCGAACGTCGCCTGCGCGGCGGCGAACGCCTGCGTCATCAGCTGGATAATCTGCCCGACGGCCTCCGAAATGAGCCCGCCGACCTCCTGCTGCGCCTTCGCGACCACCTTCCCCGCGCCAGTAGCCGCCTTGGCCATCGCGATGCCCGCCTGGCCGACCGCCTCGACGCAGTCCGCGTGCTGCGAGCTGTTGTCGCGGTAGCTGGAAGCCGAAGAGCCGTTCCACCCCGACGTTTCCGGTCCCGCCGACTGCCGGTAATCGTCCGCGACGGACGACACCTGCTGGCCGCCGCCTTCCATGCCCTGAGAGTGCGACGACACCGAATCCGGGTTGCCCTGCAGCTGTTTCAGCGGTTCTTCCAGGAACCGCACCAGTTCGGTGATCATGCCGAACCCGGCCGACGTCAGCGCGGCGAGCGGGTCCTGCGACGCGCCGAGCAGGTCGAGCGCGGTGGTGGCGCCGCCGAGCCCGGCGGAAACCCAGTCGTGGTTTTCGACTGCCTGCGTGGTGGTTTTCAGATCTGTCAGCAGCTGGCTGGAGTCGGTCACGGGAGCTCCTTCCCCGGCAGCGAGGCGGCGTTGCCCTGGTCGCGGCGTTCGTAGCTTTCCGCGGCCTGAGTCAGGTTCGCGCTCACCTTGTCCACAGTGGACGAAGCGTGCGACACCGCGTCGTTGGTCTTGCCGACCGCCGACTGCAGGCCCGCGGTGAGGAACTGCACGAAGACGCCGAGCGCCTGGTCGCCGAGCCCGGACGGGGCGCTGCGGGCGACATTGCCGAGCCGGTCGGCCAGATCGCCGACGGTGGCCGCGTGCCGGCGCAACTGCGCGGGGTCGACCTCGAAGCCGGCGGTCACGAGATGATCCCCGGGTTCGCGAAGTAGTCGTCTTCCTGGCGCGGAGCGGCGGGAGCCGCCTCGACCGGCAGGTTGTCGCGGACGAGCTGGAGGGCGGGGCCGTCGCCGACGTAGTCGGTCATGATGTCCACGACTTGAGCACCCGCCTGGCGGTGCGCGTCGTGCACGGTCGCGAGGATGAGCCGGGCGAGCGCGTCGGCTTCCAGCGCGCGGGCGGCGGGGCTCAGCCGCAGGTCGGTCAGCGCGCCGCTCGGGCCCACCTCGACCTCGACCTCGCCGCGCGGAGACGCCGCGCGGCCGCCGACGCGGCTGAGGCTCGCGCTCGCGGCCTCCGCGTTGGCCTGCATCCGGGACAGATTCTTCTGGTAGTCGGCGAGCCAGGCCGCCGAGTCTTGGATCGGCACGGAAGATCCTCCGGTCGTTTTCGGTGCGGTCATCGCGGCCGCCGCGCGGCGGTGGCCAGCTCGCCGAGGGCGAAGCGCAGGTCGGCCTGGCGCAGCGAGTTGACGCTGAGCCAGCCGTCGCGCGCGGGGTTGATCCGGACGCGGCCGCGCGGACCGTCCATCCAGGACAGTTCGCGGCCCTCCCGGGTGCGCCCGTCGCGAGTCGCGCCGAGCTGGCCGCGGCCGGTCAGCGGGACGACCAGGCCGACGAGGCTGTCCAGCGCCGCCGGGTCGCCGCCGCTGTCGCGAACGAGATCGCGCAAACGGTGGGCACGGGAGGTGTCGTCCTCGTCGTCGGCGAGCGCCATCGCCTCCTTGACCGCGTGCGCGGGCAGCGTGACCGGCATCGTGCGGGCCGCCTCCACCTGCGGGATTTCCGCGAGCACGGCGTCCACCAGCGCGGTCTCGTCCACTCGGCGCACCGACAGCGTGTCGGCCTCGAGCCGCTGACGGCAGATCAGCGCCGAGGACCGGTAAACGAGTGCGGTGACGGCGGTCGCCCCCTCGGCGTCCGCCACCACCAAATCAACGATGCCGCGACGTTCGCGCAGCGCGGTCACGGCTTCCGCGGCGAGGCCGTCCGGTCCGGATTCGTCGGCGAGCCCGCGCGCCCGCAGCGCCTGTCCGGCAGTGGCGAACAGGATCTCGCGCTCGCCCTCGATCCGGCCGTAAGACGGGACCTGCAACGGAAACGGCCAGCTCGCCCCGGCGTGCGCGGCCAGCAGGTCGGCCTCGACGAGTCCGATGTGGACGGTCTCGTCGCCGGTGCGCGGCAGCACGGCGGTCATTCGGCTTGCCGTTCGAGCCGCTGGAATGCTTGCTGCACCCCGGATTCGTGCTCCTGATAGCGCCGGATGCCTGCCTGCAGCGCCTCGTGGAACCCTGTCAGCTCGGTGTCGGCCGCACCCAGTTCGCCGGTCAGCCCAGCGTGTCCGGCGGCTTCGCGCAGCCGCTGCGCCAGGTGCAGCGCGGGCGGTGCGGTGCCGAGCTGCGGCAGCCGGTCGGCGAGCCGTCCCGCCGAACCGACGAGTTCCCCGGTCTGCTCGCCGAGCCTGCCCAGCGCGGCGACCTGGCGGTCCAGCGCGTTCGGGGCGACCTCGTGGCCGGTCATCGGGTGCTCCTGTCGTTCTTGTCGATCACAGCCCGATCACCGGGCTGATGGTCTTGTCTTCGGGATGCAGGAGCGGCTGGTCGAGCACCGGCATCTTGTTCTTGTGCTCCTCTTCCTCCTCCTGCGAGGCACCCGCGCCGCGGCCGGGCATCATGCCGTTGCCGCTGGCCGCGCGAGCGGCGGCCATCTCCGCCATCGCGGCGTTGCGGGCGAGCATCGCGCCCTCCATGCCGAGCGCGGAGCGAAGTCCGGCGGACAGGCCCGATTCGACCGGAGCCGCGGTGGTCAGCGCGCCCCACGGCATGCCGCTGCCCGCGCCGGATCCGGCTCCGCCGAGCGGACCGGCGTAGCTCGACGCACTGGTCGAATCGTCCGCGCCGTAGGAATCCGCGGTCGTCGACCCGGCGGGCGGCGGATTGATCGCGTGCGAACTCTTGTGCAGACTGGCTTCGTAGCGCTGCATCACGTGCACCGCTTCGGCTTTCTGTTCCGCCGCAGCGACATTCGAGGCGAACAGGCTCGCCCCGCCGCCCGCGACCGCGCCGATCGCCGCGCCCATCAACGCTCCCGGGCCGGCGCCGATACCACCCGCTCCGGCCCCGAGGATCCCGCCGATGACCGCGCCCGCACCCGCTCCGGCCGCCGCGGCGGCGACTGCGCCCCCAGTCGGGTCGCCTGGCGGCTTCGGCATGGTGTTGCGCGCTACGGCAAGCGAATCGCCCGCGTTCTGCGCCGCGCCGCCGACGGTCCCGGCGCGGTCGCCGATCCCGGACGCGCGGTCGCCGAGCGAGCCCAGCCGTCCGGACGCGCGTTCGGCGGCCTGCCCGCTCCAGTTCTCGTGCAGCGTCCCCTGCTGCGATTTGAGCGAATCGGCGTGCGTGCGCATTTCCGAACCGTGCCGCTGCCATTCCGCGGCGACCGTGCTGACGTCGCCGACGTCGGCCTTCTCCCACAGCATCTGGTACAGCTGCTGGTGCGTGTAAGCGTTCCAGTTGGTGCTGCCGGGCGGGACCGGGGCTCCGAAGTAGCCCTCCCACACGTTGCGCAGCGCCGACACCACCGGCCGGGCCAAATCGCCGACCGGCCCCGCCTTGTCGAGTCCCGCGAGCGCCGAGTCCGCCAGGTTCTCCACCCCGGCCGACGCGGCGTCGACCACTGATCCGGATTCTCCGGTCATACCCCCGCCTTCGCCTTTGCCCGGCCAGCTGCAGCCGGGCACCCGCGCACGGTAAGGGGCGGCGATGAAATCACGATGAAAGCTGTGATCACCGGGGCGGGACGAGGTCTCCGCTCTCCATCCGGTCCGCGGTGCGGGCGAGCCACGCGGCGTCGTGGCGGAGCCGGGAAACCAGGAAATGCGCCTCGATCATCTGCATTTCCGGCAAATCGGCGTTATCGAGCGTCGCGGAAAGCTCGCGGTGCTGGTCTCGGACCCGTTCGACCCGGTCTCGCAGCAGGGTGACCGCGCGCGCCGGCGGAAGCGCGCCGAGGTAGGCCAGCGCGATCAGGAACCGGGAGTCGAGGTTGGGGTCGGCGTCGCGGAGCTGCCGTTCGATCCGTTCGCGGAAATCGGCGAGACCGTTTTCGGTCAGCCGCACCGGTTGCGGCTCGCCGTCGCCGTCCGGTTCGACGAGCCCGTTCCGGGTCAGCGTGCCGACCAGCGTGTACACGGTCGACGT
This sequence comes from Amycolatopsis albidoflavus, assembly GCF_039525725.1. Lineage (NCBI taxonomy): Bacteria > Bacillati > Actinomycetota > Actinomycetes > Pseudonocardiales > Pseudonocardiaceae > Amycolatopsis > Amycolatopsis albidoflavus. Next base: position 20,836 of record NZ_BAAAHV010000004.1, read on the forward strand.
CTTCGGGTTCAGGAACGGGTAGCGCGTGCGGAGTTCGCGCAGGAGCGCGTACTGGTGGCGCGGGGTTTCCACGAGCAGGCCGAGCATCGGCAGCACTAGCGGGTTGTCGAGAGCGTTCGTCGGCACCGGACCAGGGTAGCGCACGCTAGTCGTATACGAGTACATTGCTCGTATACGACTACTGGAGAGGGATGGTCATGATCACCTTTGGCGTGTGGCCCGGCGTCGTGAGCAGGGACCTGGTGCGGCTGGAAACCTTCATCGACGCGCCGCCGGAGGACGTCGAACGGACCGCGGAAGCGTTGCGGGACCTGGCGAAGGGCACGGAACGGTTCTATGTCCGGTGCTATCGCCACTACCGAGGCCCGCATGAGCCGACGCCGCCGGACGCGGTGCCGTATCTCGGCGACGGGCGAGTGGTGGACTTCGTGCTCGGCTACGGCAGTCCCGAGGTCGACCCGAGCGGGTTCGCCGACGCGGTGCGCGCCGCAGTTCGCGAGGTCGCCGAGTTGGGCGGCGGGAAATTGCAGGTCTGCGAGGAGGTCAACGTGGCCGCGCCGCTGGACGGCGGCAGTCCTGGCTGTTACGAGGCGCTCGGCGCCGGGCTCGCGGCGGCGCTGGACGAGCGGGCGCGGCTGGGCGTCGACGTGGCGATCGGATTCAACGCCGCGGTCGCGCTGCCTGGCGATCCGTTTTGGGAAGCGGTGCGCTCGGCGGTAGACCCAGAAGTGCTGAATCGCATTGATTTTCTCGGCTTGGATTTCTTTCCGGACGTCTTCCGTCCAGTGCCCGCCGACGCATTGGCCGGTGCGGTGACCCATGTCGTGCGGTCTTTTCGCGAGTCCGCGTCGGCGATCGGCATTCCAGCGGCGGTGCCGATGCACGTTACCGAGACCGGTTGGCCGACTGGACCGGAGAATTCGGAGGAACAACAGGCGCGCGTGATGGAATCCGTCGCGCGCACGGTATTCGGGCTGGCCGGCGAGGTGGGTTTGGACACCTACGAGATTTTCGGACTGCGAGACGGGTTGTCGAACGGCCCTCGGGAAAACCGGTTCGGATTGCTGCGGGACGATTATTCCGCGAAACCGGCGTACGAGACGGTGAAACGGCTGATCGCCGAGTATTCGCGCTGACCCGAGAGGCCGCGAAAGATGGACATTCCGCCGCGTGCCGGACCCGGTTAGTTCCATCTGGCCCCTGGCCACGGGGAAGGCGAGGCCCGATTCTGGAGCGGTCATAGATCACCAGTGCCCTCAGGGAGATACCGTGCGCAGAAATAAGTGGGTGGCAGGCGCGTTGGGTGCCTGCGCACTGGTCATTGGCGTCGCGCCAGCGGCCGGCAGCCAGATCGGCCAGCAGTCGCCGGAGACGTCGCGGCAGCCGGCCGGTGCGGCTTACCGCGACGGCGACTCCGCCTCCGCCACGTTGAAGGACGCCAAGGGCAACGACGTCGGCTCCGCGTGGTTCACCGCCGACAGCCGTTCGAAAGCCGTCTGGGTCGAGGTGTACCTCACCGGGCATTTCGCGCCTGGTTTCCATGGCATGCACGTCCACGAAAAGGGAAACTGCACTGTCGGCGACCCGAAAAACCCGTTCACCGCGGCGGGCGGGCACCTGATGCCGATGGACCACCACACCGGACTGCCGATCGGGCAGCTTCCGTCGGTGCTCGTGCGGTCCAACGGCCGCGGGTACACGAAGTTCCTGCTGGACACCTTCACCTTGGACCAGTTGTTCGGTCCGGACGGGACCTCGATCATCGTGCACTCGAAGTCCGACAATTTCGCGAACATTCCCGCCGACCGGTACGCCGTCCGCAACGACCCCAGCGCACCGGTGCCGGACGAGAAAACCAAGGCGACCGGCGACGCCGGCTCCCGCTACGCCTGCGGCGTGATCGGCCGCGACCAAAACTGACCCCTCAGTCCTTTGTGGACTCCGGCTGTGTGTGGTCCGTGAAGGGCTCCTTGAGGGAATCTGATTCCCTCAAGGAGCCCTTCACGGACCGAAAGACCCCGTGGCTACTACGATCGCCGCATGTCGTGCGCAGGTCTTCGATGAGTAGTCAGCCGGTCACGCTCTCGCGGCCCGTGCGGTTCTTCAGTTTCGCGTCCGCGGCAAGCCTGCGCTGGACCGGTTTCGGCGGGGTGCTGCTGCTGGCTGTGGCGGTGTACGCCGGGGCCGCCGGGATGTCCGGGGTGCTGCCCTTCGCGGGCGGGATCGCAGGGGTCGGGCTGGTCGTGCTCGCGTGGGCGCTGCTCGGCGGGTGCGTTCTGGCCTCGGAAACTCCCGGCACAGGATGGCTGAAGCGGACGCTCGCGTTGTGGTGCGGGCCGTTGCTCGTCGTGCCGCCGTTGTTCAGCGGGGATGTCTTCAGCTATCTCGCGCAGGGTGCGGTGGCCGCGCACGGGTTCGACCTCAATGTCGTCGGTCCGCAGCAGGCGCTGGGGCCGGCGTCGGACATCGTCGGCCGCGTCAGCGTTTACTGGCGCGAGACGCCGTCGCCGTACGGGCCGTTGTTCGGTGCGGTCGAGCGGGTCATCGCGCAGGTGTCCGGCGGGAATCCGATCGTCGGCGTCGCGTTGCACCGGCTTGTCGAGGTGGCCGGGCTCGTGCTGATCGCGTGGGCGGTGCCGCGGCTGGCGGCCGCGGCGGGAGCGTCGCCGAGGGTCGCGTTGTGGCTGGGCGTGCTGAACCCGCTGGTTCTGTGGCACGTGGTCGCCGGGATGCACAACGACGCCCTCATGGTCGGCCTGATGGTCGCGGGCGTGGCGATCGCGCTGGAAGCGGTGGGCGACCGGATCCGCTGGTGGCCGCTCGCCGGCGGGGTGCTGCTGATCGCGCTCGGCGCCGAGGTGAAGGTGCCCGCGCTGGTCGCGCTGGCCGCGGTCGGGACGGCGCTCGCCCGCCGCCGCGGCCGGATCGGCGAATTCCTGCTCGCCGGCGCGGCGATGGTCGTCGTCTTCGTGGCGGTGTCCGCGGCGGTGTCGCTGGCGACCGGGATCGGCTTCGGTTGGGTGTCGGCGCTGACGACCTCGGGGGAGGTCAACAGCTGGATGGCGCCCACGAACTGGTTCGGCTTCCTCGTCGGCGGCATCGGCTCGCTGTTCGGCGCGCACATCACGCAGACGATGATCGGCGTCGGCAAGATCATCGGCTACGTGCTCACCGCGGCCGGGATCGTCGTGGTGCTGCAACGTCAGTGGACCGGCCGGATCGACGCGGTCCGCTCGCTCGGGCTGATGCTGAGCGTGGTCGTGATTTTCGGGCCGGTCGTGCAGCCGTGGTACCTGCTGTGGGCGGCGATTCCGCTTGCCGCGTCGGTGCCCGCCGGACGCGTGCGGTCCGTGCTGATCACGCTCGTCGCGGTGTTCTCTCTCGCGCTTCCGCCGGTCGGCGGCAATTTCAGCGGACGCGTCGGGCTGCTGGTTCTCGCGTACGTGATCGGGCTCGCGGTGGTGGTCGCGGCGTTCTTCGGGCTGCGGAAATTGTCCACAGTGGACTAATGCTGGGCCAGCCAGACCTGTTCGGCGGCCCGGGCGGATGCGATCGCGTCGTCGACCACCAGCGGCGTCGCCGGGTCGAGCGTGGTGTGGGATTCGGTGGTGTAGAAGCGGACCTCGTGGCCGTCCGGGTCATGCAGGCCGGGCAGGATCCAGCCGAGGGTGGCGAAGTGGACGCCCGCGTGCTGCTCGCCGCGGCGGGTGAGCTCGTCGGCGAGTTCGGCGATGCCGGCGCGGTCCGGGACGGCGATGGAGAAGTAGTCGAACCCGGCGGCGGCTCGGGCCAGGTCCGGGTTGAGCACGAGGCCGAGGTCCGGTCCGCCGCGCGGATGCGTCATGGTGACGCCGGTCCGGCGGCCGTCCTGGCGGAATTCGAGGGCGACCGCGTAGCCGAGGCGGTCGGCGTACCAGGCTGCCGAGCGGTCCAGGTCGGCCACCGGCAGCTTCAGGTGATGCACTCCGTCGAGGGTGGGAATCATCGTCGACCTCCACTGATGCAGTGAGACTGCAATGCAGTTATGCTGCATCTGATGAAACACCAGGTCAAGCCCGATGCCAGAGCTGAGTTCGGCGCGGCTCGCATCGCGCGGACCGAGGCGCTTGTCGTCGCCGCGGCGCAGGAGCTGTTTCTGGAACACGGCTACGCGGCCACCGCGCTGACGCAGGTCGCGCGCCGGGCCGGGGTCGCGCCGAGGACCGTGTACGTCCGATTCGGCACTAAGGCGGCGTTGTTCCGGCGGGTGATCGACGAAGCGCTCGTCGGCGACGCGGAACCGGTCGACGTCGCGCACCGGCCTCGGGCACAGGACGCGATGACTGCCGGAACCCTCACCGAACGGCTGGACGCGCTTGCCGACCTCACGGTAGGAATCGCGGACCGCGCGGGAGCCTTGCTTGAAGTGGCGGCGCAAGCCGAGGGCGCGGAACCGGAGATCGCCGAGGCAGCACAGTCCGGGCGGCGGGAGACGGCGCGGCTGTGTAAGGAATTCTGGTCCTGCGCGGCGCGTGACGGCCTTCTTGTGTCCACTATGGACATTGAACAACTGGCGAGCACCACGGACGCCTTGCTGTGCGCGGACACGATGGTGCATCTGCGTCGCGTCCATGGCTGGGCCGCGGCGGAATACGGACGCTGGCTGCGAACGGCGTTGGTTGCCCTGTGCGGGACGTCCGGATAGGTTGCGATCATGGACATCGATGTGCTCGTGTTCGACGTGCTCGGCACACTCGTCGACGAACCGGCCGGAATCCGGGCGGGGATCCGGAAATTCGCGCCGTCGCTCGCTGCCGCGGAGGTCGAAGAGCTGCTTTCGGTGTGGCAGAAGCACGTTGAGCAGGAGCAGGGCCGCATCGTCGCCGGGGAACGGCCGTACGCCGCGAGCGACGTCATCGACCGGGAAGCTGCGCAAGCCGTCGCGGATGCGGTCGGTACTGGCGACGCGGCCGAGTTGGCGTTCGCGGCGCGGCAACTGGCGCCGTGGCCGGACACGGTGGACGGGCTCGCTCGTCTCGCTGAACGATTCCCGCTGGTCGGCCTCTCCAACGCCAGCCGCACCGTGCTGCTCGACCTGTGCGCGAATGCCGGGCTGCGTTGGCACACCGTGCTGTCGGCCGAGGACGCTCGCACCTACAAGCCGGCTCCAGACGTCTACCGGCTCGCCGTCGACGTCGCCGGACGTGCGCCGGAACGGCTGCTGATGGTCGCCGCGCACGCCTGGGACCTGCGCGGGGCGCAGCAGGCAGGCTTCCGGACTGCGTACGTCGGCCGTCCAGTCGGCGATCCGCCAGGCCCTGCCGACCGTTTCGACCTCCAGGCAGACGGACTCGCAGACCTTGCCGACCAGTTGGAGCGCGGTCGCGGCTGATCTTCGGACCAGGCATGATCTCGGGCGTGACTGCGCCCCGGGTGACCGATCTCCGCGACTTCGAACGCCGTCTGGTCGAGTCGGCCCGGGAAGGCGAACTGCTCGGCGCCGCCCAGATCGACGTCGCCGACCTGGCCGAAACCGAAAGCCCGGACCACCTCGTGCGCGCGGAGGTGCTGCGGGACGTGCTGCTCGGCAGGCACGGCGACCTCGACCCGCGCGGGATCATGCTGGCCCGCGCCCGCATCACCGGCGAACTGAACCTCGACGGCGCCACCGCGACCGCCGGCCTGATGCTGGTCGCGTGCGTCTTCGACCAGCCAGTGCTCGCCCGCCAGGCGACGTTGCCGCACCTGTACCTGATCGGCGGGCGGATGCCGGGCCTGCACGGGTCCCGGGTGCGGATCGCGGGCGACCTGCACCTGTCCGGCGGCGTGCGGATCACCGGGAACAACTCCGACGGCGCGATCCGGCTGATCGGCGCGCGCATCGGCGGCAGCCTGCTGTGCCGGGACGCGGAAATCTCCAATCCGGACGGGCTCGCGCTGGAGGCGAGTTCGGCGGAGCTGGGCAGCGGCCTGTACCTGCACCAGGGAACGCGGATCACCGGTTCGTCGACCGACGGCGCGATCCACCTCAACGGCGCGTGCATCGGCGGTCCGCTGGAGTGTCAAAGCATCAAGGTCTCCAACGACATCGGACCGGCCATCGAGGCCGACACCCTGACAGTCGGCCGCAGCATGCTGATCCGGGACTCGGAGCTGAGCGGCAACGGCGACATCGGCGCGGTGCGGTTGCAGGGCGCGCAGATCGGCGGGCAGCTCGAATTCTCCGCGACCACACGCGTGACGTCGCCGGAAGGACGTCTGCTCGGACTTTCCGACGCGAAGGCCACGACGGTGTTCATGCCGGCCGACCTCGTGTGTCCCGACGGGAGCACCGGCGCCGACTGCGATCATTCCGAACTGGCGTGGCTGGACGGATTCACTTACGCGGCAATCGATCCGTCCTTCGGCTGGCGACGGTGGCTGCATTTGCTTCGCTGCCACACCGAGTATTACGACGCCACCGGGTACCAAAAGCTGGCGGCGGTCGAACGAACCGCGGGCCACGACGGCAACGCGCGCACCATCCTGATCGCCCAGCAGGACGATCTGCGCCGCCGTTCGCCGGACGCTCTCGGCGGGCGGATGTCGCGGCTGTTCCACTGGATCTGGGGCGCGCTGGCCGGATACGGCTACCGCGCGCGACGTACCGCGGCGGCTTTGCTGCTCGCGCTGGTGGCCGCCGGGGTGCTCGGATTATGGGCTGGGACAACGGAAACCCGGCCCGGCCATCACGCGGCCGAGCGGGTCGCGAGCGGTGCCGCGTGTTCGCCGGTGGAGCTGATCGGCCTGGGACTCGACCGGGGTCTGCCGATCGCGCCGACCGGTCTGCGGAGCAAATGCGACCTCGACACGGCGAGCGTCGCCGGTCAGGCGTTCACCGCGGCGATCTGGGGTGTGCAGGTCGCGGTGTGGGGCCTGGCGACGCTGGCGCTGGCCGGGTATACGAACCTGGTCCGCAAAACCGGCTGACTTTCCACGCTGCTCACAGCAGATCTGCCGTGGGCAGCGAAGGCGGACGCGGCCGGGTCCTCGGCGGCACAGTCGAGGCATGACCAACGAATCGACTCCGCCGATGTTCGACCAGCGGCTCCGGGAACGGTTCCTGAGCCAGCGGGTCTTGGTACTGGACGGCGTGCTCGACGACGACAACGGGACGGTCCTCGCGACCCAGATGCTGTCGCTGGCCGGCGAAGACCCGGTCAAGGACATCGCGTTGTGGATCCACTCGCCCGGCGGTTCGGTCCCGTCGATGCTCGCGATCCGCGACGTGATGCGGCTGGTGCCGTGCGACGTGTCGACGCTCGCGCTCGGGCTGGCGTGCAGCGCCGGGCAGTTCCTGCTGTCCGCGGGCACCCCCGGGAAGCGATTCGCCCTGCCGCACGCGCGAATCCTGATGCACCAAGGGTCGTCGGGAATCGGCGGCTCGGCCGTGGAGGTCGAGGTACAGGCCGACGACCTGCGCTACACCCGCGACACCGTGCTGGGCCTCATCGCGCAGGACACCGGACAGCCGTTCGACCGCATTTTCGCCGATTCCCTGCACGACCGCTGGTACACCGCCGGACAAGCGCAGGACTACGGCTTCATCGACCAGATCGTCGACCGCCTGGAGCAGGTCGTGCCGGTGCGCACGCACGCGATGGGCCTGGGGGTACGCGCATGAGCACCTACACCATCCCGAACGTCGTGACCCGCAGCCCCGGCGGCGAGCGGATCATGGACGTCTACTCGCACCTGCTGTCCGAACGGATCGTCTACCTGGGCACGGCGATCGACTCAGGCGTCGCGAACGCGTTGATCGCGCAGCTGCTGTTCCTGGAGTCGGACAACCCGGAGCAGGAAATCAACCTGTACATCAATTCCGAAGGCGGCGACCCGGCCGCGATGCTCGCGCTGTACGACACGATGCGCTTCATCAAGGCCCCGGTGGCGACGACCTGCGTCGGCCAAGCTGTCGCGACCGGCGCGGTGCTGTTGGCGGCCGGTGCGGAGGGCCGGCGATCGGTGCTGCCGCACGCGCGGGTGGTGTTGCATCAGCCCGCCGCGCAGGGACGCGGGACGATCCCGGACCTGATCCTGCAGGCGGACGAGGTGGTCCGGGTCCGGACGCAACTGGAGGAGATCACGTCCCGCCACACCGGCCACGACGTCGCGGAATTGCGGCACGACACCGACCGGGACCGAGTGTTCGACGCGGCGGGCGCGGTGGAGTACGGACTGGCGGATCAGGTGATCGCAGCTCGTCCGTAAGGCGGAGTTCGCAGGCCGGCCTGGGGTTCCGGCCTGCGGCTTCCGTCGTTTCAGGCAGCCATCAGCACCGGCCCGGCCGGACGGCGCGCCGGGCGCGGTCCCACCACGCTGATCCGCCGGATGTCCCCGGCGATCCCGCTCAGCAGCCCGGCCAGATTCACCCCGAGCGCCCCGGTCACCGCGGCGATCATCTCGCTCGACGGTTCCTTCCGGCCGCGCTCGATCTCGGACAGGTACTGCGGCGAGATCCCGGCCCGCTCGGCGACGTCGACGAGCCGCTCGCCCTGGGTCTCCCGCTCGGCACGGAGACTGCGGCCGAGCACCTCGCGCCACAACGGTTCGGCCTCGTCGTCCCGGACGGGGGCGCGGCGCTGGTGGAAGGGAAGGATGTCCGCCATAGGCCCAGCCTGGCATCCGCCGGGGCCGGAGGGACAGCCGTTCCGCTCAGGGCAGAACGCCGGCCGTCACCCGGCGAGCTGGTTGCTGAGCATGATCATGCCGAGGACCAGCGCGATCGCCGATACCGCGATGCCGACCGCGGACACTGGTTTCGCCGTGCGCCGTCCGATGACGCCGACGAGTCCGCAGGCCAGCCCGGCCAGTCCGAAGGGGAGCGCGAGGTAGGCACGGATGCCGGTCAGGTCGATCGGCAGCAGGGGGAGTACGCAGCCGAGGATGCCGAGTATGAGTGCTGCGACGCCAAGCCAGACGCCGTTCGCGGGCGCGGGCCCGGGGTGGGCTGGCGGGTAGGGGGAGTAGCCCGGGTATTGCTGCGGGTTCGGTTGGGCGGGCCAGGGTTGTGGTTGCGGGGTTGGTGGGTGTGCTTGGCCGGGCATTGGCGTGGACCAGGTTTGCGGTTGTGCGGCTTGCGGTTGCGCTGGGTCGGGCGTCGGCGTGGACCAGGCTTGCGGTTGTTCGGTCGGCGGTTGCGGGGTTGGCGGTTGTGCCGGGCCGGATATCGGTGTGGACCAGGCTTGCGGTTGCGCGGCTTGCGGTTGCGCCGGGCTGGGTGTCGGCGTGGACCAGACCTGCGGTTGTTCGGTCGGTGGCAGCGCGGCCTGCGATTGCGCCGGGCCGGGCGTCGCCACGGACCAGGCCTGTGGCTGTGCGGTCGGCTGTTGCGCGGTCTCCGGTTCCGCCGAGCCGGACATCGGCGCGGCCGAGACCTGCGGCATCGGTTCCTGCGCGGCCCCACCGGTCGGTATCGGCTGCCGCGGCGACCCCGCCAGCGCTCCCCTCGCGTCCCCCGAATCCGGCGCACCCGCGGACGACGCAGATTCCCCCGTCCCCGGCGGAGCGGGTTCGGACGCCGGGCCATCGGTCATGGGAAAGCTCCTCACCGCGCGAAAGAACCGTCGCCACACCTTAGATCGCCAGCGCGAGAAGCCCAATCCGCTGCCCGCGGGTCGATAGGGTGCCCGAGAGGCAGCAACCAGCGACCGACGAGGTGACGCATGGACCGGCGCGAACTGATCGATCAGGCTCTCCGCGGCGTCGAGGCCTGGGAACGCAAATGGGGTCCTTTCACCCCGTCCCCGGCAAGCCGGCCAGACGTCGATCTCCCCGCGCTGCTCGACGCCTACGCCGCCCGGATGGACGCGTCCTTCCCCTTCTTCCACCCCCGCTACGCAGGCCAGATGCTGAAACCGCCGCATCCGGTCGCGGTCGCCGCCTACCTCGCCGCGATGGTGGTCAACCCGAACAACCACGCACTCGACGCCTCGCAGGCCACCTCGCCGATGGAGGTCGAGGTCATCGCGGACCTGGCGCGGATGTTCGGGTTCGCGCCACCGTCGCTCGGCCACCTCACCTCCAGCGGGACGATCGCGAATCTCGAAGCCCTCTGGGTCGCCCGCGAACTGGCCCCGGGCAAAGCGGTCGTCCATTCGGGGGACGCGCACTACACGCACGGCCGCATGTGCCAGGTGCTCGGCGTGGAATCCCGTGCGGTGCGGGCACTTCCAGACGGGCGCGTTGACCTGTCAGCGGTCGAAGCCGAAGTCCGCGGCGGCGGGGTAGGCACGGTCGTGCTGACTCCAGGAACGACCGGGCTCGGGGCGGTCGACGACATCCAGCAAGCCCTTGCGCTGAAAGAACGGTACGGCGTCCGCCTGCATGTCGACGGTGCGTACGGCGGGTTCTACACCTTGCTGGACGAGTACGAGGCCTACCGCGCGATCGGCTCGTGCGATTCCGTCGTCGTCGACCCGCACAAACACGGCCTCCAGCCATACGGATGCGGGGCGGTGCTGTTCGCCGACCCGGCAGTCGGCCGGTTCTACAAACACGATTCTCCCTATACCTACTTCACTTCCGATGAGCTGCACCTCGGCGAGATTTCCCTGGAATGCTCCCGCGCGGGTGCCGCCGCTGGCGCGCTTTGGCTTACCCTGCAAGCCTTTCCGCTGGAACGCGACCGCGGCCTCGGACGATTTCTGGCCGCCTGCCGTCGAGCAGCGAACGATTTCGCTGCTCGCCTCAAGGAATCCGACCGATTCGCATTGCATCTCGAGCCCACTTTGGACATTGTCGCCTACTGGCCCCGGCGGACCCGGATGAGCGAGATCACCGACGCGGCCAACACCATCCTCCAAAACGGCATGGCCGACAAGGAAAACCCGCTGTATCTGTCCACTTTGCGCGTCGACGCGGACGCTTTCGCCGCCCTGCACCCGGACGTCGAACGCGACGCCGAGACTGTCACGATCCTCCGCTCGGTGTTGATGAAGCCGGAGCACGAGGCGTGGATTCCGCAGCTCAAGCAAGCGCTCGACCGGTTGGCGGAGTGAGTCCCGGACAGCGGGACTGACCCGCTCAATCCGGACGGACCGCCGGTTACATCGGTGCGCATGGCTGAGGAACCGCGCACCGCAGAGCGGTCGACCTGGTATTACGTGGCGATCGTCGTGGCGATCGCACTCCTGACCGAGAACGCCAACTTCGAGTTCACCCTGGTGGGGGTGGGCCTGCCCGACATCGCCGCCGCCTTCGGCACCGACCAGGTGGCGCTGGTGATGACCGTCGTGTTCGTCGCGTCGCTCGTGTTCCTCCCGATCGCCGGGAAACTCGCCGACGCGCACGGCAAGAAGAAAGTCCTCCTGGCCGCGGCCATCATGTTCGGCGCTGGGTCGCTGATCTGCGCGCTGGCACCGGTGTATTGGCTGTTCCTCACCGGACGCGTGCTCCAGTCCGCTTTCGTCGTCGCGTACGTCGCCGGTTACGGCCTCATCCGCGACCTGTTCCCGCCAAGGCTGGTACCGCTCGGCGTCGGCGCCCTCGGTGTCGGCACCGGCGTCGCCGCATTCGGCGGTCCGCTTCTAGGCGGGTATTTGGTCGACGCCTACGGGTTCCGCAGCGCTTTCTGGTTCACACTCGGCTATGACGTCATCGTCTCGACGCTAGTCCTGCTCGTCGTCCCCGAAACGCGGGTGCGAATCAAACGCCACATCGACGTCGCCGGCGGCTTGCTCCTCGGCGGCGGAATGGCGGTACTCGTGCTCGGTTTGGTTGAAAAACACTACCTCGGTTACGCCGTAGCGCTTTCCGCGGTTCTGCTGGTGCTTTTCGTGATTGTCGAAAGCCGCCGCGCCGAACCGCTAATCGATCTCGCGCTGGTGTCCCAACCCAAGGTATGGCTGACACTGCTTGCTTCAGGTACCGCCATTTTCGTCACCACCGCCAACAGTTCCGTGCTCATCCCGCAGCTGCTCCGGACGCCGCACGTAGCCGGCGTCGCCGAGCACGGTCGAGGCATGACCGCCTTGGAATACGGCGTGAGCTACGGCCTGCCCTTCGGCCTAGTAGGAGCGGCTGCAGGTTACGCCGCTGGGTGGACGTGCCGGAGATTCGCGCCGAGAACCGCTTTGCTCACTTCGATTATCGGCACGCTCGGGGGAGTGGTGCTGATCCTTTTCGGACAGTTGAACGGGCCGGTCCTGATCGTGGTGATCGCCGCGCTCATGGGCATCGGACTCGGATTTCTCTATGCTGGGGCGAATAATCTCGTCATCGAAGCCGTGCCCGCGGAAGCGCAAGGCGTCACGACTTCATTGCTGTACACCGCACTCGGCGTAATGAACACACTCGGCACGGCCATCGTCGGCTCAATCACGGCAGCGAACCAGGTCCGTCTCAGTTCCGGTGCGTCGATCACCAGCGATGCCGGATATCAGACGGCGTACTTCGTACTACTCGGCGTAGGAGTTCTCGCCCTCCTGCTGACTCTCCTAATGCGACACGGCCGAACTCCCGCCACCGGCGGAACGGCGACCGTGAAAACGGCCAACCCGCGGACGGTTTCGTCCTCCTGACGGGAGTCCTTCGCGCCTGTCTGCTACACCCAGGCATGATTCTGTGAGTCCACAGTGGACTAATGCCGCCACGCCGCTCGCCATCGCCATACAACGACCCCCGCAACGGTGGGGAGGAGGCCATCAGGATCCATCCGACTGAATCCGGCGGGCGATATCCCGCGGACTGAATCCAGCAAGCGACATATGGGAGATTGTATACAAAGGTCGACATCCCGCCGACGAGGATTCAGCCAGCAGGATGCGGTCGGCTGGATCTCGCCGACTGGCCCGGGGAGGTCGAACTTCGACGGCAGAACTATGCAGACTGTTGTGCCGACTGAGCTCGGGCGACCGAACTGTGCCGCCCGGATCTCGCCGCCTGGACTCGGCTGATCGAACCGTGTCGCCGGGTCTCGCTGGCTGAGCTTGAGTGACCGAGTTGCGCCGACCGAGGCGCGCGGACCGGGCCCGGCCGACGAACTGCCCCGACCGGGCCGAGCTGACCGACAAGCTGCGCGGGCCGAGCTGGCCGACGAACTGCCTCGACCGGGCCGGGCTGGCCGACGAGTTGCGCCGACCGGGTCGAGCTGGCCGGCGAACTGTGCCGGCCGGGCCCGGCCGGCACATTGCGCCGACTAGTACGCCGACCGAACTGTGCCGACCGGGCCAGCCGGCCGAACTCCGCCGACTGGACTGGGGTCGGCCGAACTGGTGTGACTAGTGCGCCGACCGGTCTGCGCCCGACCGGTCTGCGTCGGCCGATGTCCCGACTGGGACTGGTCGCCCGAACTCCGCCGACTGAACTGTGCCGATGGGTGTTCGCGGATCGGGTCGGGTGTGCCGGGTTGCCGGGATCTTGTCGGCCGGATCGGGTCGGGTGAGCTGTGCCGCCGGGATCTCTCCGGCTGGATGGGTCAGCTGAACCTACGCCGAAAGGTCCTCGCTGGCCGAGTCGAGTCGGTTGAACTGTGCCGACTGAACTGTGCCGGCGGGATCTTCCACAGTCCCGCCAGCTGCGGTGCCCGGGGGAGCCGCGCGGATCCCGCCGATTGGATCCCGTCGACCGGTATACCTGCGGCGCGGCGTCCTGGAGACCGTCGACTCAATCCCGTTCACCTGTCGACCCGCTGCGGGTATCCCGGTCGATTGCATACCGTCGACCCGTCTTCTGGTGGCCGCCGATGGGTCCCGTGGAGAGCGAACCTCGCGACTACCGCCGCGCGGTGGTGGCTGAACGGTGGTGGCTGAAGCGGCCGCTTCCCGTCCCGCGCGGACCCGTCTGGTCTCTGCCTTAAGCCGCTCGCAGCCCCTGCCTAAGCCGCTCGCAACTGTGACCCTCATCAACAACACGCGCAAACAACAAGCCGCGTATGCAACTATTGCCGAAGCCGACAAGAAGCATCGGCACGCAGAGCACCCATCAAGACCGAGACAGAAACCAAGGAGACGCGGGCTCATGCCATTAGCACTGGTAGCGCTGGCCATCGGGGCCTTCGGGATCGGCACCACCGAGTTCGTGATCATGGGGCTTCTCCCCGAGATCGCCGCGGACTTCGGCGTTTCCATCCCGTCCGCGGGCCTGCTGGTGACGGGGTACGCGCTCGGGGTCGTCGCGGGTGCGCCGGTGATGACCATTCTCGGCACGAAGATCAACCGCAAGACGATGCTCATGCTGCTCATGGGCCTGTTCATCGCCGGGAACCTGCTGTCGGCGGTCGCGCCGGCGTTCGGGGTCATGCTCGCGGGGCGGATTGTCGCCTCGCTGGCGCACGGGGCGTTCTTCGGGATCGGCTCGGTCGTCGCCGCTGAATTGGTCGCGCCGGACAAGCGTGCCGGGGCGATCGCGATCATGTTCACCGGGCTCACGGTCGCCAACATCGTCGGCGTGCCGCTCGGGACGTTTGTCGGGCAGGCGGTCGGCTGGCGGGTCACCTTCGGGATCGTTGCGGCGCTTGGCGTTGTCGGACTGGCGGGCGTCGCGAAGCTGGTACCGGATCTGCCTCGGCCGGAAGGGGCGCATCTGCGCAAGGAACTGGCCGCGTTCCGGAACGTTCAGGTTGTCCTCGCGATGGCCATGACGGTCCTCGGCTTCGGCGGTGTCTTCGCCGCGATCACCTACATCGCCCCGATGATGACCGAGATCGCCGGGTACTCCGCGGGCGCGGTGACGTGGCTGCTGGTGCTGTTCGGCATCGGCATGTTCCTCGGCAACTTGACCGGCGGCCGGTTCGCCGACCGCAAGCTCATGCCGATGCTGTACGTCAGCCTCGGCGGCCTCGCGATCGTCCTGGCGCTTTTCACCGTCACGGCACACAACAAAATCCTCGCCGCGGCAACGATTTTGCTGATCGGCGCGCTCGGATTCGCCACGGTCCCGCCGCTGCAGAAGCGCGTTCTCGACCAGGCGCATGGCGCGCCGACGCTCGCCTCTGTCGTCAACATCGGCGCCTTCAACCTCGGCAACGCACTGTCCGCGTGGCTCGGCGGCGTCGTGATTTCCGCCGGATTCGGTTACACCGCCCCGAACTGGGTCGGGGCCGCGCTCGCCGCTTCCGCGCTCGGTCTCGCGATCTGGTCGGCCGCCCTCGATCGCCGTCCGCGCGTCGCGGTGGCCGAACCCCTTGTCCAGCAGTGAGAAAGGCAATTCCCATGACTGTCCCCGACATCCGCCTCAACAACGGCGTCGAAATCCCGCAGCTCGGCTTCGGCGTCTTCCAGGTCCCGGACGACCAGACCGCCGCCGCGGTGACCAGCGCACTTGAAGCCGGCTACCGCAGCATCGACACCGCCGCGATCTACGGCAACGAGGCCGGCGTCGGCCGCGCCATCGCCGAGTCCGGCATCTCGCGCGAGGACCTCTTCGTCACCACCAAACTGTGGAACGACGACCAGGGCTACGACTCCACCCTCCGCGCCTTCGACGCCAGCCTCGCCAAACTCGGTCTCGACCACGTCGACCTGTACCTGATCCACTGGCCGACGCCCGCCCGCGACCGCTACCTCGACACCTGGCGCGCACTGGAACACCTCGCCAAGGACGGCCGGATCCGCGCCGCCGGCGTGTCCAACTTCCAGCCCGCGCACCTGCGCCGCCTGCTCGACAACAGCGACCTCGTCCCCGCGGTCAACCAGATCGAGCTGCACCCCGGCCTCCAGCAGGCGGAACTGCGCGCCTTCCACGCCGAGCACGGCATCGCGACCGAAGCGTGGAGCCCGCTTGCCCAGGGTGCCGTCCTGACCGATCCGGCGATCACCGAGATCGCCGCGCGCACCGGGAAATCCGCGGCGCAGGTGGTGCTGCGCTGGCACCTGCAGCTGGGCAACATCGTGATTCCGAAGTCCGTGACGCCCGCCCGGATCCGGCAGAACCTCGAGGTGTTCGACTTCGAGCTGACCGACGCCGACCTCGCCGCGATCGCCGCCGCGGACCGCGGCCTGCGGACTGGTCCGGACCCGGATCAGCTCAACTGACTGAGCGTTGCGGGGCAACGAAAACGGGGTCGCTGAGAGCCAGTACGGCTCCCGGCGACCACGTGCGTTCGGAGGCCGCGAGCGAGTTGAGAACCCGCACGATTGGCAGCGAGGTTGTCTGAACCGGCGAAGGCTCGGGGAAGCCCGCTTGGTTCTTGGCGGGCGGGTGTGCTCGGGGTGCCGGGAACCGATTGAGGATCCGTCCGGCGGTTGGCGGGGTTGCTGGTTGTCGTGAGGATTCCGGGGAGTTGGCGGGTTTCTTGGCGGCGCGGCAGTCGGTTGAGGATCTGCCCGACGGTCAGCGTGGTTGCCGGAAGCGGCGAGAGTTCGGGGGAACCAGTGCGGCTTGGCGACCAGGTGTCCCGGGACACCCGGAACGGCTAACGACCTGCGCGACAGTGAGCAAGCATTGCCGGAGAAGTCAGCGGGCGCATGATTCCTCCGGCTGCCGCGGTTTTCTCAGGACATCGGACCTCCCCTTCCTGCCGTACGGCTCATCCGGTCCGCTGGCGTGTGCGGCGAGCCGGTTCGAGCATTGGCAGTGTTGTCGCGAGCGCTTGTCTAGCTCCGCACAAGGCGCGTCGCCGTGACCCCATTCGGGAAAACCGTTCGCTCTGCTACCGAGAACACCGTCGGATCGAACCTGCCGTCCACCATCGGGATGCCCGCGCCGGCGACTACCGGGTAGCTCTTCAGCACGATTTCGTCGATCTCCTCCAGCAACGCCCCGGCCAGGGTGCCTCCGCCGCAGAGCCAGATGTCTTTGCCGGTTTCCTCCTTCTTCAGGTCTCTCACCAGGCCGACCGGGTCGCCGGGGACAACCGTCACTGCTGGGTCTAGGTCCGGTTTCAGGGTGCTCGACACGACGTACTGCCGCAGGTGCGCGTACGGACTGGGGACGCTCGGATCGAGCTGGTGCGTCGCGCGGCCCATCAGCACCGTGTCGAATCTGCGGTTCGGGGCGCCCTCGACACCGGCCATGGCGCGGAAGGCGGTCGGGACGGTTTCCGGGTACAGCGAGTTCATGAATCCCATGTAGGCGGCGGTCTGCTCAGCATCGCCCGCCGGGAAGAAGTCGAACTCGTCTCCGGGGCCGGCGATGCGGCCGTCGAGGGTGACTGCGATGTAGTACACGAGCTTTCGCATCTAGTAACTCCGTCTGTAGTACTCTGGTTGAAGTGGTTTGAACCGTACAACTACAACTGGAGTGGTGTCAAATGGTGCGGAGGAACGACCAGCGGCGGGCCGCGCTCGTCGACGGGGCGATCGAGGTCTTGGCGCGGGAGGGGGCGCGCGGGCTGACGTTCCGGGCGGTCGACGCGGAGGCCGGCGTGCCCGCGGGGACGGCGTCGAACTACTTCGCCAATCGCGACGAGCTCTTCACGCAGGCTGGGGCCCGGGTGTACGAGCGGCTGCAGCCGGAGGACGACTCGCTTCCGCCGGGTCTGGAGGACCGGGAGTCGTACGCGCAGTTGATGCGCGAGCTGGTCGGCCGGATCGCGGCGTTTCGCACGGGGTATCTCGCGTTGCTGGAACTCCGGCTCGAGGCGACTCGACGGCCGGAGTTGCGCCGGGTGCTGACGGAGCGCGTCCGCGACGATGTCGAGGGGAATGTCGCCTACCACCTGGCATCCGGGCTCCCGGGCGACGCGACGGCGGTCAAGCTGCTGATTCTCGCGTTGAACTGGCTGATCGTCGAACAGCTGACGTTGCCGGACGTTTTCTCCGAAGCGGAACGCGAGGAATTGATCACCGAGGCGGTCAAACGCATCATCGGCCCCGAATAAGGACTATTCGGGAGGAAGAGAACCGTTTCGCGGCCCGCTCTCGACCGGTAATTTAGGTTTGCCTATCGTAATCTGCGTGCAGTGGGCAGACGCGGTTCCGAACCTGATGATCGGCTTGCGCGAAGGGCTGGAAGCAGGCCTCGTGGTGAGCATCCTGCTGGCCGCGTTGCGCAAGATGCGGCCGGAAAACGGCGCGGAAGGCGCGGTCTCCACGGCTCCGGTCTGGCTGGGCGTATTGGGCGCGGTGACCGTCGCGGGCAGTTTCGCCACAATTCTCACCTTTTCCACCGATGTCCTTTCTTCCCGGGCGCAGCAGATCGTCGGCGGCTCGTTGAGCGTGCTCGCGGTATTCCTCGTCACCGGCATGGTGTTTTGGATGCGCCGGACCGCGATGGGGCTTTCCGCGCAATTGCGCGGCGAGGTCGAACGCGCGGTGGCGATCGGCGCGGGCGCGCTGACGCTCACCGCGTTCCTGGCCGTCGGTCGCGAGGGCCTGGAGACCACGCTATTCCTCTGGACGGCGGTGAAAGCGTCCGGCACCACGGTCGCGCCGCTGACCGGAGCGGCGCTCGGGCTCGGCATCGCGATCCTGCTGTGCTGGCTGCTCTACCGCCGCGCGGTAAAACTCAACCTCGGCGTTTTCTTCAGCCGCACCGCTTTCGTGCTGATCGTCATCGCGGCCGGCGTCCTCTCCTACGGCCTCGGCGACCTGCAGGACGGGGGAGTGCTGCCCGGTCAGAGCTGGGTCGCCTTCGACCTCACCGGCACGCTCGACCCGAACTCGTGGTGGGTCTCGCTGATCAGCGGCGTCACCGAGCTGACGCCCCGGATGACCGTGCTGCAGGTGACGGCCTGGCTCTGCTACCTCGCCGTCGTGATCCCGCTGTTCGTCAAAGCCGGTCGACAGCCGGTCGAGCGAAAGCCGGAGAGCGAAACCGCGCCTGCCGGGAATTGGGAACGGCTCGCGGGCAAGCACACCGTGGTCGTCGCGGGCGCGCTGGTGCTGGTTCCGGTCGCGGTGGCCGCGGTGGTGATCGCCGCGCTTCCCCCGGCCGCAACCGGGTCCACGGTTTCGGTGGGCGAGCACGACTGCGCCCCGGAATGGAAGTCCGCGCAGGCCGGGGCGCAAAGCATCACCGTGACCAACAAGACCGCGAAGGCGGGCGAGATCCGGCTCGACGACAGCAGCGGCGGGATCGTCGCGGAGATCGAGACGATCGGCCCGGCCACGAGCGCCACGATGTCGGCGACGCTGGCCGACGGGTCCTACACCTTCCACTGCCTGATGTCCGGCCAGGCCACCACCGCGTCGGCTCCAGTGCAGGTCAGCGGCGGTGCCGCCAGCGACGGTCCGGCACCGGTCAAGCCGGTCACCACCGAAGATCTCGCCGGACCGAATCAGAAATATCTCGGTTACGCCGCCCAGCAGCTCGCCGCGGTGTCGACCGCGGTGGGCACGGTCCGCGCGGATCTCGCCGCGAATAACGCCGAGGCAGCGAAGAAAGATTGGCTCACCGCGCAGCTCTCGTGGGAGCGCGTCGGCGCGTCCTACAACAGCTTCGGCGACGCGGGCACAGCGGTCGACGGTCTGCCCAACGGCTTGCCCGCAGGCGCGGCCGATCCTGGCTTCACCGGATTGCACCGCTTGGAGTACGGCTTGTGGCACGGACAATCTCCGGCGTCGCTCGCTCCGATAGCCGACCAGCTCACCCAAGATCTCGCGGCCCTGCGCGGAAAACTTGCCACCGACGACGTCGCGGGCGATCCCACGAAGCTGCCGATCCGCGCGCACGAAATCCTCGAAGACGCGATCCGCGACCATCTGTCCGGAATGGACGATCAAGGCAGCGGAACCGCTTACACCGCAACAGATGCCGACATCGACGTCACCCGCACCGACCTGGCCGAGCTGACCCCGCTGCTCAACGAGCGCGCCCCGAACCTGGTCCAGACGGCCGCGCGGCAGCTCACCACGCTGCACGAAGCGCTGGCCAACCACGCGCCCAGCACCCTCGCCCAGCGTCAGGCGGTGAACGGCGCGGCCGGAGCTGTCGTCGAGACGTTGTCCGCGGTGCCCACCCTGCTCGAAGTTCCTCCGAGCCACTGATCGGCTGGTGAATCCCGAAGTGACGAACGTCAATCGCCGCAACTTCCTCAAAGGCGCGGCCGCCGGCGCGGCAGGCACCGCGCTCACCGGAGGCGTGCTGATCGGCGGCGCCCAGGCCGACGAACGCTCCGCCGGCGCGGCACCGGCCCCGGCGACCGAGCACCCGTTCCATGGCACGAACCAGTCTGGCGTGCTCACCCCGGCGCCGGCGGAAAAACAAGCTTCCGCGGCCTTCGTGGCATTCGACCTGCTCAGCGGATCGAAGACGGACCTGATCGCGCTCCTGCACACCCTCACCGACCGGGCCCGATTCCTCACCACCGGCGGAACGCCGCCGAACCTGGGCGTCGGAAGGCCGCCGTCGGACAGCGAGGTGCTCGGCCCGTCCGTCCTCGCCGACGGCCTCACCGTCACGGTTTCGTTTGGTGCCAGCCTTTTCGACCGTGTCGGCCTCGGCGCGCGCAAGCCGAAAAACCTGACCCCGATGAAAATCTTCCCGGACGACGCGCCGGAAGCCGCCTGGATGCACGGGGATCTGCTGATCCAGCTGTGCGCCAACAACCCGGACACGGTGCACCACGCGCTCCGCGACCTCGCCCGGCACACCCGCGGCGCGATGCAGTTGCGGTGGAAGATGCACGGCTACAACCCGCCGCCGCGGCCGTCCGGCGCGGGCCGGAATCTGCTGGGGTTCAAGGACGGCACGGCGAATCCGGTCGGCGGCGAGGCGAACGGGCTCGTGTGGGTCGACGACCCGGCCGAGCCCGCGTGGGCGCGCGGCGGCAGCTATCAGGTGGTGCGGCTGATCCGGATGCTGGTCGAGTTCTGGGACCGGGTGTCGATCAACGAGCAGGAGAAGATGTTCGGCCGCCGCCGCGATTCGGGCGCTCCGCTGGACGGCAACGCCGAGACCGACAACCCGAACTACTCCGCCGACCCCAAGGGCGCGGTGATTCCGCTGACCTCGCACATCCGGAAGGCCAACCCGCGCACGCCCGCCACCGACAACCAGCGCCTGGTCCGCCGCTCCTACAACTACGACCTCGGCGTGGACGCGAACGGAGAACTCCAGGCCGGGCACGTGTTCGTCTGCTACCAGCAGGACGTGCGGCGGCAGTTCGAGACGGTGCAGCAGCGGCTGGCCGGCGAGCCGCTGGTGGACTACGTGCAGCCGTTCGGCGGCGGATACTTCTTCACGCTGCCGGGCGTCCGCGACGGGAGCGACTGGTACGCCAGCGGACTGTTTGGTTAGGCTAACCTTGCTTTTGGTCGCCCGAGTGCGGTGCAATGGGGCATGGACCTGTACTCGATCGGCGAGGTGTCGGCGCGCTTCGACGTGCCGGTTTCGACGCTGCACTACTGGGAGAGCTGCGGCCTGATCGAGCCGCGCCGCCGCTCCGGCTGGCGGTTCTACGACCAGGACCAGCTCTACCGGATCGCGCTGATCCGTACCTGGCGGGAAACCGGGCTCCTGAGCCTCGACGACATCGCCGTGCTGCTCGGGAGCCGCGACCGGTCCGGCGACTGGCGGGGGACGGTCACGGCTCGGATCGAGGCGATCCGGCAGGAGGTGACGCGGCTGCTCGACGCGCAGGCGTACCTGCAGCACCTCATGTCGTGCAGCCATGACGGCGCGCTGGACGAGTGTCCCAGCTTCCGTGCCGGGGTCGATCTGCCGGTCGCGAAGGCGGCCAAGTAGCCGCAGCGGAGCGCCCCAATGGGGATTTTTCATCCTGTTGGTGCTGGTCAGGTGGGATTGACGGTGGCGGGG
>NZ_BAAAHV010000005.1:0-247898 GCF_039525725.1 Amycolatopsis albidoflavus
CTACCGCGCCACCGTCGGCGACGGCCCCATCCCCAGCCTCTACCGCACACCCCCGCCCGACGACCTGCCCCTCGGCGACTGGGTCCACAAGCAATACCAGGCAGCCAAGAAACGGGAAACTGAGCCGCGAGCGCCGCCAAGCCCTCGTGCAACGCGGACTGCCCGTACCCCCGATAGCCGCACCGCCTGCTCGCAGATACCGCCCTGAGCGCGGCGACGAAGTCTGCATCCGTGAGTTTTGACCGCAGTTGCGGCTTGAAGTGGGCAGATGTGTATGCGGCGGCGAGGGAGCACGAAAACACTCCAGTGCAGCTTGACCCCGCAATCCTCCGGACCGCCCGATCGGGGACGTCGGGGCGGGCGGTAAAACGCGGGCACCACATCGGGCGTCGGACGATAGGCGAGGACACGATCTTCACCAAGGGCCGGAGATGAGGGAAGGAACCTCCGCGGCAGCCGTCGAAGCTCGACCCGGTCAAGCTGGCGATCGGCGAATTCCTGCGCGGCGGCCGGATTCGCCGCGCAAGCAGCAGCACACGACCCGACACCCTCGCCCGGCCGACCGACGAGCACAGCATGCCCGACGTTACGTACCAGGCGGCGCGCCGACGTCGAGGACCCCGGGCTCCGCGGATCCGGGCCGATGCAGGGCGCGGCGCGGCGGCGTTCATCCCGCAGTCGCGTCGGTCCGGGCTGCAAGCCGAGGCCGACTTCGGGCAGACCGCGGAGAATGAGATGACTAGACCAGGATGCCCGGCACTGCGGTCAATTCTCACGAATACCCGTTCAAGCCCCAAACGCATTCCGACCGGCGGTCAGCACGGACAAACATCTGCGGTCAGTTCACGCTGTCACAACCAGTGTGCTCGTCGTTGATGCGCACCAGCACCACGCGCTGGCCCCGTGCGTACTAGCCCACAGCGAGTAATCTTTGGTCTTCGGTCAGGTCGGTCTCGGTCGGGTCCTCGATGGCGCCTCCGGCCACGCCTTCGGCCAGCTCGGTGTGCGCTGTCGCGGCGCGCTCGCCGCAGAACACCAAATCGGTACGGCCGGTTGCTGGTCGCGGTCGACCTCGTCAGCTCCCGTCTCGGGCCCGGGCGGTCCGGACAAGTTGATCGGCCGCTCGGGGTCTTCGCCACACGGGCAGCCGGTTCAGGCAACCTGTGTGTCCCGTGCGAGCCGACGCGGCGGCCAGTTCGCCGTCCGCCTGTTGACGGCGCCCCGCTCGTCGGTCGACCGGGGCGCGATCATGACCTGCTTCCCGACAGTCGCCCGCGCTCCGGTGTCGCCGCGCCCGAACGCACCGTTCCCTCGGATTTCGCGGGCGCTGTCTGAAAGGTCCACTGGTCGCAGTCGATCCGGTAGTTCCCGTCCGGATCGGGGTCGATGCGCCACGGCAGGTAGCCGTCGTATGCCCGCTGGTGCTGATGGACGTGGACCAGTGTGCCGCCGTCGAAGTACGCCAGGGGGTGGCGGTCGGGGTCTGTGAAGTGGCTGGTCGTGCACCACGCCGCGACAGCCTCGGCGATCTCGGGCCGGAACACCGGGACCCGTGCCTGTCCGGGCGCGGCGTCGAGCCGGGCGGGAAACCCGCTCGCCGACGTGCGGGCGGGATCGCAGGTGACCAGGGTTTCGCCGGGGCGCGGGCGGCGCCGCTCGGCGTCGCGCAGCAGTTCGAGCTGCCGGTGGAAGCCAACGAGGGTCCAGGTGGGGGCGGACAGGAACCAGCGGCCGAGTTCGCCGAGCGGGTAGCGGCCGTCCTCGCCGACGGCGATCTCGTGGCGTCGGCGGGCGCCCTGCCCTGTGAAGACGACCAGCTGGTCGTCTTCGAAGCGGGCCAGCGGATACCAGTCCGGATCGATCGGGTAGACCATGTTGAGCCACTGGCACACTTCCTCGGCGACCTCGCGGCGCAGCCGGGGCCGCACCCACGGGCCGTGGTGGCGGCGGGATTCGACGGCGGCGGGGAAGCTGGCCTGGTGCGGTTCGGCGGCGCGGGCGGCGGGCACGAATTCGATCCAGCACTCGCCGGCGGCGAGGCCGGTCCCCGCGGGCGAGTCCGAGGCGGCGGGGAGCGTGGTCATGGGCTGTTCTCCTTCGACGGTCGTGGTGTCGTGGCGCCCGGGCGGCAGCGTCCAGCGGAGCGTGTCCGGGTCCCACTCGGCCGTGGCGTACAGGCGGAGGATGTCGTGCAGCCCGGGGCCGATCATCCAGCCGAATTCTTCGCACTCCGCCTCCCCGGGCCACCGCCCGGTCCACACGTCCTGAGGGCAGCCGCACGAGGGGTCGTGGGCGAGACGCTGGCGTCCGTTGGCCAGGCAGCGCGCCAGGTCGCAGCCCTCCAGGTGGTACTGGCCGAGCGCGACCTCGCAGTCCGGGCAGAGCGGCTCCGGCGACGTGCCCTCGGTGTCGGTTGCGTGCGCGGTCATGCCGTCCTCCCGTGCTTGCCGGGGCCGTTGTGGAGGAACTCGGTCCACCGGCAGGTCTCGTGGCTGAGGCAGTCCTCGGCCACGCGCACGTCCGCCTGGGCGAGGAGAGGGTGGTGGGCGGCGACCACGTGCGCTCCGCCGGTCATGGCCTCGGCGATGCGCAGGTGCATGTCCGCCCAGTCGAAGCAGCGCTTGTACTCGCCCGGCTCGGCGCCGGTGCTGCCCAGCGTCGGATACATCGCACGGGCGCGGGCGAAGAGGGCCTCGGCGGCGGGGGTCGTGTTCGGCGGCATGGTGTTCCTCCCTGTGGTTGTGCGGCTTGGAGCTGGGTCAGCAGGCGGTGAGCACCGCGCGGGCGCGGCGGTCGGCCAGCTCCGGGTGGGTGGTGTGGCGGTCGTCGTCGGCGATGAGCACGCGCACGCCGAAGCGCGGAGGGCCGCCGGAGGGGTCGGTCCAGCCGCAGAGGGCAGGACCGAGAGAGCCTGCACGGTGTTTTCGGCGGCTGGGCTCGACATGAGACGGGCTTCCTTATCGTGCTGGTGCGCAACGGTTCCGGCCGTGCGACGCCGGACCGCAGGCGTAAGGGTCGGGCGGCGGGCACGACGGCGCCTCGGTGTGGCGCGCGGTGTCCTGGCCCCTTTCGGCGGCACGGCCGAGGATGTAGGCCAGCATGATCACCGGGGTCCACGGTCCCGGCAACAGCGCCGCGAGCGCGGCCCACACGAGCCGTTTCTTCTTGTCGTGCATTGGGTTTTTCGCCCCCTTTCCGCGGAGCAGCGGCGACGGAACGGGTCAGGTGAAGGTCGGAATGGCGCCCAGGACGGCGACGACCTCGGCGACGACGGGCACGTCCATCGCCGCGAACACGGCGTAGCCGCCGAGTTCGGCGTTCGCGGTCGCCCCGATCCGACTGGAGAGCACGGTCTCGCAGCGGCCGGTATTCCACTGTTCGAACGAGATCCCCGCCTCGGCGGGCATCCGCCACGCGGTCGGGCAGTACAGTCGCAGCACCTCGGGCCACGCGTGCTCGGGCACGTCGTGCTCGCCGCAGCACAGCGCGGAGACGACCGCGACCGTCGAGGCGCGACCGGTGCGCGGATGCAGTTCCCAGTCCGGGTCGAGCACCTCGACCGGTCGGCGGGACTTCAGTCGCCCGGTCAGGGCGAGCCGGATCTCGCCCGCGTCCGCCTCGGCGCGGCGGTACAGGTCACGGGGAATCGGCGTGCAGGCGGTCATGATCGGTCTGTCCTTTCGGGACTGTCCTGTGGTCGGGTCACGGGAGCCGCCCTAGCAAGCTCCCCCAGTCCTCGGTTCGGGAGCCGGGCGCGCGATACGCCGGGAGCCGGACCGCTGGCTCTCCGCCGGGGTCGCGCAGCCACCGCGCGAAATCCGGCGGCCCGCACGTCAGCGGCGGGCGCGGGTCGTCGGGGTCGAGGCGGTGCCATCGGTCGCCGCCGCCCGCAGTCAGGTGCACGGCGTCGTCGTGGTAGCTGATGATCCAGTCGTTGCGGTGGCTGGTCTCCCAGTGCCACGGCCACCCGTTGCGCGGCTCGAACGCGGCGCCGAGCCCGTCGACGGGCCACATCGTCAGCAGTACGCGCACCGCCGCGCGGTAGGCCGAGGCCCGCCGTGCGGTCAGGGCGGCGTGGCCGTCTGGGTGTTTGAGGAGGTTGTCGGGGTGGCAGCCGAACTGCAGGGACCCGATCCAGCTCGCTGCCGTTCCGGTGCCGACGTAGAAGTCGGTGCGGGTGGACATCTGCGCTCCTTTCCGTGGCGGGGGTGCGGATTCCGGGCGTTCAGGGATCCGCCTGGACCGGGCATTCGTCCCGGTGGCCGATGTCGTGTTCGGACCCCGGAGGCAGGGGTGCGCAGCGGCCGCCGGCCTGCGAGTCGAGGTATCGGCCGAGGCCCGGCGAGGTCGGCGGCCGCAGCCCGCGGGATCTCGCCGCCGCAGTCCGGGCACGGCGCGAGGACGCATAGGTCGTCCACGATGCCGTCGAACGACGTGAACCGGTACTCGGCGCCGTCGTCGCCGACGGTCACCCGAAACCAGCGCCAGCCGCCGTGTTCGCGGTCGGGGTCGTCGGTGACGGTCACCGCCTCGCGCGCGACGCCGAACACGTCGGTCATCTCGCGCGCCAACGCGCGGCGGGCGGCGGCGCGCCGGACGTCGCCGGGACGCTGGTCGAACGCGGGATCCTGGCGGCGAGCCCGGGCGAGCGCATCGGCGGCGCGTCCGGCGAGGGTGTCCGTGCCGAGGCGCGGTGCGGTGTCCGGCGCGGCGGGGAGGGACGGATCGGGTGTCGCGGTCGTCGCCATGATCAGGCTCCTGTGGTGTCCGTTCCGGGAATCGGAAGAGAAACTTCTTGCGGTCCTTTTTCAGTCGCACCCGGCGATTCCGGGCAGGGTGCCGAGTTCTCTCCACCCGTCGATGCCGTTGCACCGGTGCGCGGACAGGCCGAGGGCGTAGAACGCGGTTGCCGTGTCCGGCATCGGGTAGCGCCGCACGGTTCCGGCGTGGTCCTGGCACTTGGCGGTGACGGTGCCGTCGCGGTGGCGGTGGCGGATGATCCTGCCGTCGTCGATCTGCGCGTACTCGGTGCCGTCGAGATTGTCGTGCCAGTGCAGTACCGCGATCGTCTCGCCGTGATGGTTGACGACAAGCTCTGCGTGCGCGGTCATGCGTGCCCCTTTCCGTTGCGGTCGTTCTGGTTTGGTCGCTCAGCGGCGGTGGCGGGTGGCGCGGTGTCGTCGACCGGTGCGCCGAGGGCGCGGGCGAGGGCGGGTGCGCGGGCGATCGCGTCGTCGACCGGCAGAGTCAGCTGGATCTCTATGAGGTCGCTGTGGCGCCAGTAGCGGACCGCGACGGGCTTGACCCGGCGAGGCTTCTCGCTGCGGCACACCGACGTGATCTCGTCGAGCAGCTGGGTCGCGACCCTGTCGCGGGCGGCCTGTCCGCGAGCGTGCGCCTGGTCGCGGACAGGCCGGTCGGTTTCGGCGCGCGCGAGCGCCTGTCGGTACGCCGGGACGAAGACGTCGTGGATGTAGGCGGCGACCTCGGCGGCCGGGGTACGGACGGCGAAGCCGGGATAGTCGTCCTCGCCGGGTCCGTGCGGCCACGGCCACATGAACACCTCCCGAAGCCGTGGCGGGACCGGGCCCGGCACCAGGTGATACCCCCACGCGCGCCGATCCCAGGGCACCAAGCCGATGCGGAACCCCGTGTCCAGGCACAAAAGATCGGCGACCTGGTCACTGGTGCGGCCACGGCCGACCGTCCAGCGTCCCGGCAGCGCGGCGGCGATGCGGATCGCGCCGAGGGCCACCCGGTCGTGCTTCGTGAGGCGCGGCGGCACGCCGTGCGCGGGTTCCGTCGTCGTGGTCATGGCGGGGTTTCCCTTCTCTGGTCCGGAAATTCGGGCGGCCCGCGAACCCGGGGGCAGGACTGTCTGCCCCCGGGTTCGCGGTTCAGCGGGTCGCGCGCAGGGCGGCGGTGGCGGCCTGCCCGATCGCGCGGGCGGTCGCGGTCGGGTCGGTGAGCGTATACACGGTGGCGCCGTTCATCGGTTCGGTGTGAGGTTGGTCGGGGGCGAGCCACAGCACCGCGCAACCGCTGCCGCGCAACCGGTCGAGCATCTTCTGGCCTTCCGCCCGGTATTCGGTTTCGAAGTTGCCGTCGGAGATGATCACCAGCAGGCGCGCGGCGGTGGGGTGGGACAGATCCAGGGCGCCGTCGAGAGCGCTGATCGCGGTGTCGATGATGTGACGGCCGAACCCGGTGTCGAATTCGGTCACTTTCGCCGGGCTCGCTCTGGGGCGGGTGATTGGGGTGACGCTGCCCGAGCCAAAGGTCACAGTGGCGGTGGTGGCGGGCGAGGCGGTGTAGCGGGCGGCGCGGGCGAGGATCCAAGCCGCCGAGGCGGCGGGGCCGGTGAAGGGCCGCATGGATCCGGTGACGTCGCAGATGATGCCGAGCCGCAGCGGAGGGGCGGGCACGGCGGCGCGGGTGGTGCGGGTGAACGGTTCGGCGGTGGGGATCGCGCCCGCCGCGCGTTGCGCGTCGGCGGTCATCGCGCCTCGCATCCGCAGCCGTCCCGGGGGCACGGTCGAGCGGGTTTTCGCGGCAGTGCGCTCGCGGTGTCCGGCCGTGGTCAGCGCGCGGGCGAGGTGCCGCGCGGCGGTCTGTTCGGCCGTGCTCGGCACCCGGGTGCCCCGGATGTGGCGGGCGGCCGGGTCGTATTCGGTTCCAGCGCCGCCGAAGACCGTGTTCGCGGTGTCCTGTGCCTGTCGGCGTGCCTTCTCGTCGGCGGCGCGCGCCCCCATGGCTTGGGTGACGGGGTCAGTGGGGGCGGGCTCGGCGGCGACCGCGCGGGCGATCGCGGCGGCGGCGCCGGTGATCGCGGTCGCGAGCGGTGACGGCGCCCCGTTGCCGTTGCCGTTCGCCGTGGGGTCGGCGTCGGGGGCGCCGGCCGACTGGTCGGGGTCGGCACCGACTGTTTCGCACCAGCGGCGCCCGAGTTCGATCATGCGCATGCTGTCGGCGGCGGCGTGCGCGGCGCGCCAGATGTCGCGAAGCGTCTCGAGGGTGCCGTCGCCGAGGACGTCGCGCACGACGCGGGAGACCCGGGCGACTTCGCGGCTGGTGAGGATGCCCGCGTCCACGCGCGCCAGCAGCAGCGCGGCACTGCGGGCGGCGTCCTGCGCGGTCATCCGGGGCGCGGCGGCGGGGTCGTTCGCGCGGGTGTCGGCGAGGATCAGGTTGACGGCGCTGGCGCGCAGCCAGTACCGGTCGACCGGGCGGCGGCGCACCTGTGCCGCTTCCATGCGGGTCTCTTGCAGCAGGTCGGCCGCCGCGACCGCGCCCGGGGGCGCGCCCTCAGGCGCGCGCCACGCGGAATGCTTCGCGTGGCCGCATTCGTGGGTGAGCAGCCCCCACGCGGTGCGGTAGCGGCGGCGGTCGCCGACCCGGTGCGGTGCGACGGTGGCGGGGTCGACCCCTTTGTCCAGGTGGGTCCCGTCGACTTCGATGGTGGCGAGGTCGGGGAAGAAACAGGCCGGGGCGCCGTGCCCCGCTCCGGGGGCGACGGTCACCACGAGGTCGTCGCGGTCGGCGATCGCGGGGACCTCGTCGCCGAACGCGGCGGACAGGGCCAGCCAACCGGGGGCGGCGGGAAACACGGCGGTGGGCGCGGCGGCGGGCGCGGCTACGTGTGCGGTCACGATGTCTGTCCTTTCCGGACGGTCGCGGGGTCGGCGGGTGCGCGGCTAGAACTGGGGTCCGAGCGCGAGCGGGGTGACGTTCGCGCCGAACACGTTGCGCACGGCCTCGGCCACCACGCTCCGGTCCTCGTCGGGCGCGGCGCCGATCAGGTTCCCGGCAGCGGCGGCGGTGCCCAGCGCGTCGGCGATCCGGTTGAACGCGATCAGTTCGCGCAGCTGGGGCGCCCACCCGATCTCGCCTTTTTCCTGCCGCTGGGCCAGGTTCCGGGCTACGCGCACCGCTTTCGGGTCGATCTTGAGCTGGGCGGCGAGGTCGTAGTCGGTGGACACGTGGATCTGCACGGAGAACCGGGACGAGAGCGCGTCGGTGAGCACCGCGCCGTGCACCCCGGGGTTGTGCCCGCCGATGACGTAGAACCCGTCCACGGCGTCGACCACCTCGTTTTTGTGGCTTTTGATCAGGATCTGGCGGCGGCCGTCCATCGCGGGGTACACCACCGCGAGCACGGTCGGCGGGATGAGGGTGGCGTCGTCGATGAACAGCGCGCGGCCCTCGCGCATCGCGGTCACCAGCGGCCCGTAGGCGAACTCGTAGCGGCCGTCCGGGGTCTGGACGTAGGACCCCACGAAGTCGTCGGTCACGGTGTCGCTGTCGCCCTGGATGGTCACGAGGTCGTCGAACGCGGCCTCCACCACCGAGGTTTTCCCGGTGCCGGGCGGGCCGTACATGAGCGCGGACACGCCGGCCTCGCGCAACCGCCGCAGCGCGGTCACGTCCGACAGCCCGGAAAGCTTGCGCGGGTGGTACATCTGCCCGTTCGGGCGGCGCACCGGTCCGGTGACCATCGGGGCGGGGGCGGGGGCGGGCGGCGCGGCGGGTTTCGGCGGCGTAGGAGCGGCGCTGGTCGCGGGTGGGTTGACCGTGGCGGTTTTGGCCGCGTCGGCGGTTGTGTTCGTCGCGCGGTAGGTCAGCGGGTTGGTGCCGACCCTTTCGGCTTCGCCACGCGCTTCCAGCGTCGCCAGCGCGTTGCCGACCGCGCCGGACGACCGCCCGCCCAGCTTGGCGGCGATGGCGCCGGAGGTGAGCGCGGCGGCGGGGTCGAGGGCTAGCTGTTCGGCGACCTGTCGGCGGAGTTCGCCGTTGCGCAACCGGGGGGCCGCGCCCGGGGCGGCGGGCGTGCCGCCCGGGGCCGGGGTGGTGGCTGGCGTGGTCATGGCGTCGGGTCCTTTCGCGCGGTGTCGGCGCGGGGCACAACGGCCCGCATTCGCGGATCGGCTGGTTTCGGGATTCTCGGGGCGGTGATTCCGTCGCGGTTTCCGGTTTTCCCGGTGACACGACAAACGTAACTCGACGCCGCGACGCCGCGACGCCGCGCAATAGTTTTCCGGGGTTTTTCGTGCGTATTTTTCTCCGAATTTCGGCCGCAAATACCGGAATTCGCAGGAATTGTTTTCCCTGGTCAGGACGTGTGGGAATGGTCCGGGGCGGGCAGAGCCGGCCACAGGCGAGACCGCGGAGGGAAGCAGTTTTTCCAGAGGAACGAGACGACAGGCGAGCAGCCGCCAAGGCGAGCGGAGCGAGGTGGCGAGCACGGTCACGACAAGGATCGAAGCGGCTGATGCCGTCGCCGGGCCTGATGTGCTTTCCCGCTTGTGGCCAAGCGAGTCTGGGATACCGGCGGATCCCTCCGGAGCAAGCATGACCTGCGAGAACTGCTGGCACAGAGGGATCCGGCTTAGGCGGGCGCCGGAACACGGGGCCGATCGGCCGGGTCGGCGGCCCCGCGATCGGCAGCCGCGGTCCGCTGCGATGCGTTCGGCGAGCGCGGGGTGCGGCATCCCTGCGGGCGCATGCGGGCGCCGCGTCCGGCATGCCGTATGCGAGCGGGGCTCGACGGTTGCCGACGCGGAGCCCGGCTGTCGTCGCGGCGCTCGAACGTCGCGTCCGGCGCACGGCGCGGGACAGCGGAGAAAGTATCGCGGAGAACGGGTGCGCGCCCACGGGATTCTTTTTCTTCGACCTCGGAGTTTGTGCTTCCGCAGTCGACGTTAGCATCGGCACGGGCGCGGAATCTGCGAGAAATTGAGGTATTTCGCTGTTCTGCGAAATTGACTTCGCGTCGTTTCTTCCGTGCCTCGCGTGCCGTGTTCGCGAGGCGTCTTCGGGGATCGTCGGCGTGTTCATTCACGGTGCCGCGGGTCGGGCGGTGCCGTCGAGGGGGATCCCGGTGTCGTGCTCGCGCAGCCGCTGGGCGAGGGCGACGGTGTCGGTCGTGGGCGTCGTGTCGAGTTCGGCGAGGCGGGTGCGCAGGAGGGTCAGGGTGCGGGAGATGGCGTCGTGCCTGCCGAGTCGGTGTTGCAGGCGCATGATGTCGCGGTAGACCAGTTCGTTGTGCGGGTCGAACGCGCGGGCGGTCTCGAGCAGGTCGAGGGTGTAGTCGGGGTCGTCGGCGACGCGGGCGCGGGCGAGCGCGGCCACGGCGTCGAGGGCGTCGCGGCGGGTCGCTTCCCGTGCGGCGGCGAGCCATTCGCTGTCCAGGCCATCGGCCAGCGTGCCGCCGTAGTGCGTCACGATCGCCTCGCAGGCGTCGGTGCGGTGTTGCGCGGTGGCGGCGGCGCGGCGGGCGGTGACCGCGGAGGCGAAACGCCAGAAGTCGACGTCCACGGTGGCCGGGTCGAGGCGGTACTGGCCGTGTTCGGCCAGCACCAGGTCGCCGGCAGCGCCGCGGGTGGCGGTGTCGAGGGGTGCGGCGGATGCGGGAGAGCACGGTGCGCAGGACGCTGGCGGGGTTGCGGGGCGGGTGGTCGGGCCAGAGGGCGTCGACGATCGCGTCCCGGG
Organism: Amycolatopsis albidoflavus; assembly: GCF_039525725.1. NCBI lineage: Bacteria > Bacillati > Actinomycetota > Actinomycetes > Pseudonocardiales > Pseudonocardiaceae > Amycolatopsis > Amycolatopsis albidoflavus. The sequence continues at coordinate 10,489 of NZ_BAAAHV010000005.1, forward strand.
AGGTTCCGCCGGGGTGCACGGCGAGGAAGGCGAGCAGTTCGAGGGGCCGGTTTGTCAGTTCGCCGGACAGGTCGCGGGGTTCGGCGTCGGGCCGCGCCGGGTCGGGCCGCCAGTGCAAGGCCGGGGCGCCGAACACGGTCAGCGCCAGCGGCGGCACCGGTGTCGGCGGGCCGGTGTCCGCCCGCGGCGGTCGCGGGGCGGTGCAGGTTTTCTCTTGCCTGGTAAGGGAAATCTCCGGGGCGGCGGTGCCTGCGGTGATTTCCAGGCTGCCCGGGCTGTCTCGGTCCGGGGGATCGTGCGTGGTCGTGTCGGCGGTGCGGTCGTCGCGGGAGTGTGCGGTGTGGAGGAGGTCGAGCAGGGCGCGGGTCGCGGTGTCGGGCAGGGTGAAGGCGCGGGTGCCGCGCAGGGGTTCGCCGGGGCCGGGGTCGGTCGCGGAGATGGTCCCGGCGGCGGTGACGTAGGCGGTGATTCCGGCGCGCCATTGGCCCAGCAGCAGCGCGGCGAGACCGTGCTGGGCGTGGTTGTCGAGCAGGTGCTGCAGCCGTGCTTGCCGGTCCGGGTCGCGGGGCGGGGAGGCAATGAGGACGACGGGCACGTGCGGTGCGGCCTGCTGCGGGTCGAGCGCGTCGAGGGCGGCGTGCAGGTCGGCCGCGACGGTGACGGTGTCCGGCAAGGCCTGGCCGGACGCGGGGACGCCGAGCAGGCGGCCCAGGTCGGCGGCGGGCACGAGCACCGTCGGTGCCGGGCCGTGCTCGGGTGCGGCGGTGAGCACGGACAGCAGCAGGGCGCGGGCCGCGGCGTAGCCGCCGGGCCCGACCAGTCCGAGCCCGTGCACGCGGGCCAGGTCGAGCGCGATCCGGGCGCCCTCGTCCGCGGCCGGGGTGTCGCGGCTCGTGCCGGCGACGGTGGTGTCGAGGGCGATGTCGAGCACGGACGGCGGCGTTGCGGGCCCGGTGCCCGCAGCGGCGCCGATGACACGGCGAACGCGAGGCGTGAACACCCGCATCGAGCCCTCACCCGCGAGCGGGTCCGGCTGCGGTGCGGGTCGGGTCGGGGCGGGTGCGCAGCGGCGGTCGTGCGAGCCGGTCTGACCGGCGGGGTCGGTGTCGGCGGCCAGGTCGGCGTCTTCGTCGTGGTGGCGGGCGTGCAGGTGGGCCAGGCGCAGCTGGTACACCGCCGGTGCGACCGGCGGGTCGTCGTCGCGGCGTCCGCTGCCGGGCCGGTAGCGCGCCTGGCGTCGCCGTCGCGCGAGCACGAGCAGGGCGCTGACCGCCGCGGCCACACCGAGCCCGACGAACACCTCGTCGCCGCCCCACGTCACCGCTCCCCCGGCCGGTTCGCCCGCACCGCGACGGACTGGTGACGGAGACGCGGGCGGCGCAGGCGGGGCGGGGTCCGCATGCGGCGGCGCGGCCGTGTCCGGTGCTGGGGGCGGGTGTCCGGCCGCGGGCGGCGGTGCCGCGGGCTGAGGCTGGGGCGGCTTCGGCGGGGCGGGCGGCGGGCTGATCGCGGGGAGGCGGAGGGTGTCGCCGGGGCGGATCCGGTTCGGGTCGGTCAGCGTCCGTCCGCCGGGTTGGGCGCTGCCGTGGTTGAGGGCCCAGATCTCCGGCCACCGGTCGCCCTCCGCCCAGGCAGCGCTGCGCGATCCGCCACAGGGAATCGTGCACCCCGTCATGCGGAGACCGGACCCGCTCGGTCCCGGGCCCGGGCGCGTGCGGCGACGCCGGGCGGTGCGCGTCGGCAGGCGCTGCGGCCGACGCGGGGACGGTCGCGGCTGCCGGCGCCGGGCCGTCGGTGCGTGCCGCGGCGGCGGGGACGAGCGGCGCGGCGGTGGCGGTGCGGCCCAGCACGGCCAGCAGCAGGGTGCCGACGAGCACGGCTGCGACACGCCGCACCGGCCCCGCCCGGCCCCGCAGGTGCGGACGCCGCGCGCCGCGGGCGACGTCGGCGGCGCAGGCCGCGACGTCGAGGACGAACACCAGCCACAGCAGCCACCCGCCGCACGCCAGCGCGTCGAGCAGGACGCTGCTCGACATCGGTGCCATCAGCACGGCGCCGACCTCGCTAGGGCTCGGCAGATGGTCCGGCAACGGCCAGCCGACCCCGTAGACCAGGGCGCACGGCGCCCCGGCCGCGAGCGCGGCCAGCAGCCCGGCGGCGAGCAGTCCGCGCGCCGCCCGTCCCAGCAGCCGCGCCACACGCGCGAGCGCCGTGCGCCCGGACGGCGCCAGCATCAGCTGCCCGCCGCGGCTGCCAGGCCGTTGCCGTAAGTGTCCGGCGCGGCCGAATCCGGTGCGGGCGGTGCGGCCGAGGCGGGTCGCGCGGCACGCGGCGTTGTGCTCGCCCGCGAACCTGTGCCGCCGGAGTTTGTCCTCGCGCCGGTGCGGTGTCGTTTGCTGCGCGCGGGTTTGGCGGCCTGGTCGCGCCAGCGGGCGAGGTCCGCGGCCGGGACATCGGTGACCTCGGCCAGTTCCGGCACGTCGATGACGTCGCCGGCCGCGGTCAGGACCTCGCCCAGCGCGCCTTCCAGGCCTGCGAGTTTCCTGGCGAGGTCGGCGTGCCGGCGGGCCAGGTCCCCGACGGTGCGCGCGGCCTTGCGGCGGCGGGCGCTGCGCGCGGAGTCTTTTTCTTCCAGGCGGTCGTCGATCTCGTCGTCCAAGGCGACCATGCGTTCTCCCTTTCGTGACATGCAGGGCTGTGGGGTCAGGGCTCGACGGCGGTGACCCCGCGCTGCGGGTGGGCGGAGCCCCGCCCGTGGGTGCGGATTTCGTCGATCCCGGCCAGCGACAGCAGCTGGGTGCGGTAGGCGGCGGTGACCTCGACGGTCACCGTGTCCCCGGCGACCTGCACCGTGCCGGTGGCGCCGGCGGCGGCCAGGTACCGCTGCGCCAGCTCCCGCGCCCGCCCCGGGTCGAGCCGGACTGTGCCGGTGGCGCGGTAGGCGGCGAGGTCGAGGGCTTGGGCACCGGCGCGGGCGGCGGACTCGGCCTGTCCGCCGGCGCAGACCTTGCTCGCCAGGGCGAGGCCGCCGTCCAGGCTCAGGCCGGTCAGGGCGAGCAGCCCAAGCAGCAGGGCGAGCACGAACGCGGTGACGCGGCCCTCCTCGGCCCGCCACCACTCAACCGGCCGCCATCGCGGCCTGCGGTGCCGCGCCGCCGCGGGCATGCCGCCGCGCCGCGGCCGGGCGGCGCGGGGAGAATGAACGACGTGGCCGCTCTCGAGAAGCCGGAACCGCCTGGGGCGGCGGAGGATCGCGCGACGGCGTGGCACGAGGCCGGGCACGCGGTCGTCTACCTGCTGCAGGGCCGGTCGCTGCGCTACGTCACGCTGCGCCCGCGCGGGATCGGCCGTCTGGGGTTCACCGCGGTACGGCCCCGCCGGGCAGATTTGTCGGCGCTGGCGGTCGTCGCGCACGCCGGCCCGCTGGCCCAGGCCCGGCACGTGTTCGACACGACCAGCGCCGTCGAGCGCGCCCTCGAGGACGTGACGGCCGACGATGTCCGGCTCGACGCCTACCTGCACGGCGGGCACGACGACCTGGCCGTGATCGCCGACGCCCGCCGCGCCTACGGACTCGACTCCCGCGGCCCCGACCTGTGGTCCGGCACCGCGCAGAACCTGATCGACGCGCACTGGCAGGACATCGGCCGTGTCGCCGAGGCGCTGATCGAGCACCGCACGCTGACCGGCGCCCAGGTCCGCGCGTGCGTCGCCGAGCCGGCGCTCGTCGGCTGAGCCGCTCATCGGGAGGCTCCGGGCTCGTGCCAGGACAGGTAGGCGTCGACGACTTCGCTGGCCGTCGATTCCAGAGTTTTCCCGCCGGGCACGCCGAGCAGAAGCGCTTGGCCGAAGTCCACGGTGCAGCGCACCCGCACGGTCACCGCCGACGCGGGCGCGAGCGTGCCCGACATCGTCACGGTGACGCCCCGGCACGCCAGCCCCGCCCGCGCCCGAGCGGCCCCGGCGGTATCGCGGGCGGCGGCGGTCGCCGCCGCCGGGCTGCGTTGCAGGGTGGCTGCCCGGGCGGCCTGGTGCGCGGCGTCGTCCAGCCGCAGCCGGGCGTCGACGCCGCGGTGCACCACCACCGCCAGCAACACCAGCAGCATGACCAGCAGCGGGGTGACCAGCACGGCTTCGGCGGTCACCGAGCCGCGTTCGGCGGCCCACCACCGCCGTGCCCGTGCCGACGCACCGGGCGCGGGCCGGGTCACCGCGCGGCCCCGCCGCCGCGACCGGGGCGCGGCCAGGACGAGGCCGGCTGCTCCCACGGGAATTCCCCGGCACCGACGGTGTCGCGGGCGGCGGTGATGTAGGCGAACACGGTCTGCGGCAAGGCTTCCGCGGCCTGCGGGAGGCAGCGGGCGACGTCGCTTCCGGGCAGCGCGGCGAGGACGGCGTCGGTGCGCGCGGCCAGCTCGGCGTGGCGGAGTTTCGTTTCCCAGGCCCTGGTCAGCACGAGACAGCCGTGCACGTGCCGGGCGACCTCGTCGAGGGCGCGGTCGATCTCGGCGACGGACGACCTCGCCGCTGCGCCCAGCCCGGCGGCCGCGGGGTCGGCGGTGAGGTCGTCGGCCAGGCTCCGGGCCGCGCGGGTGCGGTCGAGGAATTCCAGCGCCTGCCACACGATGCGGTGCACCTCGTGCGGGATGCCGGGGTCGATCCAGGTTCGGGCCGGGCTGCGGTGCAGCTCGTCCACGCCCGCGATCAAGACCCGGACCTCGGCGCCGGCGGTGCCGAGGCCGGTGAAATCGCGGCTGCGGAAGAAGAACTCGCCCCGCCGGCGTTCCATCCGGCACGCGGCCGACGCGGCGTGGCCGTGCTCGGCGAGCATCCCCGCGGCGCGCTCCCAGCCGATGATCGCGCCTATCCCTGCGGTGAGGACTGCGGCGCAGACCACGGCAGCACCCAGCGCCGAGATCACCGCGACGACCGCCAGGGCAATGCCGCCCAGCACACCGATCACCACTCGCGGATGCAGCGCCGCGCGGACTCGTTCGGCGCGCCACCGCGACGGACGCACGTGCGGGTTCAGCAGCATCGAGTCCGGGCCGTCGGCGAAGGTCGCCGCGCGCACCGGCGTCGCCGCCGGGGACGGATTGTGGTGCGTCATCGAAGTGTCCTTTCGCCAAAATGCCGGGATCGCCGATGCGGCAAGGGAATTCACGGTGCGGTGTCGGGCACGAAGCGCTCGACCGGGCCGGCGGCTTCGGCGTGCACGGGCAGGTGCACGCCGGGCAGGACCGCGGCGGCCTCGCCGCGGACGCTCGCCGACGCCGAGTCCGCGCCGCGCGACACGGCGAGGCCTGGGTCGCGCAGGGGCCCGGCGGCGAGGTCGGCCAGCAGCCGTTGCCCGGCGGCGCGTCCCGCGGCGGCGGTGCCGTGCTGGGCACGGGCAGTGGCCAAGGCCTGGGATGCTGCGGCCTGGGCGACGTGGGTGGCGTGCGACCACACGGCGAACTGGATGATCGCCAGCAACGTCAGCAGCAGCAACGGCGTCGCGACGACCAGCTCGACTGTGGCCTCGCCCCGGTCGCCCCGCAACGCACCCCGTGCACACTCGACAGCGGCTCCGGCGCGGGTGCGGGCTGGGCGGGCGGGCATCGTCAGCCGAGCCCGAGGTTGATCGAGTTCGCCTTCTCGGTCAGTTTCGCCACGATGATCGCGATGATGGCGATCGCGGCGATGGCCATCAGGGCGGTGACGATCACGGTGGTGGTGATTTCCCCGCGTTCCGGGTCGGCGCGCAGCAGCGCGATCCGCGCACGCGTCAGCTCCCGGAGGGTGCGAACGTAGTACAACATGGTGGTGCCTTCTTTCCGTTGCGGTGCAATGCCTTTCGCTAGTGACGGGGCGAGGGGAGAGCTAGAGTCCGTTGAGGACTTGGATCACGGCGGGGTAGGCGATGAATCCGAGGAAGCCGAGGAACAGCAGCGTCACCGGCAGCGCCATGCGTTCGGTCGCGGCCTGCGCGTCGGTTTCGGCCTCGGCGACCTGATGGGTCCGCAAGGCCTGCGCCTTCGCCGCCAGTGAGGCGCGCACCCGGGTGCCTTCGGTCCCGGCCAGGGAAATCGAGGTCGCGAGCTCGGACAGCTCGGCGATGTCGAGTTCCTCGCCGAGCTGGCGCAGGGTGGTCCACGGGGTGGTGCGGGTCAGCTGCGCGGCGTACAGCGCGCGGCGGATCTTGTCGAACGCGGGCCCTGTGCCGACGGCCGCGGCGTCGCCGAGTGCAGCCTCGACGCCAGCGCCGCCCGCGAGCGTGATCCACACCAGGTCCAGGAATGCCGAGAGCGCGTCGCGGAATTCGCGCCGCCGCTGTGTGGCTTTGGCTCTGACGTCGAGGTCCGGGGTCAGGAAGCCGAGGGCGGCGAGCACGAGCCCGGCCAGCAGCGGCACGTCGACACCGAGAGACAGCCCGCCCAGGGCGAGCGCGGCTTGCAGCAGCCACGGCACCAGCAGCCCGGCCTCCGTGAGCACGCCTTTCGAGGCCAAGTGGGTGTCGACGCCGCGGCCGGTGACCCGCAGGTCAGCCTCGATCTTCGCGCCGGGCAGGCCGATCTTCCGCAGGCCGGGCACGAACACCCGGCCCCAGCGGCGCACCCAGGCGGCGTCCGCCGCGAGGACGATCAGCGGGTCGGGCGGTCGCGAGCTGATCTGGGCGAGCTGGTCGCTCAGCGCCGGCGCCGGCGGCAGGGCCCAGGTCAGCAGCAGCCACAGACCGGTACCGGCACCGGCTCCGAACAGCAGAGCGGGGATCACGAGCGCTCGCCTCCGCCGGTCGTCGCGGCGTCTCCGTCCGGCGCTGCGGTCATGTCCGGGGCGTCGAGGGCCAGCACCCCGGCCGGCCTCCCGCTGGTGGCGATCCGGGCGAGCCAGGCGAACCCGGCGGCGAAAAGGGCGCCGATGAGCAGCAGGACGGCCTGGCCGGTGGCGGTGTCGTAGACGTCGAGGTAGGCGCGGTTGAACAGCACGACCCCGGCGGCGAAGGCCAGCGTGGTGGCGACGATGACCCGCACCGACGTGCGGGTCCGGGCCCGCCCGGTCTCCACCCGCATCCGCATCGCGGCCTGACCGCGGGCGGTGGCGGCCAGCGAGCCGAGCAGGTCGCCGAGCTGGTGAGCCTGCCGCTCGGCCGCGAGCACGAGCGCGGCGAGAACCAGATCCGCGGTGGGGTCGTCGAGCTCGCGCGCGAGGGCGCGGAGCGCGGGCGCGAGGCGCTGCCCGCTTTCCAGCCTCGCGGCCAGCGTGGCGACCTCGCCGCGGATAGCCGCGGGCGCGAGCGGGGCGGTGGCGAGGACGGCTTGCTCGAGCCCCGCCGCGGCGGACAGCACGTCGCGCAGCATCTCCGTCCACGACGCGATCGCTTCGATCCGGGCGACCCGCCGCCGGTGGGTGCGGTCCGGGCCGACCAGCCGGGGAAGGAACCACGCCGCCGCAGCGGCCAGCACAGCGCCGACGATCCAGCCGGTCACGACCCCGGTCAGCACCCCCGCGCCCGCACATCGGGATGACCTCGGCCCCGCGGATCTCGCCGACGATGACCCGGTCCGGAGACATCCGCAGCCCCCACCGGACCAGTTCGGCCTGGTCGATCGCACCCTCGCCCTCGACGTTGGGCTCGCGGCCCGCAGCGCGGTGACATCGGCATGCAGTTCGGGATCGAGCCCGAGGCCGAGTTCGAAGGCGTCCTCCACGGTGACGATCCGCTCCAGCGGATCCATTTCCGAGGCCAGACCGCGCAGCAGTGTGGTTTTCCCGGCACCGGTGCCGCCGGTGATCAGCACGTTCTTGCGAGCCCGCACCAGCGCGCGCAGAAACCGCTCCAGCCCGACGTCGAGGGTTCCGCGGCGGCGCAACTGGGCGAGCGTGGCGGTGAGGCAGCCGTGCCGGCGGATCGTGCACGCCGTCACCCCGCCCGCAGTCAGCCCCAGCACCGCGAAAAGCCGTTCCCCACCCGGCAACTGCAGGTTCAACGCTGGGCTGCCACGGTCGAACCGCCGCTCCTCCGACGACGCGCGGGCCGCGAGCGTGCGGATCAGGTCGGTGAGTTCCTCGTCGGACGCCGCCACGGGGGCGACCCGGGCGCGACGGCCGTCGCTGTACTGGACGAACACCCGGTCATAGCGGTTGACCGCGATCGTCTCCACCAACGGATCAGCCAGCAGCGGTTGCAGGCCGCCGAGCCCGAACACCTCGTCCAAAACCTGCTCGACCACCCGCTGCTCGGCAGCCGAGCCCACCAGCGCGCGTCCGGCGAGAAGTTCGGCCTCGCTGTGCACGGCGACCGCGGTGTCGAGGACTTCGCGGCCGATGTCGCGGCGACCTGCCAGGCTCAAAGGCCCGCCACTGGTGCGAGTAGCGGCTTCGACCCGGCCGGGCAGGTCCGTGCTCAGCGCCTGCCGGAGCCGGGCGCGCAATCGCCGCTCGGGTTCGTCCGGGCCGCCCGTCGCGACGGCAGGCCCTGCCGGGTAGTCGGTGCGGGTCATCCGCGTGGCTCCTTCCCTGCGGCGCTGGGCTGATGGCCGTTGCGCTGCGAGTCGCTGACCCGCGGCGGCACGGGTCCCGGTCTCAGCGGGAGCGGCTGGTAACCGGGCGGGGCGATGACCACGCCGCCCGGCTGATGGCGCACCTGCTGCACAGGTACCGCCAGTGCGGTCGCCGGCGGTGCAGCTGCAGGGGCTGCGGGTCCGGCCAGGGTGCGGGCGAGGGCCGCGGCGTGGCGGGCGAGGCCGTGGTTGCCGCGGCGGCGGGCCAGCGGCCGGTGGTCGGTCAACGCGGAGGCAGCGGTCGGGTCGTGCGGGATGCGGCCGATCGTCGGGACGCCCAGCTCGCGCTCGACATCGGCGGTTGGGTAGCCGTCGCCGGTGATCAGCAGGCTCGGCCGCGGGGTCCAGCGCGCCAGCTCGCCAAGGCGCGCTGCGGTGTGGGCGATTTCGTCTCCCTGCGTTCCGGTCACCAGAACCAGGGCGTCGGCGCGCCGCGCGACCGCCTCGGCGAGAGAACCCGGGTCGACGCGTCCGCAATCGGCCAGCACCACCACGCCCGGGACGCGGGCTACGGCGGGCACCAGCGGCCCGTTCGGAACGGTGGTCAGGATCGACAGCGCGGCGCGCGCGTGCGCGGCACCGGGCGGGGCGACCAACACGCAGACACCGCTGGGCAACGACTGGGTGTGTTCCCAGATCAAGGCAGGATCGCAGGTGCGGCGGGCGGCGGCGGCGAGGCTGACCAGCCCGGGTGTGGCCGGCAGACCGAAGCGCATCGCCAGATCGCCTCCGGCGGGGTCGACCTCGGCGACCAGCCGGCGGGTGCGTTCAGCTTGCGGCCACTGCACGGCCAGCGCGACGGCCAGGGTGGTCACTCCCGGAGAGCCCTTCACCGAACACAAGGCGATGAGCATCAGCGGCCCCCCGCAGGTTGCATCACCAGCGCGAGCTGCCCGGACGGAACCTGCGCCAGCTGTGACCCGCCGGTGGCGTCGACGTCCAGCGACACCACGGTCGTCTGATCCGTGCCCGCCGGGGACACACCGACGACCGTGGCCCGCCACGAAGTTCCCGGCCCTTGACCTTGCGCGGTCGTGCTCGAGGTTCCCGCCGCGGTGGCGGCAGTGACGACGACGGTCACCGGCGACCCGGCGACGAGTTCAGGCGGGAACTGCCCCGGTTTGACCCCCACCGCGACCACAGCCCGACCCGTCGCCGGGATCGCGGCACCGCCCATCGCATCCGGGGTCAGCAGCGATCCGGGGCCGCGGGGATCCACAGCAGCACGCTGGTCTGATCCTTGCCGTTATCGTCGTCGGGCACCAGGCCGTAGGCCTGGACCACCGCGCGGCCGCCGCGGCGCGCGTCGTCCTCGTCCCAGCCGCGTTCGCGCAGCCGGCCTCGCACCTCCTTGGCGATCTGGCGGGTGCGGCGGGTGGGAGTGTCCAGCTGGTGCTCGACGTGGAGCCGGGCGGCGCGTTTCCACGACTGGGACGACACCCGGATCCTCGGCGTGCCTCCGTAGACGCATCCCTTGGGCGAGTTGAGGCCGTCGCGGTTGACGTTCGAGTAGGGCAGGGTGTGCAGGGCGTGGATGTCGAGGTACATCTGGGAAAGTCCTTCCGACGTGCGCGGTGTGGCTGTGCTGGAGAACTGCGGTCGTGTGCGGTCAGGTGTTCCGGACGGGGTCTTCGGCGCGGTAGAAGGACTGCAGCCAGCGGGTGCGGACCTCGTTGCCGCGGCGGGGCCAGTCGGCGGCGTCGTCGAGGAGCACGGCGAAGTCGACGGGGGTGTCCGTGTTGCGCAGCTGCACGACGACGCGGGTCAGCATCCGGCACAGCTGGGCGGGCGACTGGCGGGCCAGCAGGTGCATTGTGGTCTCGCGGGTGCCGGCCGCGAGCGCAGTGCACCGGGCGAGGGACGCGCCGATGTTTCCCGGCGAGTGGGCGGGGATAGCGCCGTCGGGCTTGTGCGCGATGAGGGACGCGACGGTGTACTGGACGGCTTCTGTGTGGGGCATGCCCGGCCTGGGCCAGGGCGCGAGGTATTTGTGCAGCCGGTCGGCCCGCTCGACGGGACAGTTCAGGCCGGAGCGCAGGTCGGCGCGCGAGCCGGGGTTGCCAGCGCAGTCGGCGATGTAGGCGACGAAGCGCAACCGGGGCACTCGGCGGGGGCCGCAGAATCGAGTCTCGTCGATTTCAGCGAGGCCGGGCCTGATCCGGGCACCGCCGTCGAAGAAGCAGGTGGCGAGCAGCGCGGCATGCCAGTCGGGCAGGGCGTAAGGAACGAGGTCGACCGCGCGCAACGAGCCGGACGCGAGGTCGAGGCCGACTTCTTCAGCGACCTCGTGGGCTTCTTCGGCGACCTCGTGGGCGACGGCGTGCTCGGGGTGCTCGCCGGGCTCGAGGCCGCCGCAGGGGATCCCCAGAGCCGGGTTGCCATCGGTGGTGTGCACCAGCAGGACGCGGTCGTTCGGGTCGCGGATGATCATTCCGGCTCCGGCAACCATTTCCCTCGGCGCGTAGTGCTCTTGCGGCGAGAGCGGTTGTGCCTGGGTCGTGCCGGGCGGGCCTACCCACGCCTGGCACGACCGTTACGGCGGTGGGCCGTTCACACGCGTGTCACGACGTCGCCCACGGACTGCAACCGGTCGCCGGTCATGCTGTAACGGCCGCCGCAGCCGGGTCGCGGGCAGGTGGGGTGTCGTCGAGGGTGGCGGCGCAGCGGCACACCCAGCCACATGGCGAGTGGGGTTGCCGGCGACGAGCGCGTGGGCTTGGGACTTCGCGGACGACGAGGGCACCTAGCGCGACAAGCTCGTGCGCGCCGATGGTGACGCCGGGGACGATAGCGGGGTGCCAGATGCGCGATCCGGCACCGACGCAGGCAGTGCGGTCCCTCTCAGGCGCTCGGTTCGATCGGAGAGGCGGTACGAGGGTCGGCAGCGTCCGCCCTGTACCGCCGCACAACTCGGGCACGCGACCGGAGAAGTCGGCCTGCTCGATGAAGCCGAAACCGCCGCCACCAGCGTTGCTTCCGCCGCCGCGATAAGTCAGGAGGCCATCGCGGTCTACCGAGTAAACATCCGCACTGCGCTTGGCAGTACGTCCTCCGGGTCGAGTAGGACCCACGGTCTGGAGGTCGTCTCGAACTGGTGATTGCGCTCCCTTCCTCACCGCGATCGGACGGGCAGTAGGCGCGGAGGATCGAGCGCAAATCCGGGGCATTCAGCTTGACGCTTGCGAGAAACGCTCAGAGCCAGCAATGGCAGAATCGGAGCCGATGAAAGATCTGACCGGTCCGTCCCGGCGCGGCAAGCGAACGAACCCAGCCGACCGGTAGCGTTGAGGGCCATGGAGTCGGTGTCGGAAGCACGGCAGGTCAGCGAGAGGTTCGTCAAGCCTCTCGGGCGGCGGTGGGACCACGTACAAGCCGTCGCCGACCGTGCACGGGAGCTCGGCGGCGCGGTCTCCGAGTCTGAACAAGCGACGCTCGTTGGCGCTGCTTGGCTTCACGACATTGGTTACTCGCCGGAGATCGGACACACCAGGTTCCACCCGCTGGACGGCGCGAGGTATCTCAAGACAAACGGCTGGTCCGACGTGGTCGTCAACCTCGTCGCGCACCACTCCGGAGCGAGGTTCGAAGCGGAGCAGCGCGGCATGGCTAACCAGCTCGCCGAGTTCCCCTTCCGGGACACCGCGCTTCTGGACGCGCTCGTGACCGCCGATCTGACAGTCGGCCCGGGCGGCGAGCGAGTTTCCTTCAACGAGAGAATCTCGGAAATCCTCTCCCGGTATCCCGCATCCGATCCGGTCCACCGGGCCTGGCTCGTCGCCGCACCCGTGATGCGCGCCGCCGTCGAACGCACGCAAAGCCGACTAGACGCGGCTCAGCCCAAGTAAGGCTGTTGCCTGCCACGGGCCAAGGCGTGCGCGATCCGCATCCTCATCGAAGGATGCATGTTCAGACCCTCAAGCCGCGACGGGTCGACCCACCGGACCTCCTTGGTCTCCACTCCGTCTTCGCAGAGCTCGCCGCCGATCACCCAGCCCTCGAAGCACAGCGAAAACTGCTGGCGGACCTCGCCGTCGTCGTAGGCCATCACATGCCGCGGGTTCGTGTACGTGCCGGTGAGCCGCATGATTTCGATGTCCAGTCCGGTCTCCTCCTTCACCTCGCGCACGGCGGTTTGCGTGATGGTCTCCCCGATGTCGTGCCCACCACCTGGCAGCGCCCACAAATCGTTGTCGACCTTGTGGATCAGCAGGATCTCGCCTCGATCGTTGCGTATCACCGCGGTGACCGACGGGACTACGCTGTTGGCCACTGGTGCTGCAGGGTCGTCAACGTAATCGATCCTGGCCATGACTTACCTCTCCCCCGTGCTCCGGTTTTGCAGATCGCCACACCTGCTCGAACGACTTCAGGTAATGATCCCACACAGTTCCGTTCGGGTGACGCTTGAAATGCAGTACAGGACTCTGCCCGGCGAGAGCTCCGTACACGTGCGGATTGACCAGGAGTTGGTCATCGAAGCGGTACAGCGAGTTGTACAGAGTTGTGCCGTGCGTACGAACTTCGACACCGTCAAGGTCGGCGACCTCGTCCAGATATCGGCGCATCAGCTGTATGCGCCCCTCAAGGCCGACGGGCGTGCCTTCGTCGATTGCGCGTTGCAGGACAGCTTCTGATTCCTCGTCTCCGACGAGCAGTCGGAAACGAACGCCAACCTGGACCTTCTTCTGGATCATCGGCACCAGGTCGTACTGTTCCACCAGAAATACCCCGGAGAACACCAGCACGTCCATCTGCTTCTCGACGCCCGCCAGCAGTTCTTGCCAGCCAGCTCCGGTGATGGCCGAGCGGGACGGGTAGAGATGGACGAACTCGGTTTGGGAGGGGGCCGGCTGGGCTCCGCCGTTGAGGGACGGCCAGATCTCCGCTTCTCCGACCCCCAGCACGGTGAGAATCCGGTGCCTGGTCGTCCGATGCGGAACCACCTCGTCCCGGATCCACCGTTCTGCGGTCTTCGGGTGCGCGTCGACCCGCTCAGCCAGCTTTTCGATGGTCAGGTTCGCCGCCAGCATGGCGGTGCGAAGCCGATCGTTCGCCATAGATTCCTTCCTCCGGGCTAGCACGTTTGGAAACGTCCCAGGGGACGTTTCAGCCCGCCAAGCCGTCCTCAAGAGTCCCGCAAGTGCGGTGTCGACGTCCTCCACAGTGGAGTTTTCTGTAACCAGCACAGCAAAACCGCCGCAGGTCGCATGGAGGAGGTAGCGGTGTTCCTGCTGATCTGCTCATGGAGACTCCAGGTCTGGCTGTTTCCGTTGGGCCGCAAGCGTACTTCCGGCCCGTTCTGCGCGCTGCTTCGTGATCATAACGCCGCATCACGAGTCGTGAGGCCTGTTGCGCGACCGCCGGAACACGAGAGGGGCGGTCGCCAATGGCAGCTTTGATCTTCATCTACCTCGAACATGTCCGCCCGGTCGTCGACGGCGTATGGCACCGCGCGCGCCTCACAAGCGTCCCCGCGCCTGGGGAACACATCACCATGCTCTGCGGCCTGAAAGCTGCCGCTGCGTTCGCGCCGCACGAACAACGTGGCGCGCGTTGCATACCAACGCAGTGCCTGCCGTGCGACGCGGCATACCGCGAACAGTTGGGCTGGAGCGTCCCGAAGCGGCCCGCGAAGTCGAAGCGGAGGCGGAAGCGATGAACGGCCGGACCGACGATGACAGCAGCAAAGGCTGAATTGCCATGAAAGCCAGCAAAGGGCCGATGGCGGTGAGCACGCGCGTCACGCTGCTCGGAGCGGCGTTGCGTGCCGCACGGGAACGCGCGTCATGGGGTCTCAACGAGCTTGCCCGACGAATCGGGGTCCGGCCAGCGAGTCTGTCCGGCTGGGAACTGGGCCTGCGCGCCGCGCCGGAAATTGACGTCGCCTACATTCTCGGCACGCTCGGTGTCGACGGCGACGACAAGCGCCGCATTCTCGCGCTGGCAAGAATGACCGCGTCCGAGGTCGTCATCTTGGGGCAACACCATGACTACGACCGTTACGCGATGCTCGCCGACTGCGGGACGACCGCCACCTCCGTCGCCGACTGGCATCCGCTGTTCATTCCCGACCTCGTGCAGAGCGACGACTACGCACGCGAAGCGCTAATCGCCGCAGGCAGGTCGGAGGCTGAAGTCCACTTCGTCGGAGAACTCGGCGCAGAGCACCGAGAGCTCATCCAGTCCAAGCCGTTCACGGCATACGTCGGCGAAGCCGCATTCGCCCACATGACCGGATCGTTCGCAACTGTCTCCCGGCAGTTCGGCTTCCTCACCAGCCTGGCCGCACCGACCTCGTCGGTCCGGGTCCGCATCGTCCCGACAGGTACCGGCCGGCATCCCGGGCTAATGGGCGCGTTTACGCTCTACCGCACCAACAGCGGACCCGTCGTCCACCTTCCGAGCCATGGTGCAGCAGTTTTCATGCCTGACGACGGAAACTACAGTGACGTGCTCGAAGAGCTGGACAACGTCGCGCTGTCCAACACGGACTCACGCCTGCTCATGGACAAGTACGGGGCAAAGCACCGAACCAGCCTGCGCAGACCGGCCTAGTCCCTTCGCCTCTTCCGTGTCGTTCCTCCCTGAGGCACGGAACGATCCGCCTATGCGCCAGGCGGACCGGGGCCGGTGCAGTGTTTGCCCTAACGGGCACCGGCCCCGCGTAGGCATACTCGCCCTGCGGATGATGAGAAGCTCACCCAACCTTATGTGGGGGTTCATACGTACCACGCTGCGCTCGATACACAGCGATCCGGGAGTGCCCCGCCGAGCGAAGGTGCTGCGAGCAGCAAGACAGAGGTCATGCAACCACGATGTAGTCTTGGGACATTCGAACGCACTCAGCATGAGCTTTTTCGATTACGTCCATCGCTGCGCGAGTCGCCCACAAGACGCGATCCAGCGAGCTACTTAGGCGCAATGAAACCACCCGTTCGTCGTCAGTCTCAGATTGCTCTTTTTCAAGCATTCCCAGCCCCGCCCACGGCATCCCGTGCGCAAACCCTGAACACACTTGCCATGCCGCCAGCACATTCAGTGACGACTGACTGGCTGAACTCGCTTCCCGAACGATCTCTGTACTCGTCGGACGAGTCAACTTCACGTCCGTGTCTCCGCTGGCACGCCTGGCGATGGCCAAAAGCTTCTCGGTTCGTTCAGTCACCGACGGAGGGTTCTTGACGCCGAGTTCGACTAGAACTGCGCTGTTCAGGTACAGGTCTTTAGCCAAAAACCGCAGTCTTCGCAGGACTCGTTCGCTTCGTTGCTTCGGAGTCAACATCCACAAGGCAGCGGACGCCGCCTCGATGGCTCCTCGCACGAGAGTGAAAGGGGCGCTCGGGTGCAGCACTTCCGAAACGGAAACCAGCTTGTTGAGCGCGTCGATATGCTCTGTCGCGATTGCCAGACTGCCTCGAACACCATGAGATACTTGATATGGGAACGAAATCCTGTCGTCACCGGACAGCGGACTGCCCGGTACCGGACTCAACCCCTTGGCCCGTTCAGACCACTTCATGATCTCGGAAACCTTGCCAAAAATTTCACCGAACGCTCGTGAGATTTGCTCGTCGCTGAGCCGCGAAACCACCATGCACGCTGGATCTCCAGAACCCGCGCCGGTGTTACAGCCGGTGCCTTTACGAAGCGCCGGCCGCGGCCCGCACCCCGAGCCCGTGGTCGAAGGGTCCGGCCCGGACCTCGTCTTATCCACCCGGCACCATACGCAGGCCGAGAACACGGCGATCGCCCTACTGCACGCACCGCGACCAGATGTCTTTGGACCAGCTATTCACGTGATCATGCGACCGCCGAAACGATCAGCGGCCATCGGGCGACTGACCATTGTGCGGCTCGGACAACGCGGCATGTTCGCCGCTTTTCTCAGTGCTGTCGGCTTTCTCGTGCTGCTCGACATCGGCATCACCACGCGGCGTGACTCGAACTGGTGGGCAGCCTGGGGAGGATGGATCGGAGGCATTGGCTCTGCCGCCGCTGCTGCGGCGGCAGTATGGGTCGCCGTCGAGGGATGGCGGAGAAGCGACCGGGACGCGAAGGCCAAGCAAGAGCGCGAACTCGCGTCAAAGGTCGCGATCTGGGTCGAACAGACTGAGGTCGAACAACTTCCGCGGGCTGCCAGCCTAGCAGGGCAGCGTCCCCGCACCTTCGTCCGCTTCATGCTGAGATACGTCAACGGCGGGGGCATGCCGATCTACAACGCCGAGGCGACGGTGACGTACCCGAACGGCCCGGTCCAGTACAACGAAACCCAACTGATGCTGCGACCGACTGTGATCCCCGAAGACTTCGACCGAAATCCCGAGACGTTCCACGGGATCCTCGAAGCAGCCTTGGCGAAAGAACAGCGTCTCCTCCGAGCCGAACTGATGGACAGCGGACTCGACGATCCCCCTCATGGCATCACCCCGATCTTGCTTGATGAGCGCTGCTCAGTCGAGGCCATGCTGATGATCATCAGCATGGCCTCGATCAGGTTCGCCTTCACCGACGCGAACCGCGTCCGATGGGTTCGGGAGCCAGACGGCAGGCTCCACCGTGCCGAAGCCGCCGACGACGAGCGTCTGTAACTGCTCTGCGTTCTCCGAGTCGGCAACCCGCAACAGAGCCGCCGCATCCAGCACGCCACACGTGCCAGCCAGCCGGAACTGGGCCGCCGGTTGGCAAAGCACCGGATCACCGTCTGTGCTTCGTCGGAGGCGCCGCCCTCCCGGTTGATCTCAGACCAAGACCCGAGACATGCGTTTGGTTGGGTGTGCCAAGTCAGGTACGTCCCGAGCCGGCGACGAAATTCCGGCGGACGCGGCCGGCCCGAATCCGAGTCAATCCGCAGATCGATGCAAAGCCGCGATTCGGACGCGCCGGTAACAAACGCAGCAGGACAGACGACTCACTCCCAGATCCACGCCGAAGGGGTACTCATGCCATGGCCCAGACTGCCGACAAACCCGCACTCGCCAACCCCGTCATCGCGATGATCGCGGCCGTCGTCCTCGCCGTCGTGGCCGGAGTTGTCCTGCTCATCCGTGCGAATAGCGGCCCGGCCCCGCGAACTACCAGGTCACCGTCTACGGCAGCATCTCCGCAAACTGGTACGAGAGCGGTTCCGCCGTGAAAACCATCGACGTCTCAAGCGGTACCGCAACACAGACCGTCCATAGCGGCAGCTTCACTCTCACCGTCGAGTCGACCCTGCCCAACGGAGCCTCGTGCGTCGTCAAGGACACTGCCGGCAAGGTGGTCGCCGAGGACAGCAGCCTGCCCGCAGCCGGCACGAGCAGCCTCTCCGCCAGCAGTTCGGCCACCTGCACGGTGGGCAAATGACGGGGTTCGACCCGGACGACGAGGCGCTCCTCAGACTTGGCCGATCTATCTGGATCGGCCTTCACCTCAAAGTTGCGATGATCTGCAGCCACTGCGCCACCGCCCCGAAGATCATCCCGCCGGGACGGTCAGCAAATACCGCCCACACGCCTGAATGGTCAACCGTCGCGCCGATTGCCCTAGCATGTGTACCAGCTAGTCCGGCGAGGCTACGCCATCCCGCGTGTCCCCCACTTCGGATTTTACCCTCGCGTTAGAATCGGTCGTTCGATGATCGGAGACAGGTCTGTGGCCGACCAGCAGTGGGCAGTTGAGCAGCTTCGGCTGTTCGTGGCCAAGATCGAGCAAATCACTGAGCTTTACCGCACTATCCACACGATCGGCAGCGATCGACCCGAAGCCGACGACTTCGGCCGAGACATCAGCCAGCTTGAGGATGAGCTGTGTCAACTGGAACCAGCGGTCCAGATCGTGATGGACGCCGTCGACCCCGAACTCCGAAACTATCAGCGTTTCGACCCTGACCTGCCCGCCTCTTACGGCGGTATCTCCTGGACAGAAAGGTGGTACCCGGCCAGGCGCGCAGCACTCACCGCAGTGGGACTGCATACGGCAGGAGCTGAGGCCAAGCAACGGATGCAGCAAGACTCGGATCGGGGTTTTGAGCCAGCAGCTGACGAGTACAGCGGGGCGGATTTCGAGCTAGTGTGGCCGCGCGAACTACTCGTCCAAGAAGGTCAGGCACTGATCTCGCACGCTGAGCAGGACTTCGATCAGCAGTGCGAGTGGTTGCTCACCGAAGCCTTCGCTGGCACCGCGCCGATCGACGCGATGCGCGCGTGCCGTTCCTCTGCCGATGTCTGGGGTAGCGACCCTCTCCCCGGTGTTCCTCGCAATCCGAGGGAGTTCCTTTCGCGGCTCATAGAAAATGCATACCGGCTGAAAGAGGCGTCTGTACGTACGCCGTACTGGTCGCAGCGGCGACGCCCGACCATGCCAAGCCGCCTCGACCTACCTGCGGTCACGCGCGAGTTTGTGCGGCTGGCCGACTCGTTCCGGGCGAATGGCTACCTCGACAAGGAATTCCCAGACATCTGCGTCGACGACCGGGACGGGGTCTACGTCGACGGAGCCGATGTCCTGCAGCAGATACTGGGCATCCCGAGCCTGCGTTGGCCGCTAGATGCCACCCAACTTCTCGATCTCGAGGATGCCTTGTTCGACGTGATTGAGGCGCTTCACGACCTGGTCGCGCGGCCGCGGTCTCGCTGGTTTCACAGCTATGACAGCTGCGGCTGGCACCACTCCCAGTTCGCGATCGAACCAGCCCGAGCGCTCTACAGGTGGCGAGTCAATCAGCTTCTCGATCGCAGCGACCTGGGCCTGAGGCTGGCCAACGACGGCGAGGACATCGGTCGACTCGTCGCCGTCACCGACGACGCCCGAGCCGATCTTGTCAATCGTCTCGCTAACCAGCCGCACGGTCGAACGTCCGACCGGGTACGTCACGGCATTGCCTTGTTCCGTGCACGCGGATCAACCGAGCACGACAAGCGGTCCGCTATCCTCGTACTGGCCGGCATCCTCGAGCAGCGTCGTCAACTCCTCAAGGACAGTCTCCCCAGAAAGGACGAGGGCGCGCTCTTCGACATCGCCAACAACTTCGCCATACGCCACCAGGGCCTCAAACAGCAAGGCGACTACGACCCGGCCTTTCTCGACTGGATCTTCTGGTGGTATCTGGCAACGATCGAGCTCAGCGACCACCTTCTGTCGCGCCCCGCCTAGTAGGGCGCGGTCTCTGTGCCTCGTGTCCAAGAGGGGCACGGCATCTTGAGTAGTCGAGTTGAACGCGGCATGTCTCTCTCTCCTCCCAATCCGTACTCTGCGCACTGTGCGTCGCGAGTCTGTAGGAAGAAGAGCGGCTTTGCCGAACCCGCATCCACGCTTTCGGGACAGCTCGCCTTACGCTGATCGCGGTGCCGGCACCATCAGACATCAGCGCCTGCATTGCTGCCAGCTCTGTGAAATGCGAGTGGGGTTGTCCGGTCACTCCGGGCTGGTGCCGGTTGCAGCCGCTTCGGCGGTGTAGCGATCCCTCAAATCACCTGCGCCAACGGGTTTATGTGTTTCAGTAAGACAGTGCGGATGGGTCCATTCGGTCGCGAGGCGTTCAGCGAACGCGGGCCGCCACCGGTCGTGCCAGTATTGGGCGTCGCGGACGTTCGCGTGCCGGCCGAGATGAGCGGCGCGCCAGGTGTAGGTCAGGGTCGCTATTTCGGCGAGCAGCCCGGGGTGGTTGAGCCAGCAGTCGGGTATCGCGACGGCACGGCTGCCGGGGCGTCCGACATAGACCTCGTTGTAGTACTGCACGAAGCACGCGATCGTGAACAACGGTGATTCCTCTTGGTGCTCAGGGTCTTCCGCGGCAGGTGGTGCGGGAAAGGTGAGCCAACGGGCGACGTGGTTGGGGTTCGACTCTTCTTCGGCTTCGAGTTTGCCGAGGCGGTCGTGGAGGTGGCCGAGGCGGGCTTCGTGTGACTGGGCTGCGGACCACAGCCGTTCGACCATGGCGGCGATCTCGGCAGCGCTCCGCTGAGGATCATCGTCGGGAATCGGGATGTCGTCGTCGGTGTTCATGCTCGGCCTTGGATTCGGTCGAGTTCGCGCTGTGCGTTGCCGGTGCGGATGGCGGCGACGTCGGCTTCGATCTGGGGCCAGTCGGGGCGTTCGGTGATGTCGACTGTGCGGCCGAGGATCGGTTTGAGGTTGCCGTGCAGGATGAGGACGCGGTCGCGGTCGAGGGTGCGGATGTCGCCGGGGCGGTAGGTCGGGGTGTCTTCGCTGCCGACCGAGGCGCGGCCGCTGCTGAGCAAGCCGTCCGAGTGGTGCTGGTACGTGCGACGCCGGTGCTGCCCGCTGATCGTGGAGAGCCATTCGAGCGTCTGGTCGTCCTTGATTCCGGGGAAAACCGAAAGAGTCAGCGTGTTGTCGATCAGGGTCTTGCGGCCATGTTCGCCGTAGAGTTCGTCGAGCTGGCCGCGGGATTGGGCGGACCAGTGGACGGGCCCGCCGCGGCCGGCGATGTCGGAGATGATCCCGGGCAGCCTCGGCACAGGAGTGCCTTCGTAGATTTCGTCGAGGATCGTGGTCGCGGGCGGGGTGTTTCGCCGGTTTTCCTGGTGCAGGGCGCGTTCCTGGACGCGGGTAAGGAACTCTTCGGCGAACGCGCTCAGTACGGGGCGGGCTTGCGCGGCCTGGTGCTGGCCGGCGATGACGAACACGCTGCCGCCGGTTTCGAGGAGGGTGTCGATGTCGAACGGGTCGCTGCCCGGGGTGCAGAACGCACGTACATCGGGGTTCATGAAGGGCTCGAGCGCGCGGCGGACGCTCATCCAGACCGCGTCGGCGGTCTCGGCGACCATGCCGGTTTCCGAGCGCAGGTTGTAGGCCAGGAAAGGGAATTCGCGCTGCAGCAGCTCGGCGGGTTCCTGGTCGGCGGGCTTGGTCAGCGACCAAGTGATCAGGTCGTCGATTCCGCGTTGGTGGCGGGCAGCAGCGAGCAAGTACGCCTGAAGCACGATCCTTGCCCGGCCGCGAAATACAGCGTCGTTCCCGCCGACATCTTCGATCCCGAGGGCCGAGGTCGCGATCAGCGTTTCAGCACGGCGCAACGCGACTGCGGGTTCGTCGCAGCCGCCGACCGGGTTCCAGCGAACATGGCGGGGCCAGTCGGTGGTTCCGGTCATGTCCAGCAGCCAGGCCGTTCCGCCGCGGTCTCGGCGGGATCGGGCCAGCAGGCACCATTCGGCGAGGTCGTTCTTGGTGGTGGACGCGAACAACGCTCCTGGTGCGTCGAGTGCTTTGTGGACGAGATCGGTGCGGGACTTCCCGGAGCGGGTCGGCGCGATCGTGCCGGTCGGTGTTTCCAACGAGACGACCAAGCGTTCTCGATGCGGTCCGCGTGGCAGCGGCGCGGAGATCTGGGTGATCGGGGCACGGCGGCGTTGTTCCGGAGTGAGGTCTGGACGCGTCCAGGCAGCGCTGCGCCGTGCGGCAGCGGGCGTGAGGGTGCGGTGGACCTGCAGCCGGGTGGCGTGGCCCGGCCGGGCAGGGCCGCATCGGCGCCAGACTGGGATGGAGACGCCGACGATCAGGCTCGCTTGGACCATGATCACGGCGATCGCGTATGCGTAGAAAGCGAGTTCGCGTCCGGAGATGCCGTTGTCCCAGGGATGGGTCAAAGCCGCCGCCGGGTGGACTGGGTCCGTGACGACCTGCAAGGCGAGCTTGAGCGTCCGAGGTGGTGCCGGCCAGGCCCAGGTGTCGGTGCAGAACCCAGTGGTCAGCACTGCGGCCGCGGTCAGCGCGAAGGCTGCTGCGCAGACGACGAGCACTGCGGCGATAAGCAGCGCCACCAACACGACGTCGCGGTCGGTGTCGGCTGGTTCGGAGCGGTGACGGGGCACAATGGCGTCCCTCCCGTGCGGGAAGGGCACCAGCGGTCGTTCATCAGTGCTGACTCCCTCCTGGCGGAGGGGAGGGCGAAGCCGGATCGGCGATCCGGCGGATGGCGGCGATCCGGGCGGACCAGTCGGCGAGGTGCTCGACGATCACCCCGTGCTTCTCGTCGTAGGCATCGACGATCAGGCCTGCGCCGACGTACATGCCGACATGGCGCGGCTGGGCGGGGGTGCCCAGGGCTCCGGGGATGAACAACAGATCGCCCGGCTGCAGTTGGGACTGGTCGGGGACGGCGTGACCAGCTTTGACCTGGCCGACGGTGGACGCGGGGATACCGATGCCCGCGGTGGCCCACGCGGCGAGCATGAGGCCGGAGCAGTCGAAGACGTCCGGGCCTTTGCCTCCCCAGACGTACCGTTTTCCCAGTTGCGCCACGGCGTATCCGACCGCTGCTTTCTGCCGCGGATCCGCGGGCAGCGTGAATCCGGCCGGCATCCGCGTCGTCTGGTCGCTGCCGGGTGGCAGCGGGACGTCGGATTTGCCGTCGTCTCCGCAGGTGGTCGCCGAACTCTCGCCGGTGGTATGCGGGACAGGATTGTCGGGGCCGGTCCAGATGGAGGCGACGATCTGGGCCGCTTCCGGCTCGCGAGGCGCGTAACGGCCGGGAAAGCCGCTGTTCTGCACGGCTTGTTCCGCTTTGCCGGGCGGGAGCTTGTCCCATTCCGGCAGGGCGAGAAGGTGGTCGAGGAAGGTGTTCGTGGCATGCGCGGGGTTCAGGACCTCGGCGCGGGTACCCCAGCCTTGGGACGGTCGTTGCTGGAACACGCCAAGGGAATCGCGGTCGCCGTGGTCGATGTTGTGCAGGCGTGATTCGACCAGGCCGGTCGTGATCGCGATGACGGCTGCCCGGCGCGGAAGCCGTCGCTGCTGGACGATGCCGACGATGGTCCGGGCGATGTTGGTCGCTTCCGCGTCCTGTTCGCCGCGGACGATCCGTCCGGTCCCGGACGAGGAGTTCCCGCAACCCGCCGCGGCAATCGCCGTGGGCGGTTGCGCGGCAGCGACGATCGCGACGCCGAGCAGGAGGCCGCAGAGCACCGTCACGCCGGCAGCGACGAAGCCCGTAACGGCCTTGGTTGCCCGGTTCACCGGCAACTCCGAAGCATGCTCAGTACCCCAAGCCTTGGCCGAGGTCGTCGTTGTCCCGCAAGTGGTCGTCCAGCAGACGGTCTTCGTCGGCTTCGCTGTTCAGCTCATCCGCAAGATCGTCGAGCAGGTACTCGGGTCGTTCGGCCATACAGTCAGGTTCGTGAATCACTGCCGCAAGCGGATCGGCAAGGTAGTAGTCACGTTCCTCGAATCCAAGGTCAGCCGACATCTCCCTGACGGTCTTTTGGTACGCCGCGTCGGCTTGATTTTCGACTGCGGACATACCTGATTGCAGGCCGCCCGAATTGACGTTTTTCGGTATGACGGAGCTGTTCCACACGCGATCAGCGGCCTCGGTTGCGGCTTGGCTAATCCGTTCCGCTGTCTCTTCGTCCATGTCAGAACCTCCTTCGGGTCGCTGCTGTGCTAGGTGCCGAGCCCGGAGTGGAATCCCTCGTCGTCGGAGGGCGGGTCGTCGAACCACGATTCGTCCGGCCCGGTATCGAGCCGACGGTCGTGGTTCTGTGCTTCGTCGTCGGTGAAGATGCCCGTAAGCAGTTCGTCGACCCGTTCTTCGCTGCCCGGCGTGAGAATCTGCGGGTCCGGGCTGCCCTCGGCAAGCAGACTCGACAGTTCTTCGCGCTTGTCCACGCCGTGGCGCTGGCCGTCGAGGTGAATCGGGCTCAGCATGCGTTCGGTGTCGTAGTCCTGATCGGGCCAAGTCCAGGCGATGGTCAGTTCCTGCTCACCGCGGCGGTAGGTCTCGGTGTGCCCGGTCTCGGTGGCTTTGATTCCGCTGGAGGCCCACCCGTGCTCGCCGAGCAAGGGTGCGACGTCGTCTCGGGTGAGTGTGGTGACGAAGCCGTCTGGGCGGTAGAGCCGGTTCAGCTCGGACTGGAGGTGTTGCTCCTGTTGGTAACGCCGGGAATCCGGCCGCAAGTCGGTGTAGGTCGGCGTCGTCGAGACACGGCTGACATTCAGCAGTTCGCCTAGGTCGTCGGTGATTTCGGCATAGGACCGGAGCGCGGTGATCACCCCGCCGGGATAGGTGACGTCGCCCAAGCTATTGCCGACGTCAACGGTCAGGCGGTCCTCCCCTTGCGCGTCTCGTCCGTCGAAGACCTGGGCGTAGTAGGTTTGCAGGCCCTCGTCCCAGCCCACGTAGACCTCCCGGTTCGGGTTCAGGAAGGTAGCGAGCGGTTGCAGGCGAATACGGCTGTTAGCCACGGCTTCTCCCTACTCCCCCACCGCGGCCTGCAGTTGGCCGCAGTTGCGCATTGGTATCGAAAAGGCGTTTCTCGAAGCTGGACAGCACGGTCTGCACCAGATGCGCCGGATGGTTCTCCGTCTTCCACAGCGCGCGGCCGCGGCGTTCGTTCACCGGCCCAGTCAGCCGTTGATGCTCCGGCCCGGTCAGCGCGAGCGCGTCGGCGAGATCGTCCGCGACTCGTGTGGACTGTCCGAAAAGGACTCGCGTGGAGCAGAGCGCGATGAGGTCTTTGGCGATCGCGACGGCCTGCGATCCGGTCGCGCCGACCGAATACAGGTCGGACAGCTTGTGCAGCACCAGGATCTGGATGATCTTCTCCAAGCGGGACAGCCTCAGCTCCGCATCGATCGCGGCGACCGCGCGAGGGCCGAGCCGCAGCTGCCGCCAGCATTCGTCCCGCACGACGATGCGGATGTCTCCGTCGTCGCGCAGACCGGTGGCCAGGGACGACCAGGCTCCGAGGCACGTCAGCGCGACCGCGACAGCGGTATCGCCGCGGGAGCGCAGCCGGGACAGATCCATGCTCTGCACCGGTGCGTCCCAGTCGATGGCCACGGTGGTCGGTGCGTCGAACATCCCGGCGAGTGCGCCGGAGATGAGGTTCGCGAGCGCGTCGGTCATCGGGCGCAGCTGATGCAGGAAGTCGTGCCGGCTTTCGTAGCGCAGGTCGCGCCACAGCTGGGGATCCGGGGAAGCGAGTTCCCGGTGGACATCGGGAATCGTGATGGGCCGGAGTCGTGTGTAGCCATCGCTGGCTCCTACGAGCCGGCGCAAGACCGCGGCCAGGGCGGCTTCGTCGGACACGCTCGGCGGATGCCGTTGGGATTCGGCCAGCGCGGCCAGCAGCTGCACCCAGCGGCCGAGCACGCTAGACAGCTCGTCCCGTTGCCGCCGCACGGTCCAGGTGTCCCAGCGGGCGGTCAACGGCCCGAGGTCGAGTGCATTGACCCGGGCGTGGTTGCCCGCGCCCAGTTCGATCGGCGTCGCGCCGAGTGCGCGCACGACCGGGGTGTACTCGCCTTTGACGTCCCCGCTGATCAGCGTGCGGACGCCGAAGTTGAGCATCCTCAGCGCGAAAGCCACAACTGTCGACGACTTGCCGCGGCCGGGTTCGCCGAACATCGCGATGTTGGGGTTGGTCGCCAGTCCGTTGCGCAGCACCCACTCGACGGGGTGGCAGTAGAACGCGCCCCCGGACTGGACGTCGTAGCCGATCCGGGCACCGACCGCAGGCATCGGACTGGCCACCAGCAGCGGAAACAGCCCGCCGATCTCACGGGTGCTGGCCTGGTACACCGGCAACGGCGCGAGCACCGGCGACCACCCGTGTCCTGGCCGGGCGTGTCCGCGCAGCGGTGCCGTCGGGCGGTTCACCCGGCCGCGTTTCGCCGACGTCGGAGGTTGCCTGGGCGTCTGGTGCGGCGCGGCTCCGAAGGTGGTCAGGAGATCGGCGGCGGTTCGTTCCGGCGGTCGCGCGGGCATCAGAGGAGACCTCCGCGCAGGCGGGGCAGGCCGACGCCGACCGGGAGCACCGCGGTGACGAACCCCGCGTCCTGCGCCAGGTCCAGCCGCAGCAGCTCGAAGCGTCCCGCGATGTCGTTCTCCATCCGCGCTGCGTGGTCCTCCACGCTCCACTCCCCCGGCACCGTGATCGCGGTCGCGGCGGCGAAGCGCACCAATCCGTGTCCGGCGGCGACCGCCTGCTCCTGTGCTCGCGCGCCCGCTGCCGCGCGGGACTCGGACGCTGCAGCGCTGAATCCCTTGGAGCGTTTCCAGTCCCGCACCGCTCCGGCGCGAAACCGGCCTGCCCGGACCGCGCTGCGGGCGCGGCGGGGAGGAAGCGCTTCGTAGTGAACGGCCAACGCGCGCCGTTCCCCGGCAGTGCGCACCGCGAGCAGGCCGCCCAAAGAACCGAAGGTGGTGCCGGATTCGGGCATCAGCACCGCGTAGGACACGGTGGCGAAGCCGTCGTGCCGGTAGACCCGCGCGCTGGACGTCGGCGTCTGACCGGGACCGGCCGCGGCCCACGCGACGCCGGAGCGCCGAGCGTTCAGCGAGCCGGCGGAGCCGGGGTTGAAGCCGGTCCGGATCGCTTCGGCCAAGGCCGCACCGGACAGCCAGGTCACCCGTTGCGCGCCGAGCGCGCGCAGCGACTCGGTGAGGCCGTCGAGGGTGCGGTACAGGACGACGGCGCGCCCGTCAGTTCCGCCGCCAGCAGCCGCGGCTGGGCGGCGCAAGGCGGCTTCTGGGCCGGTGAAGGTCACGAACACCTCGTGCCGGACCGACACCGCGCCGACCGTGCGGTCCAGCTCGCGCGCCGCCCGACGCGCTGCGGCTGGCGCGTCCCCGCGCTCGTGCGCCGAACGCCAGGCCTCGTACTCGGCACCGGTGTCGGGGACCGTCCGGACCAGCAGCGACATCCGGTCGACGACCTCGCGGTGCGCCAGCGTCGCCAGCAGGCTTCCCAAACGGTTGGCGAGCCGCTGGCATTGCGCGTCGGACAACATGCCGACTCCGCGGTGCGTCAGCTTCGCCGTCGCGCCCCAGCGGGCTTCGCCGGTGTCGTGGATCAGGCAGATCCGGCCGAGGTCTCGCATCGGCGGGCCGTCGGGGAACCGCAGCCGGGCAAGGGTCCCGGGGAGATCCGGCGCGGCCGGGTCGACCGCGGCTCCTGCGGCGGCGCGAGACTGCCAGCGCGACCAGCCGAACGCGATCCCGACCTGGAACAGCACCCAGTCGGCGAGCCACCGAGCGGTTGACCGGCTGCGGACGGGAACCACGATCAGCGCGATCGCAGGGATGCAGACCACGGCGGTAGCCAGTGCTCCGGCGAGGTCTCCTCCGGCCAGAGGGAGGACCACGGGCAGGGCGAGCAGGATGCAGGCGACGGCCTGTGCCGGGCGGAGGCCCAGCAGCCAGCCGTCGTGTTCCCGACGGCCGAGTCCGGTGTAGAGCCGGGTGCTCATTCGACCACCAGCTCTTCGGCCGGGCCGTGGTCGTCGTCATCATCGTCCTCGTCGTCCGACGAATCGTCGTCCGGCGCTGCTGCTTCCTCCGGGTCCTCGATCGCGTCCACTGCAGACGGGAGAACGTCGTCGGCGGGCGAAGTGGCGTCTTCGGCGGATTTGTCGTCCGGGCCCTGCTCGTCTTCGCTCTCGTCGTCCTGGTCGTCTTCCCTGTCGCCTGGTTCGTCGTCCTCGGGTTCGAAGTCCG
Organism: Amycolatopsis albidoflavus; assembly: GCF_039525725.1. Classification (NCBI taxonomy): domain Bacteria; kingdom Bacillati; phylum Actinomycetota; class Actinomycetes; order Pseudonocardiales; family Pseudonocardiaceae; genus Amycolatopsis; species Amycolatopsis albidoflavus. Next base: position 38,470 of record NZ_BAAAHV010000005.1, read on the forward strand.
CGGCATCGAAGCGCTCGTCGTTCGCAGTTTCCTGAGCGTTGTCCTCGTCACCGTCGTCGTCGCCGGAGCCTGATCTCCAGTCCTGCCAAGCTTTCTTGAGCTTGTCGAACATGTTCCCGAGCTGATCCGCGGGCAGGCTGTCCGGCCCGTAGGTGTCCGCGCCCAGATCCGACATCTCGCCGCGGAGATCGCCGCCCGCGTTCGGGTCGATGAAGGAGAACAGCTTGAACAGCACGATCGGCATGAACAGCGCGAGCAACAAGGTCACGATCCCGGCGAGCAGCCCGAACAGACCGTGCCACCCGGCCACCGTCGCGACGCCGATGACGATGACCAGCGCGATCGCGGGCTTGAGGAAGATCAGCGCCAGCAGGGCCCGGACGCCCTTCCAGAACCAGCGCGAGGTCGTACTGGCGAGCAGCCCGGCGGCCAGAATCGGGATCGTCGCGACGATGACGTCGATCCCGGCCTGCCGCAGGATCATCTCGAAGGCCATGCCGAACCCGGCGGGGAAGGTTCCGACCACCGCGGCCACGCCCAGGATCACCGCGGTAAATGCTTGGGACACGCCATTGGGAAAGTTCAGCGCGTGCATCGCATCGGCGAACCGATCGGTGTTGAGCCCGTACTTCAGCAGGAATGTGGTGAGCCCGTCCGCCGCGGCGAGCAGCGCGGCGACGATCCCGACCGATGCCGCCAGCGCTACGCAGTACTGCATCGGTCCGACCAACAGCCGGGTGAATCCGCGCCCTCCGCGCAGCACTGCCGACATGATCTGCCAGAAGAAGAGCCCCAACGCGAGGACACCGCTGATCCACAGCGTCACCGGCCACACGACGCCGATCGGACCGTCCGTTTTGGACACGGTGAACCGGGAGTAGTAATCGACGCCTTCCAGGACGACCTGCAGCACGGTCAGCCCCGAGCCCCACAGGCCTTCCATGATCGAGTCGAACACGTTCCCGGCGGCGACCGACAATCCCTTGCTGACGACGTCGCCGGCAAGCTTGCCCAAACTCCCCAGCTGGCTCAGCCAGTCGATCGGGTTCACCGCGCACCGTCCAGCGCCCGGTAGCCGACGTCGACGGATTCGCCGGTGCCCGGCCACGCCGACGGCGCGTACGCCGCTCGTGGTCCGGGGCTGACGCGCCAAGTGTTTCCGGTCCACCGCAGTGCTTGGCAGTCCCCGACGCCGACGCTCGTGCCCTGGCCCTGAAAGTCGACCGAGAACTGCCCCAGCGTGCAGGCCACCACGTAGCGCCCATGGTCGGCAGTCCCTTTGATCAGCCCGTGGGTGACCTCGTAGCGCACCGTCAGCCCGTCGGTCATCTCGCCCGCGGCGATCCCGGCGGCGTTGCGGAACTCCCGCAGCAGCACGTGCAATCCCGCCTCGGCAACCGGCGGGGCTCCCGGCAGAGCCAGTTGTGCGTATGCGCGGTCGTAGGTTTCGGGGTCTCCGCCGGACAACGCGGCCTGGTTGAGAGCTGCCAGTTGTGCCAGCGCGCCTTCCGGGGTCGGCGGGAAGCCGTCGGGAATCCAGAGTCCAGCGCGTTGCGAAGGGGCGGGCAGCACGATCGGCGGCCCGGCGATTCGCGTGCTCTGCGGATGCGGCTGCGCCGCCTGGGCGGGCAACCAGGGCATCGAGCGGGTGGCGAGCGCGGTCTCCGGATCGCCGGGCAGCTGTCCCGGGCCGGGGAGCGCGGCACCGGGCGGGTTCGAAAGCGTCACCGGCGTCGTTCGGGCGTGTGCGATGACCACGAACGCCGCGATGGCGGCGAGCCCGACGAATATCATTGCCAGCAAACGGATTCGGGCACACATGCGCGGGTCCAGGCGGCCGGTCATTTCGCCGCGCCCGCGAAGCCGTTGATGACGGTCCAGCCGATGCCGTACAGCAGCGCGCCGCCGACCGCGCAGAGCATCATGACCAAGCCGACCTTGCCGGCACGGTGGTGATCGACCCACCGGCCGCCCGCCCACACCACCAACCCCATGAAAAAGCCCACCAGCAAAGCGATCCCGGCGGCCCACTTCACATTGCCGACGAGCCCGAGGATCTGGTCGGCCCCCGGCGGTCTCGACGGTTCCGGATTCGGAAGATCCGCGACATGGACGATCCAGGTCCACACCACATGGCTGAGCATCGCGACTCCCTGCTCGGCACCCGGACGAGACGGGTGCGCGGAAGCGGGAGGGCTTCATACGACGAGGGCGAAAACACGGGCAATCACGAAGGTCTTCGGTGGGCCTGCGGAGGCGGCAGCCATCCTGTCGCACGCCATTGGCGCAGCAGCGGAGAAAGAGCGGTACGGATCTTGTCCGGTGTGACGTCGGCGGTAATCCCGCCGGTTGCGATCTCTCGGTCGTGCGGCAGGAAAACCGCGCTCTCCCGCATCGCGCTGACCCGAGTCCCCGCCGTCGCCGCGACCCGTGCAGGCCACCGTCGCGCCCCGACAACCACCAGATGCCCGATCGACGGGATCAGCCGCCGCAGCACCCACGGTTCGAGGCGAGCGAGAACCTGCTCGGCTTGGACCAGACCAGGCACGGTAGGCCGCAGAACCAGCAGCGGGCATGCCGCGAGACCCAGCCAGCGACCGGCACCCAGCCGCACGTCCGACGCGAGTTCCCAGGCGTCGCCTGCCACGTCGACGACCGTCGCCTGTACGCGGCGGTCTCCAGGAAGCCACCAGAGGGACGGCGCGACCGACCGGGTTCTTCCGGGGTCCTCGACGCGGCCCACGAGCGCTTGCGCTCGCCAGGAGAACCGCACGCGAGCCACGGGGTCCGGAACGCGGACGACCGGGCCGTCCGCTCTGGCCGCCCGCCCGAGTCCGGAACGGACCGGCCCCGCGGTGTCGGCAAGTAGCACAGAATATCCGGCTAGCTGCAACGCGTCCGAGAGCGCGGCAGCGACTACGCTCACCCCGACGCCGCCGGACGCGCCCAGGACCGGGATGACCAACCCCAACCGGGCACGGAGCGAGTCCGCGCTTGCCGACTGGTGCGAATCGGCGGCCGCACTGCTGGGTGAAGTGCTCATCTCGCGCCTCCCGGACGTCGCTGACCTGCGCCGCGTCCCCAGTTTGGAGGCGCGACGGCTTCAGCTGTTGTCAAGGAGGGCAGGTCGTGAGAGATTTGACTCGCTGTGTTGTCACGACACAGGCCAGCGTATCGATGAAGCAGTGCTTGTCAAGCAGCACCGAGGGGACCAGATGAACGACCAGCGCGCACAGCAGAGCGGCGGTGCACGCGGATCAGGCGATTCGCCGATCCCCCGTCGCACTGCCGAGCAACAGGCCGCGCTGTACCGGACACTGCTCGGGTTCGACAGCTTCTCCGGGCGCCTCACGCACATGCTGGCCCACGAGTCGTTCGTCCGCTACGACGCGGATCGCACCCCGGTCACCGACCCGGAATTCATCGCGGCACACGCAGCCGAACTGCGGACGAAGCGAGCCTCCGCCCAGGCGATCGCCGACTGGCTCCTGGCGCACCGCGGGATCTCGATCAGCCGTCAGCAAATCAACAACCTGCGTGCCGGTCGTCGCCCCATGCCACGCGCGTCGGAGGTCAACGGCTTCGCCGACTACTGGCGCATCGACGCGCGCGCGCTCGATCCCGCCACGCCGGCCGAGCACATCACGGGCTTTCCCGACACGGAGACCAAACTCGCCGCACCGGACTGGCGCATCCTCGAGCTGATGAACGAGATCGGTCTCCAAAGCGTCCAGGCCCGGGAGATCGGCTCCGCGTTCGACAGCTCGTCCCCCGACAACAAGCAAGCGCTGATCGAGATCCTGTCCGCCATCTCGCGGGACCAGAAGACAACCAACGGCGACTGACCACTCTCCGCCTATTTTGAATTCACCTGTTGACAAAGTGCGGTCAGCAGGTAGGTTTACACCGAGTTGGCCGCCACGGCCGCCGCATCAGGGAGGGTGCGGCGCACCGGCCGGACGGCCGCCGACACGGGAGTTGTCGTGCCGACTGACGTCGTGCCGGCGACGCACATTCACGCACCGAGGGATCGCACGTTCTCCATCATCCCTCCGCGCTCTGACTGCGTCGCCGAGATACAGCACCACCTGAACGGACGCGGTCCGCCCCGAGGGCCGCCGCGAACCGGGTCCGGTTCGCGCTCGCCCAACCCAGCGCACCGCGAAAGCAACAATTTAAGTCCTTAATGGACTCTTACCGTGCCCCGCCTGTCGGCGAATCGCCGGGGCGGCATCACTTTCTCCTCAGTTCATCGTCAGCGCCGTATCCGGCGCGACCTTGTCATGCCACAAAAACAACCTAAGGACACTCATGCGTTTTTCTCCGCCCACCGCGGCATTGGCCGCGGCGCTGGCGCTCTCGTCGGCTGTCGCCGCGCCTGCGATCGCCGACGGAACCCATGACGCGAGCACCGACCGAAGCGCCCTGTCCGGCAGTATTCCCGCGTGGGCCACGCCTTCGACGAAGATCGGCAACGTCGACACCTCAGACGTTCGCCAGGTACAAGTCGCCTTGGCGTTGCGCGATCCCAGCGGCGCAGCACGACTTGCCAGCGAGGTTTCGAGGCCGGGGAGCAGTCAGCGCGGACATTTCCTTTCTGCCGCACAATTCACCGACCGCTTCGGACCGACCGACGACTCTGTACGCCAGGTACAGGACTGGCTTGCCCGCGCAGGCCTGACGGTGAAGGACACGACCACGAACCGGATGTTCGTCGACGTCGAAGGCACCACCGGCGATCTCGAACGCGCCTTCGGCACGCATCTCGCTTCATACCGCACCAAAATCAGCGGCTCAGCCCGAAGTCTCACCGCGCCCGAAAACCCGATCACGATTCCCCGCGCGCTGCACGGCGTGGTCAGCGCCGTGATCGGGCTGGACGACAGCGGCAAAACCATCAGGCCGCAACACACCGCACCACACGCCCCGAATACCGAACAGCACTGCGCGCGCTGGTGGGGCGAACAGAACAACACCGACGTCCCGCAAAAATACCCGTCCGGCGCACAGTCGAACTCGCTGTGCGGCTATACCGGCACCTCGCTGCGGGCCATGTACAGCCTCGGCTCCGGCGATCAGGGATCCGGCACCACCATCGGCATCGTCGGCGCCTACAACGGGAACACGGTTGCGGAAGACGCCAGCCGAGCGGCGAGCCAAACCGGAATCCCCCAGCTGAAACCAGGCCAGTACACCGCGGTCCTGCCCGATGGCGGATTCACCGATCAGCAGAAGTGCGACGCCGACGGGTGGGCCGGCGAACAGGCGCTCGACGTCCAGTCGTCCCACGCCATCGCGCCCAATGCGAAGATCCGGTACTACGCCGCGAAGACCTGCCTCGGCGGGCTGTACGACGCGGTCGTCAAGGCAGTCAACGAGAACGCCGCGGACGTGCTGTCGTTCTCCTGGGGCAACGCCGACGGCGAACGAAGCATGGCCCCTGCGGTCCGCGACCAGTTCAACTCGATCGCATTGCAGGCCGCCATCCAAGGACAGTCCATCGCGGTCTCGACCGGCGACGCCGGAACGAACGCCGGGATCACCGGATCCGCGACCGCGAGCTTCCCGTCCTCCAGCCCGTGGGTGACCGCGGTAGGCGGCACCACCGTCGGCCTCGACCAGCAGAACAAGCCAGTCGTGGTCACCGGCTGGGAGAACGCCGGAAACACCCTCTCTGGCGGGCAATGGGTCCCCCAGCGCAACACCGACGGATCGTTCGCCGGCGGTGCAGGCGGCGGTTCCTCCGCGCTCTATGGCGCTCCTGACTGGCAGAAGGGAGTCGTGCCCGCCTCGGCAAGCCACGGACACCGCGCAGTGCCGGACATCGCTGCACTGGCCGACTCCTACACCGGTTTCCTGGTCGGGCAGACCCGGCAGGGCCAGTTCGGCCTGTACTCCTTCGGCGGCACCTCGCTCGCGGCTCCCGTCGTCGCCGGGCTGGCAGCCGACTCCCAGCAGGTACGCGGTGCGCGCGGCGGACTGCTGACCCCGTCGCTGTACGCCCTGCGAACCGGGATCAAGGACGTCACCCCGGTCAAGGCCGGCGTGTTCACCCCAACGATGCACACGCTCCCGGCGACCGGCGTGCCGAGCCAGCAGGGCCAGTACCTGATCGACCTCGACACCCGACCGCAGACCCTGCAAAGCGGTCCCGGCTGGGACAACGTCACCGGAGTCGGCACACCCGACCGCGGTTTCGTCGCAGCGCTCGCCGCGAAGTGAACCGGTGGTGCGGGCCCGGTCAGGGGGCTGGCCCGCACCACCTCCGTTCCCGATCACGACGCCGGAGGCCTGATGCCCACGCTTATCTCCCGACGCCCGTCGATACTGCGCACCTGGACACGCCGGTTCCTGTTCGTAGCAGGAGGTTTCGCGTGCGGACTGCTGCTGGCGATCTCCGTGAACAATGCCCTGAACGTCCCGCAGTCGGCGACCGGCGAAGGCATTCCCGCACCGGCACAACACACCGCGGCAAAGATCACGCCTCAGCCTGTATCGCACCCCGAGTCGCTACCTCAGGCCACGACCTACGCCACGATCCCCGCTGCGCCGCGAGACCTGAATGACCGTGACGCGCCGGACGGAACAGTCGTGCATCCGCTGCGGCCGATCCCGCTCTACCGCGCTCCCGGCGCGGAACCGTTCGCTGTGTTGCCGGTGCAGGAGATCAGTTCGGACACCTGGCTTCCCGTTGTGGCAAAGGAGGACGGCTGGGTCCAAGTTCTTCTGCCGTCCCGCCCGAACGGATCCGTCGGCTGGCTGTCCACACAGGACTCCGCGTTGACAGTCACCCAGACTCCCTACCGGATCGAGGTGGACCGGGAGACATTTCGCCTAACGCTGACGCACAACGGCACTGCGGCCGCCACCTGGACGATCGGCATTGGCAAGGAATCCGCGCCGACGCCGGCGGGCCGCACCTTCGTGATGGCGTCCCTCACCGACGCAAAACAGGCTTACAGCCCCGTGATTCTCCCGCTGGGAATCCACTCGAACAGTCATGAGACCTTCGGCGGCGGCCCCGGAACGGCCGGCATCCACACCTGGCCCGACCCCAGAGTCTTCGGCACCCGCTCCAGCGACGGCTGCGTCCGCGTCCCTGCCGACGCCCTGCACCGACTGGCCGCCGAGGTGCCTCTCGGCACTCCGGTCCTCATCCGTTGAACACAACCAAGAAGGAGCAGCAATGCCCACACAACCGCGCGCTGTCCGGTTCGCATTGGCCGGGGCAGGTGCCAGCGCACTAGTCCTCGGCGTCGCCGTCGGAACCACCTCGCTGACGGCGAAACCCGCCGCGCTCGCAGCCGGCTCCGGCTCCAGCGCGTCCGGCATCACCGTCAGCAATGGAGAACACTTCGGCCCTGCTCCGTCTGTCTCCAGCAGCGGCAGCGTCAAGACCGGCGGAGGGTCCGTCTCCTCCCCCAGCGGCGCCGTAGTCGCCAGCGGCATCAGCCTCCGCGCCGGAGCCGGACTCGCCGAGGCGACCGTTTCCAGTGTCCGCGTCGGCACCACCAGCGTCGGCCCATTCTCCGCCACCTGCCGCAACGGCGTCACCACCGTCAAGGCCCCGACGCGCTCCACTGGCAACCTCACCGTCACCCCAGGAAAATCCGGAGGACCGCAAGCAACCGCCGGAACCATCACCGTCAAAACCCCCGGCGCACCAGCGATCAGTGTGACCGTCGCCGTTGTCTCCTGCGGCACCGGCACCCCACCCACCGAACCGCCGCCCACCAGTCACCCCGGCGAACCCACCCCGACCGGAGAACCCGCACCAACCGGCAAACCCACCCGACCAGGCCATCGCCCAGCTCCGACCGAACGACCCGGCCCAAGCGGCCAGCCGACCGACCCCGGCCACGACCAGCCCGGATACCGGCCCGCACCCTCCCCAACGCCCCGCCCCGGCCATCTGCCGGTCACCGGCTGACCTCCTGCTGTGGTCCGCCAGCAACCGGCGGACCACAGCAGCCCACCTCGACGTGACGACCCTCCCCCGTCACCGCAGCAATCCCAAACCCCGCGGGAGGAACAATGACCGCCACACAACCCGAAACGCAGTCCTCAGACGCCACGAACCCCACACGCGCCATTCACTTCGTCGGCTCCCTGCCGCCGCAACTCGCACCGACACCGCAAGCGGGCATGCAATGGATGCTCGACCAGACCCGCGACCACACCCTCGCGAGCCTTCCCTGCGACGCCGACCCGCGGTGGATCGTCGACTGGCTCTACGCCCTCGAACACGTCGACGCGCTCGAACCCGTCCGCACCGGCGACGCCACCAGCTACGACGACTACCCCCGATACCGCATCACACCCGGCCGGAAACTCGCACCGGAAGACGTATCCCTCCGCCGGATGAGCCACACCGCCACCGTCATCGCGGCCCGTCAAACCCTCGACAGCCCACACGAAATGCCACCGGCACAGGTATCAATCCCCGGGCCGCTCGACCTGGCCTACATCTGCTTTGGTGCCCCGTTCCGCACTCTCGCGAACGTCGGCGTGCTGCGCGAGGCCCTGCTGCACGACATCAACGAGATCCACCAGCGCTGGGGAGACGAGATCGTCTTCCAGCTCGAAACCCCAGCCTCCCTCACTCTCCTCGACCGCGTCCCCCGATCCCTGCAAGCCGCTGCGGCAGGTCTCCTAGCCGAGCAGATCACCCGCATCATCCGAGACAGCCCGACAAACGCGAAGTGGATCCTCCACCTCTGCCACGGCGACCTCAACCACGAGCCGCTCGTCACCCCTTCCAGCCTCGCGCCCGCCGTGCGCATCATCCGGGCCCTTCACAGGCAGCTGGCCCAGCTCGGACTGCGCATGCCGCGCGTGCACATCCCGATGTGCACCGGCACGAGCGCGCCCTCCACCAACGCCGCCTACTACCGCGCGCTCCTCCGACTGCCCGACGACGTCGAGGTCATCGCAGGGCTCGTCGACGAACACCACGCATCCGAGTCAGCCCGCGCACTTGAACTAGCCGAGAACGCCCTTGGACGTCCGTTCACCGCTGTCGCCGCCGCTTGTGGCCACGGCCGCCGCACTCCCGACGATGCGGAAGCCAATGCTGTACTCGCACGCGAACTCGCCTCCGCGCCACACCGCACCTTCGCGCGGCACGGCAAGCCAGGGCGGGCAGCATGACCGATCCGCACAATGCAGTGCTCTGCCGACCAAACGGAGCGAACACCCGTCCGTTACCAGCCGGAGGGCTGAGCACATTGGTCCTGTATGCGCCACCAGTACCTGTGCAAGGTTTTTCCGCGGCGCGATTGCTCCTGCCCGGCGCACGAAGCGTGCCGCCGCGTCGCCATCGCACCGCCGAAAGCGCTCTCGTTGCGCTGAGCGGATCCGCGGCCGTTCTGTCGGGCCAAGGGATGGTCCCCGTTCTTCCGGCAGCTGGCGACATTGTCTATATCCCGGTCGGCACGCCCTACTCGATAGTCAACCTCAGTCTCAATGCCACGGTGCTCTGTCTCATGATCGCGACTGACCCCGCATTCGACAGCAACGTGGTCCCGATACCCGAGCTCACCGGATTGGGAGCCGCGCGCGCGAATGCCCTTCGCGCCGAACACCTGCACCGGATAAGGACCGCCCCAGCCAGCAGACTCCGCACGCGGCGGCGGTAAGGAACTCCCTGCTTGATTGCCCGCTGTCGCAACCAACTCGCACAGCCCTCCCCTGCTGCCCAACGCTCTCGACATCCAGCCGATGGCATCGTCTCAACCAGGGAGGACATAGTGCGCGATCAAATCCTGCGCGCAGCTCACGAGCTACTCACCGCGCAATCCCCAGCCTCATTGCCACCAGTCACCCTCGACGAGATCGCCGCTCAAGCTGGCATCACCAGGACCCAGCTTCGCGCCTACTACACCTCGGTGGCGGCAATCGAAAACGACCTCCGCGCAGACACCGGCGGACGGTACTGAGATGCAGTGGTCATCCGTCCACATCCGCGGGATCGGCGCCACGCTGGGCAAGCTTGTCCCGGTCGCTCCAGGCCATCGGACCGGACAGCAATCCATTTCGATCGCAGATCAGAGCACCGGCATGGACCTCGCAGTCAGCTCCGCGAACGCTGCGCTCTCTGCTTTGGCTCAGATCACGAACGGCCCCCTGCCCGTCCCCGAACTGCATCTGCACAGTGCGATATGGCGAGGCAGCCGCGGGATCGACTTCTGGTCTCGCGCCAACTACATCCGCGCCAAGCTCGGCCTGCCTCCCGGGCCTGGCATCACCGCCGAGCTGAACGCCATGTCGAACTCCCTCGTCGGCGGCATCGACCTCGGCTCCCGAATGCTCGCCGGCAGCGCCGACCTCAACCACATCCTGCTCACCGGCGGTGAAGTCTTCGGCCCACCGGCGTTCGACCACCTCAACGCCGACCACGGCATCGCCTACGGCGATGGCGGATCCGCCCTCATCCTCGGCAGGCTCCCCGGTTTCGCCCGCGTTCTGTCCACTGCCTCCTACACCGACCCCACGCTCGAGCAACTCCACCGAGGACACAGCCGCTTCCCACCGGCTGGCACGACGGACCCGGGGCCCGAACGCGTCCGCGAACGCAAGCGCCAGTACCTCGCAACCGTGGGCACCACCTCCATAAACCTCCGCAACGCGCACGGCATTCGGCACGCCTTCAACCACGCTCTCGCAGACGCCGGCCTCATCGCTGACCAGCTAGCGTGGATTCTCCTGCCGCACTACGGACAGCCTCTGCTCGATGCTCATTGCCTCCGGCCTCTGGGCATTTCAGCCGAACGCACGCTCAGCCAAGACGGCAGTCGTTGGGGCCATATCGGTCCCAACGACCAGATCATCGGCCTGGCCCGGCTTCTCGCGCGCGCCGATGTCCAAACGGGCGACCATGTCGCTTTGGTGGGCGTCGGCGTCGGCATGACTTGGACCGTTGCCGTCTTGCGGATCGAACGGGTTCCAGGGAACCACCGCTTCCAGACGTCCTTGTTCCAGAGCACGGAGCAGCGCGATGACCCGCCGCCGGGTCTCGCGAGGCTGCCCCACACCTCGCAGCCCTCCGCGGAACCGTGAACGGACGATGCGGTGACCCCTCCAGAACAAACCCAACGCATTCGACCACACGAACTGGACAGCATCTGTTCGCCTCAACAAGTCGATAAAGAGGCCCCGCTGTCACCGATCATCGAAGCCCTGGCACCTGACATCCGGGAACGCGGCAGATCGCGGCCTGTCGAGCCTCTTCCGATGATCGCGCTGACCAGCGAAACGAACTCCTCCTCCGTCGTCTATGCGATCTGCCGCATCGACGAGTCGGGCAGGTTTCACGACAAGGACATCATCGAGACCGCGGCCTGGTTCCCCGGAGAACGACTGCAGGTCCAGTTCATCAGCGGTGTCGCTGCCTTCGCACCGACCCCATCCGGCCCCCTCACCGTAGCGCGACGTCGAAGCATTTCCGTCCCCGCGCACCTCCAAAGACTCCTCGGACTCGAATCAAAAGACAGAGCACTGCTGGCCGCCGCACCGGAATCACGCATTGTCATCGTCTACCCGAAATCGGCGATCGACGACATGGTTCACCGCTTTCATAGCGTCGGGGCAGGCCGGTGACCGCAGAAGCAGGGTTCGCCGCGGCCCACGAAGTGAACTCGCATGTCGCCGACATCCTGACAGCGCAGACCATCCTTGAACGCCTGCGAGTGTCGCCGCTCGAACTGATCGAAACGCCCGCCAAGGTATACATTCCGACCTTCGCCGAGTACATGCCCGCCGTTATCGCGGCTGCTTCCCCGAACTCTGTGCAAACGTGGCGGCACTACTGGCGTGTGCTCACCGAGGAGTGGGCCGACCGAAGGATCGATGAGCCGACCGCCACCGAAATCGGCAAGCTCGCCAATGACGTGCAAAAGCGCTCAGCACTTCGGGAAAATTCGCGAGACGGACGAGGCGCGAAGATGACTTTTATCGACGCTGTCCGTGCGTTCTACAACCATGCGGTCAGCGACAAGCTGATCGGGAGGGCCGAAAACCCCGCCGCGCGCGTGAAGAAACCGCGACGTCACGCCAGCCTCCGCCGAGCGCTGTCACACCAACAGCTTTCCGACATCAACGAGGTCGCGGCCACGACGGGGAACGATCCGCACCTGGACACGCTGTTGATCCGGCTGCACACGGAAACAGCCTGCCGCCGCGGCGGCGCCCTCGCCCTGCGACCGGTCGACCTCAATGACATCGACTCCACAGTCCGGCTGTACGAGAAGGGCGGCACCAGCCGGGAACAGCCAGTCTCGCCGACGCTCCTGGCCGCGCTGACCCAGCACACAGAGCTGCGCAACCCGAATGGCATCAGCAGCGACCGACTGCTGCGCGCGCGCAACGGGACTCCCATGCAAGCGGCGCGGTACGCCGCCCTGTGGTCGCGGCTAGGCCAGCACCTGCCGTGGATCAGCGCAGCCGGAGTCACCGCACACTGGCTGCGCTACACGACATTGACCTGGGTGGAACGGAACTTCGGCTATGCCGTCGCAGCGGCCTTCGCGGGCCATGCCGGCGGATACCAGACCGGGACGACTCTCACGTACGTCTCAGCGACGATCGAGGAGATCGCCACCGCGGTGGCGGCCCTGACCGGCGAGCCGCACCCGCTCGTAGCTTGACCTTCATGAGGATTCGCTCTGGACGAAGAATGCAAGTCCATGGTGGCGAACCTCTGCAGGCGCTCCGTCCGGGCGCGACGCTGAGTGACGGATAGTCCGGCACTGTCTCCGCTGCGCTACGACGCTGCGTATGGTGTGCGTCGTGTCTCACCCCGATGCGCGCGTTGTCGCGCTAATCGACGCGAACCCGCACCTGGACGCTGACGAACTGGTCGCGGCATTCGAACTGTGTGACGAAGTCGGCGACCAAGTGCACCCCTACGAGGCTGCTGAGCGCCACGCACACGACCTTGTCGGTGCGTGGCTCGTCCGTACAGGCGCACGCCACTACCGGGGCGACCGCGACCTGCTGCCGCAGGACGACAACTCTCGCGAGACATTCCTGCGCGCAGCCGGCATCGACCGTGACCTGACCGATGAACAGGGACAACCCGTGGCTGCTCTTCCGTTCCAGGTCTTGATCGAACTCTTGGAAGACCTGACGGTGCATCTGGCAGCGTCCGGCGGCGCACCGCTGAAGCGGCATCACGACTATGTCCGTCACCGCCTCACGATGGACGCTGCGTACCGCGCCTACCACGGTCAGGCCTAGCGCGAAGCTCCTCCTCGGCACAGCTCACGGCGTGGACCGAACGCGCCGCTGCGGCCCGAGCTGCCAGGTCTCAGCGCTGTATAGATCAGACCAATGCCGCGGTTCAGCCTCGATCGACCTCGGTTCCGGTGCCTCAGAGGCTGGCTCCAGTGACTGCACGGCGTGAGTTCACGACCACCAAAAGGTGCTATTTCTCGCGGCCGCAGCCGCGTGGCTCGGATAGGCTCATCGGTATGTCATCCCCGATTGCGGGATGTGTCACCGGATTTCTCCACAAAGCGAGCGCTTACACTCTATGGACGACGGGCGGACTCACCGGCCGGCGCGGGACTAGAGGAGGATCGCCGGATGACCACGCTCTCGGCCGACCTGTGGCCCGACGTGCAGCCCGAGACCGCGCGCCGGCTGATGCTCGCCGGGGTGGAGTCGTTCGCCGAACGCGGCTACCACGCCACCACCACCCGGGACATCGCCGGCGCGGCGGGGATGAGCCCGGCCGCGCTGTACGTGCACTTCCCCTCGAAAGCCGCGCTGCTTTTCGCGATCAGCCGCAACGGGCACGAGCAGACGCTCGCCCTCGTCGAGGACGTCATCGGGCGCGTCACCGGCCCGGTGGAGCGGATGCGGCTGCTCGTCGAGGATTTCGTCGCCTGGCACGCGCGGCGGCACACCGTCGCGCGCGTGGTGCAGTACGAGCTGAATGCGTTGCCGGAGAAGGAATATCAGGTCGTCGCGCAGCTGCGGCGGAAGATCGAGCAGCGCGTGCGCGAGGTGATCGCCGACGGTGTCGAGTCCGGCGCGTTCACCGTCGGCGACGTCGGGATCGCTGCGCGAGCCGTGCTGTCGCTGGGCGTCGACGTCGCGCGCTGGTACAGCGAACGGACCCGGCAGACGCCCGCCGAACTGGGCAAAGAGTACGGCGAACTGGTCCTCCGCATGCTCGGCGCGAGCTAGAGCGCCAGCACCAGCTTGCCCCGAGCCTGCCGCGACTGGCTCAGTTCAAGCGCGGCACGCCAGTCGTCCAGCGGGAAAATCCGGGACACCGGAACCGAAAACCGCCCCTGCGCCGCGAGCGACGCGAACTCGCCGAGCACGTCGTAGCGCGGCTGGGCGCCGGAGCTGACAATGGTCTGGACCCCGGGTTCGGCCGAGCTGAGATCAAGCGTCAGCACGTGGCCGGGCTCCTTGACCGTGCGCACGAGTTCGGCCACCGCGCGGCTGAACGGGGCCGCGTCCAGCACGAGGTCGACCGGTCCCCCGGCCAGCGCCGTCACCCGGTCGGCGATTCCATCGTGGTAGCTGGTGACTTCCGCGCCCGTTGAGCGGAGTGTCTCGGCGTGTGTCTCGCCCGCCGTGGCTATCACGCGCGCCCCGCGCAGGAGTGCGATCTGCGTGGCGGCAAACCCGGTGGTAGTGCCCGCGCCGTGGACGAGCAGGGTGGTCCCGGAACCGACGCCGAGTGCGTCGAGCGCCGCGTAAGCCGCGCCGGTCGCCATCGGCAACGCCGCGGCGTGGACCGCGTCGAGCCCGTCCGGGCGCGGGAACCACGAATCGAGCAGCACCAACTCGGACGCACCCGCGGTCGGGCCGGTGAACGGCGCGCACCCGAAGACCGGGTCGCCGATCTTCACGCCAGTCACGCCTTCGCCGAGCGCGTCGACCGTGCCGGACACCTCAAGCCCGACCCCGCGCGGCAGGTCACCGGCGAACAGGCCCTCGCACAACGCCCAGTCCGCCGGGTTCAGCCCGCACGCTTGAACCGCGACGCGAATCTGGCCCGGCCCGGGGTTCGGGGCTTCGGCGTACTCGACCCGCAATACCTCGCCCGCCGGACCGTGCTCGTGAAAACGAAGGGTGCGCATCTGATGTCTCCTCGCGAGTGATGACAGAAGCTGTCGTCACCGACGCTACCAGAGTGATGACAGCATCTGCTGTCGCTACACTGGACGCATGGCGCGATGGGAGGGCAACACCCGGAACCGGCTCGAGCAGGCCGCGCTGGCACTGTTCGAGGAACAGGGCTACGACCGCACCACGGTCGCGCAGATCGCCCAGCGCGCGAACCTCACCGAGCGGTCGTTCTACCGGTGGTTCGCCGACAAACGGGAAGTGCTGTTCGGCGGCAGCCAGGAACTGGAAACCGAGTTCGTCACCGCGATCGACGCCGTCCCGCCGGGCACTCCCGCGCTGCCCACCCTGCTGGCCGCCTTCGCCACCGCGCCGCGCGTATTCCGCCCGCGCGAATTCCTGCTCCGCCGGGCAACGGTGATCGCGGCCAATCCCCCGCTGCGGGAACGGGAACTGATCAAGCTTGTCACCATTTCGGAAGCGCTCACGACCGCGCTGCTGGACCGCGGAATCGGCCCCGAAACCGCGCGGCTGGCCACTGATCTCGGCCTGTCCGTGCTGCGACTCGCCACCGAACGCTGGATGGCCGAGGAACACCGTGACGGCAAGGGTTTCCCCGAGGCGCTGTCCACTGCGGCCGCGGACTTGCTAGCCGTCGCCACCTCGGCCTGAAGCAGCCCGCGCGAACCGTTCCGCGATCTGCGCCAAACGCCCCGTCAATTCCGGCGGCGCGTCCTCCACCACGAAGTCGAATTCCCACTGCGCGAGGTAAAACGGAATGTAGTCGAAGGTTTTCGCGCCGGTGCGCATTCGGCAGCTTTCGTCGTCGATGGGCTCGATCACCGCCGTAGTCGGCGAAACCCGCGCGGACAGCACCTCCGCCGGCGCCGACACCCGCAACGTCACGATGTGCGGATAAGGCGCGGTCGCGATCCGGCTCGACACGTACGCGGCGAGGTCTTCGGCCGGCGGTTCCCTTGGCGTGAAACGGAAACTGGGCGTCGGGAGACCGTCGATGCGGTCCAGCCGGAAGGTGCGCCAGTCGTTGCGGCCGAGGTCCCACGCGACGAGGTACCACCGCCAGCCGGTGTGCACGAGCCGCAACGGTTCCACATCGCGCTCGGCCACGGCGCCCGCGTGCGTGCCGTAGGTGAACCGCAGCCGCTCGTTGTCCCGGCACGCGGCCGCGACCACGGTGAGCAGCTCCGCGTCGATCGTCGGCGCGCCGCCGGGGATCCGGACCATCGCCGAATCCATCGCCCGCACCCGGTGCCGCAGCCGCGCGGGCAGCACCTGTTCGAGCTTCGCCAACGCCCGCACGGACGTCTCCTCGATCCCCGACACGGTGCCGTTCGCCGCCGTCCGCAAGCCGACCGCCACCGCGACCGCCTCGTCGTCGTCCAGCAGCAACGGCGGCAACGCGGCGCCGGAGCCCAGCCGGTACCCGCCCGCGACCCCCGGCGTCGCGTGCACCGGATAGCCAAGCTGCCGCAGCCGTTCGACGTCGCGCCGGATCGTCCGGACGTCGACCCCCAACCGGCCCGCGAGGTCCGGGCCAGGCCACTCGCGGCGCGCCTGCAGCAGGGAGAGCAAGCGCAAGAGGCGTTCGGAGGTTCCGTACATGGCGGTTACTCTGCCACGCTTCGCGGACAGTTCCGGTCCTCGATCGCCCAGGACTTGCCGTGCTCCGCGAAGACCGGCAACAGTGACGCATGCTCGACGACCTGCTCGCTGTCGCCCGCGAAGAGGCGGAAGCCGGAAAAGCCGAGGGCGGCGTCCCGATCGGCGCGGCCCTCTTCGACCGCGACGGGAAGCTCCTCGGACGCGGCCACAACCGCCGCGTCCAGGACGGCGACCCGTCCCTGCACGCCGAAACCGCCGCTTTCCGCGCCGCCGGCCGCCGCCCGCACTATCGCGACACGATCATGGTCACGACGCTGTCGCCGTGCTGGTATTGCAGCGGCCTGGTACGGCAATTCGGCATCCCGCACGTGGTGATCGGCGAATCGCGGACCTTCACCGGCGGCCACGACTGGCTGGCCGACCACGGCGTCCGCATCGACCTTCTCGACGACCCGGCGTGCGTCGCCCTCATGACGGAATTCATCCAGCGGGAACCGGCACTGTGGTTCGAGGACATCGGCGAACCGACGTGACTCACGCCAACGGCGAAAACTCCGTCGGCAACGCGATAATCGAATCCGCGTCCAGAATCTCCTCCGGCGCACCCGGCGGCGGCCACATCCCCTTCGCGTAGAGATCACGACGGATCGCGAGCCGTTCGTCCAGACTCGCGAACGGCCAGATCTGGATGATCCGGTCCGGCCCGTCGAGCGCGTACATCACCACGGTCAGCGGATCGACCACATGCCGCGCGGGCAACGCTTTCCGCCAGCCGTCGATCGTCGCGGTCAAACCGCCCGGGCGAAGGTGATAATCGCGGATCTCGTAAACCGAACCGTACTTCCCCGGCCGCACCGGTGGGACGAACGGAAACGGCGCGAAACTCTGCAGCGACAAATCGGTCAGATAGTCGCCGCCGAACGGCTTGCGACTGTGGCGTGCCCGCAGCCGCTCCTCGTCGAGCGACTGCTGATTCTCGAACCCGCGCAGCACAACCAGTCTGCCAAGCGGGCCGTTCTCCGTCTGCCAGCAGCCGAGCAGTTCGCCGTGCCCCTCGACCCACGGCAGCACACCCTCAACGGCTTTCGGCCCGTCGAGCAGCTGAAAGGACAGGATCGCCAGCTCGTATCGGACGGCCTGCTGCTCCGCGGCGACGTCGGCTCCGCTGATCCGGACTGGTTCGGTCATGACGCTCCCCTTCGAAGATCGGCCGCTCCGAGGGCGCCGCTGACCGGGGAGCCGTCTTCAGCGTGACACACCGCTCCGGCAGCGCCCGCTGAGCGGCGTTGTTTGCCCTCCCGTCCGCGCCCGGCTTCCCGATCGTCCCGCTCACCGGCGCCCCGGAACATCCCGGCGACCTGGACACCCTCAGTGAGGTTTTTTCCCACTCCCGCCCACGTCTTGACACTTCTCAATGGTCTAGTCCATTGTGACTGCGCACACACTCCCCCGAGTGCCTGCGGGGCGCCGCCGCCACGTCCGGCTTCGCCAGGTGCTCCGATGCCGCGTGCCGCCGGGTGCGCGTTTCCCCCGTTGGAGGACCCATGAAATCCTTGCGCCGCACCACTTCCCGCCGGAAACTCGCCGGACGGCTCGGCGTGCTGGCACTCGCCGCGGGCGCCGCGCTGAGCACCACGGCCGGCACCGCCTCAGCCGCGGGAGACCCGGTTCTC
This sequence comes from Amycolatopsis albidoflavus, assembly GCF_039525725.1. Classification (NCBI taxonomy): domain Bacteria; kingdom Bacillati; phylum Actinomycetota; class Actinomycetes; order Pseudonocardiales; family Pseudonocardiaceae; genus Amycolatopsis; species Amycolatopsis albidoflavus. The sequence goes on from NZ_BAAAHV010000005.1 coordinate 56,850, forward strand.
GCGGCGCCGTATCTGTACCAATGGGGCGGACAGAGCGATCCGTCCGCCGCGATGGACGCGACCGGCGTCAGCGCGTTCACCCTCGCCTTCATGCTTTCCGGCGGCGGCTGCGCTCCCGCCTGGGACGGCAACCGCCCGCTCGACGGCGCCGACGCCGCGATGATCCAGAAGATCCGCGCCGCGGGCGGCGACGTGATCCCGTCCTTCGGCGGCTGGCAGGGCAACAAACTGGGCCCGAACTGCGGATCGCCGGAGGAACTGGCCGGCGCGTACCAGCAGGTGATCGACGCCTACAGCCTCAAGGCGATCGACCTCGACATCGAGAACACCGACGAGTTCGAGAACGCGGCGGTCCAGGACCGGATCCTCGGCGCGGTCAAGATTCTCAAGGACAAGGACCCGAACCTGCGCGTCGTGATCACCATGGGCACCACGCCGCAGGGCCCGAACGACTGGGGCAAGCGACTGGTCTCGCAGGCGAAGGCGCTGGGCGCGGACGTCGACGTGTGGTCGCTGATGCCGTTCGACTTCTCCGACGGCGGCGACATGGTCGCGATGACGAAATCCGCGGTGGACGGCCTGGTCGGAGAACTGAAGTCGACCTTCGGCTGGGACGACGCCACCGCCTACCACCGCGCCGGGCTGTCGTCGATGAACGGCAAGACCGACCGGGCAGGCGAGGTCGTATCGGTCGCGGACTTCACCGCGATCCGCGACTGGGCCGCCGAACACCACCTGGGCCGCGTCACGTTCTGGGCGACCAACCGCGACTGCGGCGGGTGCAGCGGGATCGACCAGGAGAACTACGCGTTCACGAAGGTCGTGGCCGGGTACAACGGCTGACTTCGGAGGTGGCCCGAGCCGGCTGCGGCTCGGCTGGCTTGCGCTGGGCTGGGCTGGGCCGGGCCGGGCCGGGCCGGGAACGCTTCAGCCGACGAGCCGAGTCCGCGGCGATTCCGCTGACCTGGCCTGGGTTGGCCCTGGTGCTACTGACCTGAGCCGAGCCGGCGGCAGCTCAGCCGGACTGGACAGGGTTGGCCACAGCGCAACCAACCTCAGTCAACTCGGCGGCAGCTCAGCCGGCTCGGTCCGGGTTAGCCACGGCACCGAGCCGAGTCAGCGGCAATTCAGCCGGCTCGGTCCAGGTTGGCCACGGCACCGAGCCGAGTCAGCGGCAATTCAGCCGACTTGGGCCGGGTTGGCCACGGCGCCGAGCCGAGTCGGCGGCGGTTCGGCTGATCTGGGCCGCGCTGGCAGCAGTGCGACTGACCTGAGCCGAGCCATCGGCAGCCCCGCCGATCTGAGCCAAGTCGACGCCGGTTCAACCAAGCGAAAGGGCCGCCGGTCGGGCCGCGCCTCGCGGGTCAGCCGAGCCGTGCCGCGGTGGACTGAACCACCGTTCCGCACCGGTGCGCCCGCCCGAATCGAGGCCGTCCGGCAGGGCGGAGTGCGGCGACGGGGACCGTCCCGCCCGGGGGGTCCCCGTTCTGCCGTCCGTCACACACTGTGCGTGGGTACGGCCGAACGAGTGAAGATCAGGCAGCGGCGGTGACCGACAGCGCGGCCACCCCGGCCTCGGTCAGCTCGGCGGGGACCCGGCCGGCGGAGGCGACGCCCGTGCCCGGGCGGACGTAGCCGCCCTTGGCGAGCGCGTGTGCGGTCATCTGGTCGCAGCAAGCGAAACCGTCGACGAACAGATCAGGCTCGCAGCTGGTGGACATCTCCGCGCGCTGTTGCGCGACCGCCTTGAGCATGGCCATCGCGCGATGGGTCAGCTCGACGGTCACCCCTTCTGAACCGGACACCGGGATCGCCTTCTTCCTCGTGGGCTACTTACTCAACGTTATCGCCGATTGGGCCGAATGTGTTAACAGCCACACTGTAGCGGTTCGGGAATGTGACGATGCCTAGACCTGTTCGGTTCCCGCCAGGCGAGATTCGAGCGTCCGAGCCCACTCGCGCACGATCTGCTCGCGACGGCGGGTGTCGTCGGTGAGAAGGTTGGCGAGGCCGAGGCCGCGCCCGAGGTCGAGAGTGGCCTGGACCAGTTCGCGCACGCCCGGCTGCGCTTCGTCGACGCCGAGCAGCTCGACCGCGACCCGATGCGCCTCCCGCCCGACGCGCGCCTCCAGCGGCACGAGCACGTCGCGCAACTGGTCGTCCGTCGACGCGACGGCCCACAGCTGCAACGCCGCGCGAAACATCGGCCCGGTGTAGAGGGTCAGCAGCATCTCGACCACCCACTCGATCCGCGACGAGCCGCCCGGCGACCCGGCCGCGCGCGTGCGCAGTTCGTCGAGTTGAGCCTCGCCGAGCAGTTCGACCGCCGCCGCGACCAGCGACTCCCGGGTCGGGAAGTGATGCTGCGCGGCGCCCCGGGAGACGCCAGCCCGCTCCGCGATGACCGCGACGGTGACCCCGTGCCACCCCCGCTCCCCGATGCAGTCCATCGCGGCCTCGATCAGCCGCCGCCGTGTGGTGCGGCTGCGCTCTTGCTGCGGTTCGCGGAGCATCAGCCGTCACCTCGCCCGGCCGGTCCGCTCCCGCACAAGGCCGTGAGGGGAACCCTCAGGGACTCTGATTCCCTCAGGGTTCCCCCCACGGACCTCCGGTCAGGCCTCATGCCGTCACCACTGCTCAGTACGACTTCGGCAGCCCAAGGCTGTGCTGCCCCACGAAATTCAGCACCATTTCCCGGCTCACCGGCGCGATTCGGCCCAGCCGCACGGCCGTCACCAGGCTTCCCAGACCGTATTCGGTCGCCAGGCCGTTCCCGCCGTGGGTCTGCACCGCCTGGTCCACCGCGCGGATCGCCACCTCCGCCGCCGCGTATTTCGCCATGTTCGCGGACTCGCCGGAGGCGAAATCGTCGCCCGCGTCGTACAGCGAAGCCGCCTTCTGCGTCATCAGTTTCGCCAGCTCAAGCTCGATTTTCACCTGCGCCAGCGGATGCGCGAGCCCCTGGTGCGACCCGATCGGCGCGCCCCACACCTGCCGTTCGTTCGCGTAGCCGACGGCCTTGTCCAGCGCGTACCGAGCGGTCCCCAGCGAGAACGACGCGCCCATGATGCGTTCCGGGTTCAGGCCCGCGAACAGCTGCGCGATCGCCGCGTCCTCCTCGCCCACCAGGGCTTCCGCGGGCAGCCGCACGTCGTCCAGGAAGAGGGAGAACTGGTTCTCCGGCGCGACGATGTCCATGTCGATCTTCGTGGACTCGAACCCGGGCGTGTCCGTCGGCACCACGAACAACGCGGGCTTCAGCCGCCCGGTCTTCGCGTCCTCGGTGCGGCCGACGACGAGCACCGCGTCCGCCTCGTCGACCCCGGAGATGAACACCTTGCGGCCGGACAGCACCCAGTCGCCGCCGTCCCGGCGGGCGGTCGTCGTGATCTTGTGCGAGTTGGATCCGGCGTCCGGTTCGGTGATCGCGAAGACGATCTTCTTGCTGCCGTCCGCGATTCCCGGCAGCCACTGCTTCTTCTGGTCCGGCGTGCCGAACCGCGACAGCACCGTCCCGACGATCGCCGGCGACACCACCATCAGCAGCAGCGGCGAGCCCGCGGCGGCGAATTCCTCCAGCACCGCGGCGAGGTCCGCGATCCCCGCGCCCCCGCCGCCGTACTCCTCCGGCAGGTTCACGCCCAGGTATCCGAGCCGGCCGGCCTCGTCCCACAGCTCGTCGGTCTTCTCGCCCGCGCGGGCCTTCTTCGCGTAATACTCGTGCCCGTACTTGCCCGCCAGGTCGGCCGCAGCCTTCCGCAGCGCCACCCGCTCTTCGGGCTCGACGAAGTTCATCGCGTTCATTCGGTCTCTCCCACCACAGCCAGCACCGCGCCTACCTCGACCTGTTGCCCGACCTCGACCGGCAGTGCGGCGACCACGCCGTCCGCCGGGGCCGAGATCCGGTGTTCCATCTTCATCGCTTCCAGCCACAGCAACGGATCGCCGGTCCGCACACTGTCCCCTTCGGACACCGCGAGCCGGACGACCGTGCCCGGCATCGGCGCCAGCAGCGATCCCGCGGCCAGTGCCGAATCGGGATCGGCGAACCGCGGCTCGGCGGTCAGCGCCACCGAACCCAGCGGGGAATCCACATAGGACACTGAGCCGCGCCGGGCGACCTCGAAGGTCCGGCGGACTCCGGCGATGTCGAAGACCACCTGGTCCGGCGCAGCTGAAACCAAGGTGACATCGTCGTAGCCTTCGGCGCGCAGACCGTCGCGGGTCAGCGAGTAGACGACCTCGTAACGGTTGTCTCCCTTGGCAAACACCTTCCGCTGACCTGCGGAGCGGACGTTGCGCCAGCCGCTCGGCAACCGTCCCAGGGTGGTGGCGGACGCCCGGTTCCCGGCGGCACCGGCTAGCGCGGCGGCCAGGGCGGACCAGCGTTCGGTGTCCACAGTGGCCAGCGGTGCGGCCAAAGTGTCCAGTCCGTGCCGGTCGAAGAACGCGGTATCCGTTTCTCCGGCGAGGAAAGCCTCGTGGCGCAGGATCCGGACCAGCAGGTCGCGGTTGGTCACCACGCCGTGGATCTTCGCGCCTGCCAAAGCACCGGCAAGCCGGCGCGCGGCTTCGGCCCGCGTGGGCGCCCACGTGATGACCTTCGCCAGCATCGGGTCGTAGTGGACACCGATCACCGAGCCGGATTCCACTCCGGAATCCAAGCGCAGCCCGGCGCCGTGGGTAAACTCGCGGTCCACTCCGGACACTTCGAAAGCGTGCAGCGTCCCGCTCTGCGGTTGCCATCCAGCCGAAGGGTCCTCCGCGTACAGCCGGACTTCGATCGAATGTCCATTAGCCGCAGGCGGTTCGGCAGGCAACCGAGCACCCTCGGCTATCGAAAGCTGCAACGCCACCAGGTCCAGTCCGGTGACGTTCTCCGTCACCGGATGCTCGACCTGCAGCCGCGTGTTCATCTCCAGGAAGTAAAACCGGCCGTCTGGACCAGCCAGGAACTCGACGGTTCCCGCGCCGACATAGTCGATCGCCTGCGCGGCCTTGCGCGCCGCGTCGAACAGCTCAGTCCGCATGGCATCGTCCACAAAGGGCGATGGCGCTTCTTCGACCACCTTCTGGTGCCGACGCTGAATGGAGCACTCCCGCTCCCCCACCGCCCAGACCGTGCCGTGCGAATCGGCGAGCACCTGGACTTCGATGTGCCGTCCGGTCTCGAGGTAGCGCTCGCAGAACACCGTCGGATCGCCGAACGCCGAGCCCGCTTCCGCACGAGCACTCTCGACGGCTTCGGCCAGCTCGCCCAGCGACCGGACCACGCGCATACCGCGACCGCCGCCGCCAGCGGAAGCCTTGACCAGCAACGGAAGATCGTCCTCGGTCACCGAGGACGGGTCCAATTCGGACAGCACCGGGACTCCGGCGTCGGCCATCAGCCGTTTCGACTCCACTTTGGAGCCCATGGTCTCGATCGCCGCGGGCGGCGGGCCGATCCACGTCAGTCCGGCGTCGAGCACCGCGCGGGCGAACCCGGCGTTCTCGGACAGGAAGCCGTACCCGGGATGGATCGCGTCGGCTCCGGCGTCCGCCGCGGCTTTGACAATCAGTTCGCCGCGCAGATACGTCTCGCCCGGCGCGTTGCCCGGCAGCCGGACGGCGACGTCGGCTTCCCGCGCATGCGGGGAATCGGCGTCCGCGTCGGAGAACACCGCGACCGTGCCGATTCCGGCGTCCCGGCAGCTGCGGAACACCCGGCGGGCGATCTCGCCCCGGTTGGCGACCAGCAGATTCTGGATCATGGCCCTCACATCCGGAAGACGCCGAAGCCGCCTTCGACGCCCTTCACTGGTCCGTTGTGGATCGCCGACAGGCTCAGCCCGAGCACCGTGCGGGTGTCGCGCGGGTCGATGATGCCGTCGTCGTAAAGCATGCCGGAGAGGAACATCGGCATCGATTCCGCCTCGATCTGGTTCTCCACCATGGCGCGCATCGCGGCGTCGTTTTCCTCGCTGTACTCCTGGCCCCGGCTCGCCGCCGCGGCGCGGGCCACAATGGACAGCACCCCGGCCAGCTGCGCCGGCCCCATCACCGCGGACTTCGCGCTCGGCCACGCGAACAAGAACCGCGGATCGTAGGCCCGGCCGCACATTCCGTAGTGCCCGGCTCCATAGGACGCTCCCATGAGGACGGACAGGTGCGGCACCTTCGAGTTCGACACCGCGTTGATCATCAGCGCGCCGTGCTTGATGATGCCGCTCTGCTCGTATTCCTTGCCGACCATGTAGCCGGTCGTGTTGTGCAGGAACACCAGCGGCGTGTCGATCTGGTTGGCCAGCTGGATGAACTGCGCGGCCTTCTGCGATTCCTCGCCGAACAGCACGCCTTGCGCATTCGCCAGGATGCCCACCGGATAACCGTGGATGCTCGCCCATCCGGTGACCAGGCTCGGCCCGTACAGCGGCTTGAACTCGTCGAAGTCCGAACCGTCCACGACGCGCGCGATCACCTCGCGCGGGTCAAACGGGACCTTCAGGTCGGTCGGCACGATGCCCAGCAGGTCTTCGGCGTCGAACACCGGCTCGGCGTAGTCCGGTTTGGCCGCCGGACCCTGTTTGGTCCAGTTGAGCCGCTTGATGATGCTGCGGCCGAGGCGGATCGCGTCCTCCTCGTCGACGGCGAGGTAATCGGCGAGCCCGGACGTCCGCGCGTGCATTTCCGCGCCGCCGAGGGATTCGTCGTCGGATTCCTCGCCGGTCGCCATCTTGACCAGCGGCGGGCCGCCGAGGAACACCTTCGCGCGTTCCTTCACCATCACGACGTAATCGGACATGCCGGGCAGGTACGCGCCACCTGCGGTCGAGTTGCCGAACACCAGCGCGACGGTCGGCACCTTCGCCGCCGAGGACCGCGTCAGATCACGGAAGACCCGGCCGCCGGGAATGAAGATTTCCTTCTGGGTAGGCAGATCCGCGCCGCCGGACTCGACCAGGTTGATCACCGGAAGCCGGTTCTGCGCCGCGATGTCCGCCGCCCGGAACGATTTCTTCGTCGTCCACGGGTTGCTCGCGCCGCCCTTGACCGTCGGGTCGCTGGCCGAGATCAGGCATTCGACGCCTTCCACCACGCCGATCCCGGTGATCACGCTCGCGCCGACCCGGTAGTCCGAACCCCACGCGGCCAGCGGCGACAGCTCCAGGAACGGCGAATCCTCGTCCAGGAGCAGTTCGATCCGTTCGCGCGCCAGCAGCTTTCCGCGCTTGCGATGCCGTTCGACGTACTTTTCGCCGCCGCCGGCCACCGCTTTGGCCTGTTCGGTGTCGATCTCCGCGAGCTTCTCCAGCATCGCCTCGCGGTTCGCGGCGAACTCGTCGGCCCGGGTGTCCACTGTGGACCTGATTGTGGTCATGCGGTGTATCCCAATCGCTTCGCGGCCAGTCCGGTCAGGATTTCGGTGGTGCCGCCGCCGATGCCGAGAATGCGGACGTCGCGGTAATGCCGCTCCACTTCGGCCTCGCGCATGTAGCCGAGCCCGCCGTGCAGTTGCACCGCCTCGTTCACGACCCATTCAGCGGTCTGCACCGCGGTGTTCTTCGCGAAGCACGCCTCGGCGATCACTTCCTCGCCGGACACGTGCCGGATCGCGACCTGCCGGGCGTAGGTCCGGGCGACGTCGACCTTGCAGGCCATTTCGGTGAGCTTGTGCTGCACGACTTGCCGCGAGATCAGCGGACGCCCGAACGTCTCGCGCATCCGGCACCAGTCCAGCGTCAGGTCCAGTGCCCGCTGCGCGTGTGCATACGCTTGCACCGCCAGCGAAAGCCGTTCGGTCACGAACTGCGTGGCCACCTGAGCGAACCCGCTGTTCTCCGCGCCGATCAAGTTCTCCGCGGGAACCCGGACATCCACATAAGACAGTTCAGCGGTGTCCGAAGCCGCCCAGCCCATTTTCTCCAGCTTGCGGGACACCGTGAAGCCCGGCGTCCCGCGCTCGACCACGATCAGCGAAAGACCGTGCGCGCCAGCTTCGCCGGTTCGGACCACAGTGGTCACGAAGTCCGCACGACACCCAGAGGTGATGAACGTTTTGGCCCCATTGACCACATATTCGTCGCCCTCGCGCACCGCCGTGGTGCGGATCCCGGCGACATCGGAACCTCCGTCCGGCTCGGTGACCGCCAGCGAACCGATCTTCTCGCCTTCGAGAGTCGGCCGCACCCAGCGTTCGATCTGCACCGGGTCGCCGGCCTCGACGATGTGCGGCACCGCGATCCCGCAGGTGAACAGCGACGCGAACAGCCCGCCGGACCCGCCCGCGTAGTGCATTTCCTCGGCGACCACGAGCGCGTCGAGGTAATTGCCGTCGCCGCCGCCCGCGGCTTCGGGGAACGCGACCCCGAGCAGACCCAGCTGTCCCGCCTTGCGATGCAGGTCGCGCGGCAGTTCCCCGGCCCGCTCCCAGTCGTCGAGATGCGGCAGCACGTCCTTCTCCACGAACCGGCGCACCGTCGCGCGCAGTTCGGTGCGTTCCGGCGTGCGGAACGGATCCACGGTCACAGCAGCGCCTCCGGGACGTCGAGTTCGCGCGCCCGCAGCCATTCGCCGAGCGCCTTCGCCTGGGGATCGAACCTGGCCTGCGAGGCGACGCCGTCGCCGAGAATGCCCTCGACCACGAAGTTCATCGCCCACAGGTTCGGCAGCAGATGCCGGGTGACCGGCAGTCCTTCGGTTTCCGGCAGCAACCGGCGGAATTCCCCGACGGTCAGCCGATGCACGAGCCAGCGCCAAGCTTCCTCGGACCGCACCCACACGCCGAGATTCGCGTTGCCGCCCTTGTCCCCGCTGCGCGCCCCGGCGACCAGACCAAGCGGGACCCGCCGCACCTTGTCCGCCTGCAACGGTTCCGGCAACGCTGGTTCGTCCACTTCGGACAACTCAAGCGTCGCTGAGGCGGGCGCGATGTCCACCTTGGACCCGTCCGGCAGCACCGCGACATGCGGGACCGCGCCAGCGTCCACAAAGGCCGCCGAGTAAACCCCGAACGGCGACGCGTCCGAAGGCGGTGCGGTCACGTGGAATCCCGGGTAACTTGCAAGCGCCAGCTCGATCGCCGCTCCGCTGAACGCCCGTCCGGCGATCTTCGGATCGTTGTCCTTCACGGCGACATGCAGCAGCGCGCTGGCGCGCTCCTCGGTGTCAGCGTCCGCGTGATCCGTGCGAGCAAGTGTCCACCGGACGTCGGCTGGCGGACGCTTCGCCAGTGCGCCTTCCAGCTGTTCCCGTACCAGCGCGGCTTTCTGCTCGATGTCCAGTCCAGTAAGGACGAACGTCGTCTCGTTCCGGAACCCGCCGAGCCGGTTGAGGCACACCTTCAACGTCGGCGGCGGCGCTTCCCCGCGCACCCCGCTGATCCGCACCCGATCCGGCCCGTCGTCCGAAAGGGACAGTGCGTCGAACCGTGCCGTTACATCAGGATTCGCATACCGCGCACCAGTGATCTCGTACAACAACTGCGCGGTGACAGTTCCGGTATTGACCACGCCACCGGTTCCCGGATGCTTCGTGATCACGCTGGAGCCGTCCGCGTGGATCTCCGCGAGCGGGAATCCCGGCACGCCGATTGGCTGTTCGCGGAAGAACGAGTAGTTGCCGCCCGTCGCCTGCGCACCGCATTCGATGACGTGGCCCGCCGCGACCGCTCCGGCGAGCGCGTCGTAGTCGTCGCGAGCCCAGCCGAAGTGCGCCGCCGCCGGCCCCACGATCACCGACGCGTCCGTGACCCGCCCGGTCACCACCACGTCCGCACCGGCCTTGAGGCATTCCGCGATCCCCCACGCGCCGAGATAAGCGTTGGCTGTCAACGGATTCTCGAAGCCGAACTCGCCCGCCCGCGCGATCAGGTCGTCACCCTCGACGTGCGCGACGCGGACCTCGAGACCGAGCTTCGCGGCCAGTTCCCGCAACGCGTCCGCGAGCCCGGCCGGGTTGAGTCCGCCCGCGTTCGCGACGATCCGGACACCCTTCTCCTTAGCCAGCCCGAGGTTCTCCTCCATCTGCCGGAGGAACGTCTTGGCGTAGCCGCGCGCCGGGTCCTTCATCCGGTCGCGACCGAGGATGAGCATGGTCAACTCGGCGAGATAGTCGCCGGTCAGGACGTCGAGCGGGCCGCCGGTCAGCATTTCCCGCACGGCGGAGAACCGGTCGCCGTAGAACCCGGACGCGTTCCCGACGCGCAACGGCGCGCTCACGCGAACTGCCCCGGCTCGCGCCCCGCCCCGGGCGGCCCGGCGAACGCCTGCGCGATGCCCAGCCATTCCTCGACATCCGCGCCCGTCGCAACGAGATCAGTGTCCGCCGGATGCCGCCGCTGCGTCGCGACCAGGCAGAAGTCGAGTGCGCTGCCGGTGAGCCGCTGCTCCGCGTCCTCCGGCCCGAACGCCCAGGTACTGCCGTCCGGCGCGGTCAACTCGACCCGGAATTCCTCGGTCGGCGGCGCGAGCGAGTGGAGTTTGTACGCGAAATCGCGCGTCCGCGTGCCGAACCGGGCGATGTGCCACAGCCGTTCGGTCGGCTCGCGCGTGACGCCGAGCGCGTCGGCGATGTCCTGACCGTGCGCCCAGGTCTCCATCATCCGCGCGGTCGCCATCGAAGCCGCGCTCATCGGCGGGCCGTACCAAGGAAGCTTCTGCCCCTCCGGCACCGCTGCGAGCGCCTCAGCCAAGGCGGCCCGGCCCTCGCGCCACTGCGCCAGCAGCTCGTCCGGGGGCAGCTTGGCTCCTTCTTCGGCACCCGCGTCGACGTAGTTTTCGCCGATGCTCAACAGGTTTTCGACCTCGGACTGCCAGTCCTGCGGCCGGCTCGCGGAGATCAGCGATTTATCGTCGGTCCACGCCAGATGCGCGACCTGATGCGCGATGCTCCAGCCAGGCGCCGGCGTCGGCCGCGCCCACCCCTCGGCGGGCAACCCGGCGACCAGGTCGTCGACCGCCTCCGATTCGGCCGCGAGATCCCGGAGGATCCCCGCGAGATCAGCCATTCCTGCGCCTCCCTGCGTCCGCCGCACCACCTCGTGCGGACCCAGCGTGACCCCTGCCGCCGGAAAAATCAAGCGCGCCTGATTGTTTTTGCTCCAGCCGCGTGCCGTGAAGGGCTCCTTGAGGGAATCTGATTCCCTCAAGGAGCCCTTCACGGACCTCAGTCAGCCGTGCGCGGTGTCGATGACGCAGAAGCGGTTGCCTTCCGGATCCGCGAGGACCACGAAGTCCGGATCCGGCGGGTAATGCGGCCAGTCCACCTGCCGCGCCCCCAGCCCCACTAGCCGCGAGACCTCCGCTGCCTGGTCCGCGGCATCCCCGGCGTACAGGTCCAGATGCACCCGCGGCACCTCCTGCACCGGCACCGAACTCCGCTGGAACGCCACCCCCGGCCCCGCGCCGTCCGGAGGCAACAGCACCACGAAATCCGTCGCGTCGTCCCGCCGCGCGTACCCCAGCGCGTCGCTCCAGAACGAGACCGCGCGCTCCATGTCCTCGACTCCCAGCACCACCGTGCCCACCTTCAGCATGATCCGAGCATGCCCCGGCCACGACCGCCCAACCGTTATTGACACATTGAAAACAAGGCTCCGGCGCCCTACCGTCCTCCCATGGACTCCTACGCGGAGATCGCCTGCGAGGTCGCCGGCAAGGTCGCGACCGTCCTGCTCGACCGGCCCGCGGCCCGCAACGGCTACACGACCCGGATGGCCGACGAACTCGCCGACGCCCTCGACCGCGCCGACCGGGACGAGGACATCCGCGCCGTCGTGCTCGGAACCACCGGCAAGGATTTCTCCGTCGGGGCCGATCTTTCGTCCGGCGGATTCGACTTCGGCAACCGTCCGCCGGACGACTGGCAGGAACCCGCCGGCCGCGTGTCGAAGCGGATCTTCACCATGAACAAACCGGTGCTCGCCGCGTTGCGCGGGGCGTCCGTCGGCGCGGGGATCACCATCACGCTGTCCTGCGACTACCGCTTCGCCTCGACCGATTCCAAGTTCGGCTTCGTCTTCACCCGCCGCGGGATCTACCCCGAGGGCGCGTCGGCGTGGTTCCTCCCCCGCCTCGTCGGGATGGGCGCGGCCGTCGACTGGATGGTCAGCGGACGGCTCTTCGGCCCCGGCGAAGCACTCCAAGCCGGTCTCGTCCACCAGATCCACGACCCCGAAGACGTCCTGAGCCAGGCCCAAGCAAAGGCCCGGGAAATCGCCGAGACCACCGCACCTGTCGCGGTCGCCGTCACCCGTCAGCTGCTCTACCGGATGGCCTCGGCCCCGTCGCCGTTCGACGTCCACCAGGTGGACTCGAAGCTCATCTCCGAGCTGGGCTCGAACCCCGACGCCGTCGAAGGCATCGCCTCGTTCTTCCAGAAACGCCCGCCCGAGTTCCCGTTGCGCGTGGACCGAGACCTGCCGCCGTACCTGCCGTGGACCGGAGAATGACCGAGTATCCGCCCGAACCGTGGCACCTCGCCGCCGACGCCTGCATCTCGATCTGGCGCGTGCCGGTCGACGAGTTGCCCAAGCTTCCCGACGGTGCCGAGCCGCTGCTCCTCAACAACCAGGCCGCCGTCTTCACCGCCTGGATCGACTACCTCCCGTCCGGCCAGCTGAGCTACCACGAACTCCTCTCCTGCGTCGCCGTCCGCGGTCGCGGGCTCGCCGCGTCGATCACCGACATCTGGGTCGACAGCGAGATCTCGCGCGCGGGCGGGCGCGAGCTGTGGGGCATCCCGAAGGACCTCGCGGCCTTCACCTTCACCGGCGGACGCACCTTCACCGCCGCGACCTCCGACGACTGGATCGCCACCGCCGCCTTCACCCCGCGCGTCGGGCTCCCGATCACACTCCCGGTATGCTTCGAGATCGCTCAAGCCCGAAACGGCAGCCCGCTGCGTAGCCCGGTCGAGTGGCGCGCGAAACCCCGCGCGGCGGCCGCGGACTGGTCGGTCAACCCGGCCGGGCCACTGGGCTACCTGGCCGGGAAACGGCCCGTGGCCAGTGCGGCACTGGGCGCCACGAAGCTCCGCTTCGGATCTTGCCCTCGGTGATCGGATAACCCGCCAGGGTGAGACTGACACGCCATACCTTGGGGCGCGTGCGAGCCTGAACCCCAAGATGTAGTCTCTGGGAACCGGCAGCCCCCAGCGACGGGGAGACCGCTTGACGAGGGCGGCCGGGCTGTTTCGACGAAACCGCAGCGCATGGCCTTGACCGGCTGTGTGCCGCTCGAACGCGCCCATTTCGAGGAACTGTTGGAGACACGCATGTCAGTGGAAACCGGTCAGCGGCCGCCGTCGGCGGCGGAGGGGGCCCCGAGCGCGGTCCGCGTCATCCGGCGGGACGGAAGCGTCTCGCCCTTCGACGCGGGCAAGATCTCGGTGGCGCTGACCAAGGCCTTCCTCGCGGTCGAGGGCGGCGACGCCGCCGCGTCCTCCCGCGTGCACCACGTGGTCGCGGAGCTGACCGGGCAGGTCGAGGCGGCGCTGCTGCGCCACACCGGCCCGGAGACCGCGCTGCACATCGAGCAGATCCAGGACCAGGTCGAACTCGCCCTGATGCGCGGCGAGCACCACAAGGTCGCCCGCGCCTACGTCCTCTACCGCGACGAGCGCTCGAAGGCCCGCGAGGCCGCCGCGCCGGCGTCGGCCGAGGTCGCGCTGAGCGTCAAGGGCGCCGACGGAACGCTCCGCCCGCTCGACTGGGCGCGCGTTTCGCACGTCGTCGGCGAGGCTGTCGCCGGGCTCGAGGACGTGTCCGCCGAGCCGGTGCTGGTCGAGGCCAAGCGCAACCTTTACGACGGCATCACCGCCGACGAACTGGCGCTCGCGCAGATCATGGCCGCGCGCGTGCTGGTCGAGCAGGAGCCGAACTACTCGTTCGTGTCCGCCCGGCTGCTGCTGGACAAGCTGCGCGGCGAAGCGCTGAGCTACCTCGCGCAGAAGCCGCGTCAGGCCAGCCAGGACGAGATGACGAGCGAATACCCGGCGTACTTCCGCGCCTACCTGCGCCGCGCGGTCGAGCTGGAGCTGGTCGACGGCGAACTGCTGGGCTTCGACCTGGACAAGATCACCGCCGCCATTCACGCCGAGCGCGACCTCGACTTCGGCTTCCTCGGCCTGCAGACGCTGTACGACCGGTACTTCCAGCACCACAACGGCGTGCGGTTCGAGCTGCCGCAGGCGTTCTTCATGCGCGTCGCGATGGGCCTGGCGATCCGCGAGGACGACCGCGAAGCCCGCGCGATCGAGTTCTACGAACTGCTGTCGACGTTCCACTTCATGGCGTCCACCCCGACGCTGTTCAACAGCGGCACCAACCGCGCACAGCTGTCGTCCTGCTTCCTGACCACTGTGGACGACGACCTGGACTCGATTTTCCAGGCGTACAAGAACAACGCGCTGCTGGCCAAGTACTCGGGCGGCCTCGGCAACGACTGGACCCCGGTCCGCGGCCTCGGCGCGCACATCAAGGGCACCAACGGCCAGTCCCAGGGCGTCGTGCCGTTCCTGAAGATCGCCAACGACACCGCGGTCGCGGTCAACCAGGGCGGCAAGCGCAAGGGCGCGGCCTGCGCGTACCTGGAGACCTGGCACGTCGACATCGAGGAATTCCTCGACCTGCGCAAGAACACCGGCGACGACCGGCGCCGCACGCACGACATGAACACCGCCAACTGGGTCCCGGACGAGTTCCTGCGCCGCGTCGAGGCGAACGCCGAGTGGACGCTGTTCTCGCCGAACGAGACGCCGGACCTGCACGACCTGTACGGCAACGCGTTCGCGCAGCGCTACCGCGAGTACGAGGCGGCCGCCGCGCGCGGCGAGATCAAGGTGTTCCGCAAGGTCCGCGCGGTCGAACTGTGGCGGCGGATGCTGACCATGCTGTTCGAGACCGGCCACCCGTGGATCACCTTCAAGGACCCGTGCAACCTGCGCTCGCCGCAGCAGCACGTCGGCGTCGTGCACTCGTCCAACCTGTGCACCGAGATCACGCTGAACACGAACACCGAAGAGGTCGCGGTCTGCAACCTCGGCTCGGTGAACCTGCTCAAGCACGTCACCCCCTCCGGTTTGGACACTGAGCGGCTCGAGAAGACCGTGCGCACCGCGGTGCGCATGCTCGACAACGTGATCGACATCAACTTCTACACGATCCCGGAGGCGCGCCGTTCCAACCTGCGCCACCGTCCGGTCGGCCTGGGCATCATGGGCTTCCAGGACGCGCTGTTCGAGCTGGGCGTGCCGTTCGCGTCCGCCGACGCGGTGAAGTTCGCCGACACTTCGATGGAGCACCTCTCCTACTACGCGATCTCGGCCTCGACCGATCTCGCGCAGGAGCGCGGCCAGTACCAGACGTTCGAGGGTTCCTTGTGGAGCAAGGGAATCCTGCCGATCGACTCGATGCAGCTGCTCATCGACGCCCGCCAGGGCGACGGCCTCGACGTCGACACCTCGACGACGCTGGACTGGGCCCCGCTGCGCGAGCGCGTCAAGACCGTCGGCATGCGCAACTCCAACGTGATGGCGATCGCGCCGACCGCGACGATCTCCAACATCTCCGGCGTCGGCCAGTCGATCGAGCCGCTGTTCCAGAACCTGTACGTCAAGTCGAACATGTCCGGCGACTTCACCGTCGTCAACCCGCACCTGGTCAAGAGCCTCAAGGCGCGCGGCCTGTGGGACGAGGTCATGGTCAGCGACCTGAAGTACTTCGACGGCAGCCTCGGCCAGATCGACCGGGTCCCGGACGACCTGAAGGCGCTGTACGCGACGGCCTTCGAGATCGAGTCGAAGTGGATCGTGGACGCCGGTTCGGTGCGCCAGAAGTGGATCGACCAGGCCCAGTCGCTGAACCTCTACATCGCGGCGCCGAGCGGGCGCAAGCTCGACGAGCTGTACCGCTACGCCTGGCACAAGGGCCTCAAGACCACGTACTACCTGCGGGCGCAGTCCGCGACGCACGTGGAGAAGAGCACCCTGCGCGGCACCGACGGCAAGCTGAACGCCGTCTCCGCCACTCCGGCCCCGGCCGCTCCGGCTGCCGCTGCTCCCGCCGCGGCTGCCGCTGCTCCCGCTGCCGCTCCTTCGCCGTCGCCGTCCGCCGCGGTCCCGGCCGCCTCCCCCGCACCGTCGCCCGCCGCGGCTGCTCCCGCGGAGCCGAAGGAGATGCCGAAGACCGACGTCGACTTCGTCGCCACCGAGGGCGCTGCCTGCCGGATCGACGACCCCGACTGCGAAGCCTGCCAGTAAGGAATCCCTGAACCATGACGAACGTGGAAACGACGGACGCGACCGGCCTCGGCGAGATCGAGGTCGGCGCGGCCCGGATCAACGTCGACGACAAGCGCATGATCAACGCGCGCGCCGACGTCAACCAGCTGCTGCCGATGAAGTACCGGTGGGCCTGGGACAAGTACCTCGCGGCG
This sequence comes from Amycolatopsis albidoflavus, assembly GCF_039525725.1. Taxonomy (NCBI): domain Bacteria; kingdom Bacillati; phylum Actinomycetota; class Actinomycetes; order Pseudonocardiales; family Pseudonocardiaceae; genus Amycolatopsis; species Amycolatopsis albidoflavus. The sequence goes on from NZ_BAAAHV010000005.1 coordinate 73,265, forward strand.
TGCAACAACCACTGGATGCCGACCGAGGTCGCGATGCAGGCCGACATCGCGCTGTGGAAGTCGCCGGACGGCCTCACCGAGGACGAGCGGCAGATGCTCAAGCGCAACCTCGGCTTCTTCGCGACGGCGGAATCGTTGGTGGCCAACAACATCGTGCTCGCGGTGTACCGGCAGATCACCAACCCGGAGTGCCGCCAGTACCTGCTGCGCCAGGCCTTCGAGGAGGCCGTGCACACGCACACCTTCCAGTACATCTGCGAAAGCCTCGGCCTGGTCGAGGGCGAGCTGTTCAACATGTACCGCGAGGTCCCGTCCATTTCGGACAAGGACGCGTGGGCGCTGAAGTACACGCAGAACCTGGAAAACCCGGACTTCGAGACCGGCACGCCGGAGGCCGATCAGGCGTTCCTGCGCGACCTGGTGGCGTTCTACGTGATCTTCGAGGGCATGTGGTTCTACACCGGTTTCGCGCAGATCCTGTCGCTGGGCCGGCGGAACAAGATGGTCGGCATCGCCGAGCAGTACCAGTACATCCTGCGCGACGAGTCGATCCACCTGAACTTCGGCATCGACTGCATCAACCAGATCAAGATCGAGAACCCGCACCTGTGGACCGAGGAATTCCAGGCCGAAATCCGCGGAATGCTGCAGGACGCGTGCGAACTGGAAGTGAAGTACGCCCGCGACACCATGCCGCGCGGCATGCTCGGCCTGTCGGCTGACCTGTGCGAGCAGTACATGCACTTCATCACCGACCGCCGCGCCCAGCAGATCGGCCTGACCCCGATCTACGGCGAGAACGAAAACCCGTTCCCGTGGATGTCGGAGGCGATGGACCTGAAGAAGGAGAAGAACTTCTTCGAGACCCGCGTCATCGAGTACCAGTCCGGCGGGGCGCTCGACTGGGACTGATCCCACCCCGAGGCAACCGCTGAAACTCGGCCGCACCCTGAGGAGCCAGGGTGCGGCCGAGTTCGTTTACCCGGCAACACCAGACCGGCCGCCGTGGCCAGTCCGCTTCGTCACTTCAGTGCCGAGACCACTCCAAACGTCGCAAGGTCGTGCGGCTCCGCCAGGATCGACCAGCCCAGCATGTGCCCGGATTTCGCATCCACCGTGACGGTGAGCGCGTTTCCCCTGGGAGCCTTGCTCCCCGGAGGCACCTTGGCGGCGTGCCCGACGAAGTTCCCGGTCATTTGAATCAAATACACCGGATCGTTGGCTGTGGGTTGCGTTCCGTCAATATGCTTGAGCGTGTTTCGGTCGGTTTTCACATACTGAATAGTGGACGGACTGTCCTCGTCATTGGCGGCAGCCAACCTCTTCGCCGTACTCAGCAGGTCGGCGGAAGTAGGCGGCGTGACGTTGCTTTCGGCGGACATCTTCTCCGTCCTGTCCACACAGGGCTTGCGCTTTTGAGCACGCATTCCGGGCGCGACCCGCCGCTCGCACAAGAGCCGAGAACAACACCGCAGTTTGTCCGCCCTGGCGCACCCGAGGAACCGCCGACCGGGTGACAAGTCAGACTACGGAGACCTCCCGGTGTATGGCTATTTTCGGGCAGAGACTGAAGAATAAGGAGCCCCTGCGGCTATCCAGTGAGCAATAGCGAAGTCTCAACAGACAATGCGCCGAAAACCTGAGCCGGACGCGGTTCCGCTCCCTCCACCAGCAGCTCAGCCTGGCTCGCCAACGCGCTCACCTGAGCCAAGCCGCCGCCAGGCGACGAGCACCTTGACACCCCCTCCCGCACCCCGGGACCACGCCCAAACCCGCTAAACTCCCCCACGCCACTGGTTCGTCAGAGCCGTTCTGACGAGGCAACAGGGAACCCGGTGCGATTCCGGGACTGCCCCGCAGCGGTATGTGGGAACGAAAGCTGTCACCGCGAACGCGGTAAAGCACTGGGCGCCCCGCCCGGGAAGCGACAGCCGGTAGGCACGAGCGACACGCCCACGAGTCCGAATACCTGCCAATGGCACGCACGCCGACGGCGTGCGTGAGTCCGGGCCTCGCGGGACAGGGCGCCGACCGAAGCACGACGTTTCCGCGTGCCCGGGCTCTTCCGGCGAGCACGTGAGGATGCATGCTGTGAACACCATCGGCACCACGATTCTCGGCTACCCGCGAATCGGCCCGGCCAGGGAACTGAAACGGGCACTCGAGGCCTACTGGGCAGGCACCGGCACCGAGGAAGAACTCCAGACCACCGCCCGACGGCTGCGCGCGCAAACCTGGACCACCCTGCGCGACCAAGGCCTGGACTCAATCCCCTCCAGTACCTTCTCCCTCTACGACCAGGTACTGGACACCACCGCTCTCTTCGGCGCGCTGCCGGAACGCTTCACCCGCCTAGGCCTCTCCCCTCTGGACACCTACTTCGCCGCCGCCCGCGGAGTCCCGGACGCTCCCGCACTGGAAATGACGAAGTGGTTCGACACCAACTACCACTACCTCGTCCCGAAACTGGGCCCGGACTCCCGATTCGCCCTCACCGGCACCGCCCCGATCGACGAGGTTCGCGAAGCCCGCGCCCTTGGCATCATCCCGCGTCCGGTGCTCGTCGGACCGGTCACCTTTCTCTTGCTGGCCAAGGCGACCGAGCCCGGCTTCAGCCCGCTGGAACTGCTGGACGAACTTCTCCCCGCGTACGCCGAATTGCTCGGCAAGCTGGCCGCCGAGGGCGTCGAATGGGTCCAGTTGGACGAGCCGGCCTTCGCGGCCGACCGAACGAACCAGGAGTTCAACGCGCTCACCCGCGCCTATCACTGGCTGGCAAAGGAAAAACACCGGCCGAAGCTCCTAGTCGCCGGATACTTCGGCAGCCTCGGCCGAGCACTCGGCATACTGGCGCGCTCCCCCATCGAAGCTGTAGCCGTCGACCTGGTTACCGACGCGTCCTTTGTAGACAAAGTGGCCGCCGAAGGAGCGTTACGGGACAAGGAAGTACTCGCCGGAGTGGTGGACGGTCGCAACGTCTGGCGCACCGACCCCGGCGTCGCGCTGGCCCGCGCAGCGCGGCTGAAGGCCACCTCAGCACACGTAAGCGTCTCAACGTCGTGTTCGCTGCTGCACGTCCCTTACGACGTCGAAGCGGAGACAGATCTCAACCCGCGCCTGAAGAACTGGCTCGCCTTCGCTCGGCAGAAAGTGGACGAGGTCGTCCTTCTCGGCCGAGCCCTCCACGGCGAGAACGTCGACCTCAGTCCGGCGCGAGCCGCCGTCGCCGATCGAGCCAGCGCCGCGGAGCTCAACGACGCCGACGTCCGCGCTCGCGTCGCAGCGCTCCGGCCGGAGGACACCGTCCGCACCCCATACGCCGAACGTGCTGCAGCGCAACAGAAATCCCTCAATCTGCCGCCACTGCCAACCACCACCATCGGTTCCTTCCCGCAAACTGGGGAGGTCCGTCGAGCCCGAGCGGCACACCGCGCAGGCAAACTCGACGACACGGCGTACCGGGACGCGATGCGCACCGAGATCGAGCGGGTCGTGCGGCTTCAGGAAAACCTCGGCCTCGACGTCCTGGTACACGGCGAGCCGGAACGCAACGACATGGTCCAGTATTTCGCCGAACAACTGACCGGATTCGCGGCGACGACCCTCGGCTGGGTCCAGTCGTACGGATCCCGTTGTGTCCGCCCGCCGATCCTGTTCGGCGACGTCTCCCGACCGAAGCCGATGACCGTCGAATGGGCCCAGTACGCGCAAAGCCGCACCGACCGGCCGGTGAAAGGCATGCTGACCGGCCCCGTCACGATTCTGGCCTGGTCATTCGTCCGCGACGACCAGCCACTAGCCGACACCGCACGCCAAGTCGCCCTGGCAGTCCGGGACGAGGTCTCCGACCTGGAGGCCGCCGGAATCCGCATCGTGCAGGTCGACGAACCAGCATTGCGCGAACTGCTCCCGCTGCACACGGCGGACCGTGAGGCGTACTTCGACTGGGCCGTGCCCGCGTTCCGGCTGGCCACCTCGGGCGTCGCGGAAACCACTCAGATCCACACGCACATGTGCTATTCGGAGTTCGGCGACGTCCTCCCCGCGATCGACGCCCTCGACGCCGACGTCACCAGCATCGAAGCCGCTCGCTCGAAAATGGAGGTGCTCGCCGACCTGAACGAAGCAGGCTTCGCCCGCGCCGTCGGCCCCGGCGTGTACGACATCCACTCACCGCGAGTGCCGGACCAAACCGAACTGACCAGCCTGGTGCGCACGGCACTCGGCGCGGTCCCGGCGGAGCGGCTGTGGATCAACCCGGACTGCGGCCTCAAGACCCGCGGCTACGCCGAAGTCGAACCGGCGCTGCGGCACCTGGTCGGCGCGGCCCGGGAACTGCGCGCCGAACCTCGCTGACCGCCCCGGTGCCGGGCGGCCTGCCGCGCCGCCCGGCACCGGGCCGAGGATCACCCGAACGGCAGCCCCGCGAGGTATTGTCAGAACGTCAATAACAGGGGACCGTGGACGCGACCGATACCCTTGCCGGGAGGTGGTCGTCATGGCGGACGTGACCGGAAAAGCGGGAATCCCGACGACTGGCGGCGCGCTCGGCCGGGCCGCCCGGGTCGGCCCCGACGCGCTCGGCACCCTGGCCCACGCCGGGAGCGACGGCGTCACGAGGCTGTCGGAAAACCTGCGCGGCCGGATGCCGCCGCTGACCGCGATCCCGCTGCCGCGCAAGGTGGACGAACGCTGGCTCGGCGCGCACTGGCCGGTCCGCGAACTCGCGGCTCCGCCGGCGGGCAGCGGCCTGAAGCCGATCCTCGGCGACGACGGGCCGCCGCTGATCGGCCACACGCTCGACGGGATGCGGTTCGGCCTCGACTTCAGCCTGCGCCGCTTCGAGCAGTTCGGCCCGGTGTCGTGGATGGGCGTGTTCGGCCAGCGGATCGTGACGCTGTCCGGGCCCGACGCCACCCAGACCGCGCTCGTGAACAAGGACAAGGCGTTTTCCCAGGAGGGCTGGAAGTTCTTCATCGAACGGTTCTTCGAGCGCGGGCTCATGCTGCTCGATTTCGGCGAGCACCACCTGCATCGGCGGATCATGCAGGAGGCGTTCACGCGCGACCGGCTCCGCGGTTACGTCGCGCAGATGGGCCCGGCGTTGCGCGAAGGCGTCGCCGCGCTGCCGTCCGGCCGGCCCCAGCTGTACTGGGCGTTCAAACAGCTGACGCTGGACGTCGCGACGCAGGTTTTCATGGGCATGCGCTCCGCCGCCGACGCCGAGCGCATCAACCGCGCGTTCGTGGCCGCTGTGCGCGCCGGTACCGCCGTGGTGCGATATCCGGTGCCTGGCGGTCGCTGGGCCGCGGGTTTGCGCGGCAGGCGGACGCTGGAGCGCTATTTCGGCGAGAACCTGGCCGCGAAGCGCGACGCGGACGGTGAAGACCTGTTCTCCGCGCTCTGCCACGCCGCCTCCGAGGACGGCGACCGGTTCAGCGACGCCGACATCGTCAATCACATGATCTTCCTGATGATGGCCGCGCACGACACGACCACCATCACCGCCAGCGCGATGGCCTACTACCTCGCGAAACATCCGGAATGGCAGGAACGCGCCCGCGAGGATTCGCTGCGCCTCGGCGACGACCTGCCGGACCTGGAAGCGCTGGAGAGCCTCGAAACGCTGGATCTCGTGATGAAGGAGGCGCTGCGGCTGCGCGCGCCGGTGCCGTCGCTGGCGCGAAAGACCACAAAGGACACTTCCGTCCTCGGCCACTACCTGCCGGAAGGCACGATGGTCGCGGTCTCGCCGACGCTGAACCACTACTCCCCCGAGCACTGGACCGATCCGCACCGCTTCGACCCCGAGCGGTTCGGCCCGGACCGCCGCGAGGACAAATCGCACCGGTTCGCGTGGATGCCGTTCGGCGGCGGCGCGCACAAGTGCATCGGGCTGCAGTTCGGCGGCCTGGAGGTCAAGGCGCTCATGCACGAGCTGCTGCGGGCGCACCGCTGGTCGGTGCCCGAGGACTACGTCGCCAAGTGGGACTACGTCTCGCTTCCGGTGCCCGCCGACGGGCTGCCTGCCCGGCTGGCCTATCGTTGACGGCCGCCGAGCCGGACAGAAAGGTCGACAGCTGGAGACAAAACCGCAGTACAGGCCACCTTCGTGTACTCAAGGTGACTTGATGTCACCAGTTGTGTAGTGCCCATCACTCGTTCAGCCGGTAGACACCCTGTTTGGTCCGTGATGCCGTGGCATCACTTGCGGCCAACTCGTACCCAGTGTGGGTCTTCGGATCCTCCGCACCGGGCCTGAGCTGGTCTTTGTCCGCGTATGAAGAGGTGGAGAGTGCCGGAGCCTGGTGCCACGCCAGGGTTGGTCGACGTCGCGCGCAAGTACGCGGCGGCGCTGACTGACACCAACGGAGTAACGCTCCCTCCCGCCGAGGTGGAGCGCATCCTGCTCGACTTCGCCGGCGAGGTCGCCGAGCGACCCGAGGACACCGGCGCCACGCGCCGGTTCACCGCGCTCTTCTCCTCCGCGCCGCTCGGCATCGCCCTCACCGACGCGTCCGGAACCGTCGTCGAGGCGAACGCCGCGATGGCCCGGCTGCTCGGCACGTCCGCGATCGAGTTGCGGGACAAGCACATCGCCGATCTCGCCGCCGGGCCGCAGGACGCCGAGCGGCTGCGCGGCGCTTTCGACGGGCTGCCGCTCACCGGCGAAACCCGCCGGACCGTCCGCGGCGTGCATCTCGACCACAGCCGCGACGGCGGGCTCACCACGAACGTCACCATCACGTCGCTGCCCGGCGACCGGCCCGGGACGTACTTCCCGGTGGTGATGGCGGCCGACACCGACGACGTGCACCTGCTCGGCGAACGGCTGCGCCACCAGAACCTGCACGACCCGCTCACCGGACTGCCCAACAGCGCCGCGTTCAACGCCCAGCTGGAGGCCGCGCTCGGCTCGGGCAGCTCCGACGAGATCGCCTTGCTGTACCTGGACATCGACGGCTTCAAGGTGATCAACGACGGCCTCGGCGCCGGCATGGGCGACCTGGTGCTGAAGGCGATCTCGGGGAAGCTGAAGTCAGTGTTCGCCGGCCGGCACGAGGGCTACGTCGCCCGGCTGTCCGGCGACGGCTTCGCGGTGCTGCTGCGCGGACCGGAGCTGACCGGGCAGAAGACGGTCGTGCTGGCCGACCAGGTGCTGGAGGAACTCAGCGAGCCGGTGTACGTCGACGGGCACGGCATCGGCGTCAGCGCGAGCATCGGGATCGTCGTGCGCCCGGCGAACGAGGGCAGCCACGGCGACCTGCTGCGCGCCGCCGAACTCGCGCTGCACCGCGCCAAAGAGGCGGGCAAGGCGCAGTGGATGCTGTTCGATCCGCAGCTCGACGCGCGAGACCGCAACCGCTACCAGCTCGGCGCGGTGATCGCCGGAGCGCTGGAGAACGGCGAGTTCTCGCTGATCTACCAGCCGACGGTCAAACTCGCGAAGCAGGACGAAATCGCCGCGGTGAACGCCGGGCTGCTCTGGAGCCATCCCGAACGCGGCGAACTCGGACCCGAGGAGTTCTACCCGCTCGCGCAGACCACCGGCATGACCGTGCCGCTCGGCAAATGGCTGCTGCAGGAATCGCTGGGCGCGACCGCGCGCTGGCGCGAGCAGTACGGCCCGGCGGCGCCGGACGTCTGCATCCGGCTGCCGAAGCGCCTCGCCATCGACCCCGATCTGGTGCTGCTGGTCAAGAACCAGCTCGACCGGCACCGCCTGCCCGCGCGAGCGCTGCGGCTGTGCACCGACCGCGCGTCGATGTTCGACGAGGAGGGCGAGGTGCTGGACTCGTTCACCGTGCTCGCCGAACTGGGCGCGCAGCTCGTGCTCACCATCTCCGGATCGTCCGACCTGGAACTGATCCCGCGGTACCGGCTCCCGGTCAAACACGTGATCCTCAGCGGCCCGGTGATCGACGCACTGGCCGGCCCGGACCCGGCGGAGACCGACGTGCGGCACCTGTCGCAGCTGGTCACGCGCGCGAAAGAACTGGGGCTGCGCATCGGCGCGGAGGGCGTGCGGGACGCCGAACACGCGGACCGCCTGCGAGAACAGGGCGTGCTGGCGGCCCGGGGTTCGTTCGTGGCGGAGTCCGCGACGGGCGACGAGGTCGACGAAATGATCGCCCGGCACGCCAGCTGACCCATCCGCCTCCGCGGCGGCTCCGAACTCCGGGCAAGACCCCCTCTGGAAGGACCTCTCCGCGATGCAGCCTGGCGACCTCGCCCCCGATTTCACCCTCCCCGACGACCAGGGCGTCGAGCGCACCCTGTCAGACCTGCTGTCCGACGGCCCGGTCGTGCTGTTCTTCTACCCCGCCGCGATGACGTCCGGCTGCACCGCGGAAAGCTGTCACTTCCGGGATCTGGCCGCGGAATTCGCCGAAGCGGGCGCACAACGCGTCGGGATCAGCCCAGACGCGGTCGGCAAGCAGCGCGAGTTTTCAGCCAAGCACGATTTCGACTACCCGCTGCTGTCCGATGTGGACGGTACGGTGGCGAAACAGTTCGGCGTGTGGCGCAAAATCCTGCCCCTGCACACGAAACGGCAGACGTTCGTGATCGCGGAAGACCGGCGGGTGCTGGACGTGATCAAGAGCGAGTTGAACTTCACCGCGCACGCGGATCGGGCGCTGAAGGTGCTTCGGGAGCGCGCGGAGGCATAACCGGCGTGCTGAACCCCGTCGCCAGGAGAATGATTCCGGACGGGAGCAGGTAAACGAAGAACCAGAAGAACCCGATCACGGAGAAAGCGACGAGCGCGGTGCCCGCCGCGAGACAGGAAACGCGGAACTGCCGGGGTCCGATCGCGAAAACCGGCACTGCGGCGGCGAGGGTGAAGAGCCAGTAGACCCCGGCGGTGCCGTCCGTGGCATTCGGCGAGGTGGCGATCACGACGCTCGCCAGGACCGCCAGCACCGCTCCGGCGACCGCCCATCCCCGGCGGGGAGCGGAGAGACGGCCGCGGACTGCCGCGGGCCGGGCAGGGAACCGCCGGGTCAGCAATCGGGCCGCGGCCACCAGCATCAGCGCCAGCAGGCTCACCCCGGCCATGATCGCGACGCCGGTGACCGCGGGGCCGGACACCGCGGCCTCCTCGACGAGCAACTGACCGCCCCCGCGCGAAACAGTCGCCGTCGCCGGACGTCCGCTGAGAAGGGAATCGACGTAGACGAAAGTGCGTCCGGCGTAGACCACCTGCTGAGGCGGATTACGGAATCCGCTGCGGCTTTCCCCTGTCCCCCTCAGTTCCGGTGTCGGCCGATTTCCCACCGAGAAAGTCCACACACCACCGATTTCACCGTCGAGCGGCTCTTGGAAGATCCGATAAGTCACCCCGGGACGCATCTCCAGGGTGACCACCGCTCCGGGAACCGCCGCCGGATTCGCCGCACGCTCGACGAGCCCGTTTCCATACGCACGCACCAACGGACCGCACAAAAGCGTCGCCGCGGCCAACCCGAGCGGCAGCAAATACCACCAAGCAGAAACACGGCGCTTCTCCACAATTCCAGCCTAGCCGCGAATCCCCCGGCGGACGACGGTCACCTCGGCCGTTCGAGCCGCCACACCACATTCACCCCGCTGCAAGCCGACGGAATCCGCCCCTCGGCTTTCTCCTCCCCTACCTGGGAAAAGCCCAGCCGAGCCGGAACCGCGCCGCTGCGGGCGTTCTCCGAATCGTGCTTGATCAACACATGCGCGGCGTCCAGCCGCCAAGCCAGATCCACCAGCAACGCACTCGCCCGCGTCACGAAACCCTTGCCAGTCTGGGTTTTCGCGAGCCAGTACCCGATCTCCCACCCGTCGCCACGGCGCATCAAGCCGCAGCTGCCCGCGAGTTCGTGATCCGGCGTGCAGATCGCGTAGTTGTATTCCTCGCCGCTCTCCCATTGCGAGGCCACGCGCGTCAGGAACTCGTCGCCCTTCGCGTCGTCGTAGCCGTCGATCGCCCAGGGCATCCACGCGGCCAGGTGGTCCAGGGATCCCACCACGGCCGCCACCTGCGCGTCCCGATGCTCCGGGCGCCAGCGAACGAGGGTGACCACACCGTCGGTGAGAGTTTCCATGCGGTCATCCTGACAGCAGAAACGGCGGCAGGCTCGCGAATTTCGCGAAGCCGGCCGCCGTTTCCCGAACCCAGTCAGTGCATCACGACGTCCGGCGGCACCTCGGTGTCGTTCTTCAGCGCGTCGAACAGCTGCCCGGACTTCTTCTTGTCCCAGTGCTGCGCCGACGCGTCGGTGATCGGCATCGTCGTGGTCGTGACGCCGTCGGAGGAAATGCCGCGCATCGCGATCGCCAGGCCCACCAGGTTGTGCACGTGGTCGCCGGTGTCCATGGTCAGCGCGTCCGGAGCGGAGCCCAGCAGCGGGAAGAAGTCGAACGGATTCAGCAGGGTCCCGGGGCTGGCGATCTGGCTGACCAGCGCCCCGATGAACTTGCGCTGGTTCGCCACCCGGTCGAGGTCCGAGCGCGGCGTCGCGTCCGCGTGCCGCATCCGGACGAAGCCGAGCGCCGAGCGGCCGTCGAGCTTCTGGCAGCCCGCCTTGATGTCGATGCCGGTCATCGGGTCGTTCATGTCCTTGTCGATGCACATGTCGACGCCGCCGATCGCGTCGACGATGTTCGCGAAGCCGCCGAAGCCGATCTCCGCGTAGTGGTCCATGCGCAGGCCGGTGGCCTGTTCGACCGTCTGGACCAGCAGTTTCGGCCCGCCGAGCGCGAACGCGGCGTTGATCTTGCTCGTGCCGTGGCCGGGGATCTTCACCTGCGAGTCGCGCGGCAGGCTCAGCAGCGTCGGCTTGGTCGAATTGTCCGGGATGTGCGCGATCATGATGGTGTCGGTGCGCTGCCCGCCCGCCTCGCCCGAGTCACCGGTGGCCAGGCGCTCCTCGTCCGCGGCGGACAGGCCCTGGCGGCTGTCCGACCCGACGATCAGCCAGTTCGTGCCCGACGCCGCGGCCGGGCGCCCCGAGTAGTCGCCGATCGCGTCCACCCGGTTGATGGTGAACTCCAGATACGCCCAGACCCCGGCGAGGAACAGCACGAACACGATGAGCAGCGTCATCAGGATCTTGCCGACGCTCCACCGGCGGCGACGGCGCGGCCGCGGCTGCTGGCCTCCGTACTCCGGCGGGTCCTGCCGCGGCGGCCCCGGCGGTGGGGGCGGGGCCTCGCCGCGCGCGCCCATCGGCCGGGTGCGGGCATCGTAGGGGCTCTGCCCTCTGCCCGGCAGCGGCATCATCTGCGCCCGCTGCTGCTGGCGCGGGCGTGCGGGGGGCTGCGGTGGCCTGGGCGGCATCCGCCGCCTGCCGTCGTCGCCTCCGTACGTCATGGGCCTGTCTCCCCGATCCGGTGGGTGCGCGTGGCCGCACAGTGTCCTGCGCGGCCCTCCTGCGTTGGACGTGCGGGACCCTACGCGGGTTGTTCCGGAAGGGAGAGGCGGCCTCAGCGCGGGTCGGAGAACCCGAACTGGTGGACCTTCAGATGCCCCGACCGGAACCCGGCCTCGGAGTAGGCGAGATAGAACTCCCACATCCGCCGGAACACGTCGTCGAACCCGAAGCCGCGGATGTCGTCCCAGCGCTGCTGGAAGCGGTCCCGCCACAGCTTGAGCGTGCGGGCGTAGTCCTGGCCGAACTCGCGCATCCCGGCCAGTTTCAGCCGCGTGTTCTCCCGCATCCCGTCCTCGATCGCCTGCACCGACGGGATGATGCCGCCGGGGAAGACGTACTTGTGGATCCACGTGTAGGACTTGGCCGAGGCCAGCATCCGGTCGTGGTCCATGGTGATCGCCTGCAGGCCGAACTGCCCGCCGGGGCGCAAGCGCTTGCCGATCGTGGAGAAGAACGTCGGCCAGTAGGACGCGCCGACCGCCTCGATCATCTCCACGCTGACCACCGAGTCGTACTCGCCGGTGGCCTCGCGGTAGTCGCACAGCCGCACGTCGACGCGGTCGGAAAGGCCCGCCTCGGCGATCCGGGCGTCGGCGAGCACCTTCTGCTCCTTCGAGATGGTCAGCGACGTGACTTTCGCGCCGCGCGAGGCCGCGCGGATGGACAGCTCGCCCCATCCGGTGCCGATCTCCAGCACCTCGCTGCCTTTGCGCACGCCGGCGTAGTCGAGCACGCTGTCGAGCTTGCGGTGCTGCGCCTGGGTGAGCGTGTCCCCGGGGCCGAACAGCGCCGAGGAGTACATCATCGACTCGTCCAGGAACGCGCTGAACAGGTCGTTCGACAGGTCGTAGTGCCGGTGGATGTTCGACCGCGCGCCCTCGACGGTGTTCTCTTCCTCGGACGGCTGCATCCGCTCGGCGATCCGGCGGAAGCGCTGCAGGAACGGCGGCACCAACGTGGCCAGCCGCTCGGCGAACGGCGTGAGGACGCCGGCCAGGTCGTCCGCCGTCCAGTCGCCGACCAGGTACGCCTCGCCGAAGCCGATCTTCGCGTCGGCGCCGAGCCGGTGGAAGAACGCCGCGGGCCGGTGGATGCGCATCTCCGGCGCGTCCGGGCCGCCCGCGCCGAGCACGGTGCCGTCCGGGAACGTGACGCGCACGTCCAGCGATTTCACCGCGTGCCGGAACAGCGCCTCGGCCGCGCGCGCCCGCAACGGCGAGTGCGGCGGCGTGGCGAGACCGGGCCATCGGGATTCGTCGGGCACCGGCTGCGAGACCACTGTCGGATCGACTCGTGACGTGGACAAGACACTCCCTCCGAACGGGCTTTCGAGCCCTTCCCCATGATATTCCCGCTTCGTCCCCGTCGCCCTCGCGACCGGGCCGCGAATTCCGGTTACCCCGGGATGCGCAGCCGGTCGCCGGAGGGGCGGGACCAGGCCTGACGGAGAGTCTCGTCCGTCTCGCCCACTCCGATCCGGTCCAGTGTGAAAGCACACATCAGCCGGGTCCAGACCGCGGGACGGCGCAGCATCGAATGGCCTTCCCCGGCGATCTCGAACCGCGCCACCAGGTCGGTGACCTCGCGGGCGCGCGCGGCGAAGGCGTAGGACTCGGCGGGCGAGGTCATCCGGTCGCGGGTGCCGTGCGCGATCAGCACCGCGCGTCCCGCGACGGCGTCCACCGGCTCGCCCTGCGGCGTCCACGGGGCCATCGCGCACACCCCGGTCACCGCCGGATCGTCGGCGACCCGCAGCGCGACGCGGCCGCCCATGGAATGGCCGACGAGGACCACCGGGAGCCCGGGATGGTCGGCCCGGATTTGTTCCAGGGCCCAGCGGGCGTCCGGCACCGGGCTTTCCAGCCGGTCGTTCCAGCCGTACAGCCGGTTCCGCATCAGCCGGACTTCCAGCCCGTGCCGCTTTCCGGCCCGGTGCAGCGAACGGGCCAGCGGCACCATCCGCTGATACGCCAGCCGCCACGGCTGGACGACCGCGGTGCTGCGTTCGGCCCCGCCGTGCAACACGAGCGCGACCGCGCGGGTCTGCCCGGGGGCCCGCCACACCCGCACCGCCGGATCCGTCCGGCCGCCTTGCCGTTTCCCGTTCACCGGCACCCCCACTTCGATCAACTCCACGGTAATCCACCACGAAGCGTGTCCACCCGATAGATTCGGTGCCCGGACCCGCGAGGAAGGGCAGGTGTGGTGAGCGCCACGGATCTCGTGAAGAGCACTTCGGACCAGCTTGCGGCGGCAGCGGAGGCCAACGCCGCGCAGGTGTCCGCCGCCGCGGACCTGCTGCTGGGGGTGATCCGGGCCGACGCGCTGGTCTTCACCGCCGGCGCCGGGCACTCGCTCGCGGCGGTCGCCGAGACGTTCTACCGCGCGGGCGGGCTCGCCTGCGTGTATCCGGTGTACCACCCGGAACTGCTGCCGCTGCACGGCGCGCAGCACAGCACGCGCACCGAGCGCCGCTCCGGGCTCGCCGAAGAGGTACTGGCCGAACGCGCGCCCGGGCCGGACGACGTGCTGGTCGTGTTCTCCACGTCCGGCGTGAATCCGTACCCGGTCGAACTGGCCGCCGGCGCACGCCGCCGGGGCGCCGCGGTGATCGCGGTGACGTCGCGAGCGTGCGTGGCCGCCGCGCCGCGCCGGTCTCCCACGACGTTGGTCGAGGAAGGCAGTGTGGTGCTGGATTCGCTGGTGATTCCCGGCGACGCCAGTTATCCGGCTTCCGCGCCGCGCACCGGGCCGCTGTCCACTGTGGTCAATGCGTTTCTGTGGAACCTGATCCTGGCCGAGGTTTACGACCGGGGCACCGCCGAAGGGCTCGACGTTCCGCTGTGGCGCAGTTCCAATGTGGAGGGTGGCGACGCGGCGAACGCGGCGCTGCTGGCCAAGTACGAGCCTCGGGTTCCCGCCCTGCGCTGAGAGACGCCCGCTCCATGCGCCCCAATGAGGTTGTTCAGTAGTGGGCCTTGAGGAGGTCCGTGAAGGACGTCTGCGGGAGCGGAGAGCGGCGTGGCGAGGGTTGACCGCGTCGCATGCCACCGCGCAGCCCTGCGAGAGCCCCCGGTTTGCGCGGGGTTCTCGCGTCGCGCGGCTGCCCTGACGCGTGATGCCGAAAGTCCGTGAGGGGAACCCTGAGGGACTCTGAGTCCCTCAGGGTTCCCCTCACGGACTTTCGCCAGGAACGGAGCCACAACGGCCCGGCCGCTACAACGAACCCGCCACACACCGCACCACTGAGAAACCTCAATGTGGCATTGGGTGCGCCAGACGCACCCAATGTGGCGTTCGGTGCGTCGCATACACCCAATGCCACATTGGGGCCGTTCCGTGCCCGGGTCAGGCCGCAGCAGGTTCTTCCGAGAACTGCGTGTGGTACAGCTCCGCGTACCGGCCTTCCTGCGCCAGCAGCTCTTCGTGCGTGCCGCGTTCCACGATGTCGCCGTTTTCCACCACCAGAATCAGATCCGCCGCCCGCACGGTCGACAGCCGGTGCGCGATCACCAGCGACGTCCGGCCTTCCAGCGCGCCGGTGAGCGCTTCGCCCACCGCGGCCTCGGATTCCGAATCCAGGTGCGCGGTCGCCTCGTCCAGCACCACGACCTTCGGCTGCGCGATCAGCAACCGCGCGATGGTGAGCCGCTGTCGTTCGCCGCCGGAGAGCCGGTAGCCGCGTTCGCCGACGGTCGTGTCCAGTCCGTCCGGCAGCGAGTGCACCAGATCGCCCAGCCGCGCCTTCTCCAGCGCGGCCCAGATCTCCTCGTCCGCGACGTCCGGGCGCGCGTAGCTCAGGTTGGCCCGGATCGTGTCGTGGAACAGGTGCCCGTCCTGGGTCACCACGCCGACTGTCTCGCGCAGCGAAGCGAAACTCAGCTCCTTGACGTCCACATCGGACAGCCGGACCGAACCGGCGTCCACGTCGTACAGCCGCGGCAGCAGCGAAGCGATCGTCGACTTGCCCGCGCCGGACGAACCGACCAGCGCGACCATCTGCCCGGCCTCGGCGCGGAAGCTGACGCCGTGCAGCACCTCTTCGCCGCCTCGGCTGTCCAAAGTGGCCACGTCCTCCAGCGAGGCGAGCGAGAACTTGTCCGCCGCCGGGTAGCCGAACCGGACGTCGGCGAACTCGACCGAAACGCCGCCCTCGGGCAGCTTCTTCGGCTCGGCGGGCTCCTTGATCATCGGCTCCAGGTCAAGCACCTCGAAGACCCGCTCGAACGACACCAGCGCGGTCATCACGTCCACCCGCACGTTCGCGAGCGCGGTCAGCGGTGTGTACAGCCGGGTCAGCAGCAGCGCGAGCGCCACCACGGTGCCCGGTTCGAGCTTCCCGGTGAGCGCCAGGTAGCCGCCGAGGCCGTAGACGAGCGCCTGCGCGAGCGCGGACACGAGCGTCAGGCTCGTCATGAACCAGCGCGTCAGCATCGCGGTGCGCACGCCGATGTCGCGCACGCGTCCGGCGCGGAGGCCGAAGTCGGCGACCTCCTGGCGGGGCCGGCCGAACAGCTTCACCAGCGTGGCGCCCGGCGCGGAGAACCGTTCGGTCATCTGCGTGGTCATCCCGGCGTTGAGCTGAGCGGCCTCGCGCTGCAGTCCGGCCATGCGACGGCCGAGCCGCCGGGCGGGCAGTACGAAAATCGGCAACAGCACCAGCGCGACGAGCGTGACCTGCCACGAGAGCGACACCATCACGATCAGCGACAGCACCAGCTGGATCACGTTGGTGACCAAACCGGACAAAGTCGCGGTGAAGGTGCGCTGCGCGCCGATCACGTCGTTGTTGAGCCTGCTGACCAGCGCACCGGTGCGGGTGCGGGTGAAGAACGCGATCGGCAGCTTCTGCACGTGCTCGAACACCGCGACCCGCAGGTCGAGGATGATGCCCTCGCCGATCCGCGCCGACTGCCAGCGTTCGGTGAGGCCGAGCCCCGCGTCGAGGATCGCCAGCACCGCGATCACCACCGACAGCCAGATCACCACGTTCAGCTCGTGCCCGCCGACGATCGCGTCGACCACCTTGCCCGCGAGCACCGGCGTCGTCACGGCGAGCACCGCCGAGATCACCGTGAGCACCAGGAAGGCCAGCAGCCGCACCCAGTGCGGCCGGGCGAACCGCGCGACCCGGCGGACCGTGCCCCGGGTCAGCGCTTTCGGCGCGTCGCCCGCCCGCATCGCGGAGCTCAGCAGCGCCCAAGTGTTGTCCATTGGAGTGTCCCCCAGCTCGTGAAAACCTCTAGATTAGTTGAACTTTTTTCCGGAGATGACCTGCACAACACCGGGACGCCCGGCATTCTTCCCGATGTCCGCGAGGGGAACCCGCACGGACTCCGATTCCCTCGAAGTTCCCCGCACGGACCTGGGCCCGGGCGGTGCGGGCCGAGGCGGCGGGGCTCGGTAGCCTGGCGTTTCGGGGTCGGCGAACCGGGGAGGAAACGCGGGTGCAACTGCTGATGGCCCCCGCGCGGGCCGGAACGGCTCATCCCGTGCGCGTCGTCGCGTGGGATCTCGTCTTTTATCTCGGCTGCTTCGCCTTCGCGCTCGGCACCGCGCTCGCTTCGGAGTTCTACGGCTACCGGATCTGGGGCAATTTCGCCGTCGCCGGATACGGATTGGCCGCCGCGCACAGTGCCTGGCTGACGATTTCCGCGCGCCGCGGAATGCAAACTAACGGCAAATTCGGGTCGCGCTGGATCGGAATCGGCGCGGTTGTCGTACTCGCGATGTGCGCGCCGTTGCTGATGCTCGTGATCCGGCGGCTGACCGGAACGGACTGGCTGATCACCCCGTTCTCCTGGGCCGCGCAGCCCGAGGTGTGGGTGATCGAACGCAGCGCGGATCTGTTGCTGCGGCACGGAACTCCTTACGTCGACCTCGCCTCGCTCGGGCGCGCACCGCAAGTGAACGACTACACCCCGTACGGCCCGGTGATGACCGTCTTCGGGCTGCCGCGCGCGTTGTTCGGCGGCAATCCGGTCCTCAATGCACTGACCGACGCGCGCTGGATGTTCGCGCTCGCCGCGGTGCTCTGCGCGTACGCGTCCTGGCGGCTGCTGAACCGGCCCCGCGTCCCGGTTTTCGCCGCACAGCTCGCGATCGCCTGTCCGCTCACCGCGCTGACCTGGGCGGTAGCCGGTCCGGACCTCGCGATCGTCGGCCTGCTCGTGCTGACGTTCGCGCTCGCCGCGTCCGACCGTCCAGGGTGGACTGGTTTCGTGCTGGCGCTGGTGATCAGCGCGAAACTCATCGTCGCGCCCGCGGCCGCGGTGCTCGCGGTCTTCGTTTACCGGCGCGCGCGCGGCGAAAATCCTTGGGCCGCAACGGGTCGCTTCGCGGGCGCGCTGGCCGCGACGACGATCGCGCTGCATCTGCCGGTGTATCTGGCGAACCCGGCCGCGTTCACCGAGCACGTGATCCGCTTCCCGCTCGGCATGGGCGCGGTCCGCTCCCCCGCGGCGAGCCCGCTGCCCGGGCATCTGATCACGCAGTTCGTCCCCGCGGGCACCGCGATTTCCCTGGTGCTGGTGGGTCTTGCGGCAGTGGCGATGCTGATCTGGCTGGCACGCCGGCCCCCCGCGACGGGATCCGCTGCACTGACGCGAACCGCCGTCGGACTCGGCGCGTTGATCCTTCTCACTCCGGCCACCCGGTACGGCTACCTGGTGTACCCGCTGGTACTCCTCGGCGCCGCGCTGACCTTCCGGGACTCCGGACCGACCGCGCGCCCCCCGCGCAACGGCCGCGCTGACGCTACTTCTTCTTGACCCGCGTGGCCCCGCCGCGCCCCCGCAGCTGGACCCCGGACTCCGACAGCACCCGGTGGACGAACCCGTAGGACCGTCCGGTGGATTCGGCCAGCGCCCGGATGCTCGAGCCCTTCTCGTATTTCTTCTTCAGGTCAGCGGCCAGCTTGTCGCGCGTGTTGCCGGTGATCCGCGCGCCTTTCTTGAGATCAGCCACGTCGATCGCCTTCCCGCCGAGTGGTTGTTCCGGGCCATTCGCGGCCCCTGCCGGGGCAATGATCGAACACTACGCGCCGGATTGCCAGACGACAGCCGTAAAACGATCGAAACCGCGATCACATTGGGCCATTCCAGTGCTTTGCCCGACACGGTAAGCACCCGAACGGACGCACTCGGTCAGGCAAGCTGGACAAGTTCAAGATAATCCGCGGACCAGTGGTCCTCGGTTCCGTCCGGAAGCAGGATCACGCGCTCGGGTTCGAGCGCCTCGACCGCGCCCGGGTCGTGCGTCACCAGCACGACGGCGCCGGCGAAGCTGCGCAGCGCGTCGAGAACCTGTGCGCGGCTGGCCGGGTCCAGGTTGTTCGTCGGTTCGTCCAGCAGCAGCACATTGGCTTGGCTGGACACGAGTCCAGCGAGTGCGAGCCGGGTCTTCTCGCCGCCGGACAGCGTTCCGGCGGGCTGGTCGAGCTGTTCGCCGGTGAACAGGAAGGACCCGAGCAGGTTCCGCAGCTCCTGCGCGCCGGTGTCCGGCGCGAGATGGCGGATGTTTTCCCACACCGACGCTTCGTGGTCGAGAGTTTCGTGTTCCTGTGCGTAATAGCCCAACCGCAATCCGTGACCCGGTTCGACGGATCCGGTGTCCGGCGTTTCCATTCCGCCGAGCAACCGGAGCAATGTCGTCTTTCCGGCGCCGTTCAATCCGAGCACCACGACCTTCGAGCCGCGGTCGATCGCCAGATCGACGCCGGTGAAGATCTCGAGCGAACCGTACGACTTGGACAATCCGTCCGCGGTCAGCGGCGTGCGCCCGCACGAGGCCGGCTCCGGGAACTTGATCCGGGCGACCTTGTCCGCCTGGCGCGTCTCGTCGAGCGAGGAGAGCATCTGCTCCGCGCGCCGGGCCATGTTCTTGGCCGCGACGGCCTTGGTCGCCTTCGCGCCGAGCTTCGCGGCCTGCGCCTGCAGCGCGGACGCCTTCTTCTCGGCGTTCGCGCGCTCGCGGCGACGGCGCTTCTCGTCGGTGGCGCGCGCGTCGAGGTAGCGCTGCCAGCTCATGTTGTAGATGTCGATCTCGCCGCGCGTGGCGTCGAGGAACCACACCTTGTTCACGACGTCGCCGAGCAGTTCGACGTCGTGGCTGATCACCACGAGGCCGCCGTCGTGCTGCTTGAGGAAGCCGCGCAGCCAGTTGATCGAGTCGGCGTCGAGGTGGTTGGTCGGCTCGTCCAGCAGCAGGATCGTCTCGGATTTGCCGCCCGCGCCCGCCTCGGCGGCGGCGAACAGGATCCGCGCCAGCTCGACGCGGCGGCGCTGACCGCCCGACAGCGTGCTCAGCGTCTGGGCGAGGATGCGGTCGGCAAGGCCCAGGTTCGAGCAGATCCGCGCCGCCTCGCTCTCCGCGGCGTACCCGCCGAGCGAGGAGAACCGCTCCTCGAGCCGCGCGTAGCGGTTGATCGCCTTGTCCCGCTGCTTGTCGTCGACCAGCTCGGACATCGCGGTCTGGGCTTTTTCCATGTCGCGCAGCAGCGTGTCGAGGCCGCGCGCGGACAGCACGCGGTCCTTCGCGGTGACCGACAGGTCGCCCTCGCGCGGGTCCTGCGGCAGATAGCCGAGTTCGCCGCTGCGGCGGACGTCGCCGGCGTGCGGTTCGCCCTCGCCCGCGAGGACTTTGAGCGAGGTGGTCTTGCCGGCGCCGTTGCGGCCGACGAGGCCGATGCGGTCGCCGGGCTGGATGCGGAGGGTGGCGCCGTTGAGCAGGATGCGCGAACCGGCGCGCAGCTCAAGGCCGGTGGCCGTGATCAAGAGAACTCCCGGAGACGGGGGCGGTCAGATGGACGTGCTGGAGCGCCCCGGCACCGCGTGCGATGCGGGGCGGGCGGTTATTCTCTCTGAATCCGCACGAATGCCCTGATGACCACGAGCCCAGTGTACGGGTCGGCGTCGAACGGTTTTCGCGGCCGTGTCCGGATTCACTCAGGCCCTGCTGTCGGATCCCTCACCACCAGCTCCACGGCGCGCGCCCGCTGCGCCGCTTCGGCCAGCACCTCGCGGCGCGGTTCGGGGATCTCCAGCACGCGCGGCTCCGCCCGGTCGAACAGCTTGGCGAGCCTGCGGTCGGTGCGCAGTTCGTCGAGCGCCCGGCGGTCTCCGCCGAGCACCACAGCGTCCACTTCGGACAGTCTCGGAAGCAGGACTTCGTACGCGTCCTGGGCGGCCGAGTGCAAGGCGGCCCGGGTCTGGCCTTCGCGGCGGCGCGCGAAGCGTTGCTGCGACCAGCCGCCCGCCGCGGTTCGGCCTTGCACGTGGTGCCGGTCGGTTCTTGAGAGGACCACGCGGCCGTCGTAGGCGAGTCCGAGCGAATGGCCGCCTTTGCGGACTAGCAACAGCGCGATCAGTCTTGGCGTTTGTGCGTGCCGGATCAGTGGTTCGACGGCCAGCCCGGGGTACTCGCCCTGGGTCGGCAACGGTCCAAACGGGACAGTCGCGGTGGCCGTGGTGCCGTTTTCGGCGGTGATTCGCACTTCGGTCGCGGCGAGAAGCGTGGTGCGCACGCCGTCGTTGCGTTCGGCGAAGCGCGCGAACCAGCCGTCGAGCCGTTCGGGCGGGACTTCCACCGCCCGTCCGCCGCCTGCGACCTGCCGTGCCATGCCGGAAACGGTACGGGGCCGCCGCGCATCGCGACGGCCCCGCGTCCTTCTCAGGCGAGCTGAGGCCGCACCGGCCCCGTCGTCACCGTCTTGTGCACGTCCGCCGGATGCCCGGCCGCGACGTACCCGTTGACGTGCAGCGAAACGCTGCGGATCGAACCGGTGTCGCCGCCGGTGGTGTCGACGACCTTGAACGTCCACGTGCCGTCCGCCGAGGTGCCTGCCTGGGTCTGCGGCGTGACCGGGCGGTAGGTGCCGGTGAACGGCGCGTCCGCGGACCCGGTCGAGCTGAACAGCTTGGTCGCGGAATCGTCGAACACCACCTGGCAGAGGTTGTTGCCGCTGCCGCCGCCCTTCTGGAACAGCGTCGCCGTCGCGCCGGACGGCGAGGTCAGCGTGCCGACCAGGTCGTTGACGTAGGTGTGGTCGATGCCGACCGTGGTCGCCTTCTCCGCGGTGGTGCAGGTGCTGCCGTCAATCGAGAGCGACACCTTGGACGCCGGTCCGACGCCGCTCACCACGAGCGGAACCGACGCGCCGAGCGGCGAGTTGTCCGGAATCGCGACCGCCGGACCGCCGTAGGCGAACGCCTGCGAAACGGGCGACGGCGTGCCGACGGACAGCGAATACGTGCTGGTGCGCGGCGAGTACGAGCCTGCGAAACTCACCTTCGCGTTGAGCACCACCGGCGAGCCGAGCTGCTGGCTGGCCGGAACCGTGACGGTGAAGTCGTTGATTCCGGTCTGTCCCGGGCTGATCGTGCCGTACGACTTCGCCCGCGGCTCGATCGTGACGCCCGCGGTCGGCGAAGTGAGCACGACGCTCGTGGACACCGCCGTGCCGTCGCCGTTGTTCTTCACCGGCAGCGTGACGGTCGCGGTGTCACCAGGGTTGAGCGTGCTGCCGCCGTTGGGGCCGCGAACCGTCGGCTGCCCGGCCTCCGCGTACGGCTGCGGGCTGGCTCCGGTGTACGCCAACACCTTGTCCGCCAACAACACTCCGGCACCGGTGAGGTCGTCCGTGCCGGGCGCTTCGATGTCCACGGCGGTCTTGAGGAAGGCCTCGCGAATGTCCGAAGAGGACAGTCCAGGGTTGCCGGACAGCACCAGGCTCGCGATCGCTGCCGCGTGCGGGGCGGCGGCCGAGGTGCCGAAGAACGGGTCGAACCCGCTCACCGAGGTGTGCACGCCGTCCGCCGCGGTGATTTCCGGCTTCTGCCGGACTTCTCCGCCGGTCGAGGACACGTTGCCCGGCGTGATCGGCGTTCCGTTGGCTTCGTAGAACACGCGTCGCGGACCGTCCGAACTGAACCGTTCGGCCTTGCTGGCAGCGGAATACGCCGCCGGATACGGTCCGGTCGGGTTCGCCGGGTCGCCCGGTTCGAGCGGCCGCCCGAACGCCTTCTCGGCCGGTGCCGCGGCGACCGCGAACGCCTTGCGCGCCGCGGCGTGGCCGACGACCGCGCCCGGCGTGGAGTACGCCTTGAGCCCGTCCGCGGAGTCGCGGAACCGGCTGCCGAACGCGGTCAGCGAGAGATACCGGCTGGCCCCGGAGAACTTCACGACGGCGAGCCGCAGTCCGGTTCCGCCGAACAGCGGAGTGGCCAGGTGCTCGTACGGGTCCTGGGTGCCGTTCTGGACATCCTGGCTGAAGCTCACGACGTTGCCGCGCGCGTCGAGGAGGTAAAGGTCGTAGTCGTCGGCGGCCGCGCCGATCGGGTCGGACCAGTGCAGCGTCACCGGAATGTTGGCCGACGACGCGTCCGAGATCGGCTCGAAGACCTGCTTTCCGGCCGCGCCCGCGAAGTTGTGCGCCGTGCCGGCGTATTTGCCGATCGAGGTTCCGGAATCGACGAAGTCGCCTTCCCAGTGCGCCGCGGTGCCGTCGGCGACGTTGCCCTCGTTGCCCGCGGAGGAGAAGTAGAGCGCGCCGTCGGCCGTCACGTCGTTCACCGCTTGCGCGATGATCCAGTCCTGGAACGGGGATTCCTTGAAGTAAATGACGTCGTCGACGATGACGTCGCAATGCGCTTCGAATCGCAGCTTGCGGATGTTGTCGGCGAAACTCGCGTCGGAGGTGAACGCCGTGGCGAAACCGAGCTTCGCGTTCGGGGCGAGGTCGTGGATGATCTCCAGCATCGCCGTGCCCTCGTCGCCGCTGCCGGCTTGTCCGGTCAGGACATCGACTGCCGGAAGCTCGCCCTTGGTGCGGGAAACCTCAAGCGAATCAACCCCGTCGGACAGCGCGCACGCCTTCACGCCAGTGCCGGTCACGCCGAACTGCTGGCGCGCGACGTCCGCGTTGTGCGCCCGGTCGCCCGCGCTGACGACCTGCGTTGTGGTTCCGATCGCTTCCTTGAGCTGCCGATCGATCCGGTCAGCCTTCTGCTGCTTGGTTTCCTTGTCGTCCTTGGTGTTTTCCCGCTGCCGCGCCGTCATGGCCTGATCCGCGGTCTCGACGTGCTTCACGTCGCTACGCTGCGCGATCTCCGGCAAGGCGGTCAACGGCACCTCGGCGCGGATGCTCGCCGCCGTGCTCGACACCGCGCGCACCTCGGCTCCGGCCTTGCGCAGGTCGTTGACGAGCCCGTCGCTTACCTTCGTGACGCGGATGTCGACGAGCGCCTTGTCCGCGGTCTTGGCGATTCCCGGCAACGCCGCGGCGCTCAGGCTCCGCGTGCGCATTTTCTCCTGGACGAGCAGCTTGCTGTCTATTTTGGACTCAGTCGCGGTCTGCCCTGCTTTGACTGCCTGCAGTGCCGCGATCTGACTCTTCGCAGTGGCGTCCACAGTGGACTCCTGTGCGCCGGCGATGGGCGGTGTCGCCAGCCCGGCGGCGAGCACCGCCGCGGCGACCACGCCCGTCCGTCTTCTGGCGGTCCTTGTCGAGGCTCTAGGTGAACGGGTACGACGCACGTGCGCCTCCGATCTCACACCGCGTGCCCCGACTCACGCTGGCCAACGCCGGTGATCACCGGCTGGATCCAGCTAAGTACCACTTCTGTCCGGGAAAAACGGCCGTTGGGGTGACGTTGGGCAGGCAATATCCGTTGCCCGCCGGACGTCGTAGGCCGTTCGGCCGAGCCTGCCTTGCTCATGCCGCCCGGTCCAGATCCAGCCACATAATGCGCAACCCCACCCGTCCTTCGACCGGATGCTGGAACGCCCCCGGCGCTACCCCCAGCGTCACAAACCCCAAACTCTCGTACAACCGGATCGCGTGCACATTGGTCTCCACCACCGCATTGAACTGAACCGCCGCGAACCCAGCCCGCCGCGCCCACGCGATCAGGTCGACAACCAACGCCCTCCCCACGCCCGACCCGCGCGCGTCCCGGGACACCATCAAACTCCCCGAAGCGACATGGCTCCCCGGCCCCGGCCGGTTGGCGTACATGTTCGCCGTGCCCAGCACCCGATCCCCGTCAACAGCCACCACCACCCGCGCCGGAGCGGGCACCAGCCACAGCAGGCGAGCGTCCGGTTCGCTCATCGCCGGGTCGTAGGCGAACGTCTGCTGCTCGGTCACCACGTCCCGGACGATCGGCCAGATCCCCGGCCAATCGCCGGCACCGGCTTCCCGGATCACCAAAGGCATCTGCCTACTGTCCTCATCAGACACCCGGCACCGCAACCTGATTACAGCACAAAGGAATCCGACCAGGGCTGGCTCGACCGCCCCGACAACGCGTCCAGCAGCGTCACCGCTTGCTTGTCCGTCAGCGAAGCCACGAAGTCCACCACCGCCCGGCCCCGGGCCAAGCCGCGCACGGCGTCCGCGCCTTCGATTCGCTCGCCGGTCGCGCCGACGAGCAGTTCCGGCGCGGTCCGGGCCAGGTCCGAGTACTCGCCGTGCGCCAGCTCCATCAGGTCGTGCAGCCGTCGCGGCAAGCGGGAGGCCTCGTCGCGGTCCAGGAGCCAGGCGTCGAGCGCGTCGACCAACGTCGTCACCAGACTGGCTTGACCGCGCTGATGCAGGGCGAGATCGGGGCGCAGCAACACAAATCGCCGATGGACGAACTTGAGGACCTGCACCTCGTGCCACTGCGCGGGCCGCAGCGAGACGTGGCCGGACCGCGTCGGGGGCGACGACAGGACGAAAACGCCGTCCACCAGCCGCGCCATCCAGTTCGCGGAGAACGCGGCGGTCGCTTGTTCGGCTTCCGTCGAGCCGTCGAAGCCGTCCGCGAGCAGGCCGTCGACGAGTTCGCGCTGGACTCGTGCGACAGCCGCGGCGAAGGCGTCGTCGTCCACGATCCAGCTGTCCTTCAGGTGCATTCGGCGGCGCATCCGCTCCAGGGAACGGCCCGGGCGGCGGATTTCCGCGGTCAGCCGGGCATCGTCCAAAGAGGCCAGTTCGACGGCGTGGGCCAGCCACTCCCCCAATTCGGCGGCGACGGGCGCGTGTTGCAGGACGCCGATGCGGTGGAAATCCTGCAGGTCGTGGATCGCGTACGCGATGTCGTCCGCAGTGTCCATAACGGACGCTTCCACCGTCTGCTGCCACGGCTCGATCCGGCCGGCGAACGGGGCCCGCGCCTGTTCGAAGTCGTCCAATTCCGTGACATAGGCGGAAAACTTGCTCGCGCCGGTGCCGGGAGCGTCGTCGGGTTCGTCGGCGCCGCGGGGCGGCCTCGGCATCGCGGTCGGATGCGGTTGCGGGTAGTGCAGGCGCGCCCACGGGTACTTCAGGACCGCGGCGCGGACCGCGGTGGTCAGGTCCAGTCCGATGGCGGACGGGCCGCGCACGTCCGTCGTGGTAATGATGCGAAAGGACTGCGCGTTGCCCTCGAAACCGTCGGCGAGGCCGAACCGGTGCCGCGCGATGCGGTCCAGGGTCTGCTCGCCGAGATGCCCGAACGGCGGGTGCCCGAGGTCGTGCGCGAGCGCGGCGGCCTCGCACGCGTCCGGGTCGCAGCCGCCGAGTTTCGCGGCCAGTTCGGCCGACTCGCTCGACCCGGTGATCCGCTCCGCGATCCCGCGCGCGACCTGCGCGACCTTCAGGCTGTGCGTCAGCCGGTTGTGCAGCAGCCCGGCCCCGCCCGCGCTGACCACCTGGGTGACGCCGCCGAGCCGCGCGAAGAACGGCGACGCGGTGATCCGGTCGCGGTCGACGCGGAACGGGCTGGTCGCCAGATCGGTGAACCCGCCTGCCCCGTTCGCCGGGTCCCGGCGCGCTGCCCTCGGATCGGTCTCGTCCATGTGTCCCACCGTATCCGCCCGTCCGGCAGGATTGCGGGATGACCGACGTGCTGGTGGCGGGCGGCGGCCCGGCCGGACGGGCGCTGGCGGCCGCGTGCGCCCGGCGAGGGCTGGAAACGGCCGTGCTCGACCCGGATCCGCACCGAAAGTGGCCGAACACTTACGGACTGTGGGCGGACGAAGTCCCTGAGCTGCCGGCGAAGGCGATCGCGGCGGCTCCCGCGACGACGCTGGCGTACGGCACTCGCGAGCATCGCGTCGACCGGGAGTATCGGGTGCTCGACAACGCCGGGCTGCGCGAGTGGCTGGCTGAACCGAAGGTTCAGGTCATCGCGGGCAAGGCGACCGGCGCGGAACACGGTCCGCACGGTTCGACCGTCCTGCTCGCCGACGGTCGGCGGCTGGCGGCCGCGGTGTTCGTCGACGCGTCCGGCGCGCCCAAGCTGCGTGGCCCGCGTGCCGAGCAGACCGCGTACGGGCTCGTGCTGCCCGCGGATCAGGCCGAGCGGCTGGCCCCGGCCGATACCGCGGTGTTCATGGACTGGCGCGACGGCACGGACAGCTTCCGCTACCTGCTGCCCCTCGGCGACGGCTCGGCGCTGGTCGAAGAGACGACTCTGGCCCGCAAGCCAGGGCTTCCGGTGGCCGAACTCGCCCAGCGGCTGCACGCGCGTCTCGCGGCCGCCGGAATCCGTCCCGCGGGCCGGGTCGAGCGGGTGCGGATCGTGCTCGACGTCCCGCTGCCGAAACGCGGCCAGGCGGTGCCGTTCGGGGTCGCGGGCGGGCTCGTGCACCCGGCGACTGGCTACAGCCTCGCGACCGCATTGCAGCTCGCGTCTCGCGTCGCGGAGGCTCTCGCGGACTCGTTCGACGCGGGTCCAACGGCAGCGGCTCGCGCGGCCCGGAAGGCATTGTGGCCGGCCGAAGCGCGCGCTGTGCATGCCTTGCGCCGCCACGGACTCCGTGCATTGTGCGGAATGTCACCTGCCCAGTCGGCGCAATTTTTCGATCTGTTCTTCGATCTTCCGGTCCCGGCGCAGCGCGCGTTCACCTCGGGCCGTGCCGACCTCCCTGGCACCGCCGCGACCATGGCAAACCTGTTTCGCACGGCTCCGGCCGGGATCCGCCGGAGGTTGCTCGGCTGACGGCGTGCCGGGAATTTTCCCCTTCCCGATCGAGGGAACGGGAAAGCATTTTGTTAGTCCGATCCGGTGGCCAAAGTGCCGTGCCGGTGAACATCAGCTGACAACGGTTTCGCAGCGGCCTCGGGCGATGCCAGTATCGCGTCCGTGACGACGCTGCGAGCGGTCCGATTCGCCTTCCAGCCGATGTACAGCCTGCACACCGGCGGGGTCGTCGCGTACGAAGCGCTGGCCCGGCCGGGCCGGGGCACGGCGCACGAACTGCTCGCCGAGGCCCGTCGCGAGGGCAAGCTCACCGAGGTCGACCTCGGGCTGGCCGCCGCCGCGGTGCGCCAGGAAGCCGAGCGGCCCAGCGCGCTCCCGCTGCACCTGAACCTTTCCGCGCGCACGCTCGCGTCGCCGCTGGAGGCGTTCGACGAGCTGATCGCCGAACTCGGCGCGGCCGGACGGCGCACCCGCGACGTGGTGCTCGAGGTCGGCCCGCCGTTCACGCATCTGCCCACCGGCCGCCTGCTCGACGGCATGCGCGCGCTCACCGAACAGGGCTTCCGGCTCGCGCTCGACGGTCTCGGCCGCGGCGACCTCCCGCTGGCGCTGCTCGCGCAGTCCCCCGTGGACCTGGTGAAACTCGACCGCAGCGTGCTGCGCGGCCTGCCCGGCGATCCGGCGTCGACGGCGGTGGTCGAGGCGCTGCTGCACTTCACGACGCGCATGAACACCCGGCTGGTCGCGACCGGGATCGAGACCGAGTCGCAGCTCGACGCCGCGCAGAACCTGGGCGTCCGGATCGCGCAGGGCAACCTGCTCGCGCCGCCCGCCGCGAACCGGTCCGCGCCCGCCGCCGGCGCGGTCGTCCCAGAAGACCGCCGCTCGCCCGCGCCGCCGCAGGCCCCGCGCGTCGGCGATTTCCTGCGCCCGGCCACCACCTTGCCGGTCGACGCGACCTGCGACGACGTCCGCGAGGTGCTCGCCGCCGCGGACGCGCCAAGCGGCGTGGTCGGCGTCGACGCGGACAACCGTCCACAGTGGTCAGTCGACCGGACGCGCTTCCTCGTGACCATCACCGGTCCGTACGGGCATGCGTTGCACGCGAAGCGTTCCGCGGCGAGGCTGGCGGACAAACCGCACCTGATCGAAGCGGGCGCGAGCGCACTGGAGTTCCTGGAACTGGTCACCGACGCCGACTGGGGCCGCACCGGCGACGACGTCGTGGTGGTCGACGCTTCCGGGCATTGTCTCGGCGTGGTGCTGGTGACCGAGGTCGTGCGCGGTGTCGCCGAGGCGAAGGTCGAGGAGGCGGTGACGCTCAGCCCGCTCACCCGGCTGCCGGGCAGCGAGGCGTCGGCGCGCGACGTCGAACGCCGCATCGCGAGCGGCGAGCAATTCGTGGCGGCGTGGCTGGATGTCGACGCGTTCAAGTCGGTCAACGACAACGCCGGTTTCGCCGCGGGCGACGATTTGATCCGCGCTCTGGGCGAGACGCTCACCGACCTTGCCCGGCGGCTGCCGCGGATGCGCGTGAGCCATGTGGGCGGGGACGACTTCCTGATCGTGTGCGATGTGGACGAGATCGGCACAGTCGCCGCGGCTTTGCTGGACACGCACTGGTCCGCTGAAGGGATGCCGGTCACGGTGTCGCTGGCGACGCTCGTGTGCGGCAGCGGGACGATTCCGTCCTATCGGGACGCTTCCCGGCTGCTCGCGCCCCTGAAGAAACGCGCCAAGGCAGTCCCCGGATCGAGTTGGGTCCTCAGCCGTCCCGGCAGCGACCGCGTCGAGGTGCTGCGCGGCATCGGCCGGGACGTCGCCATCAGCCGGTCGGCGTGACGAAGCCCGACTCGTAAGCCCGGATCACCGCCTGCGTCCGGTCCCGCGCGCCCAGCTTCGACAGCACGTTCCCGACGTGCGTTTTCACCGTCTGCAGCCCCAGATACAGCTCCGCGGCAATCTCCCCATTGGACAGTCCGGCCGCCATCAGCCGCAGGACGTCCCGTTCTCGTTCGGTCAGGAAATCCAGCGGTGCCACCGAAAGCGCCGGAGAACGGCGCGCGGCCATGCCCCGGATCGCGGCGGGAAACAGCAGCGAATCGCCCGCCAGCACCGTCCGGATCCCGGCGACGATCTCCTCCGGGCGAGCGCGTTTCAGCAGGAATCCACTGGCCCCGGCAAGCAACGCGTCGTACACGTAGTCGTCGTTCTCGAAGGTGGTCACCACGATCACCTTCGGCGGTTCGTCCATAGTGGACAGAAGGTGCTCGGTCGCGCGAATCCCGTCCACGGCGGGCATCCGCACGTCCATCAGCACGACGTCCGGCCGCAGTTGCGCGACCAGCCCGGGCACCTCGGCGCCGTCGGAGGCCTCGCCGACCACGGTCAGGTCCGGTTCGCTGTCCACGATCGCGCGCAGCCCGGCCCGGATCAGCCGCTCGTCGTCCACCAGCAGGACTCGCACACTCACCGGTTCCCCCACGGCACCGTCACCACGACCTCCCAGTTTTCGCCCACCGGTCCGGCCGACAGCTTGCCACCCACCAGTTCCGCCCGCTCCGCCATGCCCCGCAGACCGCGGCCGCCCCGGGCGCGCGATGGCCGGGCCGAGCCGAGCGGGTTCGCGACCGCGGCCCGCAGCTGCCCGTCCGCCACCGCCAGCGCGACGCTGACCGGCACTTTCCCCGCGTACCGCGCCGCGTTGGTGAGGCATTCCTGCAGGATCCGGTACACCTCGCGGGAAACCACTGCCGGCACCGCGGCGACATCGCCCTGAACCTCGTAGCGGCAATCCGTGCCGGACTGCTGCGTCACGGTGATCAGCGCGGGCAGGTTGGCGAGACCCGCGTGCGGCGTCCGGTCGCAGGCCTCGTCGCGGAGCAGGCCGAGCACGTGGTCGAGGTCGTCGAGCGCGGTGCGGGCCGATTCCTCGATCGCGGTGAGCGCTTCCTCGGTGAAACCGGGATCAGTGTGCAGCGTCCGTCGCGCAGCCCCGGCTTGCAACGTGACCACGGAGAGCGCGTGGCCGACGGAATCGTGGAGTTCGCGCGCGAGCCGGGTGCGTTCGGCGAGCAGGTCGGTACGGCGTTCGAGCTGCGCGATGCGTTCGGCGGCGGACCAGCCGAGCAACCGGGCCGCCGCGCGGCGCAGCAGCCCGCCGACGCCCCACACGACGTAGATCAGCACGACGAACGCCGCCACGAACGCCGCGGGCAGCCACGCCGAAGCCCAGCCGCGCGGAACCGTCAGCTGGAAATCCGGCGTGTCGACAAGCCGACCGGTGAAGACCGCGTTGATCGCGAACCCGAATCCGGCAGGCACCGCGAGCGTCGCGAGCCCGATGACCAGCCCGGACCCGACGTGCAGCACGAACATCACCGCGCACCGCAGCCTGCCGCGTCCGGGCGCGGGCTGGGCGAGCAACTCCCGAACCGCCGCCGCCTCCAGAACTCGCACTGCGGGCAGGAACGCGGTCGCGGCCAGCACGGCGAGCGTCACGACGAATCCAGCCAGGCTCGCCCAGCCCACCGTCGTGGTGAACGGCATCAGCGACGGCATCGCGATCATCGCGAGAAGCAGGTACGGCACGCTGAGCGCCGCGCCGAGAATCAGGTACACCCACCGGCGATAGGTGACCCCGCTGACCAGCGGACGGAAGAAACGCACCCGCCAATCCTGACAGGCTGCCCCGGCGGGCGCCTCCCTCCAGGGCGGGACCCCCGCGGCCGATTTTCTGGCACTGTGGGTCGCATGCCTCCGGAAGAAAGCGCCGTCGTCAACGATTACGACCTGCTGGCCGAGAGCTACACCGCCATGTCGGACACCGAAATCCAGAACGCCTACTACGAGCGGCCCGCCGTGCTCGCGCTGGCCGGGGACGTAGCCGGGCGGCGGATTCTCGACGCGGGCTGCGGTGCCGGGCCACTGACCGTCGCGCTGCGCGAACGCGGCGCGGAGGTGTCCGGATTCGACCTCAGCAGCGGCATGCTCGAGATCGCCCGCCAGCGACTCGGCCCTGATGTGGACCTCCGGGTCGCCGATGTCGCCGAGCCGCTCCCCTACGCGGACAACGCGTTCGACGACGTCGTCGCCTCGCTGGTGCTGCACTATTTAGAGGACTGGGGCCCGACGCTCGGCGAGTTCCACCGCATCCTCAAGCCCGGCGGACGGCTGATCGTGGTGGTCGACCATCCCTACGCGATCCACCTGCTGCAGCGCCAAGCCGGGCAGAAGACCGACTATTCGGCGACTTACGAGTGGACTGAGGACTGGGAGGTCGACGGCCGCACGACGCCCATGAGCTTCTGGAACCGTCCGCTGCACGCGATGACCGACGCGTTCACCGCTGGCGGGTTCCGGATTTCGGTGCTCAGCGAACCGAAACCGGTGCCGGAGGCGGAGGCGTTGTTCCCGGAGGATTACCGGATGTTGTGCGTGAGCCCGAGTTTTCTGTTCTTCGTGCTGCAAGCGGAGTAGGGGCGCCGTGAGTGCTGCTGCCGAGGTTTGCCCAGACCGGAGGATCCGGGCCAAGCGTCCGTGAGGGGAACCCTGAGGGACTCAGAGTCCCTCAGGGTTCCCCTCACGGACTTCAGCAAGGTCGCAGGGTCATAGACCAGGCATTCACAGCGGGCACTGAAGTCCTTTGTGGACGGTCAGTGGGCGTGGGCTGCGCAGCTTAAGTCCCTGGCAGCGCTCACCAGGTCCGGCGAGGACTCGAGTGCGCTGGATGTCGTGAGTCCTCAGTAGACAGTCGTGGTGACCCGAGTCCCCACGGCCCGGACCCCGTTGGCCCACAGCTGCTGCACCTTCGCCGATTCCTGCGCGTCCGGCTTGGCATTCGTGCACGACGTGCCCGGCCCGTGCCCCGACATCAGCTCCGTGCACGGCCCCTCGTAGTGGTCCGGCAGGCCGAGGTTGTGGCCGAGTTCGTGCGCGGCGATGCGGGTCGGGTCGTAGCCCTCGGCGACCTGGCTCGTGTCCAGGTAGACGTCGCCGTTGCCGTGCCCGTCGGTTTGTGTGTACGAACCTCCGCTGTTGACCTCGTGGATCTTCACCGTCGCCTTGCCCTCGTCCTTCACCAGCTGGACGTCGCTCACCGCGGCGTTCCAGTTGGCCGCGCCCTGGTCGATCTGGGCGACGTAGTCCGGCGCGCCCGCCGAGCTGTAGTAGACGGTGGTCGCCGCGGCGGCGGACGCGGCGGGTGCGGTCGCCAGGCCGAAGCCCAGCGGAGCGGCGGTCGCCATGGCCAGTGCGGCGATCCGCCGGAACCCTCGTGCGTGCATCGTGTCCTCCGTACGTCATCGAGAAAGCAAGCAACCCTTGTCCGCTCGACGACGTTAGAAGTTCACCACCGGGGCGACTACGTCCGAAAGTAGGACGCTCCCCCGCGAGAGGGAGGTCCGTCCCGCCCCGGCTGGATCCGCGCGTGCCGCCGCGATGGTGTGCTCGTCGGCATGCAAACGCTGCTGCTCGGCCTGCTGGCCTACGTCGTGGTGCTGTGGCCGCTGGTCGCCGCGGCCCGCAAAGTGCTCGGGGTGCGCGTCGGTCTCGTCCGGGCGCTCGGCGCGGCGCTCGCGGGCTGGCTCGTCGCGGGCACCGTCATCCGGCTGTTCCCGATCGCCGTGCTGACCAACGCCGGGGTCGCGATCGGACTGCTGATCCCGCTCGCCGGAAGCGCGCTCGCGGTGACGCTGTTAGTCCTTTTTGTCGCCGAACTCGCGATTCCGTCCGGCGGGCCCGGTTTGTTCGCCCGGATGCGGTCGGTGCGATCCCGCGCGGCCCGCGCCCGGCGCTACTCGCGCATCATGCGCATCGCGATCCGCCACGGTCTCGGCTCGTTCCTCACCGGCCGCCGCACCGCAGGCCCTGACGGCTCCGCGAAACTCGCGCGGTCGCTTCGGCTAGCGCTCGAGGAAGCGGGCGTGACGTTCGTGAAGCTCGGCCAGTTGCTCTCGACTCGCGCAGATCTCCTACCGCCGGTGTACATCCGCGAACTCAGCCGGCTGCACGATCAGGTTCCGCCCGCGCCCGAAGACGAGGTGCGCGCGTTGCTGCGCGAGGAAATCGACCTCACTGCCTTCGCCCACATCGACGACAAACCCCTTGCCGCAGCGTCGATCGCGCAGGTTTACGGCGCTCGGCTGCGGTCCGGCACCGAGGTCGTCGTGAAGGTGCAACGGCCCGGGATCCGCGAGCAGGTGGAACGCGACATCGACATCGTCCGCCGCCTCGCCGCCGTGCTGTACGACCGTGCTGGCTGGGCGCGCTCGCTCGGCGTGCTGGAGTTGGCCGACGGGTTCGCCGAGTCTCTTGAGGACGAACTCGATTTCCGCACCGAAGCCTCGAATATCGACGCCATCGCCGCACATCCGGTCCCCGGCATCACCCTGCCGACTGTCCACAAAGCACTGTCCACAGAGCGCGTTCTGGTGATGCGTCGGCTCGACGGCAAACCGCTCGCCACCGGTTCGACACACTCCCGCGAGGAACTCGCCCGAACCTTCCTGCGCGGCCTGCTCGACCAGGTGCTGCTCGGCGGGGTCTTCCACGCGGATCCGCACCCTGGCAACGTTTTGCTGCTCGAAGACGGCACCCTCGGCCTGCTCGACTTCGGTTCTGTCGGCCGCCTCGACACCGGACTGCGCGCCGGTCTGCAAGCCCTGCTGCCCGCCATCGACCGCGGCGACCCGGCCGGCGTCCGCGACGGACTGCTGGAAATCGTCACCCGCCCGGACGATCTCGACGAACAACGCCTGGAGCGCGCGCTGGGAGCCCTGCTCGCCCGGCACTTCGGACCCGGCCGGAGCGCCGGTCTCGACTTGTTCACCGGCCTGTTCCGCGTCATCGCCGAATTCCGCCTGGCCGTGCCGCCGCCGATCGCCGCGGTGTTCCGCGCGTTGGCGACGATGGAAGGCACCCTCGCGACACTGGCCCCGGACTTCGACCTCGTCGCCGAATCCCGCGCGTTCGCCACCGAACGCATCGGCCTGCGCCCGGAAACCCTGCGCCGCACCGTCACCGACGAGTTCACCGCCCTGCTGCCGGTGCTGCGCCGCCTGCCCCGCCGCGTCGACCGGATCGGCGCGGCACTGGAAGAAGGCCGACTGTCGGTGAACATGCGCCTGTTCTCCGACGAACGCGACCGCGACCTGGTGACCGGCTTGGTGCACGAGGTGCTGCTGGCGCTGGTCGGCATCGCGACCGGGCTCATGGCGGTGCTGCTGCTGTCCAGTTCGAGCGGCCCGCAGCTGGTGCCCGGCCTGACGCTGAACCACGTCTTCGGCTACAACCTGCTGATGATCAGCGCACTGGCGGGGCTGCGGCTGCTTTTCGTCGTCTTCCGGCGCTCCGGACGACAGTCACGAGCAGGCCGACGAACCCGATGAGGAACACGCCCGCCCCGACCCCGGCGGTGATCCTGCTGGTGACGGGCCCGGGATCCGGCTCCGTCGTACCGGGCAGCCCGGCGTCGGTGAACGCGGTGGTCGCCGGGAATTGCTTGACCCAGAACAGATTCCCGGTGGCCGCGACGACTCCGTACACTTCGGACAGCGACACCGATCCGCCGTTGCCGGACTCGTCGGTCCACCACCGGGAATCGTTCGAGTTGTCGCGCTGGTCACCCGCCACGAACACCGAGCCCTGGGGCACTTTCGCGTGGAAAGTCTCCTGCTTGCCGACCACGTAAGGCTCGTCGACCGGCTTGCCGTTCACCTTGATCCGGCGCTGCGCGTCGCAGCACTCGACCTCGTCTCCGCCGACGGCGATCACCCGTTTCAGGAACTTCACGGACTTCCCGCCGACGAACTCGCTCGCCTCGAACACGACAAGGTCGCCCCGGTGAATCTCCTGGCCCTCGCGCAGCCCGAAGACGACCCGCTCGCCCTGCGCGATGGTGTGTGCCATCCCGCCACCGGACAAGGTCACCGACCGATAGCTGAACACGTTGAGGAGCCCGGTCGCCGCCGAGACCGCGCCCACGATCGCCAACACGGCGAAGATCGCGAGCAGCCAGGGAAACCGGCGCGGCGCACGCACGGCCGGAGGCGGAGCAGCAGGAAAGCCTTCTGTCACGAAGCGATCATCGGAACAGTTCGGACAATTGTTACCCGCCCGGCTGCCAGCCCGGCCCGGCAGCTTCCCGGCGCCGTTTCCTGCCCCGGCGCACGCCCGTCACCACCGCGCCCAGGAACCCGATCAGGAACGCTCCCGCTCCCGCCCCGAGGAACACCCGCCCCAGGAACGGTCCCTGATCCACCTCAGGCGCACCCGGCAACCCCGCGGCGGTGAACGCCGTCGTCGGCGGCAGCGTGCGCACCCACCACCGGTTCGCCCCGGTGGCCACGACCACCCCGTACACCTCGGACACCGGCACCGAGCCGTTCATCCCGCTGACCACCTCCATCCGCGAGTCCCGGCCGCGGTCGCGGCGGTCCTCGGCGAGGAAGACCGCGGCCTTCTCGACGACCACATGGAACAGGGGTCCGTCGCCGCTCGCGTAGGACTCGTCGACGGATTTGCCGTTCACCACGATCCGGCGCTTCTCGTCGCAGCAGCGCACATCGTCTCCGCCCACGCCGATCACCCGTCCCAGCAAGGTGAACGCCCGGTCGCTCTGCTGCGCGGGCATGCGCGCCAGCACTACGTCGCCGCGGTGGTAGGCCTGCCCGTCCTGCTTGCCGATGACGATCGTCGTCCCGGCGGACACGGCGGGAGCCATCACGTTGTCCGGCACTCTCACCGCGCGGTAGCCGAACATCGTCACCAGCCCGTACCCGCATCCGGCCACCCCGGCCAGCGCGACCACGACGAACAGCGCCAGCAGCGCCGAAAACCGGCGCGGGGCGCGGGAAACCGGCGGCGGAGCCGGAAAACCGTCGATCACCTCGCGAGCATCGGCGAGCGCCGCGGATCCGTTACGCGGCTCCGGATCGTCCGGGCGGATTGTGCCGCTCTGTCCATCATGGACGGCCGAAATCATCCGTCGCCGTATAGGTCGTTATACGGACTTCACCCCCTGAGGATCGAATTGAGCGGCCGTCCGCCGTCGCCGTAAGCGGGCATCGGGCCGGGACTCACCGTGAACGCGACCGTCCCGGCCAGCGCCACCACCACCGTCAGCCCGCCCAGCAGCGAGCCGGTGCGGGCCAGGTCGCCGCCAGGCTGTTTCGCTCCTCCGAGCCGCCCCAGCACTACCGCCAGCACGCCGGCCAGCAGCGCCGCGAACCACAGCGCGCCCAGCACCAGGACGAACACCTCGGCCACGAGCGGGTAGACGCCGCTCACGAGGAGCCGGGGCCGGACCAGCAGCCAGGCCAGCCAGGTGAGCACCGCGAGCGAGAGACTCACCGCGGCCACGGACACCGCTCCCACGGCCAGGCCGCGGCTGGGTCTTTCTTCGGGAGAGGACACGGATTCGGAATCGGGTTCGGTCATTGACCAGTAGTAGCACCCGACCCCGACAGAATCCGGCGTTCCGCCCGGCAGCGCCCGAACGCACCAATCCGGGATACGCCGAAGGCCGCCCCCGGCGAGCCGGGAGCGGCCTTCGAAAGAGCGAACCTCAGACAGTGAACCCGAGCGCCCGCAACTGCTCGCGGCCGTCGTCGGTGATCTTCTCCGGGCCCCACGGCGGCATCCAGACCCAGTTGATCCGGAAGTCGTCCACGAGGCCGCCGGACGTCAGCGCCGCCGACGTCTGGT
Source organism: Amycolatopsis albidoflavus (assembly GCF_039525725.1). Classification (NCBI taxonomy): domain Bacteria; kingdom Bacillati; phylum Actinomycetota; class Actinomycetes; order Pseudonocardiales; family Pseudonocardiaceae; genus Amycolatopsis; species Amycolatopsis albidoflavus. Next base: position 110,322 of record NZ_BAAAHV010000005.1, read on the forward strand.
CCTCGATCACGTCGGTCAGCGGGCAGGCCGCCGACGTGAGCGTCATGTCGATCGTCGCGGTGTTGTCGGTCTCGACCCGGATGTCGTAGACGAGGCCGAGGTCGACGACGTTGATCCCGAGTTCGGGGTCGACGACGTCGCGCATCGCTTCCTCGATGTCCTCGATCTTGGCGATGTCGGCGGGGACGGCGGCGGTCTGCTCGGGCAGGTCCGCGGCGGTGCGCCCCTCGCGCGGGTCGGTGGCCGTCTCTTCGCTCATGCCTTCTCAGCTCCTGTGGTGGTACTGGAAACGGCGTCCTTGAACGCCATCCAGCCGAGCAGGGCGCACTTCACGCGCGCCGGGTACTTCGCGACGCCGGCGAACGCGACGCCGTCCTCCAGTACGTCCTCGTCCGGTTCGACCTTGCCCCTGCCCTGCATCAGTTCGACGAACGCGTCCATGGTCGTGAACGCCTCGTCGACCGTGTGCCCGACGACCAGGTCGGTCAGCACCGACGCGGACGCCTGGCTGATCGAGCAGCCCTGGCCGTCGTAGGACACGTCCTCGACTTTGCCGTCGCTGACCTTCACCCGCAAGGTGATCTCGTCGCCGCAGGTCGGGTTGACCTGGAACGACTCCGCGTCGAACGGATCGCGCAGGCCGCGCCCGTGCGGGTTCTTGTAGTGGTCCAGGATGATCTCCTGGTACATGCTCTCCAGGTTCACTGGTCCACCCCGAAGAACTTCTGCGCTTCGCGGATCCCGGCGACCAGAGCGTCCACTTCGGACAGCGTGTTGTACAGGTAGAAACTCGCCCGCACGGTCGCGGGCACCGAACAAGCCCGGTGCAGCGGCCACGCGCAGTGGTGTCCCACCCGCACCGCGATGCCGAGGCTGTCGAGCACCTGGCCCGCGTCGTGCGGGTGCACGCCGTCGATCACGAACGCGACGGTCGCGCCGCGGTCCTCCAGGTCGGTCGGCCCGACGATGCGCACGCCCGGGATCGCGCCGATGCCCGCGATCGCGGCCGCGGCCAGCTCGTGCTCGTGCGCCGCGATCCGGTCCATCCCGACCGCGGACAGGTAGTCCACCGCCGCGCCGAGGCCGATCGCCTGCGACGTCATCGGCACCCCGGCCTCGAACCGCTGCGGCGGCGCGGCGAACGTGGTGCGCTCCATCGTGACCAGCTCGATCATCGAGCCGCCGGTCAGGAACGGCGGCATCGCCGACAGCAGCTCGGTCCGGCCGTACAGCACGCCGATCCCGGACGGGCCCAGCATCTTGTGCCCGGAGAACACCGCGAAATCGACGTCGAGGGAGTGGAAATCGACCGCGAAGTGCGGCACCGACTGGCAGGCGTCGAGGACGGTCAGCGCGCCGACCTCCTTCGCCTTGGCCACCAGCTTGGCCACCGGGTTGACCGTGCCGAGCACGTTGGACTGGTGCGCGAACGCGACCACCTTCGTGCGCGGCGTGATCACACTGTCCATATCGGACAGATCGAGGCGGCCTTCGGCGGTGACCTTGAACCACTTCAGCGTCGCCCCGGTGCGCTGGCACAGCTGCTGCCACGGCACCAGGTTCGCGTGGTGCTCCATCTCGGTGATGACGATTTCGTCGCCTTCGCCGATCCGGAACCGTTCAGCCTCCGGACCGGCGGTGGCGGCGTTGCTCATCGCGTACGCCACGAGGTTGATGCCCTCGGTCGCGTTCTTGGTGAACACCAGCTCTTCCGGGTCCGCGCCGACGAATTCCGCGGTCTTGGCGCGCGCGGATTCGTAGGCGTCGGTGGCCTCTTCGGACAGCTGGTGGGCACCGCGGTGCACGGCCGAGTTCGACGTGAACACGTACCGCCGTTCCGCGTCGAGCACCTGCACCGGCCGTTGCGAGGTCGCTCCGGAGTCCAGGTACACCAAGGGTTTCCCGTCGCGCACGGTGCGCGTCAGGATCGGGAAGTCGGCACGCAGTGCCGCCACGTCAAGGGGAACAGAGTTGGTCGGGCTGTTCGAAGCCGTGGTGGTCATCGAGCCAACTCCTCTCTCTCGGTGTCGTCGGGAACGGGGCGCGGAAACGTCAGGCCTTGGCGGGCTCGGGAGAGCCGACGTACTTGACGTAGCCGTTCTCCTCCAGCTCGTCGGCCAGTTCGCGGCCGCCGGACTCGACGATGCGGCCGTCGGCGAAGACGTGCACGAAGTCCGGGGTGATGTGCCGCAGGATGCGGGTGTAGTGCGTGATCAGCATGACACCGACCTCGTTGCCCGCCTTGTACTCGTTGACGCCCTCGGACACGACGCGCAGCGCGTCGACGTCCAGGCCGGAGTCGGTCTCGTCGAGGATGGCGAACTTCGGCTTGAGCAGCGCCAGCTGCAGGATCTCGTGGCGCTTCTTCTCGCCGCCGGAGAAGCCCTCGTTCACCGAGCGCTCGGCGAATTCCTGGGAGATGCCGAGCTTGCCCATCTCCTCCTTGACCTCCTTGACCCAGTGGCGCAGCTTGGGAGCCTCGCCCCGGACCGCGGTGGCCGCGGTGCGCAGGAAGTTCGACATCGAGACGCCGGGCACCTCGACCGGGTACTGCATGGCGAGAAAAATGCCCGCTCGACTGCGTTCATCCACGCTCATCTCGAGCACGTTCTCGCCGTCCAGCAGCACCTCGCCGGAGGTCACCGTGTACTTCGGGTGGCCGGCGATCGCGTAGGACAGGGTGGACTTGCCGGAGCCGTTCGGGCCCATGATCGCGTGCGTCTCGCCGGACCGGATGGTCAGGTTGACGCCCTTGAGGATCTCCTTGGCGCCCTCGTCGGTGGTCACCGACGCGTGCAGGTCCTTGATTTCCAGGGTAGCCATCTGCTGTTTCCTAAAGAGTCTGAAGTGGACGGACGGGCTCAGGCGCCCACGGCTTCGAGTTCGGCCTCGATCGCGGCTTCGAGGCGCTCGCGCACCTCGGGCACGCCGATGCGGACCAGGATCTCGTGGAAGAACCCGCGCACGACCAGCCGCCGCGCGGCCTCCTCGCCGATCCCGCGCGACTGGAGGTAGAACAACTGCTCGTCGTCGAACCTTCCCGTGGCGCTCGCGTGGCCCGCGCCCTCGATCTCGCCGGTCTCGATCTCGAGGTTCGGCACCGAGTCGGCGCGCGCGCCGGGGGTGAGCACGAGGTTGCGGTTCAGCTCGTAGGTGTCGGTGGCCTCGGCGGCCGCCCGGATCAGCACGTCGCCGATCCACACCGCGTGCGCGCCTTCGCCCTGCAGCGCGCCCTTGTACATCACGCGCGACTTGCAGTTGGGCACCGCGTGGTCCACGAACAGCCGGTGCTCCTGGTGCTGGCCGGCGTCGGAGAAGTAGACGCCCAGCATGTCCACGTCGCCGCCGCGGTCGGCGAACGTCGCCGTCGGCGAAATGCGGACCAGGTCGCCGCCGAGGGTGACCACGGTGTGGTTGAGCGTCGCGTCGCGGCCCAGCCGCAGGTGCTGCTCGGACACGTGCACCGCGTCGTCGGCCCAGTCCTGGACGCTGACCACGGTGATCTTGGCCGAATCGCCGATGACGAACTCGACGTTGTCCGCGTAGGTGCCGGAGCCGACGTGGTCGAGCACGATGACGGCCTCGGCGAACGCCTCGGCGCGCACCTGCAGGTGGCCGTAGGCGACCTTGCCCTCGCCCGGGCCGTGGATGCGCAGCACCGACGGCTTCGACGCCTGGGTCTCCTTCGGCACGGTGACGATCGTGGCCTTGGCGAAGGACGAGTACGCCTGCGCCGCGATGCGGTCGCTCGGCACGCCCGCTTCGCCGAGGCGAGCGTCGTCGCGGCCGACGGTCTCGATCTTCAGCTCCGGCGCGGCCTCGGTCTCCAGCGTGATCTCGCCGGAGGCGACGGCGGAACCGTCGTGCAGGCCGCGCAGGCGCTTCATCGGAGTGAAGCGCCAGTTTTCCTCACGCCCGCCGGGGACCTCGAAGGCCTCGACGTCGTACGAGGTGAACCGCTCCGCGCGGGAGGCCGCCGGAATGACGGCCCCCTCGCGAAGGGCTTCAGAAACATTGCTGTCCGAGGCCACGGACTGTGTTGACTCCATTTAGCCGACGGACCCTTCCATCTGCAGCTCGATCAGGCGGTTCAGCTCGAGCGCGTACTCCATCGGCAGCTCGCGCGCGATGGGCTCGACGAACCCGCGCACGATCATCGCCATCGCCTCGGCCTCGTCGAGGCCGCGCGACATCAGGTAGAACAGCTGCTCTTCGCTGACCTTGGACACGGTGGCCTCGTGGCCCATGGACACCTCGTCGTTGCGGATGTCCACGTACGGGTACGTGTCCGACCGCGAGATGGTGTCCACCAGCAGGGCGTCGCAGACCACACTGGAGCGCGAGTGGTGCGCCCGCTTCGCGACCTTGACCAGGCCGCGGTAGGAGGTCCGGCCGCCGCCGCGCGCGACCGACTTCGACACGATCGTCGAGGACGTGTGCGGCGCGAGGTGCTCCATCTTGGCCCCGGCGTCCTGGTGCTGGCCCTCGCCCGCGAACGCGACCGAGAGGACCTCGCCCTTGGCGTGCTCGCCCATGAGGAAGACCGACGGGTACTTCATGGTCACCTTGGAGCCGATGTTGCCGTCGATCCACTCCATGGTCGCGCCCTCTTCGCACTTGGCGCGCTTGGTGACCAGGTTGTAGACGTTGTTCGACCAGTTCTGGATCGTCGTGTAGCGGCAGCGGCCGCCCTTCTTCACGATGATCTCGACGACCGCGGAGTGCAGCGAGTCCGACTGGTAGATCGGGGCGGTGCAGCCCTCGACGTAGTGGACGTAGGCGTCCTCGTCGACGATGATCAGCGTCCGCTCGAACTGGCCCATGTTCTCGGTGTTGATCCGGAAGTAGGCCTGCAGCGGGATCTCGACGTGCACGCCCTTCGGCACGTAGATGAACGAGCCGCCGGACCACACCGCGGTGTTCAGCGCGGAGAACTTGTTGTCGCCCGCCGGGATCACGGAGCCGAAGTACTCCTCGAAGATCTCCGGGTGCTCCTTGAGCGCGCTGTCGGTGTCCAGGAAGAGGACGCCCTGCTCCTCCAGGTCCTCGCGGATCTGGTGGTAGACGACCTCGGACTCGTACTGCGCGGCGACGCCGGCCACGAGGCGCTGCTTCTCCGCCTCGGGGATGCCCAGCTTGTCGTAGGTGTTCTTGATGTCCTCGGGCAGGTCTTCCCAGCTGGTCGCCTGCTTCTCGGTGGACCGCACGAAGTACTTGATGTTGTCGAAGTCGATCCCCGAGAGGTCGGCGCCCCAGTTCGGCATCGGCTTGAGGTCGAACAGCTTGAGCGCCTTCAATCGGGCGTCGCGCATCCACTCGGGCTCGGACTTCTTGCCGGAGATGTCGAGGACGACGTCCTCGTTCAGGCCGCGGCGGGCGCTGGCGCCCGCCTCGTCGGAGTCCGCCCAGCCGAAGGCGTAGTTGCCAAGGGACGCGATGGTCTCTTCCTGGCTCAACGGCTCGGTGGTGGGAGTGCGCTGCTCGGCAGCGGCAGTCATGCGGGTTTCCCTCCATTCGGGATCCGTGGTGCGTGCCCTTCGGGCGGCGCGGCCGCGTCTCCGGGCGTCGTGCGGTCCGGCTCGGGATGGGCCGGGATACCCGCCGGTCCGGCGGGTACGTGTGTGGTGCACGCGTTGTCTCCGCGCGCGATGGTCGCCAGCCGCTGGACGTGGGTGCCCAGCAGCTTCGCGAACGCTTCCGTTTCGGCCTCGCACAGCTGCGGGAATTCCGCGGCGACGTGCGCGACCGGGCAGTGGTGCTGGCACAGCTGCGCGCCTACGTGCGCGGCCGGGGCTTCCGCTCCGACCGTGCCGACCTGGCGGGTCGAGGCAGCGTAGCCCTCCCTGCTCAGCGCGGTGGCGAGGGCCTCGGCGCGCTCGACCGGATCAGCCGATCCGGTGATCGCCTGCCGGTGCGGCCCGACGAGCCCTTCGACCCGGCGCTCGGCGAACGCGCGCACCGCGTCCGGGCCGGCGTGCTCGGCGAGGAAGCGGATGGCCGAGACCGCGAGGTCGTCGTAGGCGTGCCCGAACCGGGCGCGGCCCGCCTCGGTGAGCAGGAACAGCTTGGCCGGACGGCCGCGTCCGCGCGGGCCCTTGCGGGGGGCGTCGCGGGTCTCGGCCTCGCCGTCGGCCTGCAGCGCGTCGAGGTGGCGGCGGATCGCCGTCGGACTGATGCCGAGCTGCTCCGCGACCACCACGGCGGTCATCGGGCCCTGCTCCAGCAGCAGCCGGGCGACCTCGTGCCGGGTGCGGCCCTCGGCCACGTTCACCGCGCTGACCTGCACGGGAACGCCGACAGCCGCGGCGCGCGGCTGCTCGCCGCGCCCCTCGCCGGTGGTCCCGTTCTTTTTCACAACACAAGTGTGTCTTATTTCCGGCCAGCGGGCAAAGGCGGGGTGTCGGGCAGTGACCCGACTCACCTCCGGACGCACCCCGCCGCCGCAGCCCCCGCCCCAGGTCCGTGAGGGGAACCCTGAGGGACTCTGATTCCCTCAGGGTTCCCCTCACGGACGACCGACTCCCCCGAGCCGGTATGGCTCGGCTGCGCTCATGGCGCCGGCTTGAGCCCTGGGCAGGGGGACTCGGATTTCTTCTAGGAGTCCTTCACGGACCGTCGGGGGCAATCCCGGAGCCGGGGACCGAACGGCTCGATGCTCCGTCCGAACCGGAGTCGATACGCTTCCGGGCGTGGCAGTCGGCGAACACCCGGACCAGCGGGCACCGGAACCGGACTTATCCGGCGAACCGGGCGGCGCTGACGGTGCCGACGGCGCCGTGGCCGCTCCCCCGGCCCCCGAAGCCGCGCCGTCGCCGGTCGGCCCGCGCCGCACCGATCCGCTGAACGCCGCCGAGACCCGCGGCCTCGACGCGGTCCGCCGCTTCGGCACGGTCGGCTCGTTGTTCCTCGCGCTCGGCTCGCTCGGGGCCGGGGCCGCGCCGGTGATCAACCCGGTGCAGGACCTGCCGGTGCTGCGGCTGTTCATCCGGATCCCGACGGTCTCGCTCGCGATCGCCTTCTCCGGCATGGGCATCCTGGTGCTGAGCTGGCTCCTGCTCGCCCGGTTCGCCCGTCCGGCGAGCGCGCGGCTGGCCACCAGCGGGCAGCTCGCCCGCACCGTCGCCATGTGGGTCGCGCCGCTGCTGCTGATCCCGCCGCTGTTCTCCCGCGACGTCTACAGCTACCTCGCGCAGAGCGAGATCGTGCACCGCGGCATGGACCCCTACCAGCTGGGCCCGGCGCAGGCGCTCGGCGTCGCGGACCCGCTCACCGCGGGCGTCACCAACATCTGGCGCGAGACCCCCGCCCCGTACGGCCCGCTGCTGCTGCGCCTCGGCGGCTGGCTGGCCCCGGTCGGCGGCAACAACATCGTCGTCGGCGTGCTGCTGCAGCGCGGCCTCGCGATGGTCGGCGTGCTGCTGATCGTGTGGGCGGTGCCGCGGCTCGCCCGGCGGTTCGGCGTGCAGCCGGCCACCGCGCTGTGGCTCGGCGCGGCGAACCCGTTGCTGATCTTCCATTTCGTCGCGGGCGCGCACAACGATTCGCTGGCCATCGGGCTCATGGTGGCCGGGCTGGAGATCGGCATCCGGCGGCTGCCGGTGCGGGTGAAGGGCGACAGTCCGCCGCCCTTGGCGAAGGGCGAACTGCTTTTCATCGCGCTCGGCGTCGTCATCATCACGATCGGCGCCACGGTGAAAATCCCGGCGGTGCTGGCGTTGCCGTTCCTCTCGGTGATGGTCGCGCGCAGATGGCACGGACGGCTGAAAGACCTGGTGTGGGCGGGCGCGCCGATGGCGCTGCTGTTCGGCGTGGTGCTCACCGCGATCTGCGTCGGCACCGGGCTGGGCTTCGGCTGGATCGGCGCGACGGCGAGCACGCCGGGGCTGGTGCGGTCGTTCATCTCCCCCACCGCGGAGATCGCGAACCTCAGCGGCGTCCTCGGCATCACGCTCGGGCTCGGCAACCACACCGACGCGCTGGTGCCGATCCTCGGCACGCTCGGCAACGTGATCACCGCGGCCGTCACGATCAAATTCCTGTGGGCCAGCTTCAAATGGCGCTACCGGCCGATCATCGGGCTCGGCGTTTCGCTGGGCGCGGCGATGATCCTGCAGATCAACCTGCAGCCGTGGTACCTGCTGTGGGCGGTGATCCCGCTCGCCGCGGCGGCCGGGACGTCGAGGTTCCGGGTGGTCGCCACGGTCATCAGCGCCGGATTGCCGTTCCTGCTCCCGCCCACCGGCGGCACCTTCGACGGCCGCTCGTACATCCTGCCGTGGGCCTACGGCGCGGCCGCTCTGGTGACCCTCGGCGGGCTCGCGATCGTGTACCGGGTTTCGCCGCTGCTGTTGTCCAGGACACCTCCGGCGTCCCCAGCACCGCGCGCGCCCGCCGACGTCGTATCGTGAACCGTTGTGGACAACCCCGCCGTCGAGATCTCCGGCTTGGCGAAAAGCTACGGCTCCACCACCGCGGTCGACGGCATCGACCTGCGCATGGAGCGTGGTTCCCTGCTGGCCCTGCTCGGGCCGAACGGCGCCGGAAAAACGACCACTGTCGAGATTTGCGAGGGTTTCCGCAGACCTGACGCGGGCCGGGTGCGCGTGCTCGGCCTCGACCCCGTCGCGGACAGCTCCCGGCTCCGCCCGCGCGTCGGCATCATGCCGCAAGGCGGCGGCGCGTACCCGGGCGTGCGCGCGGAGGAAATGCTGCGGCTAGTGGCTTCCTGCGCGGCGAACCCGCACGATCCGGCGTGGCTGCTCGACGTGCTCGGCCTGGCCGGCGCCAAGCGGACGCCGTTCAAACGGCTCTCCGGCGGGCAGCAGCAACGGCTTTCCCTGGCGTGCGCGCTGGTCGGCCGCCCGGAACTGGTGTTCCTGGACGAGCCCACCGCGGGCATGGACCCGCAGGCGCGGCGGCTGGTGTGGGACCTGCTCGCGGCGCTGCGCGCGGACGGCGTGAGCGTCCTGCTCACCACCCACCTCATGGAGGAAGCGGAAACGCTGGCCGACCAGGTGGTGATCGTGGACCACGGCAAGGTCGTCGTCGAAGGCACGCCGCATTCGCTGACGCTGGAGGCGGGCGAGGCGGCGCAGTTGCGGTTCCGCGCCCGCACGAAGCTCGACACGACGCTGCTCGCGGCCGCGCTGCCGGAGGGGTACCGGGTCAGCGAAACCGCGCCCGGTTCGTACCTGGTGGAAGGCGCGGTCGACCCGCAGGTGGTCTCCGCCGTCACCGCCTGGTGCGCGCAACAGGGCGTACTGCCCGAACAACTGCAAGTCGGACGGCGGACGCTCGAAGAAGTGTTCCTCGAACTCACCGGACGGGAGCTGCGCGCATGAGTTCTCCGTTCCCCGCAGGCACTTTCGCCCCCGCGCCCGGCCGCGGTTCGCTCGGCAAGATGCTGCGCACGCACGCACGCGTCGAAGCCGCGCTGACCCTGCGGCACGGCGAGCAGCTGCTGCTCACCCTGATCATCCCGCTCGCGCTGCTGATCGGCCTGAGCTCGCTGGACATCCTGCCCGCGAGCCAGCTCGGCTCAGCGTCCAAAGTGGACTGGATGACACCGAGGATCCTCGCGCTGGCGGTCATGTCGTCGGCCTTCACCGGCCAGGCGATCGCCCTCGGCTTCGACCGCCGCTACGGCGTCCTGAAGCGGCTTTCGGCGACGGCGCTGCCGCGCTGGCTGCTCGTGGCCGGACGGGTCGTGGCCGCGCTGGTCGTGGTGGCCCTGCAGTCCGTGGTGCTCGGCGTGGTGGCGGCTTTCCTCGGCTGGTCGCCGTCGGCCGCCGGGATCGGTTCGGCGGTCGTGCTGCTGCTGCTGGGAACGCTCGCTTTCGGCGCGCTGGGCGTGCTGCTGGGCGGCGCGTTGCGCGCGGAAGCCGTGCTGGCGCTGGCGAACATCGTGTGGTTCGTGCTGCTGCTCGCGGGCGGGATCCTGCTGGCTCCGCCGGCGTTGCCGTCCGGGGTCGGGGTGATCGTTTCGCTGCTGCCCTCGGGCGCGCTGGCGGAAGGCATGCGCGCGGCGCTGGTGGACGGCCAGTTCCCGGTGGGACCGGCGGCGGTGCTGGTGGTGTGGGCCGCGGCGGCCGGAGTGCTGGCGACGCGCACTACGAAACTCACCTGAATCCCACCCCCGATTTCCGGATCGCCGCGCCGGAAATCGCGCGCCGAATGTGACGGCCGCCGCACCCGATTCCTTGCGCGCGCTGGCAAATCCGTGCCGGACAATACCGCCGCGTGAAGGCGGGAAAACGCGCGCGAGTATTCTTTCCGCGTGTCCCTTCGCAGTTTGATCGCCCGCCTGCCGTATCCGTCCGCCGCGGTCCAGCGCGGGGTCGGGATCGCCGCGGTGGTCGCGCAGGCAGGCATCGGCGTCACCGGTTCCGTGGTGCGGGTGACCGGGTCCGGGCTGGGATGCCCGACCTGGCCGCAGTGCGTCGCGGGCAGCCTGGTGCCGGTGCGGCACCCCGGCATCGACGCGGTCACGCAGTGGATCGAGTTCTCGAACCGGATGCTGACCGGCGTCGTGATCGTGGTGGCCGCGCTGGCCGTGCTCACCGCGTGGCGGATCCAGGTCGACCACCCGGAGCGCAAACGGCTGGTGAAGCTCGCCTGGACGATGCCCGGCGGCGTCGTGCTGCAGGCGGTCATCGGCGGGCTGACCGTGCTGGCGAAACTGGAATGGTGGACGGTCGCGATCCACTTCCTGGCGTCCACGCCGCTGGTGTGGCTGGCGGTGCTGCTGCTGAAGGCGTTCCGCGAAGGAGACGAACCCGCGCGCCCGCTGGTCCCGAAGCTGGGACGGCAGATGCTGGTGTTGCTGACGGTCCTGATGTGGGCGGTCCTGATCGCCGGCACGACGGTCACCGGAGCGGGCCCGCACGGCGGCGACGTCAACACGCATCGCCTCGACGCCCCGATCGAGCAGCTGGCCCGGGTCCACAGCGGCCTGTTGATCGCGTACCTCGTGGTGCTGGGGGTCTTCGGGCTCACGCTGATGCGCGTCGGTGCGCCGAAGAGCGTGTGGCAGCGGTATGCGTGGGTGTGGATTGTCGCGCTGCTGCAGGGGATTCTGGGAACGGTGCAGTACGCGCTGGGCGTGCCCGAGGCGATGGTGTCGTTCCACGTGCTGGGCTCGGCGCTCGTGATCGTGGTGACGGCGGTGCTGTGGACGGGGACTCGCGACCGCGGGCCGGTGACGTCGCTGGAGCCCGCGGAGAAGCGGGAACTCGCCACCGCGAACTGACGGTCATCCGGGCGTAACTGCGCGTCGGCCCGGCGGACAGGTCGGCGGCTTACCGTCATCGCCGTCCGGCTTTCCGAAAGCCCCGCAAAGCCCGAGGTGCCGCCATGCCGACCGCCCCTGCCCGCCCCGGCAAGCCCCTGCTCTCCGGCCGGCGCGGGACCGCCGAGATGATCGTGCTCAAGACGTTCCTGCTCGTGCCGTTCGCCGCGCTGATCGCCGCCGTGCCGCTGCTGTGGGGGTGGGGCATCGGCTGGACCGACCTGATCCTCGCGACTGTCTTCTACGTGCTCGCGACGCTCGGCGTGACCGTCGGGTACCACCGCTACTTCACCCACGGCGCCTTCAAAGCGAGCCGCCCGCTGCGGATCGCGCTCGCGATCGCGGGGAGCATGGCCGTGCAGGGGTCGGTGATTTTCTGGGTCGCGAGCCACCGCCGCCACCACGCGTTCTCCGACCGCGAGGGCGATCCGCATTCGCCGTGGCTCTTCGGCACCTCGCCCGCCGCGCTGCTGCGCGGGTTCTGGCACGCGCACATGGGCTGGATGTTCCAGCGCGAGGTCACCAACGCCGACCGCTTCGCGCCGGACCTCGTCAACGACCGCGACCTGCGCCTGGTGAACCGGTTCTTCTGGCTGTGGATCACCCTCAGCCTCGCCCTGCCCGCCGCGCTCGGCTGGGCGTTCAGCGGCACCTGGCAAGGCGCGCTGACGGCGTTCTTCTGGGCCGGCCTGGTGCGGATCGCGTTCCTGCACCACGTGACCTGGTCGGTGAACTCGGTGTGCCACCTGATCGGCGACCGCCCGTTCGCGAGCCGCGACCGCGCGGCGAACTTCTGGCCGCTGGCGCTGCTGTCCATGGGCGAGTCGTGGCACAACTCCCACCACGCCGACCCGACCTGCGCCCGGCACGGCGTACTGCGCGGACAGGTGGACGTCTCGGCCCGGGTGATCTGGGCGTTCGAGAGGTTCGGCTGGGCAAGCGACGTCCGCTGGCCCCGGGCAGAGCGGTTGGCGGCGAAGCGCGTCCAGCAACCTGGCTGACAGTCCGTGAAGGGCTCCTTGAGGGAATCTGATTCCCTCAAGGAGCCCTTCACGGACCTTCAAGCATTGCCGGGTGGGACTAGGCCAACTGCTGCCGCACCGCCGACGCGAACCGCAACGGCGCGCCCGCGTCCGCATGCCGGAAGCCCAGCGACGGCTCAGTCAACTCCAGCTCCAGCACCAGCGGCCGACCGTCGTCCCCGCGCACCAGATCCACCCGCGCGTACAAGAGCTCCGCCCGCAAAATGCCGAGCAGCCCGCAGGCGGCGTCCAGCGCGTCCTCCGCCACCGCACGCACCTCCGGAGCCGGAACAGCAGCCGCGAGCCGCTCTTCCCGGTACAGCCCGGAAGTGTCCATTGAGGAATCCAACGGAGCGAATTTCGTGAAGGCGTGCGAATAAACGCCGCCGAAGTAGGTCACCGCGATCTCGCCCTGAGTGTCCACACTGGACTGATACGGCTGAATCAAACCCGTGCGCCCGTCGTCGTGCAAAGCGCGCAGATGCTGCTCCGCGTCCGCACCGGCGGAGGAGAACCGGGCGGCGTCGCGGCCTCCCGCGCCCACCGAAGGCTTCACCACGAACGGTTTCTTCGGCCAGCGCGGCTTCTCCCCCGGCGGCACGATCTCGACCGGCACTGTCGGCACGCCCGCGTCGAGCAGTTCGCCCAGGTACGTCTTGTCGGTGTTCCACCGCACGACCGTCGCCGAGTTGCTCAGCCCCGGGACATCTTCGCACCAGCTGAGGAATTCCTCACGGCGCGAGGGGTAATCCCAGGCGGCACGCAACACCACGATGTCCGCCGAAGCGAAGTCAGCGGCCGAATCCCAGGCCGCCCAGCTCACGGTGAATCCGAGGTCCGCGAGCGCCGGCAGCACCGCGGCCTCGTCGCCGTCGCCCTCAGGCAGCGCGGCGCAGCCGACGAAAATCGCCGAGCGCGTCACCGGCCCGCTCGCGGCCCGGCCATCTTGCGCCGGTGCGCGGCACCGATCTTGACCGTCTTCACGGTTTCGCTGTCCCACTCGGCCGCCTCGAGGTCGTCGACCTGCTCGACCAGCGCGGCACCGGTCTCGACCCCGGCGACCAGCACGTCGCCCATCGCCCCGTCCGGGCCCACGAGCACGACCCGCGCGCCGGCCAGCCCGATGTTCTCGACCACCGCGCGCGACGGTTTGCCGTGCTTCGCCACGAAGCCGCGGGCGGAGGCCAGCTGGCGGGCGGTCGGCGCGGTCGGCGTGTTTTCGGTCTCCTCAGCCACGTCCGGAGCTTAACCCGAGACCCCCGCCCCCGCGGCCCGACCGTGTTCTCGGCCATAGTGGACGGCAGACGCGCACATCTCGAGGAGGAACCATGCCGACCGCAGTGCAGGTGACCCGGACCGGCGGCCCGGAAGTGCTGGAACTGGCCGAGATCGAGCCCGGTCCGCCCGGCGCGGGCGAACTGCTGGTCGACCTCGCCGCCGCGGGCGTGAACTACATCGACACCTATCAGCGCCAGGGCATCTACCCGATCGACCTGCCGTTCGTCCTCGGTTCCGAGGGCGCCGGGACGGTCGTGGAGACCGGCGAGGGCGTCACCGGATTCGCTCCCGGCGACCGCGTGACCTGGCAGGGCGTGCTCGGCAGCTACGCCCAGCGCGCGGTGGTCCCGGCCAGCGCCACGGTGAAGGTGCCCGAAGGCGTGTCCGACGAGACCGCCGCGGCCACGATGCTGCAGGGCCTGACCGCGCACTACCTGGTGCGCTCGACCTACGAAGTCAAGGCAGGCGACGACATCCTCGTCCACGCGGCGGCCGGCGGTGTCGGTTTGCTGCTGGTGCAGCTGGCGAAGGCGCGCGGCGCTCGAGTGCTGGCCACGGTGTCCACCGACGAGAAGGCCGAGCTGGCCCGTGGCGCGGGCGCGGACCACGTGATCCGCTACGACCGCGAGGACTTCGCCGCCGCGACCCGCGAGCTGACCAACGGAGAAGGCGTCGCCGTGGTCTACGACGGCGTCGGCAAGAGCACCATCGACGGCAGCCTCGCTAGCCTGAAAATCCGCGGCACGCTGGCGCTGTTCGGCGCGGCCAGCGGCCCGGTCCCGCCGATCGACCCGCAGCGGCTCAACTCCGGCGGCTCGCTCTTCCTGACCCGCCCGACGCTCGGCCACTACCTGCGCACCCGCGAGGAACTCGACTGGCGCGCCAGCGAACTCTTCGCCGCCGTGCAGGACGGTTCGCTGAACGTCCGCATCGGCGGCCGCTACCCGCTCGCCGACGCCCGCAAGGCCCACGAGGACCTGCAGGGACGCCGGACGACCGGGAAGCTGCTGCTGATCCCGTAAGCAGCGTGGCTCGGACGGGTGTGGCATCGGCGCCGGCGCTCATGCCACACCCTGAGCATCACCATCGGTAATCGATATCGAGTCGCGTCGACAGCCGCTGCTCGGGCGAGGCCTCCGGCCGGGGGCCGCAAGGCCCGCAGAGCATGAGGTAATGAAACGTGAACTTCAGGTTCGCGGTCCCGTTGTTCTTCACCTTGAAGACACACGACCCGTAAAGATCGTAGGGAGTGTTGTCGGATTTGTTTCCCTGCACCGTCGAATGCAAAAATAGTCGACCGGGATATTGCTGTGGGCATCGTGGTACGGCAGCTGCATATGCCCGGCAGTGCAGTTCATCGAGCTCACCGCGATCGCTTGGACAGCGGGCGAAATCCGGAAGGACCACGCCATCGGAACAGCTCTTCCGGGAAAAGTCACTGCCTGACCGGTGAACCGCCCGTTCGCGTCTGTCGCGTCGAACGTGGTGTTGTCCTGGGTGAAGGTGTGATAGTGGTCCGCACTCGCCTGCCCGGCCGCCAGCGCCAGCGCGGCGGCGACGACAGCACCGACGGCTACCGCCTCAGCGGCTTTCCTCCGGCCCATTCCCGCGCTCCTTCGTCGACTTGATCCACGACGCCCGCAGACGAAAATCGTCCTGCTCGGCGTGCTCGACGATCATGCGGACTTCGTCGCCCACATAGAGCTGGCGAAATCCGCTGCCGAGCACGCCCCAGCTCGCCGGATCGACAACCGAATAGTGCACCCAGACGGGATCGCTGAAACTGTCGGATTCGACAACTCCCCACCCGTTGTCCGTGTCCCATTGACTGACTCGGCCCACGTAGACCAGGCCATCTGAATACGCCATTTCGCGACCTCGCTCCTCAGCGACGGTATGCACTTGGCCGCGGCGTGGTCAACACTTTCCGTGAGGAACACCCGAAAGCGGACTCGGCGATTAACCAAGCCCGCCGAGCGCGGGCACCGCCGGACCAGTCCGCACCACGCCGAGCCGCTGCGTCGCCCGGGTCAGCGCCACGTACAGGTCGTTGAGCCCGCGCGCCGAGCCCGCCACGATCTCGTCCGGCGACACCAGCACGACCCCGTCGAACTCCAGCCCCTTTGACCGGTCGACCGTCAGCACGCTCAGCCGCTCGTCCTCGGGAAGCAGCTTCCGCACCTCGTCGACGCGACCGCCCGGCACCAGCACCGCCACGGTCCCACCGTCCACAGCGGACAGTTCGGCGGCCACCAGCGCGGGCAGTTCCCCGTCCAGCGAAGCGACTTCCACGCCCCACGGCGGCACCCCGGTCTCCCGCACCGACGCCGGCGCGGCCAGGTCCACGTCGAGTTCGGCGAGCACGCCCGCCGCGACTGCCATGATCTCCGCCGGGGTCCGGTAGTTCACCGTCAGCTGCTCCAGCCGCCAGCGGTCCGCGACGTACGGCGACAGCACCTCGTCCCAGGTCCGCGCTCCCCCGGCGGCCCCGGTCTGCGCGACGTCGCCGACCAGCGTCATCGACCGGTTCGGCGTGCGGCGCATCAGCAGCCGCCAGTCCATCGCGGACAGTTCCTGCGCCTCGTCGACGATCACGTGCCCGAACGTCCACGTCCGGTCCTGCGCGGCACGCTGCGCCGCGGTCAGCTCGCTGCGCGCCTGCTGGCGTTCGGCGAACATTTCCGCGTCCAGCACGTCGGACACCCGCAGGATCTCCTCGTCCTGGATTTCCTCGTCCTGCTCGAGAATGTCCAGCACGCCCTCGGCATACGCGCGCTCGACGCGTTCGCGGCGCTTCTCCGCAGCCTCTTCCTCGGAGTCGTCGGTGCCGAGCAGCTCGGCCAGTTCGTCGAGCAACGGCACGTCGGCGGGCGTCCACTTCGTGGTGCGGCCGCTCTCCAGGTGCTTCCGGTCCGCTTCGGACAGCAGGTCGCCCGCCGCCCGATCGAGGTGTTCGCGGTCGGCGAACAGGTCGTCGAGCAGGCCTCCCGGGGTGAGTTTCGGCCACAGCGAGTTCAGCGCGACGGCCACCGCGGGGCTCGAGGCCAGCTCGGCGCGGATGTCCTGGACGTCCTGCGCGTCCAGCAAATCCTCGCCCAGCGCGCGGGCGGCCTGCCGGGTGAGCGCGTCGAGGACGTCGGAGACGAACAGCCGCCGCGCGAGGTTGTGCGGCCGCCGCGAACGGCGTGCCCGGGTGCGGGCCTGCGCGCAGGTCTTCCGGTCGAGCTTGAGGATCTCGCGTTCGTGCTCGATCTCGATCACCGGATCGGGTACACCTTGCCGGTCGCGGACGGCCTTGGCGAGCACGTCGGCCATCACCAGCCGGCCCTTCACCTCGGCTGCTTCCGGGGACTCGACGCCGTCCGCGTCCAGGCCCGGCCACAGCTGCCCGATGGTCGACAGCAGCACGCCGGTCTCGCCGAGCGACGGCAGCACCTGGCCGATGTAGCGCAGGAAGGTCGAGTTCGGGCCGACGACGAGCACGCCGCGCGTGGTCAGCTGCTGGCGGTGCGTGTAGAGCAGATACGCCGCGCGGTGCAGCGCGACCGCGGTCTTCCCGGTGCCCGGCGCGCCCTGCACCACCATCACCCCGCCGAGCGGCGCGCGGATGATCCGGTCCTGCTCGGCCTGGATGGTGGCGACGATGTCGGCCATCTCACCGGTCCGGCGGCGCTCCAGCGCGGCCAGCAGCGCCGCTTCTCCGGCCAGCCCGAGATCCTGGCCCTGATCGGCGGCGGTCAGGTCGAGGATCTCGTCGTCGAACCCGGTGACGCGACGGCTCAGCGACCGCAGATGCCGGCGGCGGCGCACGCCGTCCGGCGAAGCGGCGGTGGCGAGGTAGAACGGCCGCGCGACCGGGGCGCGCCAGTCGATCAGCAGCGGCCGGTAGTCGTCGTCCTCGTCGAACAGGCCGAGCCGCCCGATGTAGGCGGTCTCCTCGGTGTCTTCGGAGGTGCTGCCCGGCACGAAGTCCAGCCGCCCGAAGCACAATCCCTGCTCGACCGACCCGAGCTGGGCGAGCCGGTCGGTGTGCAGGTTCGTGGCGGCTTCGCGTTCGGTCCGCGCCTGCGGCGTCCCGCCGGTCTGGCGCAGGGTCTCGTCCAGCCGGCGCTGGGTCTGGGTGCGTTCGGAGTCGAGCTTCGCGAACAGGGCGTCGGTGTAGGCCTGTTCGCGGCGCAGCTCGGCTTCGTAGGCCGGTTCCTCGGGCAAGGAAAGGTCCTGCTTTCAGGTCGGGATCGGGGCCGGAAGAGTGCAACCGGCGAGGATCCCGGGCCATTCCTGCCCGGCGCGAAACGGGGCGGAACGGATCAGAAAGGAAGGCCGAGGACCGGCAAGCCGATCGCCGAGTCGACCGCCAGCGCGACGAACACGATCATCAGGTACGTGTTCGACCGGTGGAACAGCGCCATCGGCTTGGTCTCCTCGCCGCGGTGCACGGCGGCCTGCAGCCGGTGCGCGTAGAAGAGGAACCAGCCGCCGGCGAGGATCGCGAACGTCGCGTACAGCCAGCTGGTGACCGGGAGCAGCAGCAGCGTCCAGGCGACCATCACCCACGAGTAGATGACGATCTGCCGGGCCACGTGCTCGGCGGTCGCGACGACCGGAAGCATCGGCACGCCCGCGCGCTCGTAGTCGTCGCGGTACTTCATGCCCAGCGCCCAGGTGTGCGGCGGGGTCCAGAAGAAGATCACGCCGAACATCACGAACGCAGGCCACTGCACGGTGCCGGTGACCGCGACCCAGCCGATCAGCACCGGCATGCAGCCCGCGGCCCCGCCCCAGACCACGTTCTGCGACGTCCGCCGCTTGAGGCCGAGGGTGTAGACGAAGATGTAGAACAGGATGGTCGCGATCGCGAGGACCGCCGCCAGCAGGTTCACCGTGAAGTACAGGACGGCGAACGAGGCGACGCCCAGCACGAGGCCGAAGATCAGCGCGTTGCGCCGCGGCACCGCGTCCTTCACCAGCGGACGCCGCTTGGTGCGGTTCATGACCTTGTCGATGTCGCTGTCGATCACGCAGTTGAGCGCGTTCGCGCTGCCCGCGGCCATCGTGCCGCCGATCAGCGTCGCGACCACCAGCCACGGGTTCGGCACCTCGCGCCCGGCGAGGAACATCGCGGGGATCGTGGTGACGAGGAGAAGCTCGATCACGCGCGGCTTCGCCAGCGCGGCGTACGCGCCGGCCACCTGGCGGAAGCTTCGCCGGGCCCCGCTCGGCCGTCCGCCGTCCGGGGGTACGGCGCTGGTGTCTTCACTGCGTCCGTGCGCAGCGTTCACCAACGACATTTCGCTCCCTGAGTCAGTCCTGGGCCGGGCGGCCCGGAAGAAACAGGTGGTGCTGTGTGAGAACTTCCGTGCCTGGCCCGCGATCGATGTTAGACGTGGCGGATGGGCTCGACGCCCGCGGGTCCGGGACACGCCCGGCGATGTCTCGTCCGTCACGTCGCCCCGCGAGTCGCGAAGGCCCGCGGCGGGTAGCCGGGGAAGGACAGGCGGGCAGGATCACCTCACCCGCAGGGTGCTCGCCCGCGCTCGCGCGCACGCGTACGCACTAGGGTGACAGCGTCGGGCCGCTCGCTCCGCCTGCACAGCGCCGTCAGCAGGAATATCGTCCCTTCGGGATCGATTGAGATAACTGAGGGCGCACACCGCAGCACCTGAGCGGCACGCACGGAATACAGCCACCACTTCACCGACGCAGGAGTTCGAGTTCAGTGTCCGAAACCTCTAGCAGCGAGACCAACCCCTTGCTCCGGCGCAATGTGCCGGCCGACTGGACCGAGACCGACACCCGCGCCGTAGACACCGCCCGCGTGCTGGCCGCGGACGCCGTCGAAAACTGCGGCAGCGGGCACCCGGGCACTGCGATGAGCCTGGCGCCGCTGGCGTACACGCTGTTCCAGCGCACGATGCGGCACGACCCGGCGGACCCGGAGTGGCCCGCCCGCGACCGGTTCGTCCTCTCCGCCGGCCACTCCAGCCTGACCCTCTACATCCAGCTGTACCTGGCCGGCTTCGGCCTCGAGCTGGAAGACCTCGAGCAGCTGCGCCGCTGGGGCTCCAAGACCCCGGGCCACCCGGAGTACCGGCACACCAAGGGCGTCGAGACCACCACCGGCCCGCTGGGCCAGGGCCTCGCGAACGGCGTCGGCATGGCGATGGCGGCGCGGCGCGAACGCGGCCTGCTGGACCCGGACGCCCCGGCCGGCGAGAGCATCTTCGACCACCACATCTACGTGATCGCCTCCGACGGCGACATCGAAGAGGGCGTCACCTCCGAGGCCTCGTCCATCGCGGGCCGCCAGGAGCTGGGCAACCTGATCGTCTTCTACGACGACAACAAGATCTCCATCGAGGACGACACCAACATCGCGCTGTCCGAGGACGTCGCGAAGCGGTACGAGGCCTACGGCTGGCACGTGCAGACCGTCGAGGGCGGCGAGGACGTCGTCGCGATCGAGGCGGCCATCAAGGCGGCGCAGGCCGAGACCCAGCGGCCGTCGTTCATCCAGCTGCGCACGATCATCGGCTACCCGGCCCCCACCAAGATGAACACCGGCAAGGCGCACGGCGCGGCGTTGGGCGCGGAAGAGGTCGCGGGCGTCAAGAAGGCGCTGGGCTTCGACCCGGAGAAGAACTTCGACGTCGACGACGCGGTTCTCGCGCACACCCGCCAGCTGGTCGAGCGCGGCGAGAAGGAGCGCGCCGAATGGCAGGAGCGCTTCGAGGCGTGGGCCGCGGCGAACCCGGAGCGCAAGAAGCTGGCCGACCGGCTGTCCACCCGCACGCTGCCCGAGGGCTTCGCGGACAACCTGCCGTCGTGGGAGCCCGACGCCAAGGGCATCGCCACCCGCAAGGCCTCCGGCGAGGTGCTGAACGCGCTGGCCGAGCCGCTGCCCGAGCTGTGGGGCGGTTCCGCTGACCTCGCGGAGAGCAACAACACCACCATGAAGGGCGCCGACTCGTTCGGCCCGGCCGCGGCCGGCACCGACATGTGGAAGACCAACCCGTACGGCCGCACGCTGCACTTCGGCATCCGCGAGCACGCGATGGGCTCGATCCTCAACGGCATCGCGCTGCACGGCGGCACCCGCCCGTACGGCGCGACCTTCCTCACCTTCTCCGACTACATGCGCCCGCCGGTCCGGCTCGCCGCGCTGATGAAGGCGCCGGTCATCTACGTGTGGACGCACGACTCGATCGGACTCGGCGAGGACGGCCCGACGCACCAGCCGATCGAGCAGGTCGCCGCGCTGCGCGCCATCCCGGGCCTCAACGTCGTCCGCCCGGCGGACGCCAACGAGACCGCGTACGCGTGGAAGGCCGTGCTGGAGGACGTGCACCACCCCTCCGGCTTCGCGCTGACCCGGCAGAACGTGCCGGTGCTGGAGGGCACGAACGCCGAGGGCGTGAAGAAGGGCGGCTACGTGCTGGCCGAGGCGTCCAACGGCACCCCGGAGGTCGTGCTGATCGCGACCGGTTCCGAGGTCCAGCTGGCCGTCGAGGCGCGCAAGACCCTCGAGGCCGACGGCGTCCCGACCAGCGTGGTCTCGATGCCGTGTGTCGAGTGGTTCGACGCGCAGGACCAGGACTACAAGGACGCCGTTCTGCCGCCGTCGGTCAAGGCCCGCGTTTCGGTCGAGGCCGGGATCGCGATGCCGTGGCAGCGCTTCACCGGCGACGCCGGCGAGAACGTTTCGATCGAGCACTACGGCGCCTCGGCCGACGCCGCGACGCTGTTCCGCGAGTTCGGCTTCACCGCCGAAGCCGTGGTCGACGCCGCCCGCCGCTCGATCGCCAACACCAAGAACTGAATTGAAGGGAGTGCACTCATGACTGACCGACTCGCGCAGCTCTCCGAAGCAGGCGTCTCGATCTGGCTGGACGACCTTTCGCGGGAACGCCTGGAATCGGGCAACCTCGCCGGGCTCGTCCGCGACAAGCACGTCGTCGGCGTGACCACCAACCCGACGATCTTCGCGAACGCGCTGTCGAACGGCGCCGCCTACGACGCGCAGGTCAACGACCTCGCCGCCCGCGGCGCGGACCTCGACGGCACCGTCCGGGAGCTGACCACCACCGACGTGCGCAACGCCGCGGACCTGTTCCGCGACGTGTACAACGCCACGAACGGCGTGGACGGCCGCGTGTCCATCGAGGTGGACCCGCGCCTGGCGAAGGACACCGACAAGACGGTGGCCGAGGCCAAGGACCTGTGGAAGACCGTCGACCGGCCGAACGTGATGATCAAGATCCCGGCGACCGAAGAGGGTCTGCCCGCGATCACCGCGGTGCTCGCCGAGGGCATCAGCGTCAACGTCACGCTGATCTTCTCCGTCGAGCGCTACGAGGCCGTCATCAAGGCCTTCTTCGCCGGCCTGGAGCAGGCGAAGGCCAACGGCCACGACCTCAAGGGCATCCACTCGGTCGCGTCGTTCTTCGTGTCCCGTGTGGACAGTGAAGTCGACAAGCGGCTGAACGCGATCGGCACCGACGAGGCCAAGGCGCTGCTGGGCGAGGCGGCCATCGCCAACGCACGGCTCGCGTACGCGGCCTTCGAGAAGCTGTTCGCCACGGACCAGTGGAAGGCGCTCGCCGAAGCCGGCGCGAACGCGCAGCGTCCGCTGTGGGCCTCCACCGGCGTGAAGGACCCGGCCTACTCCGACACCCGTTACGTCGACCAGCTCGTGGTCAAGGACGTCGTGAACACGATGCCCGAGAAGACCATGGACTCGGTCGCCGACCACGCCGAGATCACCGGCGACACGGTTTCCGGAAAGGGCGAGCAGGCGCAGGCGATCTTCGACAAGCTGTCGGCGGCGGGCATCGACGTGCCCGACGTGTTCCTGACGCTGGAGACCGAAGGCGTCGAGAAGTTCGAGAAGTCCTGGCAGGAACTGCTGGACACGGTGACCGGGCAGCTGAACAAAGCGAGGGGCTGAACCAGAGACCATGAGCGGGGACGAAACCGGCGTCGTGATCGTCGACGCCGAACTGGCAGAAAAGGCAGCGCCGCTGGCGCAGCGGCTGGCCGAAGACGGCGCCGCTGCCAAGCTCGCCGCCAAGGACTCCACGCTGTGGGGTCCGGACGCCGAGTCCGAAGCGTCGATCCGATTGTCCTGGACGACGTTGCACAAGTCGTCGCGTCCGTTGATCGGGGAAATCGAAGCGCTGCGCGCGGAACTGCGCGGCGAGGGCGTGGACCGCGTGGTGCTCGCCGGCATGGGCGGCTCGTCGCTCGCGCCGGAGGTCATCACCGCCACCGCCGGCGTCCCGCTCACGGTGCTCGACACGACCGACCCCGGCCAGGTGGCCGACGCGCTCGCGGGCGACCTCGAGCGCACTGTCATCGTGGTGTCGTCGAAATCCGGCGGCACCGTCGAGACGGACAGCCACCGCCGGATTTTCGCCAAGGCGTTCGCGGACGCCGGGATCGACGCGGCGCGACGCATCGTCGTCGTCACCGATCCCGGCTCCCCGTTCTCCGAACTGGCGGAGAAAGAGGGCTACCGCAAGACCTTCCTGGCGGACCCGCACGTCGGCGGCCGCTACTCCGCGCTGACCGCGTTCGGCCTCGTGCCGGCCGGTCTCGCGGGCGCGGACGTCGCGCGACTGCTCGACCAGGCCGCGTCGGTGGCGGAGACGCTCGCCGAGGACACCGCCGAGAACCCGGCTGTGCAACTGGCGGCGGCTTGGGGCGCGGCGCATGAAGCAGGCGCGGAGAAGGTCGTGCTGGCCGACACTGGTTCGGGCATCAAGGGATTCCCGGACTGGGCGGAGCAGCTGATCGCCGAGTCCACCGGCAAGCTCGGCACCGGACTGCTGCCGGTGGCCGTCGAAGGCCCGGACGCGCCCGGGTTCGCCGACCACGGCAAGGACGCGACCGCGGTCGCGATCGGCGCCGCGGAAGGTGCGGCGCAGATCTCGGTGACCGGCCCGCTCGGCGCGCAGTTCCTGTTGTGGGAGTTCGCGACCGCGCTCGTCGGACGGCTGCTGGAGATCAACCCGTTCGACCAGCCGGACGTCGAGGCGGCGAAGAAGGCGGCGCGTGCGCTGCTGGACGACCCGGAGAAGCTGAAGGGCGGCGAGGAACCGGCCACTGTGGACGGTGCCGTCGAAGTCTTTGGCAGCGAAGGGGTCTCGACCGACGGCAAGCTCGCCGACGTGCTCCGCGCGTTCTTCGGCTCGGTGGCCGACGGCGGCTACATCGCCGTGCAGGCCTACTTGGACCGGCTGGACGACGCGTCGACTTCGTTGCTGCGCGGCGAAATCGCGAAGCGGACCGGCGTGCAGACCACGTTCGGCTGGGGCCCGCGGTTCCTGCACTCCACCGGGCAGTACCACAAGGGCGGCCACCAGAACGGCAGCTTCCTGCAGATCACCGGTGCTGTCGACGAGGACCTCTCGGTGCCGGACCGCCCGTACACGCTGGGGCAGCTCCAGCACGCGCAGGCCCTCGGCGACGGCCAAGTGCTCGCCGAGCACGGGCGTCCGGTGCTGCGGCTGCACCTGACCGACCGTGCCGCCGGGCTCGCCGAGCTCGTCCGGGCAGTGCAGGAGGCCGCTCAGTGACCACCTGGCGCAACCCGCTGCGGGATCCGCGCGACAAGCGGCTGCCGCGGATCGCCGGTCCGTCGAGCCTGGTGATCTTCGGCGTCACCGGCGACCTGGCGCGCAAGAAGCTGATGCCCGCCATCTACGACCTCGCGCACCGCGGGCTGCTGCCCGCCGGGTTCTCGCTGGTCGGCTTCGCCCGCCGGGACTGGGAACACCAGGACTTCGGCGAGCTGGTGCACGATTCGGTGCGGGAGCACGCGCGGACGCCGTTCAAGGAGTCGGTGTGGAACCGGCTCGCCGAAGGAATCCGGTTCGTCCAGGGCACTTTCGACGACGACGACGCCTTCGACCGGCTCGCGCAGACCGTGCGCGAGCTGGACGAGGAACGCGGCACCGGCGGCAACACGGCGTTCTACCTCTCGATCCCGCCGGGCGCGTTCCCGGTGGTGACCAAGCAGCTGGCGCGCTCAGGCCTCGCGCAGGCCGACGAGAACACCTGGCGGCGCGTGGTCATCGAGAAGCCGTTCGGCCACGATCTCAAGAGCGCCAAGGAGCTCAACGCGATCGTGAACGACGTCTTCCCCGAGGAGTCGGTGTTCCGCATCGACCACTACCTCGGCAAGGAGACGGTGCAGAACATCCTGGCGCTGCGCTTCGCGAACCAGCTGTTCGAGCCGATCTGGAACGCCAACTTCATCGACCACGTGCAGATCACCATGGCCGAGGACATCGGCCTCGGCGGCCGCGCCGGGTACTACGACGGGATCGGCGCCGCGCGCGACGTCATCCAGAACCACCTGCTGCAGCTGCTCGCCTTCACCGCGATGGACGAGCCGCTGTCGTTCGAGCCGAAGGCGCTGCGCTCGGAGAAGGCCAAGGTGCTGGCGGCGACCAAACCGATGCTGCCGCTGGACCAGACCACCGCGCGCGGGCAGTACGCGGGCGGCTGGCAGGGCGGCACCAAGGTGCCGGGGCTGTTGCAGGAAGCCGGATTCGCGAAGGATTCGAAGACCGAGACCTACGCCGCGGTGACGCTGGAGGTGCAGAACCGCCGCTGGGCGGGCGTGCCGTTCTACCTGCGCACCGGCAAGCGGCTCGGCCGTCGCGTCACCGAGATCGCGGTCGTGTTCAAGCGCGCGCCGCACCTGCCGTTCGACTCCACCTCCACCGAGGAGCTGGGGCAGAACGCGCTGGTCATCCGCGTGCAGCCGGACGAGGGCATCACGCTGCGGTTCGGCTCGAAGGTGCCGGGGACCACGATGGAGGTCCGCGACGTCACGATGGACTTCGGCTACGGCCACGCGTTCACCGAATCGTCGCCGGAGGCCTACGAGCGGCTGATCCTGGACGTGCTGCTGGGCGAGCCGTCGCTGTTCCCGGTGAACGAGGAAGTCGAGCTGTCGTGGGAAATCCTCGACCCGGTGCTCTCGCACTGGGCGAAGCTGGGCACCGCGCCGGAGCAGTACCCGCCGGGCAGCTGGGGACCGAAATCGGCTGACGAAATGCTCGAACGTACCGGCAGGCACTGGAGGCGTCCGTGATCATCGACCTGCCGTCGACCACGACGTCGGCGCTGAACAAGAAACTGGTGGAGATCCGCGAGCAGGGCGGCCAGGTCGCGCTCGGCCGGGTGCTGACGCTGGTGATCGTCGCGGACGACGACGCCAAGCTCGAGGACGCCATCGAGGCCGCGAACGACGCCAGCCGCGAGCACCCGTCGCGGGTGATCGTCGTGGCGAAGGGCGCGCGCACGGCCGCGCCGCGCATAGACGGCCAGATCCGCGTCGGCGGCGACGCCGGCGCGAGCGAGGTCATCGTGCTGCGGCTGTACGGTCCGCTGGCCGCGCAGGGGCAGAGCGCCGTGGTGCCGCTGCTGCTGCCGGACGCGCCGATCGTCACCTGGTGGCCGGGCGCCGGTCCGAAGGCTCCCGCGGAGGACCCGCTCGGCCAGCTGGCGCAGCGGCGGATCACCGACTCGGCCGCGGAAAAGAGCCCCATAAGGTCTCTCACCACGCGTGCGAAGTCCTATGTGGAGGGTGACACCGACCTGGCGTGGACCCGGCTGACCCGCTGGCGGGCGCAGCTGGTGTCGGCGCTGGACCTCCCGCCGTACGAGAAGATCACGAGCGCGACGGTGACCGGCGAGGCGGATTCGCCGTCCACCGAACTGCTCGCGGGCTGGCTCGCCGAGTACCTCAAGGCTCCGGTGCACCGGGTCAAGAGCTCGAGCGCGCAGGGCATCATCTCGGTGAAGCTGGAGCGGAAGTCGGGCGCGGTGGAGCTGACGCGGCCGGACGGGCGGGTCGGCACGCTGACCCAGCCGGGCCAGCCGACGCGGCGGATCGCGTTGCAGCGGCGCAGCAACCCGGAGTGCCTCGTGGAGGAACTCCGGCGGCTCGACCCGGACGAGATCTACGAGGCGGCGCTGCACGGGCTGCACAAGATCGCCGCGTCCAACGGGTCGAAACCCGCTGCCGCCAAGGCTTCCGCCGCCAAGCCCGCTGCCGCCGCGAAGCCGAAGACGGCCCGCAAGACGGCGGAAAAGAGCACGTCATGAGCCGGACCGAGGTCGTCGTCTACGAAAACCCGGACCTGCTCGCCGCGGCCGCCGCGGCCCGCCTGGTAACGCGGATCGTCGACGTGCAGGCGGCCCGGGGCGCGGCGTCGGTGGTGCTCACCGGCGGCGGCACCGGCATCGCCGTGCTGCGGGAACTGCGGGAGTCGAGCGCGCGGGACGCGATCGACTGGTCGCGGCTGGACATCTACTGGGGCGACGAACGGTTCGTCCCGGCGGATTCGGACGAGCGCAACGAGAAGGGCGCGCGCGAAGCCCTGCTCGACCACGTGCCGCTGGCTCCGGAGCGGGTGCACGCGATGGCCCCGTCGGACGGCGAATTCGGCGACGACGTCGACGCGGCCGCCGAGGCCTACGCGAAGGTCCTGTCCGACGCGGCCGGCCCCGATGCCGACGTGCCGGAGTTCGACATCATGCTGCTGGGCCTCGGCGGCGAGGGCCACACGGCGTCGCTGTTCCCGGAAACCGCCGAGGTGCGCGAAACCCAGCGCTCGGTGGTGCCGGTCCGCGACTGCCCGAAGCCCCCACCGACGCGCGTTTCGCTCACGCTGCCGGCCATCCGCCGCGCCCGCGAGGTGTGGCTGATGACGGCGGGCACCGCCAAGGCGGACGCGGTCGCGCAGGCACTGGCCGGTGCGCCGGAAACGCAGATCCCGGTCTCGGGCGCTCGCGGATACCGGCGGACGCTGTGGCTCCTGGACCGCGAGGCGGCCGGGAAGCTGACGAAGGTGTACGAGCCGCCAGCCGAGTAAGACGGTTTGCCGGAAAGGGCTCCTCGCGCGTTGGCGCGGGGAGCTTTTTTCGTTGTGGAGCAAGGGAAGCGGGCTTATCCCGGCGCTGCGCTCACGCGCATTGTTCCCCCGCCAGGTGGTTCGCCGCCAATTCCCCGCGCATCGCGACCGGGCCCGTCTCCGTCGCGCGGCAAGGAATTCTCGCCGCTACTCCCCCGCTGGCTCCGCACCCGCCAGCAGCGCCGCCGTCGCCCCCAAATGGTCCGTCAGCAACCCCGCCGCGACCTCCGGATCCCGGCCCAGCGCCGCCCGCTCCAGCTCCTCGTGCTGGGCGAGCACGTCCTCCACCGGGAGCCGGTACGCCGGGTGCACCGTCCACCGCCGGGCCAGTTCGCTCGCTGCCCACATCCGGTCGAAATTCTCCAACAGCACCGCGTTCCCGCAGCCGTCGAGCAGCGTGCGGTGGAACAAGCGGTGCGCTTCCGCCCAAGCAGCGGAGTAGTAGCTGCCTTCGTCCGGCACATACATCGGCGTCCGGGCGAGCCGGTGTCCCGCCGCGCGCACCCGCGTCTCCCACTCCAAGTCTCCGCGCACGACCGACAACCGCAGCATCGCGGGCTCGACCGTCTGGCGCGCCTCGACGATCTCCTGCCACCGCCGGTCGGCGAGCGCCGGCACCGCGAACCCGCGGTTGGTCAGCCGTTCCGCCAATCCCTCCCCGGCCAACCGGACCAGCGCCTCGCGCACCACGGCGAGACTGACCTCGTACCGCGCCGCCAGCTCCTGCGGCTTCAGCGCCTGCCCCGGCTCGACCTCGCCGCGCATGATCGCCGCGCGGACCTGGTCGTAGATCTGCTCGGACAGCATCTGCTTCATGCCCTCAGGATAGACGATCTGACAAATCATCGATTATTATTGCTATCGTCGATCAGGTACCGCTTCCCGTGAGAGGAACTCATGTCCGCCAACTCCCCGTTCGCACGCCTTCCCGAGGTGCCGAGCTTCACCGTCGCGAGCACGACCGTCGCCGACGGCGCGGCCTGGTCCGCCGAGCAGTTCTCCGGGATTTTCGGCGTGCCCGGCGGCAAAGACACGTCACCGCAGCTGTCCTGGACCGGAGCGCCGGAAGGCACGAAGAGCTACGCCGTCACGGTCTACGACGCCGACGCGCCGACCGGCTCCGGCTTCTGGCACTGGGTCGTCGCCGATATCCCGGCCACCGTCACCGACCTGCCGGAAGGCGCGGGCGACGACACCGGCTCCGGACTGCCCGACGGCGCGTTCCAGCTGCGCAACGACGCCGGGGCCGCGCGCTTCATCGGCGCGGCCCCGCCAGCCGGCCACGGCGAACACCGCTACTTCGTCGTCGTGCACGCCCTGGATGTCGAGTCGATCGGCGTCCCGGCCGACGCGACGCCCGCCGTCCTCGGATTCACCATGTTCGGCCACGTGCTCGGCCGCGCGGTGCTCGTCGCGACCGCGGAGACCCCCGCGTAAGCCTCGGCAGGCCGATCATTCGGAGGCCGCCGCTTCGTGCTCGCCACGCCGCGGCGGCCTTCGACTGCGCTCCGACACTTCCCACCCACCCGCACGGGTGATCTGTCGCCTGTTCGCGTGGCTAAGACCTGGTCCCGACCTGGGCGGCAAACGGAGTAACTGACACTCCGCCAAAAAGCGGCTCACCAGTATGTGGGAACCGCCGTATGGTGAACATAAGGTGATGTGATCGACACATGGTGATGTCGACCGCGCTTCGTTCATCCTGTTGGAGCAGTTGTGGAGATTACAACACCACAAGAACCACTCTGGGTGAAACTTACTGGCAACACACACGTTCCCGTTAGCATCCGCACATTTGTTCACCGCCGCGCGTCCCGATCGGGTGGCCGGAGCATCTCATCACTAAGTCCACAAGACGAATGGGGTCGCCGCGATGAGCACTGAGGGACTCTCGATTCCTGGCATCTCGATGAGCAGCTCCGCAGCGGGAGCCGCTCGACGGGCCAGGCGCGCCAGTCTGACCGGCGTGTTCGCCGTGTTCCGGAAACCCCTCGTCGCGACGATCGCGGTCGAAGCGGTGGTGGTGCTGCTGGCGGTGCTCGACGTCTGGCTGGTCGTGCCGCCGAAGGCACAGCCCTATTCGCTGTACCTGTCCGCCGCCGCGTGCCTCGCGGTCGTGGTGCGGCGGCGCTTCCCGTTCCTCGCGGTGCTCGCCGCGGCGCCGGGATTCTTCGCCGGATGGGCGCAGCTGGCGTCGATGCTCAACCTGGGCATGCTCGCGACGCGGCGGCAACTGCACTGGCAGACCTGGGTTGGCGCGGGACTCGT
The DNA here is from genome assembly GCF_039525725.1 of Amycolatopsis albidoflavus. Classification (NCBI taxonomy): domain Bacteria; kingdom Bacillati; phylum Actinomycetota; class Actinomycetes; order Pseudonocardiales; family Pseudonocardiaceae; genus Amycolatopsis; species Amycolatopsis albidoflavus. The sequence continues at coordinate 140,102 of NZ_BAAAHV010000005.1, forward strand.
GTTCACCTGCCGGTTCGTGCGGTGGCCGCTGTCGGAGTTCGCGGAACTGAGCTGGCGCGAACACGTCCTCGACGGGATCTACGGCGTCCTGGTCGCCGGAATGCCGATCGCGATCGGCCTGCTGATCGGGGCGCGCGCGGAGATCTCGGCGAAACTGCGCGAGCTGGCGAAGAGCCGCGACCGCGAACGCCGCTTCCACGCCGACGCGGTGCGCGCCGAGGAACGCGCGCGGCTGGCCCGCGAGATGCACGACGTGGTGTCGCACCAAATCACGCTGATCGCCATGCAGGCCGGCGCGCTGCAGGCACAGGCGAAGGACGGCCCGGCGCTGGAAACGGCGCAGGTCATCCGCCAGCTCTCGACGCGGACGCTGGAGGAACTGCGCTCGCTGGTGAGCGTGCTGCGGTCCGGCTCCGGAGACGACGGCCCGCGCCCCGGGATCGGGGAACTGGACCACCTGATCCGCGAGTGCGACGTGCCGGTGCAGCTGACCGTGGAGCAGCTGCCGGACACCCTGCCGAGCCAGGTTTCGGCGGCGGCGTACCGGACGGTGCAGGAATGCCTGACGAACGTCCACAAACACGCCCCCGGCGCGACGGCGACGATCCGCATCCACGCGGCGAGCGGCGCGCTGGACATCGAGGTGGAGAACGCGCGCGCTTGTCGCGCCGGAGAAGCCTTCCCGTCGGGCGGCCATGGTCTCACCGGACTCGCCGAACGCGCCCGGCTGCTGGGCGGAAGCTTCGAAACGTCCGGGACGGAAGACGGCGGCTTCCGGGTGCGGGCGCGGTATCCGCTGGACCGCTGAGCCCTTGCTCGGACTTGCCTGAAATTGGTCTGGACCGGTCAAGAACTGCTCGGCGCCAAGGAATCGCCCCCGGTCAGGATGCGAACGCCAGCGGGGTTCAGACCTCTCTCCCGACAGATCGAGACCGCCCGGGCGGTGCCTGGCACCGCAGCCCGAACAGGAGCCGTGACTACCAGACTGCGCCACCCGGCCCCAGAGGCCTGAACCTGTCTCGGCTTGCCGGACAACCAGAAGGCCCCGCACTCCAGAGGTCTGAACCACCCTCAGTCAGGTCCAGACCACCCGGACGACACCCGGCGGCCCCGGCACCTGAACAGAAGGTCCGGCGAACACCCGGTCCGCAGGGGCCCGAGCCTCCCCCAACCAGGTCCAGACCACCCGGACGACGTCGGCTGGCCCGCCGTCCGGACAGGAGCATCCCCGCCGAACTCAAGCCACCGACCGCAGCGGTCTGAACCCTCCCTCACCGAGGTCCAGACCATCCCCGGGAACTAAAAACCACCGGCCCTCGCCCTCGCGGACGGGAAGCCGGTGGTCCCGGAGAAAAACCGTGCCTCAGATCAGTTCTCGGCGTTGGCGGAGGCGCTCGAGCGCTTCGGCGAGGATGGCCTCTCCGTCGGCGTCGCTGCGGCGTTCCTTCACGTAAGCCAGATGCGTCTTGTACGGCTCGGTCCGAGGCGCGGCGGGCGGATTCTGCTCGTTTTGCCCGCCGGGAAGCCCGCAGCGCGGGCAATCCCATTCTTCGGGGACCTCCGCGTCCATCGCGAACGACGGGCGGGCTTCGTGCCCGTTCGCACACCAATAGGACACCCGGCGCCGTGGCGCCGATTCACCCCGCTCCGATTCGCCCGAAGGACCGGCACCCACGCGGGTGCCGCGAATCGCGTTACCGCCAACCATGAATCCTCACCCGTTGGAATCGGCGGCGCGCCCCCCAATAGGCACGCCGATCGCAAGTCCCCTTCCGGGGACCCGGTCAGACCTTGAGCAGGAGGCCGAGACCCACGATGCTGATCAGCCAGATGGCTCCGAGCAGCAGCGTGATCCGGTCGAGGTTCTTCTCGGCGACGCTGGACCCCGCCAGGCTCGACTGCATCCCGCCGCCGAACAGGGACGACAGGCCGCCGCCCCGGCCGCGGTGCAGCAGCACGGCCACCACCAGCAGGACGCTGGAGGCGATCAACAGGATTTGCAGGAACAGCTTCATGTCATCCTCTGTGCTTGTCGGAGCATGCAGGGGTACGGCCGGACCCGCACAGCGTGCGGATCTTCACCGTACCCCTGGACTCGTCCACTGCTCTAGTGACGGACCGAACACACAGGCTACCCGCTAGTGCCCACGATCAGGGCAGCGGGCCACCGGCGGCGAGCGCGCAGAGTTTGGTGAACTCCTCGCCGTCGAGGCTCGCGCCGCCGACCAGCGCGCCGTCGATGTTGTCCGCGCCCACCAGCTCGGAGACGTTCCCGGCCTTCACCGAGCCGCCGTAGAGCACGCGGACCGCCGTGGCGACCTCGTCGCCGTACTTCTCCGACAGGGTCCCGCGCAGGGATTTGCAGACCTCTTCGGCGTCGGCCGCGGTCGCGACCTTGCCGGTGCCGATGGCCCACACCGGCTCGTACGCGATCACGACGGCCTGCACCTGCTCGGCCTTGAGTCCCTTCAGACCCTCGACGAGCTGGTTGCGGGTGTGCTCGAGGTGCTCGCCCGCCTCGCGGATCTCGAGCTCCTCGCCCACGCACAGGATCGGCGTAATGCCGTGCTTGAGCGCGGCCTTGACCTTCTTGTTGACCAGCTCGTCGGTCTCGCCGTGGATCGCGCGCCGCTCCGAGTGGCCGACGGTGACGAAGCTGCAGCCCAGCTTCGCCAGCATCGGGCCGGAGATGTCGCCGGTGAACGCGCCCGAGTCCTGCGGCGACAGGTCCTGCGCGCCGTAGGTGAGCGAGAGCTTGTCGGCGTCGATCAGGGTCTGCACGCTGCGGATGTCGGTGAACGGCGGCAGCACGGCCACGTCCACCTTCGCGTAGTACTTCTCCGGCAGCGCGAAGGCGATCTTCTGCACCAGGGCGATGGCCTCGAGGTGGTTGAGGTTCATCTTCCAGTTGCCTGCCACCAGGGGCTTGCGTGCCACTTAGTTCTTCCCCTCCAGCGCCGCCACGCCGGGCAGCTCCTTGCCTTCCAGGTACTCCAGCGAGGCGCCGCCGCCGGTGGAGATGTGCGAGAAGCCGTCCTCGGGCAGACCCAGCTGCCGCACCGCGGCCGCCGAATCGCCGCCGCCGACCACGGTGAACGCGTCGCTCTTGACGAGCGCCTCGGCCACCGCGCGGGTGCCGCCGGCGAACGCTTCGAATTCGAAGACGCCCATCGGGCCGTTCCAGAAGACAGTCGCCGCGTCGGCGAGCTTCTGCGCGAACAGCTCGGCGCTGCGCGGGCCGATGTCGAGGCCCATGCGGTCGGCCGGGATGGCGGTGACGTCGACGGCCTCGTACGCCGCGTCGGCCGCGAAGCCCTCGGCCGCGAGCACGTCGACCGGCAGCACCAGTTCGACGCCGCGCTTCTCGGCCTCGGCGAGGAAGCCCTTGACCTGGTCGAGCTGGTCCTCCTGCAGCAGCGACGTGCCGACCTCGTAGCCCTTGGCCTTGAGGAACGTGTACGCCATGCCGCCGCCGATGAGCAGCCGGTCGACCTTGGTGAGCAGGTTCGCGATGACGCCGAGCTTGTCGGACACCTTCGAGCCGCCGAGCGCGACCACGTACGGCCGCTTGACGTCGTCGGTGAGCTTCTTCAGCACGTCCAGCTCGGCCAGCACGAGGCCGCCCGCGTACGCCGGGAGCACCGCGGCGATCTCGTAGACCGAGGCCTGCTTGCGGTGCACGACGCCGAAGCCGTCGGAGACGAACGCCCCGCCCGGCGTCAACGCGGCCAGCTCGGCCGCGAGCTCGGAACGGTCGACGGCGTCCTTGCTGGTCTCGCGCGCGTCGAAACGCACGTTCTCCAGCAGCACGACACCGCCGTCGCTCAGCCCGGCCACGAGCGCCTTCGCCGACTCGCCGACGAGGTCGCCGGCCAGCGGGACCTCGGAGCCGAGCAGCTCGCCCAGCCGCTTCGCGACCGGCGCGAGCGTGAACTTCGGGTCCGGCTCGCCCTTGGGGCGGCCGAGGTGCGCGGTGACGACGACCTTCGCGCCCGCGCAGGCGAGCTTCTTGATCGTCGGCAGGGCGGCGCGGACCCGGCCGTCGTCGGTGATGGCCGACCCGTCGAGCGGGACGTTCAGGTCGCTGCGCACCAGCACGTAGCGGCCCTGAACACCCTCGCTCAGCAGGTCGTCGAGGTTCTTGACGCTCATCGGGCTCAGAGCTTGGAGCCGACGAGCTTGATCAGGTCGGCGAGGCGGTTGGAGTAGCCCCACTCGTTGTCGTACCAGCCGACGACCTTGACCTGGTTCCCGATCACCTTGGTGAGCGGCGAGTCGTAGATGCAGGAGGCCGGGTCGGTGACGATGTCCGAGGACACGATCGGGTCGACCGAGTACTTCAGGATGCCGGCCAGCGGGCCCTCGGCGGCGGCCTTGTAGGCGGCGTTGATCTCCTCGACCGTGGCGGACTTCTTGAGGGTCACGGTGAGGTCGGTGGCCGAGCCGGTCGGGACCGGGACGCGCAGCGCGTAGCCGTCCAGCTTGCCGAGCAGCTCCGGCAGCACGAGGCCGATCGCCTTGGCCGCGCCGGTGGAGGCCGGGACGACGTTGAGGGCGGCGGCGCGGGCGCGGCGCAGGTCCTTGTGCGGGCCGTCCTGCAGGTTCTGGTCCTGCGTGTAGGCGTGGATCGTGGTCATCAGGCCCTGCTCGATGCCGAAGGCGTCGTTGAGGACCTTGGCCAGCGGGCCGAGGCAGTTGGTGGTGCAGGACGCGTTGGAGATGATCGTCTGCGAGCCGTCGTACTTGTCGTCGTTGACGCCGAGGACGACGGTCAGGTCCTCGCCCTTGGCGGGCGCGGAGATGATGACCTTCTTCGCGCCGCCGGCGATGTGCGCCTTGGCGGCGTCGGCGTTGGTGAAGAAACCGGTCGACTCGACGACGACGTCCACGCCCAGGTCGCCCCAGGGCAGGTTGGCCGGGTCGCGCTCGGCGAGGGCCTTGATGGTCTTGCCGTCGACGACGATGCCCTCGTCGGAGACGCTGACCTCGCCCGGGAAGCGGCCGAGGATCGAGTCGTACTTGAGCAGGTGGGCCATGGTGGCGACGTCGCCGAGGTCGTTGAACGCGACGACCTCGATGTCGTGACCGCTCGCCTTCACGGCACGGAAGAAGTTGCGGCCGATCCGGCCGAAGCCGTTGACACCTACGCGAACGGTCACTGCTGCCACTCCTCTGGTGTTGATCACGGCGGCGGCGCACCGGCCGCCGGCCGTGGGGTTGGACACTGCGGAAGTTCTCCCGGGGCGCCCGCCCCGGAGAAGCCTCCGCGACTTCCGGGTTTCGGCGCAACCCTAGCGTGCGGGCGCCGTTGCCCCGGACTGCCCTGACGAGACTTCCACCACTGCCGGGAGACGTCAAGAATCGATTAAGAACCCAGCTCAGCCGGGTGAGGGCACGAAACAGGGCGAGCGCTCCCGCCGGGCTCCGAGGCCGGGGCGGACCAGTGGCTTGATCGGTCTTGGTGCCCCGGTTCACGCTGTCGGGCGGCACCGCCGGGGAAGGCCCGTCCGACGGGGCGGGCTCGGGAGGTCCGATCGGGCTCGGCGGCGCGCGAGACGGGCCCCGAGGGACAGCGTGGGCGGCTGGGATCAGGCGGGTTCGGGGACCGGGGCTTGGGGACGGCCTGGAGCCGAAGCTCGCCGGGGCTGGCTCGGGCGGCGGAACGAACTGCCAGGCGGGGCCGGAGCCCTCGGGAACGGACCGAAGCCCACAGGGACCGGCGCAGGCAGCGGCCGAACGAACCATCGAGCGGGGCCGGAGACGAGCCTTCGCGAAACGGACCGAAGCCCACCGAGGCCGGCGAGCGCGGCTGACGAACTGGCAGGCGGAACCGGTGACAAGCCCTCGGGAACAGCCCGGACCCGAAGCCCACCGGGACCGACACAGGCAGCGGCCGAACGAACCACCGAGCGGGCCGGAGACGAGCCTTCGCGAGCGGGCCGAAGCCCACGAGACTGGCTCGGGCGGCGGCCGACGAACTGCCGGGCGGCAGTCCGGCGAACTGTGGCTGCACCGCCGGGGCAATCCGATCACCAGGCAGCTCAGCAGCTGAGCCGTCCGTCGCCCTGCCGGGCGGCAGTCCGGCGAACTGTGGCTGCACCGCCGAGGCAATCCGATCACCAGGCAGCCCACCCGCTGAGCCGTCCGTCGCCCTGCCCGCCGAATCGTCCGGCCCAGCACGATGCCCGCGCGGCAACTGGTCATTTCGGCACAGCGCGAACCGCTATCCGGACACCTCCTTCTCCGCCGGTGTGCGGAACTTCGGCACCACCCGCGCCTCCCCCAGCCACTCGCTCAGCCGGGCTGCCTCGGCCTCCACCGCGGCGGTCTTCTCGGCTCCCACGTCCTCCAGCAGGCGAACCGCGACTTCGCCGGACGCGCGTTGAGCCCAGGCTCCGACGATCCGGCCGTCGCTCCAGACTGTCGGGCCGATGTTGCCGCTGCGGTCGAACAAGGCGGGGCGATGCGGGCCGACGTACCAGTCTCGGGACTGCCAGCCCATCGCTGTCGGATCCAGGGCGGGGAGCAGGGCGATCCACGGGTCGGGCGCGGGGACCGGGGCGAGGTCGTCGGGGAGGGCGATTGCGGGTTCGCCGTCCAGGTCCACTTCGGCGGGGGCGAGGGCGGCGAGCGCCTTTTTCGTTTGGCCCGCATTCCAGCCGGTCCACCAGCGGAGGTCGGCGATCGGAGCGGGACCGAAGGCGTGCAGCCATCGCCGGGCCAGGGCGGTTCGGGCTTCGTCTTCGGAGAGGGCTGGCCAGTCGGCACTGCTGGCAACCCCCGTGGTGCCTTCCGCCAGCCAATCGGTCAGCGGGGACCAGCAGTACTGCGTGCTCTGCCAACTTCCCCGCGGCCGGCCGCGCACGATGTGGCCCTCGGCGGCCAACTGGAACAGCACCCGGCTGGTGACGTTGCCGATCGACTCGTACGGCTTTCCCTTCGCCATCAGCAGTTGCTGGCGCAGGCGCGGTTCGTCGTCCGCCAGTTGCTGGGCGGTCGCCGATTCCCTGGCTCGCAAGGCTTTCTCGACGCTCGCCATCACCTCGTCCAGCCATTCGCCCGGACGCGGGACATTCTCCGGATGCCCCAGGGTGCCCAGCTGCTTCTCCAGCAGACGGCGTTGCCGAGCCGCGATGTCGTACGAGCACGCCGCCTGTACCTGCGCGGCGGTGGCGACATCGGTGACGAACATGGTGCGCCGCATGCCCAGCAACCGCAGGAGGGTGCGCCGGGAGTACAGGGCCTCCTCGACATCGGCGACCGAGACCTCGCGCACGCGCGACCAGGCGGACAGGTACACCGAAGCGGGATCGGTGGCGTGCAGCGCGACGACGCCGTCGACTGCTTCCTCGACGGTCGTCGTCCGGGCCGCCAGGTGGTGGCGTACGCCGAGGCGGGCTCGGCGCTGGGCGAGGGTCATCTTCACGACTCGATTCCTACCAGGAGGGACCGACAGAAAACGCATCCCCGCTGGTCAAGAGGACAAACCGGCGAGCATGGCGGTGCGCACCCGGGCCCGGAACCAGAGCTGGGCGGGGTCGGTGGCGGTGCGCGGGTGCCAGGCCAGGCCCAGTTCGATCGGCGGCAGGTCCAGCGGGATGTCGAAGGTTCGCAAACCCAGCGCGGCCAGGAACGGGTCCAGCCAGCCTGCGACGCCGATGGTCACCAAATCGCTGCTGCTCGCCAGGGCCAGTGCGCTCGGGTGGCCGGGGACGACGACGGCGACCCGGCGGTGCAGGCCCAGCTGGGCCAACGCGGTGTCGATCGGGCCATGTTGCTTGCCTCGGCGGGAGATGCCGATGTGCTCGGCGGCGGCGAAGCGCGCTGGAACCACCCGCGCGTCGAAGAGCGGATTTCCTTGCCGCGCAATGCCTAGGACGGTCGATCGCACCAACGGCTCGGTGCGGGTTTCCGGGTCGTGATGACCGGCGGCGCCGATCTCGAGGTCTACCCGGCCGTCGCGCAGCGCCCCGCTGTCCTCTGTGGACTCCGGCAGGAAAATGACCTCGACGTGCGGGGCTTCAGCACGGATGCGGGCGGCGAGCGGGCCGGCTGAGCCGCTTACCACCAGGTCGGCGGCTTGGATGGTGAAAGTGCGGCGCAAGTCCGCGGGGGTGAAGCCGGGACCGGGGCCCAGGATGCGGTCGGCGCGGTGCACCAGGGCGGCGACTTCGTCCTTCAACTCCAGCGCGCGCGGGGTCGGGACCATGCCTTGGCCCGCACGCACCAGAAGCGGGTCACCGGCGGCGCGGCGCAGCTTGGCGAGGGTGCGGCTCACCGCGGCGGGCGAGCTGCCCAGCCTGGCCGCGGCGCGCGTGACGCTGCCTTCCTGCAGCAGGACGTCCAATACGCGCAAGAGGTTGAGGTCCATGACCATCCGGAAGGTTTGCGTGAAGCGGAAGAATTCCGTGCCGATTCTTGCATCGACGCACAATCCGCGACAGCCCAGAGTGGATCACGTAAGCCAACAGGAGGAGAAAATCTATGCGAGAAGCGATACTCGCGGTCGCGGGAGCGAAGGGATCGGCGGTCGCGTTCTTCGACATCGGGTCCGGGAAGCATCTCGGCACCGTCGAAGTGCCCGCCCAGCCGCACGACCTCTGCTTCGACCCGGTCCACCGGCTCGTCTGGTGCGCGAGCGCGTACCGCCGCGGCGCGTATCACAGCCACGGCGAGCGGGCGACCGAACTGACCGCGATCGATCCGGATTCGCGCGAGATCCTGGAGGTCGTCGACCTCTCGCCGGACCACGCGCCGCACGGGCTGGCGATCGATCCGGTGCGCGGGCTGCTGTACGCGACGGTCGAGGCCGGTCCCGGCAGCGAAGGCGGTCTCGTCGTGGTCGACACTGCGACGCGGCGGCCGGTGCGGCATCTCGCGGCTGGCGCGCCGGGACCGCATTGGGTCGCGATCAGTCCGGACGGGCGGCGCGGGTTCGTGACCAACAAGGAAGCGCCATTTGTGTCCTTTGTGGACCTCGACAGTGGCGAGGTCGAACGCGTCTCCGTGCCGGGCAGTGAAGGGCTGCAAGTTTCCCGAGACGGCAAGAGGTTGTACGTCGCGACGCCGTATCTGGACAACGGCACCGAGCCGCTTAGCGCGACGCCCGGAGTCCGGGTGTTCGACGCGGCCACCGGGTCGCTCGAAACCATCCTTCAGACAGAACGTCCAGTGCTGCCGATCCATTGCACAAACGCAGGCGAGGTGCTAGCCGCCGAATTGGGCGGGCGGTTGCTGGCATTTTCGGCCACCAGCAACGAGGTGCTCGGGTCGATGGAGCTGCGGACGGAGTTTCCGCTGGCCATTCTGTCCGATCCGGACGGTCGGATCGCGTTCGTGTCCGGGGCGGCGTCGACCGCGGTGGAGGTCATCGATCTCGAGACCCGCACCCTGATGACCACTTTGGACACCGAAGCGGCGGGAGCACCGGGCGGACACGGGCTGGCGTACGTGCCCGTCGGCTGACGGGTCTCGGCGCGCGGTGTGTCCTCCCGGACAGACCGCGCGCCAGCCAGACCGTCAGGCCGGTTGTTCTTCCTCAGCAGACAAATCCGCCGCAGGAGACACTCGGCTGAACATCCGCGTCGCCGAAAGCCGGGCCACCCCGTCCGGATCCCCGAGGTCGTCGAGGGAATTCCGGATCGTCGCGTCCACCGACAGGTACTTCCGCCCGGCGCGCAGGTCCGCGTCGTTGCGCAGCCGCACGATCAGCGGGAATTCCGCCAGCGCGCCCGCGTCGAACAGGCCCGTCGTGTAGATCAGCTGCACGCCCAGCGCCTCCGCGACGGCTCGCTGCAGTTCCAGCAGGTATCCGGCCGATGCGCGGCCGATCGGGTTGTCCAGGAACAGCACGCCCGAATGCCGGTTCCGGGCCTTGCCGCGGTTGTTGGCGCGCAACGCCGCCAGCGTGCAGTACAGGATGATCGCCGCGGTCAACTGCTGGCCGCCGGAGAACACGTCGCGGATTTCGGACACCCGCTGGCGTTCGGTGCGCAGCACGGAGTCCGGCTTGAGCATGTCGACCCGATACCCCTTGGGCGAGGCGACGTGCACCCCGCGCAGCACCAGCGACAGCCCGTCGCGCTTCACGTCGCGGCCGTCGGCGGTCTTGCCCGCGGCCGCCTCGTCGACGACCTCGCCCAGTTTTTCCGCCAGCACATGGTCTTCCAGCTCGGTGAACCGGATCCGCAGGAATTCCTGGCCGGACCAGTCGCCGAGCCCGTCCGGCAGCCGCGACACCCGCTGCGCCGAGCGCAGGGTGCGCAGCGCGCCTTCGACCATCCCCTGCAACCGCGTGATGATGCCGCCGCGGTGCCGGTCGATCTGCGCGAGATCGTCGGTGAGCGTCCGCAGCCGGGGCCGCAGCGCCTCGCCCCATTCCGCCGCGTGTGCGGGAAGCTGGTCCCGCTTGACGGAAATCACCTGCTGCCGCACCGGCGTGCTGAGCTTCTCGAACCGCTTCTCGGTCGCGTACTGCGCCAGCTGGTCCGCCGCCGCGCGCACCCGCCGGTCGCCGGAATCGGCGGCCGACTGCGCGTCGTTCAGCACGGTGTTGAGCTGGTTGTACCGGGTCCGCGCTGACTCGACATCGCCGTCGTACGCGTCCGCCGGATCTTCAGAACGCAAGTGCGCCAACGATTCCGACAGCAACCCGAAGCCGGACGCCGAAGCTTTGGCCGCGTCCAGCGTCGCGTCCGCGGCCGCTCGGCGTTCCTGCAGTTCTTCCCACTTCCGGGCCGCCGCGGACACTTCCAGCGAGGCCGCGTCGATCAGCTCAAGGCCGTGTTCGATGTCGCGCGGTCGCTCGGCCGGAGAAGCGACGCCGGTCTGCAACGGCAGGACGTCCAGCTCAGCTCGACGCGTCGACACCTGGCCGATCGCCTCGGTGCGTTCCTCTTCCACTGCATCGACGACTCGCCGCGCCCGCGCCAACGCCGCTGCCCGCGTCGAAGCGTCCGAACCGTCGGGTGTCTCCAGCAACGCCGCCGCGCGCGCCCGGACTTCTTCGTCCAGCGCTTCCAGCGCGGAAGAAGCCGCCGCTTCGGCAGACTCAGCCTGCTCCAACTCGGCCCGGAGATCGCTGCCGACCTCGACCTTCGCGTACGCCTCGGAAGCTGACGCGAACGTGCGCCGCAACGCATCCACTGGTTCCGAAGGCGCTTCGACATCCTCCGGCAGCTCGGCCGCGCCGGGCACCTCGGCCAGCTCGGAACGCGCGGTGGTGACGGTGCGGCGGTGTCCGTCGGCGGTCCGCTGCTCCTCCCCCGCCTGCTCGCGCAACCGCGCCGCCCGCGCCGAAGCCTCGGCCGCCGAATTCTCCGCGCGTTCCGCGATTTCCGTTGCCCGCTCGACTTCTTCGGTCCATTCCGCGACCCGCGCGGCCCGAGTGGACAGCTCGCCGAGCCGACGCGCCTTCTCCTCGGCCTCCGCGGCAGCGGTCCGCAACGCCGGGACCCGCTCCCGCAGCGAAGCGACTTTTTCGCTCAACCGGGCGAATTCCGCCTCCGCCTGCCCGAGCGCGGTCTGCGCGGTCTCCCGCGCGACGCGCGCGTTCTCGGCCTGCTCAGCGAGCGTCCCGATCGCACCGGCCGGGTAGTCCTCGCGCCAGGTGGTGAGCTTCCAGGTCAACGCGCCGTCGTTGGCCAGCGACTCCGACAGCTGCTCCAGCCGACGCTGCCGTTCCGCATGCCGCCGCGCCACGGCTTCCCGCTCGGTGTCGGCGGCTTCCTCGTCGTACATCGCCGGGTTCGGCGGCACGAGGAACTCGACGCCCGCCGCGGCCGGAACATCGGCAGCCTGGAACGCGTCCGTGGTACCGACCGCGACGACCGCGCTCGGCAGCAGCCGCTCGGAGGACAGCACCTCACGCGCCCGCTTGACCTGCGCCGCGTCGTTCAGCAGCACGCCGGCGACGAGCTGCGGCATCCGCTCCAGCACCTCGTCGCGCCGCACGGAGTCCAGTTTGGACAGATAACGCCAGCCCGACCACGCGGTGATTCCGGCCTGCTCCAACGCATCCAGCGCGGCCTGGACGTCCTCCGGCGGCGGCAGCAGACCGCCCGACCCGAGCGCGGCGAGCGCCCGTTCGTCGGCCGACTCCTCCATCCGCAGCGCGGTCTGTTCCTTCTCCACCGCCGCGCTCGCGTCCCGCAAACGCTGCAGCAGCACCGGAAGATCGCTCTCCAGCTTGACGTCGTCCGCGCCGAGCAGCTCCATCAACCGCGGCTCCGCGGCCAGCGCGTCGGTGCGCCGGTGCGCGCGTTCAAGGTCTTCGGCTGCCCGGACGAGCCGGTCCTGAGTGGACCCGGCGAGCTGGTGTGCCTCGTTGACCGAACGCTGCGCCGCTTGCAGATCCTCGCCGACCCGGTCGAGTTCCTGTTCCCGGCGAACGGATTCCGCCGTCGTGGCCTCAGCTTCGGCTCGCGCCGCCCTGGCCGACTCCGCGACGTCCGCACCGGACGTCAACAGTCCACTGCGGACCGATTCCGAGATCTCCTCGCGCAGCTCAGCAATCCGCGACGACAGCCCACGCGCCTCAGCCCGACGGCCAGCAGCCAGGTTCGCCGCCTCGTCCCGTTCGGTCTGCGCCTTCTCCGCTTCGGCCCGCAACGCGTCCGCGTGCGCCTCGGCTTTGTCCGCCTGCCGCTGCGCATCACGCGCCAGCGAAAGCAAGCCACGCCCCAAGGCGACCGCTGCCGCGTCCCGTGCGGCCAGCGCCGGTTTCGCCTTCTCCTCACGGTTTCCGACTAGCTCACGCAGGTCTTTCGCCTTGCGCGCGGCGTTCAACCGGTTCAGCACAGTCGCGGTTTCGCGCCATGCTTCCGCTTGCGTCTTCGCCTCGGCCAGCTCGCCGTCGACGCGCTCGCGTTCGATCTGCGCTTCTTCCAGCCGCAGCACCGCGACCAGCCGGCGCAGCTCGGTGACGCCCGCGGTCAGCCGCCGATGGTCGCCCTCGGCGAGCTTTTCGGCGGACCGCACCTCCTCGACGTGCTCCTCAAGCCCGGACAGCCGCGCGTTCTCCAGCTCGTTGCGCGCGTGGATCCGCCCGGCCAGCTCGCCGAGGTCCTCCCGCGCCGATTCGGCGATCCGGCGCGACGCCGCGGCTACGCCTTCCTCCTCGGCCAGCGGACCGAGCAGTTCCAGGGCACCCTCGACGAAGTCCTTCTCCGCCATCAGATCGCCGCGCTGCGAGAGGTTGTTCGCGTACGTCGACACGACCTCGGCGAGGTCCTTCGGCTCGTCCTCGGACAGCACCGCGCGCAGCAGGAACTCCACGAACGCCTCGTCGGTGGAGAACTGGAACGCGTCGGCCGCCTCGCCCTCGCCCGCGTTCATCGCGCGCTGGTAACGGAACAGCTCGGTGTCGAGACCGAGCTGGTCAAGCCGCCCGGTCCACTCGTGGTGGCGGCGCGTCCAGAACAGCTCCAGCTCCGGTTCGGCCATCGCCGCGCCCGCGATCCGGTCGTGGAACCCGGACATCGTCAGCAGCCTGCCGTCCTCGGTCAGCGGCAGCGAATCGAGCGCGACGTCGGCGGTCGGGCGGAAGCAGTACCAGGAGTCGACCAGGTTCTCCGAGTCCGCGGACGTCACGTGCCCGCGCCACTCCGACACCTTGCCGGTGATCACCCGCTGCCCGGTCTCGACGTGCAGCCACTCCAGCACCACGTGCGCGACGTCCTTGGCCGTCACGAACTTCTCCAGCACCTTCGTGCTCGTGGTGCCGACGACCTGGCGCCGCCCGGGCAGCATCACCGAGAAGATCAGCTTGATCAGCACCGATTTGCCGCCGCCGTTCTCCAGGAACAGCACGCTGGCCGGCGACGGGCGGCGCACCGGGCCGCCCGCGTGGATGCCCGCGGAGAACAGCGCGTCCTGCTTCGGTGCGGTGATCGTGGCCCCGACGCCGCTGAAGTCCAGCACCACGTCCTGGTACCGGGCGCCCGCCGGGCCCACCGAATGCAGGCGGACCCGCGAAAGCTCGTACATTCCCGTCCCCTCTTACTGCAGCGTGTCCGACGCCGTCGCGCGCAGCGTTCCCCCGGCCCCGGCGACCGCGACGACGTCGAGCGCGAGCAAGTCGTCGAACGCGGCGTCCGCGGCCAGCTCGCGCACCTGGATCTGATACCGCGGCGTCGTCCGGTATGTGCCGCCCTGTTCGTCGCTCACCTGCACCAAAAAGCCTTGGTCGGCAAGGAAACGCAGCGCCCGCGACACCATCCCGCGCGTGGTGTCCGCAGCCATCCGGCCGTCCTTCGTCGCCGCGGCGGCCGGACGGCGGGCGTACGCGCGCCACGCCTGCTCCAGCTCCGGCGCGTCCGCCAGCGGGTCGTTGTTCGCCTCGGCCAGCTGCGCCCGCTCGTCAAGCACGCGCGCCGCTTCGCGGACCATCGCGTCGACCTGCTCGACGCTCACCCGGCCGATGTACGTGTCGTTGGCCAGGTCGTCCGGCCGCGGGTAGCCGAGCGCGGCCGTCGCGAGGTGGATCAGGCCGTGCAGCACCTTTTCCGTCTCGCGCCGCTCCCGGATCTTGGCTTGCCGCGCGTAGCTGTCCATCTTGATCTCGAAGACGGACTCGTCGGTGGCCGCGAGCACGCATCCGGCCTGCTGCGTCACCTCCAGCACCATCAGCCCGAGCCCAGACGCGACGGCGTGGGTGAGCGCCTTGAACGCGTTGTCCTCGCCGTAGCGGCGCACCAGCTCGCCGTACACGACGTCTCGGGCGGGCAGCTGCTTCGGGCGCATGCCGAAAGCGACGAGGCGCGAGGCGGCCTCGGCGTCGACGCTCGTGTGCGTCACAGGCATCAGGCGACCTCCTCGGTCTCGTCGTCCGCTCGTTCGACCTCCGCCGTGGACAGCAGCAGATCGGCCCCGCCGAAGTCCGGGTCGTCGAGCAGGGTGCCGTCGTCGACGGCGAGCAGCACGTGGCGTTCCCCCTGCCGGCGCGCCGCGCCGACCTCGGGACTGTAAGCGTGCACCGCACGCAGCGCGACCAGGGACGCCAGGTTCGGCTGCCCGGAGCGGCGCGCGTCCTCCAGCAGCCCGGACAGCCGGCGCGGCACGTCGGGCAGGTCGAGCAGTTCGTCGGCGAGCCGCCACACGTCGTCGCCGAAGCGGTCGGTCACCTCGGCGGGCACCAGCTCCGGTTCGGGCACCTCGCCGACCAGCTGATCGCGTTCCGGAGCGGGCCGCAGCAGCAGCGACACCAGCGAGGACAGCGACGGCACGACCGGCGTCGTAATGCCGGCGACGGCGTGGAAGAAGTGCTCGGCGGGCGCGGTGGCGTCGGCGAGCGGCAGTCCCAGCGTCGGCATCAGGAGCTGGCCGAACAGGTCGATCGTGGCCCGCTGCGGCGGTCCGGAGAACTGCTGGCGGTCCTGTTCGGCGCGGAAGACCGCACCGGCGTCGGCCAGCCGCGACTGGAGCCGGGTGTGCCGCCGGATGCAGTCGGCGACGATGTCGACCAGCTCGGCCGCGCGGCGCTTGTGGTCGGCGTCCTCGGATTCGTCCCGCGCGGTGGTGATGTTCTTCAGGATCGCGTTCTCCGCGCGGAACCGGGACTCGATGTGCCCGAGCGCCGATTCGATCAGCTCCGGCACCTCGCTCTCCCAGTCGACCGCGCGCACGTCACGACGGGTGGCGTCGAGCTTCGCGCGCAGCGTCTCGCCGTACTGCACAGTGCGGTAGCGCGCCTGTTCCGCGGCCAGCTTCGCGTCGGCGAGGCGGCCGCGGTTGATCAGGTTCTCCAGCTTCACCTCGGCCGCGATCTGCGCCGACTCGACGTCCGTGTCCAGCGCGCCGACCAGCACGTTGATCGCTTCGTCGGTGGCGCGCAGGTACACCTCGCCGTCCGGCGCGGCCAGCTCGACCAGGAGCTTGAAGTCGAACTGACGGCGCTGGTAGCCGCCGGGGCCGAGCGAGCCGTAGACGCGCCGGAAGCCGCGGTCGGTGGTGCCGACGTTGATCAGGTTGTCCAGCACCCACTTCGCGACGCGCACGTGCTCGTCCGGCATCCGCGAGGGCGCCTGCAGCGAGATGAACGGCAGCAGCCGGTCGATGACCTGGTCGTGGCCCGCGCCGGTGTCGAAGTCCATCGCGATGGTGACCTGGTCGATCGTGTGCAGCGCGATCTCGGCCATCTGGTAGACGGTGGCGTCGGCCCAGTCGAGCTTCGCCTTGCGCGCGTCGAGGTCGTGCAACGGCGCGGTGCAGGCGAGCGCCTTCAGTCGACGGGTCAGCCCCTCGTCGGCGAGCCCAGCGGCGCCCATCTCGTCGTATCGCACAGCAGGTCAGGCTAGTCGGCCTGCCCGGGCGCCCGCACACGCGGACGGCTAGCGTGGCGGGCATGCGGGAGATGACCAGGGCGGAGTGGTGGAAGTTCGCGAGCGAGGGCACGCGGACCGGGATGCTGGGGATCGTGCGGGCCAACGGGGCGCCGGTTGTCACGCCGGTGTGGTTTCTGCTGAACGAGGGGCCGGGCGGTGACGAATTGATCTTCACCACCGGCACGGACACGCTGAAAGGCAAGGCCCTGCGCCGCGACGCGCGGATCTCGCTGGCCGTGGACGACCAGCGGCCGCCGTTCTCGTACGTGCAGTTCACCGCCGAGGCGGAACTGCACCACGATCTCGACGAAATGCGGGAGTGGGCGACCCGGCTCGGCGCGCGGTACATGGGCGAGGAGAACGGCCCGGCCTACGGCGAGCGCAACGCCGTCCCCGAAGAATCCCTCGTCCGGGCGAGGATCACGAAGGTGATCGCGCGGGCGGACATCGCCGGCTTCTGACCCGCCTGTTCTTTCGGCTTGCGCTCCGCGGCTACGGCTGCGGAGCGTAATGCCGCGATCGCACTATTGACACCGCCCCTGCCGAGGGTGTGTGATCTGTCCCGATAAATAGGAAACTTTCCTAACGAAGACTCTTGAGCAATCCCGCCGCCGCCCCGATCCCCCTCAAGCAGGAGGCCCCCGTGGCACGACGCTCGACGTTGAGCGCGCTGTTCGCCGGTACCGCGGCGACCGCGCTCGGCTGCGCACTGCTGACCCCCGTGACCGCGACCGCGGCGACCGGGGACTACGAGTCCGAGGACGCGACGCTCTCCCAGGCCAAGGTCGCCACGAACCACTCCGGGTACTCCGGCAAGGGATTCGTGGACTTCGACAATCTCGTCGGCAGCTACGCCGACTACTCGGTCAACGCGGCACAGGCCGGCACGCACACGCTGACTTTCCGCTACGCCAACGGAACCGCCGACGACCGGCCGATGAAGCTCGTGGTCGACGGCGGCGACAAGGGCACGGTTTCCTTCCCTGGCACGGGTTCCTGGACGACGTGGAAGACCGTCACCGCGACCGTGCAGCTCACCGCGGGCGTCAATCACGTCCGCACCGTTTCGGCGTCGGCGAACGGCGGGCCCAACACCGACAAGATCACCGACAGCTTCAGCGCGCCGGCCGACAACGAGCCGCCGACGCCGCCGAAGAACTTCCAGGCGTCGAACATCCGGCCCACCGCGGCGGATTTCCGCTGGGACCCGGCGACGGACAACGTCGGCGTCACGCGGTACGAGATCAACCGCGGCGGCAACACACTGAAGGTCGTGGACGGCAAAACCACCTCGGCGACCGTCGACCAGCTGACGCCGAACACGTCGTACGACATCTCGGTGATCGCCTACGACGCGGCGGGCAACCCGTCCCAGCCGAGCAACGTCGTCGGCGTGAAAACGCCGCCCAGCGACGACAAGACCCCGCCGAGCGTGCCCGGTTCGCTCAAGTCCACCGGCAGCACGTCGGACAGCATTTCGTTGTCCTGGAAGGCTTCCACCGACGACAGCGGCTCGATCGCGGGCTACGACGTGTACCAGGGCAACGACGTCGTCTCGACCACGACGCAGACCTCGGCGACGGTCACCGACCTCAAGCCGAACACGTCCTACACGTTCACCGTGAAGGCGCGTGACCCCAACGGAAACGCCTCAGCGGCGAGCAACGCGGTCACCGCGAAGACCACCAGCAGCAGCGGTTCGGGCGGCGGAATTCCTTCGTACGACAAGGACATCGCGAAGGTCGACCTCGGCTGGGCGGTCGGTTTCCTGCCGAACGGCAACGCGCTCGTGACCGAGCGGGACCGGTTCGAACTGCTGCAGATCACCCCGGACGGCAAGAAGACGACGCTCGGCAAGATCCCCGGCGTGGTCACCACGAACGGCGAGGGCGGCCTGCTCGGGCTGGCGATTTCGCCGCAGTGGAACACCGACCACGCGGTGTACCTGTACCACACGTCGTCCAGCGACAACCGGATCGTGAAGGTCACCTACGACGGCACCACGCTGTCCAAGACCACCACCCCGGTGCTGACCGGCATGGCGAAGAACCAGTACCACAACGGCGGCCGGATCGCGTTCGGTCCGGACGGCAAGCTGTACGCCACCGTCGGCGACGCGAAGGTCAAGGCCAACGCGCAGAACAAGAGCTCGCTCAACGGCAAGATCCTGCGGCTCAACCCCGACGGTTCCGCGCCGAGCGACAACCCGTTCTACGCCACCGGCGGCAACGCGCGGTACGTCTGGAGCTACGGGCACCGCAACCCGCAGGGCCTCGCCTGGGATTCGCGCGGGCAGCTGTGGTCGTCGGAGTTCGGCGAGAGCAGCCAGGACGAGCTGAACCTGATCCAGAAGGGCGGCAACTACGGCTGGTCGGCGTGCGAGGGCACGATCGGCGACTGCAACGGGACCATCGCGCCGAAGAAGACCTGGCCGACCTCGCAGGCCGGACCGTCGGGCATCGAGATCGTGAACGACTGGATCTACATCGCGGCGGTGACCGGCAAGCAGTTGTTCGCCACGCAGATCAACGCCAAGGGCGACGGGATCGGCACGGTGTCCGCGGTGTTCTCCGGCCGCTGGGGCCGGCTGCGCTCGGTGACCAAGACCCCCGACGGGCACCTGTGGGTGACCTCGACGAACAACGACAAGCTCGGCGGCACGCCGGACACCATCGACAACGTGGTGGTGCAGCTGAAGTTCCCCGGCGCGACGTCCGCCGGATAAGCCGCGGCAGAGGGTGACCGGAGCGGCGCCGGTCACCCTCTGCCGCACCTAATTCTTTCAGGGGCACGAGCGCCTTGTCGGCTGGCTGACGAAGCGCTCGGTCTGTCCGGCTCAGGCTCTCGGGCATGGTCGCTGGCGGACAGCTCAGCATTCAGCCGCTTCCCCTTGACTGCTATGGCGTTTCGAGCCATTCCACAGCAGCCGGTCACCCCTAGTTCTCCCCGGCCACCAGTTCGTAGCAGCGGATGCGCGCCTTCGCGTCGAATACCGGCACCGTGACCATGATTTCGTCCGCGGCGGTCTGCTTCGCCAGCTCAGCCAGGCGCGCTCGGACCTGTTCCGGCTCGCCGTACGCCTGCGCGGCGCGGAAGTGTTCGAGCTGCGGAACCATCTCCGGCGCGAACTCGTATTCGGCGGCCTGCTCCGGCGTCAGCATCGGCTGGTCTCCCCCGCCGCCGGTGAGCAGGTGGGATTTGAGGACGTTCATCGGCCCGGACAGGTATTCGGCCTCGGCGTCGGTGTCCGCGCAGATCGTCTCGACGCACAGCAGCACGTACGGCTCGGAGCGCCACTTCGACGGCCGGAACTTCTCGCGATACCGCTCCAGCGAGGGCGCGGTGTTGTCCGGCCGGATGTGATGCGCGAACGCGATCGGCAGCCCGCGCTCGGCCGCGACCTCGGCGCCCGCCGGGCTGGAGCTGAGCAGCCACGGCTCCGGCACGATCACTCCGCCCGGGAGCACCTTTTCGCTGCCGAGATGCCTCAGCAACTCGTCGACATCCGCGTGGTAGTCGGCCTCTCCAGCCGGTTCGGCTCCTCGGCGCAGCGCCCGGATGATCTCCGGATCGAGCGCACCTGGCCCGCGTCCGACGCCGAGATCGACCCGGCCGCCGCTGAGCGCGGACAGCGTGCCGAACTGCTCAGCCAGCGCGAACGGCGCGTGGTTCGGCGCGAGGACCCCGCCGGAGCCGACCCGCACCTGCGACGTCACCGCGGCCGCATACGCCGCGAGCACCTGCGGGGACGCGCTGGCGATGGCCGGCGAGCCGTGATGCTCGGCGAACCAGAGACGGCGGTAGCCGAGGTCGTCCAGCCGCCGCGCGACGGCGGACAGCGGCTCGAGCGCCGCCGTGGCCGACTGCCCGGCTTCGACGAGCGCGAGTTCAAGTGCGGAAAGCGGCACATCGATCATGACCCCCACGGTAGCGAACCCGGTGGTGTGACGGGGGTGATTTGTCCACTGTGGACGAAATCTTGGCGGCCGGACCGGGCGGGGCTGGGCAAGGTGCGGCAGGCGGCCATTCGAGCCCACGTGAGTGTTCAGGCCGGTGAGAGCGGATGCCCGGGCCCTGCCTTCGGTGGCGAGCGCCCCAATGTGGCATTGGGTGCGTCAGATGCACCCAATGTGGCGTTCGATGCGTGAGCGCACCCAATGAGGTTCTCAGTAGTGCGGTGTGCGGCGGGTTCGTTGTGGTGCTGCTGGGCCGGGGGATGCGGAGCACTGCTTGGCGAGACGGGCTGCGTGGCTGCGTTCCGGCGAAGGTCCGTGAGGGGAACCCTGAGGGACTCTGATTCCCTCAGGGTTCCCCTCACGGACGTCGGCATGGGGTGCGCAAGACCGCGCACAACCCGAACCCGCAGAGCACTACGGCCTCGGCCTCGTGAGTGTTTCTGCCGGTGAGAACCGGGACGAACACTCACGAGGCTCCCCGCGGGCAACCGCGTCAGGCTTCTTCCTCCAGCATTTCCGGGGTCACCGCTGATTCGGTGTCCGGGATGCTCAGTTCCTTCGCCCGCTTGTCCGCCATCGCCAGCAGCCGCCGGATCCGGCCGGCCACCGCGTCCTTCGTCATCTGCGGGTCGGACAGCTGGCCCAGCTCCTCGAGCGACGCCTGGCGGTTCGACAAGCGCAGGCGGCCCGCGGCTAGCAGGTGATCCGGCGCGGTGTCGCCCAGGATCTCCAGCGCGCGTTCCACCCGGGCAGCCGCCGCGACCGCCGCGCGGGCCGAGCGGCGCAGGTTCGCGTCGTCGAAGTTGGCGAGGCGGTTGGCGGTCGCGCGGACCTCCCGGCGCATCCGGCGTTCTTCCCACTGCAGCACGCTCGCGTGCGCGCCCAGGCGGGTCAGCAGGGCTCCGATGGCGTCACCGTCGCGGACCACGACCCGGTCCGCGCCCCGTACCTCGCGGGACTTCGCCTGGATGCCCATCCGCCGGGCCGCCCCCACCAGAGCCAAGGCCGCTTCCGGGCCGGGGCAGGTCACTTCCAGCGACGACGAACGGCCCGGTTCGGTCAGCGAGCCGTGCGCCAGGAAGGCGCCGCGCCAGGCTGCTTCGGCGTCGGCCACTCCGCCGGACACCACGGCGGCGGGCAGGCCGCGCACGGGGCGTCCGCGCTGGTCGATCAGGCCGGTCTGCCGGGCAAGGCCCTCGCCGTCTTTCACCACGCGCACGACGTACCGCGTCCCCTTGCGCAGTCCGCCGCTCGCGGTGATCACGTGCACGTCCGAATGATGTCCGTACAGCTCGTGGATCTCCTTGCGCAGCCGCCGCGCGACCGAACCCGTGTCCAGCTCCGCCTCGACCACCACCCGGCCGGCCACGATGTGCAGCCCGCCCGCGAAGCGAAGCAGCGACGCGACCTCCGCCCGGCGCGGCCCGATCTTCGTGATCTCGAGCCGGCTCAGTTCGTCCTTCACCGCGGCGGTCATCGCCATGTACTGCCCCTCCTGCCTTTCGCTGCGCGCCCGCCGTCACCCACAGTGCTCCCCGCCGAGGCCTAGTGCCTCTCGCATGCACTGGGCGAGCGCACCAGGATCATGCCGTCCCTCCACGACCGGGTCGGCCACCGCCCCCAGGCAGGCCCTCGCTCCCAGGCGTTCGGCCGCCCGGCGCAGGCTTGCCGGGTCAGGGACGGAATCACGGTCCGCGACGACGGCGTCGACCCGCAGCGCGGGCGCGTGCTCGAAGAGTACGTCCAGATGCCGCTCCGGGGAGAATCCGCCGGTTTCCCCCGGTTGGGGGACAAGATTCAGCACGACGACCTTGGTGGCGCTCGTGCGCACGAGCGCGTCGTGCAGGTCCGGGACCAGAAGATGCGGCAGCACGCTGGTGAACCACGAGCCGGGGCCGAGGAACACCACGTCCGCCTCCAGCACCGCCTCGATCGCCTCCGGGCAGCCGCGCGGCGGACGCTCCTGGCGGCCCGCCGGGTGCAGCGTGATGCGGTGCACCTGGCCGGGCGTGCTGGCGACCGCGACCTGGCCGCGGATCCGCCGGATCGCGTCCGGGTTCTCGCTGTCCAGGCCGCTGACCTCGCCCTCGATCTCCAGCGGCTCCGGCGACATCGGCAGCACGCGGCCGGAGATGCCCATCAGCCTGCTGGCCTCGTCGAGCGCGGCCACCGGGTCGCCGAGCACCTCGAACAGCCCGGCGAGCAGCAGATTGCCGACGGCGTGCCCGGCGAGCGCGCCGTCGCCGCCGAAGCGGTGCTGGAACACCTCCGCCCACAGCCGCCCGCCGTCCTCGGCGGCGAAGGCGGCGAACGCCTGGCGCAGGTCGCCCGGCGGCAGCAGCCCCAACTCGCGCCGCAGCCTGCCGGACGACCCGCCGTCGTCGGCCACCGTCACCACCGCCGTGACGGCGCGGGTGATCCGCCGGAGCGCGGTCAGCGTCGCGTGCAGCCCGTGTCCTCCGCCCAGCGCCACCGCGCGCACGTCACTCCCGGCCAAGATCCCGGTGCACCACCTTTACTGCCATGCCGTCCTCATTGGACAGTCGCTGGGCGAGTTCCTCGGAGATCGCGACGCTGCGGTGCTTGCCGCCGGTGCAGCCGACCGCGAGCGTCAGGTACCGCTTGCCCTCGCGCTTGTAGCCGGCGCCGATGAGCCGCAGCAGCTGGTGGTAGCGGTCGAGGAATTCCTCGGCGCCTTCCTGCGACAGCACGTAATTGCGCACCTCGCCGTCGAGGCCGGTGTGCTCGCGCAGCTCCGGGATCCAGAACGGGTTCGGCAGGAACCGCACGTCCATCACCAGGTCGGCGTCCATCGGCAAACCGTACTTGTAGCCGAAGGACAGCACGGTGACGCGGGTCTGCGTGCTGGCCTCGGAGCCGAACGCGTCCTCGATTTTCGCGCGCAGGTCGTGCACCGACAGCGCGGACGTGTCGAGCACCAGGTCGGCCTCCTCGCGCAACGGCGAGAGCAGCTTGCGCTCGGCGGTGATGCCGTCGGCGAGCCTGCCGTCGCCCTGCATCGGGTGGCCGCGGCGGACCGATTCGAAGCGGCGCACCAGCACCGCGTCCGTGGCCTCGAGGAACAGCACGCGCGGCTTGTAGCCCCGTGCGTCCAGGTCCTTGATCACCGAGGCCAGGTCGTCGGTGAACGCGCGCGAGCGCACGTCCATCACCACCGCCACCTTCGTGATCGCCCCCCGCGCCTGCGCGCCGAGCTCGACCATGGTGGCGATCAGCTCCGGCGGCAGGTTGTCGACCACGAACCAGCCGAGGTCCTCCAGGCATTTGGCCGCCGTGGAGCGGCCCGCGCCGGACAGGCCGGACACGACCGCGACCTCCATCCCGCTGCCCCGTTTTTCCTCTTCCGCACTCACTTGTGTGCTTCCTTCCCGATCACGACCCCTGGTCCCCTCCCGGTACTGCCCGCGGTGCGGCGCCGGTCTCCCCGGCCAGTGCCGCCACCACGGCCTCGGCGGTGCGCCTGCCGAAACCGGGCACCGCTTCGATTTCCTCGACCCGGGCCTGCTTGAGCTTCTTCACCGAGCCGAAGTGCTTGATCAGCGCGGTGCGCCGAGCCTGCCCGAGTCCGGGCACACTGTCCAATTCGGACGTCTGCATGCGCTTGGCGCGCTTTTCGCGGTGGTAGCGAATGGCGAACCGGTGCGCCTCGTCGCGCAGCCGCTGCAGCAGGAACAGCGCGTCGGACGTGCGCGGCAGGATCATCGGATCCGGTTCTCCCGGCAGCCACACCTCTTCGAGCCGCTTCGCGAGCCCGACGACGGCGATGTCGGTGATGCCGAGTTCGGCGAGCACGTCCGCGGCCGCGGTGGCCTGCGGGCCCGCGCCGTCGACGACCAGCAGGTTCGGCGGATAGGCGAACTTGCGCGGACGGCCGGTCTCCGGGTCGATCCCCGCGCGCACCGGCTGGACCGCCTCGTCCCCCGCTTCCTCGACAGTCTCGGCTGCGGTTTCCGTTGTCTCAGCGGCATTTTCCGCGGTTTCCTTGAGATAGCGATAGAAGCGCCGCCGCACGACCTCGGCGATGGACGCGACGTCGCCCTCGGTCGCCGCCTCGCGCAGCGCGAACTTGCGGTACTCGGATTTGCGCGGCAGCCCGTCCTCGAACACCACCAGCGACGCCACGACGTCGCTGCCCTGGATGTGGCTGATGTCGACGCATTCGATCCGCAGCGGCGCGCTGTCGAGCGCGAGGTAGTCCTGGAGTTCCTGCAACGCCGCGGACCGTGCGGTGAGATCGCCCGCACGGCGCAGTTTGTGCTGGGTGAAGGCTTCCTTCGCGTTGCGCTCCACCGTTTCCGCGAGCGCCTTCTTGTCGCCGCGCTGTGCGACCCGCAGCCGCACGCGCGACCCGCGCAGGCCGGACAGCCACTCGGCGACCGCGTCGGCGTCCGCGGGCAGCTCCGGCACCAGCACCTCGCGCGGGACGACCGGCCCGACCTCGACGTCGTCGCGGCCCACGCGGTCGGATTCCTCGCCGTAGAACTGGGTGAGGAAGTGGTCGACCAGCGCCGGGACGTCCATTTCCTCGGCCTTGTCGATCACCCAGCCGCGCTGCCCGCGCACACGCCCGCCGCGCACGTGGAACACCTGGACGGCGGCCTCGAGTTCGTCGTGCGCGAAGGCGACGACGTCCGCGTCCGTGCCGTCGCCGAACACCACGGCTTGTTTCTCCATCGCGCGGCGCAACGCGCCGAGATCGTCCCGCAGCCGCGCGGCGCGTTCGAACTCCAGCTCTTCGGAGGCCTGCGCCATCTCGCGTTCGAGCCGCTTCACCATCGCGTCCGTGCGGCCGGCGAGGAAGTCGCAGAAGTCCTCGACGATCGCCCGGTGCTCGTCCGCCGACACCCGGCCGACGCACGGCGCCGAGCACTTGTCGATGTAGCCGAGCAGGCACGGCCGCCCGATCTGCCCGTGGCGGCGGAAGACGCCGGTGGAACAGGTGCGAGCCGGGAAAACGCGCAGGAGAAGGTCGAGGGTTTCGCGGATCGCCCACGCGTGCGAGTACGGCCCGAAGTAGCGGACGCCCTTCTTGCGCGCGCCGCGGTAGACGTGCAGCCGGGGGAATTCCTCGTTCAGCGTGACCGCGAGGACCGGGTAGCTCTTGTCGTCGCGGTAGCGGACGTTGAACCGGGGGTCGAACTCCTTGATCCAGTTGTACTCCAGCTGGAGCGCCTCGACCTCGGTGCCGACGACGGTCCACTCGACGCTCGCCGCGGTGGTGACCATCTGCCGCGTGCGCGGATGAAGGCCGGACAGGTCGGCGAAGTACGAGTTCAGCCTGCTGCGCAGGCTCTTCGCTTTGCCGACGTAGATGACTCGCTTGGCGGCGTCGCGGAACTTGTACACGCCAGGCGAGTCCGGGATGCTCCCCGGCTGAGGTCGGTAGGTGGTCGGATCAGCCACGTGCCCCACTGTATGGCGAGGGTCCGACAGTTTCCGTGAGACCCCTTGCCGCGAGCGGGCGCATCCGGGTCGGCCGCGGATCCGGCCTGCCGTAGCCTGGCTTCGCCGACCCGCCGAACGATCAGGGAGCAGCCATGACCGTCCGCGTCGCCACCTGGAACGTGAACTCCATCGTTCCCCGGCTGCCCCGCGTGCTCGACTGGCTCGACCGCACTGCGCCGGACGTCCTGTGCCTGCAGGAACTCAAGAACACCACCGAAGCCTTCCCCGCCGACGAGATCACCGCGCGAGGGTACGAGGTCGCCGCCTACGGGCTCGGGCGGTGGAACGGCGTCGCGATCCTCTCCAAGATCGGGCTCGACGACGTGGTGCGCGGGCTGCCGGGCGAACCGGGCTTCGACGGGCAGGCCGAAGCGCGCGCGATCGGTGCGACGTGCGGCGGGATCCGCCTCTGGTCGGTGTACGTGCCGAACGGGCGCGAGCCGGAAAATCCGCACTACGCTTACAAACTCGAGTGGTTCGAGAAGCTCAGCGACCTCGTCGGCGACGAGCTTCAGCAGGCCCGCCCGTTCGCGGTGCTCGGCGATTTCAACGTCGCGCCCACGGACCAGGACGTCTGGGACATCTCGCTTTTCGCCGAGTCCACGCACGTCACCGAACCCGAACGGGCCGCGCTGAAGAAGCTCCGCGACGCTGGGTTGTCCGACGTTTTCCCGCGGCCGCTGAAGTACGACCACCCGTTCACGTACTGGGACTACCGCGGCGGGAACTTCCCCAACAACAAGGGAATGCGCATCGACCTCGTCTACGGGAACGAGGTTTTCGCCAAGGCGGTCACCGATTCCTACGTGGACCGCGAGGCCCGCAAGGGCAAGGGACCGTCCGACCACGCGCCGATCGTCGTGGATCTGGATCTGGAGCGGTAAGAACTCAGGCCTCGGTGGCGGCTCGGTGCAGCTTTCGCAGCGCCCGCACCGCCAGCACCGCGCGTTCCCGGTCCACCGCCTGCACGGCCATCACCGAGAAGTACTCGTCGTCCGGCAGTTCCAGCCGGGCCCACGAGGCGCCGTCCGGGAAGCTGATCGACAGCACCTGATCCCAGGTGAACACGCGCCGCGCGAGGACGTTGCGGACCTCGATGCCGGTGGCGTCCGCGCGGACGCGGGCGTTGCCGAACAGCATCGTGCCCGCCGACAGCGCGACGCCGATGCCGATCATCGCGATCTGGTCCGACGCCTCGAACACGACGCCGGTGTGCGAGCTGCGCAGCAGGACCGCGACCACCACGAACGCCGCGAGCAGCGCCACCGCGAGCACGCTGCACATGACGAGCGCCCGGCGCGGCCGGATCACGAGGGTGGTCTGCGGCTCGGTCATCACGCTCACACGAATCCCCGCTCGGTCCACGGCTTGCCGAGGCCGCGCAGCACGTGCGCGGTGTCGAGCGCCGCCACGGCCGCTTCGTAGCCCTTGTCCTCCACGGAGCCGGGCATGCCGGAACGGTCGAGCGCCTGCTGCTCGGTGTCGCAGGTCAGGACGCCGTTGCCGACCGGGGTGCTCTCGTCGAGCGCGACCCGGGTGAGGCCCGCGGTGACCGCGTCGCACACGTACTCGAAGTGCGGGGTGCCGCCGCGGATGACGACGCCCAGCGCGACGACCGCGTCGTGGTTGCGCGCCAGTGCCTGCGCCGCGACCGGAAGCTCCACCGCGCCTGCGACGCGGACGACCGTGGGCTCTTCCTCCAGCTCGGCGTCCTTCGCCGCGGCGAGCGCGCGCTCCAGCAGCACGTCGGTGATCTTCGCGTTCCACCGCGTCGCGACGACCGCCAGCCGCAGGGACTTGCAGTCGCGCAGGTCGAGCGCGGCTTCCGGCCGCCCCTCGCCGCTCATCGCGTGGTGTCCTCCTCAGTGCCCTGGTCGGACGCCCCGACCTGGTCGTAGTGCTCGAGCTGGCTGAGGTCGTGCCCCATCCGGTCGCGCTTCGTGCGCAGGTACCGCAGGTTTTCCGGGTTCGGCGAGATCGGCAGCGCGACCCGGCCGGTGACGCGCAGGCCGTAGCCCTCGAGACCGACCCGCTTCGCCGGGTTGTTCGTGAGCAGCCGCATCGACCGGACGCCGAGGTCGCACAGGATCTGCGCGCCGGTGCCGTAGTCGCGCGCGTCGGCGGGCACGCCCAGCGCCAGGTTCGCGTCGACGGTGTCCGCGCCCGCGTCCTGCAGCTGGTACGCCTGAAGCTTGTGCAGCAGGCCGATTCCGCGGCCCTCGTGCCCGCGGATGTAGAGCACGACCCCGCGACCCTCGTCGGCCACCTTCTGCAGCGCGGCGTCCAGCTGCGGGCCGCAGTCGCAGCGCAGCGAGCCGAAGACGTCGCCGGTGAGGCATTCGGAGTGGACGCGGACCAGGATGTCCTCGCCGTCGCCGATCTCGCCGTACACGAAGGCGACGTGCTCGATCCCGTCGAGCAGGCTGTCGTACCCGACCGCGCGGAACTCGCCCGCGGCCAGCGGGATCCGCGCCTCGGCGACGCGCTCGACCTGCTTCTCGGTGCGCCGCCGGTAGGCGATCAGGTCCGCGATCGAGATGATCTTCAGGTCGTGGTCGGCGGCGAACACTTCCAGCTCGTCGCGCCGGGCCATGTCGCCCTCGTCCTTCTGCGACACGATCTCGCAGAGCGCGCCCGCCGGGTGCAGGCCCGCCAGCCGGGCCAGGTCCACCGCGGCCTCGGTGTGCCCGGGACGGCGCAGCACGCCGCCTTCCTTGGCACGCAGCGGCACCACGTGCCCGGGGCGGCGGAAGTCCTTCGCGGTGGCTTCGGGATCGGCCAGCAGCCGCGTGGTGTGCGCGCGGTCGGTGCCGGAGATGCCGGTGCTGATGCCCTCCGCAGCGTCGACCGTGACGCTGTACGCGGTCCCGCGCTGGTCCTGGTTCGTGTGGTACATCGGCGGCAGGTCGAGCCGGTCCGCCTCGGACTCGGTCAGCGCGACGCACACGTAGCCCGAGGTGTAGCGCACCATGAACGCGAGCAGCTCCGGCGTCGCCTTCTCGGCGGCGAAGATGAGGTCGCCCTCGTTCTCGCGGTCTTCGTCGTCGACAACGACCACGGCGCGTCCGGCCGCGATGTCCGCGATCGCGGCCTCGATGGCGTCGACGTCTACCACCGCGCCTGCTCCGCACGGGGTCCAACCGGTCTGCGGCTCGGCCGCCTTCGTCTCGCTCACGGGTGCTCCTTCGCTGCCGCCGCCGGGTGGATGTCACACATTGTGCGCGTTCGCCGCCACGTGTGGCGCAGTGAGCTTCTCCACGTACTTCGCGACGACGTCCACTTCGAGGTTCACGTGGTCGCCTTCTTCCCGCCTGCCGAGCGTCGTCACCTCGAGCGTGGTGGGGATCAAAGCGACCGAAAACCGGTCCTCGGACACGCTCGCGACGGTGAGCGAAACGCCGTCCACGGCGATCGAACCCTTCTCCACGACGTACCGCGACAAGGCCGGGGGCAGGGAGAACGTCGTCACGCCGCGCTCGTCGCGGGAGACGAAGACGCCGGTGCCGTCCACGTGGCCCTGCATGATGTGCCCGCCGAGCCGTCCGCCCGCCGGGGTCGCGCGCTCGAGGTTCACCGCGTCGCCGACGGCCACCTTCGCGAGGCTCGAACGCTGAAGTGTTTCGTTCACCACATCGACGGTGAACTCGCCGCCGGAGACTGTGACGACGGTCAGGCAGACGCCGCTGACCGCGATCGAATCGCCGTGGCCCGCGTCCGAAGTGACCAACGGGCCGCGCACGGTGAGCCGAGCCGCGTCGGTGAGCTGCTCGACCGCGGTGACCTCGCCGACCTCTTCGACAATTCCCGTGAACACTGCTGCCTCCTCGCCCGGCCACCGCCCTCGGTGGCCCCTCCATCCAACACCCGTCCGGCCCCGGGAGCTTCCCGGGCCGCGACGTCAGCTGACGCGGAGGCGGGCGGCCTGCTCGCGCAGCGCGGCGACGGCGCGGCCGGGGTCCTCGGCGCCGTAGACGGCCGAGCCCGCGACGAAACAGTCGACGCCCGCTTCGGCGGCCTGTTCGATGGTGTCGGAGTTGATCCCGCCGTCGATCTCGACGACCAGCTTGAGGTGCCCGGTGTCGACCAGGCGGCGCGCGGTGCGCACCTTCTCCAGCACGTCCGCGATGAACGACTGCCCGCCGAAGCCCGGTTCGACCGACATGACGAGCAGCGTGTCGTAGTGCTTGAGGGTTTCCAGGTGCGGTTCGAGCGGGGTGCCCGGCTTGATCGACAGACCGGCCTTCGCGCCCGCGGCCCGCAGGTTCTTCGCCAGCATGACCGGGTCCGCGGCGGCTTCCACGTGCACCGTGACGTTGTACGCGCCGGCCTCCGCGTAGCCGATCGCCCAGCGGTCCGGGTCGTCGATCATCAGGTGGCAGTCGATCGGCACGTCGGTCGACTTCAGGATCGACTCGACCACCGGGAGGCCGAGGGTCAGGTTGGGCACGAAGTGCGCGTCCATGACGTCCACGTGCACCCAGTCGGCCCGGGTCTCTCCGGGCCGCGCGACGGCCGCGATCTCCTCGCCGAGCTTGGCGAAGTCGGCGGACAGGATGCTGGGTGCGATGAGAGGTGAAGCCACGACCCGAGTGTAGGAGGACCCGGTTCCGTCCTGTTCACCGGCCGTGACCGCACCGGAGTTCGCTTTCCGGACACCGGGCGCTCATCCGGATTCTCCGTATCGAACACATCGGCGAGCACTAATGGGTCGCATCCGGAAGTTCCGGACGAGAAGCACCCCGAGGAGAATCATGAGAACCGTCTTGGCAGGCCGCCGCAAGTGGCTGGCCGCGGGCGCGCTGGGCGTCGCGATGGTCGCCGCGGCCCCGGTCGCGATCGCCGCGCAGGGCAACCAGGACGACCAGGGCGCGCGCGCCGCTTCGGCCGGCGCGGGCGACCGCACGCAGGAGGTCCGCCAGGCGATCCAGGGCGGCCACGCGCGCAACGTCATCCTGTTCATCGGCGACGGCATGGGCCAGTCCGAGATCACCTCGGCGCGCAACTACGAGCGCGGCGCGGCCGGCCGGCTCGCGATGGACGAGTTCCCGCTGACCGGCGACTACACCACGTACGCGGTCGAGAAGGGCAACCCGGCGAAGCCGGACTACGTCACCGACTCCGCGGCGTCCGGCACCGGCTGGGCGACCGGCACGAAGACCTACAACGGCGCGATTTCCGTGGACGCCTACGGCAACCCGGTCCCGACGCTGCTCGAACTCGCCAAGCGCGGCGGACTGCGCACCGGCGACGTGACCACCGCCGAGGTCCAGGACGCGACCCCGGCCGTGCTCGGCGCGCACGTCGTCGACCGCGACTGCAAGGGCCCGGACGAGACCACCAAGAAGTGCGCACAGAACGCCAAGGAGAACGGCGGCGCGGGCTCGATCTCCGAGCAGCTCGTGCAGACCCGCCCGGACGTGCTCCTGGGCGGCGGCGCGAAGTACTTCGACCAGAAGGCCACCGCCGGGCAGTTCAAGGGCAAGCCGGTTCTGGAGCAGGCCAAGGCCGCTGGCTACAACGTGGTCAACACCGCTGACGACTTGGCCAAGGCCCGTCCGGGCCAGCCGCTGCTCGGGCTGTTCGCGTCGGGCAACATGCCGGTGAACTGGACCGGCCCGAAGGCGACGCAGGGCGGCACCGCGCCGACTCGCTGCACCCCGAACCCGGCGCTGCCGAAGACGCAGCCGAAGCTGGTGGCGCAGACGCAGAAGGCGTTGCAGTTGCTGGAGGATCGGCGCAGCAACAAGGGGTTCTTCCTGCAGGTCGAGGGGGCTTCGATCGACAAGCAGGACCACGCGGCTGACCCGTGCGGGCAGATCGGCGAGACGATCGACTTCGACGCTGCTGTCGCGGCCGGGCTTGCTTATGCGCGCAGCCACACCGACACGCTCGTCGTGGTGACTGCGGATCACGGACACACGAGCCAGATCGTGTCCAACGACGCCAAGACTCCGGGCCAGACCGCCACGCTGATCACCAACGAGGGCGCGAACATGACCCTCAACTACGGCACCGCGCTGCCCGGTTCCTCGATGGAGCACACCGGCACGCAGGTCCGCATCGCGGCTTACGGGCCGCAGGCGGCGAATGTCGTCGGGCTGACCAACCAGACCGACCTGTTCGGCACGGTGAAGCGCGCTCTTCGCCTGCGCTGAGCCTGAAGTCCGTGAAGGGCTCCTTGAGGGAATCTGATTCCCTCAAGGAGCCCTTCACGGCTTTCTACGCAGGCGAGGGCAGCAAGTCGAGCGGCTCTGACCAGGGGCGGCGCGGGTCCAGGCGGTGCAGCCGGACACCGGCCTCGGCCAAGGTGTCGAGGTGCCGCTGCCAAGCCGGATGGTGGGCCCGGGTCGGCTGGATCTGATAGGCCACGACGATGGTGATTCCTGGCGCGCCAAGGACATCGCCTAGCAATGTGAGCGCCTGATTGTCCGCGATCCCCAGTGCCAGCTTCGCTACCGAGTTCGCCGACGCGGGCGCGAAGAGGAACACCTTTGGGTCCGGGTGCGGACGCGGTTCGCCGGGGAGGCGGGACGTGCTGCGCACCGGCAGGTCCGTCGTGGCTTCGAGTTCGCCAAGGCCGCCGGTTGCTTTCAGCCAGCCCCAGGCCGTGGGCGTAAGGGTGACGGCCAATCGCCAGCCTCGGGCGACCGCTGGTTTTGCCAGCTCGTCGGTGAACCGGGTGTCCAGTCCGCCGCACGAGCTGGCGACCAAACCTAGATCCGTCACGGTTTGCGCAGCACCGCGCAGAACATCGCGTCGGTGCCGTGTCGGTGGGGCCACAGCTGGACGTACGGGCCGTCGCCGAGCTGCGGGACGCCGGGGAAGAACTCCCGGGCGTCCACGATCTCGGACTTGGTGCGGCGGGCGGTTTCGCCTACCACGCCTTCGGTTTCGGCCAGGTGCGGCGAGCAGACGACGTACGTGACGATGCCGCCCGGGCGCACCAGGTCCAGCGCCGCCATCAGCAGTTCGCCCTGCAGCTTGGTGAGGTCCGCGACGTCCGACGGCTTGCGGCGCCACCGGGCCTCGGGACGTCGGCGCAGTGCGCCCAGGCCGCTGCACGGAGCGTCGACGAGGATCCGGTCGTAGCCCGGTTCCAGGCCGGTTTCGCGGCCGTCGGCGACGTGCACGGTGACCGGCAGGCCCTCGGTGGCGTTTTCGATCAGCCGGGCGCGGTGCGGGGCCTTCTCCACGGCGTCCACGTGCGCGCCGCTGATCTTGGCCAATGCGCCGAGCAGCGCCGCTTTGCCGCCAGGACCCGCGCACAGGTCCAGCCAGCGCTCGTCGGAGCCCTCCAGCGGAGCCTTGGTGACGGCGATGGCGCACAGCTGGCTGCCTTCGTCCTGCACCGCGGCGAGGCGTTCGCGCACCGGTTCCGCGTCGGCCGGGTCGCCGGCGCCCGCGGGCAGGTGGACGCCGTAGGGCGAGTACGGCGCGGGGTCGCCGCCGGTGATGGCGGCCAGTTCGTCGGCGCTGATCTCGCCGGGGCGGGCGACCAGATGTACCTCGGGGCGGGCGTCGTCCGCTTCGAGGGCGGCCTTCAGCTCAGCGCCCTTGTCCCCCAACGCTTCCGCGAACGACCGGGCGACCCAGCGCGGGTGCGCGGTGCGGAGCGCGTAGGCGCCGATCGGGTCGGTGGTCTCGTCCGGCGTCAGCTCGTCGAGCCACTGCGACTCGTCCTTCGCCGACACCGCGCGCAGGATGGCGTTCGTGAATCCCGTTGCCCACGAACCGGCTTCGGCGCGCACGAGGTCCACAGTGGACCCGACGGCGGCGTGCTCCGGGATCCGGGTGCGCAGCAGCTGGTAGACGCCGAGCCGCAGCGCGTCGAGCACCACCGGGTCGGTCTTCTCGATCGGCCGGTCGGCGCACGCGGCGATCACCGCGTCCAGCAGGCCCTGCGCGCGGGCGGAACCGTAGGTCAGTTCGGTGGCCAGCGCGGCGTCCCGGCCGCTCACCCGGCGTTCCCGCAGCAGCTGCGGGAGGACGAGGTTGGCGTACGCGTCCTTCTCGCGCACGGCGCGCAGCACGTCGAACGCCACCTGGCGGGCCGGATCGATCTCCGGCGGACGCCGCGGTCCCTGTTTGCGCGGAGCCGGACGGCCCCGCTGCGGCCGTGACGGCCGCCGTTCTCCACGCTCGTTCACCGCAGGCGCTCTCCTTCGTCGATCCTCGTGCCGCGCGCCCAGTCGGTGGCAGCCATTCGTTTCTTCCCGGCCGCCTGGACCTCGCCCAGCCGCACCGGTTTCGTCGCCGTGCCCACGAGCACGCGCTTGCGCTCGACCACCAGCTCGCCCGGCCGCGGGCCGGGTTCGTCGAGCACGGTGACCGGCCCCAGCTTGAACCGCTCGCCGCGGAACTCCGCCCACGCGCCGGGATCCGGCGTCACCGAGCGGATGTGCCGGTCGACCGCCGAAGCCGGGTCCGCGAACGACACCCGCGCGTCCTCGACGGTCACCTTCGGCGCGTAGCTCATGCCCTCGCCCGGCTGCTCGACCGCGCGGAGCGTGCCGTCCTCGATGCCGTCCACGGTGGACACCAGCAGGTGCGCCCCGGACTCGGCGAGCCTGCCGAGCAGCGCGCCCGAGGTGTCGGCCGGGCCGATCGTCTCGGTCACCACGCCGAACACCGGCCCCGCGTCGAGTTCCTTCACGATCCGGAAGGTGGACGCGCCGGTCATCTCGTCTCCCGCCCGGATCGCCGCCTGCACCGGGGCCGCGCCGCGCCACGCGGGCAGCAGCGAGAAGTGCAGGTTGACCCAGCCGTGCGCCGGGATGTCGAGCGCGGACTGCGGCAGCAGCGCCCCGTACGCGACGACCGGGCAGACGTCCGGTTCCAGCTCGCGCAGGCGGGCGAGAAACGCCGGGTCGCCGGCGCGAGCGGGGGTGAGCACCTCGATGCCGTGCTCGTCGGCGAGTGCCCCGACCGGGGACCGCAGCACTTTGCGCCCGCGCCCGGCCTGGGCGTCCGGCCGGGTGACGACCGCGACGACCTCGTGCCGCCCGGACTCGATCAGCGCGCGCAACGACGGCACGGCAGGCTCCGGGGTGCCGGCGAAAACGAGACGCATCACCGCACCTCCGGAAGGGAAAAGGGGATTTCAGGCTGGTCGGACATCGGAAGCGAGTCTAGAAGACCCCGTCCCCGGCGGCGCGGCGCGGGCAGCCGGCCGGGGCGGGCGCCAGGATCGGGTATATGACCACGCTGAAGGCGACCCTGCACGACGACCTCACGACCGCGATCAAGGCAAGGGACCAGCTGCGCTCGGCAACCCTGCGCCTGACCCTCTCGGCGATCGGCTACGAAGAAACCGCGGGCGACAGCGCACGCGAACTCTCCGACGACGAGGTCCTGAAGATCATCACCCGAGAGGTGAAGAAACGCCGCGACGCCGCCGAGGCCTTCGAGAAGGCAGGCCGCGCGGAATCAGCCGAGCGCGAACGGGCGGAGGCCGAGGTCCTCACCGGCTACCTGCCCGCCCAGCTGCCGGACGACGAACTGCGCGCTCTGGTCACCGAGGCCGTGACGGAAACGGGCGCCTCCGGGATGGCCGGGATGGGCGCCGTGATGAAGGCGGTGCAGCCGAAGATCGCCGGACGCGCCGAAGGCTCCCGCGTCGCCGCCGAGGTGAAACGCCAACTCTCCGCCGGGTGACGCCTCACCGCCGCTCGCCTGCCGGCACTTCGGTCGCGCCCGCAGTCCGTGAGGGCCACCTTCACGGACTCTGAGTCCCGCAGGGTTCCCCTCACGACCCGCCGATGTCCGTGAGGGCCACCCTCACGAACTCAGAGTCCCGCAGGGTTCCCCTCACGACCCGCACAATTCCGTGAGGGGCTCCTTCACGGAATCAGATTCCCTCAAGGAGCCCTTCACAGCCCACCCCGCCCGCCCGCTCGCTCGCCGCAATGCGCCCCAACGCCACATTGGGTGCATCCCACGCACCCAATGTGGCATTCGGTGCGTCACATGCACCCAACGCCACATTGGGGCGCAAGCCCCAACCACCCACCCAACCGCACCGATGCACCCAACCATCGAGGCACCCACACCACCCCCGCACCCCGATACGAAGCCAAAAACGCGGACGGCGGGTGCTTGTCAAGGCATCTTTCCCGCCTTGACAAGCACCCGCCGTCCGTCGTAACAATCAGCTTCGGGGTGCCCCACGCAACCACTCAAAGCAATGTCGCCGCCAGGCGACGAGCCGACTCACCGCCCCCCAGGCCACCGCCAAGGCAACACCACCTCAGCAGCCCCCTGCCCCCGCCGCACCGGCTCAGCAGCAGCAATCCACCGCCCGTCCCGCAAACTCTCCACCCCAGTAGAAGCCCCGATCTCCGCAGGCGAAGACGAAAACACCTGCCCCCGCCCCTGCAAATCCGCAACCTCCGGCTGAGCCAAGAACCCAGCCTCCACATCCGCCTTGGCAGAATTCCGCTGAGAAGCCCGCGGAGCGGCAATGGCATCCTCCAACGACAACCCCCGATCAATCCGCCCGAGCAAAACCTGCAGCACCGTCGTAATAATCGACGCACCCCCAGGCGACCCAGTCGCAAAGAACGGCTTCCCGTCCCGCAAAACCACAGTAGGAGCCATAGAAGACCGAGGCCGCTTCCCGGACCCAGGCAAATTAGGATCCGGAACCCCAGGCGTAACCGGCACGAACGAGAAGTCAGTCAGCTCATTGTTGAGCAAGAACCCCCGCCCCGGCACCACAATCCCGCTACCACCCTCCTGCTCGATAGTAAGAGTGTAAGCAACAACATTCCCCCACTTATCCGCCACAGTAAGGTGAGTAGTGTTCTCCCCTTCATAAGGCGTAGGCGTCCCAACAGAACCAGCACCACAAGGCTGAGGATGACGAGGATCAGCAGGCGCAACAGGACTGACCCCAGCCCGATCCCGGGAAATCAAACAAGCCCGACTGTCCGCGAACCCCTGACTGAGCAACTCCTTAGCCGGAACATCAACCACCGCCGGATCGCCGATCCACCGATTCCGGTCAGCGAACGCATACCGCGAAGCCTCCAGGAAATACTGCAGATAATCAGCCTTGCTCGCCCCGCGAAGATCAAAGTTCTCCAGGATATTCAACGCCTCGCCCACGGTAAGCCCGCCGGACGAAGGCGCGGGCATCCCGTAAACGTCCAACCCGCGATACTCAGTATGCGTAGGCTCGCGCTCAATAGCCCGATACGCGGCAAGATCAGAAACGGAGAGCTTCCCCGGACGAACATTCAGCGAAGAAGCCGGATCGACCGGCGGCTGCTGAACAGTCCGGGCGACATCCGCCCCGATATCGCCGCGGTACAAGGCATCCGTCCCCCGCCGGGCCAGCTGCCCATACGTGGCAGCCAAATCGGGATTCCGGAAGACCGTCCCCGGCGCGGGCGGCTGCCCGCCCGGCAGATACAACGACCGAGTAGAAGGAAACGCGGCGAACCGCCCGGCATTGTGCGCGACCTGATCATGGAACGTCTGGTCGACCACGAACCCCTTGCGCGCCAACCGCTCCGCCGGGGCGATCGACTGCGCGAGCGAGCGCGTCCCCCACTTGCGCAACGCGTCACGCCAAGTAGCCGGAGTGCCCGGCACCCCGACGCTCAACCCGCTCGTCACGGCGTCCGCGAACGGCAGCGGCTTGCCGTTCTCCACGAACAGGTTCTCGTCCGCGGTCTTGGGCGCGGTTTCCCGCCCGTCGAGCGTGTGGACCTTGCCGGTCTTCGCGTCGTAGTACACCAAGAACCCGCCCCCGCCGATGCCGGCCGAGAACGGGTCCGTAACGCCGAGCGCGGCCGCGACGGCGACCGCCGCGTCGACGGCGTTGCCGCCGCCGCGCAGCACCTGCGTGCCGATGGCCGTGGCGTCGGCGTCGATGCTCGACACCGCGCCGAGATAGCCGGTCGCGACAGGCGATTTAGGAGTGGGAACGGCGGCCGAGGCGCTGGCCGCCCCGGCCGTGGACACCAGAGCGGCCACGGAGAGCACCGCGAGGATTCGCTTTCCGGTCGTGGGCATGCGGGCGAGTCTGCCCCGCGGCAGAACCGGTGTCCACACTCATTTCGAGGCCGCCATCGCCACCGCGGTCAGCGTCGCCAGGCCGCCGACCCCGAACACTCCGACCACCAGCCCGGACACCGCGGCGACCGACGCGGCCAGCTTCACCGCCAGCCCGGCGATCCAGCGCAGCACCCGGATCAGCGCGACCAGCACCACCAGCGCGAGCACGAGCACCCCGGCCGGCACGCCTTGCCCGCTTTGCGCGGCGGCCAGCACGGTGGTCATATCCGCACCTGTATCCGCGGTTCGCGAAGGTCCTCGCGCCCGAATTCGCGCAGGTTCTCGGAAGCGCGCCTGCGCATTTCCTCGCGGGCCTGAACGCGCTTGCGCTCCGACCCCAGCTGCCACACCCAGCGCCAGCCCGCGACCGTCGCGATCAGGGAGCCGGCGAGGATCACCAGGAACGCCTGCGCGACAAGCCCGTGAAGCGATTCGAAACTCAGCAACACCAGCAGCGCCCACACCTGAGCGACGGTGAACGGGACGACCAGAGCTGCCGCGTACACCCCCCGACGCCAGCGAACCGGCTGAGGAGCGGGAAGAAACGGTTCCATGACTGCCTCCCTCGGTGGTGTGTATCCAGAAAACCCCGGCGGAGCCGGGAAATCTGTGTCAGCTGACACGTTCAGCGGGCGAGCCGCCGCAATTCCGCGAGCCGGTGCACGGTCACCTGGCCGCGCGCGGTGCTGATCACCCCCTGGCGGCGGAGTTCCCGGGTCACCCGTGCCCACGATTCGCGCGAAATCGCCGCTGTCATCGCGAGTTCCGCTTGCGTGCCGGGCACCGCGACTTCGATGTCCGTGCCGCGCCGCACGCCGTGCTGCACCGCCAGCTGCATCAGCTGCGCGGCCACGCGGCGGGTGCTCGTCCCGCCGCCGATGTCGAGCCACTGCCGTCCGACGTCGCGCATCCGGTCGGCCAGCACTTGCAGCAGCGCCCAGGAAATCGCCGCCTCGCGCCGGCACAGCGCGACGAACCGGGCGGCGGGCACCACCAGGACGTCGAGTTCGTCGAGTGCTTGCACTGTCGCCGACCTCCGTCCGCCGTCGATCACGGCCAGTTCGCCGATCACGTCGCCCGCGCCGCGGACGCCGATCACGACCTCGCGCCCGTCCGGCGTCGCGTTGGTGATCCGGACGTGGCCGGCCAGCAGGAGAAGCACCACCGAGGCCCGCTCGCCTTCGCGGCAGAGGACGTCCCCGCGCCGATAGGCCTTGCGGACGGACAGCTCTTCGAACTTCGCGCGGTCCGCGGCGCCCAGCGCCGGCCAGAACCCGATCGTCTCCACAGCGGTCCACCCTCCTCGTCGCCGGCCGGACCGCTCAGGCGATCAGTCCCGCTCCCGGCCGGACGGCGTCGGTGGTGCGGACCCAGCCCCGCGTCCGCTGTCCGCCGACCCGGACGGTGAAGGCGTGGGCGAAGGAGCTGCGGTCGATCCCGGCGTAGCCGTGCCGGACGACCGAGCGGTGGATGGCGTTCGAGACGACGAGGGCGAGCGGGCCGGAGGAACTGCGCAGCCTGCGTCTCAGGTCAGGCGCGTCGAGAAGCCGGCAGGCGATGTCGACGTCCTCGCCGTACGGGCCGTGCGCGTCGTAGTGCACCTCGCCGGCGTGCACCGAAACGCGCAGCCGGAAGGCCAGTTCGGGGTCCTGGTCGCCGTGCCGGGCGAGCAGTTCGGTCAGCGCGGGCACCACGCGGGCGAGCAGCACTGTCTTCGGGACCTCGTCGACCGGCCGGACGAGGCACAGCGCCCCGTCGCCCCGGTCGATGAACGGGTCCCGGAACCGCTCGGTGATGCCCCCGGCCAGGAACGCCTCGTCGAGCAGGTCGAACAGGACCGAACGGAGCCCGGCCCGAGCCGGGTTCGTGCGGGTTGTCGACCCTTCGATGTCGACCACCACGATGGCTCGGTGTACTGGTGCCTGTACTGCTGAGGTGTCCATGACCGCCCCCCTATTTCAGGAAGCTACTGAAATCTAGTAGACTTTCACAGCAGCTACTATAAGGGCGGGCCCGGACTGAAACAATGGTGTCGCGCACACGACATCTTCCGTTCAGGCAAGGGTCCGGTCCGCAATTGGCAACCCCTGAACGCTCGCCGACACTCGACCCCCGGCCCGTCCGGCCACCCCGGCGTCCCGGGTGTAGAATCCCCGCCATTCACGTCTGACTGAACTTCACTGAAGGGTCTGAAGTCGTGTCTCAGCCCAACCCCGCGCTCGCCGCCCGCCTGCGTACCCTGCGCAAGGAGAGCTGGTCCGACGTGGTGCTGACCCAGCGCCAGCTCGCCGAGGCCTTCGGCGTGAGCACCGGTCTGCTGTCGTCGTGGGAGAACGTGGCGAAGCCGGTGACGCCCCCGCAGCCGAGGCTCGAGGCGTACGCGACCTTCTTCGCCACCCGCCGCTCCGTCCGCGGCCGCGAACTTCACCTGCTGGACATCGAAAAGCTGACGGACGACGAGCGCACCGTCCGCAAGGAGTTGCTCGCGGAGCTGCAGGCGCTGCGCGACGACCTCGAATACCCGCCCACCCAGCCGGTCTTCGCGCCCTTGAGCCTGTGGCACTTCCCGCCGAACCAGGACATCGTGATCGTCTGCGCGCAGCTGCCGGAGAAGTACCGCATCGCCTACACCGACCCGTCCAGCCCGGACTACGTGAACCTCTACACCTACGCCGACCCGGACGCGCTGATCGAGCTCTACGGCCACATCCGCGCGTGCAACCCGGCGAGCAACGTCACCTTCCGCAGCACCGACCAGAACGCGACGCTGTCCGCGGACGAGTACACCGCGCACCTGGTGCTGCTCGGCGGCGTCGACTGGAACCCGCAGACCCGCGCGCTGCTCGACCGGGTCGACGTGCCGGTCCGCCAGATCAGCCGCAAGGGCGACGAGGAGCAACTGGACAGCGGCTTCGAGGTGACCTGCGCGGACGGGACGACCCGGCTGTTCAGCGCCAAACTGCGCGACGGCGCTCTGATCGAAGACGTCGCGCACTTCTACCACGGCGTCAACCCGCTCAACCGCAAGCGCACTGTGACCGTGTGCAACGGGATGTACGGCCGCGGCACCCTCGGGGCCGTACGAGCGCTGACCGACCGCCGCTTCCGCGACCGCAACCAGGCCTACCTCGACCGGCGCTTCGCGGGCGCGGATTCCTTCAGCATCATCAGCCGGGTCCCGGTGTTCGACAACCAGGGGCTCACCCCCGACTGGACCCTGCAAGAAAACCGGCTGCACGAGTGGCCAGAATCGAGCCTCCCATGACCGCGACCGTCGCAGCGCCGGCGCAGCACACGACGCACCAGCGGCTGCTGCACCACGTCGCCGCCGAGGACGCTCCGCAGGCCCAGCTGGACGCGATCGTCGTGCCCAACGGCAGGCCCGCCGCCTACCTCAAGGACGCTTTCCGCGCGGCTCGCGAGGTCGACGCCACGCTCCTGTTGCTGTGCAGCAAAAGCGCCCGGGCGACCGACGCGGTGCTCGCCGCGAAGCGCGCCGGGGTGCGCGTCCGCGCGATCGACACTGACGAAGCCGCCGGTCTCGGCGCCGTTCC
This sequence comes from Amycolatopsis albidoflavus, assembly GCF_039525725.1. Taxonomy (NCBI): domain Bacteria; kingdom Bacillati; phylum Actinomycetota; class Actinomycetes; order Pseudonocardiales; family Pseudonocardiaceae; genus Amycolatopsis; species Amycolatopsis albidoflavus. Next base: position 181,460 of record NZ_BAAAHV010000005.1, read on the forward strand.
GCCCTTCGCGACGAGCAGGCTGCTGCAGGCGAAACGCCAGTTGCGCCGCACTGACACGAGTTTCAAGCGCAACCTCGGCGTGCTCGTCGCCGATCTCGCGGGCTGGCGGCGCATCCTTTTCCTCGACGACGACATCCACCTTTCGCGGCCTGGCGATCTGCGCGCCGCGGCGGGCCTGCTCGACGCATACGCGGCGGTCGGCCTCGCCAACACCGGCATGCGGGACAACTCCGTGGTGTGCCACGCCTACCACGAGTCCGGAGGACAGCAGGACACGTTCGTCGGCGGCGGCGCACTGGCGGTCGGGCGCGACGCGTTCTCCTCGTTCTTCCCGGACATCTACAACGAGGACTGGTTCTTTCTCCTCAGCGGCACCGGATTGCGCGCCACCGCGGTCACCGGCTCCGCGTACCAGCACGACTACGACCCCTACCGCGACACCATGCGCGCCCGGTCGGAGGAACTCGGCGACACGCTGGCCGAGGGCCTCTACTGCCTGCTGGACAACGGCATGAGCCTCGCCGACGCGACCGCCGAGCACTGGGCGAGCTTCCTGGAAAGCCGCCGGGCGTTCATCAGCACCACGCTTCAGCAGGTCCAGGACGCGCCATACCTGACCGGTGCGTACGAGGCGCGGATGATCGCGGCGTTGAAGGCCGCGCTCGGCCGCAGCCTGCTGATCGACCCGGACCTGTGCGTCCGGTATCTGCGCGCTTGGCAGCGCGACCGGGACACCTGGCAGACGCATCTGCTGTCGCTGCGCGCGCGGCACGGGGCGCCGGGCGATCCGGACGCCGCCTTCGACACGCTGGGCATCTCGGAGATCGTGCACAAGTCCTGAAGGTTCACCGTTCGCCGCACGTGCGGCTCGCCAGCGGTGCGGGGCTGTCGTCCGGCAGCCCTTTGACCAGGACGTGGCACCGTTCGGCCTCGGAAATCGTGCGCCCGTCGGGCGAAACGCGCTCCGCGTAGCAAACGACAGTGCCGTGGCCCCAGTCCCGGTAGCCGAGGCGGCTGTACAGCCGGGCGGCGCGGGTGTTGTCGGTGCGGACCGCGAGCGCGCCGAGGGCGTGGCCGTGGCCGGCCAGGTAGTCCTCGGCCGCGTGCACGAGAGCGGCGCCGATGCCGCGGTTGCGCGCGTCCGGGGCGACTTCCAAGTGGGTCAGCAGCGGAACGCCCGGCAGATGGCCGCGGATCGGCGGCTCCTCGGCGTCTTCCAGCCACAAGTAGACGGCCCCGACCGGCCGCGCGGAGCACCACGCGGCGAACAGCACGCCGAGCCCCTTCGCCTGCCGGGTGAACCGGTCCTCGAAGAACCCCTGGTCGCCGAAGACCTCCGCCAGCACCGCGAGGTCCGCCTGCTCAGCCGGCCGGATCGAGACGTCGCCCATCAACGCCGACTCCTGTCCGCAGGACCGGGCACGCGCCGCGCGCGCGGGAGGCCGGCCCGGAGCCGGCCCGGGCCGCGGTCCTGATCATGGCCGCCCGGCCTCAAGAGTAAGTGTGCGCTCGGTAGGCGCGAAGACTGCAGATGCCGCAGCCCGGACCTGCGAACGGAGCAACCGGCTACCCTGCGCGACCGCGCCCCTCCCCCGGTTTCCACCTCCCCAATACACCCCGGGACGAACCGGTTCAAACGGAACTCGCGCAGCAGCACGGAAAACCGCCTTCGGGGCGGGGTTCGGTGAGGGAATTAGCGGCTGGCTAGATCGGGTTCAGCGGATCCAGTTGCGCGCGTGGCGGTTGGGGCGGATCGCGGGCCCGTCACGCCCCGCGTTGGCCGGGCCTGCTCGGGGCATGGAGCGGCTCTGCGTCGGCGGGCCAACGCAGGCGAACGAACGCAGCGGTGCCTGCGGCTGGCTCCTGTCGTCAAGCAACAACCGGACGGCTCCAACGGGACCCGCATCGGGTCGGCTTCCTCTCCGGGCTTTCCCCCGCTACCGGGCCACGCGCCGAAACCCGGTTGACCAAGTCCTCCGGAACCAACCGCCCCCGAACCGGCTCGACCGCCACCCGAACCTTCCCGCACCATCGCGCCGCGCGCCCAAACCATCCGCGCGCAACCCCTAAATCAAGTCCAGCGGATCCAACTGCACCCGTAGCCGCCCGCCCACGCAACCGCCTAAATCAAGTCCAGCGGGTCCAACTGCACCCGCACCGGCTCGACCGCCTTCCGGGCGTCTCGGCGGGCCACCGCGTCTCGCACCACCGTCGCCAGGGCGCGGCCGTCCGGGCGGGCCACACGCACCAGCGCCCGCTCGCGTTCGGCGTTGCCTTCGTCGTCGAAATCGCCCAGCGGGACCGGGCCGAGCACCTCGCCGGTGTCCGGCAGCGGGAGGTCGTCGAGCACGCTCGCCACCGCGGCCGGGCTCCCCTCGACGCTCGCCATCCGCATCGCGGGCGGGAAACCCAGCTCCCGGCGTTGCTCCAGCTCCTGGCTCGCGTGCCATCCCGGGTCCCAGCGCACCAACGCCTGCACCACGGGCAGCCCGGCCTCCGCGCCGACGACCACCCGGCCACCGCCCGCCGCCGGGCGGACCAGCGCGCCCGCGGCCATCCAGCGGCGGAGGGTTTCTTCCGCGGCGCGCAGATCCTGACGGCCGAGCAGCGCCCAGCCGTCCAGCAGCAGCGCCGCGCCGTAACCGCCCTCGGCGACCGGTTCCGCGCCTGGCGTGCAGACCACCAGAGCCGGGCGGCCGGGGACAGTCGCCAGGACTTCAGTCGCGCCGGAGGTTCGGACGGGCACCCCGGGGAAAGCCCGGCCCAGTTCTTCGGCGGTGCGTTTCGCGCCGACGACGACTGCTCGCAGCCGGACGGAACCGCAAGCAGGGCAACGGAAAGCGGTCTCGGGGACGCCGCACCACCGGCAGGCGGGCGGGCGCGGGGCACCGTCGACCGAACCGCCGGGCAACGCCAGCGGACCGGCGCAGCGGCGGCAGTGGGCGGGCGTTCGGCATTGGCCGCAGGACAATCCGGGGACGTAGCCGCGGCGCGGGACTTGGACCAGAGCGGGCAATCCGGCGGCGAAGGCTTGGCGTGCCGCTTCGAAAGCGACTGCGGGCAGGCGGGCTACGCGGGCGGCTTCGTCGCGCGCTACGTCGAAGTCCTCGCCGACCGGTGTGACCCGCGGGGCGGCGGCACGGAGTTCGGTGCGACCGGCCTGGATTTGCTGTGCCCAGCCGGATTCCACCAGCAGCTGCGCCTCGGCGGTTCGGGCGAAACCGCCGACCAGGAACGCTGATTTCGTTGCGTGGGCCCGATCCATCAGCACATCTCGTACGTGCGGGTACGGGGCATGCGGATCCAGGTGCAGGTCGTCGCCGTCGTCCCAGACTACGAACAGGCCTGGGTCTTTGACGGGGGCGAACATCGCCGCGCGAGTGCCGACTACTACGCGGACTGCGCCGCGCAGAACGGAAAGCCAGCGGCGGTATCGCTCTGCCGGTCCCAGACCGGCGATCAGCGCTGCGACGCCTTGTTCTCCGACGAGCTCGACGCAGGCGTCGTGCACTCGGGTCAGGTCGCGGTGGTCGGGGACCACCAGGACCGCGCCTCGGCCTTGGGACGCGGCAGTGGCGGCTGCCTCGGCCAGGCGGCGGGGCCAGTCTTCGCCGGGGAGGGCTTGCCAGACCGCGTTGGCTTGGCGGGCTTCGGTTATGGCTTCCAGGAAGGCTTCGCCGCGTTGGTAGCGGGTCCAGGCGGAGATGTCCGGCGCGGACGGCGCCGGGGCCGGTTCCGCGGGTGGTTCGGCTTCTGTCTTCGCGTGTCGCGGGGGCAGGGCCAGGCGGAGGACGTCGGAGAGGGTTCCGGCGTAGCGGTCGGCTACTGAGCGGCAGACGGCGTGCAGGGCTGGCGGAAGTACCGGTTCGCTGGAGGTTACTCGTTCCAGGTAGGCGAGTTTGCGTTCGTATTCCGTGGTGTCGGTGCGTTCGATGAGGTAGCCGTCGACCAGTTGGCCGGCGAAGCGCACTCGGACTCGGCAGCCTGGGACTGCGGATTCGTGGAGTTTCTCTGGGACTTGGTAGTCGAAGGTGCGGTCCAGGTGGGCCAGGGGGATGTCGACCGCGATCTTCGCTACGGGGAGTTCTGGAGCGGGGGTTTGCTGGCCTTTGCGGGAACGGGTGGGTTTGGCTTTGCTGGGCTTTTTCGCCGGGGTGGCCTTCGGCTCCGGGGCGGAGCGCGAAGGCTCCGGGAGGTCCCACAGGGGGGTGGGTTCGGAGCTGGTCACTTGGAGATCTCTACCAGACTGGTCCGACAGTCCTGTCGTGAGCGTTCCCCTTCGGGGGAAGGGGTTGCGTGGGGCACCCCGAAGTTTGATTGTCCTGACGGTTCGGGGGTGCTTGTCAAGGCGGGAAAGATGCCTTGACAAGCACCCCCGAACCGCAGAGGAGGCTTCGTATCGGGGTTGGGGTAGGGCTGGGTGCCTCGATGGTTGGGTGCGTCGGCGGCGGTATGGAGCTGGTTGTCTGGCTCGGTGGGTGCGTCGGCTGCGGGGGCGTCCGTGAGGGGAACCCTGAGGGACTCTGAGTCCCTCAGGGTTCCCCTCACGGACCTCGGTCTAGCCCGCCTCGCCTGAAAGCCGTGAAGGGCTCCTTGAGGGAATTAGATTCCCTCAAGGAGCCCTTCACAGACCAAAAAAGGCTCAGGCGCCGGCCAGGGAGCGCAGGGCGTCTGCGCGGGCGGTGCTTTCCCAGGGGAGGTTCAGGTCCGGGCGGCCGAAGTGGCCGTAGGCCGCGGTCGGGGCGTAGATCGGGCGCAGCAGGTCCAGGTCGCGGATGATCGCGGCGGGGCGCAGGTCGAAGACCTCGCTGATGGCCGACTGGATCTTGGTCGGGTCGACCGTTTCGGTGCCGAAGGTCTCGACGAACAGGCCCACGGGAGCGGCCTTGCCGATCGCGTACGCCACCTGCACCTCGACCCGTCCGGCAAGTCCGGCCGCGACCACGTTCTTGGCCACCCAGCGCATCGCGTACGCGGCGGAGCGGTCCACCTTGGACGGGTCCTTGCCGGAGAACGCGCCGCCGCCGTGGCGGGCCATGCCGCCGTAGGTGTCGACGATGATTTTGCGGCCGGTGAGGCCCGCGTCGCCCATCGGGCCGCCGATCACGAAGCGGCCGGTGGGGTTCACCAGGAGGCGGGTGCCGTCGGTGTCGAGGCCCAGTTCGGCCAGCTCCGGCTCCACGACGTGCTTGCGCACGTCGACGCCGAGCATCTGCTCCAGGTCGATCCCGTCCGCGTGCTGAGTGGAGACCACGACGGTGTCGAGCCGCACCGGCTGTTCGCCCGCGTACTCGATGGTGACCTGGGTCTTGCCATCCGGGCGCAGGTACGGCAGCACGCCGTCCTTGCGGACCGCGGTCAGCCGGCGCGAGAGGCGGTGCGCGAGCGCGATGGGGAGCGGCATCAGCTCGGGCGTGTCCGAGCAGGCGTAGCCGAACATCAGGCCCTGGTCGCCCGCGCCCTGGCGGTTGATCTCGTCCTCGTCCGACTCCACGCGCGACTCGTACGCCGTGTCGACGCCCTGGGCGATGTCGGGCGACTGCGACCCGATCGCCACGTTCACGCCGCAGGAGTTGCCGTCGAAGCCCTTGGCCGACGAGTCGTAGCCGATGCGCAGGATGACGTCCCGCACGATGGTGGGGATGTCCGCGTACGCCTCGGTCGTCACCTCGCCCGCGACGTGCACCTGGCCCGTCGTGATCAGGGTCTCGACGGCGACCCGGCTGCGCGGGTCCTTGGTCAGCAGGCCGTCGAGGATCGAGTCGCTGATGGCGTCACAGATCTTGTCGGGGTGGCCCTCAGTCACGGATTCCGACGTGAACAGCCTTTTCGTGGACGCAGACACGACCTCGTCACTTCCCTCGGTCAAGCGATGGCGCCCCACCGGTATTTCAGGCGCTCCTGGCACAGCCCACCCTACCCAGCGGGCCTGTAGCTAGAGTCGACGCTGGATCAACGCTGTTACGGCATCCCACAATGTGGCCGCCAGGCGGGCTTTAGCTCCCTGTGCGATGACCTGCTCGGCGCCGTCCGAGGCGAGCAGCCAGCCCGCGTTGTCCTCGGTGCCGAAAGCCTTGCCGTCGCCGACCGCGTTGACCACGAGCAGATCCGCGCCCTTGCGGCGAAGTTTCGCGCGGGCGTGGTCGAGCACGCTGCCGTTCTCGTCGCCGGTTTCCGCCGCGAAACCCACCACGATCTGCCCGGAACGCCGTCCTCGCACCACTTCGGCGAGGATGTCGGCGTTGCGGTCGAGCGTGATGACCGGGTCCGGGCTGTCGTCGGACTTCTTGATCTTGTGGTCGGCGCGCGTGGCGGGCCGGAAATCCGCGACCGCGGCGGCCATCACGACGACATCCGCGTCGGCCGCGGCGGAATGCACCGCTTTGCGCATTTCTTCCGCGGTGGACACGCGCTGCAGCGTCGCGCCCGCCGGGGCGGGGAGTTCGTCGGTGTGCCCGGCGACCAGCGTGACCTCGGCACCGCGCTGCGCCGCGACCCGGGCGAGGGCGAAGCCCTGTTTGCCGGACGAGCGGTTGCCGAGAAAACGGACCGGGTCGAGCGGTTCGCGGGTGCCGCCCGCGGAGATCACCACGCGGAGGCCTTCGAGGTCTCGCGGCAGCGCGCGCGGTTCGGCGAGCAGCAAGCGGGCCAGGTCGACGATCTCGGCCGGGTCGGCGAGCCGTCCCTTGCCGGTGTCGACGCCCGTCAACCGGCCCGCCGCGGGTTCGGTGACGACCATGCCGCGCGAGCGCAGCAGCGCCACGTTGTCGCGGGTGGCCGGGTGCTCCCACATCTCGGTGTGCATCGCCGGGAAGAAGGCGACCGGGCACCGGGCGGTGAGCAGGGTGTTCGTCAGGAGGTCGTCGGCGAGCCCGTGCGCGGCCTTGGCCAGCAGGTTCGCGGTCGCCGGGACGACCAGCACGAGGTCGGCCTCTTTGCCGACCCGGACGTGCTGCACCTCGGGCACCTCGGTGAAAACCCCGGTGTGCACCGGGTTCCCGGACAGCGCCTCGAAGGTCGCCGCGCCGACGAAGTTCAGCGCGGCCTCGGTGGGCACGACGCGGACGTCGTGCCCGGATTCGGTGAGGCCCCGCAGGACCTCGCACGCCTTGTAGGCGGCGATGCCGCCGCCCACGCCCAGGACGACCCTGGGCTTGGCGTCATTCACCCTCGGTGTGCTCGAGCAGCCCGCCGTGGATCTCGCGCAGCGCGATCGACAGCGGCTTCTCGCGGGGGCCGGGCTCGACCAGCGGGCCGACGTATTCCAGCAGGCCCTCGCCCAGCTGCGCGTAGTAGTCGTTGATCTGCCGGGCCCGCTTGGCCGAGTAGATCACCAGCGCGTACTTCGAGGAGACCTTTTCGAGCAGGTCGTCGATCGGCGGGTTGGTGATGCCTTCGAGCTCTTCCAGCGTCGCCTGTTGCACAGTCACTCGTGGTGCTCCGTATCGTCACATCGAGCGGCGGCAGAATCGCCACCGCCAGTAATCAAGTCTAGCAACCGCCGCGCGGCGACCTCGACGTCGGCGTTCACGACCCGCTCGTCGAACTCCCCGGCCGCGGCCAGTTCGCGTTCCGCCTCGGCCAGCCGGGCGGCCACCGCGGCCTCGGTCTCGGTGCCGCGGCCGGTGAGCCTGCCGACCAGTTCTTCCCAGGACGGCGGCATCAGCATGACCAGCCGCGCTTCCGGCATCGCGGCCCGGACCTGCCGGGCGCCCTGCAGTTCGATCTCCAGCACCGCCGGACGGCCGTCGGCCAAGGCCTTCTCCACCGGCTCGCGCGGCGTGCCGTACCGGTTGCCCGCGAACTCGGCCCACTCCAGCAGCCGGTTCCCGGCCACCATCCGGTCGAATTCGGCGGAATCCACGAAGTGGTAATGGTTTCCGTCGACCTCGCCCGGCCGCGGCACCCGCGTCGTCACCGAAACGCTGAAGTACAGGTTCGGCTCCAGCAGGCGCAGCTGTCCCACCACACTCGACTTCCCGACGCCGGAAGGCCCGGAGACGACGGTGAGCCGGGGGCGGGAGAAGTCTCCTGCCACCGGCTCACCGCCGCGGTCGGCGCCCCGGGTCACCGGGTAGTCCTGACCGACGCCGCTCACTCGCCGCTGAACTCGGCCAGCAGCGCCTTGCGCTGCCGGTCGCCGAGCCCGCGGAGCCTGCGGCTGGGGGCGATCTCCAGTCGTTCCATCGTCTGCTGGGCGCGCACCTTGCCGACGCCGGGGAGCGCCTCGAGCAAGGCCGAAACCTTCATCTTGCCGAGGACTTCGTTCTCCTCGGCCTGCTTCAGCACGTCGACCAGAGTGGTACCGCCCCGCTTCAGCCGCTCCTTCAGCTCAGCACGGATGCGGCGGGCGGCGGCGGCCTTCTCCAGCGCCGCAGCACGCTGTTCCTCTGTCAGCTGGGGAAGTGCCACGTTTTCCTCCGGTAGTTCTCACATCTGGGTGGGTGACGCGACGGTACCCACCCCTGAGCAGGGGCCACAATGCGGGGGTGGCTGGTGGAGCGCGATTCCGGGGCCTGCTATTGGCCTTTTCCGCGCAGTCCCGCCAACCGGCCGTTCACCTCTTGGGCCGCACGGCGTAACGCCGCCGTGTCCGGGCCGTGGCGCAGCAGGTCGCGCGAGGACGCCGGGAGCAGGCCCGGAAGGCCTTCCCCGAAGACTGCCCGCAAATCCGCCTCAGTTGCCCCCTGCGCCCCGAAACCGGGCGCGAGCACCGGTCCGTTGAGCCGGCTCAGGTCGACTTCCCCAGGAGCCACAGTGGCCCCTACGACCACGCCGACGTCGCCGTACGGCTCAGCACCCGCATTGTGGTCCGCAGCAGCGTCTACGACGCTCTGAGCGACCGTACGGCCGTCTTCGAGCCGCGCGCGCTGCAACGCGTTCGCTTCCGGGTTGGACGTGCGCGCGAGGACGAAGAGCCCGTTGCCCGCTTCGCGCGCCGCCGCGACAGCCGCGTCCAGCGCGCCGAAGCCGAGGTACGGCGACACCGTGGCCGCGTCGGCGGTGAAAGCCGCCTTCTCGGCCACGTACGCCGCCGTATAGGCCGCCATGGTGGAACCGATGTCGCCGCGCTTCACGTCCAGCAGGACGAGCGCTCCGGCGTCGTGGGCGACGTCTACGACGCGTTCGAGCACCGCCACGCCGGCGGACCCGAACGCCTCGAAGAACGCCGACTGCGGCTTCACGATCGCCGCCACCTCGCCCAGCGCCTCCGCGGCGCTGAGCGCGAAGCGTTCGAGCCCGCTCGCGTCGAGCGGCAGGCCCCACGACTCGATCAGGCCCGGATGCGGGTCGATCCCGGCGCACAGCGGCCCGCGCGCGGCCACCGCTTCGGCCAGCCGGGCCCCGAACCGCGCGGTCACGACGTCGCCTTCAAGGCCGCCTGGAGGTCCTGCAGGCTGCGCACGCCGATGTCGCCGCGGATAAGCGCTTCGATGCCGTGCACGGCCGCAGCCGCGCCCTGAACCGTGGTGACGCACGGAATATCGCGCGACACCGCGGCGGTCCGGATTTCGTAACCGTCCACGCGCGGCCCGCTGTTTCCGTACGGCGTGTTGATCACCATGTTGACCTCGCCGGCGAGGATCACGTCGACGATGTTCGGCTCGCCGGTGCCCGGGTCCGGCTCGGAGTGCTTGCGCACGACCGAACAGGCAACTCCGTTGCGCCGCAACACTTCCGCGGTGCCGGAGGTGGCGAGGATTTCGAAGCCGAGGTCCGCCAGCCGCTTCACCGGGAAGACGAGCGAACGCTTGTCGCGGTTGGCGACGGAGACGAAAACCCGGCCCGAGGTGGGAAGGGATCCGTAGGCGCCGCTCTGCGATTTCGCGAATGCTTTCCCGAATGAGGTGTCGACGCCCATGACCTCGCCGGTGGATTTCATTTCCGGGCCGAGCAGCGAGTCGACGCCGTGTCCTTCCGGCGTGCGGAACCGGTGGAAGGGCAGCACGGCTTCCTTGACCGCGACCGGCGAATCGGCGGGCATCCGGCCGCCGTCGCCCTCGGCGGGCAGCACGCCGGAGGCGCGCAGGTCCTTGATCGTCGAGCCGGTCATCACCAGCGCCGCGGCCTTCGCCAGCGGGACGGCGGTGGCCTTGGAGACGAACGGGACGGTGCGCGAGGCGCGCGGGTTGGCTTCCAGGACGTAGAGCACGTCGTCCTTGAGCGCGTACTGCACGTTGAGCAGGCCGCGGACGCCGACGCCGCGCGCGATGGCCTCGGTGGAGCGGCGGACCGCGTCGAGGTCCTGCGCGCCGAGGGTGATCGGCGGCAGGGCGCAGGAGGAGTCGCCGGAGTGGATCCCGGCCTCCTCGATGTGCTCCATGACGCCGCCGAGGTAGAGGTCCTCGCCGTCGAACAGCGCGTCGACGTCGATCTCGATGGCGTCGTCCAGGAACCGGTCCACGAGCACCGGGTGCTCGGGGGTGACCTCGGTGGCGCGGCGGATGTAGCCGGCGAGGGATTCCTCGTCGTAGACGATCTCCATGCCGCGCCCGCCCAGCACGTAGGACGGGCGGACCAGCACCGGGTAGCCGATCTCGTCGGCGATCCGCTTCGCGCCCTCGAACGAGGTCGCCGTGCCGTACTTCGGCGCGGGCAGCCCGGCCTCGGTCAGCACCTCGCCGAACGCGCCGCGGTCCTCGGCCAGGTCGATCGCCTCCGGCGGCGTCCCGACGACCGGCACCCCGGCGTCGGCCAGCCGCTGCGCGAGCCCGAGCGGGGTCTGCCCGCCCAGCTGCACGATCACCCCGGCGACGGTGCCGGACTGCTGCTCGGCGTGCACGACCTCCAGCACGTCCTCGAACGACAGCGGCTCGAAGTACAGCCGGTCGCTCGTGTCGTAGTCCGTCGACACGGTTTCCGGGTTGCAGTTGACCATCACGGCCTCGAACCCGGCCTCGCGCAACGCGATCGCCGCGTGCACGCAGGAGTAGTCGAACTCGATGCCCTGCCCGATCCGGTTCGGCCCGGAGCCGAGGATCAGCACCTTCGGCTTGTCGCCCTGTGCGGCGACCTCGGAGACGGCCGCGGGGTCGGTCTCGTAGGCCGAGTAGTGGTACGGCGTCTTCGCCGCGAACTCCGCCGCGCAGGTGTCGACCGTCTTGAACACCGGCCGCACGCCCAGCCGGTGCCGCAGCGCGCGCACGCCGTCCTCGCCCGCGAGTTCGGGGCGCAGCGCGGCGATCTGGCGGTCCGACAGGCCGGTGCGCTTCGCCCGCCGCAGCAGGTCGCCGTCGAGCACCGGGGCGTCGCGGACCTCGGCGCCGACCTCGCCGATCAGCGCGATCTGGTCGATGAACCACGGGTCGATGCCGGAAGCCTCGTGCACCTGCTCGACGGTCGCGCCGAGCCGCAGCGCGAGTTCCACCTCGTAGAGGCGGCCTTCGTGCGGCGTGCGCAGAGAGTCCAAAGTGGACTCGACGGTCGCGCCCTCGGGGTCGGGCAGCGTCCAGAACCCGGTCGCCTTCGTCTCGATCGACCGCATCGCCTTCCCGAGGGCTTCGGGGAAACTGCGGCCGAACGACATCGCCTCGCCGACGCTCTTCATCGTCGTGGTCAGCGTGGGGTCCGCGCCGGGGAACTTCTCGAACGCGAACCGCGGCACCTTCACCACCACGTAGTCCAGCGTCGGCTCGAACGCCGCCGGGGTCTCGCCGGTGATGTCGTTGCGGATCTCGTCGAGGGTGTAGCCGATCGCCAGCTTCGCCGCGATCTTCGCGATCGGGAAACCGGTCGCCTTCGACGCCAGCGCACTGCTTCGCGACACGCGCGGGTTCATCTCGATCACGACCATCCGGCCGTCGGCCGGGTTGAACGCGAACTGGATGTTGCAGCCGCCGGTGTCCACGCCGACCTCGCGCAGCACCGCGATGCCGACGTCGCGCATGACCTGGAACTCGCGGTCGGTCAGCGTCATCGTCGGCGCGACGGTGACCGAGTCGCCGGTGTGCACGCCCATCGCGTCCACGTTCTCGATCGAGCACACGACCACGACGTTGTCGTGCTTGTCGCGCATCAGCTCGAGCTCGTACTCCTTCCAGCCGAGCACGCTCTCCTCGATCAGCACCTCGGTGACCGGGGACTCGGTGAGCCCGGTCGAGGCGAGCCGCTCCAGGTCTTCCGGCGTGTGCGCCATGCCCGAGCCGAGGCCGCCCATCGTGAACGACGGCCGGATGACCACCGGCAGGCCCAGTTCCTCGACCGTGGACCGAACCTCGTCCATGTCGTGGCACACCCGGCTGCGCGGGACCTCGGCGCCGATGGTGCGCACGATGTCCTTGAACTTCTGCCGGTCCTCGCCGCGCTGGATGGCGTCGATGTCCGCGCCGATCAGCTCCACGCCGTACTTCTCCAGCACGCCGCGCTCGTGCAGCGCCACCGCGCAGTTCAGCGCGGTCTGGCCGCCCAGCGTCGCCAGGATCGCGTCCGGGCGCTCGGCGGCGATGACCTTCTCCACGAAGTCCGGCGTCACCGGCTCGATGTAGGTCGCGTCCGCGAACTCCGGGTCCGTCATGATCGTCGCCGGGTTCGAGTTCACCAGGGACACGCGCAGCCCCTCGCTGCGCAGCACCCGGCAGGCCTGCGTGCCCGAGTAGTCGAACTCGGCCGCCTGCCCGATCACGATCGGCCCGGAGCCGATCACCAGCACGTGCTGGATGTCCGTCCTCTTCGGCATCAGGCCTTCTTCTCCATCAAGTCAACGAATTCATCGAACAGCGGCGCGGCGTCGTGCGGACCCGCGGCCGCTTCGGGGTGGTACTGCACGGAAAACGCGGGCACGTCGAACGCGCGCACGCCTTCGACGGTGTCGTCGTTCGGGCAGTAGTGGCTGATCTGCGCGGCCCCGTAAGGGGAATCGAACCGCTGGCCCGGTTCGCCTTCGAGGGCGAAGCCGTGGTTCTGCGCGGTGATCGCGACCCGGCCGGTCGCCACGTCGATCACCGGGATGTTGATGCCCCGGTGCCCGTAGCGCATCTTGTACGTGCCCAAACCCAAGGCGCGGCCGAGGATCTGGTTGCCGAAACAAATCCCGAACAGCGGAATCCGCTGCTCCAGAACGGTTTTCGTCAACGCCGTCGCGTGCGCGGTCGTCGCCGGGTCGCCCGGGCCGTTGGACAGGAACACCCCGTCCGGCTCCAGCGCGAGCAGTTCCTCCGCACTCGTGCTCGAAGGCAGCACGTGCACCTCGATGCCCCGCTGCGTCATCAGCCGCGGCGTGTTCGACTTGATCCCCAGGTCCAGCGCCGCGACCCGGAACCGCGTTTCGCCATGCGCCGCAACGACATACGGCTTGTCCGTGGAGACCTCGCCGGCCAGATCCGCGCCCTTCATCGGCGGGCTCGCCAGCACCTCCGCGACCATCTGCTCGTCGCTGCCCAGCGCGTCGCCGGAGAACACGCCCGCGCGCATCGCGCCCTGCTCGCGCAGATGCCGCGTCAGCGTCCGGGTGTCCACTTCGGAAATCCCGACCACGCCCTGGCGGACCAGTTCGTCGTCCAGCGTGCGCTTCGCCCGCCAGCTCGACGGCGTGCGCGCGGGATCCCGCACGACGTAACCGGAAACCCAGATCCGGGCCGATTCGTCGTCCTCGTCGTTCCAGCCCGTGTTGCCGATCTGCGGCGCGGTCTGCACCACGATCTGCCGGTGGTACGACGGATCGGTCAGCGTTTCCTGGTACCCCGTCATGCCGGTGCAGAACACCGCCTCGCCGAGGGTCCGCCCGCGCGCGCCGTACGCCGCGCCGCGGAACACCCGGCCGTCTTCGAGAACCAGGGCGGCGGGGCCGCGAGTGCCGGTGCTCACTGGGCACCTCCCTTGATGTCGTGATCGGAAAGTTTTTCGATCCACAATGGATAGTCGTCCAAGTCGTCGCCGCGGAACCCGGTGTCCAGCTCGACGTCGCCGAGCCGCCAGGTGATCACCAGCAGCACGTCGGTGCCGGTGACCTTCCCGGCGAGCCGCGAGTCGCGGCGGATCCCGGTGATCGAAGCGCGCGGGATCCAGAAGTCCGGCAGCCCGCCGCGTTCCACGGCCACCCCGTCCGGGTGCAGCCGCCAGACCGCGCCGGACCGGGGGCCCGCGCCTCGCGTGACGACACGGTCCTGCCAGTTGCCCGCGGTCGTGGTGCCCACGCACACGCCGACGGATTCCAGCTGGAACTCGCCGGGCTCGGCGGGGATCTCCGGGAACGGCGCGATCCGCGCGCTCTGCGAACGCGCCTTGCGCCGCCAGCCCATCCACATGCCCCACAGGCACAACAGGAAGAAGACGACGATCCCCAGCGTCAGCAGCAGCCGCTCCATCAGCAGATCTTCCCCTCGCGCGCGGTGATGCGCCCGCGCAGCAGGGTCGCCGTCACCACGCCGGGCAACCGCATTCCCTCGTACGGGGTGTTGGCGGCGATGCTGGCCAGTTCGGCACCGCGCACGGTCCATTCGGCGTCCGGGTCGACCAGCGTCAGGTTCGCCGGTTCGCCCGCTTCGATCGGACGGCCGTGCCCGGCCAGGTTCCCGACCTCCGCGGGCCGCTCGCTCATCACGCGGGCGACGCCGCGCCAGTCGAGCAGGCCGGTCTTGACCATCGTCTCCACGACCACCGACAGCGCGGTCTGCAGGCCGAGCATGCCCGGCCGGGCCGCGGCCCATTCGGTGTCCTTGTCCTGCGGGGCGTGCGGCGCGTGGTCGGTCGCGACGCAGTCCACCACGCCCTCGGCCAGCGCGGCGCGCAGCTTCTCCGCGTCGCCGCCGGTGCGCAGCGGCGGGTTGACCTTGTTGACCGGGTCGTAGGTCTCCAGCCGGTCGTCGGTCAGCAGCAGGTGGTGCGGCGTGACCTCGGCCGACACCTTCGTGCCGCGTTCCTTCGCCCAGCGCAGGACGTCGACCGTGCCCGCGGTGGAGACGTGGCAGACGTGCAGGCGTGCGTTCGCGTGCAGCGCCAGCAGGCAGTCGCGCGCGACGATCGACTCCTCGGCCGAAGCCGGCCAGCCCGGGTAGCCGAGGCGCGACGCCTGCTCGCCCTCGTGCGCCTGAGCGCCGACAGTGAGCCGCGGTTCCTCGGCGTGCTGAGCGATCACGGCGTCGAGCGCGGTCGAGTACTCCAGCGCGCGGCGCATCAGCAGCGGATCCGCGACGCAGACGCCGTCGTCGGAGAAGACGCGCACCGCCGCGGTGCCCTTGGCCATCGTGCCCAGCTCGGCGAGCTTCTCGCCCTTGAGCCCGACAGTGACCGCGCCGACCGGGTGGACGTCGACCAGGCCGACTTCCTGCCCGCGCCGCCACACGTGGTCGGTGACGAGCGAGTTGTCGGCGACCGGATCGGTGTTGGCCATGGCGAACACAGCGGTGTAGCCGCCCAGCGCGGCGGCGGCGGAACCGGTGTCGACGGTCTCGGTGTCTTCGCGGCCCGGCTCGCGCAAGTGCGTGTGCAGGTCGACGAAACCGGGCAGCAGGATCTGGCCCTTGGCGTCGAGCACCTCGGCACCCTCGGGAACGCTCACCGCGCCGATGGCGGCGATTACGCCGTCCTCGATCAGGACGTCCACCGGCTCGCCCTCGCCGTACGGGCGGGCACCCTTGATCACGATGCTCACGCGGCAGCTCCTTCACTGGCCAGGAGGTGGTAGAGGACCGCCATGCGCACGTGGACGCCGTTGCGGACCTGTTCGGTAATGGCTGAGGAGGGGGAATCCGCGACCGCGGAGGAGATCTCCATGCCGCGCAGCATCGGGCCGGGGTGCAGCACGACCGCGTGGTCCGGCAGCAGCGACTGGCGGCGCTCGGAGAGCCCGTAGGAGATCGAATATTCGCGCGCCGATGGGAAGAAGCTCTGCCCAGGGCCCCCGCCCGTCATCCGCTCGGCTTGGACGCGCAGCATCATCACGGCGTCGACTGCGGGCAGCTCGGCATCGAGATCGTGCGACACCGTGACCGGCAGCTTCTCCACGCCGACCGGCAGCAGCGTCGGCGGCGCGACGAGCACCACCTCCGCGCCGAGAGTGCTGAGCAGGTGGATGTTCGACCGCGCGACCCGGCTGTGCAGGACGTCGCCGACGATCGCGATCCGCCGGTCCTTCAGCGAACCGAGGCGTTCGCGCAAGGTCGCCGCGTCCAGCAGCGCCTGAGTCGGGTGCTCGTGCGTGCCGTCGCCCGCGTTGACCACCGCGGTGCCCGGCCCGGCGAGCCAGCCGGACAGCCGGTGCGCGGCACCCGAAGCGGGGTGCCGGATGATCACGCAGTCGGCGCCCGCGGCGGCCAGGGTGAGCGCGGTGTCCCGCAGCGATTCGCCCTTGTTCACCGAGGAGCTGGACGCCGAGACGTTGATCACGTCCGCGCTCATCCACTTCCCGGCGATCTCGAACGACACCCGGGTGCGCGTGGAGTTTTCGTAGAACAGCGTGATCACGGTGCGGCCGCGCAGCGTCGGCAGCTTCTTGACCTCTCGGCCGAGCAGCGTGTGCTTCAGCTCGTCGGCGGTGTCGAGCACGGCGGTCGCGGTGTCCGCGTCGAGCCCGTCGGTGGCGAGCAGGTGCTTCACCGGGTTTCTCCTTCCGGCGCGCGCAGCAGCACCGCGTCCCGGCCGTCGGTTTCGGACAACAGCACGGAGACGCCCTCGGCGCGCGCGGTGGGCACGTTCTTGCCGACGTAGTCGGCGCGGATCGGCAGCTCGCGGTGGCCGCGGTCGACGAGCACGGCGAGCTGGACGGCACGCGGGCGGCCGTGGTCGCGCAAGGCGTCGAGGGCGGCGCGGATGGTGCGGCCGGAGAACAGGACGTCGTCGACGAGGATGACGACCCGGTTGTCGATCCCGCCCGGCGGCAGCTGCGTCTGCTCGAGAGCGCGCGGCGGACGGCGGCGGAGATCGTCGCGGTAAAGGGTGATGTCGAGGGCGCCGTGCGGCGGCGCGACCCCGGCGAACTCGCCGATCTTCTCGGCGAGGCGCGCGGCCAGCGGAGTGCCGCGCGTGGGAATGCCGAGCAGCACCGGGTACTGCTCCGGCGGACCGGCTCCGAGAGCGGTCTTCTCGATGACCTGGTGGGCCATCCTCGCGATCGTGCGCGCGACATCACCGGCGGACAGCAGCTCGCGCTCTCCCGCCGGCTCCGCCGCGCCACGCGGACGTGACGACAAGGCGGACCTCCTTCCCCGCCTCTCTGGACGGGTCCTTAAAGGACGTCGGCAACCGGCTGCTGCCGGAAACCGCACCGACAGTAGCAGGACCGGTCAATCAGTCTTCCGGGTGGTACGCGCACGGCCGCCACCTGCGCGGACCGACCTTCTGCTTGACCTGGTGACAACTATGCGTAACCATTACTCTGAGTATTCGACTCGAGGAGTCCCCGGCCCGGTCCTCCCGGCCGGCGCGGGGTGAGGAAACGGAGAACCACCAGATGGGCGATTACGCCAAGGCGCTCGGGGCCAAGCTCCGCGGGATCCGCCAGCAGCAAGGCCTGTCCCTGCACGGGGTCGAGCAGAAGTCCGGCGGCCGCTGGAAGGCCGTCGTGGTCGGCTCGTACGAGCGCGGCGACCGGGCGGTCACCGTCCAGAAGCTGGCCGAGCTGGCGGACTTCTACGGCGTCCCGGTGGTCGAACTGCTGCCGGAGGGCCGCGTCCCGTCCGGGGCCGAGCCCGCCACGAAGATCGTGATCAACCTGGAGCGGCTCCAGCAGCTGCCCGCGGAGAAGGTCGGCCCGCTCGCCCGGTACGCGGCCACCATCCAGAGCCAGCGCGGCGACTACAACGGCAAGGTGCTCTCCATCCGCACCGAGGACCTGCGCTCGCTCGCCATCATCTACGACATGACCCCCGGCGAGCTCACCGAGCAGCTCATCGACTGGGGCGTCCTCCCGCCGGAAGCCCGGCCGTCCAAAGAGGACTGAGCACTGATGGCGGCAGCGGCCGTGCACGACGCGGCGGGCTTCCCGCACCCGGGGAACCGGGAACGCCCGCCGCGCTTCGGGTGAGGCCGGAGCCGCCGATGTCCTGGTTCCGGAGCCGCCGGCGTTCCGGTTCCGGTGCTGCCGAAGTGCTGGTTCTCGAGTTGCCCGAGTTTTCTCGAGTCGCCCGGGTTCCGGTTTCCGGAGCCGTCGACATTCCGGTTCTGGAACTACCGGTTCTTCCGCTGCCGCGCTCGACCGGGTTGACCTCGGGTGATCCGAGTCGATCCCGAACGCGGTCGCATTGACGCGCCCCGTTCGCCATGCGGCGGACCCGCTTGAATTTCCCCCGTTTTTCCCGCCGGGAACCGGATCCGTCCGGATTCCGGCGCGTTTTCCGCTCCGGGCCGCGTCGCCGGGGACTGTTTCCTCACCCCGGCCACTCCCCCGCTCCGGGCCACGCCGCCGGGGACCATTTCCTCGCCCCAGCCACTTGCCCGCTCCGGGCCGCGCTGCCGGGAACCGTTTCCTCGCCAGGCCGCTCCCCCACTCCGGGCCATACCACCGGGGACCGTTTCCTCACTCCAGCCACTCCCCCGCTCCGGATTCCTGGTCCGGGCGAATTCACTGACGTGGCTTGCACTTCGGCTTCGAACGCCAGCTCTCCCCCGCGACCGCCTGCCTCGCGCGGCGCGGAAAATCGGTGCCACACCGCAGTTTCCGCAGTTTCCGCGATTTCCCGCCGCGATTCCCGTCGCACGGCACGGATTTCCCAGCCGGCCGCTGGTCCGCCGTCCGTGCCACTGCTCACTCACCGCAGCGGATCCCGAAGACGGCCGCCCGGAACTCGCCGGATCACGGCGAAAACCGGCCGGGCCGGGCCGCCGCGAATGGCGCCCGCCGACCGGTTCTGATTCCGCTCGGTGATCAATTTTCTCCCGAGCGCCCCTCGCGCCGGCCGCCGCGGCCCGGCGGTGACCCGATCAGGCAGCGGCCATTCAGGTGGCGCTTTCCCCCAGCCGGGTTACCTCTGACTACCGGACCGCCGGGTTACAGCACCGCGCGCAGGCGGTCGGCGATCGTGCCGATGCGGCCGAGGACGCCGTTGATGAACCGCGGCGAGTCGTCCGTCGAAAGTTCCTTCGCGAGGCCGACCGCTTCGTCGATCGCGACCGCGTCGGGGACGTCGGCCGACCACAGCATCTCGTAGACGCCGACGCGCAGCACGGCCAAGTCGACCGGCGGCATCCGCTCCAGGGTCCAGCCCTGCGAGTGCTCCGCCAGGAGTTCGTCGATCCGCTCGCGGTGGGCCGTGACGCCCTCCACGACGGTGATCGTGTAGTCCGCGACCGGGTCGACCTCGACCGCGCCGACGCGGTCGGCCAGCAGCGTGACCGCGTCGGCGGACCGCTGGGCGGCCTCGTACAGCATCTCGACCGCGCGCCTGCGGGCCTGCCGCCTGCTGATCGCGCCGCCGCGGTTCGGGTGCGGGGGGAGCTTGTCCGCCATCAGCTGGAGACGCGGCCGAGGTAACGGCCGTCGCGGGTGTCGACCTTGATCTTCTCGCCGGTCGAGAGGAACAGCGGGACCTGGATCTCCGCGCCGGTCTCGAGCGTCGCCGGCTTGGTGCCGCCGGTGGAGCGGTCGCCCTGCAGGCCCGGGTCGGTGTGCTGGATGAGGATCTCGACCGAGGTCGGCAGCTCGACGTACAGCGGCTCGTTCTCGTGCACCGCGACCTGGACCTCGGTGTTCTCGAGCATGTAGTTCGCGTTGTCGCCGACGGTCTCGGCGGGCACGGTGATCTGGTCGTAGGTGTCGCCGTCCATGAAGACGAAGTCCGCGCCGTCCTTGTACAGGTACGTCATGTTCCGGCGGTCCACCGTGGCCGTCTCGACCTTCGTGCCCGCGTTGAAGGTCTTGTCGACGACCTTGCCGGTCAGCACGTGCTTGAGGGTGGTGCGCACGAACGCGCCGCCCTTGCCCGGCTTGACGTGCTGGAACGCGGTGACGCTCCACAGCTGGCCGTCCAGGTTGAGGACGAGTCCGTTCTTCAGGTCGTTGGTGGTGGCCACGAGTCTTCAGGTCTCCTGTGTTCGATCTCTTCGGCCGCGGCCGTCAGACGGCCACGAGGTCCTTGGTGCTCAGGGTGAGGAGTTCGGGTCCGGAGTCCCGCACGACGAGCGTGTCCTCGATGCGCACGCCACCGCGCCCCGCGAGGTACACGCCGGGCTCGACGGTGACCGCCATACCGGCGGACAGTGTACCGACGCCCGCCGCGGCGAGACTCGGTGCCTCATGCACTTCCAGCCCGACGCCGTGGCCGAGACCGTGCGCGAACTGCTCGCCGTACCCCGCGTCGGCGATCACCGACCGCGCCGCGGCGTCCACTTCGGACACCACAGCGCCGGGGAGGACCGCCTCGCAGCCCGCAGCCTGCGCGCGGTGGACCAGGTCGTAGATCTCGCGCTGCCAGTCCGCGGGCTCGCCGATGACGACCATGCGGGTCATGTCCGAGTGATAGCCGTCGACGGTGGCTCCGAAGTCGAATTTCACGAAGTCGCCGCGGCTCAGCTCGGCCCCGGTCGGCCGGTGGTGCGGGATCGCCGAGTTCGGCCCGGCGGCGACGATGGATTCGAACGAGATCCCGGACGACCCGTGCTCCAGCATCCGGTTCTCCAGATCGCGGGCCACTTCCAGCTCGGTCCGGCCCGGCCGCACTCCCCCGGCCTCGATCAACCCGGCCAGCGCGCGGTCGGCCGCCGCGCACGCGGCGCGCAGGGCGGCGATCTCGACCTCGTCCTTGACCACCCGCAGCTGTTCGGTCAGCCCCGGCGTGCGGATCAGCTCGACCCGGTCGAAGGGCACCTTGAGGTTCTCGTGCTCCTCGACGCTCACGTGCTGGCTCTCGAACCCGGTCCGGCCGTAGTCCGCGAGCCGGCTCCCCGCGTGTGCCGCGAGCGCGCGGGCGCTGGCGCGGTCGAGCACGCGTTCCAGGTCGGGCACCTCCGACGCCGACTGGGTCGTGTAGCGCCCGTCGGTGCAGAACAGGGTCTTCGCGTCGCCGCCGGCGTGCAGCAGCAGCGCGGCGTTCGACCCGGTGAACCCGGTCAGGTAGCGGATGTTGAGCAGATCGGTGACCAGCAGCGCGTCGACCCCGTTCTCGTGGAGCAGGGCGGCGAGCGCGGCGCGGCGGTGAGCGTGGATTTCCGGCACGCGACCAGCTTAACCAGCGGCTTCCGGGCCGTGTTCAGGCAACGGTTCGAGGACGGCCTACTGGCGGTTAACTTCGGCGCGCCTACACTCCGTCCATGCTGGGTGCCTGGTTGACGCGCGGGCTGGTCATGGCGGTCGTGCACGCCGCCGCGATGACGCTGCTCGCCAAGTGGTCCGTGTTCCACCCGACCGGCCAGACGCTGTTCACGTCGCTCACCATCGCCGTACTGGTCGGCCTGGCGGCGCTGTGGAGCGCGATCGACGGCTGGCGCGGCCTGCGCGACAGAGGGCGCGCGTGGTTCATCGCGTCGCTGGTCGCGGGCGTGTGCTCGGGCATCCTGTACGTGATCGGGCGGGCGATTTTCGTCGACCAGACCGGGGTTTCCGAGCTGGGAGCCGCGCTCACCGGCGGGGCGGCGTTCTCCGCGCTGCTCGTGCTC
This sequence comes from Amycolatopsis albidoflavus, assembly GCF_039525725.1. NCBI lineage: Bacteria > Bacillati > Actinomycetota > Actinomycetes > Pseudonocardiales > Pseudonocardiaceae > Amycolatopsis > Amycolatopsis albidoflavus. The sequence continues at coordinate 202,985 of NZ_BAAAHV010000005.1, forward strand.
GTGCCCGCCGGGCTGGGGCTGTTCGTCGGCGGCCGGATCCGGCGGCCCGCGGCGGACGACGAAGACTCCTCGGGCTCTTCCGGCCCGGAGCCGGACGACGAGGACGAGGACGGCACCGGCAGCCGCTCCGGCGAACTCGAACTGCCGCCGAGCCCGACCCCGAGGGCCGCTCCGAAGCCTTCGCCGGTCAGCCGCCCAGCGGCAAACCGCGGGCGGCGCCGTCCCACTGTTGCGGGTCGATCTCCTGCACCCCGGAACCGTTGAGCGACACGATCGTCGTGTCCGGCAGGCCGTAAAGCTGCCCGTCGAGCACCATGCCGTAGCCGCGGCCGTACGAGTGCACGACGGTCGCGCCGGAGCGCAGACGCGTCTTGACCGGCACTTCCGGCACCTGCGGCAGCGGCCGGTCGACCAGCTCCCCGGCGAGCACCGAGGCGACTGAGCGACGGTCGATCCGGATGCGCTCGCCGCGCCGGTAAAGGTCGATCATGCGGTCCGGTGACGGCATCGCGACGCCGTCGAAGGTCGCGGTGCTGCGCGTCGGGGTCGAACAGCCGCCCGCGCCCTTCACGTCGAGCCCGAAGTGCTTCAGCCCGGTCGGCGCGCCCGCCGGGCCGATCTCCGTGGCGCGCACGACGTCCAGCGAGACCAGATCGCACGGATCGCTGACCGAGGTCGGCGCGTGCCCGTCGGGACGGCGCACGAGGCCGGGGCCTTCCTTCCACGCGCCCGGGATCACGACCGGTTTGTACGGCTGCATCGTGAAATCGCGGTCCCAGAAGGTGATCGTGGTTCCGTCGGCGGTCTCGTGCGCGATGGCGAAGGCGTCGAGCGCGCCGACCCACTCCAGGTCCACGCTGAACGCGTCGACGACGGACCGGGTCCGCGGCGCGGCGGTCGTCGCGGTGGGCTCGAATCCCTTCTCCCCCAACGCTTCCACGCCCTCGCGGAACGCCGGGTCGTGCGCCCGGATCACGAACTGGCCCGCCCCGTTCCACCCCGCCGCGCGGCCGGTGGTGTCGGTGAACATCAGGTAGTACCAGCCGTCGAGGAAGACCACCGAGGGCTGGCCCGCGCCGTAGACGTTGTCGCGGTGGACGTCGTGGGAGGCGCCGAGGATCGGTTTGCCGCCGTTCGAACGGGTCCAGTGGATGCCGTCCGGGCTGGTGGCCATGCCGATCGCGTTGCCGAGCGCGTGGTCGCCGGCCGCGCCGGTGTAGTACATGAAGTACGTGCCGCCGACGCGCAACACCGACGGGTCGCAGGTGTGCATGCCGTCGAAGTTCCCGGGCGCGCCGGACAACACCGCGGGCGGCGCACCTCCACCCGGTCCAGTGAAGGGTCCGTCGGCCGAGGGACCCTCGGCGTAAAGGATGTCGTCGCCCGGCGGCGGGGCGCTGCTGTACTGGCTGCACCACCAGATCCGGGTGCGGCCGTTCTCGACCATCACGGTGGGGCCGTAGTTGTAGGACGCGTCCGCGGCCCCGGCGGCGACCACGCCCCCGCTCGCGCGACTGGCACCGGCGGCGAGCGCGACATCCGCCGCACGAGGCGGATCTTTCGGCGCCTGCGGCGCTCCGCCCGCGATGCCGCCGTGGTCAGTGCCCTCAGCCTGCGGCTGGGCTGTCGTCTGGCTGCACCCGGAAACGAGGGATCCGGCGATCAGCAGCGAGAGCAGCTGACGCACGGGTCGCCGACCCCCACGACGAAACGGGTGCATGATCGCCGAGTGTAGCGACAGTGGCACCGGATGGGTGAACCACGTCGCGCATCGGCTGGTCGGGCGGCGGGTTTACCGGGGGCTTGCTTTCGCGCTGTTTGCCGCGGCGGGGCGTCTACGCCTCGCGCCTGGCGATCACACTGGTCGGGAGGGCGGAAAACGCGCTGTGGTGCCGAAATCGCCCAGCTGAGCCGGGCTTCGCTTCCCGGCCGCCGAGTCGCGATGAATGCGTAGCGATTTAACGCAGCGCGAGCGCGTAACCACCCGCCCGAGACCGACGATCGCCCGGTCGCGCCGTCGGAAACCACGCTGTGGTGCCGAAATTGCTCTGCCGCAGCGGGGCTCTCGCGGCGGACTTCGCTTTCCAGCCGCCGTCAGGACGAGTGAGCGGCGATCCACCGCAACGCAAGCGCGTAGCCGTCCACCCCGAGACCGGCCATCACCCCGGTCGCGATGTCCGAAAGCACGCTGTGGTGCCGGAATTCCTCGCGCTTGTGCACGTTGCTGATGTGCAGTTCGATCAGCGGCGCGGTGAGCTGGGCGGCGGCGTCGCGGACGGCGATCGAGTAGTGCGTCCACGCTCCGGCGTTCAGCACGACCGGCGCGCCCGCGTCGGCGGCCTCGTGCAGCCAGCCGACCATTTCGCCCTCGTGGTCGGTCTGGCGCACCTCGACGTCGAGGCCCAGTTCCTGGCCGGTCGCGACGCACAGTCGCGCGAGGTCGTCGTGGGTCGTGGAGCCGTAGACAGACGGCTCGCGTTTGCCCAGGCGGCCGAGGTTGGGACCGTTGAACACGAAGGTTTTCACAGCAGCACGCTCCCGCCGTTTTCCGGGGCCTCGGCCGCGATCGCCGAGTACGCGGCGGCGAGCAGGGACGGATCTGGGCCTTCCAGCCTGCCGGGTTTGCCGAGTCCGTCGAGGACGACGAACCGCAGTACACCGGAGCGGGTTTTCTTGTCGCCCTTCATGCTTTCGAGCAGCTGGGGCAGCGCGTCCGCGTCATACGCGGTGGGCAGGCCGATCAGCTTGAGCACGGAGGCGTGCCGGTCGGCGGTGGCGTCGTCGAGGCGTCCGGCGAGACGGGCCAGTTCCGCGGCGAACACCAGGCCGACGCTGACCGCCGCGCCGTGGCGCCAGCGGTAGCGCTCGCGGCGTTCGATGGCGTGGCCGAGGGTGTGGCCGTAGTTGAGGATTTCGCGCAGATCCGACTCGCGCAGGTCGGCCGCGACGACGTCGGCCTTCACCTGGATCGAGCGGCGGACCAGTTCGGCGAGCACGTCGCCGGCCGGGTCGAGCGCCTGTGCCGGGTCGGCCTCGATCAGTTCGAGGATCCGCGGGTCGGCGATGAAGCCGGTCTTGACGATCTCGGCCATTCCGGCGACGAGTTCGTTGCGCGGCAAAGATTCCAGCGTCGCGAGGTCGACCAGGACGGCGGAGGGCTCGTGGAAGACGCCGACGAGGTTCTTGCCGGCTTCGGTGTTGATCCCGGTCTTCCCGCCGACCGCCGCGTCGACCATGCCGAGCAGCGTCGTCGGCACGTTCACCAGCCGGACGCCGCGCATCCAGGTGCCCGCGACGAACCCGGCGAGGTCGGTGACCGCCCCGCCGCCGAGCGCGACGACCACGCCGCGCCGGTCCAGGCCGATCCGGCCGAGGACCTCCCAGCAGAAACTGGCGACGGAGAACGCTTTGCCGTCCTCCGCGTCGGGAATCTCGACGCGGTGCGCGTCGAGGCCGGCCGCGGCCAGCTCGTCGCGGACGGCCTCGGCGGTGGCGGTGAGCGTCGGCGGGTGGATCAGCGCGACCTTCGACGCGTCGGCGAGCTGTTCGGTGAGTTCGCCGAGCAGGCCGCGACCCACGAGCACGTCGTACGGCTGCGCGGTGGCGACCCGGATCCGGACGGGCTGGGTGGCGGACACGGTTCTCCTCACTGCTCCCGGACCCGGTGGTCCTGGAGCGGGTTTGCGGTCCGTGAGGGGAACCCCGAGGGACTCAGTGTCCCTCAGGGTTCCCCTCACGGACTTGAGCGGGCGCGGGCGGCCGGTGGCTGGTCACGGTTCGCGGACCCGGTCGGGTTCGAGGGCGGCGACGGCGGCCGCGACGACCTCTTCGGGCGTTCGCTTGTCGGTTTCGATCTCGACGGTCGCCACCTCGCGGTACACCGGCAGCCGCTGGTCGAGGAGGGCTTTGAAGGTCGCGCGCGGGTTGATGCCGGCCAGCAGCGGGCGCGCGCTGGACATCCCGGTGCGCTGGACGCCGGCGGCCAGCCCGACGTTCAGGAAGATCACCGTGTGGTCCTGAAGCCGTTCCCGGGTTCCCGGGGTGAGCGGGGCGCCGCCGCCGAGGGAGAGCACGCCGTCGTGTTCGGCGAGTGCCGTGGCGACTGCTTCCGCCTCGATCGCGCGGAACGCGGGTTCGCCGTCGTCGGCGAAGATGTCCGAGATGGCGCGTCCGGCGCGGGCGACGATGTCGTCGTCGGTGTCGCGGAAGGTCACGCCGAGCGCGGCGGCCAGCAGCGGGCCGACCGTGCTCTTGCCGGAGCCCGGCGGTCCGACGACGACCGCGCGCGGGCTCACCAGCGCTCCTCGAGCGCCTTCAAGTACGCCTGCGCGTTGCGCCGGGTCTCGGCCAGCGAGTCGCCGCCGAACTTCTCCAGCGCCGCGTCCGCGACGACCAGCGCCACGACCGACTCCAGCACCACGCCGGCGCGCGGCACCGCGCACACGTCGGACCGCTGGTGGATCGCCACGGCGGGCTCGCCGGTCCGGACGTCCACTGTGGACAGTGCCTTGGGCACGGTCGAGATCGGCTTCATCGCGACGCGCACCCGCAGCGGTTCGCCGTTGGTGATGCCGCCTTCGAGCCCGCCCGCGCGGTTCGACCGGCGCGTCACGCCGACCGGCCCGGTGCCGCGGTCGATCTCGTCGTGCGCCTGGCTGCCCCAGCGACGGGCGGTGGTGAAGCCGTCGCCGACCTCGACGCCCTTCATCGCCTGGACGCCCATCAGCGCGCCGGCGAGCCGCGCGTCGAGACGCCGGTCCCAGTGCACGTGCGAGCCGAGGCCCGGCGGCAGGCCGTAGACGATCACCTCGATCACGCCGCCGACCGTGTCGCCGGCCTTCCGCACCGCGTCGACCTCGGCGATCATCGCCTCGGTCCCCTCGGCCGAGAACGCCCGCACCGGACTCTCGTCGATCGCCGCGAGGTCGCCCGGCTGCGGAAGCGGCCCGTCGGGCGCGTCGGCGCCGCCGATCGAGACGACGTGGCTCAGCACCTCGGCCCCGAGCAGCTGCCGCAGGAAGTTCCGCGCGACAGTGCCGAGAGCGGTCCGCGAAGCCGTCTCGCGGGCGCTGGCGCGCTCCAGGACGGGACGGGCCTCGTCGAAGCCGTACTTCTGCATGCCGGGCAGGTCGGCGTGCCCCGGACGGGGCCGGGTCAGCGGCTCGTTGCGGGCGAGCCCGGCGAGCTCGGCCTCGTCGACCGGATCGGCCGCCATGACCTTCTCCCACTTGGGCCACTCGGCGTTCTCGATCTGGACGGCGATCGGGCCGCCCTGGCTGACCCCGTGCCGGACCCCGCCGAGGAACTGGACCTGGTCGGTCTCGAAGCCCATCCTCGGGCTGCGGCCGAACCCGAGCCGGCGCCGCGCGAGCTGCGCGGAGAGGTCCGAGGTCGTCACCTCCACCCCGGCAGGCAGCCCCTCGAGCACAGCGGCGAGGGCGGGTCCGTGCGATTCTCCAGCGGTGATCCAGCGCAGCACCGGACAATCCTGTCACGGCCCGTCCGGAGGCCTGGCAGAGCCCCTGGCCTCAGGCGATGCCCGTTCCAGCGGCTGGGAAGACCGCGCACGCCCAGGTGGCCAGAACCAGGCCGGGACCGTAGGGGACGCGGACGGGGCCGGCTCGGATCCGGGGGCCGGCGGGGGCTGGCGGTGGTGAGGGGGCTTCGGCTTTCGGTGCGGGCGTCGGGTCTGGTGGCGAGACGGGCGCGGCTGGCGTGGGGGCGGCGGCCGTCGGAGCGGGAGACCGGACAGTCGGCAAGAACGCGACGTCGGTCGGCACGGAGGCAGCGGCCGTCGACGTGGACGGCTGGCCGGGAGCGGTTGGCGCAGAGCCAACGACCGTCGGAGCAGAAGACCGGACAATCGGCAAGAACGCGACACCAGTAGGCACAGAAGCAGCGGCCGTCGACGTGGACGACTGAGCGGGAGCGGTTGGCTTGGAGCCAACGACCGCGACACCAGTCGGCACCGAGCCTGCGGCTGTCGACGTGGACGGCTGAGCGAGAGCGGTCGTCTGAGGCGTGGAGTCGGGTTGGTTCGGAGTGGGCTCGTCGAGTTCTCCTGCGAATGAGACGCCGGCGGGTGCACTCGGGCCGGGTCGAGCGGATCGCCAGCGGACTGAGGCCCGCGAGTCGCGGATTCGGCGCAACAGCCACATCGGCCCAAGGGCCGCCAAGCTCACCATTGCCGCGAGGACTGCTGCCACGGCTGGGGCCAGTCCGCCGACCGCGCCCAGCACAGCACCGAAAGATCCGGCCAGTTTGACGTCCCCGGGGCCGAGACCGCCTGCCGACAAGCGGTGCACGATCAGGTGCGTGCCGCCGAACAGGAGGCAGCCCAGGGCAGCTCCGGCGGCCAATCGCCATCCTCCGCCGCTGAGGGCGGCGAGGGTGAGTGTCAGGGCAACAGCCGGATACGCGGGCAGGGTGAGGATGTCCGGCAGGCGGCGGTGTCGGGCGTCGGCCAGCGCGAGGGGGACGCCGAGCACCGAAACCAGCCACGCGACCGGCAGCCACCAAGCCGGGAGTGCGCCTGCCTCGGCACGCGCGGCGGCCACTGCGGCTGCCGCGACAGCAACCGTCAGGCCGAGCACAGCCGACACGGGAGCGTCGGCTTTCTTCATCATCACCAGCAGCACGGGGACCACCGCCCCGGCTGCGAGCACTGCTGTCAGGACCATGCGACCCAGCCTGCCGCCAACGCTTGGACCAGGGCAAACAGATCGGGGTGCGAGGGGACCCCTCGTGCGCGACACGCCGGAAGGTTCACTCGACGGGGACAAAAACGGCGCGGCGCTCGGGTCGTCAGCAACGCTTCGGCTGGCGAGCTGCGAAATTCAGCGGGAAGAAGCCAGAACCCCGTCCTCAGCAAGAAAAGCCCGGCGATGCTCAGTCGGATTGACCCCGCGCACCCGCTTGAAAGCCGAGCTGAACCCGAACGCGTCCGAGTACCCCACCGCGCGGGCCACCTCCGCGATCGGCATCGACGGCTGTTCCGTCAGGAGGTCCGCGGCGAGGGTCATCCGCCAGCGGGTCAGGTACGTCATCGGCGGCTCCCCCACCAAATCCGCGAAGCGTTTGGCCAAGGTGGACCGCGAAACCCCGGCCCGGGCAGCCAGCGTGACCACCGTCCACGGGGCCGCCGGATCCGCATGGAGCAACCGCAGGCAAGCGCCCACCACCGGGTCCCGTTGCGCGGCCCACCACCGCGGCGGCGAGCCGCCCGGACGGTCGAACCAGTCGCGCAGGATGCAGACCAGCATCCAATCCAGCAAACGGTCCAGGACAACCTGCTGCCCCGGCGCGTCGACGGCCAGTTCGGCGGCCAGATGGTGCAGCACGGGGTCTTCCTCAGCCGAGGAAGGCGGCCGGACCACGACCGGAAGCGCGTCCAGCAAAGCGGACATCCGGCTGCGGCTCCGAACCGGGTACGCGCCGACGATCAGGTTGGTTTCACCGTGGAACGGGTCGTTCCAGCCCAGGTGGTGCTGGGTGCCGCCCTGGTCGGGAGTGGCGCAGAACTCGCCGCATTGGACGGGGACGGCGGGGGTGTCCAGGCTGTCCACGAAGGAGAACGGGCCGCGGACCAGGATGGTCTCGCGGGCGCGCAGCAACTCCGGCGGATGGTCTTCCGGCACGACCCAGCCTTCGCCGCTCAGCAGCGTGCACAGGGTCAGCGGGGCACTGTCCACGAAGCGCAGCGACCACGGCGCCGACAGGGCCGTGCAGCCGAACAACGAGCCGTGCGCCCGGACCCCGCGGATCAAATCGCTGAAAGCGTCCACTCACCCGAGGTTAGACGAATGGACAGGCGATCCGGCTTTTCACCTATGGGATCGTCCAAGCAGGCCCGGTTAAATCCCAGCCATGAGCACCCTCACCGACCATGATCTCGAATTCCTCCGCCGCCCCCTGCACGGCTTCCTGACCGTCGCAGCCGGGCCGCGGCCGCCGCAGCCTCGGCCCGTGTGGTTCGAGGCCACCGACGAGGGCACGATTCAGCTGTTCACCGCCCCGGACTCGGCCAAGATCCGCCAGCTCGGCGAGGACCCGCGCGCGTCGATCGTCGTCGCGGCGCCGGTCGGGGAACCGGAGCGCTGGGTGTCCGTCGCCGGGCGCGTCACGATCGAGGCCGACGGCGGGCACGAGCTCGCTCGCAGGCTCGCCGGGCGCTACTGGGACCTCAGCACCCCGGAAGGCCAGGCCGGAGCGAAAATCCTGCAGGACGTCCCCCAGGTCCGGGTCGTCATCCACCCGGAGAAGGTGAACCGCTACGCGTTCTGAGCCGTCCGCCGCGCGCGGATCGCCTGCACCAGCAGCACCAGGCCGCAGATCACGCAGACCGCTTCGGTGATCACGCCCCAGTATTCGTACTGGCTGTTGAACTGGTCGTGCACGCCGTAGAAGCCCACCGTCACCGACAGCAGGTAGGCCAGCAGCGTCACACCGCCGAAGCCCAGCGTGAAGAACGCCGGCAGCCAGTGCCGCCAGGCGAGCAGGGCGACGGCGATCACCAGGCCGGCGATGCCGTTCACCAGGAAGAGCGGCCCGACCACCGGGATGTCCGCGTAGCCGCTGCCCCAGTACAGGTAGAAGTGGATCGCCGCCGAGCCGGCCAGGCCCGCCGCGCCCAGCACTCGCATCCAGGTGGTCAACATGCCGTCTCCTTCCGTGCGGAATGCCGGATACGGACTACACGCACGGGCGACCGCGACGGTTCACCGGCACCCGGAGCGGTCCCGGTTCGTTGCACAAGGCATGACTGCCGAACTTCACTCCCGCCGCTCCGTACTCGCCTCCGGGGCGGCCGTCGCGGGGACCGCCGCCCTAGCTCTCACTGCCTGCGGGAGCGGCGACAGCGGGTCTGGACAGGCCGCACCGAAGGCGGGCGGGAAGGTGATCGCGCTGGCGGAAGTGCCGGTGGGCCAAGCGAAATCCGCGAAAACCCCGGACGGGCAGGAAGTGCTCGTGGCACAGCCGTCAGCGGGGACGGTCGCCTGTTTCAGCGCCGTCTGCACGCACCAGGGCTGCACGGTGAACCCGCCGCAGAACGGCCAGGCGAGCTGTCCGTGCCACGGTTCGGTGTTCGACGCGCTGACCGGCGCGGTGAAGCAGGGGCCGGCGAGCCAGCCGCTGTCCAAAGTGGCCGTGAAGATCGAGAACGGCGAGATCGTCACGGCGTGACCGGGATCGCCCTTTGTGGACCTTCACTGTCCACAAAGGGCTCCGGTGGTCAATCGTTCCAGGTGAAAAGCTCGTCGCCGGCGGCGACCGTGCGCCCGCCTTCGAGGCCGGCGAGCACGTCCGCGGACGCGTCGAGGCCGACGACCGGGACGATCGGCGAGTAGCCCTTGGCGGCGACCGCCTCGGGGTCCCAGCCCACGATCGGCTGACCCGCCCGCACCTTCTCGCCCTTGACGACGTGCAGGGTGAACCCGTCGCCCTTTTCCTTGACCGTGTCGATGCCGAGGTGCACGAGCACCGCGCGGCCGTCCTCAGTGGCCACGACGTACGCGTGCGGATGCAGCGTCACCACGGTCCCGTCCACCGGGGCGACCGCGTCGGCGCGGCCGCCGGACGGCTTCACCGCGATGCCGGGGCCCACCATCGCCTCGGCGAACACCGGGTCGGGCACCTCGGTGATCGCGACGACCTCGCCCGCGACCGGGCTCAGGATCGGCAGGCTCACATCAAGTCCTCGATGTCGCTGGCGATGGTGTCCGCCTCCGGCCCGACGATGACCTGGACCGCCGAGCCCATCTTCACGACGCCCATCGCGCCGGCCGACTTCAGCGCGGGTTCGTCCACGAGGGACATGTCCTCGAGCTCGCACCGCAGCCGCGTGATGCAGCCCTCGATCTCGATGACGTTGTCCGCGCCGCCGAGCGCCGCGAGAATCTTTTCCGGCCTGTCATCCGCCATCGCGGCCTCCTCGTATCCCGTTGGTTTTCCACTCGGAACAGGTGCGCTCCGCCACCATTACTACGCCGTTTGCCGCCTTGCCGAGCGAGCCCGGCCACGAACGGATAACGGTGGTTGACACCCGCTCTCGCTGCGGAGCATCCTGCCCCATCAGATCATTGGTCTAGACCGGAACGTACCAATCTTCCGGCGCGGACGCGAGCACCGGCCCCGGTGCGCGAAGCGAGGGAGGGTGACACCGAGATGAGTGCGGCCGCGCACATTCCGCCGTCCGACCCCGCCGAGCGCGTGGTGAACGGGCCGACCCCGAAGCACGCCCAGCTGCGGGAGATCCTGCGCCGCCTGGTGGAGCGCGAGCTCCCGCCGGGCTCGCCGATCCCGTCCGAGCGAGAACTCGCGCAGCACTACGGCGTCTCGAGGCTCACCGTCCGCTCGGCGATCGGGAAGCTCGTCGAGGAAGGACTGCTGGCCCGGGTCAGGGGCAAGGGCACCTTCACCGCCGCCCGGCGGATGGAACTGCAGGTGTACCTGATGTCGTTCACCGACGACATGCGCCGGCGCGGGCTCACCCCGACCACCGAAGTGATCTCGACCTCGACCGAGGTCCCGCCGGTGACTTCGGCGCACGCGCTCGGCCTGTCCGAGGGCGTCGCCGCGCACCGGCTCGTGCGGCTGCGGCGCGCCGACGGCGTTCCGCTGGCCGTGGAACGCGGCTGGTACCACGCGGGCCGGACCCCCGGCCTGCTCGACCTCGACCTGACCCGTTCGCTGTACGCCCAGCTGGCCGACGCCTTCTCGCGCCGCCCGGACCAGGCGTACCAGACGGTGTGGGCCGAATCCGCGGACCGCGAAACGGCGCGCTTGCTCGGCATGCGCACCGGCAGTCCGCTCCTGGTGTTCCGCCGGGTTTCCAGCTCGGGCGGCGAACCGGTCGAGGACATGACGTCCTGGTACCGGGGCGACCACTACCAGGTGACCATGCAGCTGGACCGGAACACCCCGAGTTCCGGCGACCAACCCCACAATGGAGGTATCCGATGAGCGCCACCACCGCGGCTGGGGCTAGCGGAAAGAAGGGCGGCAGCGGCCTCGCCGGACTGCAGCGCTTCGGCCGCAGTCTCATGCTGCCGATCGCGACCCTGCCCGCAGCAGGCATCCTGAACCGGCTCGGCCAGCCGGACATCCTCGGCAAGGACGGCCTGAACTGGGGCAAGGCCGCCGACGTGATCGGCGCGGCTGGCGGCGGCATCTTCAACTGGCTGCCGCTGATCTTCGCGATCGGCATCGCGGTCGGGTTCGCCCGCAAGGGCGACGGCTCGACCGCCGTCGCCGCGGTCATCGGCTGGGTCGTGTTCAACAACGTGATCCAGGTGATCGCCCCGATCAGCAGCCAGCAGGGCTACAAGGTCGCCTGGGAAAGCCAGCCGCTGCACTGGCCCTACAGCGTGCTGACCGGCATCGTGTCCGGCATCGTGGCGGCTCTGCTGTGGCAGCGCTACCACCGGATCAAGCTGCCGTCCTGGCTCGCCTTCTTCGGCGGCCGCCGGTTCGTGCCGATCATCACCGCGCTGGCGATGCTGGTGCTGGGCGTCATCTTCGGCCTGCTCTTCAAGTACGTCGACGAGGCCATCACCTCGGCGGGCAAGGCGGTCGTCGGATCGCCGGTCGTCGGCGGCGGCATCTACGGCCTGCTCAACCGCCTGCTCATCCCGGTCGGCCTGCACCAGCTGCTGAACGTGCCGGTGTGGTTCATCTTCAACGGCGGCGACATCCCGAACTTCCTGAACAACCACGTCCAGGGCTCGGGCATCTTCCAGACCGGCTTCTTCCCGATCATGATGTTCGCGCTGCCCGCCGCCGCCCTGGCGATCATGCACACCGCGCGTCCGGCGCAGCGCAAGCTCGTCGGCAGCATCATGGTCTCGGCCGCGCTGACCGCCTTCGTCACCGGCGTCACCGAGCCGATCGAGTTCGCGTTCATGTTCGTCGCGTGGCCGCTGTACATCTTCCACGCGGTGATGACCGGCATCTCGCTGGCGGTCTGCAACGCGCTGGGCATCCGCCTCGGCTTCTCGTTCTCCGGCGGCGCGATCGACTTCGCGCTGAACTCGTCGCTGGACACCGCGCACAAGGCGTGGCTGCTGATCCCGATCGGGCTCGTGTTCGCCGTGATCTACTACTTCGTGTTCCGCGTCGTGATCACCAAGTTCAACCTGCGCACGCCGGGCCGCGAGGACGACTCGATCGAGGGCGACCTCGAGCGCACGGCCGCGAAGTAACACCCGAGAAAAGCAAGAGAGGTACACCATGCCGGAGAAACGCGTCACCGTGGCCAGCAAGGTGGGGCTGCACGCCCGCCCGGCCGCACTGGTCGCCAAGGCGGCCGCGGCCCAGCCCGTGGCGGTGCAGATCGCCAAGGACGGCGGCGAACCGGTGGCCGCCGGCAGCGTCCTCAACCTGATGACCCTCGCCGCCGCGTACGGCGACGAGGTCGTCATCAGCGCAGAGGGCGACGGTGCCGAGGCGGCGGTCGAGGCCGTCGCCGAGCTGGTCGCCACCGACCTCGACGCTCAGTAGCGATACCGCTCCACGGGGAAAACACGAACCGTGCGGGGCTCCGGAACTTCCGGAGCCCCGCACGGTTCGTCGCGTCAGGGCACTGCGAAACAGCGGCTGGGCGGGCCCTATTACGCTGGCGGGCATGGAGAGCCTGCGCCTGATCGACGAATGGCCCGTGGACAACGCCGCGGCCGGGGTGGTCTCCGCTTCCGGCGAGGTGCGCGGACGCCACGGCGACCCCGCCCGGCCGTTCCGGCTCGCGTCGGTCACGAAGCTGCTCACCGCCTACACCGCGCACATCGCGATCGAAGAGGGCGTTGTCGAGCTGGACACGCCCGCCGGGCCGGAGGGCTCCACCGTCGCGCATCTGCTCGCGCACACTTCCGGGCTCGCCTTCGACGCGCACAAGGCGATGGCCGAGCCCGGCACGCGCCGGCTGTACTCCAACGCCGGTTTCGAGGAACTCGCCGACGCGCTGGCGGAGCATTCCGGCATCGAGTTCGCCGAGTACCAGCGCGAAGGGCTGTTCGAACCGCTCGGCATGACGTCGACCCGGCTGGACGGCTCGCCCGCCGCGGGTGCGGTGTCCACATTGGACGATCTGCTGCGGTTCGCCGCGGAGCTGCAGTCGCCCAAGCTGCTCGCGCCGGAAACCCTCGCCGCCGCCACCGAAATCGCGTTCCCCGGGCTGAACGGCGTCCTGCCCGGCTTCGGGCACCAGAAGCCGAACGACTGGGGTCTCGGCTTCGAAATTCGCGACCACAAGAGCCCGCATTGGACGGGCGCGAACAGCTCGCCGCGCACGTTCGGCCACTTCGGGCAGTCGGGGACTTTCCTGTGGGTGGACCCGGAGGCGGGCCACGCCTGCGTCGGGCTCGCCGACCGGTCGTTCGGGCCGTGGGCCGCGCAAGTCTGGCCGCCGTTCACCGACGCCGTGCTGGCGGAACTCTCCGCGTGAGACTCTGGCCAGCGCTCGCTGCGCTGCTGCTCATCGCGAGTTGTTCCGCGCCGGCCGCGCAAACCCAAGCGCCGCAAGCATTGCCCGCCCCGGACGCTCCGCTTCCGTTGGGCACCAACGGCACCGCTGTGCCCAAGCTCGATTGGACGCCGTGCCACGGCGGGTTCCAGTGCGCGACCGCGCCGGTTCCGTTGAGCTACCGCGAACCTGGCGGCGCGAAGCTGAACCTCTCGGTGATTCGCATGCCTGCCACCGATCCCGCGCACCGCGCCGGGTCGCTGGTGATCAACTTCGGCGGCCCGGGCACCGACGGGGTCGGCGAGCTGATGCGGTTCGGCCCGCGGTACCCGGACGAGCTGCGGGCCAAGTTCGACCTGGTGAGCTTCGACCCGCGCGGGATCGGCGGCAGCGCTCCGGTGCAGTGCCCGGGAACGCCGCCCGCGGCCGGTTCTCCGTTGCGGGACAGCGCGGCGTTCTGGACCGCGAGCGCGGCCGTCGGCAAGGCGTGCGCAGCGGGCACGGGTGCCGAGCTGTCGCATCTGTCGACGGCGAATGTCGCACGGGACATGGATTTGCTCCGGCAGTCGCTCGGCGAGCAGCAGCTGAACTTCTACGGCTACTCGTACGGCACGTATCTCGGCGGCACCTACGCGAACCTGTTCCCCGACAAGCTGCGCGCAATGGTCCTCGACGGAACGCTCGATCTGGTCGCGAACGCCACCGGACAGCCTGGCCAGCAGCACAAACCGGTCGACGTGCGCGCCGACGTCGCGACGGCTCAGCAGCAGGAACTCGAAGCGTTCTTCGCCGCCTGCGACGCCGCCGGGCCGGGGAAATGCGCGTTCGCGGGCGGTGACCTGAAACAGAAATTCGCCGCGGTCTTCGCCCGGCTGACGCACGGTCCAGTCGGCGGAATGACGGTGTCGTCGCTGATGGAGACCATCGACCGGGCGCTGTATCAATCGTCCCGGTGGCCGCGGCTGGCGAAGACGCTCGCCGGGCTCGTGCCGCCGTCGCCAGTCTCCCCCGCGCCAGTGCTCGACCCGCGCGTGCCGACGCATTCCCCCGGCTTCCTCGCCGTGCAATGCCTGGACAGCGAACTCCCGCAAGACACCGCCGGGTACGCCGAACTCGCTGCCGCGGAAGCGAAACGGCAGCCGTACTTCGGGGTCGCGCCGGTGTTTTCGATGGCGCAGTGCGTCGGCTGGCCCGCGCGGGACGAGGACCGGTACCTCGGTCCGTGGAACCGGCCGCGGCAGCATCCGATCCTGATCCTGGCCAACCGGAACGACCCGGTCACCCCGCTCGCCAACGCCCAGGCCACCGCCCGGGAACTCGGCGACGGCCACGTGGCAGTGGTCGACGGTGCCGGGCACACGACGCTCGACGTGCCCAGCACGGCGGCTTCCGCGGCGATGGCACGGTATTTCGTGGACTTGACCGTGCCTCCGGACGGGACGGTTTACCCGCCGGAGGTCCGGCCGTTTCCCTAGCCGTTCAGCACGTTGATCGGTTCGCCCGCTTGGAACGCGGCGATGTCCTCCACCGCGCCGCCGTAGAAAATCTCGTACGTCTCCCGGCTCACGTAACCGATGTGCGGCGTCAGGATCGCGTTGTCCAGCGTCCGCAGCGGATGGCCCGCGGGCAGCGGCTCGACGTCGTAGACATCCAGCGCCGCCGCGGCGATCTTCTTGCCCCGCAACGCAT
Source organism: Amycolatopsis albidoflavus (assembly GCF_039525725.1). Taxonomy (NCBI): domain Bacteria; kingdom Bacillati; phylum Actinomycetota; class Actinomycetes; order Pseudonocardiales; family Pseudonocardiaceae; genus Amycolatopsis; species Amycolatopsis albidoflavus. Next base: position 218,130 of record NZ_BAAAHV010000005.1, read on the forward strand.
CCACCAAGGCCGACTCGTCGACGATCGGACCGCGCGAGGTGTTCACCAGCAGCGCGGACGGCTTCATCGCGGCGAATTCGGCGGCACCGACCAGGCCGCGAGTCCGCTCGGACAGAACCAAGTGAACCGACAGCACATCGGACTGAGCGAACAAATCCTCTTTGGACACCGCCGTCACGCCGTGCTCCGCCGCTCGCTCCGGGGTGAGATTCTGGCTCCACGCAATCGGTTTCATCCCGAACGCCTGCCCGATCCGGGCAACCTCGGCACCCAGCCTGCCGAGCCCGAGCAGGCCGAGAGTCTTGTCCCGCAACGCCATCCCGAGCCCGACCTGCCAGCCGCCGTCGCGCATCGACCGGAACTCCAGAGGCAGATTGCGCGCACCGGCCAGAATGAGCGCCCACGCGTGTTCCACCGTCGGCGCGGCCAGCGCTCCGGTCGCGGACACCACCACGCCGCACCGCTTCGCCGCGTCCAGGTCGATCGCCGCGTTCCGCCGGCCGGTGCTGACCAGCAGTTTCAGCTCGGGCAGCCGGTCGAACACCGCGGCCGGGAACGGCGTGCGCTCGCGCATCGCGACCACGACGTCGAACCCGGCCAGCCGCGTCACCACCTCGTCCGGCCCGGCGAACGGCTCGCCGAACACCTCGATCTCCGCCCCGAGCGGCTCCCAATCGGCGCACTGGAGCGCCACGTTCTGATAGTCGTCGAGGATCGCGATCTTCATGCCGCCCACCGTAACCCGAGGGTCAGGCGTTGCGCGCCCGCTCGATGATCTCGTTGATCACCTTGCTTTTCGCGTCGGCGTAGAACTGGACGTACTCCCACGTCTGCGCGGCGAGTTCGCGTTTCTTCGCCAGGTACAGCTCCAGTTCCTCCGGGTGGCTGCGCAGCCTGCCGCGGAACAGCCGGTACCGCTCGGTCTCGCCGTTGCCCGGCGAATGGACGTGCAGGTTGATGTTGGTGTCCGGACCCTTGAACAGGCGGTGTTTCTCCCAGTCCGGTTCGCGGATCACCAGGCGGTAGCCCGCCGCTTCGAGGTCCGGCACATACGCAGCTTCGTCGTCCGAATCGGGCACTTCGAGCAGAATGTCGATGATGGGTTTCGCGGCGAGGCCGGGCACCGACGTGGAACCGACATGTTCGAGCACCAGCACGCGTTCCCCGAGCACGGAACGGATCCGCGCGGCCTCGCGTTCGTAGAGCACCGGCCATTCCGGGTCGTACTCGGCGAGCGTGATGGTCTTGCCGTGCTTCGGCGCGGTGCCGACCCACGCCGCTTGGACCGACGCCTCGTCGTTTTGCTGACTGGACACAGTGATTCCCCCTGTCGACTGAAAAGCAGCCCGCCAGGATATCAGGAAATCGGCAACGGCAGGATGTTTCCGCTCGCCTCGCGCAGCGCCGCCCGCATTTCCTCGCGCGGCGCCGGTCGCCCGGTGAAATGCTCCGCTTGTCCGAATGCCTGGTGCAGCAACATGTCCAGCCCGGTCGCGAGCCGTCCGCCGCGCCGCTCGACCGCTTCGGCCAGCGGCGTCGGCCACGGGTGGTAGATCACGTCGAGCACGCTGCCGACCCGGGCGAGCTCCGCGACGTGCGGCGCGACCGCGTCCGGCGGGACTGTGTTGACCAGCACCACCGCAGCGTCCGCCAGCTCCGCGAAGTCCGCTTCGGACCATCGCTGCACGTCCACGGTCAAGCCCGCGTGCTTCGCCGCGTCCACGGTTTCCGCAGCCCGTGCCGGTTCTCGCACCACCAGACGCACCGTCGTGACACCCAGTGCGGCCAACGCGACCACGGCGGCCGCAGCCGTCCCGCCCGCGCCGAGCACCACGGCCTGGTCGCTCGCGGAAGGCGAATAGCCGCCGGCGTATCGCAGGGCTCCGGTCACCCCGTCGACATCGGTGCAGTCAGCGAGCCAGCCGTCCGGACGGCGCACGAGCGTGTTCGCCGCGCCGACTGCCGCCGCGCGCGAGGTGACCTCGGCGGCGTGGTCGAGCGCGGCCCGCTTTCCCGGCATGGTGACCGAAAGGCCGACCCATTCCGGGCCGAGACCGTCGACGAACCCGGGCAGCTCGGCGGCGTCGGTCTCGACGCGGTCGTAGGTCCAGCCGTCCAGGCCCAGCGCCGCGAACGCCGCGCGGTGCAGCACTGGCGACAGCGAATGCGCCACCGGCTTGCCCAGCACCGCCGCGCGGCGCGGCCGGTCATTTGAGGACGCCACGCTGCTCCGCCAGCTGCCTGTTCGCGTTGTGCTGGTCGTTCGTGACCGCGAAGCAGGAATGCCCGTCCTTCTCGCATTTCACGAAGTACGCCCAGTCGCCGGGAGTCGGGCTGACCGCGGCCTTGATCGCGTCGATGCTGGGCACCGCGATCGGCGTCGGCGGGAGACCGTAGTTGGCGTAGGTGTTGTACGGTCCCGCCTTCGCCCGGTCCTCGGGTTTGGTGAGCAGCGTCGGGCGGTCCAGCACGTAGTTGACCGTGGAGTCCAGCTGCAGCCTGATCTTCTGCGAGAGCCGGTTGTAGATCACTCGCGAAATCTTGCCGAAGTCCGGCTTGATCGCCTCGCGTTCGATGAGCGACGCGATGATCAGCGTCTCGTACGGCGATTTCCCCGGCCCGGTGTTCTGCGCGGTGAGGCCGGACGCCTGGATCGTGTCGGCCGACTGCTTCACCAGGTCGGTGATCAGCTCGGTCGCGCTCCAGCCGGGCTTCACGTCGTAGACGCCGGCCGCGATCAGGCCTTCCAGCCGTTTGTCCTTGCTCAGCGCCTTGCCCGCGTCGGCCACTGCCCACTCGGGCGCGCCCAGAGCCTTGAGGTCGGCGTCGGCGACCGTCTTGCGCAGCTGGTCCACCGGAATGCAGGTGCTCTTGCCGTTCAAAGTCGCGCACGAGGCCTTCGACATCAGGCTGTACACGCCCGGCGTCACCTTGCCGTCGGGCTGCGTGATGTCGTCGAACTGCGTGTACGGCCGGATTTCCAGCCGTCCGACGCGCGCGGCCGGCGAGGTGATGAGATCGACCGCTTCCTCGCCCGACATGTGCTGGCGCAGCAGGTAGTAGCCCTGCTGGATCTTGCTGAGCGCGGTGTTCTCCGCGCCCGCCTTCACAAACGCCCGGGAACTCGCGACCACGCCCGCGTCGGTGAGCTTCGCGCCGATCGCGGACGTCGTGTCGCCCTGTTCGACCTGCACGAGCGCGTCGCCTTCGCCGGAACCGTCGAAGTCCGCGTAGCCGAAGATCTTCTGGTATCCGAAATAGGCGCCGCCGCTGAGCAGGACGAGCACGAGCACCGCGGCGATCCAGCCGATCGCGCGCTTGCGCTTCCTCTTGCGCGGCTTCTTCGCGGGCGGTTCCTCGACCGGCGGCTCGGCCGCGTCTTCGGGGTAGCCGTCCTCGTCGTAGCCGTCGTATTCCTCGTCGTAGTCCTCGTACTCGCCGTATTCGTCGTACTCGTCCTCGAAGAGCCCGTCGATCGGCTGCTGCTCGTCCGGGTGCTCCGGCTCGTGCGCGGCGGGCACGGTGGGGATCACTTCGGTGGGCTGCTCGACCGGCTGCCGGCGCGGCGGCTGGTTGCGCGGATCGCGCGGCATCGACGCGTCCGCGAAACGCGGGTCGCGCGGCATGGAAGCCTCGGCGAACCGGGGATCCGGCGGCATCGAGGCGTCGGCGAACCTCGGATCGCGCGGCATCGAGGCCTCGGCGAAGCGCGGGTCCGGCGGCATCGACGTGTCCGCGAACCTCGGATCGCGCGGCATCGAAGCGTCGGCGAACCGGGGATCCGGCGGCATGGAGCCGTCCGGCGGCGGAGCGGGTGCGCGCCGGGCCGGAGGCGGCGGTGGCATGTCCGGCGCCCGGCGACGGGCAGGCGCGACGGCTTCCGCCGGCACGTCGACGTCGTCACGGCGACGGCGGCCGGACGGCGGTTCGACGTCCACCGGCGGCGGAACGTCCTCGCGGCGACGGCGACGCCCAGCGGGGGGCTCGGCCGGCGGCGCGTCCTCGAGGCGGCGACGGCCTGCCGGAGGCTCGGCGTCCACCGGCGGAACGTCGTCACGGCGACGGCGTCGACCGGCTGGCCGCTCGACCTCCGCGGGCGGAACTTCGTTCCCGGTCACCGGTGCATCGCCCGGAGCTATCCGGCGCGGACGGGCGCGCGGAAGGTCGTCGGCCGCGTGCGGCGGCAGATCCCAGTTCTCCGTCGACCGCTTCGGGCGCTCCGCAGGCGGCGGGGCCGGACGGCGACGCCGGGTCGGCGGCGCGTCGGCGGCCGGGCGACGAGGCGGCTCGGCGGGAGGCATCGCGTCCGGTGCGACGCGACGAGTCGCTTCGCCGGCCGGACGAGGCGCACCCTCGGGCGCGCGACGGCGTCCCTCCGCGGCGGGAGGACGCGGAGGAACTTCGCCGCGCGGACGTCGTCGTTCTCCAGACGGCGGCATGCCGTCCGGCGCCTCGCCGCGCGCGCGGCGAGGAGGTGGTTCGTCTTCAGGCTCGCGCCGCCTGCGCCGCCCGCCCGGAGCGCCGGAACCCGTTGCGGGGTCCGGGAAATCCGGAGTGTCGGGGTTGCGCAGCCGACGGCGGCCGCCCGGGTCGCCGGGGTCGGTCATGAGTCGCCTTTCCGGGCGCGGTGCGCGGCGGCGGCGTCGAGCCAGGCTTGCAGGATCTCGACTGCCGCTGCCTGGTCGACCACGGCGCGCTGCTTGCGTCCCTTGACCCCCCGCTGGGACAGCATTCGCGACGCGGTGACCGTCGTCAACCGCTCGTCTGCCAGCCGCACGGGCACGTCCCCCACGCGCCCGGCGAGCTTCTCCGCATACGCCACCGCGATGTCCGCGGCCGCGCCCTGCCGGTTCGCCAGCGTCCTCGGCAAGCCCACGATCACCTCGACCACCTCGTGTTCGGTGACGAGATCGGCAAGCCGGTCCAGATCGCTGTCGTCCTTCGCATCACGGGAGAGGGTAACGAGCGGGCTCGCGAGCACGGGGGCGGGATCGCTCAGCGCGACCCCCACCCGGACAGACCCGACATCGACCGCGAGCCGCCTGCCCCGCCCCGGATCGGACTCGCCGGGCCGATCCGGGCCTCTCCGGGGATCAGCGGCCAAGGTTCGCGACCGCCGCGCGCAGGGCCGTCACGGCCTGCTCCGCGCCGGCCGGGTTGCTGCCGCCGCCTTGGGCCATGTCCGGCTTGCCGCCGCCGCGTCCGCCGATCGCCTCGGCGAACGACGGCACGAGCTTGCCCGCCGCGATTCCCTTGTCGCGCGCCGCCGAGGTCGTGGCGACCACGAAGGCCACCTTCTCCCCCGAGGGCGCGAACAGCGCGACGACACCGGCGCGGTCGCCGAGGCGGCCGCGGATGTCGGACGCGAGCGCGCGCAGGCCGTTGCCGTCGACGTCCGGCACGACCTCGGCGACCACCGAGACGCCGGAGACGTCCTGCGCCTTGTCCGTCAGCGCGCCCGCCGAGCCGAGCACCTGCTGCGTGCGCAGCTGCTCGATCTCCTTCTCCGCGTTCTTCAGCCGGGACAGCACGTCCTCGATGCGGCCGGGCAGTTCGTCCGACGGCACCTTGAACGTGTTCGCCAGCTGCGACACGAGCAGCTGCTCCTTGCGGACGTGCTTCAGCGCGTCCGGCCCGACCAGCGCCTCGACACGGTGCACGCCGGAGCCGACCGACGCGTCCGACACCAGCTTGACCAGGCCGAGCTGGCCGATCCGGCCGACGTGCGTGCCGCCGCACAGCTCGCGCGAGTACTCGCCCATGTCGACCACGCGGACGTCGTTGCCGTACTTCTCGCCGAACAGCGCGACCGCGCCCAGCTCGAGGGCCTTGTCCTTGGTCGTGGTGTAGCTCTGCACCTCGACGTCGGTCTGCAGGTAGTCGTTCACTTCCTGCTCGACCTCGGTGAGGATGTCCGCCGACACCGCGCCCGGAGTGGTGAAGTCGAAACGCATCCGGCCCGGCGCGTTGAGCGAACCGGCCTGCGCCGCACGCTTGCCGTACGCGCCGCGGACCGCCGCGTGCACGAGGTGCGTGGCCGAGTGCGAGCGCTCGATCGACAGGCGGCGGTTCGCGTCCACCGATCCGGTGAGCCGGGTGTCGATGCCGACCTCGCCCTCGGTGACCTCGACGCGGTGCACGAACAGGCCCGGCACGATCTTCTGCACGTCGAGCACCTTCAGCTCGACGCCGTCGCCGACCAGCACGCCGGTGTCGGCGATCTGCCCGCCGCTCTCGGCGTAGAACGGGGTGCGGTCGAGCACCAGCTCGGCCTTGCGACCCGCGGCGACGCTGCGCACCGGCAGGCCGTCCTCGAGCAGGCCGACGACCTTCGCGTCCGCCTGCAGCTCGGTGTAGCCGAGGAACTGGGTTTCGCCGTGCTGCTCCAGCACCTTGCGGTACTCGGACAGGTCGCCGTGGCCGCTCTTGCGCGACGCCGCGTCCGCCTTCGCGCGCTTGCGCTGCTCCTCCATGAGCGTGCGGAAGCCGGCCTCGTCCACGGTCAGGCCCTGTTCGGCGGCCATCTCGAGGGTCAGGTCGATCGGGAAGCCGTAGGTGTCGTGCAGCTGGAACGCCTTGTCGCCGGCGAGGACGTCGCCGCCGCCCTTCTTCGTCTCGGCCGCGGCCAGGTCGAAGATCCGCGAACCGCTGGTGAGGGTGGCGAGGAACGCCTCCTCCTCGACGCGCACGACCTCGGAGATCCGGTCGAAACCGCTGACCAGCTCGGGGTAGGTCGGGCCCATGGTCTTGCTGACGACCTTCGCGAACTCCTGCAGCACCGGCTCCTGCACGCCCAGCAGGCGCGTGGAGCGCACGATGCGGCGCAGCAGCCGGCGCAGCACGTAGCCGCGGCCGTCGTTGCCGGGGGTGACGCCGTCGCCGATCAGCAGCACGCCGGTGCGCGCGTGGTCGGCGATGACGCGGAAGCGCACGTCGTCGGCGTGGTTGGCGCCGTAGCGGCGGCCGGAGAACTCCTCGGCGCGGCCGATCACCGGGCGCACCAGGTCGGTCTCGTACACGTTCTCGACGCCCTGCAGGATCGTCGCGACGCGCTCGACGCCCATGCCGGTGTCGATGTTCTTCTTCGGCAGCTCGCCGATCGGCGGGTGGCCCAGCTTCGGGCTCTGCTCGCCGCGGACGTCCTGCATGAAGACGAGGTTCCAGATCTCGATGTAGCGGTCCTCGTCGGCGACCGGGCCGCCTTCACGGCCGTACGCGGGGCCGCGGTCGTAGTAGATCTCCGAGCACGGGCCGCCGGGACCGGGCACGCCCATGTCCCAGTAGTTGTCCTTGCCGTCGCGGACCTGGATGCGCTCGCTGGGCAGGCCGGTGAGCTTGCGCCACAGCCCGGCCGCCTCGCTGTCCTTCTCGTAGACGGTCGCCCAGATCCGGTCCGGGTCGAGGCCGAAGCCGCCGTCGTCCTGGGATTTGGTGATCAGCTCCCAGGCGTTCTCGATCGCGCCTTCCTTGAAGTAGTCGCCGAACGAGAAGTTGCCCGCCATCTGGAAGAACGTGTTGTGCCGGGTGGTCTTGCCGACCTCGTCGATGTCCGGCGTGCGCACGCACTTCTGCACCGAGGTCGCGCGCGGGTACGGCGGCGGGGCCTCGCCGAGGAAGTACGGCTTGAACTGGACCATGCCCGCGTTGACGAACAGCAGGTTCGGGTCGTCGAGGATCAGCGGGGCGCTCGGCACGCGCGTGTGGCCCCGGCTCTCGAAATGGCGCAGGAAACGGTCGGTGATCTCGTGTGTGTCCACGGGTACGTCCTTGTGCTGAAGACCCGGCTTCGGCCGGGGAAGGAAACGAGGGTCGGAGGCGGCGGAAGGCGCGCGGAGATCAGCCCTCCGCCCGGCGAGCTCGCCGGGCGGGGCGACGTGCGGCGTGCCTGCCCGCGCCCGAAGGCGGCGCGACGGCGGCGGTCCGCTCCTCGACCATGTCGTGCAGCTCCTGTTCCCGTTCATTCATCCCGGCGCGCACCTCGGCGCCGAACGAACCGACGGCGCCCGCGAGTTCCCGCACGGCGTCGCCCAAGTTCGATGCTAACCCGGCAGGCGTGGCCTGACGAGCCGTTTCGCTCGCCTTGCGGCTCAGCGCGACTCCCGCGACGACCCCGACCCCGAGCCAGAACAGCCGCTTCACTTCTTCCCCCGGCGGGCCGGGCGCTGCGCCTTCGCCTCTTGCTTCTTCCGGCGCGCGCGGATCGCCTTGCTGATCCCGTACGACAGCGCGGCGGTCTTCACCAGCGGGCCGCCGAGCGTCGCGGTGAACACCGACGACAGCGCGGTCACGTTGCCGCTCACCGCCTGCGCGTTCGCGGTGATCCCGTCGACGCGCTCGAGCTGGGTGTTGACGTGCGTGATCGTCTCGTTGGCCCCGATCAGGATCGGGTCGCTGTTCTCGTGCGCCTTGCGGATCGCGATCGTCGCCTCGTCCAGCGTGCGGCCGAGCTTGAGCAGCGGGATCGCCAGCAGCAAGACCAGCAGTACGAAAGCTCCTGCGGCGATCAGCGCGGCGATCTGCCCTGCCGACACGGGCCCTCCTCGGGTGGTGCGGGGTCTTAGGTGGTGTGAGGTTACCGCCTGTGTTTGATTGCGGCGGCTTCGCCCCCGCGGCGAGATCGCCTCGAAGTCGGCGTGTCAGCGAGCGGCGCGCCCGCCTAGGGGCCCTGTTGATTGCGGCGGCTTCGCCGCCGCGGCGAGATCGCCTGGAAGTCGGCGTGTTAGCGAGCGGTGCGCCCGCCTGGGGGCGGTCACACCGCTCGCTGACACGCCGACGCGATCTCGCGGCTGGGCTGGCTGGGAGGAAAACAGGTCGCGGAGACGGGTCCGGGCTGGTCTGCTCGGGCGATGAACTCCTCGAACGGCCCGCTCCCCCGCGTGCTCGCCGGACCGGGCGGCCCCGCCGCCGATGTGCTCGCCGAGCTTCCCGGCGCGGACCTGACCACGCTGCAACTGGAAGTAGCCCGGCGTCGCGCCGCGAAGCTGCGTGGCCCAGACGTCCTGCGCCGCTACCGCGAGGACCGCTTCACCACCCCCGCGCCATTGCCGTTCGAGACCTTGAGGCGAGTTGAAGACGCCCTGCTTTCCGCTGCCCCGCCGGAATTCGAACGGGTCACGCTCTCCCCGGTGACCCCGCTCGGCACTCACTCCACAGTGGCCGGACTGGCCCAGCACCGCGTCGTCCCGACCGGCCGCGGCACCGAGGTCGCCGCGGACCCGACGAACGGTCTTGCGCTGGAAGCCGCCCTCCGCCGCACCGGCGTTGAACCGGTCCGCCTCACCACCCTGCAACGCGTCGTCCGAGCCCAGCCCCCAGGCCCCGGTCTCTTCGCCCACTTCTCCCTGTTCGGCGCCGTCACCGCCGGTCGCGACCGCGGCAGCCTGGCCTTCGAACGCGAACACCTGGTGGAGCACGCCCGATTCCTCACCAACGCAGTACGCGCCGCCGGCGCCCGCGCGGCAGGCTTCCAAGTGACCACATTGGACAACCGCTTCGCCGATTTCGCCGCTTCGGTGCAAGACGCGCTGCCGGACGTCGAGGTCTCCGACGACTCAGATCGCGCCGTCGGCCGCGATTACTACTTCGGCCTCTGCTTCACCGTCACCGCCGACTTCGGCACCGGACCAGCCGTAGTAGGCGACGGCGGCTTCACTCCGTGGACCGCGCGGTTGCTCGGAAACGCGAAGGAACGCCTGCTCGTCTCCGGCATCGGCGTGGACCGGGTCGCATCGCTGCTCAATGCCCCTTCTTGACGATCCCCTCGTAGACCGCCGCCATGTCGTCCTCGCCATGCCCCGCTTCGACCGCGGACTCGAGGTGCGCCAACGCAGCCGCCGCCCCGCCGACGTCGATCGCGTGCCCCGCGGCCTCCACCACGAGCCGCGCGTCCTTCGCCGCGAGCGAGGCCGGGAAGCTGGCCGGATACTCGCCGGACAGCATCATCGGCCCCTTCGCCCGCGCGTAAGGAACGTCGAACCCAGTGCCGCTCATGACGTCGAAGAACAACTGCGGGTCCACCCCGAGCACCCGCGCGAGGGCGAGGCTCTCGCCGGTGCCGTTGGTGAGCGCGAGAATCCAAGCGTTCATCACCAGCTTGAGCCGCGTCGCCGTGCCAGGCTCAGTGCCAAGCCAGCGAGTCTTCGAGCCGATCGCGTCGAACACCTCCGCAGCCCCGTCGTGCACGTTGTCCGGCCCGGCCGCGAGCACCTGAAGTTGCCCTTGCTCAGCGGGCCCCTTCGTCCCCATCACCGGACAATCCACGAACGGAACCCCCGCCGCGACAGACGCCTCCGCGAGCCGATCAGCCCACTCGACCCCGACAGTGCTGGTCTGCAGCCAAATCGTCCCCGGCTCCAGCGAAAGCCCGCGAAACACCTCAGCGACCGCTGGCCCGTCCGCGAGCATGGTGACCAGGAAATCGGCCCCCTTCACCGCTTCGCCAGGAGTCTCAACAACCGTCACGCCCTCCGCGGCAAGCGGCTCAGCCTTAGCGCGCGTACGGTTCCAAGCCCGCACGCTCACCCCAGCGCGAGCAAGATTGACGGCCATCTGACGGCCCATGATTCCGGTGCCGAGGAATGCGACTGTGGTCATCCGGCCATCGTGCCGCCAGCCACGCGACTCGGCACGATCAGCGCTCCCGAGGTTTGCCCGCGATCAGTACCCACACGGCGAACCGGACCAACCGCCCCACAACCCCACTCCCACCGTCCGTGAGGGGAACCCTGACGGACTCAGAGTCCCTCAGGGTTCCCCTCACGACCCTAAAACCGCACCAACGCACCCACCCATGCAGCCACCCACCCCGCCCCCAACCCCGATCCGAAGCCGCCCTGCGGTTCGGGGGTGCTTGTCAAGGCATCTTTCCCGCCTTGACAAGCACCCCCGAACCGTCAGCACAATAAAACTTCGGGGTGGTGGCCCCCACCCAAACGGCAATGTCGCCGCCAGGCGACGAGCAGTCACCCGCTCAACACCGCCCCGCCCACCCGCTCAGCGACCAACTCCCCAAACCCAGGAAACTCCCCAGGCACCACACCCCGCACCACCCCGGCCTCAACCCCACCAGGACGCCGAACCCGAACAGTCACGAAATCCGGCCCGCCGTCATGCCAATGCCGAACCCCGGCCGGAATCGTCAGCACATCCCCGGCCTCGCACAGCACCGCATGCACCTCACGCCCGGCATGCAGATACCAAACCGCGGCCCCCCGCACGAAAAACCGATCCTCGGCCCCGCCCCCGCTCCGCTCCGCGAACGGGAGCTCCCCAGCCGGAACATCCACCGAGAAATCCCCAGCCCCGCCGACCCGAGACTCGACCAACCCCCGATACCGAACCAGCACGTCCCCCTCCGAGACGCCTTCAACGACGGGCCACCGGGCGAACCCGGCCCCCACCCGCCCCAGTTCAGCGACGATCGCCCCAGTGTCCTCAGTCCGCAAAAGCACATGCCCAGGCTGATCGTCAGGCCACACGGTCAACAGCGTCATCGCCGCTCCCCTCTCCTTGAAGAGGACCAACCGGCGACACACCCGAATGTTCCCGCCCAAGCCGCCACCACGAAGAAAGTGGCGACCTTCACTCAGCCCGCGAGACCGTTCAGACCTGCCGCTCCCCGCGAATAGTCCGCCGCAGCCGAGGCACCCGCTCCGCCAACGTCCGCTCCCCGCCCCGCTGCGTCGGCTCGTAATAGTCCCGCCCCACCAGCTCGTCCGGCGGATACTGCTGCGCCAGCACCCCTTCCGGCACGTTGTGCGGATACCGATACCCCTGCGCATTGCCCAGCTGCTTGGCCCCCGCGTAGTGCCCATCCCGCAGATGCGGCGGCACAGTCCCGATCGCACCCTTGCGAACGTCGCTCAACGCGGTATCGATCGCAGTGACCACAGCGTTCGACTTGGGCGCGGTAGCCAGATGGATCGTCGCCTGCGCCAACGCGAGCCTCCCCTCCGGCATCCCGATGAACTGCACCGCGTGCGCCGCCGCGACCGCCGCCTGCAACGCGGTCGGATCGGCCAGCCCGACGTCCTCGCTCGCGTGCACCACCAACCGCCGCGCCAGGAACCGCGGGTCCTCCCCCGCCTCGATCATCCGCGCCAGGTAGTGCAGCGCCGCATCGACGTCCGACCCGCGAATCGACTTGATGAACGCGCTGATCACGTCGTAGTGCTGATCACCGTCACGGTCGTAACGAACAGCCGCCTTGTCCACAGTGGACTCGACCACGGCCAGGTCGATCGTCTTGTTCTCCGTCGCGGACGCGGCATCCGCAGCCGCCTCCAGCGCAGTCAGTGCACGACGCGCATCCCCGCCAGCAAGCCGCACGAGGTGCGCCCGTGCTTCGTCAGTGAGCGTGAGTTCGCCGCCGAGCCCACGCTCGTCGCTCAACGCACGCTCCAGCACCGCGACGATGTCGTCATCCGTGAGCGGCCGCAGCTGCAGCACCAAGGACCGCGACAGCAGCGGCGACACCACCGAGAACGACGGATTCTCCGTGGTCGCCGCCACCAGCAGCACAGTCCGGTCCTCGACCGCGCCGAGCAGCGCGTCCTGCTGGGTCTTGGAGAACCGGTGCACCTCGTCGATGAACAGGACGGTGTTCTCGGTGTTGTACTGCCGGCGCCGCCGGGCCTCCTCGATGACGCCGCGCACCTCCTTGACGCCCGCCGACAGCGCGGACATCGCGACGAACCGGCGTCCGGTGGCGATCGACACCAGGTTCGCCAGCGTGGTCTTGCCGGTGCCGGGCGGCCCGTAGAGCAGCACGGACGCCGGGGCGGCCCCCTCGACCAGCCGGCGCAGCGGAGCCCCTTCCCGCAGCAGGTGCTGCTGGCCGACCACCTCGTCGAGCGTGCGCGGCCGCATCCGGACCGCGAGCGGCGACGTCGCCGGGTCGGCCTGCGGTTCGACCGGGTTCGCTCCGGTGGGTTCCGGCGGCGGCCCCGCGTCGGGGTTCACCGTGAAGAGTTCGTCCTGTGCCACACCGACGACGGTAACCGACCACCCCGACAATCCCGCTCGCCCGGCCCCGCAGCGCCGCCGGAGGGGCAGACTGGGGCGATGGTCTCCTCGGTCGCGGTGTTGTCCGATATCCACGGCGTGCTGCCCGCGCTCGACGCGGTCCTCGCCGAACCCGACGTGCTGGCCGCGGATCTGGTGGTCCTGTGCGGCGACCTGGCCGCGGGCCCGCTCCCCCGGCAGACTCTCGACCGACTGGTTTCGCTAGGCGATCACGCGGTGTGGGTGCGCGGCAACGCCGATCGCGAACTCGTCACCCTCGCAGCAGGTGGTTCGACGAAAATCCCGGACCCGATCGGCCCCTGGGCGGCGACGCAACTACGGCCGGACCAGGTGGCGCTGCTCGACGGACTGCCGTTGACTGTCACGCTGGAAATCGACGGGCTCGGCGAAGTGCTGTTCTGCCACGCGACCCCGCGCGACGACGAAGAGGTCGCGCTAGTGGACAGCCCGCTGTCGCGCTGGGCCGAAGTCCTGGACGGCGTCACGGCGGAAACGGTCGTGTGCGGCCATACCCACATGCCGTTCGTCCGACTGGCCGACCGCTGCCGGATCGTGAACCCAGGCAGCGTCGGAATGCCTTACGGCACAACAGGCGCACACTGGGCGCGGCTCGGTCCCGGCGTCGAACTGCGGCGTACCGCGTATGACGTGGAGGCCGCGTGCAACGAGCTGGCGGAAACGTCGGAGTACCCCGGAATCCAGGACTGGAACGACTATTTCATACGGAATCCGGCGTCAGACGCGGAGGCGTTGCGGGTATTCAGCCCACGCGCTCGCGGAACGAGCGCCACATGATGACCGCGGCGTAAGGCAGGAACTCGCGTCCACGCCGCCAGAGCCACGGAACGCCCTTCGCCACGAGCCAGCCGAAGTGTCCGGCCGCGCTTGGCTCCACTCCGCCGGAGCAGGTCAGGCTCAGCGGCTCCGGAATCGCGTAACCCGCTGCCGCAGCCAGGTCGGCGAACCCTTGCGCCAGCAGCCGGTGCCCCAGTTCGGACGGATGCAAGCGATCGACGCTCCACACGGTGAGGTCGTAAGCCCCAGGCAGGGTGTCCAGGTTCAGGCAGGCGATGCCTTCAGTTTCCACCACTCGGTCAATCGCCTCGTTCAACTCGGCGACGCGGGCGCTCAGAGCGCGCTTCAGCGAAGGCGGGAGGCGAAAGACCTTGCTGTGGTCATGGAAACGCACTGGCAGGACGGTAGTTCCGACCGCAGTCAGCTCGCGAACGATCGCAGTGAGGTCGGTAGCAATCTGGTCCGGATCGAAGTCCGGACGAAGCGTGTCGTTCATGCCCACGACGACCAGCGCGACGTCAGGCTTGTGAGCAAGTGCCAGCGGAAGCTGGTCACTACGCACACAGGCCATCCGCGCACCAGTGAAGGACGGGTTCAGGTAGCCGGTTTCGTCAACGCCCAGAGCATGCGCGACCAGCGGACCTACTCCGCGCCAGCCGCCGCGATCGGGAAGAGGATCGCCGAGCCCCACGGCAGTGGAGTCGCCGAGGATCACCAGGCGCTCAGCCTGGCGAGGTTGAGGTTGAGCTGATTCCGGGGCCGGTTCTCGGACTGCGGCTGGGGTGACTCCGACGCTGATCACGGTCACGCCCAAGACCATCCGGCACCGAGACTCACCACCGGTGATGGGAAGGTAACGCCACATGGACGGCGGCGGGAACTTCCGGTACCCAGCAAACCCGAGGTCCGATTTGGGGCTTTTCAGAAACAACGCGGCGCAGCCGCAAAATCCCCCCACCAACCCACACCCGGTGCACCCGCGATCGAGGCACCCAACCACTCCCCCGCACCAGTGCACCCAACTATCGAGGCACCCAGCCCTCCCCCAACCCCGATACGAAGCCTCCCTGCGGTCTGGGGGTGCTTGTCAAGGCATCTTTCCCGCCTTGACAAGCACCCCCAGACCGTCAGCACAATCAACCTTCGGGGTGCCCCACGCAACCAAGGGGCCAATGTCGCCGCCAGGCGACGAGCCGAATCTCAGCGAAAAGCCGGATAAAACGCCAAATCAGCGTGCGGCCCCAACCGAGCAGCCAGCGCAGCAGCAACCCGCGTCGAATGCTCAGCAACCTCAGTCATCCGCGAATAACCCGCATGCCGAGCCAGCTCACGCCACCACGTAACCAGCGCCGCCTCCCGGCTGACCGGCGTGGCATGCCTGCTCAAGTCAAGATGCGGAAGCAGATCCCGAGTCACCTGCCAGACCTGCAACATCTCGCTGACAGTGAGCTGCCTGGCCAACTCGACGTCATCCGCGAACGACGGCCACACGTCAACGATCTCAGCCCGCCAAGCAGCGATCATCGCCTCGCTCATCCCCGCAGGCAACGCCATCGCACGCGGATCGGACACGAACGGCAACCGCAGGCAAGAAGCATCCACCAGCGCAGTGCGGACTCGCCCGCGCTCAAAGTCCAGAAACCGCACCCCGGACCCGGTGACCAGGTTGTTCTCCGGAGCGAGCTCGACCGGGCTGAACGCCCGGAAGGCAGCCGACCGAGCCTGGGCGACAGCTTCGCCGACCCGTTCGCGGACGGCCTCCGGAACCGGTACGTCGAGCAGTTCGGAGAGAAGCTCTTCAACGTCGTCGACCAGCCCCGACAAACCGTCGTTGTCGGTCCGCACCGGCCCGCCCAACCGCCGCAGCAAAGCATTGAAATCAGCCTCGCGACTGGCAGTACTGGCGTGCAAACGCCCCAGCGACCGCGCCCACGACAACAGAGCCCGCTCAGCCGCACGAGAGTCCCGAGCGGCCAGCTTGTCCTGCAAAGTAGGCGCCCGGCCCAGGTCCTCGATCACCAGCACCCGATGCCCGCCGTCGTGAGCCAGCAGCTCAGGACACATCCGCTCGTCCGGAGCCAACGCGGTGAACAGCTGGTAGCTCACGGCTTCCTGGGCGAACGGATCGACCCGACCGGGCTCCGGCGGGTCGGGATAGTGCTTGACCACCAAAGTCCGCGGCAGCGCGAACGAGGACGACACGACCCTCGCCCGGACGACTGTCGCCGGTCCGCTGCCGGAGAGATGCTCCGGCGAAACCAGCGTGATCGCGCTCCCGAACCGGCGCGTGAGCACCGCCTCGCCCGCCGCGACGGCCGCGGCGACGGCGAGTTCCCCGGCTTCCGCCCGGACTCCGGCGTCGCCGGCGGAGGAGGTGTCGACTGTCATTGTCACCGACCCTACTCGTGACTGAGCAACCATGACCACAACGTTCCGGGCGCCGGGACGCGCCCGGATTCACCCACGGGAAAGCGGACGCAGCAATGCCTCGGAACGTTGCTTGCGTCGGCGAACTATCAGCACAATGGCCGCAGCAAGAACGATTCCGAAGAGGTTGACCAGCAGCTGCAGCACCGAAAAACCGGCCCGGTCCCACCGCCCCGCGACGGCCGCGACCATCGCGTAACCGGCCGCCGGAACGGTGGTCACCGAAATGAACACGCCGACGAGCGCGGCCGATTTCGCCGACGTCATCGCGAGCATTCCGGCCGCCCCGGCGAGCAATGCCACCACGAACGAGGCGGGCCCGACCTGGTACACGAAATCGACCTGGTGGTTGTTGACGATCGCGTGCGGGTCGAAGAGCCCGGCCGTGCTGCCGAGCAGGACGCCGAGCAGCGTGATCGCCATGGAGACCGGGAATCCGACCGCCAGCGCGAGCCCGGCCCGGCACACCAGGTCCCAACGACTCAGCACCACTCCGACCGCGATCGCGGCGAGCGGGCCGAACTCGGGCCCGACCACCATCGCGCCGACGATCGTCACCGACGAGTCGGTGAGCACGCCGACCGCGGCGAGCAGGCACGCGACGGCGAGGAATGCCTGGAACGTGGCGTTCCACCGCGATTCCTCGCCGGTGCGGCCGAGCAGCTCCTGCCATACGACCGCGTCCGCGCCTTCGCCGGGAGCGGCTTCCTCGGCCGCGTCGGCGGCATCGGAAAGCGCTGTGTCCAGCGATTCCATGGTGATGCCGCCGCTGCGGTCGAGACCGAGCGTGCACAGCGCGTCGACGATGTCGTCCGCCGCTTCGCGCGCGATGTCCGCCTCGATGAGGTCGCCCTCGGGCGAGACGGACGCCCCGCGGTGCACGATCAGGTGCGCCGCGCCCGGATGGGTGCGCAGCAGCTCCAGCGTCTCGTCAGTGCGCTCCGGCGGGCAGATCGCCCTGAGGTGCAGCACTAGCCCACCCCGCCCCGCCAGTCGCCTTCAACGGACACGCTGTCCGCGGCCACTACTTCTCCTGTGCGGCAGCCGGTTTGCTCTGCGGGACAGCCGGTTTCGCGTCGATCCCGGCTTCCTTGCGCTGCTGCGCGGTGATCGGCGCGGGCGCCGCGGTGAGCGGGTCGTAGCCGCCGCCGGTCTTCGGGAACGCGATCACGTCGCGCAGCGAGTCGGCCTTGGCCAGCAGCATCACGATGCGGTCCCAGCCGAACGCGATGCCGCCGTGCGGGGGCGCGCCGAACTGGAACGCCTCGAGCAGGAAGCCGAACTTCTCCTGCGCTTCCTCCTCGCCGAGGCCCATCAGCGCGAACACGCGCTTCTGGACGTCCTCGCGATGGATACGGATCGAGCCGCCGCCGATCTCGTTGCCGTTGCAGACGAGGTCGTAGGCGTAGGCGAGCGCGTTGCCCGGGTCCTGCTCGAACTTGTCGATCCACTCCGGGGTCGGCGAGGTGAACGCGTGGTGCACGGCGGTCCACTTGCCGGAGCCGACCGCGACGTCGTCGCCGATGTCCTCGACCGGCGCGAACAGCGGCGCGTCCACGACCCACACGAACGACCAGGCGTCCTCGTCGATCAGGCCGAGCTTGCGGCCGATCTCGTCGCGTGCGGCGCCGAGCAGCGGCTGCGCGGCGGAAACCTTGCCCGCGGCGAAGAAGATGCAGTCGCCGGGCTTCGCGCCGGCGGCTTCCGCGACGTTCGCGCGCTCGGTCTCGGACAGGTTCTTGGCGACCGGGCCGCCGAGCGTGCCGTCCTCGTTGACCAGGACGTACGCCAGGCCCTTCGCGCCGCGCTGCTTCGCCCACTCCTGCCAGGCGTCGAGCTGACGGCGCGGCTGCGAGGCCCCGCCCGCCATGACGACCGCGCCGACGTACGGCGCCTGGAACACGCGGAACGGCGTGTCGGCGAAGAAGTCGGTGAGTTCGGTGATCTCGAGGTCGAAGCGCAGGTCCGGCTTGTCGGAGCCGTACTTCGCCATCGACTCGCGGTAGGTGATCCGCGGGATCGGGGTGGCGATCTCGTGGCCGATCAGCTTCCAGAGCGACTTCACGATCGCTTCGCCGACCGCGATGACGTCGTCCTGCTCGACGAAGCTCATCTCGATGTCGAGCTGGGTGAACTCGGGCTGCCGGTCCGCGCGGAAGTCCTCGTCGCGGTAGCAGCGGGCGATCTGGAAGTAGCGTTCCATGCCGCCGACCATGAGCAGCTGCTTGAACAGCTGCGGCGACTGCGGGAGCGCGTACCAGGAGCCGGGCTTGAGCCGCGCGGGCACGAGGAAGTCGCGGGCGCCTTCCGGGGTGGAGCGGGTCATCGTCGGCGTCTCGATCTCGACGAAGTCCTGCCCGTGCAGCACCTCGCGCGCGACGCGGCTGACCTCGCTGCGCAGCCGGATGGCGGCCGCCGGACCGCTGCGGCGCAGGTCGAGGTAGCGGTACTTGAGCCGGACCTCCTCGCCGACGTCGACCCGGTCGTCGATCGGGAACGGCAGCGGAGCGGCCTCGGACAGCACGACGAGCTCGGTGGCGAGCACCTCGATGTCGCCGGTGGGAATGTCGGGGTTCGCGTTGCCCTCGGGCCGCTGCGACACCTCGCCGACGACCTTCACGCAGAATTCGGAGCGCAGCGCGTGCGCGCGCTCGGCCATCTCGCCCTCGCGGAACACGACCTGCGCGACGCCGCTGGCGTCCCGGAGATCGATGAAGATGACTCCGCCGTGATCGCGCCGCCGCGCCACCCAGCCGGTGAGGGTGACGGTCTGACCGGCCTGCCCGGCACGCAGAGTGCCGGCTTGATGAGTGCGGAGCACTGCGACTGCTCTCCCTAGGTCCACGAAGTTCGGGTGCGGCGGCGTGTCCGGGTGTTTCGCCGAGCACGCATTTCGCCGGATACAGAGGCTAACGAACCCGGTGCTGAGGGGCGCGGGCAGGTTTGGGTCGGGGTGGTGGGGGCGGGTGTGGAGGGGCGGCGGGTTCTGGTGGTGGGCGGGCGTGGAGGGGGTGGGTTGGGTTAGCGGGAGAGGCGGGGCTGGAGAGGTGCGGGGTTACGCGGGCTAGGTCAGGCCGGGTGACCGGGGCGACAGCGAGTGCCCAGGTGGCAGCGCGGGCCGCGCGTGGCGACAAATTCGCCTGGTGGAGCCGGGCTTGATGGGTGGTTCGGGTTAGCAGCGAATGCAGGCGGGAGCGGTCCACGGTGACGCGGGCTAGGTCAGGCCGCGTGGCCGAGGCGGCAGCGAGTGCCCAGGTGGCAGACCGGGCCACGCGGGGCGACAAATTCGGCTGGCGGGGCGGGCTCGATGAGGTGGCTCGGGCTAGCGGGAGAGGCAGGCGCTGCACGTGGAGACGCGGGATGGCCCGCTGGTCGCCGCGCGTTTCGCAGCGATCCGCGGGCGGGCGGCCCCCGGGCCCGCCCGCCCGCGCCGAAGCAGGGTTTGTCCGATCGGCCGCCTCGCCGCAGGGATCGCACGGCTGGCTACGGGACGCCCGCGTCAATCGCACGGCGGGCTCCGGGACACCCGCGTCAATCGCACGGCGGGCTCCGGGACACCCGCGTCAATCGGACGGCGGGCTCCGGGACACCCGCGTCAATCGCATAGCGGGCTCAGGGACGCCCGCGGCACGGGATCGCCAGCCGCTCCCTGCGGCGGGGCCAGCTCTGCGCCGCCACCAGCAAGTCACATGGCCCCGGCAAGTCACAAGAGCCGCAGTTGCTCCGCCTCCCCCGCTCGTTGTTCGGGCACCGTCGTCGCATCCGCGGCCCGGGCTTCCTCTGGCCGGTCCGGCTCAGCTCGGGTTTCCGAATGCGCCCGAGGCGCCCGAGGGTCCAGCCCGTGTCGCCGCAGCAGTGGGCCCACCACCGTGGCCAGGCGTTCTCGGTAGCCGCGGTCGGCGTAGCTTCCCCTGGCGTACAGGCGGCGGTAGCGCGGGGCCAGCTCCGGGTACTCCCGCTTCAGCCACTCCGCGAACCACTCCCGCGCGCCTGGCCGGAGGTGCAGCGGCAGCACCGTCACCCTGGTCGCGCCGGCTTCGGCGAGTTGGGCGAAAAGCGGGTCGAGCGCCTCGGGCGAATCCGTCAAGTACGGCAGCACTGGTGCGACCATCACGGAGCACGGCAGCCCCGCCTCGGCGGCTTTGCGGATCAGGTCCAGGCGGGCGCGCGGGGTGGGGGTGCCGGGTTCCAGGCGGCGTTGCAGGTCGCCGTCCAGCAGGGCCAGTGACACTGCCAGGTGCACCGGGACGTCCTTGCTCACCGCCTCCAGCAGCGGCAGGTCCCGGCTCAGCATGGTGCCCTTGGTGAGGATCGAAAGCGGCGTCCCGGAATCGGCGAGTGCGCGGATGATCCCGGGCATCAACCGATAGCGGCCTTCGACGCGCTGGTACGGGTCCGTATTCGTGCCCATCGCGACCGGTTCTCGTTGCCAGCTCTGGCGTTTCAGTTGCGCGGACAGCACTTCCGGGGCGTTGACCTTCACCACGACCTGGGTGTCGAAATCCCGGCCGGCGTCGAAATCCAGGTAGGTGTGCGTGTTCCGGGCGAAGCAGTTGTGCGACACCATCCCGTCGGCGACGAAATCGCTCGTGCCCGTGGTGATGTCGAACAGCGGCAGCTCCAGCCCCAGCGGCGAGACGCTCGTGACCGTGCGCCGGACGCCGCCGATGACGGTGCCGTCCAGCGAGCGTTTCCATTCGACCGCCGGGTCGACCAGGTGCAGGAAACGCAGCACCTCGCCGGTGCCGCCGGTGAGCCGGGCTTGCCTGCGGCCGGGGTGCTGGCGGTGGCCGACGATGTCGTAGCTGAACGAGAACCGGTCCAGCGCGGCGAACAGCATGTCCACCACTTCGTTCTCGTCGTGCGCGATGGAGAGCGTGCCGCGCCGGTAACCGCCGGCCAGGTCGAAGAGTCCGGCCAGGAATCCGCGCGCCCAGTGGGCGTCCGGCTCCCTCGGGATGCGCATGAAGCCCACTGACGAGCCGAAATCGGGCAGGTAGGCCAGCGCTCGCGAGGCGGCGTCCGATTCCGCGGCGAAACCGCCGGAGCGCAGCATTCCGCAGAGATACCCCGCGCGGTAGCCGAGCGTGTCGTCCGGCGTGCGGGCGAACCGGCCGGCGCCGACCAGTTCCGTGCCGGGCTCCAGGTGCGGACGTTGCGCGGTGCCGAGTTTGCTGCCGGTGACGTACTTCCAGCCGCGCGCGCTGAGGAACCGGTGGTCCGGTCCGGCGACGATCCGCGTGCCGTCGTCGAGCGTGACGCGGTACGCCGGGCGCACCGTGGTCCAGTGCGCGAGCACTTCGGTGGGCACGAGCCGGCGCGCGACGCCGTGCCCGCGCGTGCCCATGATCCGGTCGCCCACGCGCAGGTCGGCGATCGGCTTCGAGCGGCCGTCGGCCATCAGCACCGGCGTGTCGCCTTCGAGGCAGTACGTGCACGCGTGCGAACACCCGCGATACGGATTGACCGACCACCGGAACGGCACCGCGGACGACTCGGGCACCCGGTTCAGCACGGACCGGGCGCGCACCTCGTGAAAGGTGACGCCGCCGAACTCCGGTGCCCGCACCGAGCGCACCACATCCCCGAAGGCACCGAGACCGGGGAGTGCCGGCTCCTCCTTCCCCGCTCGCAACTGTTCCCAACGCACCCCAACAGTCGAACACATGTTCTAAAGCTGTGTCAAACATATGTTCGAACACCCCTCGAACGAGCGAGGCGGAAGCTCAGCCGGAGAATCGCTCCAAGGCACGGATCTTGTTCGTCGCGTCGAGAGCCGCCACCTTGTACGCCTCGGACAGCGTCGGGTAGTTGAACACCGCGTCCACCAGGTAATCCACCGTCCCGCCGCAGCCCATCACCGCCTGTCCGATGTGCACGAGGTCCGTCGCGCCGGTGCCGAATACGTGCACTCCCAGCAACTTCCGGTCCGCCGTCGAGACCAGCAGCTTCAACATCCCATAGCTGTCCCCGGAAATCTGGCCGCGCGCCAGCTCCCGGTACCTCGCGATGCCGACCTCGTAGGGCACCGACGACGACGTCAGCTGAGCCTCGGTCGCGCCCACATACGA
Organism: Amycolatopsis albidoflavus; assembly: GCF_039525725.1. Lineage (NCBI taxonomy): Bacteria > Bacillati > Actinomycetota > Actinomycetes > Pseudonocardiales > Pseudonocardiaceae > Amycolatopsis > Amycolatopsis albidoflavus. The sequence goes on from NZ_BAAAHV010000005.1 coordinate 240,446, forward strand.
GATCTCCGGGATCGTGTAGATCCCGATCGGCTGCAACGCGCCGATGTCGTTCGCCGGCTCGCCGAACGCGTGGTACGCGGCGAGACGACCCTGGTCCATCGACGTCGCCGCGAGCGCCGGGAAGCCGATCACGTCGCCGACCGCGTACACATGCTCGACCGAAGTCCGGTAGTGCTCGTCGACCTCCAGCCTGCCGCGTTTGTCCGCGCCGAGGCCCGCGTTCTCCAGCGTCAGCGCGCCGGTCATGCCCTGGCGGCCTGCCGAGTACATCACCGCGTCCGCCGGGATCCGCTTGCCGCTGACCAGCGTCGTCACGGTGGCGTCGTCGGAGACCGCGACGTTCGCGACCTTCTCCCCGAACCGGAACGTGACGCCGAGGTCGCGCAGCTGGAACTTCAGCGATTCCACGATCTCGGGATCGCAGAAGTCGAGCATCTGGTCGCGCTGCTCGACCACGGTCACCCGGGAACCGAGCGCGGCGAACATCGACGCGTACTCGATCCCGATCACCCCCGCGCCGACCACGACCAGCGAGGACGGGATCGTCTCCATCGCCAGGATCTCGTCCGAGTCGAGCACGCGCGCGGCGTCGAAGTCGACGTGGTCCGGCCGCGCGGGACGGGTGCCGGTCGCGATCACGACGTAATCGCCGGTGATCGTGCGCCGGTCGCCGCGGTGTTTGCCGTCGACCAGGACGGTGTGCGGATCGGCGAACGAGCCGATGCCGCCGATCAGGTCGACGTGGTTGCGCAGCAGCTGCGCGCGCACCACCTGCACCTCGCGCCCGATGACATGCTGCGTGCGCGCCATCAGGTCCGCGATGGTGATGTCCTGTTTCACCCGGTAGCTCGCGCCGTACAGCTCGCGCTGGTTCATCCCGGTCAGGTACAGCACGGCTTCGCGCAGTGTCTTGGACGGAATGGTGCCCGTGTTGACGCACACGCCGCCGACCATGTCGTGCCGGTCGACGACGGCGACTTTCTTCCCCAGTTTCGCCGCCGCGATGGCGGCTTTCTGCCCTCCCGGGCCCGAGCCGATGACGATGAGGTCGTACTCGTATTCGCTCACGGCCCCGAGCCTGCGCACTCGCGGCGGTCCGCGCAAGTCCTCACGACCGGGTCGTCACCGGCTCGTCAACACCAATTCAGCTGGTCAGGACCGCAATGCGCCCCGGCGGCGGTGCAGATCGGAGACTGACCCGAGCGCCGCGTCGAGCTCCTCGCGCACCAAGGCGGCTTGCTGCGCGGCGACGTCCTCCCCCAACAACTCGGCGACCCGCCCCTCCTCCAGCAGCGCCAACGCCTCCCAGGGCGACGACGCCAGCTGTCCGCTCAGAACACCCGCGTCAGGCGGTGACAGCTGCTCGGCCAGACCAGCCGTACCGGCGGCGATCAGCGCGGAGACGACCAGGTGCGGCTGGGCATCCGCACCCGCGAAGCGGAACTCCAGCCGTGGCGCGGACGACGTGCCGCACAGCCGGATCGAGGACGTCCGGTCATCCGGCCCCCAGCGCAGTTCGCGCGGCGAGAACGGAGCGGTGCGCAGCCGGACGTAGCTGTTCCACGTCGGAGCCCACACCGCGGACAACGCCCGCGCGTCCCGCAGCACTCCGGCCAGAAAAGCGCCCAACGCGAACGGAAACCCGACCGGCCCGTCTGAAGTGGACAGTGACAGGTGGACGTGGCAGGAATTCCCCTGACCGGCCTCCGGCGCGGCCAGATAGTCGGCCTGCGCACCATGTGCGGCGGCTACCCGCCGGGTCACCATCTGCAGCAACAACGCATCATCGCAGGCCGCGAGCGCGTCACGATGGCGCAGGACGACCTCGTACTGACCCGGATGACACTCCGCGCGCGCCGATTCCACGCCGAGACCGGCCGTCGCGGAGCGCAGATCGGACAGCAGCGGTGCGAGGCGTTCGGTGCCGCCGACGGCGTAGTCCACGCCGTGCCCGGTGAGCGGATCTCCTTCCAGGTTCCGGAAAACCACCTCGTGCTCGATCCCGATCGACGGAACCAGCCCGTGTTCTTCCAACCGCGCCAGCCGGGTCCGCAACACCGTCCTCGGTGCGAGCCCCGCCGGTTCGCCGGACGGGAACGCCGTGTCTCCGACGACCGCCCAGGTCTGGTCGCCGAGCGGGAACGCCGTCGCCGCGTCGAGATGCACGCGCAGGTCGCCGAACCCGCCGAGATACGGCTTCAGCGGGCCGGTCTCCGGCAGCGGCTCGCGCTCCGGCGTCCAAGCGAAGATGTAACTGCACACGCCGTATCCGCTGTCCAGCACCTCGGCGGCGAACGGCGCGGCCAGCTCGACCGCCGCGAACCGCGCGTGCGGATCGGGCACCAAAAGCATCAGCCGAGCGCTGTCCTCGGCCAACACCCGACGCAGCACCTCCGCCGCCGCCGAGCCCGCTTCCGCGCGTACGGCCAGCGATCGCGGCCCGACCGGACGGTCGAACGGGCTCACCAGGCACCGTCCGGATCGGGCGCGTGCAACGGGTTGGGCACGCGGCCCCAGCGAACGTCGAACTCGTCGTCGCGCTCGACCTTGTCGAAACCCTGTCCGGCGAGGTGCTCGCGGTTGAGCGTGACGCGCTCGACGTCCGGCGCGAACAGCCGGCAAGCGTCGAATCGCTCAGCCACGTCAGGGTTTTCGTCGCGATAGCGGCCGACCACCTCGCGCACCAACGCCCAGAAGTCGCTGCGGGCCAGGTCGAGATCATCCAGCAGCAACTCCGCCCAAAACCGCAGCTGACCGGAGAAGACAGAGCTGAACAACGACTGGGCGAGCAGGTGCGCGGGCCAGCGCAGCATGTCGGCATCGGCGTCCGGCGGAAGGTCCGCGTAGCAGGGCAGTTCCTCGTCCATCAGGTCGACGCCCTGTGCGAAGTCCTTGATCGCGACGCGCAACGGGCGGCCGTCCGCGTCCACCACCAACACCAAATTCTGGCCGTGCGGGCAAAATCCAACGCCGTACTGGAGCAGCCAATGCAGCAACGGTGTGAGCAGCAGGTCGAACAGCCGCGACAACCACGCCTCCGCACCGTCGCCGGACTGCGTGATCAGCCTGGTCAGCACGGTCTCGCCGGCTGCGTCGCGGTACGGCAGCGCGGCGAAGGAGATCGCTTGCTCCCCGTCGGCGAGCCGGGCGACGAGGGGCTCGCGCCACAACGCACCGAGCGTCTCGTGGAACCGGTACGGCAGTTCCTCCAGCGAGCCGAACAGCGGATGCCGCACCGAAACGCTCGCGACCTCGCCGAGCAGCTCGAAGCGGTACTTCTCGGACAGCAGCGGGTCGGCCGCGTCGATCCCGCGCAGCCATTCGGTGACCGACGGCCCGGCGAGCGTCGCCGCCGAGTTCAGGCCGCGGTAGACGAGCGTATTGCGCACGGAGACAGCGGTTTTCACGTCACGGCGGCCGGGCCGTGACCGGTTGGCCAAGGTCCGCACGGTCTGATGCGGGCGGTAGACGTCGCTGCTCTCCCCCAGCTCGGCCATCCGGCCGGTCGCCAGTTCGGCGGCGTAAAGCGTGCCGATGATTTCGTCCGCCTGCCAAGGATGCACCGGCACCCAGACGTAGTCGGCGAGAGCTCCGAGACGAGCCGTGCGGGCAGTGAACTCCGCGCGGGTCTGGTCGTCCAGTTCCTCCCGCAGCAGGGTTTCCGCGTCGAGCCCGGCCACGCTGCGGAACTGTGCGAGATCGCGATGCACGGCGTACCAGCGCAGCCGGATGTCGGCACCGGACTCGGGCGCGTAACGCGCGCGGTCGCGGGCGGAAAACCCTACGCGGCCCTTGTTGAGCACCAGCCGAGGATGGCCGGTGAGATGGCCGTCGGCGAGGTTGTAGTCCATCGTGGACAGTGCGGCGGCGGTCGGTGCGCGGAGCAGCCGGGTCGCCTCGTTGGCGACTGTCGAGGTCAGCTCGGCGAGGACGTCAGCGAGCCGGAGGCCGGTGAGGCCAAGACGTTCGCGCGCGTCGACGACCAGCGTGCGCGGGTCGTCCGCCGGAGTCTCCAAGCCGTTGGCAAGCCGGATTGCGCTGCCGGGCAACACTGTCCACGATTCGAACGCGCCTCGGCGTGCCTCGAAACGGTACGAAACGTCGCCGGGCAGGTCGAGTCGCCAGCTGCGATGCCCCGCCCGCGTCGGTTCGCCGGGCGTCGGCACCAGCATCGCTTCGTAGGACAACTCGCCGAGCATTTTATGCGTGACGAGCGAGCCCGCGGCCCGCCAAGCGGCGTCGTCGGTCAGGGTCACTGGTCCTCCGTCTGGTCGAGGCCGAACGTGGTGAACGCCGTCCGTTCGGGCAGGTCGTACACCGGTTTTCCGCATACCGCGTTGAGAATCGCCGCGGCTCGCCACGCGCCGAGCCCGAGATCCGGCGCGCCGGGGCCGTGTGTGTGGCGTTCCGCGTTCTGGACGAACAACGGCCCTGGCACGTCGAGCTCGACGCGATAGTCGGCACCGATCACGAGTCGCCCTTGCGCGTCGCGGCGGACCGCGTCGCCGAGGCCTTCCAGCAGCGGCCCGGTCGGCGTCTCCGCGTAGCCGGTGGCAGCTACCACGGCGGATGTCCGATGCAGAGCGGTCGTTCCTTGCTGGACATGCCGCAGCCCCAGTTCGATCTCCTCGCCGACGGTTGCGGACACCACCTCGACGCCCGGCGTCAGCACCGCACCTGGCCAGCCGCCGCCGATGCTCCGGCGGTACAGCTCGTCGTGAATCTCGGCCATCGTCTCGGCGTCAATCCCTTGGTAGAGCTGCCATTGCGTCGGAAGAAGCTGGTCGCGAACCGCTTCGGGAAGCCCGTGGAAGTACGCCGTGTAGTCCGGGGTGAACTGCTCCAAGCCGAGCTTCGAGTACTCCATCGGCGCGAAGGCATTAGTGCGCGCGAGCCAGCGCAGACCGTCCATAGTGGACCGCGAACGCAGCAGATCGAGAAACACCTCGGCTCCCGATTGCCCGGAACCGACGACCGTCACCGAATCCGCTGCGAGCAGCTCGGATCGGCGGGTGAGGTAGTCCGCGGAGTGCAGCGCGAGCACGTCGGACGCGGAAACCAAGGGCTGCAACGGTTCCGGCACGCTCGGCTGAGTGCCGACGCCGAGCACGACCGCCGCCGCCAGCACCGGTTCCGCGCCCTTGACGGTCAGCTCGAACGCCTCCTCGCTGTCGATCCAACGCAGCCCGGCGACCTCGTGCCCGAACCGGCACGACGGCAGCCGGGACGCCGCCCAGCGTCCGTAATCGTCGTACTCGGCGCGCGACGGATGGAACCGCTCGGCGAAGTAGAACGGCAGCAACCGGCCGCGTTCGCGCAGGTAGTTGAGGAAGGAGTGGCGGCTGGTCGGGTCGACGAGCGTCACAAGGTCGGCGAGGAACGGGACCTGCAGCGTCGCGCCGTCCAGGAGCAGCCCGGGGTGCCAGCGGAACTCAGGGCGCGTGTCGAACAGCACGACCTCCAACTGGTCGAGCGGATCCGCCAGCGCGGCCAGCGACAGATTGAACGGCCCGATTCCGACCCCGGCGACGTCGTAGCGCCTCACGACGCGACCGGGCTTTCCCGCGTGACGCTCATGCGCAGGTCCACGGCGACGGTGGCCACCGCGTCGAGCAGCGTCCGGTAGTCAGCGGGTTTGGTGTGCGGATGCAGGAGAGTGAGCTTGAGCCACAGCTGCGAAGCACCGTCCGGACCGGTCGGCAACGCGCCGCGGCCGATCACCGCGGTGCCGTCTTCCAGCAACGTGCGCCGTACCTGCGCGACCAGGTCGTCCCCAGCCAACCCCGGCAACTCGTCCGCCGCCACCGGCCGAAAGACCACTGTGGACAGTTCAGGTGCTCCCCAAGACCGCAGCGCAGGATGGTCCTCGACCATCGCGTGGACGCCGGAAGCGTTGGCACAGCAGCGTTCCACCAGCGCACCGATCCCGGACGTGCCGAGCGCGCGCAGCGTGACCGCCATCCGGAACGCGTCCGGACGCCGGGACGTGCGCAGCGAACGGCCGAGCAGATCAGGCAGTCCGGCTTCGGTGTCGTCGTCGGCGTTGAGGTACTCGGCGCGGACGGTGAGCGCCTGCAGATCAGTCTCGGCGCGCGCTGCGAAGACGCCAGCAGCGACCGGTTGCCAGCCGAATTTGTGCAGGTCAAGTGCGACCGAGTCGGCCAGCTCCAGACCAGCGACACGGGAGCGGAGGCTTTCACTGCAGAGCGCGAGACCGCCGTACGCCGCGTCGACATGCAGCCGCGCTCCGGTCCGGCGGCAGATCTCGGCGATCTCCGGCAACGGGTCGATCCGGCCGGTGTTCGTGGTGCCGGCGGTCGCGACGACTACGGCCTGCGCGCCAAGCGGCGCCAACGCCTCGGCCAGCCCGGACGACACCATCCGGTCGTCCGCACACGGCACCACTACCGGCGCGGGGAGCCCAAGCAGCCACGCCGCGCGGGCGACGCTGTGGTGCGAATTCGCCCCGCAAACCGGTCGCATGACACCGGATTCCCGAGCGAGCAGGAGGCCGAGGAGATTGGATTCGGTGCCGCCGGACGTGATGACCGCGTCCGGACGGACGGCATCCGGGTAGCAGAGCCGGGCGAGGCCGGTGGTGAACTCGCGCTCGATCTCGCTCGCGACCGGGGCCTGGTCCCAGGAATCCATGGACGGGTTCAGCGCGGAGGCGACAACGTCAGCGGCGACGGAAACCGCCAACGGCGGGCAATGCAGATGCGCGGCGCACGCCGGGTCGGCGGGATCGGCGGATCCGGCGGCGAGCAGGGCAGACAGCTCTTCCAGGGCTTGTTCAGCGCCCACTCCGTGCCGCGCGAGCCCGGAGGACTGGCCGCGGGCGAGTGCCGCCGCCACCGCGGCCGGGCCACCGACCGGGACCGGACCGCCGCGTTCCGCCGTGCCCGCCGCCATCCCGCGCAATGCCGCGGGCAGCAACTGGGCCAGCCGGTCCGCGCCGCCGAAACCTCCGGCCAGCCACTCCGCCGAAGCCACGCCAGGCTTGGAGGCCGCCAGCGCTGAGGGCGCATCCGCCATGGAACCGCCTTTCTTAGGGTAACCTTGCCTTACCCTGCGCAACAATACGGATACCCACCGACAGCCCGCGACCGGGGCAGCCCATGCCCAGCATCCTGGGCAAACCGACCCCGACGCGTCGCCCATTCAGGAGGCACCCCCTCCCCCAAACGCCGCAGCACCGGCGACCGCCCAGCCCATCCCCGCACAAAACGGCCGGCACCCCACAAAGGAGCACCGGCCGTTCTCGGAAACCTCAGCGCTTCAAAACCAGCCCCCACACCCGCTCGAAACCACCACCGCCCGTCGCCAGCACCGACGTCGTCACCCATTGTCCACATAGGACCAAACGCTGCCGTGAATCACGAGCGGCCCAGCCAGTCCGCGATCACTCCCGCCCGCACCCAACCGACTGGACCGAAACGCGGGATCGCGTCGG